>NZ_STFG01000030.1 GCF_004833285.1 Lampropedia puyangensis
TTGGTTTGTGTGTATTGCGCAATGAGTTCAGGCTGATCTTGAGCCAGCTTCTTGGTGTCGATGCTGCTGGATTCTTTGGCTTGTTTCCAGCTCACTGAACCTGTTTCAAACAAGGCGACACTGGCATGGCCCATGGCTTGTTGAATGGTTTGCTTCAGCTGGCTTTCTTGCTCTTGGTACTTGGTCAGCTGACTGCGTACATCCAGCAAATCACCAAACGTGGCGCTCATAGACGAATCTGCCTTCCAATCCACGATGGAGCCTGCATCTTTGGGATACAAACACCGCAGGGCCAGATCCGCTGAATCCGAACCATCGGCATCCGGCTCTTGGTTAGATGTGACCAAACGCCAGAACTGCTGCTCCAGTGCAATGAGTTGGGCAATCATGGTTTCGTCCCGTTCAATGCGATGCACTTGCAGTTCTTGACCACAGATGAGTACAGCGACGTCAGCAGTTTGTTTGCCTGTGACTGCCAGTTGGTGCATAACTTGCAGTTGGATGTATTCGGGCACTCCGTCTTTCCAGAGACGGGCTCCGTTCAGGCCTGCTGTTTTGCATTCCAGAATTTGTACATCGTTTGCCCCCACCACTTCACGGTCGATATTGGCCAGCATCCAAGGGTGCTCAGGATGCTGCAAGACGGCATTGACCCGGCGTACCTTGTTGCCTGTACGTTTGGTGTAATGCGCAGCCACAATGGGTTCCAGCAATGTGCCCCAATACATGGGGCTGGATTCGTCATTGGGATCGTCTTGCGGCAGCAGATGTTGTCTACCGATTTTAACCATCCACAGCTCCAGCTGGGAGCAGTAGGGATTGAGACCCACCGCAGAAGCGGCATCGGATGAGCCAATGCCTTTCATGCGCACATCCAGCCATTCATCGCGTGAGAGGTCATTGGTTTTAACCAGGCGTAATGCGGGGCGTACTGCAGAGCGCAAGGGGCGTTGAGTGGATTCAACATTTGAAGTGACTTGAGACATCAAAACCTCCATGGAATTTAAAAATGGCATACATAGATCAATGGCGTTTGACCGCGCATGCACAGCGATACCCAACACCCACAACAAAAAAGCCCCTGTATCGCTACAGGGGCCTTATGACGGGGTGTTTGGGGCTTAGACATAGGCAGATCACTCCACCATCGATAAGGCCTGTTCTAGGGCCTTCTGTTTGATTGCAGCACCTTGACCGAACCAAGCACTGTCCAAGCGGTTGTCTTGTGAACGTGCACGGCGCTCATGGTCCACAAACTCCGTAATGGATGACAGCAAGCCCCAGGCTGTGCCTTTGGCTGCTTGTAGCTCTGCGCCACGGCCAGCACCTTCGTACAAGGATTGGGCTTTCTTCAATGCACGCTCATTGGTTAACCCGGTATAGCCGCGAGTGCCATTGCTGTTTCCTTCATTCGTACACAGTACTTTGAGGAAAAAGTCCATCGCTTCGTGGGTTTTGACTTTGCGTTCAGTGAGCATCTTCATGCGGTACATGAAACCATCCCACTGGGTGACTGCAATACCCAATTGGCGTTTGACTTCGTCAGGGTTGAATGAGCGGCTGTGCGGTACACGAATGGCGCCAGAGGCGTTTCCTGCAGCACCTGCCAAAGCAATGGACAAGGTGTTGTTGCAGACGACCCGCACGGTTGTTGGTGTTGCAGTCGTGGCCAAGGTGCCATCGCAAGAAGTCGCCAATAACAAATAGCCTTTGACCACGTCATTGCCTTTGAGGGCGGTTTCTTTGCCAGTACGGGCCAATGCCCAGAACTTACGACCGGCACGCAATACTCCGGCTGTTTCTAATTCAAAGCCAGAGACTTCGGTGAGATCACGGTAGAACTCCAAGACCTCGCGGGGTTGAACAACTTTGTAGCGACTACCGACCACTGAGAGTGGTGCCTTGGTATCCGAGCGGTACAAGACGCGTTGGTCTGGAAACTCCAGGGCTTCGCCATAACCAAGGCCCAAAGACTTGTCTTCTGCCATGTAGCGCACTGGGGTGGATTCAATGGTCCAGTCCATACCAGCCTTTTGTGCCCAGACATCTATGGGCTGACGACGGGCCAGTTTGTGGCCCAGACCATGCCAAGGGGTTTGGCCTGCATAGGCCATGGTTTCGACGAGATGGGACATACAGACTCCTTAAAGTAAAAATGAACAGGAAAGAGGGAGCAGGGAAAGAAGACAAGACAACAAAAAAGCCCACTGGATAAAACCAGTGGGCCTATGAGTAAAAGAACAAGGAAAAGCAAAAGGGGAAGAGAGACTACTGAATCAATCAGCAAAACCATCACAAGCGGAAGGTGTGACCACAGTCGATGCATTCGATGTTGTCCAAGACATTGGCATCCAAGCTATCGCCAACGGCAGAACCGACTTCACAGCCGATCTTGCTGCCCAGCAGACCGCCAAGGGCAGCACCTGCAATAGAGCCTAAGACAGAACCAATGGGGCCAGCAACGACACCGGCCATGGCACCAGTGCGTGCGCCGTTCAACGCACCGGCAACGCCTGCGGCACCTCCGGCTAAGCCTCCGACAGAACCAGCAACGGTTCTACCCAGAGTGCGGTGTTTGAGATTGTGAGAATGACAATGGGGGCATGAAGCCATGAAAACTCCTTGAAGAGGACAAACAAAAAGCCCCCGATCCAGAATGAAAAGGGGCTGATGGATGAGCCATAGATGCTGCGAAAACAGGCAAACATCTTTGTGTTCAAGGGGGTGATATGTGGCTGAAATCTTTTTATTTGAAGTTTTCTTTCAGGCAGCCTATTGAGAGGAAGGCAAGAAAAAACCCACATAAGCGGCTTGCTTTATGTGGGTTTTTATGTGGTACAAATCAGAAACTCATTCGTAAGTTGTTGATTTATATACATCATTGGCGGAGACGAAGGGATTCGAACCCTTGATGGAGCTCATCACCCCATACTCCCTTAGCAGGGGAGCACCTTCGGCCTCTCGGTCACGTCTCCGCTTGAAGACAGCAATTATGCCTGAAAATCATACCTTTTCAGGCAAAAAGCAAGAATTTTGTTTATTTTTCGTCGTTACGCTTTGGCACTTCAATAGTGGTATCGCCATCCAAACCAAAAGCAGTATGCAATGAGCGAACAGCCAGTTCAACGTACTTTTCGTCAATAACTACTGACGTTTTGATCTCGGAGGTAGAGATCATCTGAATATTGATGCCTTCTTGGCTCAAGGCACGGAACATGGTGCTGGCAACACCGGCATGGCTCTTCATGCCAATACCAACAATGCTGACCTTGCTGATTTGCGTATTGCCCACCACGCTTGTACCTTCGCCAAGCTGCGCCAGCACTTTATCGTTGAGCAACTTCAGTGTGCGCTCATAGTCTGCGCGTGTAACCGTGAAACTGAAATCAGTCTTGCCTTCTTTACTGAGGTTTTGAATGATGACGTCCACCTCGATATTGGCATCTGCCACCGCGCCCAAAATGATGTGGGCAATGCCTGGCTTGTCAGGAACACCCAGAACAGACACTTTGGCTTCGTCACGCGTGAAGGCGATGCCTGAAACAACTGCTTTTTCCATTTTTTCGTCTTCCTCGAAAGTGATCAATGTGCCGGACTTGGCTTCTTCCACCAAATCAATATCCCAAGGGGTAAAGCTAGAGAGCACGCGCAACGGGACGCGGTATTTACCTGCAAACTCAACTGAGCGAATTTGCAGAACTTTGGAGCCAAGACTGGCCAATTCCAGCATTTCTTCAAAGCTAATGGTTTTGAGGCGCTGCGCATTGGGCACCACACGCGGATCGGTCGTATAAACACCATCCACATCGGTATAGATCAAGCATTCATCAGCCTTGATGGCTGCGGCAATCGCGACTGCAGATGTATCAGAGCCGCCTCGCCCGAGCGTAGTGATATTGCCTTGATCATCAATACCTTGAAAACCCGTAACGATAACGACACGCCCACCGTCCAATTCTTTACGAATGCGCTGACCTTCGATCGATTCAATGCGCGCTTTCATATGGGAACTGTCAGTGCGAACAGGCACTTGCCAGCCCGTGAAACTGACAGCAGGCTGGCCTTCAGCCTGCAGCGCAATAGCCAGCAAAGCAGACGAGGCTTGCTCCCCTGTTGCTGCCAAAGCGTCCAACTCGCGGCGCGTACTGCTGTCTCGCTCTTTAGGTTCAAGCTCAGCAGCCAGTCCTAATAAACGATTGGTCTCACCACTCATGGCACTGGGAACCACCACAACTTGGTGACCTGCCTTAACCCATTTAGTGACACGCTTGGCCACGTTACGGATGCGCTCGGTAGTGCCCATGGAGGTACCACCGTATTTATGAACAATCAGTGCCATCTTCTTTTCTGCAAGTTGTGCAATGCCACGCATTGCGCTCAAAAGTCATCAATTCACATGCACCCGCAACCCTGCGGCATTGAGAATACGGAATTGATTCGCAAAAGCAAAACCGGCCTATTTTACCCAAAGTAAATGGTCTTTTTCACGGATAACGAAACCCCGCCCCACTTTAATGTGAATTGCATGGCCACGGGTTGTGCAAGCTGCAATTTGGCGCTGCAATTCCTGCAGTTGCACGGTCGAGGCTCTCTCCTGCTGCTGCATAAGCCAAAAACGCAGCACATTGGCTTGCCGTGCAATAGAGAGTTGCTGCAGACCACGAATAGAAGGCTTTTGCTCTAAACGCAGCCAGTCCTCTTGCGCCACCTCGTGCAGTAGCTGCTGCGCCTGCGCCGCATGGGCACTGCTACGCGCAAAAGTATGGCGAAAAGTCGGAAATGCCTCTGCCAAAGCAGGCATGATTTGCTGACGAATACGGTTGCGAGTAAACGTCTGATCCTCGTTGGTCGGATCCTCAATCCACGCCTGCCCTTGCCCCTGCAGCCATTGCCTCAATGCCTGACCGGGCACATCCAATAAAGGGCGATGCCAGTCAAGATGATTGCGTTGCCAAAAAGCGGGCATGGCCGACAGGCCTGGCAAGCCAGCACCACGACTCAGTGCCAGCAACAAGGTTTCTACCTGATCATCTGCATGCTGGGCCAGTGCAATGGAACGCACATCCACGGCATGCACCTGTCTTAGTGCTTGCGCCCCCGCAGTCAATGCACCATACCTTGCTTTTCTGGCGGCGTCCTCAGGGCTCTGACCTGGTTGATGGCGTGCATCAACGCGCTCAATGTGCAAAGGAATACAACATTGCTGACACAGCTGTTGGCAAAAACTGGCAAAGCCATCAGCAGCATCCTGAAGGCCGTGGTGCACATGAATGGCCGCTACTTGTGCTGGCCAGCGCTGCCAGCACGCCAATAACAAAGCAGTGGAATCGGCCCCACCGCTCAAAGCGATCGCAACAGGGCCGTTAAATTGCCAGCGCGCAAGCGCATGATCAAGGCAGGTTTTCACATCCACCACGCGGAAAATCCGTCAAACTCAAGAGAGGCAATCAGATCATTGATTCAATGCCAACAGCGTAAGCAAGGAGAAATCCGTCCCCACGCTCACACACTTAACGCTTGGCTTTTGCAACGGGCGTTTCATTGAATTTGCCATAACTCAAAATGCGCTCATGGCGGCGGGCAATCAATTGCTCGGTTGGCAAATCTTTGATTTCCGCCAAAGCACGCTCTAATTCGCGCTTGAGCTGAAATGCCATCTGCTTGCAATCACGATGGGCCCCACCCAATGGTTCACCAACTACGCTATCGACCAAGCCCAGCGTCTGCAAACGCGGCGCGGTAATACCCAACGCTTGCGCCGCTTCTTCGGCTTTTTCGGCTGTTTTCCACAAAATGGAGGCACAACCTTCCGGACTGATCACTGAATACACAGAGTACTGCAGCATGATCACCGCATCAGCTACGCTAATCGCCAAAGCACCACCCGAGCCGCCTTCACCAATGATGGTGCTAATGATGGGGGTCTTGAGTTGGGCCATTTCAAAAATATTCCGACCAATCGCCTCAGATTGGTTGCGTTCTTCCGCATCAATTCCGGGGTAGGCACCAGGCGTATCCACAAAAGTGAAGACAGGAATACGGAACTTCTCTGCCATTTTCATCAAACGCAACGCCTTGCGGTAGCCTTCTGGCTTGGTCATGCCGAAATTGCGCTTAGCACGCTCCTTCGTGTCACGCCCCTTTTGGTGCCCCAGCACAACGCAAGGAGCGCCATCAAACCGCGCTAAACCGCCCACAATCGAGGCATCCTCAGAAAAATGCCGATCACCATGCAACTCGGTGAAATCGGTAAACATCTCACGCACGTAATCCAAGGTGTATGGACGGTCTGGGTGCCGTGCCACTTTAGTGGTTTGCCATGGAGTGAGATTCTTGTAAATATCACGCGCAAGCTGCTGACTCTTCTTACTCAGCTGTTCAATCTCATGGCTGAGGTTTACTGAGTCATTGCCATCATTGACGGTGCGCAACTCTTCAATACGCAACTCCAAGTCTGCGATCGGTTTTTCAAAATCCAAATAATTCTTTTTAGCCATGATTGATAGGTGCGGGGTTTGAGTCCACAAGGTTCAAACCGCTGAATTGACATACAGGCAAGTGGCCGCATTTTAGGCCACACATCCCACTGCTCAAGAATTGTGCTTTTTCTAGCTCCGAAAGCGCTTGCTGGCTAAACAAGCCAACGCACGCTACTGCTCAAAGCAGTTTCAATAGGCCTGAGGCTGCGCCAATGAGCGCCACATATACCATGTTGCCACGGTGCGCCAAGGCTTCCAGCCTTCGGCGACCTCACGCGCATCGCTGCGTGAAACCGGCTCTCCAGAAAAATAATTACGGCTAATGCCCTGAATCAAGCCCAGATCATCCAGTGGCAGAACGTTGGGGCGCATAAGGTGAAACATCAAAAACATTTCTGCCGTCCAACGGCCAATGCCACGCACTGCCGTCAGCTCCGCAATAATGGCTTCATCATCGGCTTTCTGCCAGGCTTTGACGTTCAAGCGCCCTTCCTGTACGTGCAATGCCAAATCTCGCAAGTACTCGGCCTTGCGCATAGATAAGCCAGATGCCCGCAAGCTGGCTTCATCCAAAGCCAATACCTTTGCAGCAGTGAATTTGCCGCGCACGCTTTGCTCCACACGACTCCACACCGCAGCAGCAGCTGACGTAGAAATTTGCTGACCCACAATGCTGCGCGCCAAAGTCGAGAAAGCATCACCGCGTGACTGCAATCCCATTCCCGAATATTTCGGAATGATTTTGCGCAAAATGCGGTCTTTCTTGATCAGGTAGCGGCATGCTTCTTCCCAGTACTCCGGACTGACTGATTCAGCAATAACAGTACTGTCAGTCTGCTTGGACTTTCCTGCCGCCTCTGCATCAACCACCGTCTTTTTAAGTACTGCGGTCGCTGGTTTTTTCACTTCAACAGCTTTGGTTGCAGACACTTTTTGACGTGCCAATTTAGCAGGAGAAATGTCCACGCCGGAAATGCCGACGGACTTAACCGCAGCGCGTTTTTTCACCACCGGCTCCGACTCCACTGCCTCAATGGTTAAGGACACTGGTTGCACAGCAGTCTTAGCCATTTTTCTAGTGGCCGTTTTGGTCGCCACTGATTTTTTAGCAGTTGCAGATTTAGGCGCAACTGGCTTCTTTACAGACTCGATCTGCTCATCAGCGACCACCGTGCGGCCGCTGCGCTTGCGGACACTGGTAGCACCCGAAGCCTTCACTGCACTAGCAGCATCAATGCTCTTGGCGTCTTGCTTGGCACTTTTTTTCTCCGCAGCCAGAGCCTTACCTGCCGCTTTTTTGACTACAGTCGGTGTTGCGGCCTTGGCGCGTACTGTTTTTTTGACTGGTGTAGCGGCCTGCTCAACAGGCTTCACCTTTGGACGTACTGCAGCCATCAGAGCGCCATCTCCCACGTTGTCCCTTGGGCGGAATCCTTCAACACAATACCTTGTTCCAGCAAGGCCTTGCGGATCCCATCGGCCTTGGCGAAGTCTTTCGCAGCCTTAGCTGCGGCACGCTCTGCAATCTGCGCCTCAATCACGCTGGCATCTACGGCATTGCCTGCTTGCAAAAAAGCCTCTGGATCGCGTTGCAACACCCCCATCACACCACCCAAGGCTTTGAGAAGCGCAGCCATTTTGTCGTCATGGCTGCGATTGACTTCACCAGCCAAATCAAAGAGCACGGCCACAGCCTCTGGCGTGCCAAAGTCCTCATTCATGGCGGCGGCAAAACGTGCGGCATACGGCTGCTGCCAATCAATGGCATAGTCAGCCGCCGGAGTCACCAGAGATAAAGCGGTATACAACCGCTTGAGTGCAGCATGGGCATCCTTCAAATGCACATCGCTGTAATTAAGGGGACTGCGGTAATGGCTACGCAAAATAAAGAAACGAATGGTTTCCGCATCGAACGACTGGAGCACATCGCGGATGGTGAAGAAATTGCCCAAACTCTTGGACATCTTCTCGTTATCCACATTGATAAAGCCGTTGTGCATCCAGACATTGGCAAATGGCACGCCGTTGGCGCCTTCACTCTGGGCGATCTCGTTTTCATGGTGAGGAAATGCGAGGTCGGCACCGCCGCCATGGATATCAAAATGCTCGCCCAACAACGCGCAGCCCATCGCCGAACATTCAATATGCCAACCTGGCCGTCCTTTTCCAAACGGGCTATCCCATTTAGCGTCTTCAGGCTCGCTGTCCTTAGCGCTCTTCCAAAGCACAAAATCAAGTGGATCCTGCTTGCCGTCTAGTACAGCCACACGCTCACCCGCCCGCAACTCTTCCAGGCTTTTGCCTGACAACTTGCCGTAGCCATGGAACTTACGCACTGCGTAATTGACGTCGCCATGCTCTGCCTGACCACCGCTGCGATACGCCAAGCCCTTCGCCTCCAGCGTTGCAATCATGCTGAGCATCTGGGGAACATAGTCCGTTGCTCGCGGCTCATGGGTAGGACGCTCAATACCCAAGGCATCCGCATCCTCTGTCAACGCGGTAATCATGCGGTCCGTTAAATGGCGAATGCTTTCCCCATTCTCAGTCGCACGCCGAATAATTTTGTCGTCAATATCTGTGATGTTGCGCACGTAAGTAACGCGGTATCCAATCGTTTTGAGCCAGCGCTGCACCACATCAAAAGCAACCATCGACCGGGCATGGCCCAAATGACTATAGTCATACACCGTCATGCCGCACACATACATGCGAACATGGCCCGCTTCCAAAGGGGTGAACTCGCTCACAGCGCGGGTAAGGGTGTTGTAGATGCGAAGACTCATAAGAGAAAAACCTGCTCCATCAATCCGAAATGCAGCGCCTCGCCCATTACTCAAAGGCCGATGCTGCGTGAATGCAACCTGCCATTATCCGGCTATTTGCAAAACCGAGTAATTTCAGCATCCAAACAAAGGGTAGCGCCATTCAGTAGAGATAGGCTAACAAAGCCACACGCCGCACAATTAGCTGGCACTCTAAATTTGAAATGCTCAGTTGTGCCCCACAAAAACTTCCTCAGCACACAGTGCCCCCTCCCACGAACGTCTAAGGCCCTGTCTACCCTCTATACTAAGGAACCTCTTGAAGGTTCAACACCAGACTGCAGATCTCATTTCATCAAGCCTATGTTCTTATTGCGCTCCTTTGTTGCCTGCTACCCTCATCCACTGCAACGTTTGCTGGTCAGCAGCATTAGCGCTTGTGCTCTTGTGTTCGCAGCACTGCCCCATGCAGCCGCGCAAACACAAGCCCACACCACTATCCAATCACTATTAAGCAATGGGCAGAACAAACAGGCGTTAGAGCAAGCCGAGCAAGCTTTACAAGCCACCCCACGCGATCCACAACTCCAATTTCTCAAGGCCAATGCAGAAACTGCGCTAGGGCAAACCGAAGCGGCAGAAGAAACGCTCACCGCGCTCACACAGACCTATCCAGAATTAGCAGAGCCCTGGAACAATCTGGCCAGTTTGCGTGCTGCACAAGGCCGCCTGCCTGAAGCGCGCGACATGCTGGAGAAAGCACTGGTCAACAACCCTGATTACGCCCAAGCACATGCCAATCTGGCACAAGTCATGGTGCAACTGGCCATCAGCCATTTGGAAAAGGCAAACCAACTCGCGCCCACCGCACAAACCCATGCGCAACTTAGTGCATTGAAAGCGGTGTTACCGGGATCGCAAAAAACACAACCAGAAGCGACTACACCGGACACATCCTCTCCGTGATAGCTTTGTGCCTGCTCCAGTGAAGGTCATGCAACCCCACAGCCTCCTTCGCAGCAACCCGCATCCGCGTTTATGATGGCGCCTCAGCTGACCCAAACTTCGCCTGCACCCAGGTGGCGCCGGAACTTTTCAATCCCTTTAAGCCACACAATGGCTTAGGTATTAGGGGTCTAGGCTACTCCGTCAGGAGCCGGGCCATCGACCTACTGATAGACCATTGTCCTGAACGGCTGTTTCGGCCCTATGCCGCAGCACCTGTACTTTCACACTCGTTATTCCTTTATTCCTATGCCAAACACTTCATCCAAACGCCGCACCCTTCGCGCTCTGTTTGCAGGCACATTGGCTGCCGCAGCCATCTTCCCAGCCATCGCGCAGGCGGCAGATGCTTTGCCACGTGTGAAACTGCACACCTCGCAAGGGGACATTGTCGTGGAGCTGGAACCGCAAAAAGCGCCTAAAACAGTTGAAAACTTCTTGCAGTATGTGCAAGACAAGCACTATGACGGCACTATTTTTCACCGCGTGATTGACGGCTTTATGATTCAAGGCGGCGGTTTTATCGAAGACATGAGCCAAAAGCCCACGCGTGCGCCCATCGTGCTCGAATCAGACAATGGCCTGAAAAATGAACGTGGCACCATTGCCATGGCCCGCACCATGGTGCCTAACTCAGCCACCAGCCAGTTTTTCATCAACGTGAACAACAACACCCCATTGAATTACCGCCCAGGCAACCCAGGCTACGCTGTGTTCGGCAAGGTGGTTGAAGGGATGGACGTTGTGGACAAGATCAAAGCTGTCGAAACAACCAACAAAGGCGCACATGAAAATGTGCCAGCCACTACGGTGACGATCATTTCGGCCACCAAAATCCAATAAACCGAACGCCCTCTTTCATACATCGCTTGGAACACGCACAACCAATATGGCCCAGGCGACGCACTCACCCTCAAAGGAACACCATGAGCAATCCAAAAGTTGAACTTCACACCAACCACGGCATCATCACACTGGAATTGGATGCAGAAAAAGCACCCAAATCAACAGAAAACTTCCTCACCTACGTACGCAATGGCCATTACAACAACACGATTTTTCACCGCGTGATTGGCAATTTCATGATTCAAGGCGGTGGGTTTGAGCCGGGCATGAACCAAAAAGCCACTGGCGCAGAAATCGAAAACGAAGCCAAAAACGGTCTCAAAAACGATCAATACACTGTGGCCATGGCTCGCACCAGCGCCCCACACTCAGCAACAGCACAATTTTTCATCAACGTAGGCAATAACAGTTTCCTGAACTACCCAGGCCAAGATGGTTGGGGCTACGCCGTATTCGGCAAAGTGGTCGATGGAACAGCAGTAGTAGACGCTATCAAAGCCGTAGCAACAGGCCGCCGCGGCTACCATGACGATGTACCAAAAGAAGACGTGGTCATTACCAAAGCCGTTGAAGTCTAAATTGCCCTTGCTGCAAACGATGCCAAACCGGGTGATGCCATGAACGCTGGGCAATTGACACTCACTGCGCCGCATTCACCCCACGCACCCACTATCGTTGATTGTGTGGCTGACATGCATTTGCAGCGCAGCCACCCCAAAACTTGGGCTATGTTTGCCCACTATTTACAAATCACCCCAGCGCAGCACATTCTGATCTTGGGTGATTTGTTTGAGGTTTGGGTGGGTGATGATGCTCTGAATGAGACTGGCAGTTTTGAAGCAGAAGTAGCTGCTGCATTACAGCAAACCACTGCCGCAGGCAAAGCGGTGTATTTCATGCATGGCAATCGCGACTTTGTGATTGGAGAGGCGTTTGCCAACCGCACAGGTGTACAACTCTTGCAAGACCCCACCGTTTTGCAAATTGGCACTGGTACAGAAGCACCACGCTGGCTCCTCTCTCATGGGGACGCACTGTGCACCGATGACTTGTCATACCAACAATTTCGCACATTAAGCCGCAACCCTGCCTGGCAACAGCAGTTTCTCACCCAACCACTGACGGCCCGGCGTGCATTCGCGGCTAGCATCCGCAGTGAAAGTGAAAATCGCAAACAAGGCCAGAGTCTGGACAGCTACGTTGACCTCAATACCGAGGCAACCAAACAATGGCTGCAAACCACTGGCTGCAACACCTTGATCCATGGCCACACCCACATGCCCGCAGAACATGATCTCGGCAATGGGCAGGCACGCATCGTCATGGCCGATTGGGATATGGACAGTGATACCCCGCGGGCAGAAGTGCTTCGCTACTCCAGCAACAACACAACAACGCACTGGCAACGCATTCCAATCTCCTATGGCTGATTAGAGGCCTACAGATTGGATGTGTCTTCAGTACTGTTGGCACAAGGCCAACACAAACAAAAAAACCGCTCTTGATCGAGCGGTTTTTTTATGGAGCGCTGGCGCGGCAAGCACCGGCGCCTGCCTATGTGCGAGCGCTGCCAGCGATCGGCTTACACCGTTGCAGCGCCTTTGGCATTGTCCACATACTCTTCAATTTCATTGAAGTTCATGTAGCGGTAGACGCTGGCTTTATCCGCATCGATCACGCCCATTTCCTTCAGGTACTCTTCAGGAGTAGGCAAGTATCCCAAACGTGAAGCAATAGCCGACAACTCAGCAGAGCCCAGGAACACTTGGGTGTTTTTACCCAGACGGTTCGGGAAGTTACGGGTCGAAGTCGAGATCACGGTTGCGCCTTCACGCACTTGCGCCTGGTTGCCCATGCACAAGGAACAGCCTGGCATTTCAGTACGTGCACCAGCTGTGCCAAATGCCGCGTAATGCCCTTCTTTGATCAGCTCGCTCTCGTCCATTTTGGTTGGCGGAGCCACCCACAGTTTGACGGGAATATCGCGCTGGCCACCCAGTAATTTCGCAGCGGCGCGGAAGTGGCCGATATTGGTCATGCATGAGCCGATAAAGGCTTCGTCAATCTTGGTGCCTGCCACTTCGGACAGGAACTTGGCGTCGTCTGGATCATTCGGGCAGCACACGATAGGCTCTTTGATATCTGCCAAATCGATTTCGATCACGGCTGCGTATTCCGCATCCTTATCCGCTTCGAGCAATTCAGGCTTGGCCAACCAAGCTTGCACTTTTTCAATACGGCGCTGCAACGTCTTCGCATCAGCGTAGCCATCAGCGATCATGTTCTTCATCAACACAATATTGCTGGTCAGGTACTCTTTGACCGGCTCAGTATTGAGCTTGATCGTGCAACCTGCAGCCGAGCGTTCAGCCGACGCATCCGACAATTCAAATGCTTGCTCAACCTTCAAATCAGGCAGGCCTTCAATTTCCAAAATTTTGCCTGAGAAGATGTTCTTCTTGCCTGCCTTGGCCACAGTCAGCAAGCCTTGCTTGATGGCATACAAAGGAATGGCATGCACCAAGTCACGCAGGGTAACCCCAGGCTGCAAATCGCCCTTGAAACGCACAAGCACAGATTCAGGCATATCCAAAGGCATCACACCTGTGGCTGCACCAAAAGCCACCAAACCAGAACCAGCAGGGAAGCTGATCCCAATCGGGAAACGGGTGTGGGAGTCACCACCAGTACCAACGGTATCTGGCAGCAGCAAACGGTTGAGCCAGCTATGGATCACACCGTCACCTGGGCGCAACGCCACACCGCCACGGTTGGAGATGAACGCAGGCAGTTCACGGTGGGTTTTCACGTCCACTGGTTTTGGATAGGCTGCGGTATGGCAGAAAGACTGCATCACCATATCTGCCGAGAAGCCCAAACAAGCCAAGTCTTTCAACTCGTCACGCGTCATTGGACCAGTCGTATCTTGCGAGCCCACTGTGGTCATGCGCGGTTCGCAGTACGTGCCTGGACGCACGCCTTGACCTTCAGGCAAACCAACAGCACGGCCTACCATTTTTTGCGCTAACGTGAACCCAGCTTTGGATTCCGCCGGTGCCTGAGGCAAGCGGAATTCAGTCGAAGCAGGCAACCCCAAAAACTCACGGGCTTTCGCGGTCAGCGCACGGCCAATAATCAGGTTGATACGGCCACCAGACTGCACCTCATCGAGCAGCACCTCGCTTTTGAGGCTGAATTCTGCGATTGTGGCGCCGTCTTTTTCAATCTTGCCGTCATAAGGGAAGATATCGATTACATCGCCCATTTCCAATTTGGAAACATCCACTTCAATCGGCAAAGAACCAGAGTCTTCTTGTGTGTTGAAGAAAATAGGAGCGATTTTGCCACCCAGAGTCACGCCACCAAAGCGCTTGTTGGGTACGAATGGAATGTCATCGCCAGTGGCCCAAATCACCGAATTGGTCGCAGACTTACGAGATGAGCCTGTGCCCACCACATCCCCCACGTAAGCCACAATGTGGCCTTTTTTCTTCAAGTCTTCGATGAATTGAATCGGCCCACGCACACCATCTTTTTCTGGCTTAAAGACCGCGTCTGGACGGGTATTTTTCAACATGGCCAAATAGTGCATAGGAATGTCTGGACGTGTCGTTGCATCAGGCGCTGGCGAGAGGTCGTCGGTGTTGGTCTCGCCCGGTACCTTGAATACGGTTACCGTGATTTTTTCAGCCACTTTGGGGCGGCTAGTGAACCACTCAGCATCCGCCCAGCTTTGCATCACTTCTTTGGCCTTGGCATTGCCTGCTTTGGCTTTGTCTGCCACGTCATTGAAGTAATCAAACATCAACAGGGTTTTCTTCAATGCAGCAGCAGCCACATCGGCCACTTCAGCATCGTCGAGCAACTCAATCAGCGGATGCACGTTGTAGCCACCCACCATAGTGCCAAGCAACTCAGTTGCCTTGGACTTAGAGATCAGCCCCACTTGAATATCACCGTGGGCCACAGCAGCCAAAAAACTGGCTTTTACCTTGGCCGCATCGTCCACACCTGGAGGCACACGGTGTGTCAGCAAATCGAGCAAGAACTCACCTTCTCCAGCCGGAGGATTTTTGATCAGCTCAATCAGCTCAGCCACCTGCTTGGCATCCAGCGCCAATGGCGGGATTCCAAGCGCAGCGCGCTCTTCAACGTGTTTGCGGTATTCGTTCAACATGGTTTTCTCCTGGGGCTATCAATCTAAAAAGTCTTACTACTCGTCACATGCCAAATGCTCGCTTACCGCCACACGCTCAGCGCTTGCCACAAAGCGGTTCGGGAGGCTAGTTCCTTACTCTTTCGGAACGCACTCGGCGGCCAGACGCTGGCCTTTGGTTTGGTTCATCAGCATGGCCTGTTTGCCCACTTGCAACCAAACGATGCCATTGGCTTGGTTCTCCAAACGGATTGCACCACTTGCAGTCACCACCGGAATCATCTGGTGCTTGAAATTTTTGCCTTGAACCACAAATTCGCGGGGATTGCCTGGCGCTTCCGCCACATTCACCGACACCGCTCCAGCACACAAAAAATTACCCTTGTGCACACGGCTGATGACACGGTCAACACCAGTCAACACAGGCTCGGCAGGTGTTGCAGAGGCCTGACCTGCTGCAGGCGCAGGCGGGTCAGCAATCGCTTTGTCATTAGCGGCAGTACTGGTGGCCGAACTGTCGCTTGGATTCAAAAAGGGGAAAGTGTTGGCCAGCTCACAGCCGGTCAGGGCGACAGCCACCAGGGCCATAGCAGGAATTGTCAGGGCAATGCGCATCATGTTCTTTACTGTGGATATATAGATGGGGAGTGTTGGTTAAACATCAACATATCAACCACGCTGCGGCGCAAGCCATACTTTGACCGATTCAGGCAATGCCTGGCCGGTTTGGTACGCACGCTCCAATACTTGCCAGTAATAACGGTAACTGGCGCGATCATGCAAAACCCCATCGTGGCTGATCGGCGCCCATTGTGCAGCATGGGCTGCCTCAATGATCTGCACTGACATCTCAACTTCAGCACGATCAGGTGAAAAAGCGTCAAGAATGGGGCGGATTTGCGACGGATGGATACTCCACATGCGTGTGTAGCTAAGCTGACGGCTCGCTTGCAATACCGATTGCCGCATCGCCTCAGGATCGTTGAATTCGGTGACTACACAATGCGATGGCGTTTTTCCATAGGCATGGCAGGCCGCAGCCATCTCCAACTTCGCACGCACTACCATAGGATGGGTAAACTGGCCAGTCACCCCCATGGCGTCTGAACCAATCGCGCCACCATGGGCTGAAACAAAGTCCATCAAACCGAAACTGAGCGACTGCACCCGCGCGTGCGCTGCTATAGCAAACGCATGGTGAACAGCCAGAGGGGACTCAATCAAAACATGCAAAGGCAAATTGGGCGCTCCAGCTGCATCCATCAACGCCACTGCACGCTGCACATCGTGCAGGCCTTCAACCTTGGGCACCATCAAATGGCTGAGTCGATCACCCGCTTGGCCCACGATGGTCTGGATATCCTCTTCAAAGGACGGATGGTCTGTTGCATGCACCCGCGCCGCAACACGCATTGCAGGCGCCGCGTTACGCACCAAATCAACAACCAATTGCGCATGTTCACGCTCACCACCAACCGGGGCGCCATCTTCGCAATCGAGGGTGACATCAAACACACAAGCACCAAACTCTTGCGCCATTTCAGCCTGCATCTGCAAGCTTTTGCGCATACGCACCTCTACACCGCTGTAGTGGTCACACACAGGCAGTGCAAAAGCACCAGCTTGGCTGCCAAGCAAAACAGAACGGGGGTGATCCAGAGGCAAGGTCATGTCAGAAAGGGCTCAACTACTACGCGAAATTCTCAAAACAAGCGCCAACATAAAACGGGGCGCCAACGGCGCCCCTGTTGCCATTACAGCAAGTGCTTCACACCGTCTTGCTCACCTTGGAGCTCGGCCAGTGTCTTGTCCAGACGCTCTTGGCTGAATGCGTCGATGTCCAAGCCTTCAACGATTTTGTATTTGCCATTCTCTGTAACCACAGGGAAGCCAAAAATCACGTCTTTAGGAATGCCGTATTCGCCATTGGATGGAACCCCCATAGTGACCCATTCACCTTGCGAGCCCAAAGCCCAATCGCGCATGTGGTCAATCGCTGCGTTTGCAGCCGAAGCAGCAGAAGACAGACCACGTGCTTCAATGATGGCTGCACCACGTTTGCCCACTGTTGGCAGGAACACGTTGGCGTTCCATTCTTGGTCATTGATGGTGTCTTTCACAGACTTGCCACCAATGGAGGCAAAACGGTAATCGGCGTACATCGTAGGAGAGTGGTTACCCCAGACGGTGAGTTTTTTGATCTCACCCACTTTGCCACCGGTTTTCTCAGCGATTTGGCTGGCGGCGCGGTTGTGATCCAAACGCAGCATGGCTGTGAAATTCTCACGCGGCAGATCTGGCGCGCTCTTCATAGCGATGTATGCATTGGTGTTAGCAGGGTTGCCCACCACCAGTACTTTGACGTCGCGGCTGGCAACTTTATTCAAGGCCTTGCCTTGTGCTGTGAAAATTTGGGCGTTAGCAGCCAACAGATCTGCACGCTCCATGCCAGGCCCACGTGGACGAGCGCCAACCAGCAGTGCGTAGTCTGCATCTTTGAAGGCCACTTCTGGATCGCCAGCGGCCACAATGCCTTCGAGCAATGGAAACGCGCAGTCTTGCAGCTCCATAATCACGCCTTGCAGCGCTTTCTGTGCTTTCTCATCTGGAATTTCCAGCAATTGCAAGATCACTGGCTGATCTTTGCCCAGCATCTCGCCGGATGCGATACGGAACAACAGGGCGTAACCGATTTGGCCGGCTGCACCGGTCACCGCGACGCGTGCGGCTTTTTTGCTCATAGCTTTTCTCCACTCTGGATTGAAGTTGAAAGAAGATCAGCACACCGCGCAACGCCGCATACAAAGCCCACACAGGAGCCACAAAATATGCCAGCAATTCAACACAGGGCTGCATCTTCACAGGTCAGCAAGGAATGCGCCGCAGATTTTACAAGGGTTTGACCGTGCCCGCCAAAAATTCTTATGTCTTATATAAGATATTGCCAATATCCTTTCCAATGCGCGTAAAATAGAGTCAATTTCCACGACTCCATCCAAACCCGGAGCCCTCACACGCAGTTCAATCGCAGCGCGTCAAGAGGCCCAATGCCAAACAAAAAAGCTTCCTTTGTCTGCGCAATCCCGCACGAGCAATGTCGATAATCTGTTCATTGCCCCAAGCACATGCCTGACGAGAGCATCCAGCCACGACCGACAACTTCCCAGACCTCTTGCACAAACCGTACCCTTCACAATGACCGAGCTTCACGCAACAGGCAAAAACACCGAAGACAGCGCCAGCACCATTGCTCTGGCGCCGCCTTCGTTTAGCCCTTTGTACCGCCAAATCAAGGGACTACTTCTGCAAAAGCTTGAAGCGGGTCAATGGCAGCCTGGCGAAGCTATTCCCAGTGAAATGGAGCTATCCCAGCAGCTAAGGGTCAGCCAAGGTACCGTGCGCAAGGCGATTGATGAGCTTGCAGCGGAAAACCTCTTGGTGCGCAGGCAAGGCAAAGGAACTTTTGTTGCGACCCATTCTGAGCGCCATGTGCAGTACCGCTTCCTTCGCCTGCGACCAGATGCCGGCGGACTGGACGAAGAAGGCCCTGCCCAGCGGCACATTTTGTTCTGCAAGCGTATCCGTGCGACGGCAGACTTGGCCTCACAAATCGGCCTGCGCAGTGGGGACGCCGTCATCCACATTCGCCGCACCCTGTCCATGCAGAGCACCCCTTCAGTGCTTGAAGACATTTGGTTGCCAGGACATGCCTTCAAAGGCATTAGCGCAGAGCAAATCACCCATTACCAAGGCCCTACCTACGCCTTGCTAGAAAAAGAATTTGGTGTTCGGATGGTGCGAGCCGTCGAGCACCTCAAAGCCATCCTGCCACCGGATGCCGAAACGGTCCAGTTGCTTCAGGTCGAATCGCACACTCCACTACTGTCTGTTGAGCGCATTGCTTACACCTACAACGACACCCCCATGGAGCTCAGGCGCGGCCTGTACCGAACGGATACACACCACTACCTCAATGAGCTGAATTAGAGCACCAAGCTCCTGATGAGGTGTTGCGCAATCAGCCCTATTGATGGCGGCAACATACCCTGCATATCGCAACCTATTTCACAGTATTTTTCCCGCCAAAAAGTTAAGACACACCAACCAAACTTAATTCACAAATACCCCAAATCAAACAAAAGCCAGGTCAAAAGGTCTAGAATCCGACCGTTTGTCCTGAGGGGACGCCCCACAAATTCCTCGCACTGAAAGCCAAAACCCCATGAATGAAGTCACCAAGAAAAGGCCTGAGTTTCGCAACATCAACATCTTCAATGATGTCCGCACTTACCGCTTACCTGCCGCAGGCGTGCTGTCAATTTTGCACCGTGTCAGTGGCATCATCATGTTTGTCCTGCTGCCTTTTTTGCTGTGGGTTTTCGACATGTCGCTGCGCACACCTGAAACCTTCACTTCAGTGACTGGAATCTTCCGCGATGGCCTGTGGATTCTTCCCGGCTTCTTGGTGAAATTAGGTGTTCTGGTTCTGGTTTGGGCGTTCTTGCACCACTTGTGCGCAGGCGTGCGCCACTTGTTCATGGACGTGAACCACCATGCTGTGAATAAAGAGTTTGGTCGTAAATCTGCCTTGGCTTCTTTTGCTGTCAGCCTGGCACTGACCGTTGTCTTTGGCGCCAAGATTTTTGGCCTCTACTAATCCATCACCCGCAAGGAGCTCTTCATGTCTATTAACTACGGATCCAAGCGCGTGGTGGTTGGCGCGCATTATGGTTTGCGCGATTGGCTCAGCCAACGCATCACCGCTCTTGTGATTGCCCTTTTCGCTTTGGTACTCTTGGCTCAGGTCTGCCTGACCAAAGGTCCAGTTGATTACGCCGCATGGCAAGCCATCTTCAATGCCCAATGGATGCGCTTGTTTGCCTTTGTCTCTATCGTGGCCGTGCTCTGGCACGCATGGGTTGGTGTGCGCGATGTCTGGATGGACTATGTACCCGCCGTTGGCCTGCGTCTTGCGCTGGACGTGTTCACCATCGTCTGGCTGATTGGCTGCGCCGGTTGGGCTTTCCAGACTCTCTGGCGCCTGTAAGCATATTTTGTGAGACGCCATGCTCTGCATCGCATCTCACCGCCCCACTTTGAGAAGACCAAGAGATTTTCAATACCATGAGCTACACCAAAGAAAACATCATCACTCGCAAGTTTGACGCCGTCATCATTGGCGCGGGTGGTTCGGGCCTGCGTGCCGCACTGGAACTGTCCAAGGCCGGTCTGTCAGTCGCATCGCTCTCCAAAGTATTCCCCACTCGCTCACACACGGTTGCAGCGCAAGGTGGCGTGTCGGCCTCGCTTGGCAACATGAGCGAAGACAACTGGCACTACCACTTCTACGACACCATCAAAGGCTCGGACTGGCTGGGTGACCAAGACGCAATTGAATTCATGTGCCGCGAAGCACCAAACGTCGTGATCGAACTGGAGCACTTCGGCATGCCGTTTGACCGCAACCCAGACGGTACGATTTACCAGCGCCCATTCGGCGGCCACACCGCCAACTACGGCGAAAAACCAGTGCAACGCGCTTGCGCTGCGGCCGACCGTACTGGCCACGCCATGTTGCATACGCTCTACCAACAAAACGTCAAAGAAAAAACCAACTTCTTTGTCGAATGGATGGCACTGGACCTGATCCGCGACGAGCAAGGCGATGTAGTCGGCGTGACTGCGCTTGAACTCGAAACTGGCGAGCTCTACATTTTGCAAGCCAAGGTGGTGCTGCTGGCCACTGGCGGTGCAGGCCGCATCTTCGCTGCATCAACCAATGCGTTCATCAACACTGGCGACGGTTTGGGTATGGCTGCTCGCGCAGGCATTCCGCTGCAAGACATGGAATTCTGGCAATTCCACCCCACCGGCGTGGCTGGCGCGGGCGTGTTGCTGACCGAAGGTTGCCGTGGCGAAGGCGCGATTTTGCGTAACAGCGAAGGCGAGCGCTTCATGGAGCGTTACGCGCCAACTTTGAAAGACTTGGCCCCGCGCGACTTCGTGTCCCGCTCGATGGACCAGGAAATCAAGGAAGGCCGTGGCTGCGGCCCTAATAAGGACTACATCCTGATGGACATGACCCACTTGGGCGCAGAAACCATCCGCAAACGCCTGCCATCGGTGGAAGAAATTGGCCACAACTTCGCCAACGTCGACATCACCAAAGTGCCAATTCCAGTCGTGCCCACCATCCACTACCAAATGGGTGGTATCCCGACCAACATCAGCGGCCAGGTCGTCATCAAGACCGACACCAACAACGCAGAAGTGGTCAACGGCTTGTACGCTGTGGGCGAATGTTCGTGCGTATCGGTGCATGGCGCCAACCGCCTGGGCACGAACTCGCTGCTGGACTTGCTGGTGTTTGGCAAATCCGCTGGCAAGCACATCGTCAAGACGGTTCAAGCCCAGCACGAGCACAAACCTCTGCCTGCCGATGCAGCAGACCTCACGCTTGCACGCCTGAATCGCCTGCAAGAATCGAATTCCGGCATTTACTCGCAAGATATTGCCAACGAGATTCGCCAAAGCATGCAGCAGCACGCCGGTGTGTTCCGTACGCAAGAAGGCATGGATGAAGGTGTTGTCAAAATCAACGCCATCCGTGAAAAAGTGGGTCAAGTCACACTCAAAGACAAATCCAAAGTGTGGAACACCGCACGCATGGAGGCACTGGAAGTGGACAACTTGATCGAAGTCGCTCAAGCAACCATGACCTCTGCAGCAGCACGCCGCGAATGCCGCGGTGCCCACACTGTGTACGACTACGAGCACCCGGCTGATCACCCAGACTTCCCGCTGGGTCGTAACGATAAAGAGTGGCTCAAACACACCCTCTGGTACAGCGCAACCAACAGCTTGGATTACAAGCCGGTGAACCTCAAGCCACTGACCGTGGACAGCGTGCCACCTAAAGTTCGTACCTTCTAATCACCAGCTGCCTGCAAGCCTCACGAGAGTAAAACACCATGACAATCCGCAAATTTCAAATCTATCGCTACGATCCTGATAAGGACGCCAAGCCTTATATGCAGGAAGTGGAAGTGGAGCTCGACGGCCATGAGCGTATGTTGCTTGATGCGCTGGTCAAACTCAAAGCCAAAGATCCTTCAATCGCATTTCGTCGCTCTTGCCGCGAAGGCGTGTGCGGCTCAGATGCCATGAACATCAACGGTAAAAACGGCTTGGCCTGCTTGACCAACATGAATACCCTGAAGGGAACGATTGTGCTCAAGCCTCTGCCCGGCCTGCCAGTGATTCGCGATCTGATCGTCGACATGACGCAATTTTTCAAGCAGTACTACAGCATCAAGCCTTACCTGCAAAACGAAAACCTGCCGCCAGAGCGTGAACGCCTGCAATCGCCTGAAGAGCGCGAAGAACTCAATGGCTTGTACGAATGCATTCTCTGCGCCAGCTGCTCCACCAGCTGCCCGTCCTTCTGGTGGAACCCTGATAAGTTCGTTGGCCCAGCCGGTTTGCTGCAAGCCTACCGTTTTATTGCCGACAGCCGCGATGATGCGACTGGGGCACGTCTGGACAACTTGGAAGATCCATACCGCTTGTTCCGTTGCCACACCATCATGAACTGCGTGGATGTGTGCCCCAAGGGTTTGAACCCCACACGGGCTATCGGCAAAATTAAAGAGTTGATGGTGCGCCGCGCTATCTAAGCGCAACACACAACACCATCATGGAACCATGGGAACAATCCCCCAATCCCAAAGCTCCATGGTGGTGTGCAATACAACCGCTCTCCCGCATCAGAGCGCATTGCGCAAGAGATGACAACGCATTGTCTTACGTGACACGTTTGATGCAATACCCCTTTTTCAACCCCTTCGCCTGTCACCATGACCGCTGAGAACCCTATGCAAGAGCAACAACGGATGACCGAGCTGCAACTGCGCCAGCTGCAATGGCGTTCACGCCGAGGATTATTGGAAAACGACCTGCTCATTGAGAAATTCTTCAACGCACATGGCCCCTCGCTCAGCGTCGCGCAAGGCAGGGCAATGACTGAGTTGATGAACCTGGCAGACAACGATCTGCTGGATCTACTCTTGCGCCGTAAAGAGCTGCAAGGAGACATCGATACCCCCGAGATACACGGTGTATTGGAGCTGATTCGCCCCGCCCCGCTCAACTGAACACTCAGTTGTCTAGCCAAGCGAGTCGCTACTGCAACGTTTCTTTTCGACAATCCCGCCTCGCCGAACCGGTGCCTCGATGGCCAAGGTTTTCGGCTCCATCAAAGGAAGGTAAATATGAAGCTGTCTGACAACAAAGCAACCCTGTCATTTTCCAATGGCAAGCCTGCGGTTGATCTCCCTGTGTACGAAGGCACAGTTGGCCCGGATGTGATTGACATCCGCAAGCTCTACGGCCAAACCGGCATGTTTACCTATGACCCGGGATTTTTGTCTACTGCGTCATGCCAATCGGCCATCACCTACATTGATGGCGACAAGGGTGAGCTGCTGTACCGCGGCTACCCGATTGAGCAATTGGCTGTGAACTGCGACTATCTGGAAACCTGTTACCTGCTGCTCAACGGCGAACTGCCCAATGCCGCGCAAAAAGCCGACTTTGACCAGCGCGTTACCCGCCACACCATGGTCAATGAGCAAATGCAGTTCTTCCTGCGTGGTTTCCGCCGCGATGCTCACCCTATGGCCATCCTGACTGGCCTGGTCGGCGGCATGTCTGCGTTCTACCATGACAGCACCGACATCAACAATCCAGAGCACCGCAACATCGCTGCGATTCGCCTGATCGCAAAAATGCCTACTTTGGTCGCTATGGCCTACAAATACGGCATTGGCGCGCCTTACATGTACCCTCAAAACGATCTGAGCTACGCAGGCAATTTCCTGCGCATGATGTTCGGCAACCCATGTGAAGAATACAAGGTCAATCCAGTGCTCGAGCGCGCAATGGACCGCATCTTCATCTTGCATGCTGACCACGAGCAAAACGCTTCAACTTCCACCGTTCGTCTGTGCGGCTCATCGGGCACCAATCCATTTGCGGCTATTGCCGCTGGCGTGGCTTGCCTGTGGGGCCCTGCTCACGGTGGTGCCAACGAAGCTTGCCTGAACATGCTCGAACAAATCCAAGCCAACGGCGGTATCGAAAAAGTTGGCGAATTCATGGAGCAAGTCAAAGACAAAAATTCCGGCGTGAAACTGATGGGCTTTGGCCACCGCGTTTACAAAAACTACGATCCACGCGCCAAACTGATGCAAGAAACTTGCAACGAAGTGCTGGCCGAGTTGGGCCTGGAAAACGATCCATTGTTCGCCTTAGCCAAGAAACTGGAAAAAATCGCACTGGAAGACGACTACTTCGTGCAACGCAAGCTGTACCCGAACGTGGACTTCTACTCTGGCATCGTGCAACGCGCTATCGGCATTCCAGTGAATCTGTTCACCGGCATTTTTGCTTTGGCACGTACTGTCGGCTGGATTGCTCAACTGAACGAAATGATCAGCGATCCAGAATACAAAATTGGCCGCCCACGCCAATTGTTCGTTGGCGACACCCCTCGTAACGTGAAGCCTCTGGCACAGCGTTGATTCAACATGCATTGCCCTGTGCAATGCATGATGCCGATTGCACAAATCAACCGTCTATATCTATACGCGAAGCGCCTCTATTGAGGCGCTTTTTTATTGCAACCTTCCCACGAGATACAAGCTCCTTCGGATTGGCCATGCCAATCAACGGTTGCACTAGAAATTTCAGTGACCGTTACGCTTGCCCACCATAAACACGCGATAGGGATTCGGCCACACAGACCGGCTTGTCTTGCCCCTCCCGCTCAACCAGCACCTGCCAGGTAATCTGTAATCCCTGATTGTCCAAAGGCTCTGTATCCAACAATGTCAAACGTGCGCGCAACCGGCTATTGACAGGGACAGGCGAGGTGAAACGCACCTTATTAAGACCATAGTTCAAGCCCATCACAACACCATCAATCTTGCATGCCTCACCCATGAAGCCCGCCAGCAATGACAGCGTGAAAAAACCATGTGCAACCGTGGTACCAAATGGGCCTTTAGCGGCGCGCTCAGTATCCACATGAATCCACTGGTGATCATCAGTGGCTTGGGCAAATAAATTAATTTGCTCCTGCGTCACCTCGCGCCACGCAGTGACAGCCACTTCCTGCCCCTTAAGAGCACTCAATTCAGAATAGGTTTTAAAGGTTTTCATGGCTGGCACGATAGCGACAAGCATTGGCTTTGGCTGTCTGTCGTGCGACAACCAAGGGATTTACCTGTCAAGTCCCTGACGAGCATAAGGCCTGAATTTAAACAATTGAGGCTTTGCTCGATACCACGCTTTTATCAATTGCTGCTGTGGCTTTCGCTTGGGCTGTTGCCACTGGTGTTAATGGCCGACTTGGTACTGGCCGAGATTGCCTACTGGACTCCTGATTCCCGCTACGGCAGCCTACTGGGTTCCGCCATTTTGCTCACCCTTCCTGGCGTGCTAGCGGGCAGTTTGACGCCCTATGCCATGCGCTTGATGGTCGCACGGGTAGAAGAAGCGGGCGCCCGCGCAGTGCAACTCAGCGCACTGACAACCTTGGGGGCAGCAGCAGGCTGCCTTACTACCGTCGTACTACTTGGTCTTGTGGTGGGAGATCAATACCATTTTGCTGGCATTGGCCATTCTGACCGCTGTGATCGCCAGTGCCGCTTTATGGTGGTGGCCTGCGCAAACGCCTACCCCGCGCTAACCCCCATCCACTGCACCCGCCCTCATCGCCATGCGCACACGACCTACCCAAGCTTTGCTCTCGCACCGCACGCCCGCCTGTTTGCCCCATCCGCAAACCTTGACCCATTTCTTTGCCCTTGCTTTTCGCCTTGTTGATCGCCTTGTAAAAGGACTGCCAACACCGTTGTGGTGGGCGCTCCTGCTGTGTCCCATGAGCATGATTGGCATCGTGAATGCACAGGGGCAGACGGCCCCCACCACTTCGCCAGTCACCTCCACCGCAAACACAATAGATACAACCAACACGCCCCCATTCAGCCTAGAAAACGATTTAATGAAAGAGGACTTCCACCTTGCAACAACAGTGCGTGGCCAGCATCTGGATGTGATGGTGATGGAAGGCGAAGCCTTCCGCTGCATGAGCTTCGATCGGCGCAACCTCTTCCAAAGCTGCATGCTCAAAGCCCAGCCCGAGGTTTTGGCGTTGGAGTACACGCGTGGCTTATTGGCTGGCATGCATTGGCTGCCTAGGCCGCCCCAACGCATTTTGTTGATCGGCATGGGCGGTGGCTCCATCCCCAAAGCCTTGATGCAATACGCCCCTGACGCAAAGGTCGACGTGGTCGAACTGGATGCCGCTGTCGTGCAAGTGGCCCAAGATTGCTTTGGCTTCCAACCCACACCATCAATGCGCGTGCACGTGATGGATGCCCGCGTTTTTGTGCGCCAGCAAATACGGCAACAGCAAACATATGACCTCATCATGCTCGACGCATTCGACCACGACTACATCCCCGAGCATTTGCTGACGGTGGAGTTTCTCTCGCAAATCCGCCAGCTACTCGCAGCAGACGGCATCGTCGTCGCCAACACCTTTGCGCGCGGGCGTTTATTGCCCCATGAAGAAGCCACGTGGCAGGCCGTCTTCCCCTCCCTCTGGCGGGCGAAGCGACTAGAGAATGACATCCTCTACGCAGCAACGCAAGCCCTGACGTTGCAAAGCGCGGATGACCCACTCGATGCCCTCACCGGCCGGTGGGACGACTACCCCGCACAACCCGTGCCCCCCAGCACAGCCCGCCCATTGACGGACCAGTGGTCGCCCACCAACCTGTTGCGGCACATGGGTGCAGACTTCAGTTTTGATAGTCAGTGATTTCAATGCTTCGCAAACACCGCACTGATTTCATCTGACCTGGACCTCCACTAAACTTTGACAGTCTGCTATTTGGTCAAAAGCGGAAGTTCGCTTAATGCATTTCAATATCAGCATGTCTTCATGCTGCGCCAGCGAGATAGTGGGGCGCCATTTTTCCCATCGCCCTGCCCCCAAACCGGAATCGAGTTGGGTGCCCATATAGCCGATGACAACAGTTTTCTTGCTCATAAAATTTTCTATTTATCTATCTATATTTCTATTTTATTGAAAATAATCAAAAAACAAGAAAACAATGAAAATTAAATAAATTAATATAAATCAATAACTTAATTAAAAACAATCCAATAGAGACGACATTGGCACGCTTCTCGCAATATCTAAATCATCCAAAGCAAGAGGGATTGCTTACAGGTCAGGGTTAAGAACACAGGTTCTGCCCTGCCGGTGCCAAGGATCTGGGGCGTAGGCTCTGTCGATGTTTGGTATGCCGCACCCTTGGATGTTGGATAACGGCCTGACTTGTGGAAGCTCCTTCTTAAAGGGGTTGGGTTCGACTCCCAACAGGTCACCACTGGTAGCTCAATGGTTGAGCATCTTTTGTAGAAAAAGACTGTCGCAGGTTCGATTCCTGCCCAATCGGTTGCAAAACCGGCTACTTAAAACGGTCGAAAGACCACCCGCCGAACGCGGTGCGGATGGTTGGTGATGTTGGCGCAATTTTGTGCCGTCAAAGCCAACCACCCACACCGTCAGCGATGCCAGCTTGCACTGATGGAAGTGCGCCGCGCACGCTGCCCGCCCACCATCGAGGCACGCCTTGATGGCAACGCGCAGCAAGGCCCGAGCCCACACACCATCAACTGCCCTAGCAGCGCTGTAACGGCACCTTTGAATGCCCTTTGACGCATTGACTTGAACGAAACGATATTGAACGAGGAGAAGCACCATGCCTACATTTGAACGCATCACCATCAAGAAAAACGAACGTGCCTTGTTGCTGCGCAATGGTGATTTTGAGCGCGTATTGCACAGCGGCTCGCACTGGTTGATTGCCGCGTCAGACGAACTGAAAATCGAACGCTTTGCACTGAACCAACCAGCCTTCCAACACGAATTGGCCGATTACCTGATGAGCCAAGAGCCTGCCGTGGTGGCCGCTGAATTTGTGGCTGTGCAGCTGAGCGAGCATGAAGTCGCCTTGCGCAGCGAGAACGGTGTGCTGGTCGAAATACTGCCGCCTGCTACCCGTGCGCTGTACTGGAAGGGTTTGGTAGAGACCACCATCGAAACCATCAATGAATCGCACCGGTATCCGTGGAGGCTGAATCT
>NZ_STFG01000031.1 GCF_004833285.1 Lampropedia puyangensis
GCTGCTGTGGCTGCCCCCACGGTGCAGCCGGTGCCAGGCTTAGGCACGTGGGCTTTGGCGGCACTGGCGCTGCTGATGGCCTGTGCGGCTGGCGCACGGCCTTGGCGCCGCGCTAAGGTGAGGGGTTGAGGGATGGGTTGAGAGATGTAATGACCATTCGTTGAAAAGATACCGGGTTTGGTTCTAAAACCTGGTACTTCAAAGCTTGGTATTTTGTGTTTGACGCGGTACAACACTGGCGCTCACCGTTCACGCCGTACACAACAGCAGCTTTTACGCTGCTGTTGTCGTTTATGGCTTGCCAAACTGTAAACCCTTTCGTCAAGCCACTACAACCGTGTTTAAAGCTGTTCTTAGATGGGCATAGCACTTTGATCAGGATTTTTGAAGTTTGCCCTTTGGACAGGCCTTAGTACCCGTTTTTGCCGGTTTCTTTGCTTTTGCACCAAGTTTGATTTGTTGCGCTGCTTTTAAAACCCCGTTTTTTGAACCGCGCATGGTCCATTCATTGCATTGCATGCACTTCTCTACGATGGCTATATTTTTTGAATAAAAAAGAAATAATGGTAGTAGTAAAGCCCAGATTATTCTGTGGATAACTTTATTTTTCTTTTTAAAAACATGGTTTTGCTGATTTGACAAGCGTGTGTGGTGAACCCTTGTCATCGATGCTTTGAATTGGGGATAACTCAGCAGTTTGGTTGATTGGGCACTTCTATCCCCAAAGCGTACAAGTGCGATCCTTGCGGTTATCCACAGCATGTTGTGCATTAAGCGTGCTGAATGCCTGTTGGCAAAGGCCGCTGGTTGCTGTTTTCAACCATTTCAATGGCGGTTGAACTTTTAAAAAAGAATTGTGTACAGCCCAAATGGTTTTATGTGTCATGACTCGTCATCGGGCGTGGACACATTGCCGTTGTTGGCCGCAAATCAATAGTTCTGTTTAGGCATACCGGCGGGGTAGGTTTTTGCCTGTGAATAGACAGATACGTTTCGTTCCTGAACGTTGTGTGCGGCCGAATTTTAAAAAATGCAGGTGCCGACTACGACTGCTAAACATTTGAATAAAGAAGAAGTAATCGTAGTAGTAAAGGACCTGTTTTTCTGTGGATAACTTGGTTTTCCATTTTAAAAACAATTATTTAGGATTCTGCTAAGTATGTGCAGCGAAGGGGGGTGGCCGTGTCACAGAATTGGGGATAACTTCTGCTGGGCTGAGAAAGGCCATCGTCATCCCCAAACCATGCAGGTGTCATCCCAATACTTATCCACAGCTTGTTATGGTGTGTTTTGATCTGGCCCGTTGCATTGCTGCGGTAGATGCATAAAAAAAGCAGCCCATGAAGGCTGCTTTTTGACCGGTCGGTTTAAACCAGTGCTGGTGGTGGGCATGATTGGTGTTTAGCCGTTGGATTGCCCACTGGTTTGCTGCAGACTGGGGTAATCGGTGTAGCCTGCGGCATCTCCACCGCCGTATAGGCGTTTTGGGTCTGGTGCGTTGAGCGGAGCGTTTTGCGCAAAGCGTGCGACCAAATCTGGGTTGGCAATAAATGGTCTGCCAAAGGCAACCAAATCGGCTTTGCCAGCATTGAGTACGGCCTCTGCATAGTCTTTGTCGTAGCTGTTGTTGACCATCCATGCTGCTTTTCCACCTGCTTGCTGGTAGGCTTGGCGCGCAGCGTCGTAATCGAATGGCCGGTCTTGCAGTTCGCGTGGGCCACCGGTGGCGCCTTCAATGATGTGGATGTAAGCCAGCGGGAACGCCGTGAGTTTTTGCAGCACGTAGGTGAACAAGGGTTGCGGATCGGCGTCGACAATACCGTTGGCTGGCGTGACAGGAGAGAGGCGAATGCCGGTTTTTCCTGCGCCGATTTCATGGGTAATGGCTTGCACGACTTCGAGTAAAAAACGTGCACGGTTTTCAATACTGCCGCCGTAGGCGTCGGTGCGCTGGTTCGCACCGGTTTTGAGGAACTGGTCAATCAAATAGCCATTGGCAGCATGGATTTCTACGCCATCAAAACCGGCTTTGATGGCGGCAGCGGCAGCTTTGACGTAGTCTTGAACGATGCCGGGAATTTCCTCCAGCGTCAGTGCGCGTGGAGCTGAAGTTGGTTCAAAGTGGCCTTGCCCATCGGCTTCAACCAGGTATGTTTTGGCTTCAGCTTGAATGGCTGAAGGAGCGACTGGCGCGCCTTCATCAGGCTGCAGGCGGTGGTGAGAAATGCGGCCCACATGCCAGAGCTGAGTGACGATTTTTCCACCTTGGGTGTGCACCGCGTCAGTGACTTTTTTCCAGCCTTCAATTTGCTCTGGGGCGTACAAGCCGGGGACGTTGGCATAGCCCTGACCCTGGTGGCTGATGGCCGTGGCTTCACTGATGATCAGCCCTGCAGTGGCGCGCTGGCTGTAGTACAGCACGTTGAGGTCATTGGGGATTGCGTTTGGTGAACGGTTGCGCGTGAGCGGTGCCATCACGATGCGGTTGGCCAGGGTGATGTCACCTGCGGTAAAGGGCGTGAACAGCGTTTGGGACATGGTCGATGAGGTCAAAAAAAGAAAGAGAGGCTGCCGAAGTGGGCCTGACACACAGGGCGGCAAGAAGCCACTGTTGGCAGGCGGTGTTTACTTGAGCAGGCCTTCGGCTTGGAGGGCTGCTTGTACGGCGGGGCGGGCAGCAATGCGAGCAGAGTGCGCTTGCACATGCGCGAAGGCACTCAGATCAAGGCCGACATGCTGTGCCCAGGAGGTGACAACAAACAAATACGCATCAGCGACGCTGAAGGTGTTGTTGGCGATGTACGCGTCGCTGCTGAGCAGGCTATCGATGTATTGATAGCGGTTGCGCAGCTTGTCTTTTGCTGCGGCTTTGGTTTCTTCAGTGGCTGCAGGGTTGAACAGGGGCGAGAAGTTTTTATGCAGTTCTGTGCCAATCAGATTCAAACGGCTTTGCACCAGCGCACGTTCAAACGTGCCATTGGCGGGGGCGAGTTGCTTGTCTGGCACTTGATCGGCAATGTATTGCACGATGGCTGGCCCTTCGACCAGTCGGCGACCATCATCGAGTTCAAGAACCGGGACATAGCCTAGCGGGTTGATGGTGTAGAAGTCTGTTCCATCTTTGAGTTTGTGCGTTTTGGTGCTGGTGAAAACCAGTTCATGGGCCAAACCTGCTTCTTGCAAAATGATGTGTGGAGACAGAGAGCAGGCCCCTGGGCTGTAGTAAAGCTTCATAAAAACACCTTGAGTTCAACAGTGATGGATGGGGTCAACGTGGTTTTGGGCTATGCCTGTAACCCATGTTGACGGGAATCCCATGTGCGTGGATGCACTGCAGCCATAGGCTGTGCAGGCACTGCTGAAAATAATAGCTTGTAATGCTTTTTCATGCTTTAGCAGTGCTATGCATGGTTTTGTCTGCCATGGTATGGCGCTTTTCATGCGTGTTGCATCCATGTGTTTTTGATGTGCTTTACGGGCTGCACAAAGAAAAAAGCCCTCCATCAGGAGGGCTCTTGACCTGTGCCACAGGTGCTTGCCTGTGTATCGGTCCTAAACACGTTCTAAGGGGCTGCAGGTTTATTCCACTGTCGCACCGGACTCTTTAACCAAGATGGCAAAGCGATCAATTTCGCTGACAAAGAAGTCCTCGAATGACTGCACAGAGCCGCCTGCAACCACAGCGCCAAAGTCTTGCAGACGGCCTTTGATGTTGTCATCTTTCAAGGCATTGTTGATGGCAGTGTTGAGCTTTTCGACGATCTCAGCTGGCGTGCCTGCAGGAGCAGCAATGCCATACCAAGCGGCCGCTTCAAAGTCTTTGTAGCCCAGTTCTTCAAATGTTGGAACGTCGGGCAAACCTGGCAGGCGCTGTGCAGCGGCAACAGCCAATGCTTTGAGTGAGCCACTCTTGATATGTGGCATGGAGCCGGTGTCGAGCATGAAGTCCAGATGGCCTGCAATCAGGTCAGCGGCAGCAGGGCCGGAGCCCCGGTAAGGAATATGTGTGACTTCAACACCTGTAGCTTTGATGAACATGGAGCCTGCAAGGTGTTGCGAGGAACCATTGCCGGCTGATCCGTACGAGAGTGTGCCGGGTTTGTTTTTGGCGGCCTGAACAATATCTGCAACCGATTTGAAGGGCGAATCTTTTGGCACCACCAAAATGTTGGGCACGGTGGCAACCTGTGCGACTGGCGCAAAATCCTTCACGGGTTTGAAGGGTAAAGTTTTATAGAGATTGGGATTGATGGCGTTGGTGCTGCTGGTGGCCATGAGCAGGCTGTAGCCATCGGGGCGTTCGCGTACGAATGCACCAGTACCAATGTTGCCGCCTGCTCCGGGCTTGTTATCGACCACCACGGGTTGGCCCAATTCGGTGGCGATGTGTTGGCCCAAAAGGCGTGTGATGACATCGGTTGCACCGCCTGGTGCCCAAGGCACAGTGATTTTGATGGGTTTGCTGGGATAGCTGCTTGTGTCGGCAAATGCTGTGCCGATGGTAGCGCAACCAAGGCCCAATGCGGCACCAAGGGAAAGGAGGTGACGGCGTGTGGTTGTTAAAGACATGGAAAGTCTCCTGAATAAGGTGTTATAGGGATGGCGCAATCAAATGCCTGCGCTTTGCAACACGGCGTTAAGCCAGGCTTGGTCGCGGTTGCCAGTGGCAATTTCTTGTTTGATGCCCTCTTCTTTGGCTTGTGTTTTTGCAATAGCAGCCAGTAGTGCAGGTGCTTGGGAAGGGGCGAAGCTGACTACGCCGTCTTCGTCTCCGACAATGATGTCGCCAGACTCAATGACTTGCCCACCCACGCTGACTGGAACATTCAAGGCGCCGGGGCCAAGCTTGTAAGGGCCGCGGTGCACGACTGAGCGCGCATAGCAAGGAAAGTCCGCTTCGTAGAAAGCGGCGCTGTCGCGAATGGCGCCATCAATCACAAAACCAGCACAGCCATGGGCCTGGGCATAGAGCATGATCAGCTCACCAACCAAGGCATTGGAGTCGTTGCCTGCACCATCAATTACCAACACTTGGCCGGGCTGCAATTGCGTCAATGCTTTGTAGATGTAGAGGTTGTCGCCGGGTCTGCATTTGATGGTGAGGGCCGTACCCACCAGCTTTTTGCTTTTGTGAAAGCGTTGCAGGCCCACGATGCCGGACATCCGTTGCAGGTTGTCGCTGATATGGGGTGTGACGATGTCGGCAAATTGTTTGGCAAGTTCTAAAGTGCTGTCAGACATGGAGGAAAACGAGAAATTGGGATATGTCGATTCTGATGAAAACAGCGGTGAAAGAAAAACGAGAAATATTGATAAGGAAGCTTCGTAAAATGTGATGCTTCTAGGGCTTACCCGAATAACGATTGCACGCCTATGTGGACATACAAACAGCTCGAAGCCGTTTACTGGATTCACCGATTGGGAGGTTTTGCTGCTGCGGCAGAGCACCTGCATACCACCCAATCGGCGATTTCAAGGCGTGTGCGCGAATTGGAGGAACAGGTGGACACAAGCCTGTTCGACCGCACGGCACGTGCCGCACAACTGACAGAAAAAGGACAAGAGTTGGTGGTACTTGCAGGGCAGTTGCTGGCCCAGCGAGACGCGGCCTTAGAGCAATTTTTGCAAAACCATGTGGTGCAAAGGCGGGTGCGTATTGGTGTGACAGAACTGACAGCCATGACGTGGTTGTCGCAGTGGGTGACTCGCATTCAACGCCATTACCCTAAATTAGAACTGATCCCCCATGTGGATACCAGCGTGGCATTGCACCGTGAACTGCTTCACGAACGTCTGGACTTGGTCGTGGTGCCCGATGCGTTCTCTGACGCAGGTGTGGTGACTACGCCATTGACTGCAGTGGCCAATGTCTGGGCAGCCAAACCCGGGCTGGTGCCACAAGGTAAGCTGCTTGAGCCTACTGAATTGACGCAATACAGGCGCATTGTGCAAGGTGATAGATCGGGCTCAGGAATTTACTATGCCCGCTGGTTGCAGAAGTACGACTTGCATGCGAAAGCGGAATTTGAGACCAGCAATTTATTGGCATTGATCGGGCTACTCAATGTAGGGGTAGGAATTGGTTATTTACCGCGCCAGTGCTTGGAGCCTTTCTTTCGGCAAGGGTATTTGGAAGAGATTGCATTAACTGACCCATTACCGCCAATGCATTACGTTGCATTGCAAAACGCCAACCATGCCAGTGGGGTGATTTCTTCTATTGCAGCATTGGCACAAGAGTGCTGTGACTATTCCAGTTTGTTCCAGCACGGTGGTAAGGCTGCCTCGGTTTCGCACCTCAATTTGCTTGGCTGAAATAAGCGTGTTTCACGTGAAACAGTGATGTATGAGCGAGCGCTGCATGCATCGTTTTCTGTACGATCTGTGCCGCGTCAGCCCGATTGATGCGGCTTCGGTAAAATGGCGTTTTTGCATACTGAGGCGCATAGTTTGACGGCGCCTTTAATCATGGCTGAAACCGCATCCCCCTATATCTATCCCCAAGAGTTTGATGTCATTGTTGTTGGCGGTGGCCACGCTGGCACTGAAGCGGCATTGGCCGCTGCGCGCATGGGCAGTAAAACGCTGCTGCTGTCGCACAACATCGAGACATTGGGACAAATGAGCTGCAATCCTTCCATTGGGGGCATTGGCAAGGGCCATTTGGTTAAGGAAGTGGACGCCTTGGGAGGTGCCATGGCGCTGGCTGCGGATGAGGGAGGTATTCAGTTCAGAACCCTCAACAGCAGCAAAGGCCCTGCAGTGCGGGCAACGCGCGCGCAGGCAGACCGTATTTTGTATAAAGCGGCCATTCGTCGCATGCTGGAGAACCAACCGAATCTATGGTTGTTCCAACAGGCGGTAGACGACTTGATATTAGAGGGCGATCGTGTGGTGGGGGCGGTGACCCAAGTGGGGATTCGCTTTCGCTCGCGCACGGTAGTGCTCACTGCTGGGACGTTTTTGGATGGGCGTATTCACGTTGGGCTTAACAATTATCAAGCAGGTCGGGCGGGAGATCCGCCTGCGGTGTCTTTGTCTGCACGGCTGAAAGAGCTGCAGTTGCCCCAAGGGCGTTTGAAAACTGGAACGCCGCCTCGCTTAGATGGCCGTACGATTGACTTCAGCAAGTGCACCGAGCAACCCGGTGATGGTGTGCCTGGAGGGGACAACCCGGATCATCTGCCAGTTTTCAGTTTCATGGGAAATCGTGCAATGCACCCCCGGCAAATTTCTTGCTGGATCACGCATACCAATACCCAAACCCACGACATTATTCGCAGTGGGTTTGATCGCAGCCCTATGTTTACCGGCAAGATTGAAGGGGTTGGGCCGCGTTATTGCCCTAGTGTGGAAGACAAAATTAACCGTTTTGCGGACAAAGACAGCCATCAAATTTTCTTGGAACCGGAGGGGTTGGATACCCATGAGGTGTACCCCAATGGCATTTCCACCAGCTTGCCATTTGATATTCAATATGCGTTGGTGCGCTCCATGCCCGGTTTAGAGAATTGCCATATCTTGCGCCCAGGCTATGCCATTGAATATGATTATTTTGACCCGCGTTCGCTCAAGAGTAGTTTTGAAACACGCCAAATTCAAGGCCTGTTTTTTGCCGGGCAAATCAATGGAACAACGGGTTATGAAGAAGCTGCGGCACAGGGCTTGTTTGCTGGTTTGAATGCCGCGTTGCAGGCGCAAGAAAAAGAGGCTTGGCTGCCGCGCCGCGATGAAGCCTACCTTGGCGTTTTGGTCGATGACCTCATTACCAAAGGAGTGACGGAGCCTTACCGCATGTTCACCAGCCGTGCGGAATACCGCCTGCAACTGCGTGAAGACAATGCTGATTTGCGTTTGACCGAAACAGGCCGCAAACTGGGCTTGGTTGATGATGCCCGTTGGGATGCCTTCTGCCGTAAGCGTGATGCCATTGATATGGAAACTGCCCGTTTGAAAGCCACATGGGTAACGCCGCGAACTTTGCCAAAAGAGGAGAGTGAGCGGGTGCTCGGCAAAGCCATCGAACATGAATACAACCTATTTGATCTGTTGCGCCGCCCCGGCGTGACTTATGCAGATTTGATGAGTTTCCAACCATTGCCTGACAGCAAAGTGCAGATTAGCGACGATGCTGTTTCACGTGAAACATTGGGCGAGATGGTTGAAGCTGTGGTGGAGCAGGTTGAGATTGTGGCGAAGTACAGCGGCTACATTGACCGTCAAAAAGAAGAAGTGGAAAAATCGCTTCACTTTGAAAACTTGCTGTTGCCAGAAAATTTGGACTACAGCCAGGTGGCTGCATTGTCTTTTGAGGTGCGTCAAAAACTCACCAAGCATAAGCCGCAAACCTTGGGGCAAGCATCTCGTATTTCAGGGATTACGCCTGCGGCAATTTCCCTTCTGTTGATTCATTTGAAAAAAATGGGCAAACGTTGGGCTGCAGCAGATGAGGTGAGTAACTGATGGCGTCAAATACTCTTACCTTGGCCCAAATGCTCGAACAAGGGGCGCACGCTTTGGGGGTGCCGCTTGATGCAGGGCAACAGGCGCAGTTACTGCACTATGTGGAACTGTTGCAAAAATGGAACAAGGTGTACAACCTCACGGCAGTGCGCGATCCGCAAGAGATGATGCGCTTGCATTTGCTGGACTGTTTGGCAGTAGTCCGGCCGTTTCAAGTTGCCCTGCAAAAATTACAAGAGCTTGGTCTGCCTGCACAAGTATTGGATGTGGGCGCCGGTGGTGGTTTGCCTGGCGTGGTACTGGCGATCTGTTGTCCACAGGTGCATGTTCAGTGTGTCGATGCAGTGGCCAAAAAAATGGCCTTTGTACGTCAAGCTGGTGCAGAGTTGAAATTGCCGAATTTACAGGCGACGCATGCCCGGGTTGAGTCTTTAGGAAAAATCTACAGTCTGATTACGTCAAGGGCGTTTGCCAGTTTGAGCGATTTTGTTGGTTTGACCACGCCATTGCTGCATCCGCAAGGGGTTTGGATGGCCATGAAAGGCAAGCACCCGCAGGATGAAATACTGGCTTTGCCAAGCCATGTGAATGTGTTTCACGTGGAACAGTTGCAAATTCCTGAAGTGGATGCGGAACGTTGCCTTGTTTGGATGCGGACATCGAATGCTTAAATCTGACAATTGAATTCATTGTCGTAAGCAATACGGCTATGATCAGCCGCTGATCACGAGTGAGTTGGATAACAGGACGGGAAAATGGCGCAAATCTACTGTGTAGCAAACCAAAAGGGCGGGGTGGGTAAAACCACCACGACTGTCAACCTGGCCGCTGCATTGGCAGCAATAGAGCAGCGGGTGTTGCTGATTGACCTTGATCCACAAGGCAATGCCACCATGGGGTGCGGTGTGGATAAACGAGCATTGCCACATTCGGTTTACGACGTGCTGTTGGGCAATTGCACTGCAGTGCAAGCGATGCAGAGTTCACCGGCGGCCTCATTTCAGGTGATTGGTGCCAACCGTGATTTGGCGGGCGCTGAGATTGAACTGGTCAGTATGGAACAGCGCGAGAACCGCTTGCGCAATGCGCTGGCCGATGTGCAAGAACAGTTCGATTTCATTTTGATTGATTGTCCGCCATCACTAGGATTGCTGACGCTCAATGGGCTGTGCATGGCAAAGGGCGTAATCGTCCCTATGCTGTGCGAATACTATGCGCTGGAAGGGTTGACCGACCTGGTCAACAGCATTAAGCAAGTGCACGCCAATTTGAACCGCGATTTGAAAATCATCGGGATCTTGCGGGTCATGTTTGATACACGCGTGACGCTGCAGCAGCAAGTCAGCGAAGAGCTCAAGCAGCATTTTGGCGATAAGGTCTTTGAGACCATTATTCCGCGCAATGTGCGGCTGGCTGAGGCGCCTAGCCATGGTTTGCCGGGTGTGGTCTATGACCCCAGTGCCAAAGGTAGCAAGGCATTTTTGGAGTTCGCTGAAGAACTGGTTGTTCGCAATGGAGGCAAACTCCCTAAAAATGGGACCAAGGTAACGAAAGCGGCGACCAGTCATGCGGTCCCCATTGGGCTGGTGAAGCCTTCTTCTTCCTGATTTAAGAACGTAAACACGTTCTAAGTGCTCTACAGGCATGTATATGACTTCTGCTTCTTCACTGGCTGTGTTCTTGCTTCCCGGGTGGCAGAACTCTGATGCGCAGCACTGGCAAAGCCGTTGGGAGGCTTTGTACGGGTACACCCGTGTGCAACAGCACGATTGGAATCACCCCAAGAGTGGGGATTGGCAAATCCAGCTGGAAGAGGCCGTGCTGGCCACGCCTGAGCAGCAAAAAATTGTGCTGGTTGCCCATAGTTTAGGGTGCCAATTGGTGGCCCGGTGGGCCCACTATAGCCACCATGTCCACCGCGTTCAAGCGGCCTTGTTGGTGGCACCACCTGATACGCAAGCTGAACCGATTCACCATTTGCTGCCGACTTGGCAGCCTATTCCTACTGAACGCATACCGTTTACCAGTGCGGTTTTGGCCAGTCGCAATGACCCGTACTGCACCTTGGCACGAGCACAGTGGATGGCCGAGCATTGGGGCAGTCGGTTGGACGTGGTCGGCGATCTTGGCCATATCAACAGTGACAGTGGGTTGGGCGATTGGAGTGAAGGGCATAGCTGCCTGCAAGCGCTGATCAAGCAAGCCTAGACTTCAATAAGACACGAGGAGAATATCAATGGCAACAGCCAAAAAAACCAAAGGCCTGGGCCGCGGCCTGGAAGCCCTGTTGGGCCCCAAAGCCACTGAAGTGGCACAAACCGAATCGGCCTTTGCGCAAACCCATGGCACACCGCGTGAGTTGGCCTTGGAAGACCTCGTGCCCGGCCAGTACCAGCCCCGCACGCATATGGACGAAGGCGCGTTGTATGAGCTGGCAGAAAGCATTAAGAACCAAGGCATCATGCAGCCTTTGTTGGTGCGCCAACTCAGCAGTGGCGAGAACGCGGGGCGCTATGAAATCATTGCAGGCGAGCGGCGCTTCCGTGCCAGTAAATTAGCGGGCTTGGCCGTGGTGCCAGTGCTGGTGCGCGAGGTCGATGACCATGCCGCTGCAGCGATGGCGCTGATCGAAAACATGCAGCGTGAGGACTTGAACCCGCTGGAAGAGGCTAAGGGCTTGCAGCGTTTGGTGCAAGAGTTTGGTTTGACGCACGAGCAAGCCGCGCAAGCGGTAGGGCGTTCACGCAGCGCAGCCAGTAACTTGCTGCGATTGCTCAATCTGGCTGATCCTGTGCAAACCATGCTGATGGCCGGTGACATTGAAATGGGGCACGCCCGCGCTTTGTTGGCTTTGAGCAAGGCTGAGCAAATCACCGCAGGCAATGAGATTGCTGCAAAAAAACTCACCGTGCGTGAGGCGGAAAGCCTCGTCAAACGCGTGGCCCAAGGAAAAGGGACAGAAGGGGCGAAGAAAACCAGCAACCGCAAGAGTGGTGACGTCAAACGTGTTGAAGAAATCCTCTCTGATCTGTTGATGGCCGAGGTGGACATTCAAATCAAAAAGCGCCTGAAGAAGAAAAACGGCCAAGTGCAAGAGTCGGGCGAAATCCGCATTCCGTTTGCTTCACTTGACGTGCTCAATGGTGTGATTGAACGCATCAAAGGGCAACAAGAGTTCTGACATCACGATCCATTTTCACTATGGCTGATTTTCCGTCCATTGCGAGTGCAGAGGCCCTCGTCGAGCAGCGCAGAGCCAATTTACGGGGTGGGGCATGGATGGTCGCGGCCATGGCGGCCTTTGCTCTGGAAGATATGTTTGTCAAACGTGCTTCCCAGGGGATGCCCATTGCGCAGGTGCTCGTTCTGCTGGGGCTTGGTGGCATGTTGATTTTTGGGCTGATAACGCGTAGCAGCGGTCGTTCGGTGCTGGTGCCAGAGGTGCTTTCGCGCACGATGGCTGTTCGCGCTATTTTCGAGGTGACCGGGCGCTTGTTTTTCGTACTGGCATTGGCCTTGACCCCTTTATCATCGACGACAGTGATTTTGCAGGCTACGCCGTTGGTGGTGGTCGCAGCTGCAGCATGGCTCTTTGGCGAGCGCGTTGGATGGCAACGCTGGCTGGCCATTGTGGTGGGGTTGTGTGGCGTATTGGTGATTGTGCAACCTTGGAGTGATGGGTTTTCCCCTTTGGCCATTTTGGCCCTGATTGGCATGTTGGGTTTTGCTGGACGCGATCTGGCAAGCCGCCTTGCACCGGCCAGTTTAGGTGCCGCTGTGCTGGGGTTTTATGGGTATTTATCGGTGGTGGTTGCCGGTGTTGCGGTGGCGATCTATAAGCCAGCTGCATGGGTGTGGGGCGATGCGGTTGCACTGGGTGCTATTGTGTTGGCATCGGCTATTGGCACTACTGCGTACGCCAGCCTTATGAAAGCCATGCGCACAGGAGATGTTTCCGCTGTTACCCCGCTGCGTTATTCGCGCTTGTTGTTCGGTATTGGGTTGGGTGTCATTTTTTTTGGTGAGGCCTTGTCGCCAAGCACTTTTTGGGGCGCAGGGTTGATTGTGGTCTCGGGCTTGTTTACGCTGATGCGCGCGCCTGCACGCTGATCAAGGGCAGTGCAATAAGTTGAGCCAAGCACGTTGCTTGCTGCATGGTTGCTCAATGCGCCACGGCTCAAGTTTTGGCCTCGCGGCGCAGCAGTTCGCGTTTGCGATCAACGCCCCAGCGGTAGCCTGAAATTTCGCCATTGCGCCGCACCACGCGGTGGCAAGGAATGGCCACCGCGATAGAGTTGGCCGCACAGGCTTGCGCGACCGCACGCACAGCCTTAGGCGCGCCAATGCGTTCGGCAATCTCGGCGTAGCTGACAGTTTCGCCTACTGGAATATCACGTAGCGCTTGCCACACACGCTGTTGAAACGCTGTGCCGCGTACATCTAGCGGCAAATTCAAGCCAATGCCGGGCGCTTCAATGAAGCCGACCACTTGAGCCACCAGTTGCTCGAAATCCCCATCGCCACCAATCAGCTCGGCTTTGGGAAATTGGTCTTGCAGATCGCGTACCAAACGGTCCGGGTCATCGCCCAACAAAATGGTGCAAATGCCGCGCTGGCTTTGTGCTACCAGAATCGACCCGAGCGCCGATTCGCCCACGGCAAACCGAATCACGGCGCCTACACCGCCTGCGCGGTATTCCTTGGCTCGCATGCCCAGCACCTGCTCGGAGGTTGCGTAAAACCGGCTGTTGGAATGAAAGCCTGCGCCATAGATGGCATCGGTCACCGTACCAGTGGCAGTATTCAATTCGTCACGTAATTTGCTGGCCCGGAAAGCGGTGGCATAGGCTTTGGGCGTCAAGCCAGTTTCAGCCTTGAAAACGCGATGAAAGTGAAATGGACTCATACCCGCCTGCTCGGCCAATGCATCCAGATGGGGTGAAGTTTCTGCTGTTTCGATTAAGCGGCAGCTCTGTGCGATCACAGCAGTGTGGATGCTCTTATTCTGTGCACGCTGACTGGGGCGGTAGCCAGCCGCTTCGGCCAACTGCGCAGAAGCGAAGAACTCCAAATTCTTTCGCTTGGGTATCCGTGCCGCAGAACTGGGGTGGCCATATACGCCTGTGGTTCGCGCCGCATAGACAAAATGACCGTCTGCAAGGCGGTCTCGTGTGCGTACAGCTTCCCAGCGTTCATTGTCCGTAGCGTAAGGGAAGGCGATTGAATGTTCGTCGCACATGGCGTTTCCGATTGGTTTTCATGAGAGGGGTCAGCGTAATCATGTTCTGAATGACAAAAAATCTGTTTCTTGCGGTCTGATTCGGCGCGATGCCAATCACCCGATGAGAATGTGGCCGACGCCCACAACGTTCACCACTGCCAGCACCGTGACCACGGTCAATGCCACCCACAGCACCATGGCTTGAATCCAGCGTCGTTGGTCTGATGCATCGCCACCAGCGAGTTGGATCGCCATTTCTACTTTGCCCGGCGAGGCCATCAACAAAAACGCTGCGGCAACGTTGTGCACGGCCATGAACCAGAGAACATGCACGCCAAGTGAACGGGCGATTTCGGCTTGGGTTGCCGCCAGCATGGCATTGGCCCCGCTGCCAGAACCAGTCACAAAGCCTCCTACAGCCCCCACAAAAGGAGCCGCTGCAAGATAGGCCGCGCCTGACTCAGCGAGTATTTTGGCCAAAAATGCAGCGATACCAGATACGGCCATCAGTACGCCCAGCACGATGAACAGTCCTGTAACGGGCGCAACTTTCGTCCACGATTGCCATGCGCGCTGTGCGGCCCCGTGCACCTGTTGACCACGGGCAAACCAAACCGTAGCAATGAAAAGCCACAGGGCAGGCGAGGCCATGTAGCGCCAGTGCTCGGACAGGCCCGCAGCGCGTACCCACCAACCAGCAACCAATACACCGCCAAGCAACACGGCGTAGCTTGCTAAAGCCCTTCGCCCCATGCGTTCTAGCGCAGGGCCGGGTGCTCTTTGCCGTCCTATCAGCAGGTGTAAGGCCACCATCACTAAACCACCTAGTGCACCAGCTGCTGCTGTGCCAAACAAACTATTCATAGCCCATACGGCAGCGGTCAGGGCCAAGCCTGAAAGAATGCCGTGGAATACGGCTTTGGTTCGACCTACGTTGGCGGTGGTGAGCCACGCTGCTACTACGCCAGTCGCTACGAAAGCAACGCTGTTAACGAGGGCCGAGGCAACGCCCAGGTCATGAAAAGTCAGATTAGACAAGGTTGCGCCGATCAGCGTGCCCGGCCCCATCGACCCCCAAGGGACTGCGCACAGGCCAAGCAAGCCCACGACGGCCACTTTGCGTGGAGGTAGCCCCAAGTGCGTGAGCAATGGGATGCCGATGGTGACGCCGATACCGAAGCCCGTTAGCGATTCAGCGAATGGCGTGACGCCATGTACCACCAGCAAGGTGGTCGCAACCCCCGGCTTGCAGCGGCCTTGCAACCAGCGGGCCAGTGCAGCTTGGCCACCTGTTTGATGCAATACCTCGGACAGCAGCAGCCCGCCCCCTACGATCAACAACACTTCTGTGACGACCGGCAGCCAGCGCAGTGTTAGCGCAGCGATGCTGGATGCGGGCACTGGAAATGCCAAGCTGATGGCCAGCAACGCGGCTGCAATACCGAGCAGGGCCGCATGGAGTGAGCGAACGCCTAAAGCCAGAGCAAAAATGGTGGCCAGAACGGGAAGTGCGCTCAGAAAGATCATCTAGGAAGACTGCCTGATAGTGGGTGTGGGTGGGCGTTCAAATATGCATTGTCTGGGCGATTCGCGTTGATGTCAGCGGCTTTCGTGTGCCAGCAGCCACTGCTTTCGGTGCAGCCCGCCGCCGTATCCAGTCAGCGAGGCGTTGCTGCCAATAACCCGGTGGCAAGGCACCACAATACCGATGGGGTTGGCGCCATTGGCCAAACCGACAGCCCTGACGGCTGTCGGGCGCCCAATCCGTGCTGCCAAGTCTCGGTAACTGATCGGTTTTCCGGCCGCAATACCCCGTAAGGCCGACCAGACCTGCCGCTGAAAATCCGTGCCACCCATGGCCACTTCGAGCGTAGCAATCGCGGCAATATCGCCATCGAAATAGGCCTGCAATGCGCAACTGGCTGGGGAAGGCGTGGCCCGCTCGTGCAGCGACAGTGTGGTGCCTTTGTATTGCCGACGCATCAAGAGATGCATGCGGTCTTCATAATCGTGCCAGTCAACGGCCCGTAGACGTTGCTGCTCGTCCGTGACCAAGAGCATGGCGCCCAAAGGCGAGGCGACTTTCTCGAGTTGCAAATGCAGAGTTGCCATGTTCAGCCGCGTTTTGCGGGAAGTGAAGTTGAGACGCTGGCTGCCGAACTGCGGATACGGCGCATCCATGAGTGGCATCACGCGCTGTGATACAGCGCCATCTTAGCCGCTCGGTCGATGTTGTTCATCTCCTCGCAACAGCATGTTCTGACATCTTAAAGGTGTGCAGAGATAGCGTTGCAGCAAGTGAGATTGCTCTGATGCAATTAAAAAAAGCCGCTGTGCAGCGGCTTCTCGTTTTATAGCCTCTCCTTTGCAGAAGAGCTGTATGGATTAATTGTTTAATCCCAGTGCGAATCAGGATGGGCTTTCTTCCATGCGTCAAATTGCTTTTGGGCTTCTTCCTTGGCAATACCTTGACGCTCTTGAATTTTGCCGATGAGCTGGTCTTTTTTGCCAGCAATCACATCCAGGTCATCGTCAGTGAGTTTGCCCCATTGCTCTTTGATTTTTCCTTTGAACTGTTTCCAATTGCCTTCGATTTGGTCTTTATTCATGGTGTTTCTCCTTGATAGTTACAACGAAGTTCAATAAGTGCCAGCCATATCGACTAACCACACCTATAGATTACTCGCCTGCGCGCTGACACAGGGTAGGAAGAGTGAGGCTATTCATGTCGGCTAAGGCCTACATGCCAAGTGGAAAGGCTAAAAAGCTTATCTGTTCAGGCTTGCGCTGCGGCGGTCAATCCTGCTACCAACTTGCAGCATGCAACGCTCGTGTTAACGCTACGACGTTTTGTATGCTCAGTTTTTCGTATACCTGCTGCAGGTGGTTGCGGGCTGTTGCTGGGGCAATGCACAAGGTTTTGGCAATGGTCTTGTAGTTCATGCCGCTTGCTGCCAGTTCAGCGACGGCGCGCTGGCGAGGGGCAAGGTGGTCAACCGGGGTGCTTGGTCGCAAGCGCACAAACAGCAAGTCTTTTTCAACGGTATGCAGCGCAGCCAGATGCTGGCCAATGTAGGGGCGCTTGTGGTGCAGCATCCAATCGAGCATAGGTGCAGGCAGTCGCGTCAAGGTTCGTGGCATAGACCATTGCGTGTCGAACAGCGCCTGGCAACCTGGTGACGCGTGGTAAATCACCCCGCTGGGATCTGCGATGAGCGCTTCATGCTGCATGGTGCTGCGCTGTTGCAGCTGCGGATGCATGTGTTGCAGGTGCAGTAAACGGTTTTGCTGCAAGGCCTGCATGAGGTGAGGCGTCAGCTGCCGCAGTAACTGGACTTCGTGTGGCTCTCCATGATCGTCTGCATGTGCCCTGAACAAGGAGATCCATTGTGAGAACCCGTCATGGCGGTTTTCAGCAGAAATGAGCACATTCGAAATGGCATGGCGTTGCTGAAACGCCAGATAGTCATGTGCTTGCGGGGCCTTGAAAAGGGTGGGGCAGTGAAAGCTCTCACAGACAACAGCCTGGCTGGCGGCAATGGTTGCTGCCGTATCCAAATGCTTGACTGCATCGTATTCCTGCAACATCTCGATGGATTGGTTGTGCAAATGGATGGTGTGTACATCCAGGCCCTGCTGCGGGATATACGTCGCAGAACCCCACATGCAGCTGTCAAACGGCAGGATCTGCTTGATGGTGTGCAGTGCAATATTCTGAAACTCCTCATGGGCGCTGTTGGTGGAGGCTCTGTAGAGCTGCAGCAATACCCTGCTGATGTCATCAAATTCAATGGGCATAGCGGATGGATGTGCTTTGGCAATAGTGCATTTGCATCATTTTGTTTGATGTGCATCAAATATATCTTCGCCTTTTTAACATTAAGTTAACAAGGTTGCAAACAATGCATTTCATCTCTTCTTTCATGGCTTACTCGCGCTGCAAAGCCGCTTTGCGCACCACAACCATGGCAGCACTCAGCGTATGCGCCATGACTGCTGCACATGCTGTGCCCTATGCGATTTACTACACCGGACAGGCCGTTGCTGAGAGTGGGACTGGTGACACCATGCCAGGAGCCACTGGTGGCGAATACCAAATTACTTTGGTATTTGACAATGGCAATGCGTCAACAGAAGAACAAGAGTGGCAGGCAGGTGATCTGCAATGCGTTATTTGGAAAATGCGGCGCCAAGGCTCCACCGTTTTTGAGCAAAACATGCGAGTAGAGCCCGCCACGCACCACTCAGGCTCCATCAAAACCGGTTCGAATGGGGCATTGACAGAGGTTTTCACTACCTTGTCACAGCAAGCGACGCCTTTGCCAGCCAATGCCTACACGTTGGTCAGCCCTCCCGTGCCTTCTGTGCCCGATTTGGATACATCCCTGACACCCTATTGGTTCATTCCGAATGTTCCCGGCACAAATGGTTTACTTGGTTATTCAGGGGTTTTTTATCTGTATTCCACCGGATTTGATGACGCGTCAGGCCAGGTGAGTACAGGTACGAACTTGACAGGCTGGAGCACTACGCCAACACGTTTTCGCTCAACAAGCTGTGCTGGCCAGCCTTTGCTTGCTGTGGCACCTCAATATACCGCTGCGAAGCCGGTGCCTACGCTCGGTGAATGGGCTCTGATAGGGCTATCGTCCTTGCTGGCTCTTATGGGCCTGCGTCGTGTACGTTGCCGTAGGGTTTGAGAGCAGGGGCAGAGTCTTTCCTCTATGCTTGCGACTTACGGTTGAAAATAGCGTGTACGCAGGCGTGCTATGTGCGAAACGATGGCATGCCATATGGTTTGTTGTGAATTCAAGAGGTTTGCCTATGTCCTTCCCCATTGCCCATATTGAAAACGAGCAGCGTCGTGGTTTTTTCATTGAACAAGCAGGAAAAACCGTGGCTGAGATGACCTACAGCCGTGTTAACGACAAGCTCATCATCATCGACCACACGGTGGTTGATGACAGTTTGAGTGGACAAGGCGTGGCGCGCAGCCTGCTGGATGCTTTGGTGGCTTGGGCGCGTGAGAGCAACACCAAAGTGTTGGCTACCTGCCCCTATGCGATTGCACAATTCAATAAAGACCCTTCCATTGCTGATGTGCGCGGGTGAGTGCGCATGCTGGCATCAGAGACTTTCCCCGTTCACAGCTCCTATCCAACCCCGTCACCATGGATGCAACGCAGCCTGGATCTGGCGGCGCAGGCCGTGGGCATCACCAACCCTAATCCGGCTGTTGGTTGCGTCATCGTGTGCGCGGCTGGCCACAGGGTCTTGGGCGAAGGCCATACCCAGCCAGTAGGCGGACCACACGCCGAGGTGATGGCCTTGCGCGATGCTGCTGCCAAGGGGCACGACGTAGCCGGGGCTACCGCCTATGTCACGCTGGAGCCCTGTGCCCATTACGGGCGCACACCGCCGTGTTGCGATGCGTTGATCGCGGCAGGAATTGGCCGAGTAGTGGCTTCCCTGCAAGACCCGAATCCACAGGTCGCCGGTCAGGGCTTTGCGCGTTTGCGCGCAGCGGGTATCGCAGTGGATGTTGGTGATGGCGCAGCGCCAGCCCGGCAACTCAATCTGGGCTTTCTAAAGCGCATGGAAACAGGCATGCCTTGGGTACGTGCCAAAGTAGCCGCTTCAGCCGATGGTGGTACAGCTTTGCTCAACGGCCAAAGTCAATGGATAACCGGCCCTGCCGCGCGTGAAGATGGACAGCGCTGGCGCGCCCGTGCAGATGTTGTGATGACGGGCATTGGCACGGTTTTGGCCGATGATCCCTTGCTCAATGTACGCGTGGCTTTGCACGGCGGCACCACTCCCACTGCCCAGTCGCAGGCGCGTCAACCCCATTTGGCGATTGTGGATAGCCATTTGCGCACGCCATTGGATGCCAAACTATGGCAAATAGCACAACGCACCGTGTGGATTTTTGGGCTGGCTGCGCGAGACAGCGATGATTTCGCATGGGCGCAGCAGCAACGCCAGCGGCAAAGTGCCTTGCAAGCACAGGGTGCACATGTGGTGTTATTACCCGCCGCTACTCGCAGTGGTCAAACGCATGCAGTCGATCTACCGGCTGTGGTGCATACCTTAGCGGGTATGCCTGTCAATGAAATCCACGTGGAAGCAGGTGCACGCTTGAATGGTGGTTTATTGCAAGCGGGTTTGGTGGATGAGTGGTTGCTTTATTTGGCACCCAGCATGCTGGGCCAAGGTAAAGGCATGGCAGAGCGTGCTGCGCCATTGACTGCGCTGACGGATGCCGCCACCTACATTTGGGGCGACTGCCAACCCGTCGGGGCCGATCTTCGTTTACGCATGTTCAAAACACCATGATGGATCAATGGATGCAGTGGATGCCTGCCGATATGAGTGCAGGCTTTTTTGTGTTGCTGGTGGTTGCCAGTTTTTTCACTTCGGCATTGACAGGCGCGTTTGGATTAGGGGGTGGTTTGTTGATGCTGGTGGTGATGAGCATGGCCTTGCCGATGGCCACGGTCGTGCCTTTGCATGGCATTGTGCAGCTGGGCTCCAATACCAGCCGCTCCATCATTCAACGCAAGCACATCGACAAGGCCTTGGTGGCTTGGTTTGCCATTGGCGCGGTGCTGGGCGTGCTGGCCGGCGGCGCCGTTGCGGTCTCGATTCCCGACTCGTTTCTCAAAATCACATTGGCTTTGTTTATTGCATGGTCGGTGTTTGGCCGCAAAAGTCGCTTCGAAGTGTTCAGCAAATCCTTGTTGATTGGTGGCGGTTTTTTCACCAGTATGGCAGGCATGTTGGTGGGGGCGACGGGCCCTATCGTTGCGGCTTTGCTGGCCTCTGGCCAGTTGGCCAAGCACACTTTAGTGGCCACCCATGCCGCATGCATGGTGGTGCAACACGGTTTGAAAATTCTGGTTTTTGGCGGCTTGGGCTTTGCCTTTGGTCCTTGGGCCTTGCTGTTGGTACTGATGGTCGCCAGCGGTTTTCTGGGCACAGTCGTAGGTGCCCGATTACTGGATAACTTGCCCGAGCGCTACTTTCGTACGGGCTTCAAATTGGTGATGGGCTTGGCCTGCGCTCAATTGCTTTACTCGGCTGCGCAAGCGCTGTGGAGGGGCTTATAGGACTTGTCGGTTCATGGCTGAATGCCTACTCTGCCCATGCCTATGAGGAGAACAGGTTCTGTGCCACAGCATTGCGCTTTGCCATGACTGAGTGGGGAGCATTAGGTATTGCCAGATGCTCCCTCACTGCATTTTCTACCTATTTCTTACCCTATTACGCAGCCAGAAACTGGCGCCAAGCCTGCTCCCACGGCTCTAGCGCATCACTGGGCGCGGGTAGGTTGAGGCCAGTGACTTGGGCAAAGTCTTTGGCCTGTACATGACCATCGGCTATCAGGGCTTGTACCAAACGTTCGAACGGTTCGCGGGCGTCTTGCAACAAACGGTGCGCGCGTTGCATTTCGGCTTGCAGGCTGGCCTCCATAGCCGCATTGCTGGGGGCAATGTCGGTGTTAAGGTGCTCGTTGGTGTCGTGGGTGATATCCACATGGCTCAGGCGATCGCCCATGCCCCAGTGGCGGTGGTAGCGCGCAGCCTGTTTGGTGGCCTGGGTCAAATCTTCTTCAGCCCCAGTGCTCACGGCATCTTGGCCAAACACCCATACCTCGGCCGCACGTCCCGCTAGCGTGGTGCAGATTTCATCACGGGCCATGCGGCGTGATTCGGCCGCACGTGGTGTGTAACTGGCGTAGCCACCTTCAAACGATGCGACGTTGATGCGTACTTCAGTGGGGGCGCACTGGTTCAGCAAGGCATACACCAGTCCATGCCCGGCTTCGTGTACCGCCAGCAAAGTGCGAAAGTCGGCTTGTGTGCGCTTACGCAATTGATCAAGCTCTAGGTGCAGTGGCAACTGATGGTAGGCCAACGCAACGGCTGTAGACGTTGGGCCTTTTGCACCTGCCTTTGTCTCTGGCCTCGCCTCTTGCCGTGCTAACCCTGTGTCAGGTGCTGCATTGGATATGGCATTGGCTTGTGGGGCCGCAGGCCATAAATGCAGTGCTACATGTTTGCCATCTGCGCTCATGTCTAGCAGCAAACGTAAATCCTGCAGAGGTTGTGCCAGTTGCTCTGCTTGCGCGAGCACCCACACAGCCGCTTGCGACAGTGCAGGCCCCAACACCGCATGCACGGTAGAAAACACCGGCCGCGTGCCTTGCACAGGAAACACCGCATTGTCGTAGATGGCCGCTAATAGCGCCTGGCTGAGTTGGGCTTTGAGCCCAAGATGCTGGTGTAAGCCCATCAAGCGTTGCTCGCATGCATGGGCAATCAAGCATTCGTAGGCCGCGCGTTTGAGAGATGGGAACACCACATGCTGGTTTCCCAGGCGTGCCACTTGCTCAGGCCGGAAACGTTTGGCCAGCGCCTGTTTGACGTCGATGCTGGAGAGTTTTTCGGTGAAGCGATGGAACACATCGGCATCGGTATCGCAGTCCTGCACGCGCCTGGCTACGCCTTGGTACATCTCATCCAAGTTGCCGGTGACCAGAATCAGTAGCTTGCTGCGGTCAGAGCCCCAGGCTTGGGGTGAGGCGCGAAATTCGGCCAAACGTTGGCAAGCATATTGAGGTTCCCAGCGCATGATGTCGGTTACAGACTCGCTGAGCTTGAGCAACTGCCGAATATCCTGTGCATCCCAAGGTGAGATTTTGAAAGGCGATTGCTGGCGTTGGTTGCGTTTGGCTTGCTCTTTGGTACGTTCCTCTTCATCCATATCGAGCCAATCGTTATTGGCCTCGACGATGCGGTGGTTGTGTTTGTACTGGTGGTGCGCCAGCTCCATTTCCAAGCGTTCCAGCGTGCCCAACGCGGGCGACAAGCGGCCATCGGACAGCAACGTCCACACGTCCTGGTAGCGTTTAACTGCCACATCCTCGCCCTTGCGGTCGATGGTGCGAAAACGCTGAAATTCGTCAAGCAACAGTACGCCTGGTTGGCCTTCAACCATGCCCGAATCATCAAGCATGCTGGCAATGGTGTTGCGCGATGCACTGCCTTGGCTACCGTGACTGAAGCCATCCATCTGTACCTCAACAAAACACTCGTCCAGCTTGAGCTGCTGCACCAAACGGCGTGCCAGTTGGGTTTTGCCTGTCCCGGTGAGGCCCCACAAGCAAATGATGACCGGACGTTCGATGAGCTCGGGCAGCAAATACCAAGCACGTATCGAATCAATGACACGGTCAATGACGGTTTCTAGGCCAAACAGTTCCGTTTTCAGCGTGGCGCTGGCTGTATCGAGCACCTGCTGGCGTTCGACCATGCGCTGGCGCAAAGGGTGGGCAGTAGTGTTTGACGTATCGGAGCAAGGTAGTGGAAGCGTGGTATTCAAAGGCGGTGGTGTGAAGTCAGTTGACAAAGCAGAAGGAGAGGCGGTTGGGCCGGTTGATTTGGCCATCGTTGTGGCCACTGGTTGAGAAGAGGGCGCTAATGCAGACGCCAGATTCACTGCGCATGACGCATTTAAAGTGGACGCTGAGGGCTGCGTGGTGATCGTAGAGGATGCGATTTCCATTGGTATGGGGGCCTCGCGATCCGCCGTGACCAGTGGTGGACAAATAACGGCATGGTTCATGGTTTATTCCATATCGGTAGGGCGATGCAACCACTTGCCCAGAGCGACTTTGTCGCTACGGCGTTGTGCGCCTTGGCTGCGAATGTGCTTGCCAGAACCCGATGAAACCGCACGTTGCGCTAAGGCGCGCGCGACCGGATTACGTGGAGTTGGCAATGGAACTTGCAGCGCCAAAGGCTGGCGGATGCGACGCAATTTTTTGATTTGACCTTGCGCGAAATCGCGCGAGAAGGTTTTGGCACTCATGTGCACTCCATAAGCTAAAAGCCCCGGCAACGCGACACGGTCACGGCTCAAGGCTTTGCCCTGCTGGCGACGGTGGCGACTCATTCAATGGACGCGCACGACCAGCCGGGGCGGATGGAGACACGTCAGGGTTGAGTGGTGTGAATCAAAAAGAAGGTCATAAGGCATCTCCCGTGTGGAAGGGGATGGAGTGTGGCCAGGGGCTTGTCAGGCAGCGCCGTAATGGCTGCCTGCGTCATCCTCTGTACCGATGGAATGAAGGCGCGATGGTGCAACGTGGCGCGACACATGACAAGAGGGTGCAGCGTGAAAACAACAGAACATTTGTTGGCCACGATGGGCGTTGATCGCCTGTGCGCCCAAGCGGCAGACGAAGACGGCAGGCAACGCATATGAAAAAAGACCGTTGGGCTAAGCGCCACAACGGTCTGAGAAGGGGAATATGCGGGCTTATCGCGCTTGGCGCACTACGGCTGAATCAAAGCCCTGGTGGTCAAACTGGCGCTTGATGTTGGCCGCGTCTTCGCTTTTGGAGAATGGGCCCACACGCACGCGGTAGACGGTCTGGCCTTGTGCCTCGCGGCTGGTGATACGGGCGTCCCAGCCATTCATGGCCAAGCGTGCGCGCTGGGAATCGGCATCCGCTTGGGTGCGGTAGGCGCCTGCTTGTACAAAGTACTGGTAGGGGTCGGCCGCTGCTGGTGGTGTGCTGGCCGTCTCTGCAGGCGCCGGGCGGTTGCCCACACGCGCAGCCAATTCACCGAGCGGGTCTGCGTTGCCAGGCGTGGTGGATGGAGCTACTGCGACCACTTCGGAAGGTGGCTCAGGCAGCACTGGTGGCGATGGGTCTTGCGACGGCGATGCTGGAGGCAGTGGCCGCTGGGTTTGTGTTGTGGTCGCGCCTGACGAACGGTTGCCAGACAGGGCCGCATTGGGGTTCCAAGAGCGGTTGCGTTCGTCCTCCGTTGAATCCAGCGCAGACGGGCGCGTGTTGGCGCTGGTGTTGAGGAACGGAATCGGCATCTTGGAGACGTACAACGCCACGCCAATGGCGATGAGGCCGCCCAAGGTCAGGCCAATCAAAATGCCGGCCAGGGTGCCGCCGCGTTGTTGAGGGCCGGTTTTGTTCCGGCTGGTTTTCTTTGCCATAGCGAGGGTAACTTGCTCTAGTGGTTACATGCGCTCAGGGGCCGATACCCCCAACATTGCCAAACCGTTGCGCAGCACTTGCGCTGTGGCAGCAATCAGCGCCAGACGGGCCAGTTTAACCGCTTCGTCATCTACCAGGATGCGTTCGGCATCGTAGTAACTGTGGTAGCTGGCGGCCAAATCGCGCAGGTAAAAGCTCACATCGTGCGGCGCAAAGTCGCGTGCGGCGGCAGTCAGCATGTCAGGGTATTTGGCCAAAGTCACCAGCAGCGCTTGCGCTGCAGGGGTTTCCAGTGCGGTCAAATCCACCGCGCTCAGGCTGGCCAGATCACCGTCCCAGTCACGCAAAATCTTGTTGATGCGTGCATGGGCGTATTGCACGTAATACACCGGGTTGTCGTTGTTTTGCGACACCGCCAAGTCCACATCGAAGGTGTATTCGGTATCGGGCTTGCGCGAAAGCAGGAAGAAACGCACCGCATCTTTGCTGGTCCATTCAATCAAATCGCGCAGCGTCACGTAGCTGCCTGCACGTTTGCTGATTTTGACCTCTTCACCGCCACGCACCACACGTACCATCGTGTGCAGCACGTAGTCTGGGTAGCCTTGCGGAATGCCCACGTCAGCCGCTTGCAAGCCTGCCCGCACGCGGGCAATCGTGCCGTGGTGGTCCGTGCCTTGGATATTGATGGCCTTTTGGTAACCACGCTCCCATTTGGCGATGTGGTAGGCCACATCCGGCACAAAGTAGGTATACCCGCCATCGGTTTTGCGCATCACGCGGTCTTTGTCGTCGCCGTAATCCGTGGTCTTGAGCCACAGCGCACCGTCTTGCTCGTAGGTATGGCCTTGGTCGATCAGGCGTTGCACGGTTTTGTCAACGCGGCCGCTTTCGTACAGGCTCGATTCAAGGTAATACTGGTCAAACTTCAGGTTGAAGGCTTGCAGATCTTTGTCCTGCTCATTGCGCAGGTAGGCCACGGCAAATTGGCGAATGTTGTCGTAATCCTCGACATCGCCGTTAGCTGTGAACTCGCGGTCATCCGCCTTGACGGATTTTTTCGCCAGAAAATCGTCCGCAATGTCTTGAATATAGTCGCCGTTGTAAGCCACTTCTGGCCAACCCGCATCACCCGGTTTGACTCCCTTGGCGCGCAATTGCGTGCTCTTGGTCAGCGTGTCGATCTGCACGCCCGCATCGTTGTAATAAAACTCGCGGTGCACCTGCAAGCCTTGCGAGCCCAGCAAGCTGCAAATTGCATCGCCCAGCGCCGCTTGGCGACCGTGGCCCACGTGCAATGGCCCTGTCGGGTTGGCAGAAACAAACTCCACCACCACACGTTCATCGCGTGCTGGCTGCAGGCCAAATTGTTCACCCGCTCCCAGCACCTCGCGCACCAGCTCTTGCTTGGCCGTCGCTTTGAGGCGCAGGTTCAAAAAACCCGGTCCTGCAATCTCTACTGCTTGCACCCATTGCTGGTAGACCGGCAGGGCTTCAAGCGCGGCTTTGATCTGCTCGCCTAAAGCGCGTGGGTTTTGTTTGAGTGGCTTGGCCAGCTGCATGGCCGCCGTAATGGCAAAGTCGCCATGCTCGGCTTGGCGAGGCAGTTCAAAAGCGGCCTTTTCGCCAGCACCGGGCGAAATACCGTCGAGTACGGCGGCAAGGCCCGCCACCAATTCTTGTTTGATTTTCAGCATGGCGCCATTTTATGCGCTGGCATGCCTGCTTGCCTCCGCACATGTGGCTCATGCGAAGTCGATGAATGAGAACACCCGGTGGGAGTTGCTTATGCGGTGGTCAGGATAGTGAGAGAAAAGAGTTCAGAATGACCGCAGATGGAAATGCAGTCAGGATTTGTTCGAGTCGGAAGCAGGCACTGGTGTGGGAATAATCGAAACAAAATGATGAGTGGCTCGTTATCAGCACAAAGGCTAGAGTCTCATGCGCCAATACTTGGCAGAGCGTTAGAAGTGGAATGGCTATTCACCCAGGACATGGTGAGTTCCGGTTCATTTGTCGCGGCATCCATGTCTTCGCTGACGATCATGAATCCTTGGGACTTGTAGAACCTAACGCTTGCGGAATTGGCTGTGTAAACCGTCAAGTTGAGATGGTCACGCAGAGATTTTGCTTGGCTAATTAAGGATTTACCGATGCCTGAGCCTTGAAGAACTGGAGAAACAAAAATGGCAGCTAGTCTATTTCCCTGTAGTGCTATGAAGGCCGACACTTGCCCATTTTTTTCGTGAACCCATGCTTCAGACCCCGGAAGGTAAGTGGTTCGCATGCTTTCCAGATGTGAATGCCAGAAGTCTGAGGCTATGAAGCTATGTGCTTTGATAGAAGCACATAGCCACACATCAAGAACGGCATCCATGTCTGCAGTTGAAAAAGGTCGAATCATGGAAGTGTTTGAACTTGTGAGTCTACTGTTGGTGCTACTGCCTACGCAGTAAGGGATTCTGTCACTGTATTTTTGAACCCTGAAAATAGCAGTCAAAACTGGAATGATCTTGATCAACTAATCGTGAATGGTGGTTGCGGTTGATTGGTTTGCTCAACCCTTTGTTCATGTTCCGGCGCTCTGCCTGGAAAAGAAAATTTCATCGATTCACTCTAGTGTGCCAGTTTATTGATACAGAACCATGAGACGTATGCAGCGCATAGTGGCCCGATTGTCCGGTAGCTTTTGCTTGCCTGCCATTTTTTATCAATTCAATGATCCGCTGTGCATGTTTTGCAATGCCGATTTGCCCATTGATATTGATATAGCGCTCAGAAACAGCGTTCATTTCATCGCTGGGAATGAAGCACGCTGGCCGCGAATTACTTTGGAGGCGTGCTCTATTCCGTACTGCGGCTGCAGTCTATTTTGTCAAACATGCGCATCTTTTCTATCAGAGACAGATGACACGCAAGGTACGTCGATTTTACACAATGAGGTCTGCAGTTAAGGAAACTCTGCAAAAGGTCAGTCAAAGCCGA
>NZ_STFG01000032.1 GCF_004833285.1 Lampropedia puyangensis
TCATGCGATCTCGGTAACAACGGCCAACATCACCGCCCGCAAAGGGGCATTACAAGCGCTTGCCCATAACAAAGCCCGCTTGGATTGCGTGCAAAAGCTATTGGTTGATGCAGGCTATCAGGGCGCACCTTTCGCTCAAGCGGCCACTGATTTTCTTGTTGCCTGCACAGAGGTGGAAGTTGCAAAGCGAGATCAATTGCACACCTTCGCTGTCTTACCAACGAGATGGATTGCCGAGCGCAGCTTCGCTTGGCTGGAGAAAAATCGAAGGCTCAGGAAGAACTGCGAGCGATGGCTCAACACCAGCTTGCAGTTCATCCATCTCGCCTTCATCGGATTGTTGTTACGAAGATCGTAAACACGTTCTTAGAACGTGTGCCTTAAGCCCAGAGAAAAGTTGGACTCTTTTTGGAAGGTGGGGCCAAAGGCTGGTCCAGATTTGTCNGAACGTGTGCCTTAAGCCCAGAGAAAAGTTGGACTCTTTTTGGAAGGTGGGGCCAAAGGCTGGTCCAGATTTGTCGGCGTAGCGGTAAACGCCATAGATGGATGTACGTTTGGACAGCGTGTGCTTGGCAGTCAGCACGAAGTCGGTGCCAGATTTGTTCGCTCCGGCGCGTTCTTTGGCGTACACCGCATCGGCGCTTATCACGACGAATTGCGTAGGCACCGTCACACCAAAGCTACCACCGTGAATGCCTGGTGATTGCAAGGTGCCTGCGGCATAGGCAAAGCCCATGCGCTGGTCGTTGTGGTGGTAAGAGGCGGCTGCCTTGAGAAAACCAAAATCGTACGAACCTCCGATGGACATGTTCTCAACATTGCTTTTCTGACTCCAGCCCGTTGCAACTTTGCTGTAGTTGTAGGTCAGTCCGGCAGTGAGTTGCTTGTATTTGTAGGTCAGGCCAATGTCGTATTTGCCATTGGTGCTGTCAGTACCCAGTGCGGTAAACGGCCCCATGGCGTTGTAGTTGTCTTTGAAAACATAGCCCAGCTGCAGTTGCAGACCGCCCATGGTGGGGGAAGTGTATTTGACCATGGCGCTGTCGCGGGAGCCGCCACCATAGCCAAAAATGGTGCCCACCCCTGAGTAGGCTAGCGCTTCCATCGTGTCCCAGGCGGCGACCACGCTGAAAGTGGCTGTCAATTGGCGGCCTGCGCGGATAGTGCCATAGGGGCTTGAGAGACCGACCCATGCTTGACGGGCAAAAGTGGCCGTGTCGGTGCGACCATCGTTGAGCCGAATGCCTTGCTCGAACTGGAATGAGGCTTGATAGCCCTGGCCGAGGTCTTCCGTGCCTCTGAAGCCGATGCGGCTGGGGCCCACATTGAGGGCGGTACTCGATTGCAGTCCGGTGCTGTCGTTGAGTTTGCCGATGGCCATGTCGGCCACACCGTACATGGTGACATTGGCGTGGCTGTACGCGGCAGGCAGCAGGCAGGCAGCCATCAGAAGGGGGTGTTGTTTTTTCATAGAGTTTGTCTCCGATTTGTCATTGTGTTTTTTCAAGCGCAGGCGCAAAACGGCTGCGTCAGGTAGGAAGGGCGGTGGTGGGCTGGTGAACTGTCTGAGGCTCCTTTCGGGGGTGTTGGCGCGTGCGAAACCACTGCCTTGGCGTGTCGCCATGGCAGCAGCGCTGCAGCGGTGTTCAATCAGATGGGCAGAAGAGGGCAGCAGAGAGCGGCAAACCGTGCGTGACTCGTGAGGCCGGGCTGGTGCGCAACGGTTGTCTGGTTTAGCGGCCAATAAACTTGGCTGGCCGTTTTTCCTGGAAGGAGGCAATGCCTTCGCGGTAGTCTTGCGTTTGGTGGATTTGCGGTTGCATCAGCGCTTCGTATTCCAGGAAGTGGTCGAGCGTGGGCTGCTGTGAGAACTGGAACATTTTCTTAGCCATTGCCAAGGCATAAGTGGGCTGCGCCGCCATGGATTGGGCCAACTCCTGTACGACTTGTTCAAGCTGCTCGTCTGGCACCACCTGGTTGACGACGCCCATGTCGGCGGCCTCTTGGGCCGAGAAAAAGCGGGTGGTGAACACCAGCTCGCGGGCTTTGGCCAGGCCAATCAAGCGTGAGAGGAAAAACACCGCGCCCGAATCCGGGGCCAGGCCGCGTCGCGCAAAAATGCAGGAAAAGCGGGCCGTGTTTGAGACGATTGCCATATCGCAGGCCAGCATCATGCTCAAGCCAATGCCCACGGTGGAGCCGCGCACCGCCGCAATCACGGGCTTTTCAATGTGGTAGAGCGCCCGAATCAGCGTATGGGCGTTGCGTTGCAAATTGTTGCGGGCACTTTTGACGTCACGCGCTGCCATTTTCGAGACATCGGCACCGGCGCAGAATGTATCGCCTGTGCCGGTCAGCACTACGGCACGGATGTCGTCGTCCTGGTCGGCCTGGCGAAACGCCTCGGTCAGTTGCTGGCGCATGTCGTTGGCCAGGGCATTCTTGCGCTCAGGGCGGTTGATGACGATGCGGGCAATGCCCCCGGATTTCTCATATTCAATTTCAGCCATAGCTAATACACCAGGTTAAGAGATAAGACAAAGTGTGCAAAAACTGACGAAGCGGCCGGCTAGGCCTGCTGCGCAGCAGAGGGCGCAGCCGCCTGCGACTGCGTGACCAGCAAGGCATCGACGGCCACCGCGCCAAGCCCGGCTGGATAGACCAGTACCGGGTTGAGATCGATTTCTTGGATGCGATCGGCATGTTCGGCCGCCAGTCGTGATACCTGCACCAGCATCTGCACCAAGGCATCGATGTCGGCCGCCGGTTGGCCGCGCACCCCTTGCAAAATGGGCAATGCCTTGAGCTGCAGCACCATGGCCCGCGCTTGCGCGGCTGTCAGGGGTGCGGGCGCGAACACCACATCGCGCAACACTTCAATATAAATGCCGCCAAGCCCCAGCATGACCAAGGGGCCAAAGTCGGCATCGCGCACCACACCAATCACCATTTCATGTCCTGGTGGCATCATGCGCTGTACTTGCAGTCCGTCGATGCGGGCCTGCGGGGCATGCCGCTGCACCTGGGCGAAAATCTGTTCGGCAGCTTGCGCTACGGCGGCGGCATCGGCCAGGTCCAGGGCTACGCCGCCTGCTTCGGTTTTGTGGGCGATGTCGGGTGAAGCAATTTTCAGCGCAACTGGAAAGCCCATGGCCTCTGCTGCGGTAGCGGCCTCAGAGGCGTTGCGTACCAATGCTTCCGGCGGCAGGGCAATCTGCCAGGCGGTCAGAAATTCGCGCAGAGCAGGGCCGCTCAACTCGCCTTGATTGGCAGGCCAACTGGGTTGGCTGTGGTCGGTTGGTGCATTGTGTGTTGCAGCAGGTGGTTGGCTGACTGCTTGGCGTTCATGCAGAAACTGTTGATGCCAGCTCAACGCCAGCATGGCTTTGGCAAAGACTTCCAGGTCTAGGTGCAAGCCACCCACGCGGGCCAACACTTCCATGGCTTTCGGGGCCACCACACCGGGTGAATGGAACACCAACGGGCGTTGTGTTTGGGCATAGATGGCTTTGAGCGGCGCTTCCATCTGTGTCATCCGTTCAGGCGAAACCAGCGACACCACAATCAGACCGATGTCGATGTGCTGGTTGTGCCCCATCAATTGCAAGATACGCAGCAGGGTGGCACCACCGTCTTCCACCACACTGGCGGTCACATCGACTGGGTTGTTGGCCGAGCCGTAGGCCGGGATGATGCGCGCCAGCTCTTGGCGCAGCGACTCATCAAACGCCGGCACTTCCAGCCCTGCCTGCTCGCAGATGTCGGCGGCCCAGCCGCCAGCCCCGCCTGAGGTGGTGACAATGCCCACCCGTTTGCCTTGTGGCTGCACACCGGCACTCACGGCAGCAGCAATCGCCAGCATGTCTTCGGGCGTGTCGACTCGTATGGCTCCGTGGGCGCGCAGCACGGCATCGTAGGCGGTGTCTGCACCAGTGAGGTGCGCTGTGTGTGAGACGGCGGCGCGCTGGCCCGCATTGGAGCGGCCAATTTTGGCCACGATCAGCACTACGCCTGCCTCTGCGGCTTTGGCTGCCACGGCGGCAAAGCGTTCAGGGCGATGAAAGCCTTCGACAAACAGCAGCACCGCCCGTGAGCGGCCATCGGCGATGACGTAGTCCACAGCCTCCAGCAGCTCAACATCGGCTTCGTTGCCGGTGGAGATCAGGTGTTGCACCGGCACTTGCTGCGCACGGGCTTTGCCATACAAGGCAAAAGCCATGGCACCAGACTGCGAGACGATGCTGATGCGCTGGCGCAAAGGCCAGTCGGTGGCGCGATGCAAGGGAATGCGCGTCAGGGTAGGGCTGAAGGTGGCGACCAAGCCGCGTTCAGCATCAAAAAAGCCTTCGCAATTGGGGCCAAGAATGCGCATGCCACTGCGCTGTGCAAAGGCTGCGACCTGGTCCTGCAGGCGTTGCCCAATGGGCACGCCGTTGGCACCTGCACTGTAAATAGCGGCGGCGCGAATGCAGCGTTGCTGGCATTGTTCCAGTACGCCCATGACCTGGTCTGCAGCAACCGCGATGAGAGCCAGATCCACCGCTTGCGGCAGCTCCAACACACTGGCATAGGCCGCCAAACCTTGTACGGTTTGCTGGCTCGGGTTAACGGGGAAGACCGGGCCCGCAAAGCCTGCATTACACAGCAGTTGCAGCAGGCGGCCGCGAATTTTGGTGGTGTCGTTCGAGGCACCCACCACGGCGATGCTGCTGGGTGCAAAAAGACACGAGAGGGACGGTGGTGTATTGGGCACTGGAGTATGGGCTGAGACGGTGATTGGGCTGCTGGCTTTAAAGGGCCTACAGGTCTTTGCTAGTGCGGTGAGTTACTCTGTGGGGTGCAGTCCAGGTGGTTTGGTCGGTCAGGCTCAGCCAGCAGAAGCTTGGCAAAGCGAGGCAACACCACAGAAGACTATTAGCGCAGGCGCTCCCGCCAGTGTTGCCGGGCTTGCTCGTATTCCTGCACCAAACGCTCCACCAATGTCGCAACGCTGGGGATGTCGTGGATATTGCCAACGCCTTGGCCAGCGCCCCAAATATCTTTCCAGCGCTTTTGGCGCTCCCCGGAGGCCCGCACGGCTGCCGCATCGACCACGGGCAAGTGGTCGGGGTCGAGCCCGGCGGCCACCAGGCTGGGTTTGAGGTAGTTGGCTGGAATGCCTGAGAAGTGGGGCGTGTAGATGATGTCGGTGGCGGTGGCATCGACCAGCATTTGCTTGTAGCCAGGAGCGGCGCTCGACTCTTGCGTGGCGATGAAGCGGGTGCCCATGTACGCCAGGTCTGCGCCCATCACTTGGGCAGCAAGAATCGATTGGCCATCGGTAATGGCACCAGCCAGTACCACCAGGCCATCGTAGAAGGCGCGGATTTCGCGCAGCAGCGCAAACGGGCTGATGGCTCCGGCGTGGCCACCGGCACCAGCGCAGACCAGAATCAGCCCATCGACCCCGGCTTCCAGGGCACGCCTGGCATGGCGCACGGTGGTCACATCGTGCAGTACCAGGCCGCCATAGGCATGCACTTGAGCAACGACCTCAGCAGGGGTGCCCAAGCTGGTGATCACCACCGGCACCTGGTGGTTGACGACGGTTTGCAGGTCGGCTTCAAAACGGTCGGTGTTTTTGCGGATCACCAAGTTGACGCCGTAAGGCGCGACTGGCTGGCCGGCACTGAGCGAGGCCTCAAGCGCTTGCTCGATGCGGCTGAGCCAGACGCTCAGTGTTTCCTGTGGGCGTGCATTGAGAACCGGAAACGTACCAATCATGCCGCCTTGGCACTGTGCAATCACCATCTCCGGGTTGGAGACGATGAACATCGGCGAGGCAATCGCGGGCAGCCGCAGTTGCGCCGCCAAGGCTTTTGGGTCGAGGTGGAGCATGCCACTCAGGGCTGCAGAGACGGTGGTGCTGGTCATTTGGAGGTCGCCATCAATTGAGACAGAAGCGGCGTGACGGTGGTCAATTCGCGTTCGATCCGTTGGTGCATTTGTGCACCCGTTTCGCCCAGAATGACATAGCCATTCTCAAGCAGGAATTTTTTGTGTTTCTCCAGCGCATGCATCGCGGCACTTTGCAGGCGTGCCTGCAGGGCTGGCGGCAAGTTGGCTGGTGCTACCAGGCCGGTCCAGGTGTCGGCATCGTAGTCGGCTTGGTGGGTAATTTCGGCTACCGTGGGCAAGTCGGGCAAGATGGCCAGGCGCTTGGGTGTGCCAATGACCAAAACCCGCAGACTGCCGTCTTTGATGCTCGGCAGCAGCGAGTCGACATAGGAAAAAATCATGTCCACCATGCCAGCGCGCAAGTCGGTCACGGCTGGCCCGGCACCGCGGTAGGGCACATGCAGAATGTCGACTCCAGTGGCGTGTTTGAACATTTCGCCTGACTGGTGCAGCGACGAACCATTGCCGGCTGAGGCGTAGGTCAGCTTGCCGGGATTTTTCTTGGCGTAGTCGAGCAGTTCTTGCACGGTTTGAAATGGCGCGTCGGCACGCACGGCCAGCGCCAGTGGGGCCGTGACCAAAGTGCCCAGCATGGTCCAGCTGGTCAGGGGGTCATAGCTGAGTTTGGGGTAAATGGCCGGGTTGATCACATGCACACCAGCGGTGGTGTACATGATGGTGTAGCCATCGGGTTTGGCACGTGCCGTGGACTCTGCGCCAATCGTCGCCCCGGCCCCGGCTTTGTTTTCCACCACGAAAGGCTGGCCCATTTCCTCGCCCATGGTTTGGCCAATCAAGCGGGCGACGCGGTCGGTGGCGCCGCCCGGCGGGAACGGCACAATCAACCGGATGGGGCGATTGGGATAATCGTCTTTGGCCATGACCGGAGCCAAAGCCATTGATAAGGCGGATGCGACGCCCAGCTTGGCGATGGCACGGCGGCTGATGCCGGTTGGGGTGGGCTGCTCTACTCCATGGTGTTCCATGCTTGTCTCCTGATCGTTTTGTTGTTAGCGCGGCCTGGCTGCTGGCGGCCTTTGGATATGTGTCGCGGGCGGGTTTTAACCCATCATCGCCAGGCCGCCGCTGACCTCGAGCACCTCGCCGACGATGTAGTCGGCCAGTGGTGAGGCGAGAAACAGCACGGGGCCTGCAATGTCTTGCGGCTGCCCGACGCGGCCGGCTGGAATGCCTTTGATGCGCTCGGCGTATTTGTCGGCCACTTTCACATTGCCATAAAAAGCCGTATCAACCAGGCCAGGAGCCACCGCATTGACGTGAATGCCATGCTGACAGAAATCCTTGGCGAATGCTTTGGTCAGCGACGAGACCGCGCCCTTGGCTGCCGCATAGGCGCTGCCACCGGGCGCACCACCGTTGCGTGCGGCGGTAGAGCTGATATTGATGATGCGGCCTCGCTGGGATTGCTTGAGCAGCGGCAAGCAGGCTTGCGTGACCAAAAAGACGGAGCGCAGATTGATGTCGATGACGCGGTCCCAGGTGTCGGCGGCCAAGTCTTCAAACGCCATTTTGTTGGGCGAGGCCCCGGCGTTGTTGACCAAGACATCCAACTGGCCAAACTGGGCCTGGATCTGCGCGGCAATGCCGTTGGTGGTGGCTGGATCGGTCAAGTCGCCTTCGACCAGCAGGGTCTGCGCGCCGCCTGCCTGCAATTCTTTCTGCAGAGCTTGGGCCGCGTCTGCCAGGCCAAAGTCGTGCAGCACAAGGCGTGCGCCGGTGCGTGCAAATTCACGTGCAATCTGGCTGCCAATGCCGCCGCTGGCACCGGTGATGAATACGGTTTGGTTGGAAAAGTCCAACATAGAAAATCTCCTTCATGAAACGCGAGGGGCAGGCGGGCTCGGCGCCCGCACCGCACAATGGGATGGTGGCTTGCGCTTTAACTGGTTTGGGCCACTAGGTAGGCTTTTTTGCGCATGAAGCGCGTGATCGAGTCGTAGCCCAAACGTGAGCCAGCCAGGCCTGAGTACTTGAAGGCATTTTTCTCATGCGTATCACCCTCGCCAATGGCGGCGGTGCCAAGGCCCGTGCCGTTGATGCTGATGGCACCAACATCCATGCGCTCGGCAATCTCCAGGCCTTCTTCGGCGCTGCCTGCAAAGACGGCACCGCTGAGACCGTACTGGCTGTCATTGGCCAGTGCAATGGCCTGCTCCAGCGTGTCATAGGCCATCACCGGTATCAGCGGGCCAAAGGTTTCATCGCGCATCAGCACCATCTCATGCGTGACGCCGCTGACCACGGTGGGCTCGGCCCACCAGCCGCCGCCGTCGCGTTGCGCCACCGGGCCACCACATTCGATGCGTGCGCCTTTGGCAACCGCATCTTCAAGATGGCGGTTGATGATGTGGGCTTGCGACTCTTGGATGATGGGGCCGAGGCTGCCGTCTTGGAGGCTGGGATAGGCGGTTTTGATACGCTGGGCCTGCTCGACCAGCTTGCCAATCAAGGCGCTGGCCGTGGCCTTGGGCGCATAGACGCGTTCGATCGACACGCACACCTGGCCCGCATTGGCCACTGCGCCTTGCACAATCGCGGCGGCGGCTTTGTCCAGGTCGGCTGAGGCGGTAACGATGGCAGGGTCTTTGCCACCCAACTCCAGAAACGCAGGAATGAAGGCCTTGGCGCAGGTTTCGGCCACTTTTCTGCCGGTGGGCACGCTGCCGGTAAAGCACACGGCATCCACATGCTCGACCAGTGCAGCGCCCAGCGCACCATCGCCTGCAACATAGTGCAGCACGGCGGCCATTTCTGGCACGCGTTGCAAGCTGGCCACCAGCGGTGCCATGAAGCGCGGTGTGACCTCGCTGGGCTTGACGATGGCGGTGCAACCTGCCACCAGTGCGGGGATGGTGTCCAGCAACGAGCTCGAAAGCGGGAAATTCCAGGGGCTGATGACTCCCACCAGCGGGTACGGGCTCAGGCCACTGTGGATGTCAACATGTTTGAGTGAGCGCAGGCGTTGGCTGCGTTGGGTAAACACCTCAGGAGCCATGATGCTGAGCTTGTCGATGCTGCTGGGCAGGCGCAGCATTTCCTTTTCCGACTCGACCACCCGGCCGGTATCTTCAATCAGGGCTTGCAAAATCACATCACGGTCTTTTTCAACTTCGGCACGCCAGGCGTTGAGCACTTCCAGGCGTCGCTTCAGGCCCATGGCCTGCCACTGTGGTTGCTGGGCGCGCAGGGAGGCCGCAATGCTGGCCAATTCTCGGGCTTCGGTGGCATGTAATTGGTAGTCAACTTGACCGGTGCGTGGATTGCGCACGGCAATGGTTTTAGTCATGGTTCAAGGTTCCTTTGGGGTTCACGAAGCGGTGCTGTCACTCCAGGCTGATGTTGGACTCTTTAATCACTTTGCCCCACTTGGCACGCTCGGTCTGGATGAAGGTCTGGATGTCGGCCAATTCCATGTCGCGGGCCGTAAAGCCAATTTGCAACATGCTGTTTTTGACCTCGTCGGTGCGCATCAGCTGGTTGATGGTGGCGTTGAGTTTCTGGTCGATTTCACTGGCTGTGCCCTTGGGCAAGACCAGCAGATTCCAGATGTCGGCCTCGTAGCCTGTGAGTTGGCCTGCCTCAGCAACGGTAGGGATTTCAGGAAAGGTCGAGAAGCGCTCGGCCGAGGTGATGGCCAGGGTGCGGATCGAGCCTGCTTTGATGTGTGAGAAGACACTGGCAATGCCGACGGTGGCGATGTCAATGCGGCCTGAGACCAAATCGCTCATCAGGGCGGAGTCGCCGGTGTAGGGCACATGGGTCATCTCAATCTTGGCCATGCTGGCCAGGTATTCCGATGCCATATGGCCGGGCGAAACATTGCCAGCTGAGCCAAACGAAACCGAGCCTGGTTTGGCCTTGGAGGCGTCGATCACATCTTGCAGGGTTTTGTAGGCCGAGTCACTGCTGGTGATGACCACCATGCCCGAAGAGCCCAGATAGGCCACGGCATGCAAGTCGGTTTTGGGGTCGTAGGGCAGCTTGCGGCCCAGCAAATCGTGGATCATGGTGGACGACACACCCGAGACGGCCATGGTATAGCCATCAGGAGCCGCACGCAGGGCTTGCGCCACACCGACTGAGCCTGCTGCACCTGGTTTGTTCTCCACCACGGCAGGCTGGCCCAGGGCCTCGCCCATGGCTTTGGCGACAATGCGACCGGCCAAATCGGTGGTGCCGCCAGGGGCATAGGGCACGATGACCTGTATGGGGCGAGTGGGGTAGGAACCTGCGGCGTGTAACGCAGGCAGGGTGCTGGTCAAGGCACAGAGGGCGGTGATGCCCACGAGCTTCCAGGCGCTGAATCGTTGCATATTGTCTCCTAGTAGTCATTGGTGTAATCAGCGATAAGCTCAAATGTAGGAGTCAAATGCGGGCGCTCTCACTTCCAAATGCGTCCCATGCCATGACTTTTGGTTATGGTTGTTGGGCGGCTGCGAGCGCTTGGTGCTGCGCGCACGGGCACAACGCAAAAAAGCCTCTCTTGCGAGAGGCTATTGTGGGCCGGTACAGACGCAGTTACTGCGACTGGGCGGACTTGTGGATCAAAGCATCAACGGCATAGCCGCCTTTGGGAAGGGCAATGAATGGGTTGATTTCGACGCCGTCGAGCGCGTTGGCGTGCTGGGCAGCAAAGACCGATAGTTTGACCAACGCATGGGCCAGCGTGTCCAGATCCATGGCTGGTTTGCCGCGCGCGCCTTGTAGTAAGGGCAGGCCCTGAATCGAGGCAATCATGTCATGGGCGGTTGCCAGCGTGACGGGTGCCGAGCGGAACACGACATCTTTGAAGATCTCGACAAAAACACCGCCGAGACCGAACATCACCATCGGCCCAAAGACCGGGTCACGTACCACGCCCATGACGGTTTCCACGCCGCCGCTGACCATGGGTGAGAGTAATGCCCCTTCCAAACGTGCCGTTGGCGCACGGCTGCTGACGCGCTCCATCATGCTGTGCCAGGCGCTGTGTACTTGTTCGGCATTGGTCAGATTCAGCACCACGCCACCGACATCGCTTTTGTGCGCAATATCGGCTGAGAGTACTTTCATCACCACAGGGTAACCCAGCACATCGGCGGCGGCCGCGGCGGCATCGGCAGTGGTGGCGACGATTTGGGGGGCAAATGGAATGCCCTGGCTTTGCAGCAGGTCGCGCGCGGCGGCTTCGTCCAGCACGCCGGCAGGCAGGGGGGAGGCCGCAGGCGTGCTGACGGCCAGCTCCGGGGTTTGCGCCAGATTGCGGCCCAATTGCGCCATGGCACCCAAAACCATGGTTGCTCTGGCCGGGTCGGAAAAATACAAAATCCCATGCTGCTGCAATTGTTCAACCACTTCTGGACGCGCCCGCATGCTCATGGCGATCAAGCGTTGCGGATGGGCTTGGCGCAGGGCAAAGTAGGCATCGCGAATTTTGGCAAACTCGGCCTCGCTGCGGCCAACGTTGGCGTTGAAGCTCAGTACCATGTCGCAGCCATCCCAAGCGACCACATGCTCAAGAATGCGGGTGAACATGCTGCGGTCGGCGATGGTCTGTGCGGTGGTATCAACCGGGTTGATCGGACTGGAAAATGGCACGATGGCGCGGATCGCTTCTTGCAGGTGCTGAGGCAAAGTCGGCAACACCAGACCGCACTGGCTGGCGGCATCAGCACTGATCACACCGGCACCGCCGGATGGGGTGACCATGCCCAGTCGGTTGCCTTTGGGCAGTGGCGCAATCGAGCAAGCGTAGGCCAGATCAACCATTTCTTCCAGCGTATTGGCGCGCCAGGCACCGCTTTCGGTCAAGATGGCGTCGTACACTGTGTCGGCACCGGCCAGGGAGCCGGTGTGCGAGGCTGCTGCTGCTGCGCCTTGTTCAGAGCGGCCCACTTTCATCACAATCACCGGCTTGCGGTGCTGGCGTGCGACCCGCAGGGCCTGGCGCAGGCGCTCGCCATTGCGGCTGCCTTCCAGGTAGGCCATGACGACCTTGGTGTCGGTATCCTGGGCCATCCATTCGATGCAGTCGGCCACATCGATATCGGACTCGTTGCCGGTGGCCACAAAGTGGCTAAAGCGCAAGCCTCGGTCGCCCGCCAGTCCGTAGAGGTAGGAGCCGATGGCACCGCTTTGGCTGACAATGCCGACATGGCCTGCGGCAAACAATTCATGCTCCAGCGCGGTCATGAAGGTGGCATACATGCCCGAGGCCGCACTGAATGCGCCCATGCAGTTGGGCCCCACCAGCGGCACACCTGCATCGCGGCAACGCTGCGCCAGCGCTTCCTGGGTCTGACGACCGGCTTCACTGACATCGGCAAAGCCAGAGCTGAAGACGATGATGGAGCGGGCCTTGGCTGCCAACGCCTCATCGATGGCGGTGGGAACTTGCGCGCTCGACACTGCAACGATGACTTGGTCTACCGGCGCACCAATCGCTGCCAGCGATGGGAAGGCTTTGATGCCTTGCACTTCGTTTTGCTTGGGGTTGATGGGGTAGATCGGCAAGGCAAAACCGCTGCGGCGCATATAGGCCAGCGGTCTGCCACCGATTTTGTGAGGATCGGACGAGGCGCCGATGACAGCAATCGATTGTGGCTTGAACAAGCAGTCGAGCAGGTGGGCAGTGGTGTGCATGGATTCTGTAGGTCAAGGCGCGGAGCAGCTCCGCTGGAGGAAGGATCAACTACGCGGCAGCGCCAGGCTGCGCGTGGCAATGAGGTTGCGTTGCACCTGTGCGGTGCCGCCAAAAATCGTCAATGGTCTGGAGATCATGTAGAGCCACTCCAGGTCGTGCGGCAGGCCCCATTGCGGGGCTGCGCCCAGCAGGCCACCGGCATCGGCGGCCAATTCGGTGGCCGATTCGGCGATGCGTTGCACCAGCTCGGCATTGAACAGCTTGAGCATGGAAAAGTCTTCGTGGGCATCGCCGCCCTGCATGGCGGTTTCGCACAATTGCTCGTACCAGGCGCTGGCGTCGGCAACGTCACAGGCGTGCTGCGCCAGCACTTGGTGGTAATGGGGTTGCTCCAGGATTTGCAGGGCGCTAGCGGTTTGCCGCAGTACTTTGAAAGCGTGGCGCAGCAATTCGGGTGAACCGTGGCTGAAGCGCTCAAAGCCCAGCAAGGCTTTGCCAACGGCCCAGCCATCGCCAGCCTGGCCGATGATCTGGCATTTGGGTACCGCCACAGAGTCAAAGAAGACCTCGCAGAAATTCTCGTCTCTGGCCAGGGTGCGGATGGGGCGAATCTCGATACCGGGGCTGCGCAGGTCAGCCAGCACAAAGGTGATGCCTTGCTGGCGTTTGGCTTCCTGGCTGGTGCGCACCAATAGGAAAATCCAGTCGGAGTCTGAAGCCATGGTGGTCCAGGTCTTCTGGCCGTTGAGGATCAGGTGCTCGCCTTGCTCATGTCCGCGCATTTTCAGGTTGGCCAGATCAGAGCCCGCGCCAGGTTCGGAGTAACCTTGGCACCAGACCTCTGTGGTGTTGAGAATGCCTGGCAAAAAGCGTGCAATTTGCTCCTTGGTGCCATACCGAAGCAGCACCGGTGTGAGCAGCCGCAGGCCCATGTCCATTGGCCGAGCCACGCTGAAGCGTTCGAGTTCTTCCTGGTAAATCAACTGCTTGCGCAGCGACAGGCCCATGCCACCATGTTCAGCGGGCAGGGCCGGGGCACGCCAGCCATCGCGGTGTTGGGCCTGCAACCAGGCTCGGGCAGGCTGGCCGGTCAGGCGCTCCAGTGGGTCGCGCAGCGGTGAGTGGTAGTTGGCCTGAATCCAACTGCGCCATGCGTGGCGAAAGGCATCATCGTCAAGGCTGTTGTGGTTGGGCGTGCTGTTCATGTCGATACCTCGTGCGCTGTTGCGTCAGGGGCCAGAGGCTCGGTCAAGCCCATGCAGGCCACATAGTGGCTGCGCTGCTCGCGTGCATTACCCAGAAAAGCGTTGAGTCGCAGCGCTGCTTTCAGGTACAGGCCGATGTCGCACTCGGCGGTAAAACCCATGGCACCATGTGCCTGCACACCAAACCGACCGGCCTGAATCGCCGCGTCGCCGGCGCGTGCTTTGGCCGCTGCAGTCATGGCTGCTTGCGCCTGGTCGCTCTCGCCCAGCGCTTGCTTAGCCAGGGCCGCTTGCAAAGATGCCCGAGCCAGGTTCAGTTGAATGCGCACATCCACCGCCGCATGCTGCATGGCCTGAAAACTGCCGATGGGCCGGCCGAACTGTTCACGCGTGCGCAGATAGGCCAGGGTCAACTCCAGCGCAGCTTCGCCATTACCCAGCAACTGTGCCGCCGTCATCAAGCAGCCTTCTTGTCTTGCCTGCGCGGTGGCGTGTTGCACTGCTGGGCCATGGGCCAGCAGTGCGTGCGCTGGGGCGACAAAACCAGCCAGATTCAGAACCGATAGGGTGCTGCCATCGCTGGTGGTCTGGGTCTGCAGGTTGGGCGTGATGGCTGCTGTGTTCAGCAGGAACAGCGCGGGTTCTGCGTCCAGTTGGGCCACCAGCATTAGCTGTTGGGCCAGTGCCAGCGCCACCATGCCACCAACGCTGCCTTGCAGCACAAAGCCTTGTGCGCTGCGCGTGGCTTGCATCGGCGCTTGGCCAACAGGCGGTGGCTGCCAAGCCAGTGCCAATGTGGCACTGCCGTCGGCGTAGCCATTGGCCAAGGTCTGCCAGATTGCTGCGTTGGCATGGCGCTCGAACAGTTGTGCAAAAACGGCGGGCATCATCGCATTGGCCACAACAGGCTCTGGCACCAAGTGCCTTCCGAGTTGTTCGGCGATGGCGCAGGCGGCTTCCACGCCCAGTCCGCTGCCACCTTGCGCCTCAGGCCAGCGCAACAACAGCCAGCCCTGCGCGGCCAACTGCCGCCAGAAGTTGGCGTCTAAAGCGGCACGTCCAGTATCGATGCTTCGCAAGCGGTCTTTGCGCTGTTCTTGCACCAGGAAGGCATGGGCGGTATCGCCCAGCAGCGCCAGTGTGTCGGCTTGTTCGTTGTCTGCGGTGTGGAGGGCCATGCTTTTAAACCGTTGCTGCAGTACCCAGAATAACGGTGCTTTGGCTTGACAGCACCCCGCCATTGCCATGTGCCAGCGCCACCTCGCAGTTGGCCACTTGGCGCTGGCCACATTCGCCGCGCAATTGGCGTGTGGCTTCAATCAGCAACAGCAAACCGTACATGCCGGGGTGGCAATATGAGAGCCCGCCACCATTGGTGTTGGTAGGCAAGGCCCCACCGGGGCGCAGCTTGCCATCGGCGACAAAGTGGCCGCCTTCACCTTTGGCGCAAAAGCCCAGGTCTTCCAGAAATAGCAAGGTCGTCAGGGTGAAGGCATCGTAGAGCTCACGCACATCGATGTCCTTGGGCTGTAAACCTGCCATGGCGTAGGCCTGTGCGCCAGATTTGACGGCTGCAGTCGTGGTCAAGTCGGCCATGTTCGAGATCGAGAGGTGGCTGGCCGACTCGCCGGTGCCCAGAATGAACACCGGTGGTTTGCGCAAAGAGCGGGCACGTGCGGCCGAGGTCATGATGATGGCACCGCCACCATCGGTGACCAGGCAGCAGTCGCGCACGGTGAGTGGGTAACTGATCATGCGCGAGGCCAGCACTTGCTCGGCCGTCAGCGGTGTTTTCTCCCAGGCCATTGGATTGAGCAAAGCCCATTGCCGTGCGGCCACGGCAATTTCAGCCAACTGTTCACGCGTGGTGCCAAATTCGTGCATGTGGCGTGAGGCCACCAAGGCATAGGCGCTGGCAGGCAAAAACGGCTGGTAAGGCGTTTCGTAGGGGTTGATGTCTTTGCCTCGTGTGGCGCTGCGGCCATCAGAGCGTTGGGTGCTGGCATAGGTGATGACGGCGACCTCGCACAAGCCTGCCTCAATGGCGGCCTGCGCATGGGCCACGTGGGTCATGAACGACGAGCCGCCCAAGTAGGTCGAGTCGCCGTACTTGGGATCGATGCCCAGGTATTCGCGCAGGGCCAGGGTGAGCATGCGGCTTTGCGTGGCTGCGCCAAACAAGCCATCCACGTCTTTGTAGCTCAGGCCGCAGTCGTCCAGCGCCCGTGTGATGCCTTGGGCCATCAGGTCCAGTGGGCTCATGCCAGGGGCGACTTTGCCCAAATCCGATTCGGCCACCCCGACGATGGCGCAGCTGCCGCGTTGCAAACTCATGCTGTGGTCTCCTCAATGAGGGTAAAAATGGGCAATGGCGCAGCATCGTCGGATGTCTCCGATGCCGCTTGGAACGCGACTTGCACGCGCTGGCCAATCTGCACCGCCTCAGCATCAAGGCCCTCTACGCGCGACATCATGCGAAAGCCTTCATCCAGTTCAATCAGCGCGACGTTGTAAGCCGCTCCTTCACGCGGGTAGACGGTGGTGGTGGCATGCACCGTGCCACTGCCTTTGCTGATGCGCCACTGCAGTTCGCTGGAGCCGGTGAAGGGGCAGACCAGGCGCGGGTAGAACACCGCTTTGTCAGCGGCAGGGCTGTACTGGTAAGCCAAATGGTGCTGGCGCAAGTAGGAGCGGTAGGTCTCCAGCGGTGAGGCAGTCTGTGCTTGCATGCAAACGCTTTCATGAAACAAAGAACTCCAGCGCCATCCAGCGCCAGATCGATGCGGCAGTGTTACATAGGCACGGCCCAGCCTGATTGCGCTTTTCGCGCCAAGGCATTCATTTAGATCATGGCTTGTGATGGCGACTGCTCACCGCAGCGCGCAGCCTTTGGTTGCGCTGGCCGATACCGCTGGCGGTGCAGATTGCTGCAATGAGATTAATGCATGACTAGCCTCCAATCCCGAAGTGCTGTCGCGCCAGGCCGTCATGCAAGATTGCGCTACTTTTCATCCACAAGAAACACACCATGGACTTTCAACTGAGTGAAGAACACCAAGCGTTTGCCGACAGCGTGCGACGCCTTGCACAAGACCATTTGGCTGCCGATGCACTGCAGCGTGCCCATAGCGATGAGTACCCCTGGGAGACGGCACAGCTCTTGGCCAAACACGGCTTATTGGGCATTGCCTTTGACCCGGAGGACGGTGGCCAGGGTGGCAGCCTGATGCACTCTGTCTTGGCGATCCAAGAGGTGGCGCTGGCTTGCCCCAAGAGTGGCGACATTGTGCAGGCGGGCAACTTTGGCCCAATTCGCACTTTTGTCGAGTACGCCACGCCCGAGCAGAAAGCGCGCTATCTGCCTGACCTGCTGGCCGGGCGCAAGGTCATTGCCTTGGGTATGAGTGAGCCCGATGCGGGTTCGGCCGCCACCGACCTGAAAACCTCTGCACGGCTGGAGGGCGAGCATTACATCGTCAACGGCAGTAAGGTCTTTTCGACCAACAGCACCGATGCCGAGGTCTATCTGATCTATGTGCGCTTTGGCCCAGGCATCAATGGCATTGGCTCCTTGCTGATCGACCGTGGCACGCCCGGCTTTCAGATTGGCCAGCCATCGAGCTTCATGAATGGTGAGCATTGGTCGCAGTTGTACTTCGACAATTGCCGCGTGCCTGCGCAGAACCTGTTGCTGGGCGAGGGCGGTTTTAAAAAGCAAATTGCGGGCTTCAATGTGGAGCGATTGGGCAATGCCTCGCGTTCTTTGGCCTTGGGGCGCTACGCGTTCAACCAGGCTCGCGAACATGCGCTGGTACGCAAGCAGTTTGGCCGCGCACTGTGCGAGTTTCAAGGCGTGCAGTGGAAGTTTGCCGAGATGGCGCTCAAGCTGGAGCAGGCGCAACTCATGCTTTATAAAGCAGCGTTGGAAGGCGAACATGGCCTGCCATCGGCCCACAGCACGGCGCTGGCTAAGCTGGCCTGTAACCAGGCCGGTTGGGAGGTTGCCAATGAGGCGCTGCAAGTGATGGGTGCGATGGGCTTTAGCCAAGAGGCTTTGGTGGAGTATTGTGTGCGGCGCATTCGTGGTTGGATGATTGCCGGTGGCTCGATTGAAATGCTCAAGAACCGCATTGCCGAAGGGGTGTTCGAGCGCAGCTTTTCGCAGCGACCTGCCAAGCCGGCCTGAGCCTCCTGACAGCCGGCACCATGCAGCCCCAAAGCAGCCAGTCTGCGCTTGAGCCTTGGTTTCGCACACCAGCACCAGCAGCCACCATTGAGCGGTGGTGTGCATGTTTAATTTTTTGCCTGATACACCATGAGTGAAACACGACTTCCCGTTACCGGCGCTGCCTTGGCGCAAGCCCTTTTGAAGCCACGCAGCGTGGCCTTGGTGGGTGCATCCGATGATGTGCGAAAAACGGCCGGGCGACCATTGCAGTACCTGCGCCAGTCAGGTTTTGCTGGTGCGGTCTACCCCGTCAACGCACAGCGCCAGACGGTGCAAGGCGAGCCTGCCTGGCCCAATTTGCGGGCCTTGCCAGAGGTGCCAGAGCATGTGTTTGTCATGACCCCAACGGCCAGCGTGCTCGATACGGTGCGCGACTGTGTGGCTTTGGGCGTGCCGGTGGTGACCGTGTTGGCCAGTGGTTTTTCAGAGGCAGGCTCAGAAGGAGCCGCGTTGGAGCAAGAGCTCAAGCGCGTGGCCCGTGAAGGGGGCGTGCGGCTGCTGGGCCCCAGCAGCTTGGGGGTGGTGCACCCGGCAACCGGCCTGGTGCTCACCGCCAATGCCGCGTTTGCTGAACCTGAATTGCCGCAAGGCCGTACTTTTGTGGCTTCGCAAAGTGGCAGCATGATTGGTGCTTTGGTTTCGCACGGCAAAGCGCGTGGAATGGGCTTTGCCGGGCTGGTTTCGGTGGGCAGCGAAGCCGATTTGAGCGCCGGTGAGATTTGCCTGGCCACGCTGGACGATCCCAGCATAGACAGTTATGTATTGTTTCTTGAAAGCTTGCACGATGGCGCGGCGCTGCGCGCGTTTGCGCATGCAGCAGCCCAGCGCGGCAAGCCGGTGGTGGCTTACAAGCTGGGTCGCTCGGCCGCCGCGGCTGAAATGGCGGCCACCCATACCGGGGCCTTGGCTGGCGAAGACGATGTAGCCCAAGCTTTCCTGCAGGATTTGGGCATTGCCCGCGTAAGCCAGTTTGACACCTTGCTGGAGGCGATGCCGTTGGCACGGCGCATGGCGCTGGGTTCTGCACCCGCGACAACGCCTGGCGCAGCGCCTGAAACGGCGCGCCGCAAGAAAACGCTGCGTGTTGGTGTGGTCACCACCACCGGCGGTGGCGCGGCCATGGTGGTCGACCAATTGGGGGTGCGGGGCATTGAGGTGCAGCCGCCCTCGGCAGACACCCTGGCACTCCTGGCAGCGGCCCAATTGCCATGCTCGCCCGGACGGGTGCTGGACTTGACGCTGGCAGGCACACGCTACGATGTCATGAAGCCGGCCTTGGATATTTTGCTGGAGGCACCGGAGTTTGACCTCATCGTCACGGTGGTTGGCTCATCGGCCCGCTTCCAGCCAGAGTTGGCCGTCAAGCCCATTCTCGACAGTGCCCGGCATAGCCGCCCACTGGTGGCGATGTTGGTGCCTCATGCACCGTTGGCGCTGGCGCAATTGACTGAGGCCCAGGTGCCGTGCTTCAAAAGCCCTGAAACCTGTGCCGATGCGATTGCGGCTTTGGCCGGGCGTCGTCAGCCCACGGCGGCTTTGCTGTCAGCTGCCGTGCCACAAGGTGCACCGCGTGCCTTGAGCGAAGCGCAGGCTTATGGTGTTTTGCAGGCACTGCATGTGCCCCATGCGCCAGTGCTGCGCCTGCCTTTGGTCAGTCAGCAGGCACCTGCGCTGCCATTTGACTATCCGGTCGTGGCCAAAGTCTGCTCAGACGCCATTGCCCACAAGACCGAGGTAGGGGGCGTGGTGCTGAATATCCAAGACGCGCAAGGTCTGGCCAATGCCTTTCAGACTCTGCGCACCAACTTGGCCGAACGCGCCCCAGGCGTGCCTTGCGATGAGGTGTTGGTGCAACCCATGCGCCGTGGTCTGGGCGAAGTCTTGATTGGCTACCGGATTGACCCACAAGCTGGGCCCATCATCATGTTGGCTGCTGGCGGTATTTGGGCAGAGGTGATGCAAGACCGCAGCTTGCGCCTGGCTCCAGTGACGCTGGAAGGCGCGCGCGAGATGATTGATGAGGTGCGCAGCCTGACTATTTTGCGCGGTGCCAGGGGCAGCCAGCCAGGTGATCTCGAGGCCTTGGCGCAAGCAGTCAGCGCGCTGTCTCAATTGGCAGTGCGGCCAGATCTCCAGGTGTTGGAAGCCGAGGTCAACCCCCTGTTGGTGCTGCCACAAGGCCAGGGTGTATTGGCGGTGGACGCGCTGGTTCTGCAAGCCTCTACCGCTTAAGTGATGGTTTTGTCCGATTCAGATGTTGGCGGTGACCAGGCCGCTGCAGTCGCACAGGCACGCCAAACCATTGCGGCGCTGGATGCGCAGGCGTACAGGCACGATGTACCACTGGCGGGCGCAGATCCTGCGGCTTTTGTGCGTTGGCGGCGCTGGGGCCAAGGTGCGCCAGTGGTGCTGATCCATGGTGGCCATGGCTCTTGGCAGCACTGGATCAAAAATATTGAAGCGCTGGCCCAAGACCGCAGTGTTTGGGTACCTGATATGCCCGGGTATGGCGACTCATCGCCTGCGGCTGCAAATCCTCAAGAGGAATTGGCCTATTGCCGGGCCATCGTGGCGGGCTTGCTCCAGACTATGGACGCGGTGCTGCCACACGGCTCGGTTGATGTGGTGGGCTTTTCGTTCGGTGGTTTGGTGGCCGGTTTACTCACGGCGCAATGCCCGCGTGTACGCAGTCTGGCTTTGCTTGGGCCTTCTGGCCATGCCGGGCCCAGGCAGCAGATCAAGGATTTGGTGCGCTGGCGTGGCTTGCAAGGCCAGGCGCTGGCCGATGCCATGCGCAACAACTTGGCTGCGACCATGCTGCACCAACCCGAGGCGATTGATGCCATGGCCGTGCAGGTGCATACCCACAGCAGCCTGCAAGCCCGCTACCGCAGCCGCACGGTGTCGCGCACCGGCGTATTGGTCGATGCTTTGTCCACGTTGGCGCAGCCCATGCTGTTTGTGTGGGGCGAGCACGATGTGACGGCCATTCCTGCGGTGGCTGCCGCGGCCCTGGTGCAAGGCCAGGCGCAGCGGCGTGCGCATGTCTGGCCGAACGTGGGCCATTGGGTGCAATACGAAGCGGCCGAGCCCATCAACCAGCAATTGCGGAAATGGCTTAGCCAACCAGCTTGAACTGAATTTTCCAAAAGAGTAGAAGCCATGCAGACTTTGACCACCCATTCCCCCTTGGTGCACAGCCGTGCGCTGGGGCATATTTTGCTGATCGAGATCGATAACCCTCCCATCAATGCCGGCTCAGCCGGTGTGCGCGAGGGGCTCTTACGCGCCATTGAGCAGTTGCGTGCAGATGCCAGTTTACACGCAGCGGTACTGATGGGGGCGGGCACCGCGTTTATGGCGGGGTCAGATTTGAAAGAGTTTGGTCAACCCTTGGCAGAGCCCCAGTTGCCGCAGGTCATAGCCGCCATTGAAGCCTGCGAGAAGCCGGTGGTTGCGGCACTGCATGGCGCGGCTTTGGGCGGTGGCTTGGAGCTGGCGCTGGGCTGCGATGCGCGTGTTGCGGTGGCCAATACGCAGTTGGGTTTGCCAGAGGTCACGTTGGGCATGATTCCTGGTGCTGGTGGAACCCAGCGCCTGCCGCGCTTGGTCGGCATGCCTCGCGCCATCGAGATGGTCGGCACGGGTGAGCGCATCACCGCACGCCAAGCGCAAGCCATTGGGCTAGTCGATGCGGTGGTCGAGTCGGTTGATGATTTATTGCAGACTGCCATTGAGCGTGCCAGTCATTTGGGCGGCAAACGCCGCGTGCGTGAAATGGCTGTGCCGACCGTGGACCCCCAGGTGTTGCAGGCGACCAAGACTGCGGTGCTCAAGGCAGGCAAAGGCAGGCCCCAAGTGCAAGCGGCCATTGATGCGACTTGCATGGCCATGACCGAGCCGGTTGAACAGGCCCTGCTGCGCGAGCGCGAGGTCTTTCAACAGTTGCGCATCGCGCCAGACGCGTTTGCTTTGCGCCACCAATTTTTTGCCGAACGCGAAGCTGTGCGTTTGCCCAGTGCGCTGCGTGCGCCGCTGCGGCAGCTGCAAACCGTGGTCGTCATTGGCGCGGGCACCATGGGCGTGGGCATTGCCATTGCACTGTTGCAAGCGGGCCTGCAGGTGTTGCTGTTGGAGCAAGACCAGTCCGCGCTTGCGCGTGGCAGCGAACGCCTCGCCGAGTACTATCGCGACCGTTTGGCACGCCAGAAAATCAGCCCAGCGCAAGCGGCCGAGCAGCAGGCGTGCTTGCAAACCAGCCTGGATTGGCAAGTGCTGGCACAGGCCGATTTGGTGATTGAAGCCGTTTACGAAGACCTGGCAGTCAAGCAGGCGGTATTTCAAAAAATCGATGCGCATGCCCGTGCCGGCGCGATATTGGCCAGCAATACCTCTTACCTGGATGTGGATGCAATTGCAGGCGTGACGAAGCGGCCAGAGGATGTGCTGGGTTTGCACTTTTTCAGTCCTGCCCATGTGATGCGCTTGTTAGAAGTGGTGCGTGGCGAGCACACCGCAGCCGACGTCTTGGCCACGGCGATGGCCTTGGGCAAGCGCTTGGGCAAAGTGCCGGTGCTGACGGGCAACGCGTTCGGCTTTATTGGCAACCGCATCTACAACGCTTATCGCCAGCAGTGCGAGTTTTTGCTGGAGGAAGGAGCCTGGCCTGAAGAGGTGGATGCCGCCATGACAGGCATGGGCATGGCCATGGGGCCATTCGCTGTGGCCGATTTGTCAGGCTTGGATATTGCATGGCGCATGCGCCAGGCCCAGGCTGCCCAGCGTGACCCGCGCCAGCGCTACGTGCCCATTTTGGATTGGCTGTGTGAGTCAGGGCGCATGGGACAAAAAACGGGTGCTGGCTACTACCAGTATTCGGCAGGTAAAAAAACCGCTGGAAGCGATGCGCAGGTGCGTGCGCTGATTGAGCGCGCCAGTGCGCAGCGCGGTCTGGTTCGCGCGCCGATTGCGGCTGAGCAGATTGTTCAGCGTGTTTTGGTAGCGATGGTGCATGAGGCAGCCTGCCTGCTTGAGGAAGGTGTGGCGCACCGCGCCAGCGATATCGACGTGGTGCTGGTGCAAGGCTATGGTTTCCCCCGCTGGCTGGGTGGGCCGGTGTTTTGGGCGCAGCAGCAAGAGCCAGCGCGGCTGCAGCAATGGATGGACGATTTGGTGCGCAATCAGGGTTTTGGTGCCCAACGCGCCAGCGCCCAGGCGGTAGTGCATTTATTGCAAACCGATGTGGCTGCCAGCGCCTAAGTTGGGCCTGAATGTCCGCGTTTGGCGGTTTTATGGTGTGCTGTGTTGACTTGACGGTCTGAGGCCGGGACTGCCCCCGGCGGGGCACCTTCTTTCTTTGCCTCGCCAAAGAAAGAAGGCAAAGAAAGGCGACCCTGCTATACGGCCTTGGGCTGTTGCCCAAGGTTCCCTGTGCTTCTCGCGGCAGGCGGGGCCTTCGGAAACTCGCTGCGCTTAAACAACCGAAGGCCTGATCCGCCTGCCGCTGCGATGCTCGGCCGTATAGAAGGGATGGGTAATGCCACGACCGCAGCGCTAATTTTTGCAGCCACTGCAGCCCACGGACGCTTTATATCTTGCCAAATGCTTCACGCATCGCTTGATCCCCTTTGTACGCGGATATCTGCAATGCGTGCTTTGAGCGTATGCTCTATGCAAAAACGGGATAAGCCTTGACGACTTATCCCGATATGCATGGGTTGCAGTAGTGCTGTTGGTGAGCTGATGGCTAGAGCCACTGGCTCACACCACATCGATTCGGCCATTGTCCAGCACGGTTTTGCCGCGTGCAGGCACTAGCGCTTTGAAGCTCAGAACATCGCCATCGCGCCACGATTGCACCTGTAAGGTTTCGCCCGGGAAGACCACCGAAGAGAAGCGCACATCCAGGCTACCCATGCGCGAGGCATCGTAGTCAAGCCATTGGCCCAGCATGCTGCGTGCGGCCATGCCATAGCTGCATAGCCCATGCAGAATGGGGCGCTCAAATCCGGCACGCTGTGCTACTTCCGGATCGGCATGCAGGGGGTTGCGGTCGACGTTGAGGCGGTAGAGCAGGGCGGCATCGGGGGCAATGATCAGCTCTGCAACATGGTCGGGGGCTCGCTCAGGCAGGGTATGCAGTTGCAGTGTGGGACCGAACGATTCGCCAAAACCACCGTCGGCTCGGCAAAACGACGTGTGGGTGATGGTGACCAGCAGCTCTCCGCTGGTTGCGTTGGAGATCGCTCTTTCAACGTGTACCAGCGCGCCTTTGTCAGCCCCTTTGTCTTCTACCCCCAGCACACGCGAACGTGCCACCAAATCGGCGGCTGCGGGCAATGGCGCATGAAAACGCATGCGCTGTTCGCCGTGCACGATTTTGCTTTTGGTTGCACCGGTTCTTGCATCGCCAATCCATGCACCCAGATGGCACAAGGTCGCCGCCATCGAGGGCATGGCGCGCAGGTTTTTTTCGTACACAAAGGGCAATTCCAGGGGGTCGAGCGGATCAGCGCCGAAACCGACACTGAGTGCATAGAGCATGGTGTCTTTGTCGGTGTAGGTCTGGCGGCGGTCTTCAAACACCCAGTCTTTCAATGCCTGCACATTCAGTGGCATGGCGTGGCTCCTTGTTGTTGGTTTGGTGTCGCTAGGGCAAGCCGGTCGGCTGCGCGCTCACAGGCCATGTGAACATGGCGTGCGTGCATGGCGCAGCCAAAGGCGCGGCTCAAATGGCTTCCCAGCCAAAGACGTCTTTGGTGCGTTCGGCCGGCGTGAAGCTGGTGCGCCAGGCGGGGATCATTTGCTCTGCCAAGGTGCTGGGGGTCCAGCCTTCGCCGCGCTGCAGGGTGCGAATGGGGCGTGGCTGGTTGTACAAATACACCTCGTTGCCACGCGCACCAAAAATCTGGCCACTGACGTCTTTGGCCTGGTCTGAGCACAGCAATACAGCCAATGGGGCAATTTGCTCGGGACGGGTGGTTTGGCGGCGCTTTTCCAGGTAGCGTTCTTGCTCTTCAGGGGAGAGGCCGGGCACGCTTTCAATCATGCGGCTGAAAGCATGCGGTGCGATGCAATTGGAGCGCACACCAAAGCGGGCCATGTCCATCGAGATGGAGCGCGACAAACCCACGATGCCCATTTTGGCTGCGGCGTAGTTGGCCTGGCCCAGGCCGCCAATCAAACCGGAGGTGGACGTCATGTGCACCAGCGCGCCACCACCCTGGGCCCTGAAGTGGCTGGCTGCTGCGCGGCTGGTGTTGTAGGCACCAAAGAGGTGAACCCGTATGACCGATTCAAAGTCGGCGGGTTCGAGTTTGTGGAAAATGGCGTCGCGCAAGATGCCTGCGCTGTTGACCACCGCATCGATGCGGCCAAAGGTATCGACGGCTTGCTCGACCATGCGCTGGGCCGAATCCCAGTCGGCGACGCTGTCGGCATTGGCGATGGCCTGCCCGCCCGCAGTTTGGATTGCTTGTACGACTTGTTCGGCGGGCGACAGTGCCTGCTTCTCGCCATTGAGCGACACGCCCAAATCGTTGACCACCACTTTGGCGCCCTCGGCCGCTGCCAGTAATGCAATGGCCTTGCCTACGCCGCCACCGGCCCCGGTGACGATGACGACCTTGCCGTCCATGGTTCGCGCTTGACTCATTGTGTGTGCCTTTCTGTCTTTTAACCGGTTGTCTCATGAATAGATACCATATTGTTAAGCAGTTCATTCACAAGGGGACTTGAGCATTCGATTTCAAGATAGAATATTTAGTCATACCTCAATGGTGTGTTTCCAGTCGTACGATTGCCTCTTCATAAATTCAATCGGACGCTAACCAGTTCATTGGCCATGGCACGACGTATTCCTCCTTTAAATCCCCTGCATGTGTTTGAGGTGGTGGCGCGCACCGAAAACCTCACGGTGGCGGCGCAGCAGTTGCATGTCACCCAATCGGCCGTGAGTCGGCAGATTGCTGTTTTGGAGAGCTATCTGGGGCTGGAGCTGTTTCGGCGTGAGCGCCATGGCGTGTCGCTGACCCGTGCTGGCAAGGCCTATGCAGACAAGGTCATGCCGGCCTTCGAGATCATTGCGCAGGCTACCGATGACCTCACCAAGGATGCCCGGCAAGGCGTGCTGCGGGTACGCACCTACACCACGTTTGCGGCTAAATGGTTGATTCCGCGCTTGAACCAGTTTCACCAGGAACACCCCAACATCCAGGTGCGCATCTCCAATGCGGTTCCTGAGGTCGACTTTGACCGCGATTCCGTTGATTTGGCGATCCAGTTTGGCAGTGGCAAGTGGCCACGCATGCAGGAGGATTTGCTGTTTTATGACGAGATAGAGCCTGTGTGCTCGCCCGCATTTCTGAAGAAATACGCGCCCAACCCGAAGTACCCCACTTCTTTGCTGCGGCAGCTGCAATTGGTCTCGCAATACCGACGCACCGATTGGGATGTTTGGCTCAAAGCCGCAGGCTATGCAGACACGCATCCGGGGGCTGAGCAAATGACATTTGGCAGCACGATCCTGTCATGGCAGGCGGCAATGGAAGGTTTGGGCATTGCGATTGGCCAGGAGGCCTTGCTGTGCCAGGAGTTTGCCAACGGCCAGCTGGTTCGGCCATTCAAACAGCCGATTCTGCGCAGCGATGGCTATTACCTGGTGCGCCCAGCGATGCAACGCGAATCGCGCAAAGTGCAAGCGTTTCGCGACTGGTTGATCGGTCAGTGCAAGCCGATTATTGAGGCTCAGACTGAGCGCGTTGCATGAGTCAGATGCAATATAGCAACTCTAGAATGGGGAAGATTGAGTTCTTATTCGTTCTATTGTTAAAAGCTTTAGGCTGATTGATATTTTCCTCTATCCGTACAATATTTAGCCCAGCAGGTCATCAGTTCTCTCCTTCTTTCCACCATATCTGAACGTTGGTAAGCCCGAACTGTTTCAT
>NZ_STFG01000033.1 GCF_004833285.1 Lampropedia puyangensis
ATGTGCCCGAGTTTGGCTTTGCCTCCTGTGGAGTGTTGGGTGGGTACCAAGCCCAGCCATGCGGCCAGTTGTCTGCCGTTGTGGAAGTCACGGCCATCTCCTATGTGGGCGACCAGTGCATCGGCTGTGAGCACGCCGACTCCTGTGATTTGCTGGGCTCTTTGGCAACGCTGGTCTTGTGCAGCGTGAGCTGCAATGTGTTGGTCGCATTCGTGCAAGCGCTCTCGCACTTGGTGCCAGTGGTCGCTGAGGTGGTCGATCGCTTGCAACAAAATGGGTGGCAATGTGGCTCTGGTGTCGCTATCACCTAAAGCTTTACGCAGTGCGCCATCGCCTTGGGCAATGGCGATGCCGAACTCTGCCAATAGTCCTCTGAGGCGATTGCTGATACACAGGGCTTGGCTTTTATAGCCTTCTCGCACCCGGTGCCATGACAAGCGGGCTTGTTGGTCTTCGGTTTTGATGCTGACAAAGCGCATATTGCCCTGGCGTGCTGCGGTGGCTATGGCGTCTGCGTCATTGCGGTCGTTCTTGCTGCTTTGGGCTTTGCGAAAGGGTTTGACGAATTGGGCGGCCATGAGTTTGGGTTGCAGGCCGTATTGAAGGCTGCGTCTGGCCCAGTGGTGGGCACTGGAGCATGCTTCCATGGCGACGATGGTGCCTGCAGGCAGTTGCGCAAGNTGAGAAGTGGTCTAGGGGAGACTCCTTTTTACTCATTCAAGCCGACGCCGCTTCGCGGCGCGGCTTAATTCAGGCGTTAGGTCATAAATGTGCAGCTTGTTTTTCCAGCTCACACGCATCATTATTGGGGTTGTAGTTCTTATATCCTGCTTATTTTTTGTCACTGGCTTGTCCTTCTTGTACCTTCATTTTTTTACCAATGCGCAGCCTGGTGACAAGCTGTACATCGACACCGAAGTTCCATCCGTTAATGTTGCGTTGGGTTTGGTTTTCGGCAGTTTTTTGATCATTTTTCTGGCTTATTGGGCGGACAAATGGTGCTCCATCCTGAACAATTCACATCGCTTGTAATGCTATTTGCTGGTCGTACCCTAACCCTTCGCTCAAGCCGACTTGCTACGCAAGCCGCTTACTCAACCGCGAGGGTAGACGCTTCGCTTAGGCGTTAGCTACGTTTTCTGCCTCCCCAGCTGTCTGCGAAGATACCGTTGCTAGTTTTTCAACGACTCCCACCCGTTTTCATCGAAAGAAATAGATATGACCCACCAAAAAGTAGCCATCGTGACAGGTGGCGGTTCTGGCATCGGCAAAGCGGTTGCATTGACCTTGGCCAACGCAGGCTACCGCGTGGCTATCGCAGGGCGCCGTCTGGAGGCCTTACAAGGCGTTGCGCAAGAAGCAGAACGCAGTGCTGCTGCAGGTGCGATCTTGCCGATAGCCACCGATGTGGCTAACGCCAGCGAGGTTGCACGATTGTTTGAAACCGCCGTAGCCCAATGGGGGCGCGTTGACCTGTTATTCAACAACGCAGGGCGCGGCAATCCGCCAGGCGACTTTGTGGAATGGACGGCTGAGCAATGGCAAGAGGTGGTGAACGTCAATCTCAATGGCATGTTTTATTGCTTGCAGCAGGCGTTTAAAGTCATGCGCAGCCAAAATCCTCGCGGGGGCCGGATCATTAACAATGGATCGATTTCGGCCTATGCGCCACGCCCCAACTCCATGGCGTACACAGCGACCAAGCACGCCGTTTCGGGATTGACCAAGACCGCCAGTCTGGATGGACGCGCACACGATATTGCTGTGGGCCAAATTGACATTGGCAATGCCTATACAGAGCTGGCAGCACGCATGTCGACAGGGGTTCCACAAGCCAATGGCAGCATTGCAATTGAACCCATGATGGATGTGAACACAGTTGCGCAATCGGTGCTGTACATGGACAGTTTGCCGCTAGAAGCCAACGTGCTGTTCCATACGGTGATGGCGACCAAAATGCCATTTGTGGGCCGCGGTTAAAGCAGCGGGGTAAGCCCCCCGCAAAACCAGCGCAACGAGCCTCAACGGGCGCGGCCACGGTTTTACTGTTCGCTCTGTGCGAGCGGGCGCTGCCACTGCAACCATTGCTGGTCTATCCACTCCCGGAAAGCAGGCGTGCCGGAAATTTGAGGTTCCGATTGGCGCAGTTGCATCGTCAAACGCCTGGCCAATGCCGCACCGCCATCGGCTGTATTGTCTGCATCGCCGGCATCAGCCATGTCCAGCTCCCATTGCTTTACCAGACTTTGTGCCTGTGCAAAAGCGGCTGTCAATGCTTGTGTTTGCGCCATAGACTCTTTGAACAACGCACGTCCAAAATAGGTGAAGTCGTTCTCATCGGCACAACCAAATGATGTGCGATCAGCCCTTGCGGCCGTGACCACCAACGTGCGGGAATCAGCCAGCTCAGGGATAAAACCGCCGGAATAGCAGGCGGAAACCACCACAATTTTGTTGCGAATACCGCTGTCCTTGAGCATCGCCCCCAATGTCTTTGCTGGCAGGTTACGCAGTTGAATCCCCTTCATCTGCAAGCTCAGTTGGTGGTCTGCAGAGCCATGGCTGGTTAAAAACAGCAAGAGTACATCGCGCTCGGGATCCATCACCCGCGCCAGTGCATGCAGGCTGCGCGAGAGGCTTTCTTGTGTGGCAAGAGGGGTGGTACTCACCCCAGTACGGCTGTTGATCAAGCTAAGAATGCGCCCTTGGGCACCAAAACGTTCAGCAAGCAATTGCGCGACATATTGCACCTCTCGCCGGAAGACTTCTTGCCCACCATCGCCAGCGACCAGCAGCGCATACAAATTGGTTTGACCTGGTGTGGGTGGCTGCAATGCGGCATATGCTTTGGCCAGCAATGTATTTTGGTTGTAGAGCACCGTATCCACATTGGCTTGCCACTGGGCAGGGGTATCTGGGGCCGCATCGGTCTCTTGACCATGCACTCGCCCCTGCGCATCAAGCAGCTCGCCCTCTTGCCATTGACCGCGTGTAACGCGCCGCCCATCTGCCTGAGCCACAGCCCATCGCATCACCCCTGCACCATGCATGAGCCCGTGCTCAAACATCCCTTTATATTCATCTCCATTAGAAAAGAGCATCACGCCATGGCCATGGGGGGTGCTGTAGACAAGGTCGCCTCGGTATTGGCGTCCGTCTGCATAGGTCACATGCCCTTTTCCCTCGATGGTGAAGCCGCTGAACACCCCTTCTACAACAGTGCCATCGGCATCCACCATGCGTCCAGGCCCCGTCAAATCCCAGTGGCGCATATGCCCTTCATAGCGCTGACCATCTGGTGCAATGACGGTTACATCTCCTGCGGGCTCGCCCTTTTCAAAGGTGCCGATCACAATGCTTCCGCCAGCACGCGTCAACCGGCCTTGTCCGTGTGCTTCTCCTTGGGAAAATGCCCCTTTGTAAACATCGCCATCTGCATATTGCAACTGGCCTTGTCCAGAAAAATCGCCATCGACAAACTGCCCTTCGTAGTACGTTCCATTGGCCATGCGCAATACGCCATGACCACTCCAAAGTCCATCAACAAAGCCGCCCTCATACACATCGCCGTTGCGCCATAGCAAGCGGCCTTGTCCGTGCATCAAGCCATTGCGCAAAGGGCCGTAATAGGCACCGCCATTGGGAGACATCGCATCGGGAGCTGGGGACGCAGCGGTTGACGCCACTGATGGTTGCGCCGGCGCCTGCGCATAAGCCGGCGCAGTTGCTTGCACAGCACATACAAGCGCAACCCAACTAAGCTTCCTCAACGCTGTGGTCCAAGGCATGGAGCCGCCATGGTTGGCCGCAAAGCGCATCTCTTTTGAATCGCTGACATGCATGGCTGGTACTCCCTCATGGTCTAGAGCGACACATGAAGACATGCGCGCAATGCCGCTCGTTTTGGTTGAATAACCAAGCCATTGTGCAACGAGATCGATCGCATCAGCGCCAAAGGAAACAATGGATTTTCACCGGCATGCTGACAAACAAGGCCAGGCTAGGCCTGGACCGGAAAGGCTTTGCGCTATGCAGCCCCCATTAATCGAGCAAATCCGAGTAATCGCCTGTCTTGTAATGGCTCAGCAATGTCCATGGCATGGTTTCTGGTGCATCCACCTCTTCTGCGGTGAGTTGGTAGTACGTGGTGTCATGGGGGCCACGCTTGAGCACGCGGCGAGGGTATTGCTTTTCAATATCCCATGCCACTTCCGTCATGCTTTCGTCGGCAAACTTGCGGTAGAGCTGAATGCCATCACGCGGCTGGCCCACGCGCTGCAACGCGTGCAAAGACGAAGGTGGAATGACCCAGTACGTGGCTTCCCACGAACCGTTGTAGCCGACATTGCCCTGGTGGGCGCGCTCCACGCTGATGAGTTGTTCCAGGGAATTGATGACCACCTGAACTTGGACATCGCCATCGGCGTCTTTTTGCACCATCAAAGGCGCTTCTTGCGCCAATGTATGCGCATGGCCCGCGTGTGGCCCTGTATTTTGATTGCCACCATGGCCATGGGCCAAGCTGTCGCGCAACGCCTGTGGCGTGTCTTTTTCAATCCAAATGCGTTGGCCCACGCGGTGCATGCGCTTGGTGTAGCTGGCCTCTCGCTGCACCCCATCACTGCCAATATTCATGGTGTGGTAGCTCAACAGCAAATGCACTGGCGGCGCTTCAGTACTTGTTTTGGCCAACGCCTCAGGCGCAGAAGTCTCAACGGCTTGGGCTTGAACGGCCATGTGCGACCACACACTGCCAACCACACACGCAGCCATGGTCATACGTTTGACGGTGGCGCGAATGGCCCATTTCTTTTTCTCAATCGTCTTCATATTCAACTCGCAACGGTGAATTCACGGATAGACGTTCTAAAACACCGCAGATCAACGCAAAAAAGAGGTGAGCCGTCAAACGGCCCCCTCTATCCATTAAAGCAACTTGTTGGCTTTCAAGTTCAGTGGCTTACAGCCCCGATGCTGCACGCACTTTTTCAAACACCTTGGTGTTGTCATAAGTGCCACGGAAATGCTGCGCACCGGCACCGCCTGCATACAGCATCACATCACCACCGCCGTGCGTTTCGGCACCGGGCGCACCCAACGGAATACCCACTTCCTGCAAGAAGTTGTCTGCTGTCGTGTCGACATTGGTCAAGTCTTGGCGTTCAGCACTACGTGGCGGGGAAATGACGGCTTCGCCATCCTCACCCACATCATTGGCGCCGGCGCGCCCACCATTGCCAAACACCAATGTGGTGTAGGGCTTGCCGTCTGCGGCTTTAACGACTTCGCCTGTACTGTAGTCATGCACCAAGCCCAAAATGGGGTTGCCAATTTTGGTGTAGCCATTGAAAGCAATGGCGTGGTCGTGGTCGGCGGTAACAACAATCAAAGTGTTGGCCAAGCCGGGATCTTTTTGCTCCATCACACGCAGCGCTGTTTGCACAGCCTCATCCAATGCCAGCGTATCTTCCAGAGCGCGTTTGGCGTTGGTACCGTGCAGCGCGTGGTCGATGCGTCCGCCTTCGACCATCAGGAAAAAGCCTTTGTCATTGCGGCTGAGCACGTCCAAAGCTTTGCCCGTCATCTGCGACAGACTTGGCTGGTCCAGATTCAGCTTGACGCGATCGAGCTCATAGGCCAATTCGCTGTTGGAGAAAATGCCCAACAGTTTATTGGTGTTGCCCGCGTCCAAAGCGTTCAAAGCTGTGCCGGAATTGACATAGGTGTAGCCACTTTTTTGCATGTCGGCAATCAGGTTGCGCTCATCCGTGCGGCGGCTGCTGGCGTATTCAGACTTAGGCAAATAATTACGCCATCCGCCCCCCAACATCACATCAATGCCATTACCCAAGCGGGTGTTGAACTCGGGGTAGCCAGGCACCGCTTGCTCTGCAATCGTGTTGTAGGCATTGCGGTTGCACACATGCGAGTAGGTGGTTGCAGGTGTAGCGTGCCCCAAACGGGTAGTCGAGACTACGCCAGTTGCGCGGCCTTGGCTCACGGCCAACTCCAGCAGTGTTTCTGCTGCTTGACCATTGCCTTCTGGGCAAGTGGAGTCTTCGCCTTTGATGTATTGAGAGCCGTCTGGTGCATAGGCTTCGGTTTCCGCGCTCATGGAGATGACTTCGTTGTTCATCTTCACGCCCGTCATATAAGCCGCCATGGAAGGTGCACTGTCCGTGGTCTGGCCATCGCGCGAGAATGTCTTGATGCGACCTGCATAGCCCAGCTCTTGCATGGCCAACGCTGCGCGCTCGGAAGTCTCCAGCTTGGCGCCTGCAGCAATTTCCTTTTCGCCTTTGTAAATACGTGCGGCAGTCACCGTTACGGGGCCCATGCCGTCACCCAGAAAGAAAATCACGTTCTTGGCGGTTTGTGCACTGGCTACGCCTGTACCTGCCAGCAAACTTGCACCGAGCGCCAATGCGATGGTGGTTTTGTGAAATGGTTTAGTCATGATCAATATCCTTTTATGCAGTCAGCAGCGCTCAGTTCAATGCAATGGCTTTTTTGATCAGGCCAAACACGTCGTTATTGGTCAAAGTGCCACGGAAGTTTTCAGAACCCAGACCTTTAGCGCCCAGAAAAACATCGCCCCCACCGTGCGTTTCGGAACCTGATACTTGCACCACGGCTTCTTGCAGGTAATCTGGGTCTTCAAGCATTTCTGCAGTGATGGTGCCGCGCTGATCAAGGCGTTTAAGGCCGTTGCCAAAGCCCAAAATCGTGTAGTTATTGCCATCCACATCGGTGGCGGCTTTGCCATCTGTGTAGTTATTGACCAGGCCAAGAACACCTGGTTTGCCTGGCTCTGTTTTACCGGTACGCGCGGCATAGCCGTTCATTTGCAGCGTATGGTCGTGGTCAGCAGTCACGACCACCAACGTGTTTTTCAAACCGGGGTCAATGGCTTCCAATTTATCCAACGCGGTTTTGATGGCATTATCAAAAGCCACAGTGTCTTGTAAGGCTCGCCGGGCATTGGTGGCATGCAATGCATGGTCAATACGGCCACCTTCGACCATCAGGAAAAAGCCTTTTTTCTTGGCCGCCAGCGCATCAATGGCTTTGCCTGTCATCTCCGCCAAGCTAGGCTCTTTAGCTGGATCACGGTCCAGGTCATAACTCATGTCACCAGAGGTGAGCAACGCGGCAATCTTGCTGCCATCAGTAGGCAGGCTATCGAACTGTGCACGCGTTGCAGCAAAGGTGTAATTGGCCTTGACCAGCTCTGCGGTCAAATCCCGTCCGTCATTGCGACGTCCGCCTTTGTCACTAGGCAAAAAGTTACGAATGCCACCGCCAAGCACCACATCAATACCATCACCCAGACGTGCGTTGTAACCAGCACCGCCCGGCACCAAAGCAGCTGCAATGGTGTTGTATGCATCGCGGTGGCACACATGCGAGTAGGTGGTTGCAGGTGTGGCATGCGTCACACGTGTGGTCGACACCACACCGGTGCCGTAGCCTTTGTCCTTCATCAACTCCAAAATCGTATCGACGGGCGTCCCATTGCCAGCGACTGGGCACGTGGAGTCTTCTTTATTCACGTAGGCTTTACCTTGCGCATCCACTGCACTGGTTTCAGCAGACATGGAGATGACTTCGTTGTTCATCTTCACACCCGTCATGTACGCGGCCATGGAGGGGGCGCTGTCAGTTACCTGACCATCACGGGAATAGGTATGAACAAAAGCGGTATCCGGGAAGCTGTCGATCGTCAAAGCGCCCTCTTCACCCACCGAGTAAATGCGTGCTGCCGTCAGTGTGGTAATGCCCATGCCGTCGCCCAAGAAGAACACTACGTTCTTTTGTGGCGCAGGCGCCGGCGGATTCACGGGAGGTGGCGCATCATCGCTACTGCCACCACAAGCGGCCATCAAAGCCACTACGCCAGCCAGTGCTGGGTACAACAATTTATGAGTCATGGGTTCTCCAAAAAGTAGCGTTGCCCACACATGCCAACGCTTTGCGGGCGAAGTGTAGAAATACCGTTTGACAACTTCATGACAGAGAAATGACCAATTGACTTTAATGTTGCCCACTTGGTCTGCCGCTTGTACGCTCCTCCCTGCGTCGCATCAGGACTAGCTTGAATGCCTGGGATAAACTGGAGCCACCGCCATACCTCCAATTTCTTTCTGCTCTATGTTTTCTGCCCCACGTCTTGGTGCGACTTCTTTAGCGCTGCGCATGCCCATTTCGCCCACGCACAAGCTGCGGAGGCAGCACAGTTTTTGGAACTATCGCAGAGCCATTCGCGCAGCCACTATCCCCAGCTGCGCCATAACGATGGCTCTGCTCATCAGTGGCTGCAGTACGCCACCACCGCGGCACCCCGAAAATGTGTGTTCTATTTTTGAGCAATATCCCCAATGGCACAGCGCAGCACTGGCCACGCAGGCGCATTGGGGAGCGCCGGTGCATGTACCTATGGCGATCATGTACCAAGAGTCGTCTTTCAGGGCTGATGCACAACCCCCTAAGGCCTATGTTTTGGGCATCATTCCTTGGGGGCGAGTGAGCAGTGCCTACGGTTATTCGCAGGCGCTTAATGACACCTGGAATCAATACAAAAAAGAAACCGGCAAGAGCTTCGTCAAACGCAATGACTTTGCCGACTCGATGGACTTCATTGGCTGGTACATGAGCAAAAGTCGCCAAATCAATGGCATTTCGCTATGGGATGCTTATGGCCAGTACCTGAACTACCACGAAGGCTGGACAGGGTACCGCAACCAAAGCTATCGGACTAAAACGTGGTTGCCCCCAGTAGCCACCAAAGTCGCCAATCGCGCCCAGGTTTATGCGCAGCAATATGCACAATGCAAAAACAATCTACCTAAGCGCGGTTGGCTTTGGTAATGGCTTCGCATGACAGCTCACTCGTAATGCTTCAGGCCAGCAATTTGGGCACCGCTGCCACCAGTAAGGTGATGCCTGAAACCGTGAGCAAGCCCAGCACCAGTTGTTTGAATCGCTGCTCGCTCAAACCTTTGTAAAGTCTAGCGCCAAGTAAACTCGGAATGAGCATGGCAGGCGCGACTACCGCAAACAGCGGCCACACATCGCGCGAGACCAGGCCTGTGGCCGCATAAGTGAGCATGGTCACCATCAGCATGGTGAGGTTGAAATTCTGAATCACCGCACGTTGCAACTCCTTGGGCATACCAGCCCAAGTGCACCAAAGGGTAGGCACAGTTCCAGTCATTCCTCCCAAACCTCCCATCACCCCGCCGATCAACCCGGTCAGCGCATCTACCCATCGTGGACGTTTACTCAAACGCGGCAAACGACTGGAATACAACATGATTGGACAAAACAACACCAAAAAACCACCTAATAGGGCCTTGAACCAATGCACATCTAATTGAGGCAGCAACCATGTGCCTAACGGCACTCCTACCAAACCACCCAGCACAAACGGTAAAAGTACACGGATGTCAAAGCCCCGGCGCACAGTGACTGCAGCGATGATCTGACCTAACAACGCCCCAAAAACAGCCAACACTGCAGCCAATTGCGGATCAATCACCCAGGCCCAAATAGACATGGCGACCATGCCAAAGCCGAAGCCTGAAATCCCTTGTACCAAGCCAGCAGCAATTGCACCAATGGCCACAACCCATACCATATCCATTGTTTTGTCTCCTTGTTCATTAGCGCCAAACCTGCTTGGCTGCGAGCCTCAAAGCCACACTATGCTGTCATTTCACCTGCACAGTCATGGCACCACGGGCGAGCCGTACCTTCAATATTTGGCCTTCCTCCACCTCTTGAACGTCACGCACCACCGAGCCTTGCGCATTGGTGGCAATCGCATAACCCCGTTCAAGAACTTGCTGCGGGTCAAGCATACGCAAGCGCAGGCCCGCTTGCTCCAATCTCTGTGCCTGCTGGTGCAAAGACGATTGCACTGCGCGCGGCCATGCCAAAGCACATTGCTCCAGTCGAAATGATTGGCGCTGCCACTGCGAACTGGAAGCTCGTTGTAGCGCATGGCTTGTTCGTTCTAATCGTGCTGCATGCCGCGCCAACCAAGCAGATGGCCGTGCAAACATCTGGCCAACGGCCTGAATGCGGCGCTCGTGTGCCAGCATTTGGCGGTCTACCGTCTGGCTTAACCGGTCGTGGTGGTGATTCAAGCCCTGCAAGAGTTGCTCTGCTGGCAAAGCGGCCAGCTCAGCCGCAGCAGTGGGTGTGGGAGCGCGCACGTCCGCGCACCAATCAGCAATCGTGAAGTCGGTTTCATGGCCAATCCCTGCAATCAAGGGCACAGGGCTTTGCACGATCAGTCGGGCCAATTGCGGGTCATTGAAAGCCCACAAGTCTTCAATGGAACCGCCACCACGGGCCACGATAATCGTGTCGATATTCCAGGCACTGCCATCACTTTGCTTGAGCGAGCCTTGGGCTATGGCCTCATACAGCTTCTGTAATGCCTGGCGCAAAGAGGCAGGCGCCTCGCTGCCTTGCACCAGCGCAGGAACGAGCAACACTGGCACATGCGGTGCACGCCGGCGCAATGCGGTCATGATGTCATGCCAGGCGGCCGCATTCAAGGACGTCACCACAGCGATCGCACGTGGAATACCAACAGGCTGACGTTTACGGGCTTGCTCAAACAGCCCTTCTTGCTGCAGTTGCGCTTTGAGCCGCAAAAACTGTTCATAAAGATTGCCTAAACCTGCTGGTCGCAGAGCCTCAACAACCAACTGCAAATCACCACGCGGTTCATACACCGTCACACGGGCTTGCGCAACCACCCGATCGCCCTCCTGGATGGGAGCGCTGACCATGGAAGCGGCACGACGGAACATCGCGCAACGCAATTGCCCACGCTCATCTTTGAGCGAAAAATACCAATGGCCACTGGCTGCACGGGTCAAGCCACTGATTTCGCCCTCAACGGTCACAGAATGGAAGCGCGCTTGCAGTGCATCGCCAATAGCTAAACACAGCGCCCCGACCGGCCATACCGTTGCGGCCATCCGTTGCGGAGCAATCGTCGAAGATACTGCATCCTTGTTGTCACCTCGATTACCGTCCATCGTGCGTCATCACTTTCTTGAATACTGGTTGGCGCCGCCCTGCACTATAGCGGCAGACCAATCAACACCACAGCGAGCACCACTAAGGCGATGCCCCATTTTTCAGGCACACGCAGCTTTTCATGCAAAATTTTGCGCGAAACCAGATAGCCAAACAGCACTTCCACCATCCCTAGAGCACGTACGGCTGCTGCTGTTTGCATCGCATAGGCAGAAAACCACAACAGGGATGCCATCGCCCCCATACACCCTGCCAACAGGGAAACACGCCAACTGCGCAAACAAGCCAATAAACCTTCACGGTCGCGCCAAGCCAGCCACGTAGACATGACCACCGTTTGCAACGCCTGTGCAAATACAACCCCCCAAGCTGCAGACACCCAAGGACTGACACCTTGCAAATTCACCGCAGCACCGCGAAATCCCAAAGTAGCCAGCGCAAAGCAAGCGCCGCACAGCAAACCAAACAACGACGCACGCATCAGCGCATCTTTTGCGGCCTGTCCTTTGGACCCTGCATTGGGCCAAGCCAGCAATACCACCCCTAGCGTAGCTAGTACAGCCGCTACGATTTGGTGCATTACAGGCAATTCACCCAAGAACACGCTGCCAAACAGCATCAGTTGCAGCACTTCGGTTTTAGAAAACGTGATGGAGACCGCAAAATTGCCCGCCTGCATCGCCAGCAATAATGCAGCCGTCGCGGCAACTTGGAACAATGCGCCAAATGCGATCCAGCCACCATAAGCAAGACTGAAATGCGGAACGATAGGGGCTTGTTCTGGCACGCAATACAACAACACTAGACAGGTCGCCGCAAACGGTAACCCATACAGAAAACGCACAAGCGTCGCAGGCCATGTGCCCAAGCCACCACTGAGAGAACGCTGTGCCGTATTGCGTACCGTCTGCGCTGCTGCGGCCAGCACCACAACGGGAATCCAAATCCAGGCATGCGCTGCCAACTCGTCCATTGCTATTCCTTATCGCATATCTACGTGCGTTGATTTACCAATCCAGAGCATGCACCCCTATCTACAACGGCGCATCACCACAATCCACCAGCCTAGCGTATTGAACATTGTGTTTGGCCTCTATTTGAAGGAGGCTCTGCACTTGAATCAAGATGCTCTTGAACGCTCGACCACATTTCGCAACAGCGCAATGGCCACGTCCTTGCCTCAAAATGCGTAATGACGTTGTTACTAACGCGCACCTGCCACCTAATACGCTCTAGAAGAACATCAAAACAACAATCGACAGGCGTAAAAAAGCCCTGCAAAGCAGGGCTTTTTTAGCGAACTAGAGTGAATTACACCAAAGTTGCTTTTTGCACCAAGCGAGTAGCAACCCAGTTCTTGGTTTTAGAGAGCGGACGGCTCTCTGTGATCTCAATGGTATCGCCCAGCTTGTACTCACCATTCTCATCATGAGCGTGGTATTTGCTAGAACGCATTACGATCTTGCCATAGATAGGATGCTTAACGCGACGTTCAACAAGAACAGTCACAGTCTTGGCACGTTTGTCGCTGACCACCTTGCCAACCAAGGTGCGCTTGAGGGATTTCTTTTCTTCCGTCATTTCGGCCCCTTAATTGGATTTAGCAGCTTCTTCAGCTTGCTTCTGGTTCAGGATGGTCTTGGCGCGAGCGATGTCGCGACGAGTAGTACGCAGCACATTGGTGTTATTCAATTGCTGAGTAGCCACTTGCATACGCAGACCGAAGTGGGCTTTTTGCAAAGACTTCACTTCTTCCTTCAGACCAGCAACGTCTTTGCCACGCAGAACTTCTGCTTTGGATTGCTTTTCAGTCGATTTTTTAGCCATTTGGTATCTCCTGAATTAAGCGCCCAGTTGGCGAGCAACGAATGTGGTACGCAAAGGCAGCTTGGCTGCAGCCAAACGGAAAGCCTCACGAGCCAGCTCTTCAGGCACACCAGTGATTTCATAAATCACTTTACCTGGCTGGATTTCAGCGACGTAGTAGTCTGGGTTACCTTTACCGTTACCCATACGCACTTCAGCTGGTTTTGTGGAAATTGGCTTGTCTGGGAACACTCGGATCCAGATACGGCCACCACGCTTAACGTGACGGGTAATAGCACGACGGGCAGACTCGATTTGACGAGCTGTCAGACGTCCGCGATCAGTAGACTTCAGGCCGTACTCACCGAACGCAACCGTGTTGCCACGGGTTGCGATACCGGTGTTGCGACCTTTTTGCTCTTTGCGGAATTTGCGACGAGCAGGTTGCAGCATGGTTATTCTCCTTGTCCGTCCGCAGCTGTCGCGGGCGCGCTGTCTGCGCGCTTAACGGCGGTAGATGCAGAAGTGGCTTCTGCGGGTTTGTCGCTTCCATCAGCAGGAGCTGCATTGGAGCCGCGACCACGACGGTCACCACGGCGGTCATCACGACCACCTGCTGGACGACGGCCACGTGGACGACGCTCTTCTTCGCGCGGCTCTGGAGCTGCTGGCAAATCGTTGCGACCCAGTGTGTCACCCTTGTAAACCCAAACCTTGACACCGATGATGCCGTAAGTTGTGGATGCTTCGGATGTTGCGTAGTCGATATCAGCACGCAGAGTGTGCAGAGGCACGCGGCCTTCGCGGTACCACTCAGTACGGGCAATTTCGATACCGTTCAAACGGCCAGCAGACATGATCTTGATACCTTGAGCACCCAGACGCATAGCGTTCTGCATCGCACGTTTCATGGCGCGGCGGAACATGATGCGTTTTTCCAACTGCTGGGTAATGCTGTCAGCGATCAGTTGAGCATCGATTTCAGGCTTGCGCACTTCTTCGATGTTCACTGCCACTGGCACGCCCAAGCGCTTGGTGAGTTCTTTTTTCAGGTTCTCGATGTCTTCGCCTTTTTTGCCGATCACCACACCAGGACGAGCCGAGTAAATAGTGATGCGAGCATTTTTAGCTGGACGCTCGATCAACACGCGGGAAACCTGCGCGTTTTTCAGTTTCTTCTTGAGGTAATCACGCACCTCAATGTCTTCAGCCAGCATGCCAGCGAAGTCACGGTTGTTGGCGTACCAACGGCTGGACCAGTCACGGCTCACCGCCAGGCGGAAACCGGTTGGGTTGATTTTCTGTCCCATAGTTGTCCTCTGGATTAGTTGCCTACGACCACATAAATGTGGGCGGTAGGCTTGCTGATACGGTTACCACGGCCCTTAGCGCGTGCAGTGAAGCGCTTGAGAGTGGTACCTTGCTCGACGTAAATGGTTTTAACACGCAATTCGTCGATATCAGCGCCGTCGTTGTGTTCAGCGTTAGCAATAGCAGACTCGAGAACTTTCTTGATGATTCCAGCCGCTTTTTTCGGCGTGAATGCCAAGATGTTCAAGGCTTGGTCTACTTTTTTGCCACGGATCAGGTCAGCTACCAAGCGGCCTTTGTCTGCGGACAGACGAACGCCACGGAGTACAGCACGTGTTTCAGACATGGGTTACTCCTTAACGCTTAGCTTTTTTGTCAGCAGGGTGACCTTTGAAGGTGCGAGTCAATGCGAACTCACCCAACTTGTGGCCAACCATTTGATCGGTAACATAAACAGGCACATGCTGTTTGCCATTATGAACAGCGATCGTCAGACCGATGAAATCAGGCAACACCATGGAGCGACGCGACCAAGTTTTCACTGGGCGCTTGTCCTTACCAGCAACGGCTTTTTCAACCTTGGCCAGCAGGTGGTGATCCACGAAAGGACCTTTTTTGAGTGAACGTGTCATGGCGCCCTACCCTTATTTCTTACGACGCGACACAATGAAAGTTTGTGTACGCTTGTTATTACGGGTTCTGTAACCCTTGGTCAGGTTACCCCATGGATCGACAGGATGACGGCCTTCGCCAGTCTTACCTTCACCACCACCGTGCGGGTGATCAACCGGGTTCATCACCACACCGCGAACGGTAGGACGAATACCCATGTGACGCTTCACACCGGCTTTACCCAGACGACGCAGGCTGTGCTCTTCGTTAGCCACTTCACCAATGGTGGCACGGCATTCGATGTGCACTTTGCGCACTTCACCAGAGCGCAGACGAACCTGAGCGTACACGCCTTCACGTGCCAGCAAGGTCGCAGAGGTACCAGCGGAGCGGGCGATTTGCGCACCAGCACCTGGCTGCAATTCGATCGCGTGGATGGTTGAACCCACTGGGATGTTGCGGATTGGCAGTGTGTTACCGGCCTTGATCGGAGCTTCCGAACCTGACACTACTGTCGCGCCAACTTCCAGACCACGAGGGGCAATGATGTAACGACGTTCACCGTCAGCGTACACCACCAGAGCCAAGTGAGCCGAACGGTTTGGATCGTATTCGATGCGTTCGATTTTCGCAGCGATACCATCCTTGTCGTTACGACGGAAGTCCACCACGCGGTAGTGGTGCTTATGACCACCGCCTTTGTGGCGTGTTGTGATGTGGCCATTGTTGTTACGACCGGCCTTCTGGAACTGAGGCTCCAGCAGAGGGGCGTAACCAGCACCTTTGTGCAGGTGAGCGCGGGAAATTTTGACCGCACCACGCTGACCAGGAGTTTGTGGCTTGAGTTTAATGATAGTCATGGTTTACGCAGCCTCCCCAGACAGGTTCAGCTCTTGACCTTCTTTCAGGCGCACATAAGCCTTGCGAACATGGTCGCGACGGCCAATGGTTTTACCGAAACGTTTGGCCTTGCCTTTGACGTTAACAACGGAGACGCCTGCCACTTCGACCTTGAACAGCAGCTCAACAGCCGCTTTGATCTCTGCTTTGGATGCATCGCGCAGCACCTTAAAGGTCACCGCGTTGGATTGCTCGGCCGCAAATGTGGCCTTCTCCGAAACGATTGGAGCTACCAGCACTTGGTACAGACGACCTTCGCTGAATTGACGCTCTTTGGGAGTCGGGTTGATGCGGCTCATGCGAACATCTCCTTGAGCTGGTCAACGGCACCCTTAGTCACCAGCACCTTTTTGAAGTGAACCAGAGACAGCGGATCCACATAACGTGGCTCGATGACATAAACATTGGGCAGATTGCGCGAAGCCAAATACAGGTTTTCGTCGATCGTATCGGCGATTACTAGCGCAGATTCCACCTTGAGATTCTTCAGCTTGGAAGCAAAACCTTTGGTTTTTGGGCTATCCAGCTTGATATCTTCCAGCACAGCCAAGCGACCATCAGCCACCAGCTTCGAGAAGATCGAAGCCATACCAACACGGTATTGCTTCTTGTTGATCTTTTGCGAGAAGTTTTCTTCAGGCAGGTTAGGGAAAGCTTTACCACCCCCACGCCAAATTGGCGAAGATGTCATACCAGCACGGGCGTTACCAGTACCTTTTTGACGGAATGGCTTTTTAGTGGAGTGCTTAACTTGCTCACGATCCTTCTGGGCACGAGTGCCTTGGCGGGCGTTGGCTTGATAAGCCACAACCAACTGATGGATCAGCGATTCGTTGTAGTCACGACCAAACAAAGCTTCAGGCGCTTCAAATGTAGCGGCTTGACCTTGATCGTTCAGGAGCTCGACTTGCATTATTTCGCTCCCTTCACAGCAGGACGCACAGTCACAAAACCACCCTTAGAACCTGGAACAGCACCTTTGATCAACAACAGTTGACGGGCCTCGTCCACGCGAACGACATCCAGATTTTGGGTTGTTACAGTCTCATCACCCATATGACCAGTCATGCGCTTTCCAGGAAAAATACGACCTGGATCTTGCGCCATACCGATAGAACCGGGCACATTGTGCGAGCGGCTGTTACCGTGAGAGGCACGCTGGGAGCTGAAGTTGTGACGCTTGATGGTACCGGCGTAGCCTTTACCAATGGAAGTGCCTTGCACGTCCACTTTCTGACCTGCGGCGAACAAATTAGCCACAGGCACTGTTGCACCAGCAGCGTATTGACCAGCAGTTTCTTCCGTCACACGGAATTCACGAACGATTTCACCAGCTTCCACGCCAGCTTTCGCCAAATGACCAGCCACTGGCTTAGTCACACGGGAAGCCTTGCGGGCACCGAAAGTCACCTGCAATGCAGTGTAACCATCGTTCTCTTGGGTTTTGACTTGGGTCACGCGGTTGTTGGACACATCCACCACTGTGACAGGAATAGATTCCCCATCATCAGTAAAGAGGCGCATCATGCCCACTTTGCGGCCCAGCAACCCCAGGGAGTTACTCAGACTCATGTTATTACTCCAAAACTCTCACCGCAGCCACTGCAATTGGCAGCCGCGTTACCGCACGCCCGTCCATTTCAGTCAGACACCAGCATGAGAGAAGGTTGATAGAATTTCTCCGCCCATGCCAAAAAGGCACGAACGAAGCCAGTGATTATCACACATTTCACAGGCGAAGCACAAGTACCCCTGCAAACAAACAGGCTAGATTCTTTGCAATTGCAGTCGCGGCTGAAGACTGGTTCCATAAAAACCACAAAAAAAGCTGGCTCTACCGCGATGCTCCGCGCTCAACTCAAACTGCAAGCCGCAAGCCGCAAGCCGCAAGCCAATCATTTCAAAATGGCCTACATGCGAGAACCCAGTTTCTCTAGCAGATGCCTTACTCTTGCGGCATGACAGTTACCGCCACATCCAACTCGTGCGTGCCGCCACCGCGAATAACGCCACGCAAAGGGGCAACGTCGCCATAGTCACGCCCATAAGCCAGCCTGACATGGGTCTCTCCTGCCAAACAATTATTGGTTGGATCAAACTCCATCCACCCATCTTGCGGGCAGTACACACTCACCCATGCATGCGACGCATCCGCGCCGATGAGTCTTGGCTGACCTGGTGGCGGCTCTGTAAGTAAATAGCCGCTGACATACTTAGCCGCCAACCCCAGCGATCGCAAGGAGGCGATCATGACCTGGGCAAAATCCTGGCACACACCTGCTTTCATCCTGAGCGCATGCAAAGGCGGCGTACTCACATCGGTTGCCTGCGGCTGGTAATCGAACTCCTCATAAATCCGGCGACATAGCTGCGCTGCCAATTGATGGGCGGTTTGCGCTTGGGCTGGCACACAAGACTGCAAAGCGTAATCACGAAAAACATCTTGCACAGGCGCCAAAGCCGATGGCTGCGTATATTCGCGAGCATCATCAAACGCCTGCCCCGCCTCATACTGCATCGCAAGCGCAGCCTCTTGCCATGGCAACCCTTCTGGCAAGCGCACAGCAGGAAACTTACCGCGCAGCGCCTCGGGCATAGCCTGAGTGGTCAGCACACTATGGGCCACAACGACCAATTCTTCATGGGCATCCGTCAACTCGAAATAACAACGCTGCTGGCCATACCGATCGACACTCCATGTTTGAATCGATGGTGCAGGCGATATCTGCAGATCAAATGCGTGCAATCGCTGCATCACATTGTCAACAGGCTTCAAGTACGCCACATGGTGAGCCTGAATCACAGCGGATCCATAGGTATAGCGCGTCTCATGTGTCACCGAAAGTTTCATACAACCCAACTCCCTCAATTGCCCACCGCATGGCTATCTGCATGTGCATGCACGAAATACTGCTGCGTCAGGCGGTCCGAGAGGTTTTGCGCTGCAGTAGCTGCCGTTGCAATCTGCCGGCCCAGTGCGGCACATTGGTTGCTTTGTGCCAAACGAAGTAACTTCTGCGGAGACCAGAGATGCGGCAAGTCCTGCAGCACACCTTCTGCCTCAAGTGCCTGCCATGGACTGCTCGGCAAGCGTTTCAATCTCCCAGCTAAGGTATCCGACATCCATACCAATGAGCGAGGGTTTTCTGCCTCCAGCACCAACAACTCAACCAATGCATACAGGTCGCGCCGTTGCTGGTAACGCGAGCGGTAGGTGATGGTGCTATCGAATAGGTCCAGCAGCAAACCAAAACCCGCATCATCTTCGACCACCCGCAACTCCAAGGCCGATGCCAGCGCTCCACCCAGCGTACTCATACGCTCCACTTGCCGCCCTAGCGAAAGCATGCGCCAACCGTCATCGCGTGTCATACGATCCAACTGCGCCCCTGTCATCGCCATCGCCTGCGAAGCCAAATGCTCCAACGCTCGCAATGCCTGACGCGTTTTGATTTGCGAACCGTGCATACTTGCAAAAAATTCCTGTTGCGCATGGTTGACCAAGGTCCATTGCTCCGTGGCCAAACGTTCACGCACCGAAAACGCAGAGTATTGCAAACCATCAAGCACCGTGGCCACACTCCATGCACCATGCTCAGCCTTGCGGTCAGCCAAAGAAGCCACTAAAGCGCGCTCAAACAACAGCCGTGCCACTCTAGGGGTTGGTGCAGCCTTGCTAACCAGCCCGTTCTCATAGGCCAGATGGTGCAACCAATCCAGGGTGGCTCCACTCATATCCAACTCAGCGTTGTTGAGTGCCTCTAAAACAATCCGCGCGAACCGCACACTATTGTCCAAACGCTCTGAATAGCGCCCAAACCAAAACAAACTTTCTGCAGCGCGACTGGTGATCACATGCTCTGTGCGGTGATGCCCCATTTGCACACTGCGCTCCTGCACCGCGCGATCGGCCATCACCCACAAATCGGCAGAACTACCACCCCGATACATCGAAACAACTTCTTTCCCCTCTGGGGCAATGCGGGTCAAACCGCCGGGCAGTACCCGCCAGCGGCCGGGCCCATCAGAGAGTGCAAACACGCGAATCATCATGGCTTGGCTACCAATAGGCGCCCTACTGCTTGCAGTACCGCTTTGCGCTTGAGCACTGCCGCGCCAGGTAGGCATATGCGACAGCGGCACCCAGGCCTGAGCAGAGTAGTCGTCAGGACGCTTCTCAATGCGCTCCTGCCATTGACACAACTCCGCCTGCTTAAAGCGCTTGCCCATGGCAGGCACAAAACGCCTTGCTTGATCACTAAAGGTCGGCTTAATCACATATTCAGACAGCTGCGGCAACAGGTGTCGCATGGCAGAACGTTCGCCAAACCACCAACTGGCAATAGAAGGCATTCGCAAAGGTTCACCCAGCAAACGCTCACTGATCGCCGGCAAAAACCCCATGACTGAGGCAGACTCCAGAAAACCACAGCCTGGCGCATTGGCCATCACCACGTTGCCAGCGCGCCATGCCTGCAGCATGCCAGGAATACCCAACGCAGAATCGGCACGCAACTCCAGAGGATCGAGGTAATCGTCGTCCAAACGCCGAATCACTACGTCCACCCGCTCAAGCCCCTTGATGGTTTTGAGCCATACACGCTCATCGCGCACCACCAAGTCTCCTCCCTCAACCAAGGAGATGCCCAGATAGCGCGCTAAATAAATATGCTCGAAATAGGTTTCACTGTAAGGGCCTGGTGTCAATAAAACGGTACGCGCATTCTCTCCCTGCTCACTGTGCGCCTGCAAACTTCTAAGCCATGAGGCATAGGCTTCCGCCAGGCGCTCCACATGCAATGCTTTGAAGGCATCTTGAAACAGGCGTGAAACAATCATGCGATTTTCCAACGCATACCCCAAGCCAGAGGGCGCCTGTGTGCGCTGACTCACGACCCACCACTGGCCATCGGGGCCTTGCGCCAGATCAAACGCGGCCACATGCAAATAGGTCCCTGCAGCAGGCTCAATACCGTGCGTAGCCCTGAAATAGCCAGGATGCCCATGCACCAATGCACTGGGCAACAAACCATCCTGCACCAAGCGCTGCTTCCCGTATACATCCTGCAGAATCCGGTTGAGCAGCTCAGCCCTCTGTGCGATGCCTGCACGAATGTTTTGCCAGTCCTGCTGCGACAAAATCATCGGAAACAAATCAACCGACCAAGGCCGGGCATGGCTTACTGCGTCAGAGTAGAGGTTGTAAGTGACACCGTTGTCTTCCACATTACGTGCCAGCGTCTGTTGCAGGTCATCAAGGCGTCCTGTCAACATATGGGCCGTGTCTGCAATCCCTGCCTGAGTTTGCAGACCATCAATCGTTTTCGCGAAGAAAGTATTCCAGTGTGGCGCCAACCGTTCTGGATTATGCGCATCGCGCAGGTTGTCAAAATGCCCCAACGGTGGGTGCATAGCCAAAGGTGGAATCAGACTATCAGCCAGATCCTCCGCAGCAAATTCATGGTCAAAAAGAGACATAGGCATGGTGGGCGCGTAGTGTACTGCGATGGCTGGCGACTTGCTTAATTGGGGAAAATGCACCCCCTCGCACTCAAGGCGAAAACGAGACTCGGCTACAGCCAATTCAAGCCAGAGCAGCACGCCAATGCAAGCTATGCACAGCGTGGTGTCACAGCAAAGCCATGTCCATGCAATACAAGCCGCCCCTATTTACCGTGCACAAAAGTTCACACCCTACGCAAGTCCAGCGTGAAGGGCATCTCGCGACTTACCCGAGCAGGAAAGGCCACCACATGCCCAGGTGTATGCCCCATACGGAAGAAACGTGACAGACGGCGCGACTCCGCTTCATAAGCATTGATCGGAAACGTAGAGGGATTTGCCCCCCCCGGATGCTGGACATGGTATTGGCCACCGCCAACACTGCGATTCATCCATGTATCGACCACATCAAACGTCAATGGCGCATGCACACCAATACTCGGATGCAATGCTGAAGGCGGATTCCAAGCCTTGTAACGCACACCAGCAACAAACTCCCCCACCGTCCCCGTAGGCTGCAGCGGCAGCGAGTGACCATTTACAGTCACCACATAGCGGCTACCAGCCATGCCTGTTATCTTCACTTCCAGCCGCTCAAGCGAAGAGTCAACGTACCGCACAGTGCCACCAATAGCGCCGTCCTCCCCCATTACATGCCAAGGCTCAAGCGCGCCTCGGATGGTCATATGCATTCCCGCAACAGCCAACTCGCCAAACTGTGGGAAACGGAATTCAAAATGAGGGGCAAACCACTGCGGATCAAAACCATATCCGCCATTTTCAGGTAACGCCAACTCTGCCAAAACATCATCAAAATCCATTTTGATGAAAGTTGGCAGCATAAAGCGGTCATGCAATGCGGTATCCCAGCGCTGCAAAGGGGCGCGGTATGCCTGCTTCCAGAAACGGGCAATCAAGGCCCGCAACAAAAGCTGCTGCACGATACTCATGCGCGCATGGGGTGGCATTTCAAACGCACGCAACTCCAGCAAGCCCAAACGCCCTGTTGGGCCATCTGGGGAGTACAGCTTGTCAATGGAAAATTCGCTGCGATGCGTATTGCCCGTGACATCAATCAAGATGTTGCGCAGCGTCCGATCTACCAGCCATGGCGGCATCTCTTGCCCATGAATGCGGCGGTTTTTTTCTATCTGTGCAATGGCAATCTCCAGCTCAAGGATCTGGTCATTGCGAGCCTCATCAAGACGTGGTGCTTGGCTGGTCGGCCCAATGAACAAACCACTAAATAGGTACGACAGGCTAGGATGGTTATTCCAAAAAGCCAGTAAACTGGTCAGCAACTCGGGGCGCCGCAAAAATGGGGAATCCGCTGGTGTTTTTCCTCCCAACACAAAGTGATTGCCCCCTCCTGTGCCGGTATGGCGACCATCTAATGCGAATTTTTCCGCGCACAAATGGGTTTCAAACGCGGCCTGGTAGAGAAACTCCGTATGCTCAACCAGCTCTGACCAGTTACTTGCCGGGTGGATATTCACCTCAATAACACCGGGATCTGGCGTAACCTGAAGCACTTTCAGCCGCGCATCACGCGGTGGGGGGTACCCCTCCAAAACGATTTGGACTTGTAAACACTCAGCGGTGGCCTCAATCGCGGCCAACAAATCCAAATAATCTTCCAATCTCGCTAAAGGTGGCATGAAAACATACAAAAGGCCTTCACGTGCCTCAACCACCATTGCGGTACGCATCAACCAATGTGCAGACTCAAAACGCTTGGGCATCAACGTTGGCGTTGCAGGCTCATAAGGCGTAGAGGCCGCCCCTTGCTCCTTACTCGCCCTTACCGCAAGCGGGTCTGTAACCTGCTCCATCCTAGACTCCGCATGCATAGGCTGCACGCGAATCGGCGCGGCCTCTTGCGCAGCAGCACTGTAGCGCTGCGCAAATACTTGCCCCATCGGCAAAGTTGACTGCGGTGCATAAGGATCACGGTCAATGAAATATGGGTAGTCGCCTTCAGACACCCAAGGCAGCGAATCCAAGGGCAAGCGGTAGCCCATAGCCGAATCGCCTGGCACCAGGTACATGCGTTCATCGCGCAAAAACCATGGCCCGGTTTGCCAGCGTGGCCCGGCCAGCCTACCAACAGCTGAAGCTGGCGTGAGTGGCAAAGCATAACCAACCGTGTGTGCCAAACCTTGGTCCATCCACCTGCGCAAACGATTGCGCTCCATTTCATCGTCAATACGCGAATCAAAAGGATCCACATTGACTGGCAAACGCCGCTCTCGCCACAAAAAATACCATGTATCTTCAAACCCCGGACGAATGAACTCATCACTCAAACCCAAGGTCTGGGCCAAGCCTTGAATAAACCGCTGCGCATCACTACTGTCATAGTTCGATGGCTCACGTTCATTGGCAAAAAGTGCAGGATTGCGCCACACCTGTTGGCCATCGGCGCGCCAAAAAATCGACAAGGCCCAACGCGGCAGTTGCTCGCCCGGGTACCACTTGCCTTGGCCAAAATGCAAAAAACCGCCGTCCCCATAATGGGCCCGCAGTTTTTGCACCAGTGCATTTGCATAGCCACGCTTTGTGGGGCCTAGCGCTGCCGTGTTCCATTCTGGTGCATCTCGGCCTGAATCCGCCACAAAAGTGGGCTCACCGCCTTGGGTCAATCGCACATCACCGTTCACTAAATCATCTTCAACCTGTTCTCCCAACGCCAATACAGATTGCCATTGCGCCTCTGTGTAAGGCTTGGTCACTCGAGGCGATTCATGGATGCGAGTAACCTCCATATGGTGCGAAAACTCGACCTCCGCTTTACTCATCAGCCCTTCAATAGGGGCAGCTGATGAAGGTTGTGGCGTGCAGGCCAATGGGATATGCCCCTCGCCAGCAAGCAAGCCAGAAGTGGGATCCAAACCAATCCAGCCAGCACCAGGCAAATACACCTCACACCATGCATGCAAATCTGTGAAATCTTCTTCAGTCCCACTAGGGCCATCCAGAGACTTCACATCCGGGGTGAGCTGAATCAGGTAACCAGACACAAAACGTGCAGCCAATCCCATGTGCCGCAGTAAATTCACCAACAGCCAACCAGAATCCCGGCACGAACCGGAACGAAGTGCCAACGTTTCATCTGGCGTTTGCACGCCAGGCTCCATGCGGATGGTGTAATCAATATCGTCATACAGCATCCGATTGATATCCACCAAAAAGTCAATCGTACGGCGAGGAGTTCTATCCACACGCTGCAGGTAGTCATCCAGCCTCACCGTGAGTGGGCCTGGTGTGCGATAGGGCGCCAAATCCTTCAGTGACTCCGGCGCATAGACAAACGGATAAGTCTCAGCACTGGGCTCTAAAAAGAAATCAAACGGGTTGTAAACCGCCATCTCAGCCACCAAATCAATAGTGACCTTGAATTTCCGGGTCGGCTCAGGGAAAACCAATCGCGCCATGTAATTGGAAAAAGGATCCTGCTGCCAGTTGCAAAAATGCTCTGCAGGCTCAATACGCTGGCTAAACGACAAAATACGCGTGCGGCAATGCGGAGCTGGACGTAAGCGCACAATTTGCGCCCCCAACTTGACCGGACGGTCATAACAATATTGAGTAACGTGATTGAGCGCAACGTGGATAGTCATAGTCGAAGCCCGGTTATTGAATGGCAATGCTGGAGCAAGATATGTGCCGCTGAATCTGCCTTACCGTAACCGACTGCAGGCTTTACCACGACATCGCCTATGCTTGCCTGATGCATCGTAGCGGCATATCGGATCTTGCAAAAGCAAATCCTCCTGCTATGATTTTTTTCGTCTCGCGCATTCCAGACTGCCGTCAAAGTGCCAAGCAAAACATCTGATTGCACAGTAACTGCCTTTTACCCAGCGATTGACAGCTAATAAAAAAAGGCTTGCACCTTTCGGTACAAGCCTTTTTAGAAATTGCAATCAGCGCCTAAGCGATTACTGCAATTTGATCTCAACGTCCACGCCAGCTGGCAAGTCCAGCTTCATCAAAGCGTCAACAGTTTTGTCAGTCGGATCAACGATGTCCATCAGACGCTGATGCGTGCGGATTTCCAACTGATCGCGGCTGGCCTTGTTGACGTGGGGCGAACGCAGAATGTCAAAACGCTTCAGGCGTGTTGGCAGAGGCACTGGACCCTTGACGATCGCGCCTGTACGCTTAGCCGTATCAACGATTTCAGCTGCAGATTGGTCGATCAATTTGTAATCAAATGCCTTGAGGCGGATGCGGATTTTTTGCTTGCTCACTGTGTCAATTCCTTTTCACAGCTATTAAGCAATGATCTTAGCAACCACGCCAGCGCCCA
>NZ_STFG01000034.1 GCF_004833285.1 Lampropedia puyangensis
AGATTCAGCCTCCACGGATACCGGTGCGATTCATTCGCTGTCTTACCAAAGAGATGGATTGTCGAGCGCAGCTTCGCTTGGTTAGAGAAAAATCGAAGGCTCTGGAAAAACTGTGAGCGATGGTTCAACACCAGCTTGCAGTTCATCCATCCCGCCTTTATCGGATTGTTGTTACGAAGATCGTAAACACGTTCTTACAGATCAAGGACCAAGCGTGAAGACTTGGAACGCGAGACACACACCATCATGACTTGGTTGGAGTCTTTTTCTTTCTTGCTGAGAATGCCGTCATGGTGTTCTACTTCGCCTTCTAAAACCGCGACTTCGCAAGAGCCGCAAACCCCTTCTTTGCAAGAGTGGTCACAAGCGATACCTGCATCAATCAAAGAGTCCAGCAGGCTTTTACCCGCAGGGACATGCACCGTGGTGCCACTGCGATCAAGGTAGACATCGAATGCCCCTTCTTGGGCGCTGGCGGGCAGCTCTACAGCTGCAAAGCGTTCAACGTGCACATTCGAATATTGCAGCTGCTCGCAGGCGGCTTCAAAGGCGGCCAGCATTGGAGTGGGGCCACAGCAGTAATAGTGGCTTTGCGCACCTTTGCTTTGCAAGAGTTGCGGCATGTCCGGCGCATGGTTTTGTTCTTGGTCAAAGTGCCATGTCACGGGGATTTGGTGTTGCACAGCCAAGTCTTCAATGGCCTGAATAAAAGCGGCTTCTTGGCGATTGCGTGCGCAGTAAATCAGCTCAGCACTTTGGCCTTGTTGTGTGCATTGACGCAGCATGCAGAGCAATGGTGTGATACCGATACCACCGGCGACAAGCACAGTATGGCTGGCGCTGGTATCCAGCTCGAAATGGTTGCGTGGTGCTGAAATTGTGATGGTTTGCCCTACGCGCAGTTGCTCATGCACCCAGCGTGAGCCACCGCGACTGCCTTTGTCTTTGAGGATACCTACGCGGTATTGCGTCGGCTGTGCGGCACTGCCGCGCTCATAAGGCTGACACAGCGAATAGCTGCGCACTAAGCCATTGCCAAGGTGCAGGTCGATATGCGCACCCGGCGTGAATGCAGGGAAGATGACTTCTGGTGTGGTAGGGCGCAGTGCTACGCTGATGATGCCTTGCGCCTCGTAGCGCATTTCATAGACGAGAGCGGTGAGTGTGGATGAAGTCATGAAACAAGCCTTTGTGGGGTGCTGCGTAGACAAGGGGGCTGCCAACCAACCCAGCTGCATACAGAAACAGGCGCCAAAGCGCTGCCTGCAGCAGCTTGGGTAGTCAGAAGCATTTAGGCCGTTGCTTTACCTGCTGCGGCTGGTTGACGTGCGGTTTCTTGGTCGCGCAATTGCTGTTTGGCCAGCGAGCGCAAGTGGCGGCGCAAGCGTACCAAGCCCATGTCGTGCTGGTAGAGGGATTCGCGCTGGTTGGCGTCACCTTCCATGTGCTCGACCAAAATACGGTCTTGCTCTAACACTGCCCAATGGCGTGCTTCTAAACGGTTGCGGTAGAGGAAGCGCCATGTATCACGCTGCCAGCCTGCGGGGAGTTTGCGCACCCGCCAGAAAAACACCGCAGAGAGTGTGGCGCTGATGGGAGATACGCCATAAATGATGGCGAAGTTGCCGCCTGGGCCGCCCGTTTTGGGGTATGGAATTTCCAAGCGCATCCAATGCGTGCCGGTGTCGCCCCATTCAGTCCAGTCAAAGTTGACGTTGCGCTGGCCTTCTTTCTCGAAGACAAAGCCAGCGTCTGTGTCGCGAATGGCAAACTTGGCTTGTGTGTCGCCCTCAAACATGGTGTGTGATTGCTTGTGTAAGAACGTGCCGTGCATCGGATCCATGACGTTGTCGTTCACGTAGCGCCAATCGCCTTTCCATTCCACGTAGCATAAGAAGTTGCCGTACTCCTCTTCGTTGGCAAGCTCTTCAGGCAAGACCAGTGGCGGCGGGTTATCGCAATCGGGGGCAGAGGCGTTATAGACCCAAATAGCACCAGCGCGCTCTTGCACTGGGTAGGTACGGGTAGCGCGTGAGCCTTCTAACTTGCAGCCGGGGCTGCCCGGCACTTTGCGCACATGCCCATCAGCGCAGACTTCTACGCCGTGGTAAGGGCAGGCAATGGTGTCACCCAAAACAACGCCTAAGGAGAGAGGCGCGCCACGGTGGGGGCAGTGGTCTTCAAGCGCGTGGACTTTGCCTGTAGTGGCATCGCGCCAGAGGACGAGTTTGCGGCCTAAGCGGCGCAGGGAGACGGCTTCTTCTTTGACGAAGCTGGAAGGACAAATGGGGTACCAGAGGTCTTTGAGACCGATTTCAAGCAATTGATCAACAGGATCAAAAGGCAGAAGTGGCTGTGTGGTTGTCATCGTGTGGTTCCTTTCGCGGGGCAATCGCAGTTGCCAAAGCAAGAGTGATGCGAGCAGGCTGGGGCGTAGTTGTTTTGGCGCAATGGCTTACTGGCCGAGTGAGCCGATTTCGGCTTGGTAGCTCTCTTCGGTCCATGGTTTTCCGCTGGGGCTTAAGGGACCGCTTTGATTGAGGTAAGCCACCAAAGCAGGCAGTTCGTAGTGCCCCATGCCAAAGGCACGCTCTAGTGCGTCGCCCAGTAGGTCTTCGTAACTGGTTTGGGCGCGTGTGCGGGCTTGGTGTGGCTGGAGGTAGCGATCAGTGTTGGACATCAATAGCTCCTTGATGGTGTGAAAGGGGTCAAAAGAGAATGTCAGTCAATGCGGATGCCGCGTTGCTGAATGACATCACGCCACACGGCCGTTTCGTTGGCAATGTGGGCTGTGAATTCGGCTGGCGTTTGAGCGGCCTCGCTCATGCCTTGAGCGCTTAAAGCACGCAGGTTTTTTTCTTCATGCAAGATAGTTTGTGCGTCGCGTGCCAGTTGTGCGGCGACCTCTGGTGCTAGGTCGGCGGGTGCGAACAGGCCATACCACGAAGTCACGTCAATCCCAGGAACGCCTTGTTCATCCAAAGTGGGGATGTCTGGTGCGGCTTCTGATCGTTGGGCAGACGTGGTCGCTAGCACTTTGAGTTTGCCTGTCTTGATGTGGGGCAAGGCAGTAGGCAGGTTGGTAAACATCAGGGGCAATATGCCACCCAGTACATCGTTCATCGCCGGCCCTGAGCCTTTGTAGGCCACATGCAGGATATCGGTCTGCGTTTGGGCTTTGAACAACTCACCCGCTAAATGCAGGCCACTTCCCACGCCGGGCGAGGCGTAAGACAGGGTGTCTGGGGCATTCTTGGCTTTCTCGACCAGTTCTGCCACGCTGCTGATGCCCGCATCGGCATTAGCCACCAAAACGTTGGGTGCTTTTGCCAGCATGGTGATGGGCGTAAAGTCTTTCGCCATGTCGAATGGGAAGTTCGGCATCAGCGTTGGGTTAATGGTGACGTTGCCCGCAGGAACCACGAGCAAGGTATGCCCGTCTGCCTTGGCGCGTTTGATCTTCTCCATCCCCAAGTTACCCGCTGCACCCGCTAAGTTTTCCACGACGGCGGCTTGCGCATAGCGCTCGCCTAGGCCTTCTGCTAAGAGACGAGCCAGAATATCGACGGGGCCGCCAGCAGGAAATGGCGAGACGATCGTAAAACGCGCTTGCCCCAATTGCTGCTCCACTGCAGAGGGTTCTGCAGTGGTTTGTTCTGCATACGCAGCATTGCCTGCTGGGCTGAATAAAGCACAGCATGACAGCAGCACGAGGCCACTTGTTGCCATGCGGCGGCGCAGCCGTTGAGAAGCAGTTAAAGAGCGGTGGAGGTGGCTTGACATAAGACGACCTAGTTTTTTTCAGTGAGAAACTTGCCTTGCGGGCGACCTGCGCCTTTAGGGCGGCGGGTGGTGCCATCAAGGCCACCATCAATGGCCCACTCTGCAAAAACGGTCGGACCCGGTTCAAATTCGCGTGGCTCCCATTCGGCAGTCAATTGGTCTTCGTCAGCGTAGTACTCAATCAAAGCACCGGCTGGGTTTTTGAAGTACCAGAAGTAGGCGGAGGAAACAGGGTGGCGACCGGGGCCAATTTGAGTTTCCCAGCCGCAGCGTGAGATGTGCATGCCGCCACCAAAAACCTCGTGGATGTCACGCACAGTGAAGGCCACGTGGTTGAGACCACGTTTGCCATTGGGCAGTTGCAACAAGAATAAGTCGTGGTGGCCACCGTTGGCAGAGCAGCGCATGAACGCACCTCGGTCCGGGTATCTGTCGGAGGAGACGAAGCCAAATTTTTCTTGGTAAAACGCCTCGACTGCATTCACATCGGCAACGAAAAACACTACGTGCCCCACTTCGATTGGGGTGGCACGGTTATACACAGGTGCTGGCGCATTCATGCGGGGCTTCGATTGCCATGTGTTCATGGCAGCGCAGTCCACATCAATCTCTTTCTTGCGCGTGACTTGAAAACGCACGGCCAGCCCATTGGGGTCTGTACAGCCAATGCGACGTGCGCCATCCACTTGGATGTCCACGAAGCTGGCGTCATTGGAAATCTTGCTGGCAATGGCATCCAGATCGGTCGTATTTTCTACGCCCCAAACGACTTCGCGCAGGGTTGAGCCTTCTTCAATCGCTGCTGGCAGGCTGGGCAGGCCAGCAGGTGCCAGTTGCACTTGGCAGCCGTTGAGGCATTCAAATATGGCTGTTTCTGGTGTGTCAGAGACCAAGCTCAGCCCCCAGTCGAGCATGAACTGCTTGCATTGGCTCAAGTCTTCTACGCCGTAGGTGATGGCGTCAATTCCTAGTACGCTCATGGTGCGTTCCTTCTTACAAGCGGGCGCGATTAGCGCGATGGGTTGGCCCAGGCGATGGGCAATTCGTTGGTGCCCCAGTACATGCTTTTCTGTTCCATGTACTGGAAAATGCCTTCACGGCCTTTCTCACGACCCAAGCCAGAATCGCGCCAGCCGCCAAAAGGGGTAGAGATGGAGAATTGTTTGTAGGTGTTGACCCATACGGTTCCGGCCTGCACAGCACGCCCCATGCGCCAAGCACGCTTGAAATCACGGCTCCAAACGCCAGCGGCCAAGGCATATACGCTGTCGTTGGCTTGCTCAATCAGGCTGGTTTCGTCTTTGAAGGGCATCGCTACGAGTACGGGGCCAAAAATCTCTTCTTGGGCAATGCGCGCTTGGTTGGTGAGCCCTTCAATGATCGTGGGGGTGTAGAACCAACCGCGCTCGTAATCGCTGCCGCTTGGACGAATGCCACCAGTACGGATCTGTCCGCCTTCTTCCACGCCCATAGCAACATAGCGTTCAATGCCTTCGCGGTGGCGTGCGGTGATGAGTGGCCCCATTTGTGTGTTTTCGCTAGCGGGGTCGCCCACGCGCAATGCTTGCGCACCGGCGACCAGTCGCTCCATGAATTCTTCATAAATAGGCTCGGCAACGAACAGACGCGAGCCTGCAATGCAGGATTCGCCTGTGCTGCTGAAAATGCCGTAAAGCACCCCCGCAACGGCGTGGTCTAAGTCTGCATCTTCCAGCACCATTGTGGCGGACTTGCCGCCCAACTCCATTGAGACAGGCATCATCTTGTCGGCCGCAATGCGGGCAATGTGTTTGCCGGTACTGGTGCCGCCAGTAAATGACACGCGCTTGACCAAAGGGTGACGCGTAATCACATCACCAATGACGGAGCCTTTGCCCGGCAGCACACTGATCATGCCTTTGGGCACACCAGCTTCTTCGCAAATACGTGCGATTTCTAAAGAAAGCAATGGCGTGACTTCTGCTGGCTTGAGAATGACGGCATTGCCTGCAGCTAATGCGGGGGCGAGTTTTTGCGCGTCAGAGGCGATGGGGGAGTTCCACGGTGTAATCGCGGCGACCACGCCCATGGGCTCATGCACACTCATCGTGACGTAAGGGCCGCGAGATGGGGTGATGGTCTCTTCCAGCGTTTCGCACGCTGCAGCAAAGAATTGAAATGTGCCGGCTGCGCTGGCGACCAAAGCACGAGTCTCGCTGATGGGCTTGCCATTGTCTTGGCGCTGCAGCTGCGCCAACTCTTCTGAGCGCTCACGAATAATGGCCGCTACTCGGTGCAAGACTTGTGCGCGTTCATGGGGCAAGCGCTGTGCCCAGCCAGAGGTCAGGAAGGCTTGGTGCGCCAGTTCAATGGCCTCTTCCGTGTCTTGCGCATTGGCGGCGTACAAGCAGGCGACTTCTTCACCTGTTGCGGGGTAGGTGGTGGCATATAGGTCACCACGGCCGTAGCGCCAATGACCACCTATGTTGATTTTTAAAGCGGATGCTGCATCCATAACAATTCTCCTAAACAGACTCAGATGGCGACTGGCAAGACGCGATTGCGAATGGCACGCACCAAGCTGTAAACGGTTTGCGCTGAGGTTTTGGGGTTCGCGGTCAATGGCGTGTTGCGCATACTCAGTTCAAACTGCCCAAATGCGCCTTGTGCTTGCACGGTGTGGATGTTCTCTTGCACGGCAGGGTCTGCGACCAAACGCACGAGGGTGCTGTCCAGCCCTAAGCCAGCCAATGCCACTGTGGCAGCGACATTGGCGTTCTTTGGGAATTGGGTAGCGGCCTCACGCGCAGTGCCGCTGAAAATGACCAGCTCTTGCGCTAAAGCATTGAGATCACAGCTTTGTTCGGCAGGCGTGCCCAGCCATGCCAATGGCGGCTTGCGACCGGTGTAAAGCACCTGATCCAACCCTCCAATGCGTGCGGCCGCCAGCGCATCAATGGCACCAATGGCACCGGCAATCAGCTCCAGTTTGGAGCCTCCTTGTTCAGCCGCTTGCTGGAGCTGCTCCGCCAGCCCCGGATGGGAAAGCGCACCGATAGAGGCGACCATGCACGACTGGCCACGCAGCAATGCGGGCAGCACATGTTCAATCAGTGCTTGATGGCCTGCGGCTTCGACCACGAGGTCAATGCCCGCCTCAGGCACGCGTTCATAAATTTGGGCGCGCGGTGCTAGTGCGTGCAAGCGTTGCAGAACGTCTGGCGGGCACTGTGCTGACTCACCCGGCATGACCACTGCGCTGATCTCCAGTCCATTGGTGTTTTGCAGGAGTTCCGCTGCGGCGCTGCCAATAGCGCCAAAACCGATCAAAGCGATGCGTAACATGCGTCAAGTCTTTCTATCTACCAATCGCTGGTGCTTATGCTGTAGCGGGTTGCAAGGCGGGGATTTGGTCCAGTTTGTTGACTGGAGGGCCTGCAAATTGGGTTTTGAAACTGCCGATAGATAACATGTCCACTTCCAGCATAAAGGGGCCTTTTTGTGCATGCGCTTGGCTGAGCAGCGCAGGCAGGTCTTCGAGTTTTTGCAGGCGTGCGTGGGGTAATTGCAAAGAGGCGCACAGTTGTGCGTAATCTGGCGTGTGCAGGTCCACATAGCAGTGGCGCGCGCCGTACTGTGCAACTTGGATGTTTTTAATCACGCCATATCCTTGGTCGTTCATCAGCACAATTACCATGTCGCACTGTTCTTGCACCATCGTGGCCAATTCGCCAAGGTTCAGAATAAACCCTCCATCGCCTGCCAAACACAGGGTTTTGCGGCCTGAATTCGTCACGGCGGCACCGACAGCAGCGCCAATAGCCATTGGCATCCCTTGGCCAATGCCACCACCAGTGGCATGTACCCCTTGGTGCGGTGAAAATACGCGCAGCTCACGGTTGCCCCAGGTGCTGTTGGAGACGGTCACGTCACGCACCCAATTGAAGTTGGTGCCTGCAACGTCTTGCAACTCTCGCACCAATTCTGCGTAAGGGCCTAAGCCGTCACGCAGTTGCGCAACCACTTGCTCGTGCACTTTTTTCAAGTCTTGCAATAAGGCGGCTTCAGCTTGCCATTGCTTGGCTTCCAAACGATCGGCCAAGCCTTCGAGTACGGCTTTGGCGTCACCCCAAACGAACAAGTCGTTGGCGTAGCAGCGGCCATCGGCTGCGGCATCCACGTCCACACGCAGCAAAGGCTGTGGCAGTTTGAGTTCGTATTTCAGTGTTTCGTTGCTGCGCAAACGCGAACCGACCACCAGCATTGCGTCGCAGGATTGGTAGAACGCTTCAACAGGTTTTTGGATGTTGTAGGCGCCCAGTGAGCCTGCATCGTCTTCAGGAACAATGCCGCGCCCTTGTACGCTAGTGACGATGCCGAAGCCCAGTTTTTGCAGTCGCTTGACGGCGGCTGTTGCGTGGCGTGCACCGCCGCCTAACCACAACAGTGGACGTTTTTTTGTGGCAAGTGTTTCTGCCATTTGGTCGAGAGCCGCGGCAGAAGGCTGTGCCACCACGATGGGCAGTGGGCGCAAGTCAGCGGGCATTGGGATCAATGTTTGCTGCACATCAATAGGAATTTCAATACTGACGGGACCGGTAGGCGCTGTCATGGCTGCTTGCACCGCTTTTTTCAACACACCGAGTGCATTCTCGGCGCTGTACACGCGAAAGGCCGCTTTGGAGATGGCTTCCAGCATTTTGAGCTGCTCTGGCGCTTCATGGATGTAGGCCATTTTTCGATCCAGAAATGGCACTTCAATTTGTCCCGTAATGTGCAGCAGCGGTGCACCTGCGGTATAGGCTTCAACCAAACTGCCTGCGATGTTGCCAGCGGCAGGTCCAGTGCTGGTAATGCACACGCCCAAGCTGTTGGTGGAGCGGGCATACGCGTCGGCCATATTGCCAGCACCTGCTTCACCACGTGCTGGTACAAAGCGCACTTTGCCGCGCTGGGAAAAGGCATCCAGAATGGGCATGTTGTGGATGGAGATGACACCAAAAGCGGCTTGAACCCCGCACTGTTCGAGGAAAGCGGCAACGACCGCACCAACGGTCACCATGGGAGTTTGATTGTTTTCAGGCATGACGAGAATGGCCTCCGGATACGTCGATATGACTGCCAGTGGTATAGCTGGACAGTGGGGATGCAAGGAATAAAAGGGCTTGAGCAGCTTCTTCGGGCTTGCCTAAGCGCTGCATCGGAATGTGTTTTTGCTGTGCCAATTGCGCGGTCCAGTTGTCCCAGTCTTGGGATTGGTCTTCACGCGCTTCAAAGCGGCGACGCCATTGGCCGGACTCAATCAGGCCAATCAAAATGCCATTGACGCGCACGCCAGATGGTGCAAATTCAGTGGCTAGCGAACGTACCAAATTGACCAGTCCTGCACGTGCCGCAGATGTGGCCACCATATGTGGCTCGGGCTGGCGTGCCAATAGGGAGTTGGAACACACAATAGCTGCATCACCCAAGACCTTGACTTGCGCTTGCAGTTGGGGCATGAACGCACGGGTGGGGTGGATGATGGAGAAAAATTTCAAATGCAGCTCATCCGTCCACGCTTGGTCTTCTGTAGTGGCAAAGGTGGACACGCGACCTTGGCCTGCGTTGTTGATGAGGATACTTGCCTCGCCCAGTTGCGTTTGCACCGTTTGTGCAAAGTGCTTGACGCTATCGGCATCAAGCACATCACAGGCATGGGTGAGGATGTGTGCTGTTGGGTGGGTTTGCAGTAATTGCGCCCGTGCGGCTTCCAAGCGTTCCGTGTTGCGCCCACAAATGGCCACTTTGGCACCGCAGGCGAGCAGCAAACCTGCAGTCGCTAAACCAATGCCTGAAGAGCCGCCAGTGACCACAGCGGTACGGCCTAGCAGAGCATGGGCTTGCAAGAGTGGAAGGGTAGCGGTAGTCATGCAACCCCCTTTTGGCCAGAGCGCAATGGCACCACCTTACGGCGACGAATAGCGGGAGCGTAGTCCATCAAGGCGGAGAGTTCGTTGGCCACTTCGCAAACGCTGTCAATCAGCATCAATTTTTCAGCCGCTTGGATGCGTGGTGCGCCCAGCGTGATGCCCATTGCGGCCACGATTTGGCCGCTGTGGTTGTACACCGGCGCAGCAATGGTGGAGATGTGCGCTTCGTAGAAGCCTTCGCCTGCAACGTAGCCTTGCTCACGAATTTGCATAGCGGACTGGTACAACTCATTGACATCGGCAGGCGTGCGGGTGGAGAAATTCTCCAGCGCTTGTTCTGGGTACAACTCTTTGAGTTGGTTAAGTGACAAGCCTGCTAGTAGTACATGCCCCAGGACAGTGGCATGCGCTGGCAAACGGGTGCCGACAGAAACCGAACCAATGAAGGGGCTTGTGGAAGAGGTTGCCTTGGCCACATAAACGATGTGACGGTCATCACGCACGACTAAATTGGCAGCGTGACCAACTTGCTGGCACAGACGGTTGACTAAGGGGGTGCCGAGCTCCGTCAAGTCCAGGGAGGCCAAGTATTCAAAACCTAAACGCAACACGCCTAAGCTGAGTTTGTATTCACGGCCGTTGTCTGTTTTTTCAACAAACTCCATGCTTTCGAGCGTATTGAGTAAACGGAAAACAGTAGAGCGCGGCAATTGCAGCGACTGCGCCAGTTCTGGGGCGCTGATTTGTCGCCTTTCACGGGTGAATTGTCCAAGGATGCGCAAACCACGCTCTAGCGCTGGAACGATGTAGCGGGCTTCATCGCCATCGGATTGGGTTACATCGGTCAGATCAGTCAATTGCGGCTCCTTGAGAATGCGTAGGACGCAGCTGTTGCAACACTTGTTGCAAAAGGGTTGATACGGAATCAGCTTGTTCGACATAGCAGGCGTGACCTGCGTGGGGAATCAGTTGTAGTGGCACACCGAATACGTCGGCCACTTGTTGGCAGTCTTGCGGGGGGGTGATGCGGTCTTCTTCGCCGCACCAAACGTGCACGGGCAAATCGGTCAGAGGTGAGCCGGGTTGCTGGCGCAGAGCTTGAATTTGTTCGCAATAGGCCAATAAGTCGTCATCGCATAGCAACTCCACCGCTTGTGCGTACCCTTGGGGTTGCAGGCGTGCCATGTTCCAGTGCACCCACGATTGCGCGGTGGCTGAGGCTTGGCTGCTCAATAAATGGGTATGGCGTGCAGCGGCTGTTGCAGCAATGCCCGGTGATGTAATACCAGCCAAACGTTGTGCGCGAACTTGTTCGCCGCGTTCGCGCCGTGATGCACTGCCGTAACCAATCGCTGGGCTGATGAGCACCAAGGCTTTGGGCACAAAGCCGGGAATGGCGCGCAAAGTCAAAGCTGCAGCTGTGAGTGCACCGAGTGAATGCCCCACTAAAACGAAGTCGTCAATGGAGAGCGAGGACAACAGGCGCAGTAACTGCTGGGCGTAGTCACCCGCTTTGGGCTTGTCTTTCGCAAGCGGGCTGGACTCGCCATAGCCCGGCGCATCCCACGCCAGCAGGCGTGTTTTGAGGTTGAATATGCGCGCGATCTCTAGCCATGAGGCTGAGCCCGAGCCAATGCCATGCAGCGCCACTAGCATGGGGTGCTGAACCAAGCCAGCCACCGTGTCGCGCACAGACACGACGTCTGTGGCGTTGAGCCGGATGTTAAAGAGCCCAAACGTGGCCTCTAAATCATCGAGCTGCTGTGGTGTTGGCAGTGAAGGGAGTGTGGTGCTGTTCATGGCAGGGCATGCGGTGTGCTTCGCTTATTTCTTTTCGCGTTTGATTTTGGCCAGTGGGTGATCTTCTGGGTAAGTAGGGGTTACCGGCTTTTTCGCACCCAGCATCACGCACATCAGCGCATCTTCGTCACCGATATTGATTTCTTCGCGGTACACACCAGGTGGCACGGAGACCAAGTCACGGTCCGTGAGGATGGTTTCGTAGCGCTCATTGCCTTGTGTGATCACGAGTTTGAGCTTGCCACGAATGACAAAGAAGATTTCCTCCACATCCACGTGAATGTGTGGAGGGCCTTCGTGACCAGCTGGAATCACCATGGTGGAGAAGGTGAAGTGCTCGCTGGGCACGGTGTTGACATCTTTAGCGACGCCAGTGCCACCTGTGCCGACATAGCGCATTTGTGCGCGACGGAATTTGGGATCAAAGTCAGCTTGGAACTTCAGCGCATCCCAGTCATATTTACGAGTAGAGAAACGCGCGATGCGTGAGGTCATCCATTCTTCAAAAGACGCGCCTTCAGGGCGATCCCAGCTAGCTGCTTGGGTGGTGGTATCTGCAACTTCGGACATGTGGACTCCTGTTTCAGGTTGATGAGGGCAAAAAATGAAAAAATGCAGTGCGCGATCGCGGGATAATTGCAGTCAATGCATCACATAACCGCCATTGACGGGCAACACTTGCCCCGTCACAAAGCGGGCTAAATCAGACAAGGCAAAGAGCACTGTTCCGCACACATCTGCGGCTTGCTGCTCACGCGGTAAAGCGCGACCATCCAAGTATTTTTGATGGCGTGCTTGAGGCACATATTCGGTGGCTTCAACCAGTGTGAGCCCCGGGGCAATGGCATTGACGGTGATGTTGTCACTACCCCATTCGCGTGCCAGCGAGTGCGTCATGGCGGCGACGGCGCCTTTGCTGGCGACGTAGGCCAGTAAGTTGGGCGCGCCCCACAGCGCTGTGTCAGAAGCCAAGTTCACAATGGAACCGTGCCCGCTAGTAGCCAGTGCGGGCTGGCATGCGCGGCTCATCAGCCATGTGCCGCGCACGTTCACGTCCATCACACGATCCCACGTGTCAATCGCCAACGCATGAGCATCTTTGCCGCCCGAGTTGGTGATGGCTGCGTTATTGACGAGACCATCCAAACCACCTAAATGCGTTACAGCAGCTTGAGCGACTTGCTCAACGGATTGTGGGTTGGCAAGATCAAGCGGCAGGGCGAAGACGTCTAAACCCAGCGCGGCCAATTCAGCAGTGGCTTGCTTGAGCGGTTCTTCCAAAATGTCAGCCAAAACCACGCGCGCGCCTGCATGAGCGATGCTGCGTGCAAAGGCCAAACCTAAACCACGCGCTGCACCAGTGACCAGCACACGACGATCCGCTAACAAGGTGGTTGGTGTACGTGCAAGTAGTTGCTCAAGCGCATGATCTTGCACGTGGCCGAGTGCTTGCATGGCAGGAGATGGGGTGGGTGTAGAACTCATAGTTGCAAAAGGCGTAGTGGCGTTTGTGTCGTCTTAAATGGGTATCGCTTTAATTACGTTTAAATGATGTTCAAGGGTGTGCTAGACCGTGGTGACGTTGGCTTTTGGTATGTAGTGCAGTACACGGCGTTCCAACCAAATGACAGCCCAGTACGCCACCAAACCCACCAAAGTTAGCGCTGCAATGGCGACAAAAACGGCAGCTGTATTGCCTTGCCCTTCGCCATCCACCAAGAGAAAGCCCAAGCCTTTATTGCCGCCAACCAACTCACCAACGGTGACACCAATGACGGCTAGCGTGGCAGCGATGCGCAAACCTGAGAACAAGGATGGCAGTGCAGAAGGGAACTCCACCAGGCGGAAAATTTGCACGCGGCCTGCGTTGAGTGTGCGAACCAAGTTCACCATGTCTGGATCGACAGTGCGCACAGCGGAGAGCACGTTGATCATGACGGGGAAGAATACGATCAAAATAGCGACCAAAATTTTGGGGTAGATGGTGTAGCCCAACCACATCACAAAGAGCGGTGCAAACGCCACTTTGGGAGCGATTTGTAAGGCCAAAATATAGGGGGAGAGCACAGCCTCAGTGCGTGGTGAGAGGCCAAGCACCACACCAAAGAAAATGCCCAACAATGAGCCAAGAATGAAGCCGATCACCACTTCTAAAGTGGTGATCCAGAAGTGGCCCAGCAAGTCGCTGTTGTTCCACATATGGATGGCTTCCTGCACAACGCGGGAGAATTTAGGGAATACGTACTCAGGCATTCCAAGTGCGGCAGGACCCCATTGCCATATGGCCAGAAAAACGAGCAGCACACCGCCGCTGGCAATCCAAGTTGAGAGTTCTTTTTTCATCGTCGGGCTATTGCAAAGAGAAGCAAAGAGAGATGCAAGCCAAAGCGCTTAAGCGCTTTGGAGATTGCTCGGGCTCATTAAGGGGCAGGCACGAAAGTGTTGGTGTAGAGGTCATCCAACGCTTGGGCACGAGGGACGATGGCTTGCTCTACGTAGAAGTTTTGCACTGCCTCCATACGGTCACGGTCAATGGCTCCGGGTACTTTTTGACCAGCGTATACATACTGGTTGTAGAGATCAAAAGTGCGGCGAATGGAGGCTTCCTGTCCTTGGTATGCCGGCACTGCTTTGACATACTCTGTCGTGGCACTTTCTGGGTCGTGCATGATGTCTTGCATGCCGCGCAATGTGGCACGCACCAACTTACTCACCAGTTCTGGGTTTTCTTTGATGACCTTTTCTGAGGCCAAGATGGCCTGCGCCATGCTTTGGAATGTCTCCTCTTGCGGCAGGATGCGGATTTTTGCTCCTGCATTTTCTGCACTCACAATCCAGTCAGGCACACCAGCCATGGCGTCTGAGCGACCGCTGTTAAACAGCTGCCAGATACCTGCAGGCCCTGCGGCTTGAATGTCGAGGTCTTGCTTTGTCAGTCCTGCTTTTTCGAGGGAGCCTAAAAATGCGTAGTATGTGGTGTCGGTGTACGCCATCACGGTGGCTGTTTTGCCTTTGAGTTCTTTGACGTGTTTTAGGTCACCATCTTCCTTGGTGGCAATTAAAGTCAATGAGCCAGCCCCTAACACCGCCACTGCTTTCACGGGAATGCCATTAGCACGTACGATGATGGGAGTGTCGCCAATTGCGCCGCCAATTGGGGCGTTGCCAGCACCGACTTGTTTAGCCACATCTACCCCACCACGGCCAGAGACGAACTTCACGTCCAAGCCTTCTTCTTTGTAGTAACCCTTGTGTAGGGCCAACATCCATGGAGCAAACGCAGTGAGGTTGGCTGGTGCTGGCAGCAGGTAGGTCACTTCTTCCAGCGCTTGTGCTTGAGCGCCGTAGCAGCTCATCAGCAAAGCACCTGCAGTAGCTAGCGGTGCGATTGAGCGCTTGATCGTGCTGCGCCACGTTTGAGCTATGGAGGTCAAACGGTGGCGGGCTGAGAATGTGGACATTGTCAACATGGCATTCCTATGAATGAAGCAAGGGTTGGGGGAGAGGTGGTGAAAGCAAAGGCGGTTTTAGTGGACGGAATCGCCAACTTTGAGCAGCTTCATCAAATGCGCTTGAATAGGCGCAATCTCTGGCATCGCACGGCGTTGCATTGGGTCATTGCGATGCGGCAGTTTCACCACAATTTCCTCAATGATCTTGCCGGGTCGCTCACTCATCACCAAGATGCGATCAGATAAGGCAATGGCCTCAATCAAGTCATGGGTGATGAAGAGTGCAGTCTTTTTCTCAGCCCACAAAGTGGCTGCCAAGTCTTGCTGCAACACCATTTTGGTTTGAGCGTCTAAAGCAGAGAAAGGCTCATCGAGCAGCAGCACATCTGGGTTGACTGCCAAAGTACGCGCTAAGGCCGCGCGCTGGCGCATACCGCCAGAGAGTTGGTACGGGTAATGGTCTTCAAAACCAGCAAGGTGGCACTTTTTGAGCAATGCTTCTGCAATGGGGCGACGCTGCTCTTTAGGTACCTTGTCAATCTCCATGCCTATCTCTACGTTGCGACGAATCGTGCGCCAAGGCATTAACAAGTCTTTTTGCAACATGAAGGCCACTTGGCGCACAGGCCCCGTGACTTGCTTGCCGTCCACCAATACCGCGCCTTCGGTTGGTAAATACAGGCCAGAGCCCATATTTAACAAGGTGCTTTTGCCACAACCCGAAGGACCAATCACAGAGACGACTTCGCCTTTGCTGATCTTCAAGTTCAAATCCTGCACGGCATACGCAGGCTCGGGTTGCGCCTTGGTGGGGAAACGTTTGGCGACGCCGCTGAATTCGATTTGGTAGCTCATCGTGATGTTTTACTAATGAAACCGAGATTTATGTATGAGACGAAAAGAGAGTTTCACTGATATTGAAAATGTCAAATACAGAGAAAACCCTGCTTTGTCAGATGTATTTGACATTGCAGAAAACGTGCCAAAGTTTCATTAATCAATCATTGATTTTCTTGTGAAACATAAAATTTCTCTTGTGATTTAAATGTCGAAATTTGCATGTCTTATTGAATTTTTATTTCTTTTAGTTCTTAGTTATGGGCGAATGAGAATTCGATGTAAGTTTGTTTTTAATGTTAAAAATTAATATTCAACAAGCAGATGCACCAATCTGATGAAAGTCTTGGTGAATGCACGCACTTGGTGCTTGAGTGCTGCGTATCTGACAAAGTACTCGCACCCATATCGCAACGAAGTGGTGTGCATCGTGCGGTTTAAAAGTATGGTTTAAGCGCGGTGCGTTTGTGTATCGGGCACGACGCATGGCAAGCGCTGGGCGTTATTTGAGTGCGCTATGTCGATGGATAGGCTGTCATTGAGCCTGTGTTTGGCGGGGACGGATGATGTACTGCTTATGTCGTCAGGCTGGTTAGAGTTGGCTGGCCACCACATGCGCATTGTGGTAGCTCCAAAACAGGCGCGGTCTATTACCAAATGCGCTGCGCGACTGTATGGTTGATGGATAAGTGTTTAAGACTGAGCAGGCGCTAAGTCTACAGACCATGCGTTGTAGCCATACACGCCATCAGCATTGCCGCCGGCTCGCAGCCAGTTGTTGCCGCGCGAGCCGACTTGGATGGTGCTGGTACGTTCTTTGCGCGTGTTTTCATACGATTGCAGCGCCTCGGTGATGTGGTTCGGTGTTGCTGCATCAATGCTGCGTGCCAGCACGACAGCATCTTCAATGGCCATGCCCGCGCCTTGTGCCATAAAGGGCATCATGGGGTGGCATGCATCGCCCAGCAGCGTCACGCGGCCGTGCGACCATTGCGGCATTGGGTCGCGTTCGTAGAGGGCAGTTTTGAGCACTTCATCACAAGCGTCGAGCAAAGCACGTGCGTTTTCATGGAAGTTGGCGTAGAAGCCTCGCAGCTCCTCCACGCTGCCTGGACTGGTCCATGACTCTTCATGCCAAGAGTCTTGCGCTGTGGTGGCGAAAATAAAGGTATCTTCGCCGCGATTGAGCGGGAAGGTGACGATTTGGGTTTCAGGGTTTGGCCCCCACCATTTGGTGAAGGCGCCAATGTCAGGCACATGTTGCAGGCGGTTGCTGGGCACCACTGCGCGGAAGGCCACAACGCCTGTAAAGCGCGGACTTTCTTGACCAAACAATGCGGTGCGCACGGCTGAGTGGATACCGTCTGCACCAATCAATACATCTAGAGGTTCAGAAACACTGCCGTCTTGAAACGTAATATGCACGCCTTTTGCATCTTGCGCAACGCTTTGTACTTTGGTTGCAAAGCGTACTTGCTCCAGCGGGAAAATCTCAGCCAGTGCTGCCAGTAAGTCTGCGCGATGAATGGTTAGTTGAGGGGCGCCGTATTTCCGCTCGGCTTCGCCATCCATGGCAAGGCGGGAGGTTTCTTCTCCTGTGTCCCATGTGCGGCTGATACGGTGCGTTGGGCGTGCTGCTGAGGCGCGAATCGCAGCGCTGACTCGAGCGCCTAAGCCGTCAAGAGCCAGTACCGCGTTTGGTGTGAGGTTGATATCGGCACCCACGCGCAGGTATTGCTTGCTCTGCTCGTACACAGTGACATGGTTGCCTAGCTGGTGGAGGGCATTGGCAGCGACCAAGCCGCCAATTCCGCCACCGACGATCCCGATTTTGAGTGGTGTTGTGGTCATAAGTATTGCCAGCGTCCAGCGCTGGTGGTGTAGATGTCTCTGTGGCTATTGTGGTGTTGATAGCTAATGGGAGAAGGATGGTGTGCCCGCTTGCTTGGTTGTGTGTGCACTGCTTGAGGCAAACGGGCGCAACCTGTGAGTTAGAACGAGTGTTCCATACCGACGGTCAAAATGTTTTGGCTTGAGCCTGGTGCAATGCCTGCGCCTGAGCGAGGGAAAGCGCCGTATTGGGCGTTGGAATCATTGCGCACACGGGTGAAGGAGACGAAGACGTCAGAGCGGCGGGAGAGGAAATAGGCATAACCCACCCCGTAGCTTTGTGCGCCCAAACCGCTGGTGGAACACTGCCCGTTACCGCTGATAGAGCATGAGCCTTTGTTAGCAACACCCACGTGACCCCATGCAGAGTGTGCGCCTTGGCGGTAGTTGGCCAAAGCGGTGATTGAGTCACGGCGATACGCTTTGACTGAACCAGAGGCCACACCATCTGTGCGGTACGAGAGGCGGTCGTAGGTGAGTGTGCCAGTCCATGTTGGGGTGACTTTGTAGCGCAAGATCAAGCGATGTGCATCGTCTTTAGAGCCGGAGACCAAGGTGCCTGCCAAGTCTGGGTTGGCCGCCACATTGCCACCCAACCAAGCCAGACCGAAGTAGTCTTTGTGTTGTTGGTACACATAACGCGCGGTGAATGGCCCTGTGGCGTATTCAGTGCCCAAACCGAGCATGGTGGGTTTGATTTTTGCGCCGTTGGCTGCGTAAGTGTTGCTTTCAGGAATGCCGTAAGCAAAGCGGAAAGAGAAACCACTGAAGCTCGGTGACCAGTACTGCACCGTGTTGCCCAAGCGGCGATTGAACACTGCATCGGCTGGTCCTTTTGTGCGGCCAGCCATGGTGACTGAATGCGGCAAATTAAAACCAGGGGTGACGAATGTCACGGAGCTCTCACCCGCATAAGGGTTGCGCACACCATTGGTCATTGCAATGTGTGACCATGCCATCGGTGTATCCCAAATCCCGGCGAAAACGGTACCGAATTTGCCACTTAAGCCAACGCGGGAGTTGCGGTTAAGGTAGCGTGCCGAGCCGCCTGTGAGTTCACCGGTTGCCAATTGAATGCCGGTTTCCATTTGGAAAATAGTTTTGAGCCCACCGCCCAAATCTTCCGTGCCACGAAAACCAAAATGCGAGGTTGAGCTTTGCATCCGTGTGGTGCTGCCATTGCCAACACCTGTGTATACACTGCTGGTGAGCATGTCGGTGCCTTTGCCCGGCGCATTGCTGCGTGCGCCGCTCACTGAGATGTGATCCATCATGGGGGCGAGCAGGCCGTAAATTTGCACATTCGACTGTGCGTAGACTGCAGGCGTGAGTGCTGCTGTGCTCAATAACAGTGCAAGCAGGCGATTGGGGGTGAAAGAATAGGTCATGTGAGGCGCTCCTTTGAAATGAATCTGGCCACTCGTGAAACAAAGTTGAATGTTTGATTTCACTATTGAAATCAATGTCTTATGTGAGTTGTTGGCCTTTAGTTTGTAGAAAGATCCATGCCATTGAAAGTGCATTTCGTCCATAAAATGGCACTTTTCGTCCAAACGAGGTCAGGATTACCCTATGGATACATTGAGTGAGGTGTTGTCGATGTGCCGATCAGAGCAAGCGGTCACTGCCCGCTTTGTATTGGGGCAGCCGTGGGCGCTGTCTTCACAAGGGGTGCCGGGCACTATGCTGCGTGTAGCGCAAGGTGCCCCCTATTGGATGGCCGTTGGTAAAGAGCCAGCTCAACAAGTGTTTCCGGGGGATGTGGTACTGTTGCCCCAAGGCAGTGCACACGTGATGGGGTCTGCGGTTGGGGTTGCACCCGTGCCTTTTTCTCAACTGATCCAGAAGTGGAGCTTGGGGCCTAAAGATACCAACCCGCTGGTGTTCGAACATGGCGGACGCGGGGTTGGCACTTGTGTGAGCTCGGTGATGTTATGGGTCAATGCGCAAAGCCGGCATGCGTTGCTGCGCCTATTGCCACCGCTGGTGATTGTGCGGACTAAAGAGCAGCCTTTGCTAGCGGTTTTGGGTGCTACGCTAGAGCAGGTGGTGGCTGCAAGTGTGGCGCGTCAGCCAGGTTGGCGTTTGGCTGCTGGGCGGATGGGGGAGGTCTTGCTCATTGAAGTGTTGCGATTGCGCTTAGGGCATATGTTGCCTAACGAGCGCAGCTGGATGCAGGGCTTGAGTGACCCGCAAATTGCACAAGCGTTGCTGGCCATGCACCGTCAGCCTGATGCGGCATGGAGCGTGCAAAGCTTGGCGCAACAAGTGGCGATGTCGCGCTCGGCATTTGCTATGCGTTTTAAAGAGTTGGTTGGGCAAACGCCCATTGCTTACTTGACCCATCAACGCATGACGCGCGCGGCTGAGCAGCTTGAGGCAGGCACTGTGGCTCTTTTTGCAGTGGCCGAGCAGGCCGGGTATGACTCGGACCGTGTGTTCGCCCGAGCGTTTAAGCGCTGGAGTGGCCTGCCGCCCAGCGTCTATCAAAGACGTGCTGAGCGCAATAAGCGCCACTACAGTAGTTTGGAAACCGGTGTGCAGGATGCCACTTGAGCAGGTCTTCAGTCACGAATGCAAGGAAGGATGCATTGGGGGAAATGTATTGAATCAAGTAAATCTGAATCGACCAGGGTTTAGTAGATAATTTTGAGCCTCCTATTTCAGTTTTAATAGGAGCCCAAATGAAAGCACGACGTTACCCCGAAGAATTCAGGCTTGAAGCAGTCAAGCAAATCCATGAGCATGGCCACAGCGTGGCCGATGTCTCACGCCGTATTGGT
>NZ_STFG01000035.1 GCF_004833285.1 Lampropedia puyangensis
AACTAGCCTCCATCAAATCCGGTGTGATTCATCAACGTGCAAGAAAACGCGCAGCTGCCCGCCGATTTGGTGACACGCCTGACGCAAACCAATTTGCGCCGCACTGCGGTGACCAATTTGAGCGGCGTGCTGCAAGTGCAGGTGCCTGATGGCCATGCAGGTTTGCTGCGCATCGACGGCAAAGTGCAACCCTTGTTGGCAGCAGGTCAGTACGCCTTCTGGCGTTATGGCCGCCAAGTCGAAGTCGCGCTGGTGGATGTGCGTTTGCAATCGCAGGAAGTATCGGGCCAAGAGATCATGACCCGCGACAAAGTGACCCTGCGTTTGAACTTGCACGCCACCTACCGATTCACCGATGTATTGGCCGCTCACGCGTTGGTGCAAAAACCTGCGGACTACCTGTACCGCGAATTGCAATTTGCATTGCGCGCTGCCGTAGGCACCCGCAGTTTGGATGAGTTGCTGGCAGACAAAACCGCCATCGATTCGGCCGTTACCGAGCACATGACCACCAAGCTGCAAGGCTTTGGCATGGCGTTAGAGAGCGTAGGCGTGAAAGACATTGTGCTGCCCGGCGAAATGAAAGCGATCTTGACCCAAGTGGTGCAAGCGGAGAAACAAGCCGAGGCGAATTTGATTCGCCGTCGCGAAGAAACCGCCGCTACGCGCTCTTTGCTCAACACCGCCAAAGTGATGGAAAACAACCCCGTTGCCTTGCGCATGAAAGAGCTGGAGACGCTGGAACGTGTGGCCGAGCGCATCGACAAAATCTCCGTCTTCGGCGGTTTGGATCAGGTGCTCAATGGCCTGGTGCAGATACGCCCCATTAACTAAAAACAATCCATGCTGAGGCAAACTAAGCCTCAGCTGCCCCATACATTTCGAGTGAGTCATCCCATGAATAATTCAAACAAAACCCTTGCAAACGAAGCATCCAATACCTCTCAAGAAGCCATCGCCCAAGCCCGTTTAGAGCGTAAAGCGGCAGCTGCCCAATCGCGAAATCAAACACCCAAAGCGCCTTGGAATGCGGCTGACTTTGAGCAAGCCGCGACCGATGGTGAATACACCGAATTGCAAGTGCCCGGTGGTGTACCCGTGAAAATGTGGACGCAAGGTGTGCCCGTGGAAAGCGAAGCCAAGCAACAGCTGGCCAACATCTCGCGCCTGCCCATCGTGTTCAAACACGTGGCGGTGATGCCTGACGTGCACTTGGGAATTGGTGCCACGATTGGCTCTGTGGTGCCTACGCTCAAAGCTATTATTCCGGCAGCCGTCGGAGTGGATTTGGGGTGCGGAATGATGGCCTGTAAAACCACGCTCACCGCCAGCGATTTGCCGGAGAACTTGTCTAGCGTACGCGCAGCGATTGAACGCGCTGTACCAGTCGGAATGACTCCAAAACGTTATGGTCGCGATAAAGGGAGCTGGGAAACACCACCTGAAGAAACCGATGCCGCGTGGACGAATTTGGTAAAAGAGTTTGAGGAAATTTGCGAGGCACACCCGCGCATTAAAAACACCAACAACTACAAACACCTGGGAACGCTGGGAACAGGAAACCACTTTATTGAGCTGTGCTTGGATGAAAACCAAGCCGTGTGGATCATGCTGCATTCTGGTTCACGCGGGGTGGGAAATGCCATTGGATCGCACTTCATCGAACTGGCCAAGAAAGACGCAGAGCTGCACCAACGCAACCTGCCCGATCAAGACTTGGCCTACTTTGAAGAAGGCGCGCAGTACTTTGGTGACTACGTGAAAGGCGTGGGTTGGGCGCAAAAATTTGCGGCCGCCAACCGTGAAGTGATGATGGTGCGCACCATCAACGCCTTGCGCAAAGTGATTACTAAACCGTTTGAGACACACGTAGAAGCGGTGAACTGCCACCACAACTATGTGCAGAAAGAAACGCACTTCGGGCAAGAGGTATTCGTAACGCGAAAAGGCGCGGTGAATGCGGAGGCTGGAAAACTGGGGATCATTCCGGGCAGCATGGGCGCCAAAAGCTTCATCGTGCGCGGGCGTGGAAACCCAGAAAGCTTCAATAGCTGCAGCCACGGTGCGGGCCGAACCATGAGCCGAACCAAAGCCCAAAAGCTGTTCACGATAGAAGACCAAGTGCGTGCCACGGAAGGTGTGGAATGCCGCAAAGATGCCGGCGTGATCGATGAGATCCCAATGGCCTACAAAGACATTGACGCCGTGATGGTGGCCCAGCGCGAGCTGGTGGATGTGGTGCACGTGCTCAAGCAGGTGGTGTGTGTGAAAGGGTAAGAGGGGGGAAACATGGCCTTCGATTTCAGCGACTATGTCGAACACCCTCGTTTTGGAAGAAAGCCTCGCTATACGGGGCTGAGCCCCAAGCGCTATGGTGATGATGCTGTCTTGCACTGGTGGTCAAAGGATGACACTCGAATTCCTAATACCGCCATTGCAGCCGATTGCGCTAAACAAGAGGCCAGCCTTTTTCCCGTCACGCATTACTTTGATGAAAGCTGCGTTTGTGTGGACTGCAAGCGTCCTTTCCTCTTTTTCGCAGCAGAGCAGAAATATTGGTATGAAGGTTTGCAATTCAATTTGAGTTCTGCATGCATCCGTTGCCCCGTTTGCAGGAAAAGCCAACAGAAAACAGCACGCTACAAGCAACGATACGAAACATTGCTGCGTATAGAAAATCCTTCAACGGAGCAATTAATCGAAAAAGTGGCGTGCTGTCTTTCGCTCATCGAAGTGGGTCGTTTTGGGGTGACAAAAGTTGCAAACATGCGCTGCACGCTGAAGAGAATTCCGATGAAGCCACAAGTACATTCCTTGTGGGAAAGAATCGAAAAAATCGAATCAAAAGCTGCCAGTCGGTTAGCTGTGATGAAACCAAAACCCCAAGGCTTCAACAAGCTCAGCCAGAACGGTAATGGAACATGCTGAATCCCCCTCCATACAACAATAAAATAGAACCAACATGATCAAAATTGACGGCGCTTTCGGTGAGGGAGGCGGCCAAATCTTACGCACTTCTTTGGCTTTATCGGTCATCACCGGTCAAACGATAGAGATTCATAACATCCGTGCCAAGCGCCCAAAACCCGGCTTGCTGCGCCAGCATTTAACCTGCGTGCAAGCGGCAACAGCCATCAGCGATGCGCAGGTGCAAGGTGCGCAATTGGGCTCCACCCATATGGTGTTTGAGCCGCAAGGGGTGCGTGCAGGTGACTACACCTTCAACATCGGCACGGCTGGCAGTTGCACCTTGGTGCTGCAAACCATTTGGCCCGCACTGATGTTGGCCGATGCGCCTAGCCGCGTACACCTAACTGGTGGCACGCACAACCCGATGGCACCACCCTTTCAGTTCCTTCAGCGCAGCTACGCACCGTTGTTGGCCAAGTTGGGCGCGCACAGCACGCTGACGCTCAAGCGCATGGGCTTTGCACCGGCTGGTGGCGGTGAAATAGAAGCGCACATTGCGCCGATTACAGCAGGCATCGCCCCCATCAATCTGATGGAGCGCGGTGCGCGAGTCGATGCCTATGCAGAAGCTTTTGCACCTGCATTGCCACGCGCTATCGCGCACCGTGAATTGCAGCAATTGGAGCGTTTATTGGGCTGGACCTATGAAGCCAATCAATTGCGCATGGGCGAATGCCGCCAAAACGAAGGGCCGGGCAACGCCTTGCTGATTAGTCTGGAGCATGAACACGTGACCACCGTTTTCAGCCGACTCGGCGAGAAGAATGTGAGCGCAGAAAAAGTCGCATCGAACCTAGCCAAAACCATGCGAACCTACTTTGCAAGCGAACAGGCGGCACTAGACGAATACCTGACCGACCAGTGGGCCTTACCTTTAGCGCTCGCCGTACACCACAGCCAACGTACGGCGCAGTTCACTTGCACAACCATCAGCCTGCACGCAAGAACCAATTTTCGTGTGATTGAACAATTTCTGCCGGTGCAATTTAACGAACAACACCTTGGTTCATATTGGCTGGTAACCTGCGCAACGACAACTTAGCGCAACACAAGTGCGTCACAAACACGTCATAAAGCCCTCCTAGACTTGGTTGCGTGATTGACCACGCCTTGTTCGACTTTGCCTGAGGGGGCATCCTATGTTCTCCATCGAAAATGTTCTGAGTTCGCGTTACCCACAGCTGCCGCAAAAAAATCCGCGTGCGTATAGCAGTCTGGTGACGCTGCTGCGGTTTGTGTTCAAAGAATCGGAGTTCCACCATTTCGCACAGCGTTACCCGACGCTCAAGGGTTTCGACTTTGTTGAGCAGGTGCTCGAACATTTTGGTTTTGCCACTACCGTCAGTGACCGCGAACTCGAACGCATTCCCGCCTGGGGACGCGTGGTGATCATCTCCAACCATCCCATCGGCAGCCTAGATGGCCTCGCCCTCTTGAAGATGGTGGGACAGGTACGGCGGGATGTGAAAATTGTGGCCAATGATGTTTTGCAGCACTTGGCGCCACTGCAAAGCTTGCTGCTGCCGGTGGACAACATGGGACAGCAAACCCGGCGCGACAACATCCGCGCAATCGACACGCACTTGCAGGCTGAAGGGGCTGTGATCATTTTCCCGGCAGGCGAGGTCTCGCGTATTTCTGCACAAGGGGTGCGTGACAGCAAGTGGAACTCAGGTTTTTTGCGTTTTGCCAGCAAAGCCCAGGCGCCCATTTTGCCCGTCTGCATTGATGCGCACAATTCAATATTTTTCTATGGCCTGTCGATGGTTGCCAAACCACTTTCAACATTGTGGCTGGTGCGCGAAATGTTCAAACACACCAACCGCACAGTGCGCATCCATATTGGCCACCCCATTGCCCACGAAACCTATGCGGCTGTCGCTGGTGACTGGGCGCTACGCACCAAACTTTTCAAACGCCATGTTTACAAAGTGGCAAAAGGGCGTGAAGCCTCCTGCTTTCGCAGCCGCACGCAAAGCATTGCCCATCCTGAAGACCGGCAAACGCTCAAGCATGCCTTGCGTCAATGCCCTTTACTGGGCACGACCCGCGAAGGCTTGCACATCAGACTCTACCAATTCGCTGAAGATTCGAGTGTGATGCGCGAGCTGGGGCGTCTGCGTGAGATCAGCTTTCGTGCAGTAGGTGAAGGTACGGGCCGCAGGCGTGACAGCGATATACATGACCGAGACTACGAGCACATCTTGCTGTGGGATGACGAAGCGCTGGAGATCGTGGGCTCTTACCGCTTGCGCCAAGTCGTTCAAGCTTCGCTGTCGGGAGCGACATTAGACATGTCAATTCCAGCGCGTCTGGCGCAGTGCACCGATGGACTCTATAGCCACACCTTGTTTGCATACCAAGCTCAAGCGTTGCCCTACTTGGAACACGGCGTAGAGTTAGGGCGCAGCTTTGTACAGCCGCGGTATTGGCGCCAGAATGGCCTGGATTTACTCTGGCGTGGCATTGGTGCTTATTTATTGCAGCACCCTCACGTTCGCTATTTGTTTGGGCCGGTCAGTATCAGCAATCGTTTTCCACCGCTAGCACAAGCTTTGCTCAGTAGCTTCTACAGCCACTATTACCCAAGCCAGCACACCATTGCGATCGCACGCACGCCACTGCATTGGCCTGCCACTGAAGGACTGCCCGACTGGAATACGATGGATTACCGCCAGGGTCTGCTCACCCTCAAAAATGCATTGGGACAAATGGGGCTATCCATCCCGCCTTTATTCAAGCAATACACCGATGTATGCGAAGACGGGGGCGTGCAGTTCGTAGACTTCAACACCGATGCCGCATTCGCCCATTGCGTTGACGGCTTGGTCGTGGTTGACCTGAATTACCTGAAAGCCAATCGAAGAAAACGCTACATGGGCGAGGCCATTGCCGATGCCACGCAAACAAAGCAGCCAACGGCTATGCCGCTTTGACTTCCCCCTCAAAGCGGCAACAAGCGCAGCGCATGCACCATGGTATCGGCTACAGTGCGAGGTTGATGGATTCCACCTTGACTGCGCCATGACCTCGCCTACGCCCCCCGCTCGCAAAACATTGACCCTCTCCAAACCAACACAATCCCAAAACAAGCCAGGTTTGCGGGCAAAGCTCTCAACTGGCCCACGCAGTTCAAAGCCAGCTGGCCCTTCTGCCCCGCGTAGCCAGACAGCAATCCGGCAGGCAGATTCGCCTCAAAAAGCAAAACCTGCTGTTCGCGCCAATACCGTTCGGTTTGATGGCGCACCACCGCCAGCACAGGAACGCAGCCGCGGGCCTGCTGCTACACGCGCAGCAACCTCAGCGCCACAAGTCCAGCCGCGGGCCCCTGAAGGGATACGCTTGAATAAATACCTCGCCGACAAACAATGGTGTTCGCGCCGCGAAGCAGACCATTGGATCGAGCGGGGCTGGGTGACCATTAATGGGAAACCTGTAGAAATGGGACAGCGCGTAATGGCAGGAGACCAGGTAGCTGTAGCGCCTGCAGCACACGACCACCAATCCCAGCGCAGCACCATCGTGCTGCATAAGCCAGTAGGCTATGTCAGTGGTCAAGCAGAAGATGGGCACGAACCGGCACTGGTTCTCCTGACCGATCGCAACCATTGGTCGCACGATGCGCTCATTCAACGCCAAGCACCACGCTCGCTCAAAGGCTTTGCGCCAGCAGGTCGGCTCGACATTGATTCCACAGGCGTGTTGATCCTCACCCAAGATGGTCGCATGGCACGCCACATCATTGGCGAAAACAGTGACGTGGAAAAAGAGTATTTGGTTCGCGTTAGCTACGCCGCCCCCAATGGCCGCACCATTGAAAACAACGTTGAAGCTGCGTTCCCTATTGAAAAGCTACAGCTCTTGTGCCATGGACTTTCGCTAGATGGCGTGGCATTGCGGCCTGCCCAAGTCCAATGGCAGAACCCAGAGCAACTGCGGTTTGTTTTACGCGAAGGTAAAAAACGCCAAATTCGCAGAATGTGCGAGCAAGTTGGTTTGTATGTGACCGCGTTGAAGCGTGTACGGATTGGCCAGTTGGTATTGGGCAATTTGCCAGTCGGTCAATGGCGGTATTTGAGTGACCACGAGTCCGTCTGATCATACATAAACACCCCCCTTCCTGACTGTGTCATCAGGAACGTGGGATGGGTTACACAAACTCAAACAGCACATCCTTAAAAAAATTGCGGGTATTTCAAGAAAACACTTGCACAAGCGAATAAGAATAATTATCATTAGCTCCATCGAGAAGACGACAAAGCAAGATGACCTCTTCAAGCCATGTCTTCAACACCGACAACCGCTATTTTTTTGATTGTTTTGTGATGACTCTCACGACCAAACCTTCGCTTGAGCAAGCCGGCAATGACCGCAGTGCAGCATCAACTTCTGCAGCGTTAGAAAGTCTAGAACTGCTCAAAGGCCAGAAATCGGTCACGATTCACCACAACGGTTCACTCTACCGGTTGCAAGCCACTAAATTAGGCAAATTGATTCTCACCAAATAAACCTCCAGTATTACGCATTGCGTCAACCGTTTCATCGTGGGGCGACCAGAGCTTTCTGACAAGCTCAAACAGGTCGTTTTAGCCAGCCACAGGCCCATCGCCCAATAGCCAGGCTTTTTTTGGAACGCCGACGTCAAGCACATTCAGAACCAGTTTCATCGTGGGGCGACCCGAATCTTTCAAACAAGATTCAGCCAGGTCGTTTTAGCCAGCCAACAGTTGCTCATTCAAGAGCAATGCTTATTAGCCAGGCTTTTTTTCTTTGATGCGCGAATGACAAAAGGATGCCCTGCGCATCCTTTTTTTGTGCCCTGCTGCCTTAGAAGGTCGTTATGGAGTAGCAGCAGTGCTGCCTGCAGGCACTAACACGTTTTAATCGCCGTAAAAACTTGTACTTTGCAAGGGATTGTGATTAAAAAACAGTGCCCCATATAGAATTTATTCATCAGCTTTCAATTTCCACAAAGGAGAAACACATGAACCAGCCGTTTGGCATGCCCAACAGCCAGGTCGAATATGGTGCCGTCACGCAAGTGCGTAACCGCGTTTTGCGCAATACATACTGGCTACTGGCCTTGTCGATGATCCCAACCATCTTGGGCGCTTACGTTGGCATCGCAACAGGCATGGCCACCGCGCTATCAGGCATCACCGGCCTGATCGTTTTCTTTGCCGGTGCGTTTGGCTTCATGTATGCCATTGAAAAAACCAAGAATTCAGGCATGGGCGTAGTGCTGCTTCTGGCATTCACTTTCTTCATGGGAGTCATGCTTTCACGTTTAGTGGGCGTTATTCTTGGCATGGGCAATGGCACTCAACTGGTCATGACAGCTTTTGCAGGAACTGCGGCTGTGTTTGCCACGATGGCAACGGTAGCCACAACAACCAAGCGCGACTTTTCTGGCGCGGGCAAGTGGCTGATGGTTGGGATGATCGTGATTTTGGTCACAGGCTTACTAAACGCTTTTGTGTTCCAGTCCACAGCCATGATGGCAGCGTTGTCTGCAGCAGCGATTGCGCTGTTCAGCTTCTGGTTGATGTATGACATCAAACGCATTGTGGATGGTGGTGAAACCAACTACATCAGCGCCACACTGTCGCTGTACTTGAGTGTTTTCAATATCTTCCAAAACCTGTTGGTATTGCTGGGCGTGTTTGGCGGCGACGATTGATCTACCTCTGCGTTCATGCATGATGGCCGAATTCAAGGCCATCAATACAAACAAATAGCCTCCAGTTTGGAGGCTATTTGTTTATGTTGCACCTCAAACCTATGACTCTTGCATCTAGGTCAAACAAAATCAGCTGCACAATCGCCTTGTGCATTCACCATAATGCATGCACTGAAACGACCAACCAGCCAAGCCACTTTTATGTCTCCTCTTGTTCTGTCTGTCCAATCCCATGTCGCATATGGCCATGCGGGCAATTCTGCCGCCGTTTTCCCTCTTCAGAGACTGGGCGTTGAGGTGTTACCAGTGCATACGGTGCAATTCTCCAATCACACTGGCTATGGCGCTTTTCGCGGCCAAGTATTCGATGTAAACCACCTCCGCGAAATTTTTTCCGGTTTAGAAGATCGCGGCATTCTGCCCCGCATTCAAGCCGTACTGTCAGGCTATATGGGTGACTGCAGTATTGGTGACGCTATTTTGGACATCACGCAACGCATCAAAGCGGTGAATCCACAGGCGATGTATTTGTGTGATCCGGTATTTGGCGATGTAGGTCGTGGTGTCTTTGTTCGCCCTGGAATTCCTGAATATCATCGCGACCACACCTTGGCAGCAGCCGATGTTATTACGCCCAATCAATTTGAATTTGAACAGTTGATGAACGTGAACTTGGCCTCGTTGCCACATGCCATTACCGTTGCCAGAACGCACATTGGCAGCAGCAACAAAGTCGTCATCGTCACCAGCTTAAGGACACCTGACATTTCCAGTGAACAGTTGGTCACTTTGGCAGTGACCGCCAGCCACGCTTGGGCGGTGCATACACCGTTAGTGGATATTCAGCCACTACCAAACGGTATGGGTGATGCCTTCTCCGCTATCTTGCTGGCCCATCTGCTAAAGGCATTGCCATTACCTGATGCACTGGCACGAGCAACGGCCAGCCTTTACGAACTGGTGAAAAATACCGAAGCCGGCAGCAGAGACTTACCGTTGATTGCACAGCAAGAACAAATCGTGACGCCGACCTCCACATTTCAGGCTGTACCAATCACCCTTTAGTGATCAAAAAAACAGAAAAGCCAGCAAATTGCTGGCTTTTCTTTCAGGGTATTAATCCTTGATCAGTCTGCGTACTGACCTGCAGCCTTAATCACAGCGCCCCATTTTTCAATCTCTGCAGCCACAAATGCTTTGTGTTCAGCAGGGTTGACACGGGCATCCGTAGCAACAACAGCACCGAGGTCTTTTTGGCGCTGGATGAACTCTGGATCTTTCAATGCAGCCTTCAAAGCCTCATTGACTTTCGTCAACACGTCTTGTGGCGTGCCTTTAGGTGCATAGAGGCCATGCCAGATAGTCACATTGAAATCTTTCAGGCCTGATTCATCCAAAGTGGGCACGTCTTTGTAGACATCACCTTCCAAACGCTGTGGCGTTGTCACCGCATAGACCTTCACTTTCTTAGCTGAGATCTGGGTTGTGGTATTGGTTGTCTGGTCGCACAACAAATCAATCTGGCCGCCCAACAAGTCAGCGATGGCCGGGGCCGTACCACCGTAAGGTATGGTCACCATTTGTGTTTTCATTGCGTCTTGCAACATCAAGCCGCACAAGTGTGAAGCGGATCCTAAACCGGCGTTGCCCAAGTTCACACCATTTTTCTGGGCATTCATCCAGGTGCTCAACTCAGAGTAATTGTTGGCTTCCAGCGTTGGGCGCGCAATCAATGTCATTGGCACATCGTTGATGATGCCCAAGAATTCAAAATCGTTCAGAACATTGAAGGACAACTTGCGATACAGCGATGGAATGGTGGACATACCAATGTGCGTCAGCAACAGCGTATAGCCATCAGCGGCAGAGCGAGCCGCTTTTGCAACACCAATACTGCTACCAGCACCGGCGGAGTTGTCAATCACAACAGACACATTGCCCAATTGCTTGCGCAGTGCTTCAGAAAAGTCACGCGCAACCTTATCGGTCGGACCACCAGCGGTGAATGGCACGATGATGGTGATAGGCTTGCTTGGGTAGTTTTGAGCCTGGGCAGGGGATGCAATCGCCATCACAGCAACGCAAACAGGCAACAGGGCAGCAGCAGAAAATCGGAGTGCCATGATCAATATCCTCATTGAATGTGTAATACAACAGGGCGCCATACTACGCAAGCGCATGCTGCGCCAGTAATAGGGTAAGTACTAATTAAGTGATTGTAAGTGTCAGTTAATTTCGGCTTTGTTGCATAAATCAAATTTAGTGTGAACGCCCCTGACCGGCTTTATTGCACAAATACCCGAAGCAGAGAGGTAGGATCGCAGCATGAATGAATCGACTTGAGGCAAGAGTGCCTACCGCACCACGAACTAAAAGAATACAACACATCGCTCAAAGCCAGAGGCAGCCTGACGGTCTGGCTGAACAAAGAGATGCCGTGGCTCGCTCCTGCCAGTGGCAAATGAGGTCGTCATCACCAATACTCAGGGCTTTGTTGCATAAATCAAATTTGGCGTGAACGGCCCCTGACCCCAGACGCACTTATTCCACAGCCACAGTGTTAGGGCGACCAAGTTCGGTGAACCGATTGAGAATAGATGCACGCACATTCAACTCCGTGACCTGTCTCTCAAACGTACGCGCCATCACCTTCTCTCCAAGCCTCTTGAAGCAATGCATCTTTGTCTCCACCAGGGAGCGACGGTGGTAACCGCTCCAGTCTTTCCATATCGCTCTGCCTAGTCGTCTACATGCCATGACTGCTTCGTTGCGATGGGCAAAGGCTACGCCTTTGCGCAATCGTGCTCTCTTGCGTGGTGGGATGATGGGGGTAATCTGCCTCTGTTGGCAGGCGGCATACACGGCTTCGGTGTCATAGGCCCCATCACCTGTCATGGTGCCAATCGGTTCATTGGCTGGGATTTGAGCCAGCAAGGACTCCACCATGGGGGAGTCACCCACATCGTTGGTGGTCACTGCTATAGCTCGAATCTGCAAGGTATCGGCATCTATGCCCAAATGCACCTTGCGCCATTGACGTCTTCTTTCAGTTCCGTGCTTCTTGGCCTTCCATTCTCCTTCGCCAAGGAACTTGATACCAGTGGAGTCAATGAGTAGGTTTAGTGCGCCTTGGCTGGCTTGGTAGCGCACGTTAACCTGCAGGCTTTTCTGGCGGCGACAGACTGTACTGAAATCAGGCACTGGCCAGTCAAGACCTGCCAGTTTAAGCAATGATTCAACCAGTCCTAGTGTTTGACGCAAAGCCAGACCAAACAAGCATTTGATGGTCAAGCAGAACTGGATGGCAGCTTCGGAATGCTTGTGATGACGGCCTCGTTTGCCAGTGGCAGGAGCGAGCCACTGCATCTCTTTGTCCAGCCACACTGTCAGACTCCCTCGTGCCTTGAGCGATGCGTTGTATTCTTTCCAGTTCGTGGTGCGGTAGGCACTCTTGCCCCAAGTCGATTCACTCATGCTGCAATCCTACCGCTCAACTTCCGGCATTTGTGCAACAAAGCCATCGACACCCATACGCGCCTGCCCCTGACATCTATCCGGCCTGACAAACAGCCGCGCTATTCCAAGACAGGCAAGGGCTATTCCACAGGTTGAAGTCCTCAAAACAAAGGTGAACCCATGGCCGTCAACTATTCCAAGCCCATCCCGCAAAAATTCCTGTCAAATCGCCAGATAAAAGCCGTCATAGCACTGGCAGAGGGTATGACTCAGGCCGATGCAGCCAAGTTTGCGGGCACCAGTCCCCAGACAGTCACAGCATGGATGCAAGACCCCGCATTCCACAAGCACCTCCGCCGCAAGGCACTGCGAGTGTTTACGGACGGTCTCGACTCTCCGAACCCATCTCAACGCATGTGGGCAGCGAAGGAAGTGCTGGCCCGCATCCCTGCCGATCCAGATGAGGAAGCCGAAGCCCTCAACAGGTCTATCTGTGCAGATGTAATGGCAACCGAGGGACTTCCAGCAAGTCATTCAACATGGCGGGATCGGCATGTGTAGCCAGCACATACCACGCACCCACCGACCACGCCCCAGCAATGGGGCTTTTTGTTGCCTAAGATGCCTTGAAGTCCTCATACACCTGATCGCAAGCAACAGGAAGCGTATCGATCAGAAGCCGATGAACGAACATTCCAATCAATCTGTCCGAAGAGTCCTGTAGTGCTTGTTGTTCGTAGGCGTAGCGCCAGACCTCAAACGTTTTTGCGTCTTGCTGGAGGACGCTAAGAAAATACGCTCGCGGCTGTCCACAACGCGCAATCAACGCATCTTGGATTTCTTGCGATAGCCCGTTGAAGAGCAGAAGTAGGTCGTGGCCGGTTGGAACATCGCCTTGTGGATCACTGAGGCAACCCAGCGCTTTGAACCATAGCTCAATTGCAAACGACATACAGACGATACCCGGCCCCATCGGGCCAGGGATTGCGCCGTGTTTGATTTCACCGATGCATCGCCTGCCAGCTTCAGCAAAGCTCCGTGCGTCGGTCGCAATCGCTCCGACAACGATTTCGCTGACTTTTAAACGCCTACGCTGGCCTATCTGAGCCATGGCACTACCCGCGTGCATCTCTGCCGGGTTCATCCTCGGCAACGCGCCAGCGCCAATACCGCTCAGGCTTAACCCATACCACTGTGGTTTCCGTGAGCTTGCGGAAGGCAGCAAGCACCGCCTTGCCTACTACCTGATTGCCATCGGCGTTCTCAGTCAGTAAGTCTTCCCGCTTCGCCTTGGCGAGGAAGTCCACCACGTCATCTTGATAGATGCAACCCTCACGCTCGACCTGAGCGAGCATCCATGCTGCAACCGATTCAGGCGTCATCACACGCCTTTAGCTTCAGGCTTGACGAGTTCGAGAGAGTCTTCAGGGAAGATTCCATCTTCCAATTTCTTACCGGCGAACCACTGGCACTTGTAACTTCCGGTGAATTCGTGCGTCATGACATCTTTATTGGCTTTCTGGATGGTCATCTCAGGCCCACCAGATTTCAATTTGACGATGATTCCGACAGCGTACTGTGGTTGTGTAGACATTGCCTCTTCCCTCCATGGATGTGTGGCAGGTTGTACGTATTTGCTACAGATGGTGGCAAGAACGCTTATTTCAAGCCCCTTTCACCACGTTTCACGTGACCCAGGCTGTGGATTCGTGCCAAATGCAACACCTTGAAGCCCTCCCGCGCCCGCTGCAATCAGTTGCAAGCCCTACCGGGTCAGTTTTGGGCGGGTGTTTGGGCGGGAAAGCAAGAGGGCAAAGCAAAAAGCCAAGTGAAATCAATCACTTGGCTCGTATTTTGGCGGAAGCGGTGACCGCAAAAATCACCCCAGACAATTCGTTGAAAATCCATCAAAAACATATTAAATCATTAAAAATCAAATACTTACTAAAAACAAAAAACAACCACAATCTATCAAATGACATCAAATTAACGCATACAAACGCATGCTTAATTGATGGTAAAATTGTGGGTAAGTTTTCATACATTTAAACACTTAAGGCTTTTCATCATGCCCCAAGCTATCAGCAAAGCCCGTGATCGACTGACCGCACTTGCGGTTAAGAACACCAAAGAGCCGGGCATGTACCATGACGGCGCTGGGCTGTATTTACAAGTTGCGAAGGGAGGTAGTAAAACGTGGATTTTGCGTTACACC
>NZ_STFG01000036.1 GCF_004833285.1 Lampropedia puyangensis
ACCTCTCCTGTATTTGGGTCGCATGCAGCGAAGCATCGAATTTTAGCAGAATATTGAGCATCTTCTGCAAGCTACTGCGCCACACGGCTTTAGACTTCAACGCCTTTATTAAGGTGACTGCATCATCATCTGATGGGTAGAGCGGCGGGTAGATCGCATGATGAGCACCACTCGCCACTCAATACACGGTCTAGCGAGATACTGAAACCTTGCGTCTGCGCAAACTGAGGGCACCAAAGCCTGCTGCGATTACGCTGAGCAAGGTCAAGGCAAAATGATCTATTGCTGGAACGGGCACAGTTGCGGTCGAGGCCGTGGTTGGCACAGTCGCACCTACAGGGTCCAGAATTTCTCCATTGACTTCCCAGTCATCATCACCCAATTGGCCATCTTGCACGGTAAATGTAGTGGTGTTGCCTGTGATCGCTAGGTCATTGGGCTGGAAATAGCTGCGTGATGTGGCGTTAGCGCTGGCCTTGCCCCATTTAGTCAGGCCCTGCACCTCATCTGGCCAAGTGATAGTGACGGTCACTGGAGTAGCGTCACAACCTACTAGTTTGAAGTCGAGCATGCCATGCGGCATGGCTTGTCCTTGTGGCAGAGTTTCAGGTGCGGCGACAAAGGCGGTGTTGTTCGGATCGACGCGGCATGTTGCTCCGCCACCAGAGAAGCTGACCGTGGCCGGACCTGCTGTCGTGCCTTCGCTGGGGGTTGTGGTGCCAGTGAAATTGGTTTGTACCTCTATAAATTGTGCTGATACTGTTTGCTCCTCTGTCACATTGCTGAGCGTGCAGACATTGGATGAGGACGGAGTGTGGCTGCAAGCACCTGCCCAACCGCTTAGCATGTAGCCCGGTACGGGGGCGGCTTCACAGAGAGCTGTGCCTTCAAACTCTACCGGATTAGGTGTGCAAGTCACACTGCCACCGTGTAAGGCCGCATCCGCTGGTGTGGGGCTGGCGAAGATGCTGTAACTCAGCTTCTCCAATTGGGCTGTGACGGTACAAGAGCTAGTCAGTGGGCCTGTGGTGAACTGATTGATACCGAGTCCAGTCGCGGCGCCTCCACAACCACTGATGGCCACGATTTGAAAGCCTGTTGCTGGGCTGATCGTACAGGCGCTGGTGCCGCCCCATGCGGTTGGCGCAGTGCAAGTCAGGGAGCCACTATTGAGGGGGGAGCTCGTGGTGCTTGGCGTAAGCGCTTGGGCATCAAACGGTGTGACGCTGTTGGATGGCGTGGAAGGCGCGCTTTCATTGGAGCCAGCACTGGCCGTCACGCTGAATGAATAGGATGTGCCATTGGTTAAGCCGGAGACTTCACAGATTAAGGCTTCAGTTGAGGTGCAGAACTTGGTGTTGTCTTCAACAGCTGTTGCTCTATAGCCAGTAATTGGCACTGAGCCAGCATTGAATGGGGCATCCCATTGCACTGTGACTACGCTATTGCCTGCGATTGCAATGACGTTGGTGGGACTATTAGGGGCAGGCAGTGCGCTGTCGCTTCCATACAGTTTGAAAGGCAGAGCGACTGCAACATCCGGCGCTGTGCTAGGATTGCCCCCGTCTACAAGGCTTGTCCACACCCCCGATATTTTATCGAGCTGTTTTGCATTGTCTCCGGGTCGGCTGCGCATGCCTTCTACAGCGACTGTTGGCGTAAAGCCTGCGTTGACTAGGACGATGTTGCGGTGCGTCCATCCAATCCAATATGTTCCTGGTGTAAAGAACCCTGCTGCAGTACATCCAGAAGGGATGGCTGCTTCAGTTTCCCAAATGTGCCTAGTTGTGCTGGGAGGGGCGGTTGAAGGAATGGCACTGTTGCCTGTACGGTACATGCCACTGGAGCTAGACGAGATGAATTGATTGTTTGTGTCATCCCCGCACAGCAGTTCGCTTTGTGCTGAGTCAGGCGGACCATTCCAGATCTGTAGGCGGTAGTCATTGAATGGCGATTCAGTTCCTGAGTAGCCTGTTTGATACGCGTAAAGCTTCACCGTGCTTAAAGTCCAGGTAGCTCCAGCAGGAACAACAAAATCGTCGGCGAGTAAGAAATGTGTACTGGATGATGAATAAGCGCTCCCTAAACCCAGAGTGGTATTGGCTTCGGAGGTGTTGCCTGCATCGTTTTGCAATTCACTCCACTCAAAACCTGTCGGCGCTGTAGCGCCGCTTTTGCTGATGGCACCTGTGGACAGCGGACCATTGTCATATAGAAGCTGACCTGAGCTGCTCTTCACAACGATAGGAGTCGCCTTGCTATGCACAGGAGCCCATGGTTGCATGGTGATGTTGTCTGCGAAATCACTGCCAACATCGTCCCGAGCAAGAGGGCTGGCGATACTGCTTAGGTGGCACAAGCTGAGCAATGCGCTAAAAACCGCCACCTTATGCCGTACAGCATGAGCTCCAAAGTGCTGGACCGTGTTGCGTGATGCAGATGTGCCTGGGCAACTAAGGAGTATGGTGCTGGTGCTTTCAGCAGCATTAATCGCAGGGTGGCAGTGTGACATGAGCTTTGGAAATTAGATGTATCAATATCTCTCAAATTACAACATATTCGCAGTCCCTTGGCTATCCCTGAGTTCAGGTATTTTCAATGTTGATTAGGCTATCAAAGCTTGATATTTGGAGGTTCTTTGCATTCGACAAGGGATGGCTGGTAGATCTGGACTCGGGGCTATCCATGCCCCATTTATTGAGGCTTGGTACTGCTGCTTGATGGGTAGTGCGGCGGGTAGATGTCAGCTATTTTGCCGCGTTGGATTGAGCTGCTAAGCGTAAGTACACATGTCACTGGAACAATCGATAAGGCATTGGGTGTGGACTGTGGAGGTATTGCTGCGGTAAAGTAATCGGAAAATAACTTCCAGAGCAACATCAAATGCCTAGTTCCGGACGTGGAGACCTCGATCAACCAAGGCCATCAAATTACGATCCCGCTTCGGAGCATGGCGCATCGGGCTATTCTCCTATCAGTCGCCTAGATTTTACGGACGAAGAGGCGTTGACAGGGTTTACTACAGAGGAAGTTTCGCGCGTCCGATCTGAGAAGGCGCTATCGCCAAAGCTCCAGCGTTTAGTACAAGTAAATGAGCCCTTTGCAGCGATTTCGCCAGAAACTGAGCCTTTCGACTCCTTCAGTGTTGGAGAGTTTGATTACTGGCCTGAGCTGCAATGGATGGTTGAAGGGCTGTTTCACTGCGGCTCGCTCGTGATGGTATGGGGGCCATCGGGAGCGGGTAAGACTGCGTGGTTGATTGACCTGACATTAGCTATTGCGCACGGGAGGAGTTGGGCTGGTCGCGGCGTCAAGAAGACTGGTGCTTTGTATTGTGTTTTGGAGGGGGGCTACGGATTTCGTAAACGAGTGCAGGCTGCAATCGCGCACCACAAAATTGAGCCCGATCTCCAACTCAGGTTCATGTTTGAGCCTATCGATCTTGGTAGTACCGAGAGTCTGAACCGTTTAGCTGCTACAGCCGCCCGTTTCGGATGTCAGCTAATCATTATTGACACACTCGCAGCCGCATTGGCAGGGAAAGCCGATGAGAGCTCCAATCAGCATATGGCGGAAATCATCGATAACGCGAAGCGACTAACTATGTTAACCGGCGCTACGGTAATATTGACCCATCACACGGGACACAATCAGAGCCATGAGCGCGGAGCCACTGCTTTACGGGGCGGAGTAGATACCTCGATCAGTATTAATCGTAAAAATGAGAGGCGATTCTGGAGAGTCGAGAAGCAACGTGACGGAGAGGATGGCTTCGGAGGAGATTTTGAGCTTGTCTCAGCAGACAGCTCGAGTGATATGACTGGTAGCGGGATCATTGTTCAGCACGGAATGACGCTGAGCAAAGAGCAGATCAAGTCCTCAAGTAAGAAGCAAAAGTCGAACCCAAACCATGCTCGTGTCTTTGAGGCAATCAACAACTTGTGGCTGCAACAGACTCAAGAGCTTTCGTCTGAGGAGCGCGCCGCGCATACGATTCTCTTTGACGAATGCGTCAAGGCCGGTGCAGCAGCAGTTCAAGTCGCTGATCCCAAGAAAAATGGCCGTAGATCGGCGCAAGCAGCAATACGGGCACTGGCAAAAGTAAATCGCTTGCAGATATATGCAGACAACCGAGTAACGCTTGCGGCGTCTCCTCTCCCTCTCTCTTCCCATTAAATTTGGGAAGAGAGAGGATGTGTCAATCACGTAACGCCCTGTCTTGCGCTGCTCTCGATTACGAGTGCATCGCAACTTTCAGTTTAATTTTCAGGGAATTTTTACATTAATGGATGGTCTCGACCAAAGCGAGCGTGACGAATACATTACAAAGTATCTCCAAGATATGGCGGCTAGAAATTCGGCACCAACTACTTACAACGAGTTTGCATCCAAGCATGGGTTTCCGTCAGTCACGAACGAGAATTGGACAGGCCATCCAATGCAAGTTTTGTTTGTCCGACTGGATGCTTCCGATATTGCGATGGCGCGCCCTCTGCTTACCAGCCTCATTGTTCATAAGTCCTACCCGGATAAGAAAATTCCTGGTCACGGGTATTTCAAATCACTAGAGAAGCGTTTAGGAAAAGAAAGGCTCCAAGGCAAGGCAAAGGTATCGATTTACCACGACGAATTGCAACGTCTGTATGCTTACTACAAAGGGTAAGCAGTAGGTTTTTCTCTGACGTATTGTCGTAAAGTGGGTACGTTTCTACCCTGATCGACAACGGTTCAAGGGTACAAAAATAATTCCGAAAAGAGGTGTTAAGCGTTTGCACAAACTTTGCAAGTACCGCCAAAGGACTACTTCTCCTTATCCAGCAACTTCTGAACTTCTCGCCTGGTGGATGCCTTCGCCTGATGGAAGCTGATTAGTAGGCTTGCAATGTCATCATCCCCATCAGCGAAAAAGAACGCTACAGGCACATCAAGTACCTTTGCTAATTTACGCACTGTTAGCAGGTCTGGCCTATGCACACCTAGCTCATACCGGTTAATACGTGTGCTTGCGACAAACTCATCAATACCGGCCTGAATTCCAAGTGATTTCTGCGATAGCCCGGCTGCTAGCCGTGCTTGCTTGAGCATCGCGCCCCATTGCTGATCAACTTCAGACATCTCGCGCCCAAATGGCTACGAGAGTCGTAGTATTGTGTTATTTTAGATACTACGAATAACGTAGCTAAGAGGATGAGGCTCGCTCTATGTACGACATCTACCACCCCGACGAAAACGACCAATGGCGCTACACACTAGGACGCTCAGGTGCAAAGCCGCTAATCACCATTGGCCTCAATCCCAGCACTGCCACGCAAGAAAGGCTTGATCCCACGGTTACCCGTGTTGAGCGGGTCGGCCTGCAAAACGGATTTGATGGCTTCATCATGCTCAACCTCTATCCGGTGCGAGCAACCAAGTATGAGGACTTGCCTGCGACTGCTGACCCGGTGGCCTACCAGCGCAACCTTCAAGCCATAGAGCGAGTGATTGCAGCGCACCCCAAGGCGGTACTGTGGGCTGCGTGGGGTGACTCCATTGGCGCACGCACATACTTTGGCCAAGCCAGAGACGACTTGTATGGCCTGCTTGCCAAGCACAACCCGGCATGGCACCACTTTGGGACGCTAACTGATAAAGGAAACCCGCGCCACCCAAGCAGGCTTCAGTACAACTGGGAGTTTTCTCCTTTCCAGCCTGCGTCTAAGTCCCAATAAATTCCTCCCTGCTTTCTATGGCGAACAAGAAAAAGCGGCCATTTCTATGCCGGGCATAGGCGCGGGACTTATCGCTGGACTCCGATTCAGGGATAGCGAAAAATCTATTGAAAATCAATTCCTTACGAGTTATCAAATTAACCCATCGCCCGAAAACCCAATGAAATAAGGAGGCGGAGCGTAATCCCTTGACTGGCGTGGGTTTGCGGGCGGTTGGTTTGGCCGGAAAACGCACTAGAGCGGCTTACGGCACGATGACAGCAGGAGGAATTGAGCTTGAGCAGAAAAGAACTCGCGGCGCAGCAAGTGGCCATGATTGGCAGGCGCGGCATTAACTTTGTCGGTGGTGTCACCGGCTTGGCCCTGAACGTCACCATGTATGGCTCACGCAGCTGGGTACTGCGCTTTCAAGTGGCAGGCAAACGCAGGGACTTTGGGTTGGGCTCTTACCCATCTGTCACTTTAGCGGAAGCAAAAGAAGCGGCCCGGCGTGCCAGAGCCAAACTCGCCCAAGGCATTGACCCGATAGAGGATGCCCGCAAAGCCCGTGAACAACTGGCGCACCAGATGCACACCAGCATGACGTTTGGGGAGGCTGCAAAGCGGTATATCTCTGCCCACGAGAAAAGCTGGAAGAGCCCCAAGCATGCCCAGCAATGGCGCAATACGCTGGATACCTACGCGAGTACCGTTCTTGGGAAGGTGGCAGTACGGGACATTACGGTGGCGATGGTGCTCAGGGTCTTGGAGCCAATCTGGTCTAGCAAGACAGAGACGGCTACGCGCTTGCGGGGCCGGGTTGAATCCATCATTGATTGGGCCATTGCACGAGGCTACCGCACGGATGCCAACCCAGCCCGCTGGAAAGGGCTACTAGACAAGTTGCTACCCGCGCCCGGCAAAGTCACTAAAACCGTACACCACAAAGCCATGCCGTATAGCCAACTGCCGGGCTTTATGACTGAGCTATTGCAGCAAGACAGCATGGGGGCTAAGGCATTGGCCTTTGTCATTCTGACGGCTACACGCTCCGGTGAAGTAAGAAACGCCACATGGGACGAATTCGACTTGGAAGAGCGGGTTTGGACTATCCCAGCCGAGCGCATGAAAGCCAGTAAAGCCCACCGAGTGCCGCTGTCTGATGCTGCTATGGATTTACTGCTCGCGCTGCCCAGAAAGCCCAGCCCCCGTGCTTACGTGTTTCACAGTCCATTGAGCCGCAATGCAGAGAAAGGCTCGCCACTGTCTGATATGACCCTGACCGCTTTGCTGCGTCGCTTGAAGGTCGATGCAGTGCCCCATGGCTTTCGCTCCACGTTCAGGGATTGGTGTGCCGAGCAAACAGACCATGCCAATGAAGTAGCAGAAATGGCGCTAGCCCATACCGTAGCAAACAAAGTGGAGGCCGCCTATAGACGGGGTGACCTCTTTGCCAAACGTATAGCGCTGATGAGTGACTGGGCCGCCTTCGCTCTACAAGCCAATCGCAAGTAACCACAGATTTATACCAACGCAACAAGCCCCAAACATTGGACAACTCGTCCATTTGGCGGTCGGCTCTGCGAATTGAAAGCCACACCTATACGAACCAACAGGGAGTTATCCGATATGAAAACCAGTAAGCCTAAAACCGCAGCAAAATGGTCGAGCCTAGTCGCTGTCCATGCCATATGGCTGGGTGCCTTAACGCCAGCGCTGGCGGCACCTGCCCAGTGGATAGAAGTAGCGCCGAGAGGGGCTGCACTTCTGTGCAAAAGCATGACCGTTTATGCAGAAATCTATGGGGCTAAAGACCCAATCAATGCCAAGCTAGAGAGGGGCTATCGCTGGAGCAACCCCACAGCATGGGCTGCTATGAAGCTGGACGGTGACTTTATGGCCCGGGCAAGGATAGCGGTCATGATGGCCATGAATGATGCTCTTGACCGTCAGGACTGCGCGGAGGTGCAAGAGGATGATCGGTACTTGATTGATAAGAATCCAGCCAATCATCAGCTGTTTAGCACAACGAATGAAATGGGTGCTGGCGTAGCCTATGCACCCATTGTTTACAAGCATCAGCAGTATTGGGGCACCTTCAATGACCAATCGTTTCGCATAACGTCCAACAGTCCAAAGGCACCGCCATCACAGCAAACAAGCGGATCAAACCCGGCACAAGTCAACGACCGACCAGAAGAATTTGCACGTGGCACCAACTATGCAGTAGTGCGTGGTAGCTTACTCAAACAGGGCTGGCAGCCACTGATTACGCCTGGAGCTGCCGAGCAGTGCTGGGAGGATGACGACCGATGCCAAGGACGCCCGGAAATGGAGTTCTGCTCCGGCACAGGGCATGCGCTATGCAGATTCAACTGGGTCAAGGACAACGTGCGGTTGTCAGTCTGCACCTACGGCGAGTCCGGCCTATTCGACAATTACTGCCAATGATGGGGAGCGCGCTATGAACATCACTCCAACATCAAAGTGGCAGGACTTCAAAGCGTGGAACGGCCGGACATGGCGCTCGGGCTTATGGGGCAAACTAAAGCTGATTGCAGGCTGGTACGTGGCGGGCTGCTTTGCTATTAGTTTGCCAATCGTTCTGCTCGTGGCCATCACCATGCCGCCAGTTGAGAAGCGGCCAGAGATAGCCCAGACACAAAGCAGCGTGGTGAGAACCAAAACGCTGTATGCCACAAGCTCGGCTGATTTGGAGGCGCGCAAGGGGCTACGAGAGGTCTACAACCTCGCCCACGAAAATTCGCAGCTTGAGCGCATCCGAATCAACTACGTCATGTCTGCCAACGGCGTCAGTGACCAATACGGCAACCCATTGACAGAGGATCGTGCCATGGGCCATATCGAGTTTGGGGCTGAGGACTTGGAGGAAATGCGCAAATACCGCACGGAGTATTTATACATGGATGAGTTGCGTCGGTTGCTGTATGAGCAGTTGCTCAAGACAATGCCGAGCGGACATTTGCTGCGGCCGTAAGGGGGATTACGTGATCGAGCAGAGCGTGGACTACGGGGGGTTGGCCTCCTTCCTGCACCGATTCTTCCATAAAGCTGACCTTCCGACCGCTATGCAGTTCGAAGCCATTGAGGGACGGCTTGATAGGGCGATCCTCAAGTCGCAGCGCGGCGCAAGCTTCGAGGAAATGAGGCATTGGCTGATTGGCGAGGTCGAAGCTAACCAGCAGGCTCAGGGGCTGGCATGCATTACTGGTACGCTACTGCTACGACAAGGATGCCTGCTGAGCCAATTGGCCCAGCCGAATCAGCTTACCATCCACTACTGCTTTGGCAGTGGGTACGACGTGCAGTTGCTCTGGCTGTCTCCGGTGCGGAAGGGCATGGCATGATGTCGAATATAGCGAGAGCGATACTCATTGCCCGTTTTGGGTGTTGCTGACTGCGACGATGGGGGGAGCTATGGCTGACGGCTCAGATCTCCAACCTGCTAAGGCTGTGGTTGGAAGAAGCTTGTTTGGGGAAACATGTTAGTTAGCCTACCAAACAATTTAATACCTTAATTCAAGCGAGTCGGCCCATGTGATGAGAAACCGACGCCTCTAAGCATCGGGAAATCTGATTAAAGTCTTTGGTAGGATTAAACCAGCTGCTTTAGTTTGAACGCAATATCTGCGAAACTTGCTTGACATTGTGTATCATGTTGCTAAAATTTTCTCAAGCATGAGCGCATCGCTCGTTTGCCGCAGCTGACAAATTGAGTTGTTGGAGAGGTCTGGATACAGACGTTGATTTGCTTGATAAGCGTATCAGCAAGACGGAGGCGGGTACTACCATCCGTCTCTTCTTCGAAGAGAGTTAGTCGCAGGGTTTGGCCATGGTGGATATGGCTGTTGCCAACGACTCGTCAGTCTAAGCATCACATCCACCTGCGCCCTATTGTTATGGGCTGGCTAAACCACTTTGATCAATTTAATTGAAGACGAACTCCCTATACAAGCCAAGAAATAATCCGACGAAAGTTTCGGAAGGCGCTATTGGATCCATGAATGCCTTATGCAAGGCATTGGACTTAACTTTGGATGAAATTTCTGAAGCGTTGAGTTTAACTGCTGCCGATAGATATAAAGAGCGTTCAGTACCTAAGCCAAATGGCTCAATTCGGATAGTTCACAATCCGCATCATTTAATTAGAAAAATTCAGCGCAGAATTAATCGAAGGATTTTCTCTAATCCCGACATTATTCTTTGGCCTGATCATGTATTCGGCTCAATACCTAATGAGGAATTCTCGGATTCTCCGGCGGCTGAGAAGGATTATGTAAATTGTGCTCGACAACATTGTCGGGCAAAAAGTGTTCTCTCTGTTGATATTAAAGATTTCTTTGACAATATTCATAGAGATCGAGTGCATCAAATATTTTCGGACTTCTTGAAGTGTGAAGAGGAAGTTTCGGATGTCTTGGCTAATATTTGTTGTCGTGGCGATAATTTGGTCCAAGGCGCATTGACATCAAGCTATATTGCCACCTTGTGTCTATATTCTAATGAAGGTCTTGTTGTTGAGAGGCTTCGAAATAAAGGGGTCGCTTATACACGTTTGGTCGATGATATAACAATATCTAGTAAAATTGCAGACTATGATTTCTCTTTTGCCATGAGGCAAATAGAGAGGATGCTGGATGAATTTGGATTGCCTCTAAATACTAATAAAACAAAGCTGCAAAATGCAGGGATGCAGCCGCTTATTGTGCATGGTTTGAGGGTTGATTTTGATCAGCCACGACTTCCTCCTGATGAGCCAAGACGAATTAGAGCTGCAGTAAAGAATTTAGAACTCCTTGCGTCTACTCCTGGCTATAGAGCGTCCCGAGCTTATAGGAAAGACTTTAATCGTTGCCTTGGTCGAGTTAATAAATTGGATCGTGTTGGGCATAAGCAGCATAAGGTATTGCTTGCGCGCCTTAGGAGTGTTATTCCATTGCCATCGCATATGGATATCGAGCGGGCTGAGCAGCAAGTGACTAGGTTGCAAAATGATAGTGCCAAGGCTGGATATAAAGAGACATACTGGTTCTATCGCCGATGGTATGTTGCAAGCCAGCGTATTGGCATATTAAAAAGATCGTTTCCGGGCAAGGCTTCCGAACTTAGAGAGCGTCTGAATCAGTTGCGGCCAATTAAAAATTATGAGTAAATTTAAGAATATTATCTTAAATCAGCCTCTTGGTTTGATTGTTCTTGTGATTGCTTTGGCATTTATATTGCTTTTCGGTATTGGGCTTGCATTGATTAGTGGTTTTGCTACTATCAAGCATGCCGGGCTTTACCTTGATCCAATTTGCTTTAATGCAGATTGCGTTGAAAGGCTTGTGGGAAAATTGCAGCCTTCTTTGAATATTGCAAGAGCAACGCTTGATGTTGGTGTAGCATTCGCAACTATGGGGGGTATACTTATTGCACTTCTTAGTTATATTAATTCATCAAGTAATGCTGCGTTGACTAATCACATAGAGCATTTGAAGATATTTCTGGATTATGCTGAGTCGGAGGTTGAAAAGCATGATCGTTTGTTATCTGCTAATTTTGATGTAATTTTTTTGTATGGAAAGATATTTGATCAGTCTAGGCTTGGGAAAACTACTGTATCTGATGATTATAGGATTTTTCTTGTTGATCTAAATAAGATTCTCGAAGAATCAAATGAGCGTTGTACAGTGGGTACTCCAGGTGGTTTTAGCTATAAAGACCATCAGAGGCGTGTTCGTGATCATCTTGTTTCGGCTGGAATAACTATATATTTGGCTCCTCGGAATGATTATTTTGAGATGGAGAAACAGATGTTTTCTTTTCTCTCACGTATAAATCAGTCTTTTTGTCCTTTCGGCACCCTTCCAAATATTGTTTTGCCAAGTTACTATTGATGGCTAAATATTTTTATTAATTGTGTAGTCGGTCACAAATAGAGTAATTAAATGAATTTAAGTGTGGGTAAAACGATGGGTAGAAAAGCAGAACGGGCCACTTGGGCCCGTTTTTCATGAATTCTAATTTGTGAGGGAGGGATTCGAACCCTCGGTAGGCTTGCACC
>NZ_STFG01000037.1 GCF_004833285.1 Lampropedia puyangensis
ACTAACTAGCCTCCATCAAATCCGGTGTGATTCAACACAGGCAAACAAGTAGATGCAGACAAAGGTTATGACAGTGCCCAAAGGCGCGAGATGCTCAAAGCACTGGGCTTTAAAGAAGGCATTCAGCGCAAAGCGCACAAGAACAAGCCATTGAGCCAGTGCCCACAAAAGCGCAACCAGCGTATTGTCAAGACAAGAGCTAAGGTAGAGCATGTGTTTGCAGGCATACGGCACATGGGCGGCAAACACATCCGCACCATTGGCATGGCCAGAGCTGCGGTGGCCATGACGATGATGGCTACTTGCTACAACCTCAAACGCCTGGCCTCTTTCCTGCACCGAGGTGTTGATGCCTTCTACAAAATCAAGTCCTCAAAGATGCAATTGCGCCCACAAACAGCAAAAGGCTAAGAAAATAGGGCAAAAGGCCCTGCTTGAGACGATTTACGCGCGATTTTTTGCTTCAAACCCTGCTCGGACCAAAAATTTGCTGATTTAGACTGGGTTGCGAGAGGTGTCCCACAGCTGTCACGCCCATAAACCACCAAATACGCTTGATCATGCAGCGGGGCTACGCGCTTAGTTTGCACATAGCCCCACTTGGTAGCCGATGATGGCGACGACTGCGAGGATGAGGAGGTTTTTAAGCATATGTATTGATAATGGTGCAAAAAACTTAGGGAGGAATTATTCCGCGTGGGGAGCCGTAAGCTCCCCCAACCCGGTCGAGCATGGCCATGTGCAACATGTTAAAAATTGGCCTTATTCCAGTTTTCATCGTTATGTCGGCGAAGAGCGTTTGCTGCTGGATTGGGGGCAATCAGCCGAAGCCATACATACACAACCAACACCTTTTGCCAGTGATGCGTAGGGCGGGTTGGAGCGAAGCGTAACCCGCCATTGGTTGATCAAGCACGCTGCAAGGAGGAATCAGAAGGCGGGTCTTGACCAGCCCTACGCTACCCGCCGTACAGTGGTCGTGGTTGCTTTAATTGAGCATCAAAGCCCCATTCCATTTAATGTGCGAATATAAAAAAAATAATCAACAATAGCAAAAATAAAAAAAATCACCGACACACACATCACAAATTGTAAACCAATTTTTCTTACGAATACATAGTTTAAAAATATTTGAATAGAAATAAATAATAAGAAATAAAACCAAAAACCAAAACCTAAAAAATCTTCGGGTGAGTTTTTATTTAAATCTTCATCGAAGTTGATGTAATTGTAAATAGAATTTATAGATAAAATTGCATATATTAAAGTTGGAGTAAAACAGAATAAATGAAAAATGTATTTCATCAGAACCCCGTGCCTCCTGAACTCCATCCAGTAGGCGGACCATCTCCAAAAACTGCGCCCTGACACTTACTGACAAGTCTAAGAACCACAGAGTTTGAATTTGGACCACTTACAGCACTATATCCAGGAACTCGATAGTTTTTACTCTTCAACAATTCAGCCTCTCCCAAAATACATCTTTCCATCCTGCAATCATCGATGTCGCAGCTCTTTGGTGTAGGTTCAAGAATATATAATGTTCTAAATTCACCAATTCTTGAATATTCTGTATCGTTGTTACTATCTTTGGATGGGTCGATAATGTTCATTCCATTTCCAAGATAACTTACATGTATTCCATTTATATTCTCGCAATTCAAAACAATATAACAATGCTCACCACCCAATGCTCTTGCCATCCGAACTTTCCAACTAGGCTCTCCTCCAGGGGAGCCCACAGGCCTGCAGCGCACTACTGACTTAAGTCCACTTGGATCAATTATCATAATTCCATTCGCATCTGAATAAGAATAAATATTCAGACCTCCATCTAATCCAATCGGGTCACTCTCAATATACCTGCCCATTGCTGGATTGTAGTCTCTGTGGAAGTTGTAATGGGTGTTCGTTTCTTGGTCAAAGTACTGCCCAGGGAACCGAATATTCAATTCCGCACTAGCTGTTGCTGAGACAGTCGTCTCCCCAAAGCTCTCAGCCACCATGCTCCAAGTCTCCTGGCCTGCTCGGTTTGTGGCAATCTGCGGCGTGCCCAGATGATCGTTTTGGATGAAGTGGTAGGTGCTGCTTGTTGTATTGTTTGGCGTTTGGGCATGATCGGCTTGCCAAATCAGCTTGGTGCCCCAAGGCGCATTGGGCTCCCACCCATAGGTTTTGGCTTGATGCTGGTTGCTGCCTGTCTTTCTGATCTCTGCCAGTAAGCCTTCATTGTTATAGACGAAGTAAGTGGTCTGCAGGGTCGATGCTTGTCCTACTGTCTTGCTGATCCGTCTGTTCAGCGGGTCGTACTGGTACGTGGCAATCGTTTGATTGTCGTCCTTGACCGTCGTCAGCCGCTCAGAGGCATCGTATTCATACGTTCTGGTCTTGCTGGCATGGGTGTGCACTTCTTCTGTGATATTGCCCGCCTCGCTGTACCCATAGTTGATCTGGCTTTGCTCATAGCCCCATTGCTCCAGCCGGTTGCCTGTCTCGTACTTCCACTCCCCTGGCTGGTGCGCACTGCTTTTGCGGTTGTGTACGGGGTCGTACGTGTATTGCTCAGTCGGTAAACCCAAGTCTTGCAGGCTTTGGCTGGGCTGGACGCTAGTGAGCCGGTCCAGGTTGTCATAGCCGTAGTCGGTGGTGCCTTGGATGTTGGCTCCTACTTGCCTTTGAATCTGCGTGATGTTGCTGTCCAAGTCGTACTGGTAGGCCAGGTTCAGGATGTTTTGCTGCGTGGCTGCTGTGCTGTCTGTTTTGATTTGCTGGTAACGGTAGAACCCATCGTAGCTATTCGTGCGTTTGGCACCAGGGTACTGAATCTCTGTGGGCAGATTCCAGTCATAGCTTGCCCATGTGATGGTGTCACTGGTTCCTGGCTGGCTGGCCGTTTTGAGATAACCCTTGTCATAGGTGAAGTTGGCCGTCGTGTTGTTTGGATAGGTCTGGCTGGTCTTCTGGCCGTCCCCGTTCCACGTCTGGCCAATGGTGGCCGTGACTTGGGTTGCACCTTCCCCGTAGGTGATTTTTTCTTGTTGGCTTCTACCCAGCTTGTCCACGGTGTAGATGGCTTGACTGATGAGTTGGCCTGCTCCGTCCTTTTGCTCGTAGCCGGTTCTCTGGCCGGCATCGTTGTAGCTGTATGTGACCACTTGGCTCAGAGCTGCTTTTCTGACTGCATCAGCAACATGGCTGGTTTTGGTTTCTTTGATGATTCGGCCATCATCGTCATAGTCGATGGCGTTGGTATCGCCATCGGGATTGGTGCGCAGTTTGAGCTGACTGGCGTTGTCGTATTCATACGTGGTCTTGCCACCTTCTGGCCTTGTTTCTTCTTTGAGGCGGCTGAGTTTGTCGTATTGGAACCGGTGCACATTCTGGTTGGCATCCGTGACCGTGACTTGGTTGTCCTGAATGTCGTAGCTGTAGAGCGTGCTGAAGTTGTCCGGATCGGTGGTTTTGATGATGCGGTCTCTGGCATCGTAGTCGGTGGTAGTGGTCTTGTCTGCCGGGCTGGTGGTGGCAACCGTGCGCCCTGCTGCGTCGTAGGTGGTGATGGTTCTGAGTTCTTGCCCGATGTTCGCACCACTGCCAGCCTTTTGCGTGCTGACGGTTCTTCTTCCTCTTTGGTCGTATTGGTAGAGGGTTTGCAGGTTCTTGGGATAGGTGATGCTGATCAAGAGATCGGCATTGGCCGTTTCCTTCTCACCATAGGTGTAGGTGATGACGTTGTTGTGTGCGTCGGTCTGGGTTTGGGGTCTGCCTTCACTGTCGTAGCTGGTGGTGTTGGTGACACCTTCGGCACTGGTGGTTTTAATCAGGTCACCGTAGCTGTTGTACTCAAAGCTGGTGGTGTGCCCTTCCTGGTCAGTCTGGGTTTTAACTCTGCCGTGTTTGTCGTAGGTGGTCGTGGCAAAGTGGCCCAGCGGGTCAGTGGTTTTGACTCTCTGACCTCGGTCGTCGTATTGCACTTGGCTGGTGTGGCCCATGGGGCTGGTTTGGGCTTCCAGTTGGCTTCTTGCGTTGTAGGTGTAGGTGGTGACTCGGTTTAAGGGGTCGGTCTTGGTTTTGGGGTTACCTACTAGGTCGTAGGTGAGTTGGGTGGTGTTGCCTTCGGCATCGGTGATGGTTTTGGTGTTGCCGTAGGTGTCGTAGGTGTAGGTGATGACGATTGAATCAGGGGATTGGGCGTTGCCGTCTTGGCTGATGACGTGTTGGGTGAGCAGGCCATACTGGTTGTACGTCCAGGTGGTGGTGCGTTGCTCTGGGGTGCCCAGGGCCTCTACTTGTTTGGTGACTCGCCCTGCACTGTCGTAGTCCCAAGTGCTGACGATGCCCAGTTCGTTGGTGTACCGGGTTCTGAGGCCTTTGTCGTTGTATTGGCTGCTCTCTTGGCTTCCATCGGGGTGGATGGTTTTGGTGATCTGGCGGTTGTGGTCGTAGTCGTACTTGGTGGTTAAACCACGGGCGTTGGTGACGGCGGCGTGGAAGTTGCCATCCCATTGACGGGTGTTGGTGGTTTTACCATTGAAGGTGCGTTTGAGCTCAAAACCTGCTAAGTCGTAGGTGACTTGGATGCTGTTGCCTCGGTAGTCGGTTTCGTTAACGAGGAATTGGCGGCTTTCTTTGAGGTATTGGGTGCTGGCGGTGTCTTGCCCACGGCTGTTGGTGAGTTGGGCTACGCGCCCTGCTCCCCAGATGTTTTTAAGCTTCTTGGTGGTGCCGCTGCTGCCACTAGGGTCGTAGGTTTGGCCTTTGCTGCCTAAGGTGAGTTGGGCTGGTGGGGCAACGACGCTGGAGGCGTATTGGACGGTGATGGTGTCACCAGCGGCCTCTCCTAAGGGGTCGATGCGTTTGGTGATTTGGCCGTCACTGTTGTATTGGTACTGCCAAGTCTCGCCAGCTACGTCGGTGACTTGGGCTAGGCGTCTATTGTCGCCGCTGCCGCTCCAGCTGTAGCTGACGCTTCGGCCTGCCCGGTCGGCCACCTTGGTGATAAGGCCATTCTCAAGCGTGAGGGTGTAGGCGACTTGATCGAGATGGTCGAGGATACGGATTTGATTGGCGCTGTCGTAGGCGAAGCTGACTTTGATGCCGCTGGGGTTGGCGTAGCCGAGGATTCTTCCGTCTTTGTCGTAGTCGATGGTGTTGCCTAGGCGGTCGTACCACTGCCAACCTTCACCAGTGCCACTGTAGGCGTTGGAGGTGGTTTTGCGGATGTAGACGGGGGCGTAGCTATTGGCTGATGAGATGAAGAGGCTGTCTGAACCACTGCGTTCGTACAAGAGGCCTGCACGTTCGATGACGTTGGGGGTGCCGCCTAGGGGGTCAAGCTCAAAATTCAAAGGACCCCAGGCGGGGTTGAGCCACCAGCGGCCTTGGCTCCACGAACGGGCGATGTCGATGGGGCCGCCTAGGGCCGCCACACGCAGGTCGATGTTGCTCTCGCGGTATTCGTTGTTGGGTTGGCGCACTGTGGGGGCGCTGCTGCTCACCTGCAGACCCGTGGAGATGGCGATGTCGCCTACCCACGGGTCTGTGCCAAGTGGCTGGGCTTGGAGGGGCGTGTATGCCAAGACTGCACTGACCATCACAGCGCGGACTAAATGGGCAAAGTGTGATGGTTTGACACGTAGACATGCGCCTTTGATGTTTTGAAAGCGCATGGCGTACCAATGTTGGAGATTAAAGCTGGCAGGCGTTACAACGCTGCTGGTGGATTTGGAATGCATGGAGCCCTCTAAAAATTTCTGTATTTATTCTGTGGTGATGGTGCGCAATGGGTCGCAATTGATAGTAATGGGTCGCAACGAACGACTTTACTCAATGGCTTGCAAAGGCAGTTTGCGTGCCTGTGCAACCAGTTGGGAGTTGTCAGGTCGGATGCTGAAGGCGTTGTTGAGATCGACCACCGGCAGGTCATACCGTTTGGTGCTGATGCCATGCTGCTTCATACGGGTGTGCAACACATTGGCGACTTGGCGGTCATCGACACTTTGGTATTGGTGAGGAATTCCCGCAGCGCGCAGGTCTTTGAGCGTTTGCTGGGTAAAACCGCAGGAGTCTCGCCCGTACACGACCAAATAGGCTTGATCGTGCAGCGGGGGCACGCGTTTGGTTTGCACCCAGCCCCAGGCCTGATACCCCACAACCGCCACAATGGCGATGATTAAAAGATTTTTAAACATACACAGTCCGATGAAGTTGAATGGCTGGCACTCGCCTGTGCAGCGTCACTAAGACAAGACAAACAGGCCATACTGACTCAATTTAAGCTGACTCGGTTTAGCGAGAAGAAAATCTGGGAGGGGAGCCGCCTGCTGAGCCTCCACCACCGCTACCTCCAAAACTACCGCCGCCGCCGCCGCCGCCACCGCCACCCGCACCGCCCATACCGCAATCACAAGCGGGGCAATGGGGCGTGCAGCCAGGGGCCAATGGAATGCCGCCGCTGCCGCCCGGATAGCCTCCCACTCCCCAAGGCGAACCTGGACGTGGTGGCGGAGGTTTGTAAGGCCATGTTTGTGAGGTCGTGCCTGCACCACAGCTTGCGCCCACTAAGCGACTGAACGTGGTTCCAAAAGAGGAGCTTTCGACTTCACCATTGGCACAGACCCAATCACATCCGCCTGTCGCTTGCTGCGCATAGCTGGAGCAGCTACTGGCCTTTGCGCTGAAGAGACTTGCCACATTTTTCTGTAGTTCGCTATTCCAGTCATCGGTCGGGGTGCGCATAAAACCCATGCCTTTGGGATGCAGTTTTTTGGCTGTCACACGATAAGGGATGTAAATACGTGTTTTGGCTGGCAGTACTTTGGGAATCTCCGCAAAAAACTCGTATGTGTAGTATTCATCACTCGTTGGAGGATTGAATTTGACATTCTCTGCCTGCACCAAGCCGTAGTTGGTCAGTGTTAACTCACCCGTGAATTCCTCCCCAATCTGCAGATCAGGCAGGTTGATTGCCATAGGTTCGAGCAAGACAACGGGCGCTGGCACCTGAGTTTGGTAGGTCGCTTCCAACACAATGTTGTACTCATCCTGAATCGTGGTCTCCGTGACACTGAAATCCACGCTCACGGTTTGGTAGCTCAGGTGCACGTGCTCACGAATGCTGATGCCTGGCCGCACAAATATCCGACCACTCTTGTCGCTGTGGCGTGGGCCACTGGCGCGGTAAACGTAGGTGCCCGGAGGGATATTGTCGATACTGGCGCGGCCTGTCGCATCGGTGGTGAGCGTGAAAACTTGTGTTTGCACGGCCTCGTTCTGTAGGCGAATGCGCGCGTTGTTTACACCTTGAATGGCTTGACCGTTGCTGTCCAGCGTGTCGGTGAAAATGTCACTGACGCTGAAGATCACGCCGCCTTCGCCGCTTTGGGTCACCGCTACAGAGACAGGGATGCTGCCTTGTCCTTGGTTATCGGCATCGACCAAGATGCGGAAGTTGTAGATGCCATCGGCCACATTAACGCCTGGACTGGCCGTGACTTGAATTGGTACTTCAGCACCCACATTGACCGCACCGATATTAGAGCTGCTAGAGAGGAAGATCCAGCTGGGCGCTGCATTGCCTTGGTGATCGACCAAGCGAATGCGCACGTTCTGTGCTGCCACCAAGCCACGATTCCCAATGGTGACCTGCTCTGTCACGCTATTACCTTGCTGAACGCCTGTTTCTACATAGGTGGGTTTGGCAAACAGGCTAGGGGTCGCGTTGCTCAAGCGGTAAGAGATAGTGAACGTCCCACGTGGGCTGTTGCTCGTATCACTGGCGTAAGCGGTAAGCACAACGGTGCCCGTCTCTCCTGCACTGCTGCTACCCGTAAAACGCACGAGCATGGGCACGGTCTGGCCTGCAGGGACATCGATGGGGCTGCCAAGATCCAGGCTGATGCCCGGTGGCAAACTGCCACTTGGTTGATTGGCAGGTTCTGCCACCCAGCGCACACCTGGAGCCCCTGTGCCACCACTGGCCCTGGCCTGGATGGTGATGGTGCTAGGAAACTCTCGCGCCGCATTGAGGCTGTACCCATCAGGCGAGAAACTCAAGCGGTTGATACTAAAGCTCGATTGCGCGGTAAAGTCGGTTTCGTCAGGATGCATGGCTGCGACTTCATACATTCCACTGTCGCTGTTTTGCGGAATGAATTCGTAGCGGAACTGGCCTGTCGCATCGCTGGCAAGATTGATGCGGCGCTCAAACCCGCCTACTTTGAACAGCAGACGCAATACGGCGTTCGCCTGTGGTTGCCCACTCTCGCGGTTGAGGGCTTGCCCTTGGATCACGATGGGGTCTTGGCCGAATGAGTGCTGAGGGGTCACACTTTGCACTTTCCCTGTATAAGGAGTCGGTGGTGCGACAGGGATGGTCGGTGCACTGACATTGACCTGCCGCGTGGCAGTCGCCGTCACACCGTTTTGGCCGGTGGCAACCGCACGCAAGGTGTAGGTGCCTGCTGGCAAATTCGCCAATGACCATTGGGTGGTGTATGGCGCATCATTAAGCGTGGCCAATACTTGGCTATTGGCAAACAGTTGCACTTGGGCAATGCCACTGGCCGCACTGGCGGTCACACTAACTGAAACACGCGTATCAGCGGCAGCCGTCAACTGGGCGTTGTCTGATGGGCTTGCAAAGGCGACGGTGGGTGCAGAGGCTTCATACGTCACCACAACCGACGCGCTTTGCGCACTCGTGCCTCGGCTATTGGTGGCCGTGGCATGCAATTGGTGCTGCCCCGCCGCAGGCAACGTAATCATTAGGCCGAACCCGCCATTAGTAGAGGCCGTTACAGGGCTGCCAATGCTGTTGCCATTGAGGTACAGCTGCACTTGCGAACCGGCCGTAGCAACACCACTGACGGCCAGATTGGCAACGCCAACCAAAGCCCCTGTTGACGGGCTGTGAATGACAGGCGCTGCAGGTGCCTGCAATGCCAACGTGAAGGGAATCGTCAATGCGGTAGCAACACCGTTGGCATCGGTCGCGTTAATGATCAATTGATGCGTACCATTAGGCAGCTGTGCGAAGTCAACGAACTGGCTGGCCGATGCGGGACTGATGTTGGCGTAGGTGCGTGAGAACACATCGACACCATTGACCTGCGCGGTGATAGAGGCAATCCCCACCTCGCTTTCAGCGGTCACTTGCAATTGGCCTGGTTGGGTCAATGTGACATTGGGCTGCAACTCTTCACCATTCAAGCTGGCTACCAGCGTAGGACCTGCTCCGCCCGTTCTTTGCACGGTGACCGTGCGGTTGACGCTGCTGCTCAGGCCTAAGAAGTTGGTGGCTTTGGCTGTCAGTTGGTGCGTGCCATTGGCAACACCCGTCAAGTTCCAGAGCACTTCATACGGGGCTTGGCTGACCACCCCAATGCGCTTAGTGCCCTGCAGAAACTCAACCTCTCGAATGCCTTCAGGGTCTGTGACAGAAACGACCAATGTCGTGTTTTGTTCCAGTACTGCATTGGCTGCAGGCTGTAACCATTGCGTCAAAGGGCCTTCAGGAATATAGGCAATGGCTTGTGAAAGGCCAAATACACTGGTGCTGCCTTGTGCGGTTTTGAATTGCACAAACACGGTTTTGTCTCCCGCGCCAGTGCTCAGGGTGTAGCTGGCTAAGGTGGGATGGCCCGCCATGTCCAACCACGGCTGGCTCTCTAAGGTGCTTTGGTTCTCACTCAAACGGTATTGGGCCGCTTGCGGGCAATCCAGACGCAACTCAATGGCTCTTGCACGGGTGATGTAGCCTTGCGTCGGGGTGATGGCACAAGTCAGTGCAGGTTCCTCCACCAAAAACTGGCCGTAGTTCACGCCACTGCTGACACGGTTGCCTTGGCCTGTGGGGTTGCCTGTAACATCCCGAGGGCCACTGGCATGGCCCCACCAGTTTCCTTGGGCATCAACGATGGTGGTGGGATTGGTATTGCGCACCCCATAGTCGCTGTTGTCTGCAATGCTGGAAACACTGAGTGTGGGCACGGCACCCTGCTCTGCCAAAACCCCCACTGCGTTATTGCGAATGCTGGACTCCAAAATCAACGGGCTGCCTGCCCCGACAACGCGCAGGCCGACGCTGTTCTCTCTCAAGTCCAAACGGCTGAAGGTATAGGCTTGCCCACTGATGGTCAAACCCGCCCCACCTTGCAAATGGCTTGGCAATCCCTGCGTTCCGCCTGCATACCGAATGCCCAAGCCGTTGAGCTGCACATTGGCAGGGGTCACGCTGGCATCCAGCATCAGTCCCAACCAATCACCGGCAGCGGGCTGTGCGCTGCTGGCATGAGTGCTGGGGCCGTGCAAGCTGTCATCGTGCGCGGAGCTGAGCACTACACCTGCGCCCGTTTGCAGTTTATCGCGCACATATAGGCCTGAACCTGGGCCGAATTTAACGACGACACCGTCTTGAATCAGCAGTTGCGCATCACCAGCGGCGTGGGCGGGCTGCAAGGCTGTCATCCATACGAGTACAAAAAAACACCACAAGGCAAGCAAGCGATGCAAACCTGTTTTGACTGCGGTGTAAGCCATCAATGTGTGGGAGTGTTTCATAGCCATCTCCTTCTTGTTATGGGGCGGTTACGGTGATGGCCGCGCTGGTTGCGGGCTCAAAACCGGGGGCGCTGACGGTGATGGTGGTGTCGCCGGGGGCAACCGCCGTGAAGGTTGCCGCCTGCGAGCTGGTAGAGTTTGCTGCCCACGTCACCGAGGGGGTGATCGTGCCCACCGAGGGGACGGAAGTGGTGAGAGTAATGGTGTAAGCGACTGCAGCAGAGAACGAGCTGGAGTGGTAGGCACCTGGCACGTCACTGACAGCTCGGATGCTGCCTTGCGTTCGGCCAGCAACTATCGTGTTAGGAACACTTTGCAGAATCAGCTTCGGCATGACCGTCTCAACGGTCAGTGCCGAAGGGCTGGAGCCAACAGCCGTTGCTTCAATCTGGGTAGAACCCAG
>NZ_STFG01000038.1:0-633 GCF_004833285.1 Lampropedia puyangensis
GACGGCGCTGAGTGTGCCGTCTGTGGGATTGGTCAAGTTGTCAATCAAGTCCCCGATTGGTTCCGCCACCGTGCCATCTACCAAGTTGTTGATGACTTGATCGACTGAGGTAACCAAGCCTTCACCTGGTTGCGGCGTTGGCGCAGGTGTGTTGGAGCCACCGCCAAACAGGCCACCTAACAGGCCGCCTACGCCAGTGAGAACACCAGCCAGCAGGCTATTTTCCCCAACGAGGCCACCAAGCAAGCCATTTTCACCCAGTACACCGTCTACTACGCCAGTCAAACCATTGTCGCTGCCACCAGTGAGGCCTTGCACCAAACCGTTCAGGGTATCGAGCAACGGGTTCAGTGCTTCGCCAGGGATCAATGTTAACTCGTTGACCAATTCTGTCAGAGGGCCGAGGGCACCATCTTGGGTATTGGTCAGGTCTTCCAGCAGTCCAGTCACAACAGACAAGGTGCCGTCGTTTGGGTTGAGCAAAGTATCTAGGAGATTGGTGAGCGGCTCAATGAGCGTACCGCCCGCGACGGTACCCAAAACCCCTTGCACGCTGGTGATCAGGCCCGAGCCATCTGTTGGATCGGTGCTGTCCGTGGGATCAGTGTTGTCCGTTGGATCAGTGTTGTCCGT
>NZ_STFG01000038.1:823-9327 GCF_004833285.1 Lampropedia puyangensis
TCTGTTGGATCAGTGTTGTCTGTTGGATCAGTGTTGTCTGTTGGATCAGTGCTGTCTGTTGGGTTGGTGGGGGTGACTGGGCCTTGGTTATTGTCATCGTCGTCATCTAACGCCGATGCGATCAATGCGCCTGCGCCTGCGCCAATCAAGCCTGCAAGTAAAAAGTCGCCCAAGCCTGAGTCGGCTGTGGCGCTGTCCTTGGTCACAATCAGGCCCACGGCATCACTGTCGCCGCTAACTGGCGCTACGTCCACATTGCCTGCGGCCAAGTCGAGCACCACTGCGCCTGTTCCTTCTTCATTGTTGCGGTAGGCCAAGGTAGCGTCTGTTCCTCCCTCAAAAGTGCCAACCAGCGTTTGCCCACTCGCGCCTTGGAATGCGGCTTGTGCGCTGCCATTTTCTGGAACGATGATGCGGTCTCCCACAAGAAGCTGGCTACCGTTTTGTGCTGCCATGGTTTGGCCGTTGCGCACAATCTGAACCCCTGGGCTGGCATGCGTCAACGTGGCTGGCGCGCTGCTTGCAATGCTGCTCGCGGGGGATGCCCCTGCAAAGTTTGCTTGTGCAACAGTCACGCTGGAAGATTGGTCCAGATACTCGAATGGAGTGGCTGGGGGCAGTGCGGTGCTGAGGGACGTTGTTTGGGCCGTCATGGTGCTTCTCCGGATGGCAGAAAAAAGAAAAGGGTCAGCAGTGTTTCGGACTGTCGCAAACCTGCATGGCTTTTATTTTTGCAACATGTGTGCCATGTATTGAAGCCTGTTTTTATGGTGTTGTGTTTTTATTAAGTATTTGATTTTTATAAAAATATTTTTTATTTCTCGATGTGGGTTTTGTGTATGTTACGTCGGGCGTTACGTAACGTTCCTTGTGTTTTAGCGTGACCGTTACGGGTGATAAGTAACCAAGTGTTATATCTTTTCAATTCCCACTGGACGCCTATTGCACGCTGGTTTTTGTTTAGGTTGAGCAGGCTCAACACGGCGACTTCGTTCTTTCAGAAGTGCATAAGGTTTTCTCGTAGAGTGTGCTGAGATCACAAACACGTTCTTGGCACGTTCTGAGACTTTGAGCACGTTCTGAGAGTTGCGCGTCGCAAGCCTGGAGTGCTCCTATACAATCGGCGTTTTTTCGGCTGCACGGCTGCACTTTTGGCAGTGGCGGTGATGGTCAATTGACGTTTTAAGCAGAAAGAACCTGTATGTCTACTTCGCCTGAGCATGCGCTGTTTCGTTCGAGCCATCCCGCCTCCCTTGCTTCTGCACAAGGTCAACGAAAACGCGGTGTTCTGGTGCAACCTTTACCGCGTTTACCGCGCGTATGGATGCGCCGTACAGCCGCTGTGCTGGTTGCGTGTGCCACGTTCTGGAATGCAAGCGCGGTATATGCTGATCAAGCGGTGGTTGAGGAGGTCTCTGGTTTGTTGGAGCAAGGTCACCTTGACCAAGCTGCGAAACGGGCAGACGCCTATTTGCGCAACAACCCAGGGGATGTACAAGTGCGTTTTTTGCAAGGCGTGATTGCTACCGAACAAGGCAGTACAGCCAAAGCGATCGATGTGTTCACCGCGCTGGCCAAAGACTACCCGCAATTGCCAGAGCCCTTCAATAATTTGGCGGTGCTTTATGCCGCACAAGGGGATGAGCGCAAGGCGGTGGACGTGCTGGAGTCTGCGATTCGTACCAATCCGAGCTATGCCACAGCACATGAAAATTTAGGGGATTTATACGCGCGCATGGCCAGCGAAGCCTATGCGAAGGCTTTGCAACTGGACGATTCGCGCAAAGCCTTGCAGCCCAAGCTGTCGTTGATTAAGCAGATTTTCCCTGTACAAGAGACCGCGCCACAAACTGTTGCGCAGGCCCAGACGCATTCGTCTAATTTGTCTAATACGCGTGCGCAAGAGGCCGCGCGTTTGACCGCACAGGCTCAGCAGGCTGATCAGGTACAAAAGAAACAAGATCAGGAGCGCGAGCAACAAGCCAAGGCAAAAGCAGAACAGGCCGCAGCAGAAAAAGCAGCGGCAGAGCAGAGATTGGCTGAGGAGAAGAAAGCAGCCGATAAGCTTGCCGCAGACAAAGCTGCAGCGGACAAGCTGGCAGCACAAACACGCGCCGCGGAAAAAGCTGCCGATGACAAATTGGCTGCAGAGCGTGCAGCAGCAGCCCGTGCAGCGCAAGATAAAGAAGAGCAAAAAACTGCAGTAACGGCACCAGCGACACTAGCGGCGTCAAGTGATAGCAGTAAGGCTGGCACGACCGCAGCTGCGGCCGCGTTGGACGCTGCCGTGAAGGAGTGGGCTGATGCCTGGGCGAGCCAGAATATGGAGCGCTATTTCGCAGCCTACAGCACACACTTTAAACCTGCCGATGGCAGCAGCTTTTCACAATGGAAAGAGCAGCGTACACAGCGCATTGTCGGGCGCCCCACCATCAGTGTGCAGGTGCGTAATTTGAAGACCTCAGCCATCACAGCGGACTCTGCAACGGTGCAGTTCCGACAGACGTACAGCTCAGGTGCATTCAAAGCATCGACGCAAAAAACCTTGCGCATGCAGAAAGAGGCAGGCAAATGGCGCATCGTGCATGAGGGAACTGGCGGTTGATGTCTTCTTTCCTTGCAGGCCTTGGTATGAAAGGCGGCAGTTGCAGACCCATGCGCAGCTTGCTGCATGTGTTGGGGTGCGGCTTAGCTTGCTTAGGCCTGAGTCTGATGGCAGGGGGCTCCGGTGCCAGCCACGCACAACCGGTCAAGGCTATCCATGAGAGTGCATTCGATGCTGGTGCGCGCGCCGAGTCACGTCTGATGCAGGCATTGTTGCAGTTGAATGCAGGAGATCTCAATGAGGCGATTCAGGAAGTGGAGGCGCTACTTACACAGACGCCCAATTTTCGATCCGCTCAACTGGTCTATTCAGACCTTCTTCGTTTGCGCTCTGGTTTGGCCTTAAACCAAGGGCAAGACGCGGACCGCACCCATTTGCTTGCGCTGCAAAGCGAGCTGCGACAGCGGCTGGCGGCATACAGTGCGCCGCCACCGGCAGATGCGATTCCGGCGCAATTTTTGCGACTGGATGCGTCGGTGCGGCATGCCATTGCTGTAGACGCTGAAAAATCCAGGCTCTACCTTTTTGCCAATGGTGCGCAGGGCCTCTCGCTGATTGGTGACTTTTATATTTCGGTCGGGAAATTGGGGGTGGACAAGCGAGAAGAAGGCGACCAGAAAACGCCATTGGGACTGTATTTCACTACGGGCCAAATTCCGGGCAAAAAGCTGCCGGATTTGTATGGCGTAGGGGCCCTTCCGGTTAATTACCCCAACGATTGGGACCGCATGCACGGTCGCACAGGCAGTGGCATTTGGTTGCATGGCTCACCTTCAGACCAGTTTGCGCGCGTGCCGCAAGCCAGTGACGGTTGCGTGGTGTTGGCCAACCCTGATATGGCATTGCTGATGCAGGTCATTGAGCGTCGCACGCCTGTTTTGTTTGCGCCCCAGTTGAATTGGGTCAAGCAGGCAGGCGCGCAGGAACAACCATCACTGTTGGCGTTTGAGCAGATTTTGCGCCGCTGGGAGACTGCGCGCCGCAGTGCCGCAGGTATGGGCGGCTTGGATGCGTACTACACCACTGAATTTTTGCAATCAACGCATCGGCGTAACCAACTTGAACGCCAAGCAAAACATTACGCGGACAAGAATTTCCGCATTGAAAGCTCGTCCGTCTATGCCTGGAGCGATGCGATGGGGGAGTTGCGCATTGTGAATGTCCGTGCAACCAGCGCGGAATATCCGGCTGGGTTGTCGCTGCGGCAGTATTGGCGCAAACACGCAGGCCAGTGGCAGATTTTCTCTGAAGATGTATTGGCTGAGGTTGCGCCCTCGTAACCAGTGTACGGGCGCCTTGCCACTGCTGTAGCAAAGCAAACGATGCGGGGGGGGTACTCAAGCCGCAGCCTGTTTGCGGCCTTTGCGCGGCTTGCTAGTCGCGCAAAGGCCGCGGCAGCATGCCGCTACCAGATGCAGCCGCATAAAGGCGTTGGCTATTTGGGGCGCTATTGCACGAATCAAGCAGGTTTTTCTGTGAAGACTTTCGGCAACTAAACTGACTAAATAACGCTTTTCTTAAAAGGTATTGCTCCGCTAGGATGGCAGCTTCGACATTCGATTGGCCCTGCTTCTAGGGTTGAAAGTCGAGGTTTTTTTTACGCTGTTTGACGCCCTTATTGCATGCCTATGATTGACTCTGCGACGGCTACCTCGCACCCCGTTCCCTTGCGGTTGGGCTCCCCTCTGTGGGTGCCTGTGTGCAGTTCGGTTCGTGCAGGCTTTCCAAGTCCTGCCGATGATTTTTTGCACAAGCATATTGACATCGGTGCTGAACTGATACGCCACCCGCAAGCCACTTTTTTGCTGCGAATCGCCGGACGATCCATGGAGACGTTTGGCATTTTTGATGGTGACACCGTGGTGGTGGATAAAGCCATCACGCCTGTGCATGGGCATATCGTTATTGCCGTGGTCGATGGTGAATTCACCTGCAAACAGTTGTACTCCAAAGCCGGTGTTACCAAACTGGTGGCGGGCAACCCGGAGTTTGAAGAACTGACCTTTACCGATGGACAAACCTTGGAGGTCTGGGGCGTGGTCACCTCTTGCATTAAGCAGTTCGCGGTCTGAGCATCATGGCACCTTGGTCCATGGCCGATTCGACACATCTTAAAGCGCAGGCACAAACCTTGCCGCAGTGCCCTGGCGTTTACCTGTTCTGGGGCGGCGAGGGCGACAAGTTGCCGCTGTACATTGGTAAAAGCATTCATATTCGTCAGCGGGTGCTGGACCATTTGCGCGCCCCTGCAGAAGCGGCCATGCTGCGGCAAACCCAGCGTATTGAAGCGCGACCCACCGCAGGTGAAATTGGTGCGTTACTGTTGGAGTCGACACTGATCAAACACCACCAGCCGCTCTACAACAAACGCTTGCGTTACAGCAGGCAGTTGTGCAGTTGGCGGCTAAGTCAGGGGCAATTGCAATTGGTGCAGGCCGAGGCCATGGGCTTTACCCCTTGCGCAGAGCTTTTTGGCCTTTACCGCAGCGCCCATGCAGCCAAAGAAGCCATGGCCACACTGGCAGATACCCATATGCTGTGCTTGACTGTGTTGGGGGTGGAAAAACCCATGGGCTCAACCACCATCGGCAGTAAACCCTGCTTTCGGCACATGGTCAAACGCTGCGCGGGGGCTTGCTGTGGCAAAGAATCGCTTCAGGCGCATGCGCAGCGCACGGCCCAAGCGCTGGAGGATTGGCGGCTGCACGCCTGGCCATACGCTGGGCCGGTGGCCTTGGTTGAGCGGTGGGATGCATTGCAGCAATGGCATGTACTGGACAACTGGTGCTATTTAGGCAGCGCCTCCGGTCATGCGGAGGCTACAGCGCTGCTTTACCCGATGCCCACTTACGACGTGGACAGCTACAAAATTCTGGTGCGGCCGCTCATGCTGGGCCAACTTGAGGTCGTGCCGCTATGAGCGCGCCGTTTCAACCGCACGCCGGTGCCTTTCTTTCATTGCCAAGTCAAGTCAACGCAGGATGGCATGGCCTTGCTTGGCAGAGGAAGCCGTGATGTTTGCATTGGTCGATGGCAACAACTTCTACTGCAGTTGTGAGCGTGTTTTTCAGCCACGCTTACAAGGCCGCCCCTTGGTCGTCTTGTCTAACAACGATGGCTGCGCCATTGCCCGCAGCGAAGAGGCCAAAGCCCTCGGCATCGCCATGGGGGCGCCGTACTTTCAGATCAAGCACCTGGAGAAAACCGCCGGTTTGACCGCCTTGTCTACCAACTTCACCCTGTACGGGGACATGAGCAACCGCATGATGGAAGTGGCCGCCCTCTTGGGGCCTGAGCAAGAAATTTATTCCATCGACGAGTGCTTTATCGGTTTGCATGGGATTGCTGCTGACACCCTCACTGCACGTGCATGGCGCACGCATCGGCAGATTGCTCAATGGACGGGCATTCCCAACTGCATCGGTATCGGCCCCACCAAAACACTGGCCAAGCTCGCCAACCACATTGCCAAAACTGCCGACCGCAAGCCCAAACCCTATCCGCACATACTGGCCAAAGTCTGCAATTTTGCAGCCATGAATGAGCAGCAGAAAGCCTACCTTTTTGCCAAAACTGCTATTGGCGATGTATGGGGCATTGGCCGCCGCATTGCGCGCCAACTGCAGACCGAAGGAGTTTGCTCCATTGCCGATTTCTTGCAACTCAATGCCGCCACCGTCAGGAAACGCTGGAGCGTAGTCCTGGAGACAACATGGCATGAACTGCACGGCCAGCCTTGTCTGCAACTCGATAATCAGCCCGGCCCCAAGCAGCAAATTGCATTTACCCGCAGCTTTGGCCAGCCAGTCACATCGCAGGCAGAGCTGGCCAGCGCCATCACCACCTTCGCCACCCGCGCAGCGCACAAGTTGCGGCAGCAACACAGCCAAACCTCGCAGGTTGTGGTGTTTGCCAGAACCAGCCCCTTTCGCCAAGGCGATACACCCTACGCCCGCACCATCGTGACGCCTTTGCTTAGCCCTACTAACGACACACGTGCAATCGTAGGCGCCGCCTTAGTGGCATTGCAGCAGTTGTACCGCCCCCATATCCGCTATTGCAAAGCCGGGGTGCTGCTACTGGGCCTGACAGAACGCTATGCCAGCCAAAGTGCGCCGCAAATGGAACTGGAGTGGGAGGCACCACTTGAAAGCACCTCTCAAAAAGCCAGGCAACAACGGTTGATGACCGCACTCGACGCCATGGCCAACCGCTTTGGACACGGCACTGTGGTGTTGGGGCCTCAACTGAGTGCCAATCAACAATGGCCCATGCGCCAAGCCCGTCAATCCCCTTGCTACACCACGCGGCTGAGTGACATACCTTTGGCTATAATGTAGCCAAAGGTGTCGTATAGTCACAATTTATTGAATGTCGTGAAACGGCCAAAAGCGGCCGATGCGTACCACTAAAAACGGGAGTTCAGCGGCAAGCCTACTTGGTGGAGTAGCGTGTAGCGCGGAAGACATCAGCATGAGCTATAAAAATGCAAAATTTATGGTCCCTGCTCACTTTCGTAGCGAACAGACAGTTAGTCCACCGAGCTTGAAGGTGTCGCTGAAATTGGCCCAAGGTCAGACCTTACACGGGTAACAATAGCCGCGACAATAATATCACTCAGATGCGTAATTGCTTTTAGCACATCGTTAAAGTAAACGGCGTCATCTCCATTATCTAGTGTATGGGTATATCTAGCAGTCATACTGAAGTCATGATGTACGACTTCAGATAGAAAACGATATACATCACGATGAAAATCTTCTCCTAATGGAAATATCCGCGCCCTTTCGTTTACGACTGAGCCGAGGCGAAACGCTCTCATGTGTGCGTCTTTGATGTTCTTTGCATCAAGCGGGGATGTTCCTGCTGCAATTTCTTCTTTGCGCCAGCGCTCGCAGGTCGCCTCCCACTCACGCTCTGGAATGACTGAGGCCATTTGCAAATAGCGATATGTTTGCATGGGAGTAAGCCAATCTACATAAAAAACAAGAGCGAGTTCATGAAGGGACCTGAGGAGCGCTGCAGCAAGCAATACTCTGCCTTTACTGATAAGTAACTTCATGGAATCAAGGCACTCTTCCGCACGGAACAACACTGAGTACAAGGTGTGGTGGTAGTGGAGAGTTACAGAGCCAGGTTGATGGAAAGCGCGGAGCGGTTCTTTCAAATCACGAAGCGTTTCAGTAAGCGTGTCAAGAGTTTCGATTAATTCTGGCTTTTTTTGGCCTAAGATGGATGGAACCAGCTCATGGATTACAGGGACTATACCTTCAAGCAGAGCTATAGAGTCTTTCCCTTTGCGTTGGTAGCAGCGTACCGACAAGCACGACTCTTCCAAATCTCGAGGTTTGGCCATCAGCACAACCGGGACCTTTGAAATTTCTAATTTTCCATATGCCGCATACGTGACCTCGTCATCCGAGCAGACAAATCTCTTGCTGTCGCTTTGATTTGGATTTTCATAGAGATGAAGCGCAGGTCGACTGCCAAGCCTAATCATTGCAATGGCGTCTTGCAGATGCTTTGGATCGATTGGATTATTAATAAGCCCCCAGTTGCCCTGCTGATCTTTCTTCCAAAATCCGCTCCGGATGAGGTCAAGCGAAACTCTTGTCTGATGTACAACGCTTTTCCCTAGCAAAAATGCCTTGTAACGTGATACGAAGATCTCATCCGTTACTCGATCATCTGCTAATTTAATTTGATTAACACTGACTAATTTTGTCGGCAATGAGCGAACAAGTGCCAGTGGATTTGAACGGATATTTTTAGACGTAAGTCGCATAATGATTTTTATTGATCGCCGGATCTATGTATCCCGCAAAGCTTGGGCTTTGTTGCACAAATCAAATTTGGCGTGAAGTGCCCCTGACCCCAGACGCACTTATCCCACAGCCAC
>NZ_STFG01000039.1 GCF_004833285.1 Lampropedia puyangensis
GAACTTGATACCAGTGGAGTCAATGAGTAGGTTTATGCACCTTGGCTGGCTTGGTAGTGCACGTTGACCTGCAAGTCTTTCTGACGTCGACAGACGGTACTGAAATCAGGCACTGGCCAATTCAGACCTGCCAGTTTAAGCAATGATTCAACCAGTCCTAGTGTTTGACGCAAAGCCAGACCAAACAAGCATTTGATGGTCAAGCAGAACTGGATGGCAGCTTCGGAATGCTTGTGATGACGGCCTCGTTTGCCAGTGGCAGGAGCGAGCCACTGCATCTCTTTGTCCAGCCACACTGTCAGACTCCCTCNGGTTCTACGGCAAGTACCCAACCAGCAGCATCACCAGTGCAACGGTAAATAGCCCCAGCATGGTTGAGAGAGCGACTGCTGCAACGACTTCTTGTTCGGCAACTTTGTAACGTATGGCATACAAGTAAACATTGGCGCCAATGGGTAGTGAGGCGGTCAGCACCATCACGGCAAAAGGCACGCCTGAAAAGCCCAGTGCCAATCCCAGCAGCGCCAGGACTAGGGGGTGAAATAGGTTTTTCATGCCCACCAGCAACAGCGCAACCCGCAGGTGGCCACCCAAAGTGGTGACCGCTAGGCTCGCACCGACCAAGAGCAGGGCCACTGGAGAGAATGCCGCCCCCAATAACTGTAAAGGCTGGTCAATCACCGAGGGGAGTTTTAAACCTGTTTGGGCAAACAGTAAACCGCACACAATGGGCAAAGGCACAGGATGCAAGAGGGAGGCTTTGGCGGCTTTGAATAAGGTATGCCCCAACCCCACCAGGCGGGTTGTAATGCTGCGCCGTTGCTTGGGCGCTTTGCCGTGGCGTGCGTTTTCCAGCTCCAGCGCCAATTCCAGCACGATGGTGACCATGGTGAGCATCACGAAAGCATGCAGAGACACTAACGCAAACAAGGTGACCAGTCCTTCTTCTCCGTAGGTGAGGGAGACAAGCGGCACGCCAATCATCAATGTGTTTGAGAAGGTCGAGGCCAAGCCCAGCACGGCTGCGCGCCGGGTGAAATGCAGCTTCCACAGTACAGCACCGAACACCAGCCACATCGCGGCAAAGTACACCAGCACTGGGCGGAAGTCGATGTCCTCCAGATGCACGTTGCTCATGGTACGGAACAACAGCGCAGGCGCCAGGACCAGAAAAACGACGTTGGAGAGGTCTTTCGTGCCATTGGCACTCACCCAATGTTTTTTGCCAATGTAGTATCCAATGGCAATCAATATAACAACAGGTAACAAAGCCTGTAAAACAGGGTGTGACATGGCGAACGTAGTCTGCGCAGCAAGAAGAAAAAAGGGCTAACGAAAAGTTTGGGCTTGGCTATCGCGTTCATTACTACGCGTTAGCAGCACAGGAGCCACGTTGCAGGCATTGAGGCGATGAGGACAACGACGGTGCCTGTATTAAGGGGATGACAACGACCGCACTGGGGCGCGTTGTGTGAAGTCATCAAGCCAGATTATTCCAGAGTTGGCCATGACCGCAGACCTCTGTTCCTGAATGCATGCGAAGGTTGCGTAGCGCGTACGTGCATGCAAAACACTGTTGGCGTTAACACAAGGTTAAGTACAGCGGATGAAAAGGTAAGCGACAAGCGGCGTAACAAAAACGAGAATTTTAGCCATCCCATCAAGAAGTGTTGGGCCTGATAGAGCCGCTGTAACCACTGAATCTGTATTCCTCAAACGCCCCATTTCTGGACGACTTCCATGGCCCATTTCGAACTGCTAACAACTGGTGTGCGTGCCGACTTCGCCATTGTTTTGGCGGGAGATGGTCGGGGCATGGTTTGTCCCGTTGGCTTGTTCGGCGTGCAGCCAATGCGCGCCGGTGCGGGTTGGCTGCGGTTACTGAGATTTCTGGCATTCCAGCGCATGGCGCAGCACCTGCAGCGGATTGCAGGGGTTAACGTGGCCTTTGCCGGGGGGCCATCTACCAAGCCAATACCGGTTGCCGTTATTTGACCGTTCACTCTTTTGCTTTGACCACCTTTCCTATGACCGATGTTTCTTTAACTCCCCTCGCTATTCATGCCATGTCCGTTCGCGCGCTTGGAGAGTCGTTGCGCAACGGCTCATTGACTGCCTCTGAGGTGCTTGAGCATTTCTTGGCGCGCATTGAACGCTTGCAGCCTGTGCTCAATGCATTCACTTATATCGACGTAGAGGGCGCGCGAGCGGCGGCGCGCCACAGCGATTGCTTGCTGGCCGAAGGCAAGCCGCGCAGCCTGCTTGAAGGAATCCCTGTCTCGGTCAAGGACAACATTTACATCAAAGGCATGCCGTTTGTGTTCGGCTCGCCTTTGTTCAAAGACCGCATTGCCACCCATGATGAATTGCCTATTGAGCTGCTGCGCGACGCAGGTGCCATCCTGGTTGGTAAAACCAACTTGCCTGAATTTGCCAGTCGTGGCTCGACCTATAACCCCGTCTATGGCGCCACGGGCAATCCATGGAACCCAGAGTTGACGACCGGTGGCTCCAGTGGCGGTTCTGTCGCATCGGTCGCTGCAGGCATGGTGCCGTTGTCATTGGGCACCGATGGCGGTGGTTCGATTCGTCGCCCCGCTGGCTACACTGGTTTAGTAGGGCTTAAGCCCACACTCTCGCGCATTCCACGGGCCGATGGGTTCACTTCGGTGCTGTATGACTGTGAGGTTGTTGGCCCAATTGGTCGCACGGTGGACGATGTGCGCATCATGATGTCAGCTATTGCCAAGCCTCACCGCCGTGATCAGCGCTCGCGGGGTTTTGCTGCGATGAGCGATAAAGCCAACGAAGTCGGTCCACTGCGCATTTTGTATGTGCCGCAGTATGGCGCTAGTCCAGTCGATCCTGAGATTGCCGCAAGTTGCCTGCAAGCGTGCGAGCGTTTTTCTAGCATGGGGCATTCGGTCACGGTAGGAGAGTTGCCTTTTGACATCAGCCCGGTTAGCGACAACTGGGCCATCATTGGCAATGTCTGCATGTCGTTGATGGCACAGCAGTACCCTGACTTTAAAGACAAGGTTACGGTTGATTATCGTGATAGGGCTTTGACTGGTGATGCGATCAACGGTGGCACTTACCAAGGCGTGATTGAGCTGCTGCAAGAACTGCGCTCCAAAGTGGGAGAGGCGTTTGCGCACTACGACATCATCATGACGCCCACTTCGGCGGCCAATCCATGGCCTAAGAATGAGCCATTCCCTCCCATGATTGATGGGCAGAAGGTGGGGCCACGTGGGCATGCGGTGTTCACCAATTGGGTCAATGCATGTAGCCATCCGGGTTTGGCATTGCCTGCTGAGCCTACTGCAAGTGGTATGCCGATTGGCTTCCAGCTTATTGCAGATTTTGGTGCCGATGATCTCTTGCTGGATTTGGCAAGCTGCTACGAGGCGCAGTTTGCAACAGGCAAAGCCTGGCCGGAGTTCAGCGCAAGCTGACTGGTGGAGCGTTTGCCATGCGCGTTTTGCTCATCAATCCCAACACCAATACCAGTACCACGCAGATGATGGTATCGGTGGCGCGCAGCCATGGCGAGCCGCACTGGCAATGGAGCCACATGACGGCTGACCAAGGCAGCGCCTTGATCGACCGGCCAGAGTCCTTGGCGGTTGCTGCGCAAGAGGTCATGGGCATGCACGAGGCCATTGCCAAAAGTCAGGTCGATGCGGTCATCGTTGCAGCATTTGGCGACCCCGGTATGCAAGCCTTGCGCGCGCGCTTGCCCATTCCCGTGTTCGGTATTGGCGAATGCGCTATGCAAGCGGCGCACCGGCTTGAACAAGCGTTTTCCGTTCTGACCATCACCCCGTTGCTACGCGAGTCGACCTTGTCGCAAATTCAGCGGTACGGTTGCACTACGTTTTTTAACTCTCTGGTCATCACCGATGCGCAAGCTCAGCATTCAGCGCAAAGCACGGAGAGTCTGATTGAGAGCATCGGCCACTCCATTCGCAAAGCCATAGACATAGATGGCTCGCGCACGCTGGTCATCGGCGGTGGTCCGGTGGCTGCTGCGGCCGCGCAGATCAGTGCCACATTGGCTGAGCCAGTGACCATGATTCAACCCTTGGTGGAGGCCGTGCGGTGTGTTCGCTCGCTCTCCACTGCTCGCTTCCCATCCGTTGCATTGCGCTAATCGCGCAAGCCTTCTCACCCGTCGCATTCTTGTTACTGAAAGGTTGTTTCCTATGCCTAGATTCACTTTTTCGCCTGCTGCATTTTTGCTTGCTACTGCACTTGGCATGAGCAGCGCGTATGCCGCACCAACCGCCCTGACATCCCCAGCAGATTCTGCATTGCCGCCATTTTCAATGGCTGATTTGGATGGCACGCTCAAAGGATTCACGATTGATTTGGCTGCTGCGCTCAGCCGCCAGCTCGGTCGTCCAATCAACATTGATAGCGTGCAGTGGAGTGCGGCTTTGCCTGGGCTGAGTTCTGGCAAGTTCGACCTGTTGCTGCCGCCAGTGAACGTGACGCCTGAGCGCGCCAGTATGCTGCTCTTTAGTGAGCCGTATCTGGAAAATGACTTCATGTTCTTGACGCGCAAGAATGCGCCTGAGGTGACCGAGTTGTCCGCACTCAAAGGCAAGACCATTGCCACGAACAAAGGGTCTTCCTTCGAGGCTTGGGCCAAATCCAAAGCCCAAGAGTTCGACTTCAAAGTGGATGTGTATGGCTCTGGGGCCGATGCCATTCAAGCCGTGCAATCAGGCCGTGCGTTTGCCACGATTACCAGTCTTCAAACGGCCTCTTGGCTGGGAGCGAACAATCCGACCCTCAAAACCAGCTACCGCATCCGTACCGGGAACGTGGCCGCCATCGCATTTCGCAAAGACCAGCCGCAGCTGCAACTGGAGGTCTCCAACGCATTGAAATGCCTCAAGCGCAGTGGTGAGTTGCTGGCGCTCTACACCAAGTGGACGGGGCTTACGCCTGAGGCGGATTCGCCTACCGTGGTGGAGTACCAGGGCGTTGGTGTCAACGGTTTTGAGGGCTATACGCCCGACACGCCAGCGCCAAACTGCCGGTAATTTGCGTGCCCAGCTTGCGCTGGGCCTTCCCTCTTGTATTCCTACCGATTAAGCCCCAAGCGCCATGACACCCAAAATCATTCTTGAAGTCGTCCAATTAGAGAAGGACTATGGCGATCTTCGCGTCCTCAATGGCGTGAATTTCCGTGTGCGCGAAGGGGAGTTGGTTTCCATCATTGGCCCTTCTGGCTCTGGCAAAAGCAGTATGTTGCGCTGCTGCAATTTGCTGGAGCAACCCACGGCAGGGCAAATTATTTTTGATGGCTTGGACATCACCCGTGAAGACGTGAACATTAACGCGGTCAGGCAAAACATGGGGATGGTGTTTCAGCAGTTCAACCTGTACCCGCATTTGAGTGTGCTCAAGAACGTCACGCTGGCATTGCGCTATGTCAAGAAAATGAGCACCCATGAGGCCAATGAATTGGCCATGCGCGCACTGGAGCAGGTGGGGCTCAAGCACAAAGCAGATGCACGGCCCAACCAACTCTCAGGGGGGCAGCAGCAGCGCGTAGGGATTGCGCGCGCGGTGGCGCTCAAACCTCAAATCATTTTGTTCGATGAACCCACGAGTGCGCTGGATCCTGAACTGGTTAACAGCGTGCTGGCTGTGATGCGTGAATTGCGTGGACTTAATATGACCATGCTGGTTGTCACGCATGAAATGGGCTTTGCCCGAGATGCATCGGACCGCGTTCTCTTTATGGATGGTGGTGTTGTGGCTGCCGATGGAAAGCCTGAGGCCATTTTCTCTGCCACAGACAACGAGCGCTTGCGCAGCTTTCTCTCTCGCTTCCATACAGAAAACACGCCCCTATGAGTACGCTTGATTCTCCGTCGCTGCTCCATACGTTTTTCAATCCAGAGATCACGGCCAAGACAGCGCCACTTATTCTGGATGCGGCTTGGCAAACCATTGCCATTGCGCTCTTGATCATTGCCACAGGCATGGTGCTGGGCACGTTGCTCGCATCGTTGCGCTACTACCATGCGCAACGCAACAAAGCGATGAATCGGTGGATGGTTCGCTGCATTGTCGGATATGCCGATGTATTGAGAACCTTACCCCCTTTGGTGCTGTTGATCTTGGTCTACTTTGCCTTGCCGTATTTGAACATTGCTGTGGACTCTGTTACGGCTACCTGGCTGTGTTTGTCGGTGGTGCTGTCTGCTTTTATTGAAGAGTGCATTTGGACTGGGTTGAGCAATTTGCCCAAAGGACAAATGGAAGCGGCGCGATCAACCGGGTTGACATGGTTCAAAGCCATGCGGCATGTGTGCTTGCCACAAGCATTCAAAGGCACGCTGCCGCAGATCACCAACCGCTGTATTGCGACTGTAAAAAATACGGCCTTGGGCTCAGTGATCGGTTTTGGCGAAATTTTAGGGGCGGCTCAAACTGCCAGCAGTGACTTTGCGAATCCAACCCCTTTGACCTTGTGTGCGCTGATCTACATCGCCATGATTTTCCCGTTGGTCCTTTTTTCGCGATATTTAGAACACAAAGCACGGAGCCAGCCATGAGTGAGATTTGGAGCACGTTTTTCAACCTGGAGATTGCCCGTCAAACTTTGCCCTATTTGCTCAAAGGATTGTGGGTCACCTTGGAGTTGTCTGCGCTGACCATTCCGCTTGGGTTGCTCGGGGGCATGTGCCTGGCGCTATTACAAACACAGTCGCGCAACCGTGTCGTGCGTGGCTTGGTCATTGTCTATGTTGATTTTTTCAGGTCATTTCCGCAGCTGGTATTGCTGATCTTCGTGTCGTTTGCCACACCGTTTCTTGGACTCGATCTGCCGCCAGTACTGGCTCTTGCGATTAGTTTCACCTTGTCGACATCAGCTTATTACTGTGAGATTTTCAGGGCAGGCATTCTCGAGATTCCACCTGGGCAAGCGGAGGCTGCGCGCTCGACCGGCATGACACGGGTACAGGCGCTTGGGCTTGTGGTACTGCCCCAGGCTTGTCGAAACGTCATTCCAGACCTCATTGGCAATAGTGTTGAGATTGTCAAAGCGACTTCGATTGCGAGTGTGCTTGGCATGTCGGAGTTGCTGCACAACGCCCAGTCGGCCCAGTCGGTGTTATTCAATCCAACCCCATTGACGCTGGCTGCGTTGATTTATTTGGCGCTGATTTTGCCTTTTGTTCGACTGACACGGCGATTAGAAGCGGGCAAGTGAGTCTTTGTTCTTGTGATGGAAATAAAATAAATAGAAGAATATTTTTAAAGTCGATCAACTTTTTTGGTTGGTCGGCTTTTTGTTTTTTTTTTTTATTTCTTTACTTATGATGGTATGAACATCATGTTAATGGCGACCAACATAAATGAATAAGACATTGAAAATCCCTGAATGTATTATTTTGTCATTATCATTCAGGAGGATTTATGTTCAAGCGTACAGTATTGGGGTGCATGTTGGTATGCGCTGGTCAAGTTTTTGCACAGTCTAGTGTGCAGTTGTATGGGCGAATTAGTGCAGATTACCGATCTACGTCATTTTCAGATTTTAATGGGCTTGGTGTTGGTGGAATAGGTGGCGCTCGTATCGGCTTTCGAGGGGAGGAAAGACTTTCTCACAATACCAAAGTCAATTTTATGATTGAGGGGGGATTTTCGCCGCTGGATGGCAGCATGAAAAGCATCGGAGACCGCCAATCATGGGTGGAGTACACCAATACCGATATTGGCAGCTTAAGGGTTGGCAAGATGTATGCATTTACGGACAGCATTGTTGCCCGCTATGCAGGGTCGGTTCAAAACAACTACAACCTGGGCTCGAGTTTTATGTCGAGTAATGCCAAGAGGGCCGTGTATTCATCTACAGTCCTCGATGACCAAGGGAAAATAAAATCATTGGTCGGAGCCGGTGGAAATTACGAAAATGCCCTTTCATTTGTTAGTAGGTCTTTTTCTGGTTGGAATTTTGGCATCATGCTGGTGTCCAATCAATCGAATGCCATTCAAGGGGTTTCAGCTGATAGCAAGGCGCAGCCATACCAATTGAAAGCCGATTATGTGGGTGATCAGTATTCTCTGGTTGTTGGTTTCGCGAAAAATGGCGGAGAGGGTCGGAAATCAATTTTCCATTTGGGCGGTAAGTACAAGATAGACCGAGCTACGGTGTATGCGGCTTATCAAAATAACCGGAATGTTGAGAAGAGTAATTCTGCTTCTTTTGGGGTTGAATATCCAATTGATAATAACAAGCTCAAAATAAGCTATAACTGGACGCAACAGCCCGGTCTTACCTCTGCCAACCAACTTGGTGCGACGGTGGCTGCTTCCGGGCTGGATTCCGGTGGATTGAATGGATTGGTTTTTGCAGTGGAAAAAACACTGTCAAAAAGAACCACGCTGTATTCCGGTTTATCGTTGGTCAAAGCGAAAAATCCAATTTTTCACGACAACAAACGCTCAGCGAATCAATTCATCTTCGGTCTTGACCATTGGTTTTAATGAACGTAGAGAGAATGGTTTCGAAAATGGGCTTTGTTTCACAAATCGAGCCGTGAACAGTAAGGCACCTCTCTTAACCCATGCAAAATCTGCACAC
>NZ_STFG01000004.1 GCF_004833285.1 Lampropedia puyangensis
ACATGGGCTTTGGCGGCACTGGCACTGCTGATGGCCTGTGCGGCTAGCGCACGGCCTTGGCGCCGCGCTAAGGTGGGAGGGTAAGGGGGAGTTGAGGGGCTACTACACCTTTGATCGCCTATCGCGCAGGGCGGCAGGGTTTGCAACGCCCTACACCAGCAAACCCCTGCGCCAGGGCGCATAATTTCGCCCCATGACACAGAAACAGCGCATCGTAGTAGGGTTGAGTGGCGGCGTGGACTCCGCCGTCAGTGCTTGGCTTTTGAAACAAGCCGGGCATGAGGTCGTGGGTATCTTCATGAAGAACTGGGAAGATGACGACGACAGCGAATTTTGTTCCAGTCGGCAAGACTTTCTTGATGCCGCAGCCGTGGCTGACGTGATTGGCATTGAGATTGAGCATGTCAACTTCGCAGCCGAATACAAAGACCGTGTGTTCGCTGAATTTCTACGCGAATACCAAGCAGGTCGCACCCCCAACCCTGATGTGCTGTGCAATGCAGAGATCAAGTTCAAGGCGTTTTTAGACCATGCCATGCGCTTGGGTGCAGAGCGCATTGCCACAGGCCACTACGCGCGTGCGCGCCTGAATGCCACAACAGGCCTGCATGAACTGCTAAAGGGCGTTGACCCAAGCAAAGACCAGAGCTATTTTTTGCACCGCCTCTCGCAAGCGCAATTGGCCAAAACCTTGTTCCCTGTGGGCGAAATCCACAAGATTGAAGTGCGGCGCATTGCCGAAGAGATTGGTTTACCCAATGCCACAAAGAAAGATTCGACCGGTATTTGCTTTATTGGCGAACGGCCTTTCCGCGAGTTCCTCAACCGCTATATCGCGCATCAACCCGGGGCGATCGTGGATGAACAAGGCCGAAAAATCGGCAAACATGTTGGCCTGTCGTTCTATACGCTTGGCCAACGTCAAGGCTTAGGCATTGGTGGCGTGAAAGAAAAAGGCGCGCCACGCGGCAGCGGCGAGCACCAGCCTTGGTTTGTGGCCAGCAAAGATTTGAAGCGCAATACCTTGCAAGTGGTGCAAGGCCACGACCACCCCGCCCTACTGTCCCCCACATTAGAGGCAGGACAAGCGAGCTGGATTGCGGGCCACGCACCAGCGTCAGGCGCGTATGCTGCCAAAACCCGCTACCGCCAAAGTGATTCGGCCTGTACCTTGGTGGCGGCGGATGAGGCGGCACGTTTTGCACTGTCATTCAGCGAATCGCAATGGGCCGTCACACCCGGACAATCGGCTGTGTTGTACGACGGGGAGGTGTGTTTAGGAGGCGGCATTATTGAGCATGCAGCGCCATTGGCTGTCGTTGGCAAGCCCTAAATATGTTGGATCACCACGCAGACTGCGTTGGAGTCCAAAAGGATGCGATGCGGGGCAAAGACCGCGGTCGGGCTATCTACCAGGCGAGAATTTGTAACGCAGCAGCCGCCTTTTGAGTGCCAACCCAAAGGGCAATGCCTCAGAAAGAGCGCATTGCGGGTTGTCTGTTTAGCGCTTGTACGTAGGCGTACGCCAGTACCATCCCGGGAAAAACATCCAGAATGTGTTTGCTAGGAAAGGTCTGTAAAACTCCCTGTTGTGGTCTGAGCGCGGTCTAAAGCGATCCGCTGCGTTGTCTTTTTCGTCCATAGCTGCGGCTATGGCCTTCAAAAGACGCCTTGCGGCTCATCCTGATACCTCACTCATTCCTGCAACGAGGGTTTTGCAGACCTTCCCTAGGTGTTGCAACCTATCTCTGGGTTGAGCTGTTCCTGCGCCAGCGCAAGCCACTTTTGGGCTGCAGGTGAGAGTTGGCGCTTCTTGGGCCACACCAGCGCCAACTGCCACACCGTACCTTCAGCCGGGGCCAAGGGCACAAAACGTGTTTGGGGCTGTACACGGCCCTGCACCATGATTTCTGGCAAAAAAGCCACGCCATAACCGGCAGCCACTAAAGCCATTACAAAATCAATTTGGCCGCTGTGGGTGGCTTCCTGGGGTTCGAACCCCTGCAACCGGCACGCCTGCTGCAATTGCGCATTGAGGGCAAAACCAGCTTCGAAAAAAATAAACGGTGTGTCTGCCAGTTCTGCCAAGGCAATTTGTGCACGGTGCGCCAGCGGGTGGTCTACAGCCAGCACGGCCATTAAACGGCTTTGGAACACAAACTGCGATTGCAAGACCTCAGAAACAGGCAGCAAGGTTGCGGCCAACTCAATCTCACCAGCCAACAGCAGTTGTTCTAAATGGCGGCTGCCATGTTCTTCCAAATGGATCTCAATGTGCGCAAAGCGCTTGCGGTACGTCACAAACAAGGGGGCGAACAGGCGCGCACTGCCAATAGGCGGCAGGCCCAAGCGCAGCACACCACGTTGCAGCCCTTGCAATTGGGCCAGTTCTTCATCCATGCGTTTGAGATCCTCCAGCACGCTATGCGCATGGGCCAACACAATCTCACCAGCAGCCGTAGGCCGCAATGGGGCCACACTGCGCTCGAGCAGTTGCGCCCCTACTTCCTGCTCCAACTGCTGAATGGCCTTACTCACCGTGGATTGGGTGGCGTGGGTGGCTTGCGCAGCAGCAGTAAAACTGCCAGTTCGAACCACCTGCACCAGCATTTCCAGTAAGCGCGTGCGCATGACAGCTCCTTGTGTATTCAAATATGGAATAAATAACATGAATATTATTCCCTTTGAGAATTCGACACAAAGTCTTATCTTTGTGCAATGCAACATTTTTCTTCGCTGGCCAGCCGCTTCACGTTGGCCAGTTTGCGGCAATCTCTCCTGCGCGTGCGGCAGCTAAGCCTGCCTGAACTGGGGCAGTCCATTGCACAGACAGCGGCGTTTCAAATCGCACTGCTCATCGGCGTGTGGTGGCTGGCTGCGCGCGCAGCCGGCTGGTTTGGTCTTGCTCAGTTGGGCAATGTCGTTGGCATGCTGGCTCTGTGGCTGCTGCTGATTAACAACCGTTTGCGCCTGGCTCGGGTGCAGGCGGGTGCGCATTGGTTGATCAAACACATGCTGCTGTTTTTCATTCCTGCTGTGCTGGTGGTGTTGGACCATCAAGAACTGCTGGGCTGGGTAGGCGTGAAGTTGTTTTTCATCATAGTGCTGGGCACGCTGGTGGTCATGGCGTGCACGGCGTTGAGCATTGAGTGGTACTTGCGACTGGTGCGCCATCGCAAAGCTTTGCGCCGATTACGCACGCGCCAGTTGCGCCCTCATGCAGAGAACAGGCAGGCATGAACATGGTCATCAATACCTTGGTTTGGTCGGCATTGACGCTCGCCGTATACGCAGTAGCACGGCACTTTTACTTAAAAACCAAGCGCTGGTACTGCTCACCACTGCTGCTGGCGCCCGTTGTACTGATGGTGGTCATGCTGGGCCTGCACGTCAGCTACCGCCAATACATTCAAGGCACGCATTGGCTGATGCTGATGCTGGGGCCAGTCACCGTTGCTTTTGCCGTGCCCATTTATGAGCACCGCGCTTTGCTTCGCCAATACTGGCCCGTGATGGTCTTGGGTGCGTTTGTGGGCAGTGTGGTGTCGCTGTTGAGTGCGTGGTTGTTGGCACGTGAATTGAATCTCTCGGCGGCCTTGCAGCTGAGCTTGATGCCACGCTCGGTCACCACGCCGTTTGCGGTCACCGTCTCCGACAAACTGGGTGGCTTGCCTGACTTGACGTCCGCCTTCGTGATCGTCACCGGCCTGTGTGGCGCCGCCTTGGGCAACGGTTTGCTGCGCTACTTGCATGTGCATTCTGGGGTGGCCCGAGGCGCCTTGTTTGGCATGGGCGCCCACGGTGCAGGTGTAGCCAAAGCGCAAGAGCTGGGCCAGGAAGAAGGCACAGTTGCAGGCTTGGTGATGATTTTGGCGGGCCTGATGAACCTGGCACTACTGCCCTTGGTGCAGGCTGCTTTACAGGCCGTACATTAAGCCCCGGCTACCTGCATGCCAACCCACCCGGCGTTGACGGCTGAGGCCAGACGCACAGCCCCAAGTACCAGACAAAACACTCGCAACGAATGCGACGCACGCAGCATGCCGCACAGCAAAGGCGTAGCCTATATACATAACACCTGAAGCGACAACACCTGCGCCGGTTTTCACCACCCCAACGCCGCCCCATCGCTGCGCGGATCGTTGCCGCCTTCGAGCGTGCCGTTGGGGTGCCGGACAATCGCACCGGCATGGCCCATGGTTTCGTCATACGCGTTCAGCACGTCCACCTCATGGCCCATTTGGCGCAAGGCCTCGATGGTTTCTGCGGGAAAGCGCGACTCCAATTTCAATGATTCGCTGGTCTGCCCCCATGTGCGGCCCAACAGCCAGCGCGGCGCGGCAATAGCTGCTTGCGGATTCATGCCAAAGTAAGCGATACGGCTAAATACGGCACTTTGCGATTGCGGCTGACCATCACCGCCCATATTGCCGTATACCATGCAGCGCCCATCGTCGAACTGCGCCATGGCTGGGTTGAGCGTATGAAACGGTTTACGCCCTGGCATCAATGGGTTGAGCGCATTGGCATCGAGCGAGAAGCTGCAACCGCGGTTTTGCCAGTTCACGCCTGATTCTGGCAACACAAGGCCACTGCCAAACTCATGGTAGATGCTTTGGATGAAGCTCACGGCAACCCCTTGGTGATCGATCACGCCCATCCAGACCGTATCAGCCGGCCCTTTGCCATTGCCCCACGGCTGGGCTTGGTGTGGGTCAATACCAGCGGCGAGTTGGTCCAACGCATCGGTTTGAAGGAAGTTAGCAGGGTTCACGGCCATGTAGGCAGGGTCGGTGATATAGCGATCACGTACGGCAAAGGCTTGCTTGGTGGCCTCGACGCAAGCATGCACATAGCTGGCAGAGGTGGGCGTCATCTTCTTAACATCAACAAGACGGTCGAGCTGGCCCAAAATCATCAGCGAGACCAAGCCTTGTGTAGGGGGCGGCATGTTGTAGATGCGACCCAAAGAGTGCTGCAGCACTAGCGCTTCTGTCACCACCGCGTGGTGCGCAGCCAAATCGGCTTGCGAGAGGGGACTGCCCAAGCCTTGCAGGTCACGCGCCATGCTGGCGGCCAAATCGCCCCGGTAAAAATCATCCAAGCCCGCTTGCGCCAGCCGCTCCAGCGTCGCCGCCAAACGGGGCTGGCGAAAGATGCTGCCAGCTGCCGGAACGTGGCCGTCAGCGGTCAGAAATGTCTCGGAAAAACCGGCAATGTGTTGCAAACCATCGAGCTTTTGCGCGGTGCAGTTGGCTTGGCTTTGCGTGACAGGAATACCATCGCGCGCATAGGCAATGGCATCGGCCAGCAAACGCTCTAATGGCAGCTTGGCACCCAACTCCTGACGGGCATAACTGAGCGCGGCATCCCATCCGGAGATAGTGCCAGCCACCGTATTGGCCGCCACCCCACCACGAAAAGGAATGCTGGCAAGCCCTTGGCTGCGCAGTGCCTCGGCGTTGACTGCTTGCGCTGCTGCGCCACAGGCATCAATGCCAATGGGTGCCTGACCTGGTTTGGCAATCAGCCAGAAGCCATCGCCACCAATACTGTTCATGTGTGGGTAAACCACCGCAATGGTAGAGGCAGCAGCAACCATGGCCTCCACAGCATTGCCACCTTCGCGCAGCACGGCCAGCGCGCTTTGGCTGGCCAGCGCATTGGGGGCGGTAACCATGCCGCGAACTCCGCGCGCGGGGTTGGGGGTGAAAGAAGTAGACACTTGATTTCTCCTGATAGAGCAATGGCGTGAGCCATCAACTACGCACGTGTAATGCAAAGTCCGCACGACCCAGCACGCCAGGCATCAGACATGTTGTTAGCGCCGCTAACACAGCCCTTGATATGCCGCGACACCACTTGGCGTACCACCCGAACTGCCTTAGGTTTTGCATCTTGGGTTTTGCGCCTAGTCTTCAGCCGCACACTTTCGGTTTTTCGGGTTGCGTTAACCGCCATTAATGCGACGCTGGAATGGGTTCAAGAGTGGCAAATTGCCCTTCCAACCAGCCAAGCGGCGCTGCGCCACCATCGCGGCCAACTACAGCCTCCACCTCGCCAATAAAAAGCGTATGCGATCCGAACGGAACAGTCTGGCGAACGGTACAGAAAATCGCAGCGCAGGCAGATGGAAGAAAAGGCATGCCGTCTTGCGTGCTCCAATCATTGGTGCTAAAGCGCTCATGACGGCGGGCACTGTCGGCAAACGGAGCGACCAGATCGGATTGGTCTACGGCCAGCAGGTTGATGCAAAATCGCCCCGCTTGTGCGATGGGGCCACAAGCGCTGGCTGTGTTGTTGATCGAAATCAGCATGGAGGGCGGATCCATTGATACCGGGATTACCGCCGAAGCGGCCATACCCATTGGCTGCTGCGTTTGCGCGTCGAGCGTGGTGATCAAGGAGATGGGCCCTGGCATGCGGCGCATGGCAGATTTCAGCAGGTCTTTGTGCGTGGTGATAGTCATCTTGGTGTCTCAATCGTAGCCTTGAGCACGGTAGCGGGCCATTGACAGCGCCGCCACCGTGGCCGAGTGGGAGGATTTAGAACGTTTCAACGCCCAGGTTTTCGCGCAGTGTGTTGCCGGTGTACTCTTTGCGGAAGATGCCACGCGCTTGCAACTCTGGCACCACGCGCTGCACAAAGGCTTCGACCCCGACTGGAAAGTGTGTGGGCACGGCTAAGAAGCCGTCGCAGGCGTCGTTGTCCAGCCACTCTTGCATGGTGTCAGCAATGGTGGTGGGTGTACCCACCAACTTCATGTAACTGCCTTCGGCAAAGCGCCGTGCTGTTTGCAAGATGGAGAGGTTCTCGCTGCGCGCCAGATTGACGATGGCTTCGCGGTGGGATTTGCCGGCATTGGTTTCTGGCAAATCAGGCATCGGGCCGTTCAGGTCGTAATCGCGGAAGTTCAGGCCACCTGAATGCGGCATCAAGTGGGTGATAGCCAAATCTTCGGGGATCAAATCGCGCATCTTCTCGCGGAAGGCTTGCGCTTCTGCCACCGTATCGCCCACGATCGGGGTGATGCCGGGCAGCACCTTGATTTTGTTCGGGTCACGGCCAAAACGGGCCGCACGTTGGCGAATGTCTTCGCGGAAGGCGCGACTGGCGGCCATGTCGGTTTGCAAGGTGAAGACCACATCAGCCGTGCGTGCTGCCAGCTCGCGGCCTGGTTCGGATGAACCTGCTTGGAAAATCACAGGCCGACCTTGCGGGCTCTTGCCCATCGTCAATGGCCCGCGCACTTTGAAGAACTTGCCTTCGTGCTGCAAAAAGTGCATTTTTTTGACGTCAAAGTACAGGCCTTTTTCTTTGTCGCGCAGGACGGCACCATCCTCCCAACTGTCCCACAGGCCGGTCACCACATCGACAAACTCACTGGCGCGCTCGTAACGATCAGCATGCCCTGCGTGCGCATCCATGCCAAAGTTTTGGGCTTCACTTTCGTTGAAGGAGGTTACAAGGTTCCAGCCTGCACGCCCTTTGCTGATGAAGTCGATGGAGGCAAAACGGCGTGCCACGTTGTAGGGCTCGTTATAGCTGGCAGTTGATGTCGCAGCCAGCCCCAGATGTTTGGTCGCCATGGCCAAGGCGGGCAACAGCATCATGGGGTCAAAGTGGATCGAGCGGGGGTTGGCCGCGCCATAGGTATCGCCTTTCATGATGTCGTTGCTGCGGGGGATCGCGGCTTGGTCTTCAAAGAAGATCGCGTCCAGCTTGGCCGCTTCGGCAAGCTGCGCGGCGCGCACGTAGTGGTCGATGCCAACGTCCACTTCAGGGATGGCGTCGGGCAGGCGCCAAGCGCCCAGATGTTGACCGGGGAACAGAAAGAGCGCCAAGCTCATCATTTTGTTGCTCATGGTTGCGTCCTTGTTAATGTGAAAAGTGAAATGGATAGGCCCGCTGCTGCGGTATTGCCGCTGTCGGTTTTTCTACAAGAGGAGATGCGCTGCGAAGTGGAAATAGAGGTCTGCATGGCATTGCTAGCCCCCCAGATAGGCTTTTCGAATGTCTTGATTAGCAAGCATTTGAGCGGCACTGCCGTGGGTAACGATGCGGCCGTTCTCCAGCAGATACGCCCGGTCGCACATCTCCAACGCGGCATAAGCGTTTTGCTCGACCAACAAGACCGTCACGCCTTCGGTGCGTATTTCAGTGATGAGCGAGAAAATCTGCTCGACAATATTTGGCGCTAGCCCCAATGAAGGCTCATCAAACATCACCAGCCGAGGTCTAGCCATCAGGGCCCGTGCAATGGCCAGCATTTGCTGCTCACCGCCCGAGAGCGTTCCAGCCACTTGCTGGTGGCGTTCGCGCAGGCGAGGAAAGCGGTCAAACATGTGCTCCATGTCGCGTTTGACACGCTGGCGGTCCTGGCGCCTGTAGGCACCCATTTCCAGGTTCTCGCGCACAGTCAGAAGTGGAAAGACACGGCGCCCTTCTGGGCAGTGGGAAATTCCGCTTTCAATCACTTGCGCAGGCGATACGCCCGAAATCACATCCCCATTGAAAACAATACGGCCGTTAGCCAGTGGCTCCAATCCATTGATCGCCCGCAGCGTGGTGGATTTCCCCGCCCCATTGGCCCCAATCAAGGTCACCAATTCGCCTTCATGCACTTCCAAGCTGATCTGTGCAACGCCACAGGTCGCGCCGTAATTCACTGAAACCTGTTCAAGCTTGAGCATTTTTGATCCCCGATCCCAAGTACGCACGTATGACTTCCGAATTACTCTGAATGTCTGCTGGGGTGCCCGTGGCAATCAAACGGCCATGGTTAAGCACCACGATGGTGTCTGAAATGCTCATGACCATATGCATGTCGTGCTCGACCAACAGCACCGTGACACCGCTGGAGCGGATACGCCCAATCATGTGCTTGAAGTCCTCCGTCTCAGAAGGATTCAAGCCGGCTGCAGGCTCATCGAGCAACAACACACGCGGCTTGGCGGCAAGCGCCAGCCCCACGCCCAGAATGCGTTGTTCGCCATACGACAAGTTGCTGGCCAATTCATCTGCACGGTGCGCCAACCCCAAAAACTCCAACAGCGCTTGCGCGTCTTGCCGCAGTTGCGCTTCTTGCACACGAAAGGCAGGGGTGCGCAGCAAGGCTTGCCAGAACCCGGTCGTGCCTTGCAGGTGTAAAGCTGTCAGCAAGTTGTCGCGCACGGTGCAGGCGGGAAACACACTGGTGCGCTGAAAGCTGCGAATCAAACCACTCTTGGCCACTTGCTCTGGAGTTTGGTTTGTCACGCCCTCACCAAACAGACTGACTTGCCCTGTAGTGGGCCGCATGTAGCCGGAAATCACATTGAAAGTGGTGGTCTTGCCCGCACCGTTGGGGCCAATCAAACTCACAATCTGGCCCGCAGGCACATCAAAGCTGATGCCATCGACTGCCTTCAAGCCTGCGATGTGCATGCTGATGTTGTCTAAACGCAATGCAACAGCACTCATACTGCCTCCTTGTGTTGTACAGCTGGCTTGGCCGGGGCCGCAGCGCGAGCTGGAAGCAATCGACGCACCAACGATGCAACAGCGGGCACAATGCCTTGGGGCATGAAGGTCAGCACCACAATCATGAGTACGCCATAAATGATCCACTGCACCTCTGGTGCAACGGTGCCGCGCAACAGCTCTGGCAGCATGCCAAACAGCAGCCCCCCCACGACTGGCCCGGCCAACGTACCTTTGCCACCGATGATGACCATGATGATCATCGTCACGGTGAACATGAACATGAACACATCCGGATCGATGATGCGCACGGTATGGGCATACAGCGCCCCTGCCGCACCAGCAATGGCAGCGGCCACAATCGTGGCGATGATGAGGTAGTGTGTGACCTTGATGCCTACAGAACGCGCCAGTGTTTCGTTCTCACGAAAAGCCACCATGGCACGTCCAAGCCGGCTGTGCACCATTGCTGCTACCACCAGGTATGCCAACGTGGCCACTACCAAGATCAGGTAATAAGTGGACTTTTTGCTCACCAGATTGACCAGACCATCGGGCGTCCACAACGTGAGCGCCGGGATGCTGTTGAGAGCCATAGGCCCTTCGGTCAAGTCCACCCAATTGATGGCGACCATGCGCATGACCTGCGCAAAGCAAATGGTCACAATCACAAAATAAGCGCCGCGCACTTTGAAGGCCAGTTTTCCAATCAACCAGCCAGCCAAGCCTGCTGCCACAATGGCGCTCGCAAAGGCGACCCACACCGGTTTGGGCTGCACCACCCAGGGCTGCTGTAGCCAGGGCAAATGCAAGTCGAATCCCAACGACAACAAAGCCGACGTGTAAGCCCCGATACCGAAAAAGGCAACATGCCCCAGGCTCAACTGCCCCGTAAAACCCAGCAACAAATTCAAACTGATGGCAGCCACAATAAAGATGCCTGTCGAGGCCAGAATCGACAGCAGATAGGGATCTGGCATGGCCACCGGCAGTAAAGCCAGCAGCAGCACGCTGCCCAAAAACAAGCTTGCATGGAGTTTTCGCATCATGTCACCCCACCCGTTGTTTAGTGGCAAACAAACCCTGCGGGCGTAGCACCATGATGGCCAGAATGATCAAAAAGCCAAAGGCGTCGCGATACGCGGTTGAGATGTAGCCAGCACCAAACTCCTCGACAAAAGCCAGCACAAATCCCCCAATGGCAGCGCCACTGATACTGCCCAAGCCCCCCAAAATAACGATGGCAAAGGCTTTGAGATTGACCAGATCACCCATGGTCGGACTCACCACGAATACGGGCGCCAGCAATGCACCAGCCACTGACGCCATGCTCGAACCCAAGGCGAAGGTGAACATGTAGATGCGTGAGACGTTCACGCCCACAATCTTGGCGGCATCCTTGTCTTGAAATGTCGAGCGCATGGCCAGGCCAATGCGTGACTTCTCAATCATGAAATAAAACACCACCAGCAAAAAGATGGCTGTGCAGAGCACAAAAATGCGAATGGGCGAAATGGACACGCCTGCCCACTGCAAAGATTGCGTGCCAAACGGCGATTGCACGGCCTTAGCCACACCACCCCACAGCCACAGCTCGGTGTTTTGCATGATCAGCATCAACGCAATCATGATGAGCATGATTTCGTCCATCGCCTCTAGCTTGCGTCTGCGCAGCAGAAAGAACTCCACCAATGCACCGAACGCAAAGCCAATAATGCCGGCCAGCACCAAAGTGCCAAAAAAATTCAGCCCCATTAAGGAAACGAATCCATAGGTAACATAGGCGCCGAGCGCATAGAACTCTCCATGCGCAAAATTCACGACCTTCATGATCCCGAAAATCAAGGTCAAGCCAATCCCAAGCAAGGCATAGGTTGACCCCATGACCATGCCATTGGCAGTGTGTTGAAAAAACTGTTCCATCGTGCAATCTCCTGGCAAAGGCGCCCTTGCGACTCTGTCGGTTCATCGTGCTGTTGGTGGCGGGGCTCAGCGCACAGGCCAAGCACCCAAGAGAGGTGTGCTGGAGCCAAGCGAATGCCCGCAACAACTCCAGCCAGAGCCCCCGTGTCTGATTTACTTCACCGATGGCTCACCATCTTTGAGTTCGACCACATACACATTCGGCGTGGCCTGACCGCTTTCCTTGCCCTCAGGACCTACTTTGGAGAACGCGATATCCCCATTGACCCCCGGTATGCTGACTTTCCACAGTGCTTGCCGGATCGCCTCAGGCTCTGCCTTGCCCGCTAAGCGAATGCCTTCGGCAATGGCCAGAATGCCGTCATAGCCGCGAAAGCCTTCTGTCTGCCCCGCAAAATCAAGGCCCTTGGCCTTCCAGCCATCCATGAATTCCTTGGCGACTTCTGGATGCTTGGCTTTTTCAACAGCCCATGGCGCGAAAAACAGCAAGTGCTGGCTGGCATAGCCTTTGGCAGCCGGCGCTTTGAGCAGCAGCTCAGGAAATGAGCCGCCAGTGGTGATAACCCGTTGCGGCAAATTTTGCTCACTAGCCTGGCGAATAGCCAAGGTCAGTTGCTCAATGCCCGAAGTCACGATCAAGGTGTCAGAGCCTGTGCCTTTGAGTGTGGCCAATTGGGCGGACAGATCGGTCGCATCGGCCGTCATGGTTTCCATACGACCAACGGCAATCCCCTTGCTCTCGAACATCTTCTTGAATTCAGCTGCCGCGCCCAAACCCCAGTCGTTGTTGACCGAGAGGAAATCGACCTTTTTGATAGCTGGCGAGTATGAATCAACCAATGTGGCAAAGGCCTTGGCTTCCATTTCTGAGGTTGGGCTGGTGCGGAAAATCCATGGATTGCCTGCGGCTGTAATCTTGCCCGAAGAGGCTGTCTCTACCACCATCGGAACACCGTACTCTTCCAGCTTAGGCATCACAGCAAGCGTGTAGGTCGAGCTCCATGCGCCCATCAGCACGGGCACTTTGTCGCGCAAAATCAATTTTTCGACCGAATTCACAGCTTCACGCGGGTTGGACTTGTTGTCCTCAATCACCAATTCCAACGGCTTACCGAGCACGCCCCCTTTTTTATTGATGACTTCGGCGGCAATTTTTGCGCCCTCAGTCACATAGTTACCAGAAGCGGCAACCGCACCGGTCAAGGGTTCGGAAATCCCAATCTTGACTGTGTCTTGCGCATGTGCGGCAACAGCAGTCACCAACAGGGCCCCCGACAAGGCCTTTTTCATGAGGGGAAAATGCTTTTTCATGGCTCGCAATCCTTCTAAACGTGTAGGAACAACTTGGCATTGATGGAGTGGCACACCGCCCCTTGGCTTCCTTGCACCGCAAGCGGCGAAAGGTTGGCATGCGCTGGGTAAATAACCATCCGCATGCACCAAAGTAAGTGGTACACCACATATGCAATATCCGGGCCAATCTTGGATACAAGATTGGCGGCGCCAATCACACTTGCTCAACCGTTGAAGAACCGTCTTAGTGCATTGCTGCACTGTTTATGGTGCATGCGAATCCAAAAATGGGCATTGCCCTGCTGCGTTATTTGGCCGCGAAGCACTTTCGAACACGCTTTATGCCGCCTCCAACTCAACCTGGGTGCGCAGTGTGGGCAAAATCGGCGCATCGGCCTCAAAACGCTCTCCTGCGCGATAGCAGAACAAGGGTTTGAGCTGACGGTCAATAGCCACCTGCGTGCCCTCGTTATCTTGGATGATCCATTTGCCACGCATGTCTTCCAGCACGGATACATCTGCAACACCACCGACTTTGAGGGTTCCGATTTCCCCCTCCATCCCCGCCAAGCGGGCCGCATTGCTGGTCACCATGGCCACCACATGGTTCAAAGGCAGGCCCAAAGCCAGCATACTGGTCATCGCAGAGACCAGACCAAAGCGTTCGTTGCCTTTGAAAATATGCACACTTTCATCAGGATGCCAGTCGGGCGTTCCTGGTGGCGGAGGAACGATGGTGTTGTAGCCATGCATATCAGCACCCAATGTGTCGGGAATGATCCCCGCATCCAATACAATCCGAGCGGTATTGAAGCTGAAATGCGAACCATGGCCCACATCAATTTTCAGTCCTCTTGCGATCGCTTCTTTGACCATCGGGTGGATGCTGCCATTGAGCTCCACAAACCCGCCTGGATGCCGACTAAATGGATGCGCAAGTATGTCCCCCGCTTTAAGCAAATCAACCACTTGGTTGAAGATGCTGTCCGGGTTGACGTCTCTGGCCCCACTCTCTGGCTTGGGCCACAATTGCCCGAAGTGGATATACACCGGCAAGTTGGACTCTTGACCAATTTGGGCTGCCATCTTCATCACATCCAAGCCCCAACGGGCAAAGCCGCCAATTTCGGCATGGGCCTTGAGCCCTTTGACCAGGTCCTTATTAGTTTGCGCCGACTTCACAGTGGCCTCAACATCCAGACAGGCCGGACGGTACAACTCTGGATAGTAATGTCCTTCAAGCCCCCCCACCAAATAGGCAGACAGGTACGACAAAATCCGCGTTTTTGAAGGCTGCGCAATGTAGCGACGAAACCCAGGCAAGGTAATGCAACTGGCACCACCTTGGTCCACCATGGTGGTCACACCTGAATGCACACCGCACATATCAGGATTCAAACCAAAGCGCCCTGTCACGCCTTGATAGATGTGACCATGCGTGTCGATCAAGCCAGGCAACACGAGCTTGCCACGACAATCCACGACTGTCACGTCAGACTCTGCAGCGCTATCCAGACACTCACCAATGGCGCTGATGTTGCTCCCATCGATCAGAACATCGCGTACAGCATCGAGATTGGCTGCTGGGTCAATCACCCGCCCCCCTTTGAGTAATACCTTCTTCATGGTCACATCCTTTCGTGGTTTAAATGAAATATATGAGAGGTATACCACATATATACATCAATACACCATCTCCAAAACTGCTCCGATGCAGTTTTCTTAGGTACACCACTTATTCCGTCAGATTTGCGCTATAGCACCCACTCTCTCGATACACTTGTGTGTCTCACGTGGTAAGCCATTGTTTTCCGTTAGCAAACCGTTGTGACAAGCCTTCTATGAACATGCCGAGCGCTTCCATGCCCCAATCCAGCAAACGCAACACCCCATCGCCCGCAAAAACCGTGGCAAAAACGGCAATACAAGTAAAGCCAACTGACAAGATGCCCCCCGCGTCAAAGGCCACTGCCAAAAAGTCAAAAAAAACCAGTACCGCGCTATGGAATCGACCTGGCTTTCTGATTCGCAGGCTGCACCAAATTCACTGCGCGCTGTTTGCAGAAGAGACTCCTGACGCCAACATTACTCCTGTGCAATACAGCTTGCTGTCAACGCTGCAAGAACACGGCGAGCTGGATCAAAACTCTCTGTCTCATCGCATTGGGCTTGAGCGCACCAGCGTGGCCGAAGTCTTACCTCGCCTTGAAGACCGTAAGCTCATCGAACGCAAACGCAGCGAACTTGATGGACGCATTCGACTGGTCGCACTAACAACCGAAGGCCAAACCTTGCTCGACGCCATGTCTGCAGCTGTTGCGCGTGCACACGCACGCACGGTCGAAGCACTATCGCCAGCCGAACGCAAGGAACTGATTCGAATGATGACGCTTTTGGTCCAGGCCGATACCAGTGAGCGAGCGCCCCTTCTGAAACAGCGATAAGCATCAGTTCAGAATTGCATAGAGAACGGTCTCACAGGCTCAAAACACAAGGATAAAACGCATTACACGACGGCATATACAGCGCGACCGGGCTCTACAATCGCATCCATGTCACCAGCCTCCGCCTCATCTTTGCATCGTATCTGGGCCGTTATCCCTGCCGCAGGCATTGGCCAGCGTGCGGTGGCGCATTCAACAGCAGCCGCCACTACACAACCGCCACTACCAAAACAGTACCACCGCCTACTAGGCCGCAGTTTGCTGGCCCATACCTTGCATGCATTTGCACAGGTGCCCACCATCTGCCACACCGTTGTGGTGATTGCCCCAGACGACACGGTATTTGCCAGTCAAACCGAGCATGCCTTTGCACGCACACAAGCTTGGCCAGTGGGCGGCGCCAGCAGAGCCGCCTCAGTGCGCAATGGCTTGGCGGTGTTGGCAACGCATTACCAGGCACAACCAGAGGATTGGGTGTTGGTACACGACGCAGCGCGTTGTTTGATTACGCCAGAGTGGATTGAACGGCTGATTCAGGCATGCCAAAACGATGCGATTGGTGGCTTACTGGCCTTGCCGCTGCCTGACACCTTGAAAGAAGAGCAACCACGCAGCGCATCAAGTGGCCTGGATGAAGGGGGGAAACCTGCACGCGTAGCCCAAACCGTGCCACGCAGCGGAAAATGGTTGGCACACACCCCACAAATGTTCCGTTTGGGCCTGCTTCAGGCTGCGCTAGATGGCAACAACCTGCCTTCCATCACCGATGAGGCCAGTGCGATCGAACTGGCTGGGCACGCGCCACAATTGGTGCCATCAAGTGCACAGAACTTCAAAGTCACCTACCCCGAAGATTTCGCTTTGGCCGAAGCGGTGTTACGCGCTCGGAACGAAGTGGCCTCCCCAATGAAAGACGTTTTATGAACCAGCCCTCTAGCAACGCCGCTCCCCTTGCTTTTCGTATTGGCGAAGGTTGGGACACGCACGCTCTTGTGCCAGGTCGCCCCCTGATTCTGGGGGGAGTCACCATTGCCCACTCGGCAGGCCTGCTTGGCCACTCCGATGCAGATGTACTGCTGCACGCCATCACCGATGCGTTGCTTGGCGCTGCTGGATTGGGCGATATTGGCAGACATTTCCCCGACACAGATTCCGCCTTCAAGGGTGCAGACTCAACCGTGCTATTGCAAGAAGCGTATCGGCGTGTGCAAGGCGCTGGCTGGGTGATTGGCAATATCGACAGCACCATCATCGCCCAAGCCCCCAAGTTGGCGCCACATATGCCAGCCATGCACGCCCACGTTGCGGCAGCTTTGCAGTTGCCTGTGGCACACGTCAATATCAAAGCCAAAACGGCAGAAAAACTCGGCCCTGTAGGGCGTGGCGAATCAATGGAAGCACGCGCAATAGTGGTGCTGTTCGCAGCACCCCAAACGTAATATTCGTCCTCAAAGCGTTTTTACGCTCTCATGGAGCACCCACCATGCTGTCCTACATCCTCCCTATCTTTTTAATCATCGCACTGGGTGTATGGATTAAACGCACGCCCCATGCCCCCAAAGAGCTGTTCCCCGCGCTGGAGTGGTTTAGCTTTTACGTCGCCTTTCCGGCCCTGCTGTTCTTGCGTACGGCACAACTGCACATGGATGCCCGTGCTGTGCAATCCCTGGCTTTGCTGGTGGTTGTTCCGATGGCAGCCATCTTGCTGCTGTGTTTGATTGGCCTGCGCCTTGCACACCAACTGCCCGATCCGGCGCGCTCATCCATCATCCAGGGGGCCACAAGGCCCAGCACCTACTTTGGCTTGGCCGTAGCAGGCCTTGTTTTTCCCGACAATGTGGCTGCACTGATTATGTTGACCTTGGCCATTGCCTTGCCTCTTGTCAATGTTGTGGCGGTAGTGGCTTTAGCCTGGTGGAGCGGCAAGCGCGTAACGGCCCGTTCCATCCTTAGAAATTTGGTGCGCAACCCCATCATTTTGGCCACCGTAGCCGGCGCTGTTTACAACATGACCGACTGGCCGCTATGGGGTCCATTGACATCGGCGCTGGAAATTTTAGGCAGTGTGGCGCTAGGTTTGGGTTTGGTGTGCGTTGGGGGTGGCTTGGTCTTTCGCCTTGAGGGCGCAATGCCGCTGGTCACCCTGATCACCAATAGCCTCAAGCTGATGGCTCTGCCAGGTTTGACTCTGTTGATGTGCAGCGCCTTGGGTGTTGATCAAGCTACACAAATGGCCGTATGCTTTTATGCCAGCTTACCCACGGCCCCCAACGCTTACATCATGGCGCGGCAAATGGGGGGCGATGCCCGCTTGATGGCCACCATGATCACGACACAAACGCTGCTCACTATCGTGACCTTGCCACTGTGGATGTTGTGGTTAGGGGTCGACTTCTCAGGACGCTGACCTGTCAACGGCGATCAAAGCCTGTTCAAGGCCTCATCCATAAAAATCTGCCTTTAAAAAGAAAGCGCCGGGATGAGGATTGAAGTAGTACGGAGCCACTTCGTAAAAACCTAAATCCTCATATAGCGCGCGCGCCGCATCCATTTCATCAAGGGTATCGAGCAGAATGCAGGAGTAGCCGGCCAGTTGAGCCCCTTCCATGATGGCATGGGCCAATGTCCGGCCCAAACCAAAACCACGAAATGATTTGCGCACATACAAACGTTTCATTTCACTGGCGTTGGAGTAATCTGAGGTATTCAAGGGACGCAAGGCGCAGCAACCTGCCAGCTGTTCGTCCACAAATGCCAGCATCACGCAACCGCTGGGCTGCGCATATTCGCCAGGCAAGTTGGCCAATTCCTCATCAAAGCCCTGAAAGTCCAGATCCACGGGCAAATTGCGCGCATATTCTTCAAATAACTCACGCACCAGTGCCATATCTTCTGGCTCTTGTGCTGCGCGAATCACGATATTGGGAGAAGACTCCATGACAAGATCAATCCATTAAAACAACGCAGTCATCACCGCAGTGATGGCTGTGAATACCGCAAAAACCGTGCCCAATCATACGGTTTGCTGCGCCAGCAAGCGCTCAATCAAACCATGCAACTCGTCAAAGTCTGGGGCGCCGACATAGGTTTTCACAATAGTGCCCTGCTTGTCTACCACGTAGGTTGTGGGCGTCAATTGCACATCGCCCCATGCTTTAGCAATCTCGCCAGTGTTATCGATGGCGACCTTGAAAGGCAATTGCCGCGACTGGGCAAAGTTCACCACATACGCGGGTGGGTCATAAGCCATTGCTACCGCCATAAGCTCGAACCCTTGGCTTTTGAAACGGTTGTAGGTATTGGCCAAATCGGGCATTTCAGCCACGCACGGTGCGCAACTGGTGGCCCAAAAATTCACCAGTGTGACCTGACCGCGAAGGTCCGCCATACGTTGACGAGAACCATCAATAAGCACGAACTCAGAAGCGGGCGCAGGTTGACGCCCTGTAGTGAACCACAAGGTCAGGGCAACCGCCAGCACGCCAACAGCAGCCAGCACAAAACGTAAAGTGCGATGGTTCATTCCCAGCAAGCCAATTTCAACACACAGACAGCGCAAGCCCTACACCTGGAGCCTTCGCGCTTATGGACAGGTTCAACACCCCCCACAGATGGCGTGTTATACCACTTGCATACAATTGAGAACCATTGAACCCCGATCTTGGCGACTTTCACCAACGCGCTATAGCGCATTCAGGCACGAATTCATGCACCCTTTTTTCAGTCAACTCGGCCTCCGTTACCCACTCATTCAAGCGCCTATGGCTGGTGTCCAAGACTACCAATTGGCATTGGCTGCTGCGCACGCTGGCGCACTGGGCTCCTTGCCATGCGCCATGCTTACTCCGGAGGCTTTGCAGACCAATTTGCAGGCTTTGCATGATGCACTGGGCACGAACGCGGCCTTTAACGTGAATTTTTTCTGCCACCAAGAGCCCAGCGTTTCATCCGACGCACAGGCGCGTTGGCATGCCGCACTTGCGCCTGAATACCAACGCATGGGTCTAGACAGCCAACAAATCCCACCACTGCAAGCGGGCCGCCAACCTTTTTCTGCCGAATGGGCACAGCGCCTTGCCCCCTTCAAACCGAAGGTCGTGAGTTTTCACTTTGGTTTGCCTGCTGCCGAGTTGATTGACACCGTCAAAGCCTGGGGAGCCAAGGTCATCGCCAGCGCCACAACAGTGGAAGAAGGCTTGTGGCTCCAAGCACATGGTGCCGATGCCGTCATCGCACAAGGGTTAGAAGCAGGTGGGCACCGTGGCCACTTCCTCAGCACAGATACCAGCTTGCAGATGGGGACGTTCGCGCTGGTTCCGCAATTGGCCGATGTGCTGTCCATTCCCGTCATTGCCGCTGGCGGGATTGTTGACACCCGCACTGTGCGTGCAGCCATGGCATTGGGCGCCGCAGGCGTACAGGTTGGCACGGCATTCTTGCTCTGCCCGCAAGCATTAACCAGCCCATTGCATCGACAGGCCCTACAGTCTGCTGCAGCAACACACACAGCGTTAACGCGTGCATTCACCGGAGGCGCAGCCCGGGGCATCGTCAACCATGCCATGCAACGCTTGCAACCCCATGAAGCAAAGATCCCGGCTTTTCCCTTAGCCAGTAGCAGCATCGGTCCTTTGCGCAGCCATGCAGAGGCACAAGGGCTGGCGGATTTCACGCCTCTATGGTCTGGGCAAAATAACAGGCAATTGCCAACCCAATCAGCGGCCTGGATTGTCGAGCAATTAGGCCAAGCGGCGCTGTCTATCTAGCAACCTACGCTGCTGGAATAAACAGCAGCGGCATGCCTGCCACACAGCCTAGTCAGTTCGCACTCGGCGCGCTTTACTGCTCAACAGCTGCCACCACAACCACTTCGATACGGTACGCAGGATTGGCCAAAAGCGCTTGAACGGTGGCCCGCGGAGGCGTATGCCCTGGCACCACCCAAGCATCCCACACGGTATTCATGGCGCCAATCTCACTGACATCAGACAGATAAATCTGGCACTGCAAGATACTTTGCTTGCTTGATCCTACTTCTGCCAGCAAACGGTCAATATGGCCCAACACCTCTTGTGTTTGGGTAGTGATGTCCGCACCGGGGCTGTTTTCTGGAATTTGCCCAGCCAAATACACCACGCCATTGAAAACAGCTGTTTCAGACAAACGCGCGCCCACATGGCGACGATCAATTGCAGAGGAAGGGATCATTGCTGGCAATCCTTAGAGTAAAACCTCAACAGTACATGCAAGCAAAGTGCACAGACGAAAAAAAAGCCGCTTATAAGCGACTTTTTAAAATATGGAGCGGGAAAACGGGTTCGAACCGTCGACCTATACCTTGGCAAGGTATCGCTCTACCAACTGAGCTATTCCCGCATGTGCTAATCAGTCATTGATCAGCAGCAAGGCTCGCATTGTATGCCAAAAATCGGGCATTTCAGCGAAAAACGCGATTTTTTTCAAATTTTCATTCATTCGTTAAAAGTACCGGGCCAAAACGCTGCATGGATCAATGCGACACCACATCCACCATGCCCGATCCTTTGCTCGCATCAGCCTGTGGCACTGCCGCAGCCGTAGCAGCAATCACATCGTCTTCTGACAAAGGCACGGGCTGGCGCACCAGTGCATGCTTGAGTACCTGGTCAAACCATTTCACAGGGATGATCTCCAGACCATTGCGCACTACATCAGGCAATTCCTGTAAGTCCTTGACGTTTTCTTCGGGAATCAAGGCGGTCTTGATGCCGCCGCGCAAAGCCGCCAGCAGTTTTTCTTTCAGCCCACCAATTGCCGTGATTTCACCGCGCAAAGTGATTTCCCCGGTCATCGCCACATCAGCACGCACAGGAATACCTGTCAGGGCTGAGACAAAGGCCGTGGCCATGGCTGCACCTGCGCTTGGACCATCTTTGGGGGTGGCACCATCAGGGACGTGGATGTGCACGTCTTTCTTGTCAAAATCAACTGGCTGAATACCCAGCTGTAAAGCACGACTGCGCACCACAGTGCGTGCCGCTTCAACCGACTCCTTCATCACATCGCCCAAAGAGCCTGTGCGGGTGACCAAGCCTTTGCCAGGCATGGTCACGGCTTCGATGGTCAGCAAATCGCCGCCCACTTCAGTCCATGCCAGTCCTACGACCTGGCCAATCTGGTCGTCTTTCTCAGCGCGGCCGTAATTGAATTTCCGCACGCCAAGAAACTCCGCCAAATTATCAGCATTCACTTGCACCGGTGCTTTCATTTGCTTGAGCTGAATGCCTTTGACGGCTTTGCGGCAAATGCGCGAGATTTCACGCTCTAACGAGCGTACACCGGCTTCGCGGGTGTAATAGCGCACGATGTCGCGAATAGCGTCTTCACTCACATCCAGCTCTTTGGCCTTAACCCCATTGTTGGCAATTTGTTTGGGCAGCAAGTACCGCTTAGCGATGTTGAGCTTTTCATCTTCGGTGTAGCCCGAAAGACGGATCACCTCCATCCGATCCAGCAAGGCTGGCGGAATGTTCATGCTGTTGGAGGTTGCCACAAACATCACATCAGAGAGATCAAAATCGACTTCTGCGTAATGGTCAGCAAAGCTGCTGTTTTGCTCGGGGTCGAGCACCTCCAGCAAAGCGCTGGATGGGTCACCACGGAAATCAGCACCCAGCTTGTCAATCTCGTCAAGCAGGAACAAAGGATTGCGTGTTCCCACCTTGCTGAGGTTTTGCAGGATCTTGCCGGGCATCGCACCGATGTAGGTGCGGCGATGGCCACGAATTTCCGCCTCATCGCGCATGCCACCAAGCGCCATGCGCACGTACTTGCGGCCTGTGGCCTTGGCGATGGACTGCCCCAGCGATGTTTTACCCACCCCAGGAGGCCCAACCAAACACAGGATAGGTGACTTGACTTTGTCCACACGCTGCTGCACTGCGAGGTGCTCCAGAATGCGTTCTTTGACTTTGTCCAAACCGTAATGGTCCTCGTTGAGAATTTTCTCAGCCGCTTCCAGATTTTTCTTGATCTTGGTTTTCTTCGCCCAAGGCAAGCCCACCAACACATCCAAGTAATTGCGCACGACTGAAGCTTCGGCCGACATCGGCGACATCATTTTGAGTTTCTTGACTTCGCTGTCGGCCTTTTTACGGGCATCAGCCGTCATCTTGGCATCGGTGATTTTTTTCTCAAGCTCTTCAATATCTGCGCCCTCTTCACCCTCGCCAAGTTCTTTCTGAATGGCTTTAACTTGCTCATTCAAATAAAAGTCGCGCTGGTTTTTCTCCATTTGCCTTTTGACTCGGCCACGGATGCGCTTGTCGATTTGCAAAATATCAACTTCAGAGGTCAACTGCTCCAGCAATGCTTCAAGCCTCTGTGCAGGGTCAATGGTTTGAAGCAACTCCTGCTTGACTTCAAGCTTGGCAGGTAAATGCGCCATGATGGTGTCGGCCAAACGGCCCGCATCGTCAATACCCGCAATGGAGGTCGCAATGTCCTGAGGAATTTTTTTGTTCAGCTTGGCATACTGCTCAAACTGCTGCATCACCGCACGGCGCATGGCTTCAAGCTCTGAAACTTCGCCAGAAGCCTCACCCAAAGCCATGGGCGCCACGCTGGCTTCAAAATGCGTTTCCGTCTCCACCACGCTGTGAAGCAAAGCACGCTCTTGCCCTTCCACCAGCACCTTGACAGTGCCATCCGGCAATTTCAGCATTTGCACAATGGTGGCAATACAACCAATCTCAAAGAGATCTTCGGTTTTGGGATCGTCTTGAGAGGCAGACTTCTGCGAAACCAGCACAATGCGGCGCTCTTGGTCCATCGCCATTTCAAGCGCTTTGATGCTTTTGGCGCGGCCCACAAACAATGGCACCACCATGCTGGGGAACACCACCACGTCCCGCAGTGGCAAGAGCGGCAAGGTCATGGTTGAGCCTGCCTGGGCTTGGTATTGGTCTGTCATAGAGAAGATCACCTGTAAATATGTGGGAGCAATTAGGGGCTGATTTGTAAAATTCAAGGGGCTTCGAAACGTGTTCGACGCTCCCGCGTCACCCTACCTTTATGCGCCTATCAACTCGCAAAGCACAAGGTATCAGAACACAAGAGCTCGCATTGTGCTCAGCGCCCCAACAGCAACCTTGGAGCATGTGTGCACTATGAAAAGCAAATTGAGCGCATGTCTATCACTCACACTCACGCGCGCAACAACTTAACCCGGCTTAACCCGGTGTTTGGGCGGCCTCGCACTTGACCTGAATAATCTCGCGTGATGCCAACGTCCCATCCAAACGCAGAGCACTCAAACAACCTCCCCATACACACCCTGTATCCAAGGCAATCAGGTAGCGGCTGTTTTGCAAGCCCAATGTTGACCAATGTCCAAATGCGATGGCCTCGTGGCCACTGCTGCGGCCCGGAACATCAAACCAAGGCATTAATCCTTCAGGCGCCTGATCTGCGCTTTCGCTACTGTCGAAATCCATACGCCCTTCAACTGTGCAAAAGCGCAAGCGGGTACATGCATTCACGATCACGCGTAAACGGTCCATCCCTTGCAGGGAGTCACTCCATACATCCGGTAAGTTGCCATACATCTCACGCATGAATGCAAGACAAGCATGTTCATCAGCCAACACAGCATGCACCTCTGCAGCCAAGGCCAATGCCTGCGTCACACTCCATTGCGGCAAGAGCCCTGCATGCACCAACAGCAGTGCCTCATCGGCGAGCGGTACCTGCCTTACCAACGGCTGTTGACGCAACCATGCCATTAATTTATGCACATCCGGAGCCTCCAACACCTCTTCCATGGTGTCACGTTTACCTGCCTTGCGCACGCCGTAATAGCGTGCCAGCAGGTGCAAATCATGGTTGCCCAAAATCACAGAAATACTGCTCTGGTTGCTGACGCAACGCCGCAAAACCGCCAATGACTCAGGCCCACGATTAACCAAATCACCCACCAAATAAAGATGGTCTCTGCTGGGCGAGAAATCAACCTTGTCCAATAATCGCTGCAAAGCACTATTACAGCCTTGTACATCACCCACTACATACTTTGCCATTATGTTCAACCTCGACAGACAGCAAAACGCACACCATCATCAATATAAAAACCACTAATACGCTAAACCAACACTAGGCAGCCTAGCTTAAGCCGATGCTGCTTTTTCAATTACCGAGGCACAAGCCTCCAAAGTCAATCAAAAAAGCCATCTGAATACGTTTTAAAACGTATATATTTTCCTTGAAGAGTATTGAGTCTAGCCCATAGTAAAACCACTCAGCCATGCCTGCACAAGCTCACGAAAATCGCCTCAAAACGTCAACCTAGAAACACGCCTTGCTCCTCCAATCAGAATCTGATGGTGTCCCGCTCGCGCATGTTCCATTCAAATGAAATCGATACTAACAAATAAGAGCAAGGGCTTTATCCACCCCATTAAGATCGAAAAATAAATCCATATCACTTTCTATTTTAGTTATTAGCTATAATAAAATCACATCAACACATTCAACGAAAAAGAAAGCCATGTCGCAATTAGACGCCCTCATTCAACAACGTGAAGCATTAGATCAGCAAATTAACGCGATGCGCCAGCAAGCACGCGCTGATGCCCTTGCACAAATTCATGCCCTCGTTCAACAATTTGAACTCAGCCCTGCAGATATTTTTGGCGGTCCTAAAAACAGCAGGTCATCAGCAACAGCAGGCAAAAAAGTTGCAGCAAAATATCTGAACAAAGAAACCGGTGAGACTTGGACAGGCCGTGGAAAGCCCCCGCGCTGGATTCAAGGCCAGGACCGTGAGGCATTCAAGATTTAAGCAAGCCCTGAATTCAGGCCGCATCGTATTGCCATTACGTTGCAATACTTCAAAAGCAGCACCGAAAGTGCTGCTTTTTGCTTTGTAGCAAGGTGTTAGGACTTTGCAGGGCAAAAGCCAGCGTACGATAAGCAAACATCACAACAGGCCCCGCTTGACTCTTGGCATCGCCTGATGTCGTCACCCCCCTCTTTCTTTGGCATTCACTGCATTGCTTCGTATGGTTTCATCGCCCCTTGCAAGCCCATCCATTCTGCGGGACTTCTCGCTCTCCGCCGTTATTGCTGGCTTTATTACAGTGCTGGTTGGGTATACCAGTTCTGCAGCCATTGTTTTCCAGGCTGCACAGGCATTGGGAGCCAATCAAGCTGAAATTGCGTCATGGATGTGGGCTTTGGGTATTGGCATGGGGATTACTTGCTTTGTGCCCTCCCTGTGGTTACGCATTCCCGTCGTGACCGCATGGTCCACACCAGGAGCAGCGATGCTGGCAGGTAGTGCCTTGGGCTTGCCCATGTCCGAAGTAATCGGTGCGTTCATGGTTTCTGCTGCGCTGATCATTCTGTGCGGCTTTACCGGATGGTTCGAGAAAGCCATGAGCCGCATTCCCATGGCCTTGGCCTCTGGCATGCTTGCGGGTGTTTTGTTGCGATTTGGCATGGATGCGTTTGGCGCCATTCAAACCCAACCTTGGATGGTTACTGCCATGTTGGCAACCTATTTAGCTGGGCGCGTTTGGTTTACCCGTTACGCTGTGATTGCCACTCTCGCCATCGGCATTGCGATTGCGGCAACTGCAGGCATGCTGCACACAGAGGACATTCAGTGGGCTTGGCCGCAGCCTATTTTGACTGCCCCCAGTCTGTCAATCAGCGCTTTTTTCAGCATTGCGTTGCCACTATTCATCGTGACCATGGCCTCACAGAACATCCCGGGAGTTGTCGTCGCCAAAGGCTCAGGCTATGCCCTGCCTGTCTCCCCCGTCATTGGCTTTATTGGGGTTGTGAATATGGTGCTGGCCCCTTTTGGTGGCTATGCCTTGAACCTAGCCGCCATTACTGCGGCCATTTGCATGGGACGCGAAGCGCACGAAGACCCAAAACGCCGATACATTGCAGCCATGGCTGCTGGTGTGTTTTATCTGTTGGCCGGATTAATGGGCGCAGCCGTAGTCGCTTTGTTTGCAGCCTTTCCCAAGGAGCTGATCATGGCCATCGCAGGGATTGCCTTGCTGGGCACCATTGCCAGCAGCCTACTGACCGCCTTGAACGATGAAAGAAGCCGCGAACCTGCACTGATTGCATTTCTGGTCACAGCATCAGGCTTAACACTGGCAGGTGTGGGTTCTGCTTTTTGGGGGTTGGTTGCCGGTGGATTGGCCCTGTTGGTGCTGCGTTGCAAAAAAGGTTGATGCACAGCAGCCAAGGCCAATCACACCTTCCGCGGAAAGCCCGCTAGGGCAGCAACCCCATCAGATCAACGGGCAAGCCATTGATGGTGCTGTAGCCCCCACGGTACTGCAGCGTCGCTTGCACGTCTGAACCATCGCGAGCGAGCAAGCCCTGCGCAATGTGTAATGTCGCGGCCTGCGGGCCTAACCATGCCGCAAGACTGGACTCTGGCATACGCACATGCACTTGGGCATTGAGCTTGGAGGCCAAACTCATAGGGAAAAAGGCCACATCTGTCGCATTCAGAGTTGGTGCATCAAGTTGTGCATCGACCTCCACCACACCTTCTGGCGTACGGAAACTGAAACGATCCACTTCCACGCGCAAGCCCTGCTGAAACAACAACGCCACCTGACTCTGCGCCTGTTGTAATTGTGCGAGTGTCACACCTGCATCTGCGGCAAGGGAAACACGCCCTTCTCGCACCAAAGCAGGCAACATGGGCCAAACCGCTTCAACTGTTGAGGTATGGATTTGTCGCAATGACACCGCCACCTGCGCGGGCCCAGCCTCTTGCTCATCCATCCGCAAAGAGGGGGCCGAAAGCGCGCTCTTGATGTCTAAAAATGCATTTTTTACAGCCGTATCCAATGTCCACTCCAGGTCCGATGCCCGCCATGTATAGGGTTTTCTGTCGGCCAACGGCACACCATCGGCAAACACATTGACCACATCGAGTTGCGACACCGCATAACGGCTTTGGCCTTCATACACATGCTGCATGTCTGTAGGCACATGGTATTCGTCACGGGCTGTCACTTCCCCAATCTGCAGGGAACTGCCCTCTGAATTTTTCCACTGCAGCCCCTCCCACCCAAGGTTAGAGGTCACGCTATGCATGGCTGCTGCAAATTGAAAATCCCACCGCAGCGGGGCAATATCCCATTGACCGCCATCGCCATCTTGGAGATGAAATGCATCGCCTCGTATTTCCCAGCTGCCGCTGCGATCAAAATGCAAAAGTGCCCTCCCATTCAGCGGTGGTATTGCTTCTGAAACAGATCTATCTCTCACCGCATTGGGCAACATAAACGCCGCCTCGCTATGCACAGCGACAACACCGATGCGCAGCCCCAGCAGTGGACCATGATCGATACGATGTTGCACAACCATGACCGGAGCATTCAATGCATCATCCCATCGCACCTGGCTTGTTGCAACTGCACTGAACCAGCCACGCTGGTAGCTTTGCAACTCCAAGGGCAAGCCCATCCGTTCACGCAGCTGCGCATGCCCTGAGCGCCACTGCATCTCAATTTCGCGCCCCAACCACCAGCTGCTCACGGCGTAAGCTAAAGCCACTAGCACCACCAAGCCTAGCCACCACCGTCTTTTACCCACAGCAACTCCTTTGCGCTTTTACCTCTGCATACCGCATGCAATGCATGCATTGTTTCACAAGGCCATGGATTGCGGCCTATCATGGACAGCCTCTGTAGTCTTAAGCTAAACCACAAAAGGGAAACGGCATGTTCACCGGCATCATCACCGCCATTGGCCAGATCACACACATTGAAAACTTGGGCACCAGCGCTGCGCATGGCAAACGCCTAACCATTCAAACTCCAGAAGGATACCTAGATGATGTGGCACTTGGCGACAGCATTGCACTGAACGGCGCCTGCATGACCGTCACCGCACTCAGCCTCGACAACAGCGCCTTCACCATTGAAATCTCTGCCGAGTCGCTGCGGCTCACCACCGGCTTAGACCAGCTCCAGCAAGTGAATTTAGAAAAAGCACTGCGCGCGGCTGACCGCTTAGGCGGCCATATCGTCTCAGGTCACGTTGACGGCATTGGTACCGTCAGCCACTTTTCCCCTGTCGGAGAAAGCCATGAGCTGCGCATTCAAGCCCCGAAAGCACTGGCGCAGTACCTCGCCTACAAAGGCTCCATCACAGTGCAAGGCGTGAGCCTGACGGTCAACGCCGTCACTGATTTAACCGATAGCTGCGAATTCAGCATCAACCTCATCGCTCATACCGTAGAACACACCACCTTCAAGCACTTACGCGTTGGCAGCCACGTCAATTTGGAAATTGATGTGATTGCACGCTATGTGGCACGGATGCTGGCAATGCCCCAAATAGATTAAGTTCTCATTTGACTTGAAAGAGCAAGAAAATGCTTCTTGCGAGTTAGAGCAGCTCTTACAGGTCTTACTGAAGTACCAAGCTAACACCGCCAAACAACTGAACATGCCATGCTTTGCATATCAATCATGTTTCACCGATGAAGCGGGCAAATTTTGAGAACAATGCAAAGCTTATTCACGGCGCCTCTCTGAGTCTTTTGAGTTCTGCTGCTACGAATTGCGCATGTGTGCTCTCCAGTAATTGAGCTCCATGCCACTGCAACTGTGTCTTGTAAGGGCAATGCATCACCACACGTAAACGACCTGGCTCGTGTGGGCGCAAAGCACCATTGGCATGAATATATGCTGTTTGCCGAGTATTACTGGCCACCAAAGGCAAGCGATAGGAAGGCAACACAATCTCGCCATTTGATTTTTGCCAAGCAATCTCAGCCGCACAGCGCTTGCCTGCAGGTAATTTAAGTGTGTAGCTAAAAGACCAGAGCGCATTGAACGGCGACCTATTCTTAAGAGCGGCTAAGTCGTCTGAATCGACCTCAATCCCGACCATAGCAGGCACGGCTGTTGACTCCCATGTATTTTCCGCATGCGGCTCTAACCCATGTGTGGATATTGTTGGCAGCGCCACAATTTCATCGGTCACACTTGGGTTGTCAATATAGACCATGTCGAAACGACGCGCCTGATTGAATAAAACGATTGCCACAATCACAGGCAATAACACCACGGCTAATGCACTAACAAGTGCCTGTCCTCTTTCTGCACGAATTCCAAACTCTTGCCTGTTAACAACGAAGCGCAACGGGCGCGCCAAGTAACTGAATGCATAAGCCGTCAAAAGGATCAGCCAAGGATCCAATATAGCTGAGCTGTAACGATTGTTATAAAGAATCGGAAGCAACTGAACGAACATGCCTATAAAGCCCACCAAGAGCAAGAAGAAAAATAGGCCTCGTTTAAATCGATTCGCCTCAAGAAGTGGATTGTTCTCCAGCGCTGGCGTACGGCGCCATTGGTACCAAGCCATAAGCGCCAATGCCGTCAAGAGAGTACACAACTCAAACAACCGCACTTTACGCAAAGCACTGCCTAGCGCATCAACAGCAAATGGATGATGCGCAAGCAGCCACCAGGTCTTACGCAAGAAAAACTGCACAGGCTCGACCATGTGGGTGATGTGCCAAACTCCTGCCGCGCGGACAATGGGATCTGAAACCAAAGTAAGTTGGTCGCCTGCGGCCGCTCCAGCAACGCCAACGCCAATCATGCCGACATCAAAATCAAATCCTAAATAAACAGGTTCTGCACCTTGAAACAACGGGTGTGTGCCAAGGTAAAGCCCAACTCCAGAGCCTGTTCCCAAACCCCACAGGCCAAATGTTAAGCCGTTCTTGAGCACTAGCATGATTGGGATCATTAAACCAATCAATAAACTCCAACTGGTCACCGCTAACGCGGTTGAATCAATATAACGGTTATTTTTATTTCGCTGAATCAGTAACAGCAACAAACATAAGAGCAAAGCTAAGGGAGCCATTAATTGCAATACAGGCCGCGACAGCAAAGTCACAGTTAACGCCAATCCAGTCCATGCAACCACCCATCGCGATTGGGCCCCATCAATCCAAATTCGCGCGAGTCCAAAAAACCAAGCGAATATTCCAAATAGGAAAAGAGGCTCAGTCAATTCTGTTGGGAAATACTGTAATAAATCACGATGGCTGGTTAGCAGCAGAGTCGCCAACATCCCTGCAACCACTCCACCTAACTTTCTTGCGGTGCTCCACAACAAAAAAACGCATGCAATCCAAACACCGCAATGAGCCAGCCGAATCAAGGTCGGCTCCGCTTGCCAAAGAGCTGGCCATAGATACGCCAAAGGCACGACACGATAGCTTTCCTCCGTCAACAGAAAAGACCAGCCGTTTTCAAGGAAACTTCGCGCAGCAGGCAAATAAGTATGCACGGCATCATATGAGACCGGCCCATCAAACCCTTGAGCAATGCGGCGAAGCCCTACTACGCAGCAAACAGCAGGCCACAGCACCCAGCCATCCCACTGAATACCACGTCCAGAAAACGAGCGCACCTTTGCCAGGCTTGTGATCAACGATGCGTCTTTGGCTGGTTTAAAGCGCAACGCTTGCTTCTCAATAAAATGCCAAGAGGCGTAAGCCAAAACAACCGTGATCACACTCGCGAGTGCCATAGAGGACCAGAATCCCCATTCAGGCCACAGATAAAAAATCACCGTTTGTTGAACAGGGAACGCGAACAGATAGATACCGTAAGATGGATCACCCCAACGCCCAATTCGATTGATTAAGGGGAAACTGCGTGTGCCAAACCAGATGACAAGCAAAGGCAGCAATACCCAACAGGCAAGATACCGCCACCCAAAAAACCACAGTACACCGGCAGTACAAGTGGATACAGCAAACCACGCGACCGGATTGCGCTCCCAATATTTTTTTAGCAAAAACAAACATGAGCCCGCTAAAAAAAAGGCGCTCAACTCACGTCCATAATCAACCCGCCCGTATAAATCGGCACTACTACGTGAAACGAACCACACCATATAAGCAAGAATCAGCACAAAAAATATGCTTCTTTTGCGTAATAAACCGAATATCCCGGCAATACCCAAGTATACATAGCAGCGAACTTCCAGTGGGATAGTCCATAACGATCCATTCACGCCACGTGCATACGGATTATTCTCAAAAACACCCGGCAAAACGTAATGCACCTTCATGAGCAAGGTGTTCAAATAATCAAACGTCGCACGATGAGTTAGGTACTCTGCCACAGGTAAGCTACTAACCACAGGCCCCAAGCCGTATGCAACAAAAACCACAACAACGGTTAAAGCAGGCCAGATGCGCAACACACGTCGCCAAGCAAAACGAACAACATTTGGATCGTTGTACCAACTCATTGAAACCAAATAACCACTTATCACAAAAAACACTAAAACAGCGAGCCCACCAAGACTATGCAAGCCTATAAATGACGGCTCCATCTGACCTGTCAAAGAAAAGTGGTGACTATATAAAACTGTAAATGCCGCAACAATCCGAAGGAAGTCAAAATTATTATGATGAGGAATTCGAAAAGATTCTTTAATCATTAGATTTTATTAATTTAAATTCAAGGAATTTTTCTCACAACCCATTCAATAAGCACTAAATACTATTTAGTGATTCGCCAATCAAAATATTTATAACCCAGCGTCACGAATGATCTTTAGCAAAATGATGCGATGACCCAAAATTCAAACATGAATTGAGATATCTTCACCAAAACCCCTTCAGCCAAGAAAAATATTTCATCGTTAAAATACAATTTTCTGTGCCTGTCGTGCATACGCAGCGACCAAACAAAGTCCCAACGCACAAAAGGCCAAAAATCGCAGAGGATGTTTCTGAACAGTCGAATCAGCAGTTGCCACTGTTGCATGTCGAACCTGAAGGAAATATCGTTCAATCAAAAAATACGACAAAGTCGATATAACAAAAATCGCCGGCCATGTATAAACAAAGATGGCCCATGATTTCTCCGCACTGGTTGGACCTGTGACAGTATTGGTTTGCATAAATAAATCCAATACAACGGTGTGCCACAAATAAACACTGTAGCTGATCGTACCAATAAATGCCATCCATGCATTACCGAAGAGTAGCTTAGCCAGTTTACTAGGCGAACTGGCCGCATAAATGAGCAAGCCTGTAACAAAGGCAACTATAGTCTGATGCACAAAATAAATCGAATCGCGATTCTCAAACATATTCCCTCTGCGATCAATGAAGCCTATTAATGCAAGGAACAATACAATACTCACAAGCAGCAAATATGTTCCCTGTCGGGCAGACAAAGGCCGCTTGAAATGTATATAAGCCATCAATGATCCAACAACAAACTGGTCGACACGTCCAAAAAATGAGAAAAGATACAAACCCTTGTTCTCCACCATAGGAGAAAAAAGCACAAAAGCTCTGAACGCAATAGTCCCCACAATCAAACCTAACATTACCGTGGAGAAGGATCGCACTCGGATCGCCAGCAGCAAAATAAGCGGTAAAAACAGATAAAAATATGCCTCAACGGGAAGAGACCAAAATGCCCCCTGCAAAGGCATATTGCCCAGCCAAGGATTAATAAATAATGCATGCTGAAAAACTTGTGCGGCTGTAGGCACTGGCCCAAAGCCATACAGTCGCATGAATATCAACACCAAAAGGACGAAGTAAAACGCAGGCAAAATGCGCAGCAATCGCCTTCTGTAGAACTCCAAACTTTGATGAATTGTTGGTGGCTCTAGACCATTCCGAATCCACGGCATAGTCAGTAAAAATCCCGACAACACAAAAAAAATATCCACACCCCATTCACCAAACCTAACCAGGCGGGTGAGACCAATTTCCATATCAAACCAAGGCAGACTCACGCCCAAACTAACAGGTGAAAACGCCCAAGTGTGCATCACCAAAACCCATAGCACAGCCAATGCTCGCACACCTGTCAAATTTTCAGCATAAAACCCAGAGCTGGTTTTTTTTTCCAAATCCAAATAGCTTGCGCGATGGGGAGGATGACTCATATGCTTGTTCTTTCGCCTTAACCGGCCTGCAATTCCAACCCTGCATGCTCACGCAGCGGATGGAATGTGATTTTTGGAAAACGCTCTTGCGCCAATCGCACGTCATAAGGCGAAGTGCACATATAAGCCAAAGCGTTCGCAGCATCATGCGCCATGCGCAGGGGATACGCTATTTCGAACTTGCGCAGTTCATCCGGAGTTTCGGCGCTGATCCAGCGGGCGCTGGTGTATTGACTGGGCTCTAGGCGAACCTCTGCGTCGTACTCGGTTTTCAAACGGTGCTGCACAACCTCGAACTGCAGCTGCCCCACAGCACCCAGCAACATATTGCCACCCGCATCGGGCTTGAATACCTGAATCGCGCCCTCCTCACCCAACTGCATCAGGCCTTGTTGCAGCTGCTTGGTGCGCAGCGGGTTTTTCAGCACGACAGTCGCGAACATTTCTGGGGCAAAAAATGGTAGGCCTGTGAATTGCAGGTTGGCGCCATCGGTGATGGTATCGCCCAATTGCACGCCGCCATGGGTGGTGAAACCAATGATGTCGCCAGCAAATGCCTCTTCCACTGCTTCGCGGCGCTGGCTCATGAAGGTCACCACACTGGTTGGCCTGAGCTCCTTGGTGGTGCGCTGCACTTTAAGCTTCATACCGGGCATGTATTTGCCTGAGGCGATACGCACAAAAGCAATGCGATCACGGTGGTTGGCATCCATATTGGCCTGCACTTTGAACACCACGCCAGAAAAGGCTTTGTCTTCTGGATGGATGGTGGTTTCTGTGACGTCGCCGCTCTTGGCGATCAAGCGACTGGTGCGCTTGCCTGGTGGAGGGGACATATCCACCACCGCATCTAATACTTCCATCACCCCGAAATTATTGACACCAGAGCCAAAAAACACCGGTGTCAATTTGCCCTCTAAGAAGGCTTGGTGATCCCACTCTGCAGATGCGCCTTGCGCCAATTCCATGCTTTCGAGTGCATCGTCAAAGGCACGGCCAAAACGGGCACGCAGTTTGTCGCCCTCACTCAGGGGGATGACCTCAAAATCCTGCGGACGCTTATCGCTGCCGGCCTGAAAAACGGTCATGCTCTGGGTCTGCATGTTGATGATGCCACCGAAACTTTTACCCTGCCCGACCGGCCAGGTGATAGGGCAGCATGGCATTTTCAGCTCACGCTCGACTTCATCCAAAATATCAAGCGGATCGCGCACTTCACGGTCCATCTTGTTGACGAAGGTAATGATGGGTGTATCACGCTGGCGGCACACTTCAATCAGCCTACGAGTCTGAGACTCCACACCATTGGCCGCATCGATCACCATCAATGCCGAATCAACCGCTGTCAACACACGGTAGGTATCTTCAGAAAAGTCTTTGTGGCCAGGGGTGTCAAGCAGATTGACCACATGGTCGCGGTAACTCATCTGCATGACAGACGAGGCTACCGAAATACCACGTTGCTTCTCAATCTCCATCCAGTCAGAAGTAGCGTGACGACTGGCTTTGCGGCCCTTGACCGCTCCGGCGATCTGAATCGCACCGGAGAACAACAATAGTTTTTCTGTCAGGGTGGTTTTACCAGCATCAGGGTGAGAGATGATGGCAAAGGTGCGGCGGCGGCGGGTTTCTTTTTCGTAGGTCACAAGCAGGACGCTGATTCAGCGCAAGAGGTTCAAGCAAACGCCGCATTCTAATGAACATGCACCACGGTGGCGACTATTGCCGTTTGCATGGTTTGATGCAGATGCGCGGGATGCTGGCGAAAGAGGCATGTGTGCCCTAACAACCGAAAAGGTTAATCGCTGCATTTTGCATAATGTCACTGCGCACCTTTTTTGGGCGACAATGTCACCAGCAAAGACATGCCATGCCCAATGGAGTATTGGCACATGTTTTGCGTGCAAGTGCAATCACGTGATCGACAACGATTCGCTAGCAGTTGTTGTGTATCGTGCTGCTGACTTGCTCTATCGAGTTCGTTCCCCCTAGAACAAGCCATTGATCCATCAACCAATAGCGTTTGCCATAATGCCAAGCATGCGCAAATCGTGTACAAACGGTTTGTTCCATCTTGGTGCAGCGACAAATACAAGGAGTTATTCAATGAAAAAACATCTTTTCGCCATTACTTTGCTGGCTGCAGCCTCTGCAGCTTTTGCACAATCGAACACGCTGGAAAAAATTGCCAATTCTGGTGAAATCACTCTGGGTGTACGCGAGTCCTCTGGCTTGGGCTACACATTGGGTAACGGCAAATATGTTGGTTTCCATACCGAGATGGCAGAAAACATTGTCAAAGACCTCGAGAAAGACACTGGCAAAACGATTACCATTAAGTACCAGCCTGTCACTTCCCAAAACCGAATTCCTTTGGTAACTAACGGCACCGTAGATCTGGAATGTGGCTCCACCACAAACAACTTGGCGCGTCAAAAAGAAGTGGACTTTGCTTACACCACCTACGTGGAAGAAGTGCGCATGGCTGCCAAGAAAGACTCTGGCATCAAATCGGTTGCTGACCTGAACGGTAAAACAGTTGCTGTGACAACAGGCACCACTTCGGTGCAAACACTGCGTAAGCACAAACGCGCTGAAGGTGTGAACTTCAAAGAAACCATGGGCAAAGACCATGCTGACAGCTTCTTGCTGTTGGAAACGGGTCGCGCTGATGTGTTCGTGATGGATGGCTCCATCTTGGCAGCCAACATTTCCAAGTCTCGCAATCCTGGTGACTACCATATTGTTGGCGAAGTGCTCAACGTTGAACCGATTGCCTGCATGCTGCGCAAAGATGATGACGCATTCAAAGCTGCTGTTGACAAGAGCATTGAGCGCCAAATGAAAGACGGCACTCTGTTGGCACTGTGGGACAAATGGTTCCTCAAACCCATTCCACCAGCCAACACGACTGTGGGCTTGGAATTGTCGGAAAGCACTAAACAAGCTTGGGCAAATCCTAACAACAAGCCTATGGAAGATTACAAAGTGGAATAATCTTCCCGATGAGTCAGCCGCAAATAGAGGCACCGTGACATAAAACTCACAAGTCTCTAGCCACGCGGCAGCAACACACGCTCCGATGGGCAGACCCTATGTCCAACCACGGAGCGTTTTTTAATCATTCCAATACTCCAGTAGTGAGGAGAAAACAATGGATTGGGACTGGCAAGTTTTTTGCCAAGACAACATCACCGGAGAAGTAGCGAGTGGTTGTTTTGGCAAAGGTGGCGATGTCACCTACCTCGATTGGATGTTATCCGCATGGGGATGGACTGTCTCCGTGTCTGTTCTGGCATTAATTTTGGCTTTGGTCGTTGGTTCAATCATTGGCACGATCAGAACCTTGCCCAACAGCCCTTGGCTGGTTCGCTTAGGCAATGCGTGGGTGGAGTTGTTTCGCAACATCCCGTTGCTGGTACAAATTTTTCTTTGGTACCACGTTGTTCCATCGCTGTTCCCAGTCATGCGCGGCGTCTCAGGGTTCGTTCTAGTGGTCATTGCTCTAGGCTTTTTCACCTCCGCACGTATTGCTGAACAGGTTCGAGCCGGCATTCAGGCACTGCCAAAAGGCCAACGCTATGCAGGCATGGCATTGGGATTCACCACTCCGCAGTACTACCGTTATGTACTGCTGCCCATGGCGTACCGGATCATCATCCCTCCATTGACAAGCGAGTCGATGAACATTTTCAAGAACTCTTCTGTTGCGTTTGCAGTTTCCATCGCAGAATTGACAATGTTCGCCATGCAAGCACAGGAAGAAACGTCACGCGGCGTGGAAATTTACCTTGCGGTCTCGGGGCTTTATATGATTTCAGCGCTGATGATCAACCGCATCATGGCCTTCATTGAAAAGCGTACACGCGTTCCAGGCTTCATTGCCAGCGCAGGGGGGGGGCACTGATATGTCACTAGACTGGACGTTCTTCAACTGGGGCATCATCCAAGACTATGTCCTCAAAGGGCTGTACTTCAGCATCTACCTCACCGTCATCGCGACGATCGGCGGCATCATTTTTGGAACCTTGCTGGCCATGATGCGCCTGTCTGGCAATAAATGGCTGGAAATTCCTGCGACCATTTATGTCAATGGCATGCGTAGTGTTCCACTGGTGATGGTGATCTTATGGTTCTTCCTGCTGGTTCCTTTAATCATTGGCAGATCTGTGGGTGCAGAGTTTTCAGCCATCATCACCTTCATTGCCTTTGAGGCCGCTTACTTCAGCGAAATTATGCGCGCCGGTATCCAATCCATCCCGCGTGGTCAAGTCTTCGCGGGCCAGGCTGTGGGGATGACATACGGGCAGAATATGCGCTTGGTGATCTTGCCTCAAGCCTTTCGCAACATGCTGCCCGTCTTACTGACGCAAACCATCATCCTGTTCCAAGATACCTCTTTGGTCTATGCCATTGGCGCCTATGACATGCTCAAGGGCTTCGAGACTGCCGGTAAAAACTTCGGTCGCCCAATTGAAGCCTACATTGCCGCAGCTGTGATTTATTTTGTTATTTGCTTTAGTCTGTCGTACCTTGTGAAACGACTGCACAAAAAGATTGCCATCATTCGTTAAAGGAGTGCTGCACCATGATTGAATTGAAAAACGTCTCCAAATGGTATGGTGAAGTGCAAGTGCTCAATAACTGCACCACCACTATTCAAAAAGGGGAAGTCGTTGTTGTGGCGGGCCCATCTGGTTCAGGCAAGTCCACTTTAATTAAAACCATCAATGCACTGGAGCCCTTCCAAAAAGGCGAGATTTGGGTTGATGGCGTAGCAGTACACGACAAAAACACCAACCTGCCCAAATTGCGTAGCCGCGTTGGCATGGTGTTTCAGCACTTTGAGCTGTTCCCTCACCTTTCGGTCACCGAAAACCTCACCATTGCGCAAGTGAAAGTGTTAGGCCGTAACGCCACTGATGCCAAAGCGCACGGCTTGAAATATCTTGAACGCGTGGGACTGATGGCGCACAAAGACAAATTTCCCGGCCAGCTCTCAGGCGGTCAACAACAACGCGTGGCGATTGCACGCGCCCTGTCCATGGACCCGATTGTGATGTTGTTTGACGAGCCGACCTCTGCGCTTGACCCAGAAATGGTGGGTGAAGTGCTGGATGTCATGGTCGGCTTGGCCAACGAAGGTATGACCATGATGTGTGTAACCCATGAAATGGGGTTCGCACGCAAGGTTGGCAGCCGCGTGATTTTCATGGATGTGGGCGGAAAAATTCTGGAAGACTGCACAACACAAGAATTCTTCGGCAATCCCGATGCTCGCCAGCCCCGCACAAAAGATTTTCTGCATAAAATTCTGCAGCATTAATCTGTGTGCCGTGCAGCAACATACTAAAAAGGGCCTTCAAAAGAAGGCCCTTTTTCTTAGCCCATAGCATTCATCAGAAGCTAACCGACATGGCTGGTATGTCAATTTTGACCACAGGCTTTCCAAAAGCAGCTAAGGTCGAAGCAGCAAATTGCTGCGCCCATGCTTCATCAGCCCACAAGGACGAACTCGCAGTAGCCGCAATGGCCAGCACCTTATCAGCAATCAACACTTTCCCACTTGCGCGTAAGGGTTCACAGTCCAACGCAACAAATTGCTCATCCAGCCATTGTCTAGCCTCTAGTGGACTGGGGTTTGAATGCGCGAGCAACTGTAGCTCTTGATCAGCAGATAACTGCACGACGACGATATTTTGCACTGATGGACTCCTTGCCCTGCAAGCATCAACTAGTCAGGGATATGAACGGACTGTTTATCACTACACATACCCTATGCATCAAATGCATAGGCAACTCGTATAAAGCTTATCGCATCTGCACGGGTTTGTGCATGCCGACTTTCCCGATGCCAAGTCACCCCAGCGTCAACCCGAAAGCGATACAAAACCAGTGCCTATTTAGCAGAATAGCGTAAGCGCACTCCGTCATACCTGAGCCAGTAAGGCCTCCACTTCAGTCTTATTTTTTAAGCCTGCGTGTTGTCACCGCCTGCGACAGGAGGGCCAGAATATCCTCTGACTCATCCCATCCAACGCATGCATCGGTGATGCTCTTTCCATATTCCAACGCTTGCGGGTCATCAACTCCTGGCGAGAATTTTTGTGCTCCTGCCTTCAAATGGCTCTCTACCATCACACCAAAAATCTGGTGTGAACCTGCCGCCAATTGATCTGCAATGTCTTGTGCAACCGCTTTTTGTAGCTCGTGCTTTTTGCTGCTGTTAGCGTGCGAGCAGTCCACCATCAAGCTCGGGGGTAAATTGGCTTTTTCTAAATCGCTGCAAGCAGCCTGCACAAACTCCGCTTGGTAATTGGGTGTCTTACCCCCGCGCAAGATCACATGGCAATCCTCGTTGCCTTCAGTCACGATGATGGCCACCTGCCCTGTTTTATGCACCGATAAAAAGTGGTGCGAGCGCCCTGCGGACATGATGGCGTCCGTAGCAATACGGATATTGCCATCAGTGCCATTTTTAAAGCCAATGGGGGATGACAGGCCTGACGCCAGCTCTCGGTGCACCTGGCTCTCTGTGGTCCGCGCCCCAATCGCCCCCCATGCGATCAAGTCTCCAATGTACTGCGGAGAGATCACATCCAGAAACTCGCTACCCGCAGGCACGCCAATGCGATTGATATCAATCAGCAGTTGGCGAGCAATGCGCAAGCCTTCATCAATGCGGTAGCTTTGGTCCATGTAAGGATCATTAATCAAGCCCTTCCAACCTACCGTGGTACGCGGTTTTTCAAAGTACACACGCATCACTACTTCAAGCGTGTCTTTGTATTGTTCTCTTAGCACTTTAAGCTTGCGAGCATACTCGAGTGCCGCGGCCGGATCATGGATGCTGCATGGCCCAATGACCACCAGCAACCGGTCATCTTGACCATGCATGATGGAGCGAATGCGCTGGCGTGTCTCCAACACCAAGCGTTCCGTACGCGTGCCCTTGATCGGGAAAAAACGAATCAAATGTTCTGGCGGTGGCAACACGGCAATATCCTGAATGCGTTGGTTATCTGTCTGGCTGGTTTTTTCGACAGGGTCTTGCCAATAGGGCTGCTGATTCGTCTGGATCGCGTTCATCTGGGTCCTCACGTTTAAAAAAACAAAAAAGACAAAAAAACCGCCGAGCTTTTGAGGCTTCGGCGGTTTGGTATCGGTTGATGCTTTGCGCTTGCAGGCTATCCCCTCTCATCCGCCATGGACAGAGAAGTAAAACCAAAAAAAGTATGCGCGGACAAAACTAAGCATGTTTTCAATGTAACACAGTTTTTCTTGCGATTGAAAAATCGCTGAAATGTTATGAAGCCAGAATTCCTTGTGCAACCACAGCACTCATTTGCGTTTAGGCGCCGTGACACTCTTGGCAATGACATCCACGAAAAACCGACGGTCAAGCCACAACCAGATCAGTATCGGTAACAGCGTCGGAACAACCAGTGTGCCAAACTGAAATCCATACACAATTCCCTCAACCTGCCATGCATTCAAACGCAGCTGCGCCAAATCAATATTGGTAGACACTACAATTTGAAGCAGAATGAAGAAAGCCAGTGTAAAAGCTTGAAATGGCAACAGCAGCAGGTAGCCTGCTATGGCTTTGCCCAACATTTTTTTCTGTCTTGCAGCCAGCAACAGCGCCAAGAAAATTGGCAGGCCATACGCGTAACGAGACGGATCACCATCGAGCACCATTTCCGCTCTATGCCCCCCTGAGCCAGGAACGGGCACATCAACACGGGTATCCACTTCCAAATGGCCAGCAGGGACATCCTCCGTAGCGTCGGCCGAACCAATCATCTTGGTTTCACGAATCCAAGTTGGCGCCCCCACTTCTAAGGCTGCTCCAGCTATGACACCTGCAGGATAAGACGTCCACTGGTTAACAAACATCCAAATCGTCACAAGGATCGCCATCCAGGCAAACGCCGACACAGCAAAGACGGGGACACTCACTTCTCTGGATCGAGGCACTTTCGTTACTGGCTTAACAGAGACTTCAGACATGCGCCAACTCTCCAGCAGGTTCGTTGGAAGATTGCCCCACGCCGCCTTCTGGAGGATCCTCAGATCCATGGTCGTCCGCTCCTCGAATACTGCGCACCCAGAGCAACCACACGATCAGTACATCAATCATGATCAAGGCTTGCCAGAGATATTCGTGGGCGAATTTAAAAGCAGTGTCATTCCACTGACCAAGATAAAACAGGCTAATGACCCGAACGACATTGACAGCCTGAATGGCAAAAAAGCCAATCACAATTCCAGCGCCCTTTGCACGCCAACTCGATGGATAGGCCATGATTGCTGAGAACAACACAATACATGCCTCAACACCATTGCAACCGGGTTCAATCGATACGCCAAAACCATTGGAAGGATTCCATAAAACCTTGCCGGCAGCCATAGCGGTCGCATCAAAGGTTGTGACCAAATAGGCACAGATTTTGGCCAACAATGCCGTCCACGGCAGCACCACCGTCTCTTGAACGACGTTCAGCATATTGAGACCGAAAAGTCCCAATTGCAAAGCAAGAAAAACGAGAAAGAAACGCAACATGACGAGACCTGAGAATTGAAATGCCAAAAATACATACCTCGAGGAAGAGGCATGGTCCTGCGCACAAGGATTTAAGCGAATGCTAACTCAAGTGTATGAAAAAGTATCGTCATCAGTAATTTGAAGTTCATGTCGAAATAGACACTCCCTACCCAATATTGACAATAGATACTTGTATCGTGGTCAAGTCACAACATCAGCCCAGCTAGCTGCTGCGACGATTTTTTGGCATCCAGCAATACACGCCCCAAATTAGCGCCACTTTCTGCAGACAATGTCAATGCACGCCCTGCTCCAGCCTCTGTCAGCAGCATGATTCCCGAGCTGCCCCCGAGAATGACTTGCCGTAGCTCCCCCACCTCGACCTCTTTGGCAGCACGTCTTGAAAGCGCCAATAATGAAGCGCACATGGCCCCGATGCGATCAGCATTGACATGGGCATCCGTGGCGGAAGCCAAAACAAAGCCATCAAAGGAAACCCATGCCGCTAATTCAATTTGTGTAGAGCTTGCACGCAACTCACGCAAAATGCTTCGGGCTTTCGATTGTTCTGCAGGAGGCAGCATGGTGTCAGTCACGCGAATTCGATCGTTTTAAGGGCCGATGTAACGACCAAATGAATGATTTAGAGAGCACTCTCAATCGCTGGCATGGCCATACGCGATTTGGTCAATACCATGCCCAAATTCGCCCCTTTGCGGCATACAAACGTAGCCACCTGAGCTTGGTTCTTTCCTCGCAAGAAAATGTGCAGCAAATTGTCACTGTTCACGATAATTTCCTGAAAGTAATGGCGACCATCTTCCTGAACACCGCGCACGCGGCGGAAAATCTTTTCAATGGCTTGCACATTTGGACCTTGGAACAAGTCGGCAGTCGCAGCTGAAAGCAAATCGATGACCTCTTGCGCATGCGAATCTACTGTCTTGATAGCCAGCAGCATTCCTGATTCAAGATCTACGTAACCAGCGGCAACGCAATCAGGAATAGTGGCAACGGCTTTCTCTAAGCTGGAATCGAGTGACATCGTGGAACCTTTCTAATCTAAGCACAATTTGTTACTAACGCAATTTAATCACACATAGATTCTATTGAATTTTCAATCCCTGTGCTCATTCCGTAAATGTCACATTATTCACAATAAATTGTTGGAATTCACCAAGAAACAGCAATTGTCTTTCTGATTGAATCCAGCCTGAATCAATCCGGCGCATTGCAGCAATGGCTTGCGCAGCAGTCCAAGCCCCTTTGCTGCGCCACATCAAATACAGCGCCAACACTGTCCCTGTCCGGCCTTGCCCAGCTTTGCAATGCACAGCCAAGTGCGCCTGCTGTGCCAATTGCACATCCAGCAATTCACAAAGCCCAAGCGCCTGCTCGACAGAGGGAGCCTCCATATCAGGAATAGGCACAAAAAGTCCTTTGATGCCATATTGCGCCAACAGTGCACCATCAAAAGGGACCTCCGTCAGGTTTAAAAGAGTATCGATTCCGACTCCTTGCAAACCTTGTAGGTCTTGGTGCGCATCGTTGAGCAGCCCTGGAATTGATACGCCCGCCAATCGATCTGCCACCACCCATCTGAAACGAGAGGGCAGCAATGGATGCAATACCCCTGCACGAGGAATGCGCCCTGCAGTCAACTCTGCCAACGCGGATGCAAACAAATCACTAGTGCACGCGCTCTCGCGAGGGACAACCTGACTGCGCTCTTCGGCTAACGTGCCAAATTGCAAGAAATGGCGAACAACATCGGAACTTGGAGTATCAAAAAAAAGCGTCGCAGGATGGGACGCCAAGACACGTCCATTGCCAATCAAGACCACCTGTTCGGCCAATGCGCGCGCATGACCCAAATGGTGGGTAATGAATACTACGCTGCGTATTTGCGAAAGCATCTTGATCAATGCTTGCATACGCACCACCTCCGCCTGATCCAAATCTGCGGTAGGCTCATCGAGCAGCACCATGGCTTGCCCCAGGTAAGCCGCCCGCAAAACATTGAAGAGCGCCCACTCTCCGTCTGAAACAGCAGAAGCCTCCCGCAGCAGTAACGGCAACAGATCAGCCATATGCAGCGCATTAAACAGCTCTCGTAGTGACTGCATGACCTGACCTGCCGAGTTCAATTGCTCTTGGCAAAAGAACTGCAGCACAGTCCCATCCGGACGCATTTGCTTCTGCTGCGCTATTGCTACCGAAATCGGCGCAGTGACATCCCAAGAAGTTAGCCGCGCCAACCAGTCGCCATCACTTAACTGCGTCTGCGATGTGCGGCTGAAGGAATCGACACATTGCAACAAGGTTGACTTGCCCGTCCCACACGGCCCCACAAGCGCAGTACAGCCATACAAAGGCAAGGACATACTCACATCAAACAAAACTTGTTTAGGGCCATACCATGCATTGAGCCCATGCAACGTCAATAACGCACCCACACCATTACTCCTGAGTAGCCAAAGACGCCATTCTCTCGTGAAGCAAGGAGTCGGGATGCAATTGAAAAGACTCCAGCAATGCAGTCATCACCACCAAAACCACTGCAACATCACGTGGTTCGCGGGCGTCACACCACAGCACGGGTGGCTGGCAAAGACTGCAGGTGCACAGACTTTGCTGCTGGAAGTATTGCTGGTAAACAGCCAGATCGCGTTGCGCATCATCTTCTGCATGCGTCACGGCAATGACAACGGGAAATCCATGTTGTACCTGCTCCGCCTGTTTAACCTTAACGGTTTGCAAGTACACACCGAGATCAGCCAAACGCTCTGCACGACTATGGTCAACAAAGATAACGACTCCTTTGGCCTGTTCAAGCAAGATTTCCCACATGAAATCAAAGCGGTCCTGCCCTGGCGCTCCATGCAAGCGTAGCTTGTCACCATTGCCAAGCTCCATCACCCCCATATCCATCGCCACTGTCGTCGTCTCTTTCAAGGCAATGGTTTGCGCATCCGTTGCCACCACATCGGTGTCCACCACATCGATATCACTGATAGTTCGAATAGCTGTCGTTTTCCCTGACCCGACAGACCCCAAGACAGCAATATTCCAATCCATAAGCGTCTCACCCCAATCGCAATGCAAAAAATATATTTTTATCTATCCCAAAATGTATGCCAATAGTCGCAAAGAACCAAAACTACTGCTTATGCGTCAGCAACTTGCCCCACAATTTTTTGAGAAACGACTGCACCGGTGTTCCCGAAGTCAATGCTGCTTTGTTGGTCGATTCAGGCTCTACTGGGATTTCCTCTTGCGCCAAGCTCACAGCACCCGCCTCGGAAACTGCACCTGAGGCCTGAGCAAGATCCTCCTCCAGCGGCGACACAGAAGCCCCAACCTGAAAAAGACCAATACATTGCGCCGCGAACAATTGCTCAAGCATCGGCTCAACTTCATAACTTGGCAAATCGACCGAACGGTAAACCAAGAAGCCTACCGTAGGTTTGCGCGACAGGAGCGCACAAATACGTGCCAAGTCACCAACACGCGATCCATCGTATTCGCTGGAAAAATCAGGCCATTGCCTAAGGTACAGCAGCCTAGACCGTATATCTTGCTTGACTGCGTTCGTCTCTGTGAGGGTATCCATTCCTGCCTTTCCCGAATAAAAGACATCGACCAAACTTTCGGCATCGTAGGGCCAAAGGCCTATCTCCGTCTAGGAATAAGGTGATTCCTTTAAAGCGCGAAACGAGCACGTCACGCAGCGAACTTCTGCTTCAAAAAGTATTCAGCAGAACGCGTTTGAACGCTTATTCGCGCAATACATCACCCCACAGCTTGCAATGCTTCACCCAACGCCTCAACCAGACGATCAATCTCTGCGCGCTCAGCAATAAATGGCGGAGCCAGCTGGATCGTATCTGCTCCATAACGGACATAAAAGCCCGCCTCCCAACACTTCATGGCTACCTCAAAAGGCCTGCGGGCAGGCTCGCCAGGATAGGCCTCCAAAGTCAAGCCAGCCGCCAAGCCAAAATTGCGAATATCTGCCACATGCCGCAGCCCCTTCAAACTATGAACGGCTGATTCAAAATAAGGACTTAGTGCCTGAACTCGCTCAACCATTTGTTCCGACGCCAGCACATTCAGTGCCGCCAACGCTGCAGCACAGGCCACAGGGTGCGCAGAGTAGGTATAACCGTGCGAAAACTCCACCATGTAATCGGGCCCGCCCGCATCCATGAACGCCTCATGGATCGCATGCTTAGCCACCACAGCGCCCAAAGGCTGCGCTCCATTGGTCACTTGCTTGGCCAAAGTCAATATATCAGGCGTCACTCCAAAGACCTCAGAAGCCGTCATGCCGCCAGCACGGCCAAACCCGGTGATAACCTCATCAAAAATCAACAGGATGTGGTGCTGATCACAAATCTCACGCAACCGCTGCAAGTAACCGACAGGAGGAATCACCACCCCTGCAGAGCCAGAAAATGGCTCAACGATCACCGCAGCAATGTTTGATGCGTCATGCAGCGCAATCAAATCAAGCAAACGGTCTGCCAACGCAGCACCCCCCTCTTGCGGCATCCCTTTGCAAAAGGATCCCGATTTTGGTTGTGTATGAGGCAAGTGGTCAGCCTCCACACCTTGGCCAAACAGTTTGCGGTTGCCTCCGATACCTCCAACCGAGATGCCACCGAAATTCACCCCGTGATAGCCTTTTTCGCGCCCAATCAGGCGCGTTTTACTCGATTGCCCCTTGAGCCGCCAATACGCACGTGCCATCTTCAACGCAGTATCTGCGGCCTCCGAGCCAGAGCCAGTAAAAAACACATGGTCCAACCCCGCAGGCATCAAGCTTTTGATGCGGTGTGCCAGTTCAAACGAAAGTGGGTGTCCAAACTGAAAAGCAGGCGAATAATCTAACTGCTGCGCTTGCTGCCCAATCGCCTGCGCAATCTCCGGCCGACCATGCCCAAGGCCGCTACACCACAAACCAGACAATCCATCAAAGATCTTCCTTCCTTGTGCATCCGTATAGTACGCGCCCTGCCCCTGCACAATCACTCGCGGATTACGCTTGAATTCACGGTTGCCCGTAAAAGGCATCCAGTGGGCATCCATCCAATCAGGATTGATGGCATTGGGCGTATGGTTTGCATCGGTTAACGGCATCGCGACTCCTTGGTCATCAAAAAAGAAAGAACGATGGGGTAGTACCACAGCATCATTCGCAACCACCCATTTTGCGCGCACAATGCCTCTTTGTATCTCTCTGTACCCACGCCCTTTGTCAACAGGGGTGAACTTGGGCTTAGAACATGTTTACGTTCTAAGAGAATGGTGCACAAATTTTTGTCATAACCACAGCACAACAATAGTCGCATGCAAAAGAGATGGAAACCGAACGTGACGGTTGCAGCCGTCATTGAACGCGAGGGGCGCTTTCTTCTGGTTGAGGAAGATACACGCGATGGCTTGCGCCTCAACACTCCTGCTGGCCACCTGGACCCAGGCGAAGATCCCGTTCAAGCCTGCCGCAGAGAAACTCTGGAGGAGTCGGCCCACGATTTCACCCCAACGGCTCTGGTTGGCATTTACCTCAACCGCTTCATGCCCTCCAGCGCAACGCAGGACATCACTTATCTGCGCTTTACGTTCTGCGGTACTTTGGGCCAACACCACCCTGACCGTGCGCTGGACTATGGCATTGTTCGCGCCGTGTGGATGACGCCTGAAGAAATTCGCGCAGCCCAAGCACGCCACCGCTCCCCCATCGTCATGCAATGCATAGACGACTATCTGGCCGGAAAGCGCTTCCCCATCGACATCTTGAACGTGGACCCCAGCGTTTACCTCCAACCCCGTTCGGCCACTGAAAACGTCGCGTAAAACAGCAGTCAACGTCACAGCCAGCCCCCTAAGCGTTTAGCCTCCATGCACCACACCGAAACCTTCAACCCCGCAATCTACGCCAGTCGTCGCCAACGTGTGGCGCAACGCATGCAACCAGGCAGCATCGCACTGATACCGACTGCAATCGAAGCCATCCGCAACCGCGACTCCCATTTCCCGTATCGACCAGACAGCTACTTTTACTACTTGACCGGATTCACTGAACCGAACGCCTGGTTGGTGCTGACTGCAGAAGGCCATAGCACCTTGCTGTGCCAACCCAAGGATTTGCAACGTGAAATCTGGGATGGGTACCGCCTTGGCCCGGAGGCAGCCATTGCCACACTGGGCGTACAAGATGCCGATTCCTTTGACCACTTAATGCAACGCCTGCCGCGCCTGCTCGAAAACACCACTGCGGTGTACTACCCCTTTGCAACCCATACCGGCATGGCGCAGCAGGTAGAACAATTGCTGGAGAAAGTTCGGGCCCGCGCACGTTTTGGCGCCAATACGCCAACTGCACAACTGGATTTGTGTGCCATTCTCGATGAAATGCGGCTCATCAAAGATGCTCATGAAATCGATACTATGCGCCGGGCAGGCATCATCAGTGCCCAAGCCCATGTACGTGCCATGCAGCGCTCGGCACACATGTTGGCAACAGGGCAAGACACACGTGAATACCATCTCGAAGCGGAACTGCTGTACATTTTTCGCGAACACGGTGCGCAAGCCCCCGCCTATAACAGCATCGTCGCCGCAGGCCACAACGCCTGCGTACTCCACTACCGCGCCAGCGATGCGCCTGTGCGGGCAGGCGATTTGGTACTGATTGATGCCGCCTGCGAACTCGACGGCTATGCCAGCGACATCACACGAACCTTCCCTGCCAATGGTCGTTTTACAGCCGCGCAACGGGATTTATACGATGTAGTTTTAGCCAGCGAAGAAGCCGCCATTGCCGCCACCAAGCCAGGCGCGCGTTTTAATGACCCGCATGATGCGGCCGTACGCATCCTCACCCAAGGTATGCTCGATTTTGGCCTCCTCAACGCCAACCGCGTAGGCACGCTGGATGACGCCATTGCCCAACGCGCCTATTTTCCGTTCTACATGCATCGCACCAGCCACTGGCTGGGCATGGATGTGCACGATTGCGGCAGCTATAACGAACCGACCGAAAGTGGTCAGATGCAAGAACGGCAAGACCCCCTTTCAGGTGAAACCATTCGCAACCGCCCCTCACGCATTCTGGCTCCAGGCATGATGCTGACGATTGAGCCCGGCCTCTATGTCCGCCCGGGGCCAGACATTCCTGAGGCCTTCCACCATATCGGCATTCGCATTGAAGACAATGCACTGGTTACCGAGACTGGCAACGAACTCTTGACGCGCGATGTGCCTGTCAAAGCAGACGCCATAGAAAACCTCATGCGCGTCTGAAATGCCCCTCAGCCAGCAATGTGAGAATGAAAATATTTACAGTATTTTCAGTATTTATATTGCGTTGGCTGCACATATTCACTTAAATTCTTGAATATCTTTACCCCCATTCACAGAGGAACTTCTGACATGGCACAAACTGGCTTCTTTGGTAAGCGCTCCGATACCCCAAAACCTGAATCCACAACCACACCGGCCGCAGCAACACCTGCATCGCCTTTGTCTTCAAGCGCTTCGACCGCAGCCAGCTCAACTGCTAAACCTGCCGGTTTTTTTGGCGGCACACCTGCAACAAACACGCCCGCCCCTTCTTTTGCCAGCGCCAACGCCAGTGCAGACAAGGCCAGCAACACCAGCGAACCTGAAACCAAAGAAAGCAAGCTCACAGTCGGCCCAAACATCAAGCTCAAAGGCGTTGAAATCACTGACTGCGATGTGCTGTTCATTGAAGGGGTTGTGGAAGCCACGCTTGACTCCAAAGTCATCCAGATTTCTGAAAAAGGCTCTTTCAACGGTACAGCCAATATTGACGTAGCTGAAATTCACGGCACGTTCGATGGTGACCTGACCGTTCGCGAAAAATTAACTGTATTTGCTACAGGCAAAGTCACCGGAAAGATTCGCTACGGAAAACTCGTTGTGGAAGAAGGCGGCAACCTGAGCGGCGAAATCAGCTCCACAGGCAACTGATCGCAGTAACTGAATCAACAAAAGCCACCTGATTGGTGGCTTTTTGCTTTATTTTTTGCTTCATCGATCAGCACACAAAATCGCTCAGCAATCAGGGCTCCGGTGTCTCTGTATATCCCAAGAGCCTGGTACTGACCACCCGCTCAAGGTAATTTATTCAGCCATTCTTGCGATAGGAATTTGGTGCGCGCCAACTCCTGTGCTGCAGCATATTCTTCTGGTGTGATAACGCCGGTTGTGCCGCCATACATCTGCACGAAGGTGTCGCGCATGCGTTCGATCACCTGCTCGCGGAGCAAGCCGGTCTGGCTGCGCAGAGGATCTACCCGCTTCACAGCACTGGTCGTACCTTTATCGCTGAGCTTCTCGCGCCCGATGCGCAGAATCTGCGTCATCTTTTGGGCATCCATGTCATACGACATCGTCACATGGTGCAGCACCGTAGCCCCTTGTGTGAAACGCTTTTGCGCAGCGCCCCCAATTTTTCCTTGGGGACTGGCAATGTCGTTTAGCGGCTTGTAAAACGCATCGATCCCCAGCGATTTGAGCGCATGCAAGACCCAGTCATCTAAGAATGCATATGAATCGGCAATCGTGAGCTCGCTAACCAACTCCATAGGCGCATAGATCGAATACGTAATGGCACTGCCAGGCTCGACAAACATCGCCCCACCCCCAGTAATGCGCCGCACCACCGTAACGCCGTGGGCGTGCGCTTGCGCCATATCGACTTCATTGCGCACGGACTGGAACACCCCAAGAATAACCGCAGGGGACTCCCACTCCCAAAACCGCAGCGTTGGCGGTCTGCGCCCTGCTGCCACCTCCAGGCTCAGCACCTCATCCAAAGCCGTATGCATTGCAGGCGATGTGGCGGGCTCATGCAGAATTTGCCACTCATAGTCACGCCATGTTTTGGCCACACCCAAAGCACGCCGCACCGCAATAGCCACCGCTTCAGGGCTAAAACCAAATAGCATAGCTCCTTCTGGCAATGCTGTGCGGATGGCTTGGGCCAGTTGCACAGTATCGGCTGCGGCAGATTGGCCTTCCAGCGCTTGACTAATGGCATCCAAGGCCTCTTCGGGCTCTAAGAAAAAATCACCTGCCACTTGGACATTGCGCAACAACCCCTCTTGCACATCAACATCCACTACAACCAACTTGCCACCAGGCACTTTGTATTCCCCATGCATCTTGCATATCTCCTTCTTATGTCGCACTAGCGTGCCTTCACGGCCTGTTTCTTACGATTCAATATAGAGAAACAGCCGAGCACTCCTTGAGTCAACGCGCATTGTGCACGCCCTCGAACGCATATCCAAGCCTCTGCACGCCACGAACACTCTGTGTGCAATGGCCATGCATTCATTGCCCGCACAACAATTACACATGTAATGCGATTAATTGCATTGACATCACATGTAAACACAATTAAATTCATCACATGGAAAGAAAATCATCCGCCTATTACCAACGATTGCATCGCCAACGCTTGCGCGACAAAGGCCTCATCAAAAAAGAATTGTGGGTTCTGCCGGAATACACGGACGACCTGCTCGCGGTGGAAAAGCAAATGCGCCAGCCGCGTGGCGCACAACCATTCACACAGGAGGGCAGCATGAACACCAACGCACCGTGGACCATCGAGACTTTGTACCAAGCACTGCAAGGCGCCACCCTTTTCAACAGTGGCGAGGCCACACTGGAGCTACTCAATGGCACCGATGCCAGCTTACTCATCACCATGCGCGAGTATGGCGAACTACCCCTATTCTTGGCAGTCGCAGGTGGGCAAATTGTGGTGGAAGCTTACCTCTGGCCTGTCAGTTACATTCAAGACCGGGTCGCATTCAACGAACAGGTGCTGCGCGCGCAAAAGGTATTCCCACTGGCCACCGTCGGCATTGAATCTTTCGCCAATGGCGAGGCCGCCTACATTGTGTTTGGCGCCTTGAGTGCTACGTCCACACTCGCCAATGTGGTGTATGAAATCGAAACGCTGTCTGACAACGTCATTCAAATGACCGAGGCGTTTGAAAGCGCCCTGCACAACGCTGCCGCTTGAACCCCGGTAGCCGGACGAAATGGACACCACCGGACAGCATCCACTGCATGACCGTACCCACCGACTGAAACGACAAAGGAGAGCACCATGACCGTTTGGAACAAACTCATCACCGCGCTACGTGGCGGCGCTCACGAAGCAGGCGAAGCCATTGTGGACAGCCAAGCGCTGCGCATTCTCGATCAGGAAATTCGCGATGCCGACGCAGACCTGCGCAAAAGCAAGGAAGCATTGGCTGAAATCATCGCAAAAGAAAAACTGGCCCGCAGCAAACTAGACAAATCTGTGGGAAAAATCCAAGAATACGAAGGCTACGCAGTCAAAGCACTCGATGCCAATGACGAAGCCTTGGCGCTGGACGTGGCAAACAAAATCGCCATGCTCGAAAACAACCGCACAGAAGAGCAGGCCCAGGCAGAGCAATTCGCACAAAGCGCCAACCAGTTGCGCCAAGCCATTGCCCAAGCCGAGTCCCATATCAAGCGTCTCAAGCAACAAGCGGACACCGTCAAAGCCACAGAAAACGTCCAGCGCGCCCAAGCCACCGTGGCCGAGCGCTACAGCGGGGCGGAATCACGCGTGCAAACGGCCTTGGATTCACTTGAGCGCATCAAACAAAAGCAAGCTGAGCGAGGTGCACGCCTGCAAGCGGCCACCGAGCTGGCCCAAGAAGGCAGTGAGGACGCATTGGATGCGCGCTTGCGCTCAGCAGGCATTACCCCTGATACGCATAGTGCCAATGCAGTGCTCGCGCGCCTCAAAGCCAGCCGCACCGCATCCGCAGCAGACTCCTCCAAGCCCGCTGGCGAATAACATCAGCTCACCAGCGTGGCTGCTGTACTGTCAACGGTTGCAAACTGACATAAGCCTGCAACCCGTTGCCCTACAGTGCCAGTCAAGCTCTCTACAATCGCGATGAGCTCTCAAACTCCATGTTGATTTTGAGTGCGAATTCACAACAAAAAACCGTCCAAGGGAGGCCAGCATGCACCAATTCCTGAACATCATCGTGAGCTTCCCCACCGTGGTCTTCACCATTTTGCTGGCCTTTTCGCTGCTGTACTGGATGGTCGTCCTACTAGGGCTGATTGACACCGAAGTGCTCGACAGCCTTTTTTTTGATGCAGACGGCGTGGATGCAGGCGCCCTCGCTGGACTGCTCACTCGGCTCGGGCTCAATGGTGTGCCCGTTACCGTGATCATCAGCCTTATCGTGCTATTCGCATGGCTGAGCAGCTACTTTGCAACCTTGTTGCTATGGCCCTTGCTGAGCAATCAAGTGGCCCATTTGTTGTTAGGCGCTGGTATTTTTATCGCCGCCCTTTTAGCCGCTGTTGTCTTGACGGCCATCGCGTTGCGCCCAGTGCGTGCACTGCTGAAAAAAATTCCACAAGAAACACCCAAAGTGGTTTTAGGCCGTATCGGTGTAGTGCGCAGCGCCACTGTATCGGCCACACAGGGTTATGCGCTCGTGGAAGACGGTGGTGCCGGTTTGGTACTGCAAATTCGCACCGTTGACGAAACACTACCGCGTGGAACACGCGTCGTGCTGATTGAACATATCGCCGCCAACAACACTTGGCGTGTTGTGTCTGAAGAGGAGTTCACAGGCGCCGTGTGAAGCACCTGTTGAGCCCACAAATCGTTTGAATGTGTGACTATTGGATATAGGGGAAATTGCAATGAATCTGGAATGGATCTTGCCCATCGTAGTGGGTGTAGGCTTTATTGTCGCGCTCGTGTTCGCACTGCTGGTGATGTTCAAGGCGTTCTACGTCAAAGTGCCACAAGGCACTGCGCTCATCATCAACGACATGAGTTCAACGCCCAAAGTGCGTTTTACAGGCGGCATGGTCTTGCCCGTTATCCACAAAAAAGAATTCATGAAAATCTCCCTGATCACGCTGGAAATTGACCGCCGTGGCAAAGAGGGATTGATCTGCCGCGACAACATGCGCGCGGACATCACCGTTGCGTTCTACCTGCGCGTAAACGAAACCGCCGACGATGTGCTCAAAGTCGCCAAATCCATTGGGGTCGATCGCGCCTCCGACAAGAGTGCCGTCAACGAACTGTTCAATGCCAAGTTCTCAGAAGCGCTGAAAACCGTCGGAAAGCAAATCGACTTCGTCAAACTGTTTGAGAACCGCCAGGACTTCCGTGACCGCATCATCGAAGTCATTGGTGAAGACCTCAACGGCTACGCCCTCGAAGATGTAGCCATTGACTACCTGGAGCAAACGCCCAAAGTCTCTCTGGATCCCAACAACATCCTTGATGCCGAAGGCATCCGAAAAATCACCGAATTGACAGCCGCGCAAAATGTGGTGACCAACGAACTCGAACGCAACGAGGAAATGGCCATCACCAAAAAGAACGTGGAAACCAAAGAAGCCCTGCTGGCTCTGCAGCGCCAGCAAGCCGATGCCGAAGCACGCCAAAAACGTGAGATTGCCACCATCCAGGCGCGTGAAGAAGCTGAGACCAAGAAGGTGCAGGAAGAAGAGCGCCTCAAAGCCGAAAATGCCCGTATCGCCACGCAAGAGCAAGTTGATATCCGTGAAGAAAACCGCCTGCGTGAAGTGGAAGTCGCACAGCAAAACCGCCAACGCGCCGTTGTTATTGAAGTAGAAAAAGTCACCCGTGCCAAAGACCTGGAGGTTGTCTCGCGCGAACGTGAAGTGGAGCTGCAACGCATCGAAAAAGAAAAAGCGCTGGAAGTTGAGAAAGCCAATATCGCCAACGTCATTCGCGAGCGTGTGGCAGTAGAGAAAACCGTTGCGCAGGAAGAAGAGCGCATCAAAGAAGTGCGCGCCGTCTCCGAAGCCGACCGCCTCAAACAAGTCACCGTCTTGCAAGCCCAGGCCGAAGCCGAAGAGGCCTTGGTCAAGCAGGTGAAAAAAGCTGAAGCTGATGAGTCCGCATCGCGCCACAAAGCCGTTGAAATCACCGTCGTGGCACAAGCTGAATTGGAAGCAGCTACTCAACAGGCTGAAGCAAAAAAACGCTTGGCAGAAGGCATTCAGGCCGAGCGCGCCGCACCGGGTCTGGCCGATGCACGCGTGCGCGAGGTCTCTGCAGCAGCGCTGGAAAAAGAAGGACTGGCACAAGCCAAGGTCGCCGCCGAAAAACTCATTGCTGAAGCCAAAGGTCTGGAAGAACAAGGTCTGGCCGAAGCCCGCGTGATTGATGCCAAGGCCGACGCCATCGAAAAACAAGGTTTGGCTGAGGCCAAGGTTGAGGCAGAAAAACTCATTGCCGTGGCCAAAGGCACGCAAGAGCAAGGCTTGGCCCAAGCCAAAGTCACCAGCGAAGTGGGCAATGCAGAAGCGGCCATCCTGCTGGAAAAGCTCATGGCAGAAGCCAAAGGTTTGGCCGAAAAATTCGCAACACTGGGAAGCCTCAACGACACTGCACGCGGTCACGAAGAATTCCGCATGCAATTGGAGAAAAACTTCGAACGCGCCATTGCCAGCATCGACGCAAGCAAGGACATTGCCCGCGAGCAAGCCGAAGTGTTGTCGTCTGCCCTGTCTAAAGCCAACATCGACATCGTCGGTGGGGAAGGCGCATTCTTTGACAAGTTTGCCAAAGGCCTGTCAGTGGGTAAATTCATTGAAGGCGCAGCAGACAAGAGTCCCATCATCGATAGCCTGCTGCAACGCTTTACAGGCGGCAGCACCAAGCCAGAGGACATGCTCAAGGCATTGGAAAACTTCACCTCACCTCAACGCGATGACAATCGCTCTTGAGTAGTTGAGTTGCACGCAGTAAGCCAGCTCTGCTTACTGCGCTTTTTTGCGTGCGGGACGCACCAAAAGTGGCTCCCACGCGCACATGATCCATCACGGCTTCAACGTGATTCAACGAAGAAGTCGGATTCACACTAAGTGCACAGCACTTCGCTTTGATCTTTCAAGACGATGCATGCACCGCGCTATTGCCTTCAAGGAATGACCGCCCATGTCCGAGATCCGCACAGACCAAGCCAGTGAGCAAGTCGACCATGCCGTCGCCACCGGCGGTGCTTATGAAGTCCTGCAAAAACGCTTATCCGATCAAGGACAATCGCTGCGCACCATTGCAGCGCAGTTGAACAGCCAGCGCCTGGAGGAATTTGGCGCCAGCCACATGACACTGTTGGGACGTGTACGGGTGCGCACCGAGAACAATTGTGTAGGTCGGGACATCGTACAAGTCGGTGACCTGACCGTGTTTGGCTACAACGTCTTCTTGGGCATCAAGCAAGAAACGCGCATTGAAGACGTATTTTCCGTCTACCGCTTGCAAGCCACCACCGCGGATGCCGCAGACGAAGGCAGTGGCGCACAGGGTTATGACATCGTCCCCGTCGATGTGCGACAAACATTCTTGGGACACCAGAGTTTTGTGCAGGACTTTCGCGAGCTTTACACCTACTACAAAGGGGCTCGCTTACTGCAACTGGTCATCAAAGAAGGCAAGCTGTTGGCCGCATTTCAGATCGGTGAACGCCTCTCGGATGTGCGCGTATTTCGCTGGTCAATCACACCCAGCGATCAGCCTGGCAATCAAAGTGTGCAGTACATCGACAACCGGGGCGAGCGCGATATTGCACTGCCCGCACCGAACGATTTTGAATGGCTGAGCGCAGGTCGCAATGATGTCGTGCAGGGTCGCCACCCGCACATCAATATTCTCGATACGGTCTTCATCGACACGATTGGCGGCGACCTGACCATCAAGATTGAGGACAACACCAACGATGGTTTGGGTATTTGGCGCGAAGCTGTGCAAGACGCCACCCAATCGCTCGATGACGCAAAAATTGAATACGCCCAAGTCGGCAGTTTGATCCTGCTCAAAGTGCTGCCTTACCGTGAAGAGCAATGGCGTTATCTGGTCTACAACACGCTGACGCAAAAAGTACAGCGCATTGATGCCATTGGCTTGGCCTGCATCCAATTGCCAGAAGACCACGGCATCATTTTCCCCGGTGGATACTACCTGCAAAGTGGCGAACACCGCAGCTTCAGCCAAGACATGGCAGGCATGCGCTTCAAGCGCAGCTACCGTTCGCCCAACGGCGAAGATGTGATGTACATCTTCTACGAGCCAGGAAGCGGCCGCATGGCCTTGTTCACTTACAACATGATTGCGCGGGAACTGCAACCACCCATCATGGGCCACGGCTATGCACGGCTTGAAGATGGCCGCATGGTAATTTTCAGCACCGAATCCGACGAGCCCACGCGCATTCATCCGATGCAAATCTGGCGCACGCCATTTGCCACGGAAGAATTTGCTGCACGCCAACCTGCGCGCAATACACCCATGGGGCGCATCGGCAATGCCGAATTGGTACGCGGTATCTCCGAACTCTACAGCCTGGTACGGGAGATTGATGCGGAAGAAGTCTCCAGCAGCCGCTACGAGCGGCTGATCGACACCACACGTAGGCTGTTTGAGCGCTACCACTGGATGGAAGACGGCCTGCTCCCCAGCCTGCCCACAGTGCTGCGCGACATCACCGCCAGCGGGGAAGCCGTGCTCGACGAATACGAAAAAGTCGAGAGCATACGCAGCGATACCAACCGCCAGATGACAGAGACGCAAACACGCCAACGTGCACTGGTTGCAGAAATGCGCCGAGGAGATTGGAGCCAAGCACGCGATTTTGTACAGGCTCTGGGCCAGATTACCCAGCAGCGTGGCCGCTTGATGACTGTGCGCGAACTGCGCTATGTCGACACCACTGCGGTCGACGCCATGCAAGCTGAGTTAGAAGCTGCCAACGAGGAAGTTGCCGCCCGCACAGCCAGCTTTCTAGCTACAGACCATGCCCTGAAACCATATGTGGAGGGTCTCAAAGCGCTGGATGTGCAGGTACAAAAAGCCGAAACCACACCGCAAATCCAAGAACCTTTGCAAGCCATGCACGCTATGTCTGGCGAGCTCGATACGCTATCGGAATTGATGGCGGTACTGCACATTGAAGACCCGCTCCAGCGCACCCGAATCGTGGAGGCCATTTCTGAGATTTACGCAGCCCTAAACCAAAGCCGTGCCCGTGCCGAGCAACGCAAGCGTGGTATGGGAGCGGCAGAGCAAGTCGCGCAATTCGGCGCCCAATTTGCGCTGTACAACCAAAGTATTGCCAGCAGCTTGGCACTGGCCAATGACCCAGAAAAGTGCGATGAACAACTTGCACGCCTGCTGGTGCAATTGGAAGAACTGGAAAGCCAGTTCGGTGAGCACGAGCAGTTTCTGAGCGACATCATCACCAAACGCGAAGAGTTGCTAGAGACCTTCGAGAGCCATAAACAAACCCTGCTGGACGAGCGTCAACGCAGCGCACAAGCTGTGTTCGATGCTGCATTGCGCATTCTGGAGAGCCTGCCTCGCCGCACCGAGCGCATGCAGGACATGGACGCGCTCAATGCCTTCTTTGCTGGCGATGCCTTGATTGTGAAACTGCGCGAACTCGCTGAACGTTTGCGCACCCTGCACGACAGCGTGAAAGCCGATGACATCCAGTCGCGCTTGACAGGCATTCGCGATCAGGCCGTACGCGCGCTACGCGACCGCAGCGACCTATTTGAAGGCAGTGGCACTATCATCCGCCTTGGTAAACACCGCTTTTCCGTCAACACGCAAACACTCGATCTGACGCTGATGCCTCGCGGCGATCAGCTCAACCTGCACTTGGTGGGCACCGATTTCATGGAGCCTTTAAACCGCCAAGAATTGGCCGAGCTGCGCCCCTTTTGGGATGTGTCGCTAGAGTCCGAATCACCCCAGTTCTATCGCGCTGAATACCTGGCCTTGCAGATGCTTGAAGCAGCGCGCCAACCCGCCCAACTTGGCGACCACCATGCCACCGAAGCATCGCCTGTGCGCACACGGGACCAGTGGATGGCCTTGCTGCCGCAGCCCGAAGCCTTGGTGCGCGCAGTACGCGACTTTGCCGCTCCACGTTACCGCGAAGGCTATGAGCGTGGCATCCACGACCATGATGCCGCGCTGATCTTGCAAGCACTGCTGCCCCTGCAAGAGCAAGCTGGGGTATTGGCACACGATGCGCAAGCACGTGCGTTGGCCGTGCTGCTATGGAGCGAACTGCGCGCAGGCAGTGAAAACACCTTCAAAATTGCAACCCAAGCACGCCATTGGGCCGCCCGCGCCCAAAGCGCCGCCACCATGCAGCGTTTGTTGGGCAGCCTCGACGCACGCCAGGCTCTGGAACGTGAAATAGCCTATGCATTGCACACCTTTGCCAAAGGCAACCAACTCGTCTATTTCACCGATGCGCCAACCCTGCTGGAAGCACTGGCGGCGCAAGGGGCGGCGTATTTGGTTGATGAACTCGATGACCCGGCTCCACGAATCCACTTCTCCAGCTACGCCGCTGATTTACTAGCCGCGTGGCAAAATCAACTTGAAGCTGAAGGCGCCTGGAGCGAGATGCTCGCCTCGCTGCACGATGCCTCGCAACCCTTGGTGGTGCGCGTCGAGCGTGCATTGCACTGGCTCTACGCCATTGCGCGCCGCAAAGCTCCTGCCGGTCAGGCCGTGGTCACGACTTATGTCGTCGAAGCCGCCGCTCTGGCGCTGCTCAACAGCGCTGTGCAATACGACATACAACAGGTGCAGCTACGCGCCCAGGTCAGCGGCCTATTGGGCACACATCCTCGCATCCATGAAGGGGTGCTGGAATTGGGTGTGGACGATTTCTCCCGCCGTGCACATACCCACACCAGCAGCTTTGTGCCAGCACTGCGCCGCTACCAACAATTGCGGCATGACATTCTGGCCGAGCAACGCCAAAGTATGCGGCTCGAAGAATTCAAGCCACGACCGCTCTCCAGCTTTGTGCGTAACAAGCTCATCAATGATGTGTACCTCAGCGTGATTGGCGACAACCTGGCCAAGCAAATGGGCACCGTGGGCGAGAACAAGCGCACCGACTTGATGGGCCTGTTGATGATGATCTCGCCCCCCGGTTACGGCAAAACCACGCTGATGGAATACGTGGCCAACCGCTTGGGTTTGATTTTCATGAAAATCAACGGCCCCGCGCTAGGGCACGAAGTGCGCAGCATAGACCCTGCTCAAGCACCAGATGCAACCAGCCGCCAAGAGTTGGAAAAGCTCAACCTTGCACTGGAAATGGGCTCCAACGTGATGCTGTATATCGACGATATTCAGCACACGCATCCCGAGTTCTTGCAGCGCTTCATTTCACTCTCAGACGGAACCCGTCGCATAGAAGGTGTATGGCGCGGCCGCACCAAAACCTACGACATGCGCGGCAAAAAATTCTGCATAGTGATGGCCGGCAACCCCTACACGGAATCGGGCGAAGTCTTCAAAATCCCCGACATGCTGGCCAACCGCGCCGATGTGTACAACTTAGGCGATGTGCTGGGCGGTTTGGAAGACACCTTCAAGCTCAGCTACGTCGAAAACAGCCTCACCAGCAACCCCGTGCTGGCACCACTGGCTACGCGCGATTTGAAAGACTTGTACCTGCTCGTGGGCAAAGCCCAAGGCAAGGAATTTTCGAGTAACGAACTCAGCCACGACTACAGCGCCGCCGAGCTACGCGAGATAGATGCGGTGCTCGAGCGCATGCTGCAAGTGCGCGAAATCGTCTACAAAGTCAACCAACAATACATTGCCAGCGCAGGCCAGGCCGATGCCTACCGCACCGAGCCGCCATTCAAGCTACAAGGCTCTTACCGCAACATGAACAAGCTGGCAGAGAAAATCACCAGCGTGATGAATGGGCAGGAAATGCAGCAACTGCTTGACGACCACTATTTGGGCGAGTCGCAACTGCTCACTACCGGCGCAGAGGAAAACCTGCTCAAACTCGCAGAACTACGCGGACATATGAGCGATGCGCAACAAGCGCGCTGGAGCGAGATCAAGCACAACTTCATGCGCAGCCAAGCCATTGGCGGCGCTGATACCGATACCGGTGGCAAAATCGTGGCCCAGCTCATTGATTTGGTTCAGGCCACCAAACAAAGTGCGCAGCAACATGCGCAGTGGGCAGCAGAGCAAACCGATGCCCAGCGGCAACAGCCTACAGCGCCATGGGAAGAGATTCTCAACAGTCTGCAGCAATTGGCCCTGGCACAACAACAATCGGGGCAAACCACCGCACAAGCACTGCAACACGCGCTAGAGAACGCGCTGACAAGCCACGCCCCACGCGATGGCATACCTAGCGCAACCCAAGCCGATCAAACCGCCCGCTTACTGGCCGCCCGTGAATTGGGCAATTTAGTTGCCAGCGCCTTGCAACCCGTGCAAGAGCACCTAGCCAACAACCGCCGCCAGCAATTGGGTCTGCACCGCGTGCTACTGCAAATTGCTACCGCCATTCAAGAGCAGCTCGATATCCTCAGTCGTATGCAAGGCCACAACACCAACAGCGAACGTGTGCGGCACACCGAAGTGGTGGGCAAAGCGTTCGAGAGGATGGGAGAAGAGGGGCAGTAAAGCGCCCCAACATCGTTCAAAGCGCTGATGCCGAGCGCATTGCGCGCTTCATTGCGCAGCGCGTTCTCGCACCCATGATTCAAGGCGAAGGGCTTGCCGTCTCAACCAGAAAGTGGCGAAAACCACTTTCCAGTGCGTCTTGCCAGACCATGGCATCGTGCCCGCCAAGGCTTTCGTGGTAGGTAAATGGGTAACCCTTAGCACGTAACACATCGCGCAAGCGGCGGTTGTTATCAAGAATGCCAGCCTCCCCATCGACACCTGACTCAAGACGCCCAGCGTCGATATACAAGCGGATGGGTTTGCGTGGCGCGGCTGCTATTTGACGTGTGAGCCAATCATCATGGGGTTGCCCTGCATCAGGGTTGGACGGCCCAGACTCCTCCTCTTCAGGGACCCACCAATAAGAGCCCGATAGGCTCAAGACATTGCCAAAACGCTCTGGAAATCGAAAGGCCAACCATGTCGATGCCAAACCACCATAACTGACGCCACTGATGGTCCAATCCTGTGCCCGCCTTGAAGCAGCAGGGACTTGGGCTTGAATCCAAGCACCCAGTTCATGGGCCATGAATTGTGCAAATTTCTCATTGGGGGGCAATTCAGCACCGCGATCAACATTCCCAACTAGAACCGCTACTACGGATTGCTCAGGTTGCTCCGCATGCAAACGCTCAAGCGCACGCTGCACGCTCCACTGCGTCTCCCATTGCTCCCCATCCAATACCACCCACACACGTGTGGCCTGCGATGGCGGCGCATTCTTGTTTTGCACATGATTGGCAAGCGCTGGCATCTGGTAGAGCCATACATCCCGCGTATTACCGAGCACCTCACTCTTTATGCGGTGCCGACTCCACCGGCCAAGTGCTGTAACGGCACTGGCTTTTGCTGCTGGCTCAACAGTTGCACTGCGCAATGGTTTTTCTGCTTCAGGCACTTGCAATACCGACAAAGGCCGCAACGCGGCATATGCTGGCAAACGCTGAAGCGACTCAACCGGTGCTGACGGCCAGCTTGTCGGATTCAAGGGGTCAACGATGGTGTGTTCACGCATCCACGCGCGCAACGCCTGGCGATTGCCTTCTGCAGGCTGGGCGCCAGCTGCATATTGGTATGACATGCGGCTATCAGCGGGAAGCACCACGCTGTAATAGCGGATACCCGTACGCCCCAATGGGCTTAACACCTGCGTGTTGAATTGACGCACAGGGGCCAACAACCGCACTTGCAACGGCTGCTCCGCGCCAGTGATTGCCCCGTTAAACGCCTGCGCAGTGCGTTGGTTGGTGAAGACTCCATCGCGCCACAAGAAAGTGACATAAAACGATGCTGATGCGCTCGTTCCTGCCAAGAGCGCTGCACCTTGCCTGTGTGGAGCGACAGGAACCATTTCAACCAAAGGCCCTCCCCCACGTTGATGTTGTTCTTGCCAAAAGCGCTCTACACGCTGGCGTGCCAAATCAGCATCGCCGCGTTGCATAGCCGCTTGCCAATCAGCCCAAACCGCAGCCAATATCGGGCTTTTCAAGGTCGGTTCCTCCGCCGCTCGCGCCACGTCTATCGATGCATTTGACATGCTAACCACTCCCGTTTGGGCATGCGCCGACGCTGCACCAAGGCACACAATACATGCAGCCACCACTGCAATATGTGCTTTTTGAAACGCCAGCCGCTTTAACGGACGCTGTACATATGAAAGCCATGCCATCAAAAACGTGCCTCTAGGCTAAGGAAATAACGTCGCCCATCTTCAAGATAAGATAAGTCTGCATCGCGGGCGTCTTGTTTGTTCAACGCATTCAATACGCCGAACTTGATTGCCCACTGTGGAGCAATCTCCCAACCCACATTCAAATCCCAATTGCTATAGCTGCCTTTTTCCTGTTTGCTGTAGGCATTGGTCACTTGTCGTCCCGTGAATCGCCAATCGGCTCCAGCAGTCCATGGCCCGCGATGCCAGTTCATGGCAAGCGATGCACTGTGGCGTGGGCGATAGGTCAATGGCATCGCCGTCGACCCGCTGGTGTCCTCTGCTTTGGTAAAGGTGTAATTCAGTCGAAAATCGAATGCATCGCTCCACTGTGTCTTCACGCTGGCTTCTACCCCCTGCGTTTGCACGCTGGCCACGTTTTCGTAGCTCAGCACCGGCCTGCCATCAGGCAGTAAACCAACAAAGTTGGGATACGTCTGCGCTTCAACCGGGTCACGGGTACGGTTGTCGATGCTGATCATATTTTTCAAGCGCGTGCGAAACAGCGTCACATCAGCCTGAACTTTCTCCGTCAATGCCGCGCTAATACCCAGCTCCACACTGGTTCCGGTTTCTGGTTTCAGACTCTTGCTGCCCACGATGTAGCAACCTTCTGTGGCACTTCCGCAAGACACGGAGCCCCATTGAGGGCTGTTTTGCAGCAAAGTGGGGGCTCGAAATGATCGGGCTACGCCCCCCTTGACCCTCACATCAGGACTAGCACGCCAAACGACATAAGCACGGGGGCTATGGTTGACGCCAAAATGCTCATGATGGTCGATGCGGTTGCCAAGCGTCAGTTGCCAGTCGTCGCCCAAATAGATTTCATCTTCAATGAAAAGCGCTTGCTGCCCCACCGAAGCTTTACCATCACTGAGGCTTTGAGCTCCCGGCCAACCACCCAAGTTGGTACTGTCTTTGAGATTTTCATGGCGTACCTCTGCGCCAACAGTGATGCGCTGATTCCATTCAGACAACGGGATATTGAGTTTGCCATTGAGCGCATAGGTGTGCGCCGTGGCCGGGTTGGTTTGACCTGACACCACGCCAGTCTCGTTGCGGATTCGATCCGTACTCAAGGTCAGATCAGAGTCAGCAACGCCCCACCGGCCTTTGTGATTAAGGGCGACAGCTTGGCGCTTGAGCACAAAATGGTCGTGGTCTCGTCGACTGGCATCCATGTCCAAAGTAAAAGTCTGGTCCGAAACAGGCGTCCAACTCAATTGGGATCCCAAACGGCTATTGCGCATGACCGGATGCACCGGTAAGCTCTCAGTTTCACGGCTGTCTTGGTCGGCTTTGCGCAAGTCGTAACTGCCATAGACTTTGATGCCCAACTCATTGGGCTTGATTGGCCCAGCCAACGAGAAACTGCCTGCATAGGTATCACCTGCACTGCGTTTGGCTTGTTGGATCGTGTCCATACGCACATGCCCACGCCAATGGTCGCTGACCTTCTTGGTGATGATGTTGATCACACCGCCAATCGCATCCGAACCGTAAAGCGATGACATTGGCCCACGCACCACCTCAATGCGCTCAATTTCAGACACCGGCACCCAGCCCGTGTCATAGTCATTGCCACGGAAGTTGACCGAGCTGGCATTGACGCGCTTGCCATCAATCAAGATCAAGGTGTAGTCCGCACCCAGTCCGCGGATTTGTACCCTTGGCTCACCTGTACCTGAGCGGTTCAACGTCACCCCTTCTACACCGCCCAAGACCTCTGCGAGTTCTTGCACAGGCTTGCGCTGTAACTCTTGTGCTGAGATAACCGAAATACTGGCTGGAGCATCTTCCAGTAATTGCTCGGCTCCCGAGGCCGTTACCACAACGGCAGGCATTTCTTCATCACCCTGATTTTGTGCGGCAGAAACACGGCTCTCCTGTGCGTGCGACAAACCAGTCAGCAAGCACAACACGGCTAAAGCCACTGTCTTTGAACGGATGTTTAGAATATAGGATCGCATTGCGTTTCATTCTCATTATTGATTAATGGATCCGACCGATTGTAGAAACACTGCTTTGCTTGCGCGATGGCGATTCTTTGCCATTCCCCCCAAATTCTTTGCAAACCATGGCGAATTGCTCCACCCCCCCATCCAAGCAGCCACCCAAGCGCGCAACGGCAACAACTTCTGCTTTGCTGTACAGCCCTGAAATCGGGCGTTCAAACCCTGGCTTGAATACCAACTATTGGTTCTTAAGTCAACACATGCAAACCGAAGGTATGCCGTTGTTGCAAGGGCTTTTTCGTACCGTCACAGTCGCCAATGGTTTGATCTTGCATATGGTCGACGCGACCGACCTGGTCAATGGCGCAACTGAATCGGAAATCACGCCGAGTATCAAACTGGTTTTTCTGTGCGATGGCTGCTCAGAAGTGGCTTACGCCAACAACACGCTCTGCCTGGAAGCAACTGCAGAGGCCCATATTATTGCGATCGCCAAGCCAGACCGCTTTCACCGCGAGTGGCGCAACGGTCGGCGTGAACGCAAAGTCAGTCTCACCATACCCTGGCATTGGCTACACACCAACCTTGACTTCGGACCCGCTGCCTACGATGCCATCTGGACCTTTGCACAATCGCATGGAGGCCACCTGCGTTGGGCGATTCCCGCATCGCTCATGGAGCAAGCCAATGCGCTGTTTGAATCGCAATACTGGGGCGCTCATACGCGCCAATTGCAAGAACAAGCTGTGGCCACCCAGCTGAGTCTTGGCGCCTTAAGCCATATTGCCCATCAGGCATTGGCAACCGTAGCTCACCCCCCTGCACACGCCATACCGACACGCGAAGCACGCATGCTTCAGCGTATCCACCAACTGCTGCACAGCGGCCAAGCCGATGGGTTGCCATTGCCAATGATCTTGCGCAAGGCAGGCACCTCTTCAAGCAGAATCCAACAGCGCTTTCAACAAGTGCACGGCATGACGATTACCGCGTATTTACGCCGCTTACGCTTGCAAAAAGCCTACTGTGCACTACGCAGCGAAAGCATCAGCATCATGGATGCGGCTACCCTGGCGGGATACCACTCCGCAGAAAATTTTGCCACCGCCTTCAAGCGCGAGTTTGGCCTATCCCCAAGCGGGGCTGCTCGCTCATAAAAACGCCAGACTCGATCCTCCCTCGCAGTCAGGTCGATTGACTGCTATCAGCACCAAAGCGGCCCTAGCACGCTGCTAGCAGGCGGCTTGGGCGATACACTCACAATCCATACCATTCGGGCTGAATTCAGTCCAGCGTGCCACACCCTGCTCGCCCCTATCTCTGACCAAAAAAACCATGAACCTGCTGAACCTCCTGACCGAACTCAAGAAAGCCCAATGGGTGAACCTCAGCCACAGTGTTGATGCCCACATTCCGATGTTCTCGGCCTTCGCACCGCCGACCGCTGAAACCTTGTTCACAGTCGAGGAACATGGTTTTTATGCGAAGCGCTTTGGGTTCGCCACGCAAACTGGCACACACATTGATGCACCCGGCCATTTTGTAGCGGGCGCCGGGTTACTCGAGACCCTCGATCTGAAAGACATGCTGTTGCCGCTGTATGTCATCAACTGCGAAGAAGCCGTTCAACACAATGCAGACTACGAGTTGAGCGTGGCCGATATTGACGCCTTTGAGCAAGCACACGGGCGCATTGCAGCAGGTAGTTTTGTGGCATTTGCCAGTGGCTGGAGCCGCCGCTGGCCTGACAAAGCGGCTTTTGCCAATGCAGATGAGCATGGCCATGCGCACGTGCCAGGCTGGTCACTCGATGCGCTGAAATTCTTGTTTGAAGAGCGCCAAATCAAGGCTGTTGGGCATGAGACACTCGATACCGATTCTGCCGTAGCGTTTCGCAAGAACAATGCATTGATTGGCGAGTATTACGTACTCGAACACGGCTTCCAAGTCGAGGTGCTCAACAAGCTTTACGAGCTGCCAGCTACTGGCGCCTTGATCTCGATTGCCTACCCCAACTTCAAAGATGCACCAGGCTTTCCAGTGCGTGCCATCGCCATTGTTCCTGCACCATGAACATGCTCTGCGCTGCTGCTATGCAGCGCATGGTTTAGCCTGAGCTGGGCTACACTCAAGCGTGAATCTACACGCTTATGTTGCCCAATCTCGACTCCATCCAACTGTTTCTCTGCGCTGTACAAGCCAAAAGCATCTCTAAAGCCGCCGAGATCAACCACATTTCCCTATCCGCAGCCAGTCGCCGTTTATCGCTGCTGGAGCAACGCTTTGGCGTAACACTCCTGGAGCGCCGCGCTGACGGCGTTTCTCCCACAGCCGCAGGCGAGGCGATGGTGGTATACGCCGAGGGCTTACTCCAACAAGTGGAGCAAATGCGCAGCGCTTTAAGCGATTACGCGGGCGGCGCCATGGCTAAGGTGCATTTAGCGGCCAACGTCTCGGCACTGAGCCACCAGTTGCCTGAGCAGCTGGCGGCATGGTCGCGGCAGTTTCCCAACATCCGCATTGAAATATGCGAAGCGCGCAGTGCCGTGATTGTCGATTGGGTACGCCAGGGCATTGCCGATATCGGTATCGTCACCGCCACGCCCGAACCCGGACTCAAATACACCGCCTATGTGAACGACCCTTTGTGTGCCATCGTGCCTTTCCACCACCCGTGGCCACAGCCACACATCCGGTTTGAAGATTTACTGGACAACGATTTCATTGGGCTGGACAAGGATGCGGCCTCCACCCAGCAAATGGCCCGGCAAGCGCAAGCATTGGGCAGACCTTTGAACCAGTTGGTGCAGGTGCAATCGTTCGATGCCATGTGCCGCTTGGTGGCAGCAGAACAAGGCGTCGCAGTGCTGCCAACCATTGTGGCGTCAGGTTTTCGCCAACCGTCCCAATTTCGCCTGTTGGTGCTGCAAGACGATTGGGCACAACAACGCAAAATGTACCTGTGTACCCGCCACGATCCACTGCCAGCACCGGTAGCGCAGTTTCTGCACCACCTGCTCCAACCGCTGGTGGCGTGAACTGCGTGCACGGTGTTTACTCGAACAAAGGCAATGCCGGGCGTGGAATGAAGGTATAGGCAGCCCCATCTTGCACAATGCGCCCCAAGCCGGGGAATGGGAAGTGGCACCCCAAAATCAGATAGTCCTTGGCAGCGATATCACGGAAGACATCTGCGCGCGTAACTTTGGCAAGTGCCACATCACTGTCGTAACTAAATGACCATTCAGGGTGGGCAGGTTCGATCACCGCATGGTGGGAAACATCGCCCAAATTCAACAAAATTTTGCCTGCACTCTGAATCAAAAATGAGGTGTGGCCAACGGTATGTCCTGGCGTCAATATCGGACGGATTCCTGGCACGATATCCTGGTCGTAATTCAGGAACTCCAAGCGATCTTGGTAAGGCAGCAAAGCGGCTCTGGCGCCACGCGTACACAAACCGCGATGGCCTTCGGCATCCACTTGGCTCTCGTCAGTCCAATAATCAAAATCAGCACGGTTGATAGCGATACGGGCATGCGGGAAAACGGGCTGTCCCTTCGCATCAATCAAGCCAAAATAATGGTCTGTATGCGCGTGGGTAATCAGTACCCAATCAATCGCATCAAGACTGATACCCACTTTGGCCAAGTTCTGCCGCAACCGCCCGCCTGTGTTGCCAAACAAGCCACTCTCGCCCAAGCCGGTGTCAATCAGCACCAACTCTTTGCCGGTATCAACCAGTAAGAAGTTGATATCCATGGTGTAGGTCGTCAGCGACATGCCATGCAGCGCCAGCAATCGTTCACGTTCGTCAGGGTCACTGTCGGCATACACACCGTCCATAGGAATAGAGAGCACGCCATCGGAGAGCGCCAGGCATTGGAAATCGCCTAATGAAAAACGGTAGTGCTCTGGATTGCGAATGTGGTCCAGCGGCCTCGCTGGTATGGCGTTGCTTGTCATGGTGATTGTCTCCTTGTCTGTTGTTGTCGTAGGTGCTGTAGCTCCCATTCAGCCCAGCGCCTGTCTCGCTATTGCAAGCCATATGCATGGCGCTGCATGTGTTGCCTGCCCGATGCGCAGGATAGGCAGTCGTTTATTCAAACCCCGCACCAGCGAGGCTGAATTCTCGCTGGCATCGACCACAACAATGGCCAGTGCTGCGCTCTAGCCGTGCTGGATCGCAATGGTTTTCAGGACGGTGAACCCATACAGCGCCTCAAAACCTTTTTCGCGCCCATGGCCGCTGGCTTTCACGCCGCCAAAGGGCAACTCTACACCGCCACCGGCGCCGTAGTTATTGATGAATACTTGGCCGCAACGCATTTTGCGTGCAACCCGCATCTGGCGCGCGCCGTCACGGCTCCAGATACCAGCGACCAAACCAAAATCCGTACCATTGGCAATGCGCACGGCTTGCTCTTCGGTATCGAATGGGATCACGGCCAGCACTGGGCCAAAAATCTCTTTTTGCGCAATATCGCTCTCAGGCGGTACATCACGAAAGAGCACGGCTTCTTGGTAAAAGCCTTGCGCACTGGCATCAGGGTGCACACGCCCACGCGCAGCCTCCACAATCCCTTGCGCCTTGGCTTGCTCAACCATGGCGCGCACTTGCTCAAACTGCTTGCGGTTGACCAACGGACCCATGTCCAGCTGCAATGCAGGTGGGCCACTTTGCAGAGCCTCAAATCGAGACACCAAAAGCGCCAACACGCGCTCATAAATGCCGCGTTGTACCAGCGCGCGACTACCCGCAGAGCAGGTCTGCCCGGCATTCTGTGCGATCGCGTTCACAAGCACGGGGAGGGCGGCCTCGAGATCGGCATCATCAAACACAATTTGTGGTGACTTTCCGCCCAATTCCAATGTGACCGGGCAATGCCGCTCAGCGGCAGCATGTGCCACCAAACGCCCCGTCTGCGTCGAGCCCGTAAACGAAATATGGTCGATACCAGGGTGTGCAGTGAGATCGTTGCCCGCCTCTCGGCCATAACCGGTGACCACATTCAATGCCCCTGCAGGAAAGCCTACTTCGGCCGCCAACTCCGCTAGGCGCAGCAAGGACAGGCTGGCATCTTCAGCGGGCTTGACCACGCAGGCATTGCCCGCAGCCAATGCAGCGCCTACCGTGCGCCCAAAAATCTGCATCGGGTAGTTCCACGGCACGATGTGTGCCGTCACACCATGCGGTTCACGCAACGTCAATACCGTATAGCCGGCGTTAAAAGGCAGAGTCTCGCCATGCAATTTGTCTGCCGCACCAGCGTAGTATTCAAAGTAACGGGCCAACGCCGTGGCATCGACTCTGGCTGTTTTCAATGATTTACCGCAGTCGGCCGCCTCCAGTTGGGCCAACTCTTCAGCGTGTTCCGTCACCGCAGCGGCAAGTTTGAATAGCAAGCGGCTGCGCTCGACCGCGGACAGCCGTCCCCACGGGCCATCAAAAGTCTCACCCAACGCCTGCTTTGCAGCCTGCACCGCGCGATCCACATCAGTGGCATTGCCTTGGGCCAGTTGCACCAGCACTTGGCCATTGCTGGGATCAAAACTATCGAGATACTGGCCTGTGCTGGGTGCAACCCACGCATTGGCGATGTAATGGTCTTTACGCATAAAGTCTCCTTGCTCAGTGCAGTGCGCTGTGTATTACAGCGATGAATGCTCAACATGGTCAGCAATGGCTTGCCCAATGTCTTGTGTGCGTGCCTGCCCGCCCATATCGGGCGTGCGCGGGCCGTGTTCGGTCACATGTTCAATGGCCTGCACAATCGCTTGTGCCGCCTGTTGGTAGCGTGCATCCCCTTGGCCCAGATGCTCCAGCATCAAAGCACCCGACCAGATTTGTCCAATCGGATTGGCAATGCCTTGGCCTGCGATATCAGGGGCGGAACCGTGCACCGGTTCAAACAACGAGGGGAATGTGCCGTCCGGATTAAGGTTGGCCGATGGCGCAATGCCAATCGTCCCCGTACAGGCAGGTCCTAAGTCTGACAAGATATCGCCAAACAAATTGGATGCCACCACCACATCAAACCAATCTGGGTGCTGCACAAAATGGGCCGTCAAAATATCGATGTGGAATTTCTTCACCGCGACATCCGGGTAGTCTTTGGCTATTTCTGCCACACGGCTGTCCCAATATGGCATGGTGATCGAGATGCCATTGCTCTTGGTCGCAACGGTCAGGGACTTAGCCGGGCGAGAGCGGGCCAGCTCAAATGCAAAACGCAAAATGCGATCAACACCAAAGCGGGTAAAAATGGCCTCTTGCGTGGCGAATTCGCGGGCAGTGCCTTCAAACATCACCCCTCCGACTGAGGAATATTCCCCTTCAGTGTTCTCGCGCACCACAATGAAGTCAATATCGCCGCTTTGGCGGTTGGCCAGCGGCGCTGGCACACCCGGCATCAAGCGCACGGGGCGGATGTTGACGTATTGGTCAAACTCTCGGCGAATCTTAATGATCGACTCCCACACCGCAGTGTGGTCTGGAATCACATCGGGCATTCCAACAGCGCCAAAATACACAGCATCGTGGCCTTGGATTTGCTCTTTCCAATCCAGCGGCATCATCGTGCCATGCTGCTTGTAATGTTGCCCACACCAATCGAACTCGTCGAATGCAAAATCCAGTCCAAAGCGGCGTGCCGCCGCTTGCAGCACACGCAGCCCTTCAGGCATGACTTCCACACCTATGCCATCACCGGCAATCACTGCGATTTTTTTCACCATAAACAATGCTCCTGAAGACGAAATCACTCCACCACGAAGCAGTACCTGCGCCATGGTGATTACCGAGAATAAAAATTTGATAAGGGCCTGATAAAGGCCTCTGATAAAGGCCTGTTAGGTTGCGCGGCTGCATGCAGCTCAAACGATGCGATGCGCATTGGCATAGCCACCTAAGTGCATGAGTGATAGCAAGGCTCTGCCTTCAGACCCAATGCCTGCTCTACACAGACTCAATGGCGCTCAGCCAATAGCCGCACCAGCTCGGGCACATAGGTTTGTGGACCGCCGCTTTGCACTGCCGCCTCATAGGTGTGCTCCACCGCTTGACCGATACGCTGAGCTGAATCACTGTCACCAGCCATCTGCACGTAGTACCCCAGATCTTTTTGCGCGTTCGCCATGAAAAAAGGCAGACTGGACGCATCTTGTGCGGTGATATACGGGCGCAAGCGTTCCAACGGCACCCCTGCTCCACCGCCAGCGGCCAACACCTCGACAAACGTAGCGGGGTCTACCCCATTATGTTCAGCACAGGCGGCCGCCTCGGCGATCAAGGCAATGCTGCCCAGCGATACAAAGTTGTGCAGCAACTTCAAACTGTGGCCATTGCCCACATCGCCTACGTGGTGCACCTTTTCGGTAAACGCATCAAGTACGGGACGTACCTGTTCCAGCACCTGCGCATCGCCTCCGACCAGCAAGTGCAAAGTGCCGTCATGGGCAGCTTGTGCAGTGCGTGTCATGGGGGCATCGAGGTAAGCAGCACCGGCTTGAGCCACCAGTTGCGCCATGCGTTTAGAAACCGCCGGAACGGAAGTTGAGCAATCGACAACGACAGTGCCAGGGCGCAGTGCAGCCAAAGCGCCTTGCTCCCCCGTCAAAATAGCTTGCACTTCAGGTGCACCAGTGACGCACAGAATCAGCACATTGCTCGCCTGCGCCACTTGTTGCACATTGGCATAGGCCACGGCACCAGCGCCAAGCAAATCCTCTACGGGCTGGTTGCCTGCATGCTCCAAAAAATGCAGCCCAAAACCAGCCTTGAGCACATTACGGGCAATGCCATGGCCCATAAGCCCCACACCAATCATGCCGACTTGCGTAGTCATCTTGTCTCCGTTTCTTCTCTACTCTCAGAACAGGGCTGTGCCAAGCAAATGCCTACACGCCCTGCGCTGTTGACCAACGGCCCACTTGCCGTTTTTGCACGTCGACTATAGCGAGGCAGCGGAGTATTCTGGAAGTCGAATTTGCACAAGCGATGCCTTGAGAAAAACGCAAGGCTCAGTCCGCAGTGAACCGCGCCATCCGGTCCAGTCGACGTGCGCCTTGAAAACCGTCAAACCGCATCTGGGTTGCGCTTGCCAATCGCCTCAAGTAAAAGAACATCCTCATCATCCAAAGGCAGGCCCATGCGCTTGGCACGCTGCTGCCACAGGCTTCTGGCGTAAGCCTGCAAGTCGGCAATCGAATCGCTTTCGTCAACAATTTCAATGCCGAAAATGGTCTCAAGGATATCTTCCAGAGTCACAATGCCCAGCGTTCTGCCATATTCATCCACCACAGACATGATGTGTGCGTGTTCTTGAATAAAACGTTTGAAGAGTCTATCCAGCGGCGTGGTTTCTGGCGTGCTGACCAATGGGCGAGCAAAGTCTGCCAAACAGGTCTTGGGCGCATCGTCCGATTCGATATACGTGGCCAACAATTCACTTTTGAGCACAAAGCCACTGATATCTGCGGCATCGCTTTCAAACACCGGAATGCGAGAAAACGGCTTGCCTTTAATGGCAGAGACAAAGTCTCCCAAAGACATCGATTGCGGCAACGAAAACGTAACCAAACGCGGGGTCATGATGTCGTGCGCACGCACCGTGTGCATTTGCAGCAAGTTGTTCAGGATGCGGGTTTCACCTTCTTGCAGCTGCCCCGATTCCTGCCCCAAACGCGCTACGGCCATCAAGTCATCACGGTATTTGGGCAACTCCTGCGCTTTGCCAAACGTAATCACTTTAGTCAGCTGCTGTGAGAACCATACCAATGGTGCCAACAAGTACATCAATACCGGCATAACCCGTGACACAAAAGGCGCTACACCTACGGCGTAGCGTGCACCAATGGTCTTAGGAATAATCTCGGTCAAGATCAAGACCGCCAACGTCAGGCCCGCAGCAAAAAGTGCCTCTGTGCCGTTGCCAAACACACTCGCATACTGCGCACCAGCGCCTGCTGCCCCCATCGTGTGGGCCACAGTATTAAGGGTCAGAATCGCCGCCAAAGGCCGGTCGATCTCACGCTTGTATTCTTCATATTGATTAGCCCAGCGTTGGCCTTTGAGCTTACCGGTCTGTATTTCAGCCGGCGTAATGGTGAGGAGTGAAGCCTCAAGAATAGAACAAAGAAACGATGCGCCCAGTGCCAGGACGACGTAAATAATCAGAAGCGTCATGCAGTTTAAAAAGAAACAATCGGCACCGATCTTACAACGTTGAAATACCCGTACAAAGCAGTAACACCCTCAGCCCCTTTAGTGCAAGCGGCTTGGTAAAACCACAAAAAAGGGCTACCGCGCCTTTTGGGTCGGCAGCCTGCTGAACAGCGTCTATGCTAAATAGCTCCTTCGGTCACGCCCTCAACACTGCCTCCAAGGCGTGTCCAATAGCCAGAATATGGCGATCGGCCAAACGCTGACCAGCAAACATCAGCCCCACCGGTAAGGCCCCGGCAGCTTGTGCAGCGGGGATCGACAAGGTCGGGACGTCATAGAAGTTGAACACGGAGGTATTGCGCAGAATCAAGGCATTGGCCTTCATAAAAGCCTCTTGCGCATCCAGGCTGGCAATAGTGGGCGCAGTAAACACCACCGTTGGCGCCATGACTACATCGACGTTGGCCATGCGCGCATCCCACTGGGCATGCAATTGACTGCGCTGCTGTTGAATATGAACGTAAGTTGCCGCATCTAGGCTTTGGCCGCGCTCAATCCGGCTGCGCACCAAGGGGTCGTACTCTTGTGCACGCGCAGGCAGATACGGCTGGTGGATGGCAGCCGCCTCAGCGGCAATCAAGGTGCCTTTTTGCTGCAAGGCAAAGGGCGCGCCCACCAAGTCTTCCCATTGCACATCCTCAATGACCGCACCTTGCGCCTGCAACCGTTGAACAGCCGCCTCAAAGGCTTGGGCTACGGCAGTTTCCATTTCTGTAAAAAGCAGGCCACGAGGCACCGCAATGCGCAAACCTTTCACACTGCGCGCAGGCAAAGCTGCTTGTTCACGTGTCAGACCTGCCAATACAGCGTCTGCCGCCGCACAGTCGGCCACGTTTTTGGCCAAAGGCCCAACACTGTCGAGCGTAAAGGACAGCGGAAATGCACCTTGGCGTGACACACGGCTGACACTGGGTTTGAAACCCGTAATGCCATTGAGCGCAGAAGGAATACGCACCGAACCACCCGTATCCGATCCAATCGCGATGTCGCACATGCCCAAGGCCACCGCGACCCCAGCACCGGAGGATGAACCACCGGGGATGCGACTGGCATCGAGCGCATTGCCGGGGGTGCCGTAATGTGGGTTGATGCCAATGCCAGAGAAGGCAAACTCCGTCATATTGGTTTTGCCAATTACCACTGCCCCTGCGGCTCGCAAGTGCTGCACGATGGTGGCATCTTGCGCCGCTGGCTGCGCTGTTTGCAACAACTTCGAGCCCGCCGTCGTCACCACGCCTGCTACATCAAACAAGTCTTTGACGCTGACAATGCAGCCATCCAATGGCCCCAGAGATTGCCCTCGTGCGGCACGTGCGTCGGCTGCGGCCGCATCCTCGCACGCAGCGGCTTCAAACACATGGGTAAAAATGGCAGCGCTGCGGGCGGCATCGGCATGGATGCGTGCCAGGCATTGCTCTAAACGTTGTACGGAACGGCTCATGGCGGTGACTTCTTTACAAAATTAGATGGGAAAAGCCCTTGAAGCGCACAGTGGGCAACAAAGGCTTCGTCAAAATCAAACCAACACTACAGCGCTGGAGTGCAACTTACGCGACGTCAGGCAAGCACTCGACTTGGTATGTCCACTTCAAGCTGCGGCCCAACACCGGATCGAACAACTCCATCTCTAGGTTATTGGCCGCGCGGATACCGCCAATGGCGCCCACCGTACCGCAGGTCATGCCTGTGCCTTCTGGCCAGCTGGTAGCGTTCAAAGAATTCAAATAGCCGGCAACCAAGTCTTCTGGCGTGCGCAATGTTGCCAAAGGCCCTTCTTGGTACAGCGTGCGCGAGCCTTTTTCGTCAATCCACGAGCGCAGCACAATCTGGTCCCAATGGGCCTGAACATCCTCTAAGCGCCAAGCCACGTTGGCCACGGGCTTGATACACACTTGTTTGGACATGGCTACGCTATGCGCCTCGAGCTTGCGATCGGTGTGGTCAGATGCGATGGAAACCAGCCATTGGCCATCGTGTTGAAAGACGAAAACTTCAATCTCGCCAGAGCTTTCTGTGCCTACAACCTGCACTGCCGCATCTTGCGTGCACTGATTGGCGGCGATGCGGTAATACAAAGGCACGCTGCTTGGGCGCGGCACGCCCAGCTCGGCCAGCTCTTCAATATGGTGCTCAATGGCAGCCATATCGCGGCCAGCCCAACCTGCAACAACGAGGTTCTTCAGCGCCAAACGGGCTGGGTAAGCAGCGCCTGCTGCAGGAATCACTTGGAATTCAATCGCGTTCATTTCACGTACTCTTTCAATCAGGATGTATGTCCCAAGGCTGCCAAATCGAGGCGACTGGCACCCATGGAGAAGTTATGTGCTGGCGGGCACGCCACCAGCATGTGTTGTGATTGGCGACTAAGCGCGTGGATCACACTCTGCGTCAATTAACCCATCAGGTTAGGCAACCACAGCGCCAAACTAGGCACCAAAGACAGCAGTACCACCATCACCAACATCGCCACAACAAATGGCAGTGCCCCGACGATGACTGCTGTCATCGAACCGGCTTTGCGCAGGCTTTGCACTACAAAAAGGTTCAAGCCCACAGGGGGTGTAATCAGCGCCATCTCTACCAGCACAATGATGAGAATGCCCAGCCAAATCGGGTCGTATCCCAACGCAAACATGATCGGGGCGATGATAGGAATGGTGGTAATCATCATGGACAGGGTTTCCATAAAACAACCCAGCACGATGTAAAAGATGACGACCACGACAAGCATCATCACTGGAGAAAGGCCCAGCCCTTGGATAGCAGACGTCAATGCATTCGTGATGCCAGTTGCAGCCATCACAAAGTTCAAAAAGCCCGACGCCAGCACAATCAGCATGATCATGGCGGAAGCGCGCATCGCGCCTTCAATCGACTCACGCAGCATTTTCAAAGTCAACTTGCCATAGCAAGCGGCCAATAGCAATGCACCAGTCACACCCAATGCAGCCGCCTCTGTGGGGGTTGCCAAACCTGCATAAATGGAGCCCACCACCAGCAAGAAAATGATCATGGGCGGAATCAAGTAGACCAAGGACTTGAAACGTTCGGACCAACTAGCATGAACCTTCTGCCCGCCCCACTGCGGTTTGATCAGGCATGCCACCAAAATGGTCACCACAAACAGCGCGGCCATCACCAAGCCAGGAATGATCCCTGCCAAATACAGCTTCGGTACGGATGTGTTGGTCAGCACGCCATACATCACCAGGTTAATGGACGGCGGCAGCAAAATGCCCAACGTACCACCAGCGGCCAAGCTGCCCAGAAACAAAGATTCGTTATAGCCGTGTTTATGAATCTGCGGTAGCGCCACGGTTCCTACGGTGGCTGCCGTAGCCACACTGGAGCCTGAAGTGGCTGAAAACAAAGTTGAGGCGCCAATATTGGCGTGCATCAATCCACCGGGCAGCCACGACAGCCATAAACTCATAGCGTTGTACATCTTCTCTGCAAAACCCGAACGCAGCAAAATCTCGCCCAGCAAAATAAACAGAGGGATAGCCACCAACAAAAACTCGTTATTGGTGCCCCAAGCAATTTCGCCCATGGCACGCGTGAGCGGCAGCATGGAAAACTGGTTATCCAGAAACAAACCCAGTAAGCCCAAAGCTGCGCCTACTGGAATGCTCAACCCGATCAGGATGAGCAGCACAATCAAGGTGGTTGCAACCATTTAGCTGTTTCCTTTCACCATGCGCTCGCCATTGGCGGCTTCTTCTTCTGCCTCTTCTTGTGCTGAGCGCACTCCACAAACTTCCTTCAATGTGCGGATGTCCCCCGTAACCAGTGCCACGGATGCACGAATCAGCATCAAGGCCAGCACAATGCACATCCACAGCAATCCAATCAGCCACAAGCCTTGCGGAATCCATAAAGGCGTCGCCATGATGCTGTTGGCAGTTGAGCCTTGCGTAAATGACGCCAGCACCATATCTTTGGCGTAAAACGTCAAAAAGGCCATAAAAATGCCCAAGCCGACCAGTGAAATCCAATCCACCAAGGCCGACAAGCGCACAGGCAAGTATTGATACAGCACATCCACCCGCACGTTGGCACGCTGCAAAGAAGCGAATGCAAACGCCCATGTAGTGCTCACGGCAAAGGCGTAACTGGACAACTCATCGGCGCCGCCCAAGTTAAAGCCAAAAAATTTGCGCACCAGCACATCGAAAGTGACCAGCAATACACTGGCAATGGTGATGGCGCCACCAAACCAGACCGCGTAACGCGATATCTGGTTAGCCCAGCCATACAGGCGGGCCAGCAAAGAAACAGAAGTCGTCATCGTGGAGAAGTCTGTAGAGTTAAAAAGCTGAAGTCACGGTTGCTGGCCCAAACCGAAAACAGCGGCGATACCCATTGCACTGCAATGCATAGCGCCGCTTTCTCACGTTCTCGCCTTAAACCAAGTGTCTCCCAAGTGCCTCACTTCGTGACGGTGTAGCCAGTCACTTGGCCAATCGTCGCGTTGAAGTCGCGTACACACTCTGCCGAGCAGCGTGCAGCCCACTTTGGCAACACCACTTCAGAGAAAGTTTTCTTGAGCAAAGCCTTGTCTTCTTCGCTTGGCGTAACCAAGGTCATCTTGCCTTTGACTGGTGCTTTGCATGCATCTGCACCGCTGTTGCAGTCGTAACCTTGCTGTGTTTGTTCGGCTGCTGCAGACCAGATGTTGTTGATCAAATCAACGTACTTGGTGCTGATCAGTTCCTGCACTTTCGGATCCAACTTGGCCCACGCCTTGGCATTGACTGCATGAATTTGTTGGTTCCAGTTGATCGGCAAAGCGTACAAATGGGTTGCAACTTCGTACCACTTGGCATCAAAACCAGACATGGACCCTGTGATCGCGCAATCAACCACCTTGTTCTGCAAAGCAGGCACCACCTCACCAAACGGCATGGTCACACTTGTGCCACCAAAGGCTTCCACAAACTCAGCCTGTGTACGGCTGCTGGTGCGCACTTTCTTACCCTTCAAGTCTGCCAAACCACCGAAATTGCCATTGCAAAACAGCACCTGTGCTGGATAGGTTGACAGGCCCAACACCTTCACCCCTGTGGGTTCGTAGAACTTTTGGTATGCAGGCAAGAATGCATCGGTGACTTGACGTGCCTCTTCCACGCTGGTGGTCAGGCCGGCCAGATCAATCGCCTCGTTAATCGGATTGTCTGAAGCGAAATACGCCAAAGTGGACGTACCAAATTCGATTACGCCTTGGGACATCAAGCGCAAAACTTCGGGGCCTTTGAGACCCATTTCATTGAAGCCTTTGATATCTGCAGTGACTTTGCCACCCGAGGCCTCTGGAATCACCGTGGTCCAGAACGGCTTTTCATAGTCGTTATACAGGCTCAGATTGCTCAACGCCCCCACCACTTTGACTTTGGTTGCGGGATAGTCTTGCGCCATGACAGGGCCGGTCAGCGCGGCTGCGGCAACGATCAGCGATGAAAACAGGATACGAGGCATCAAATACTCCAGACAGTAGCCACCAAAGTGGTGCGATTAGGACATCAACTGCACCGAATGTGTGCGAAAGCGTGCACAAAAGCATGAATCCATGCTGCCATACAAGCCCAATCAGCACATTCGATCAACAATCGGCTGCATTATTGCCCTTGTTGTGAAATTTCACTATAGGGTTATCCTTATTTCAGCAATTAATATGCCAAGTACACTGTCACCTTCCAATGCCTGCACTCAGGCATTCCCCCTCTACAATCAATCCGCCTGCGCATGGGCTTTTGCCAGCAGCGCAAACGACACCCTCCCACTTGCCTTGCCTTTCTTGCCCATGGCTGAACCCTCCGCTTTGACTGCCGCTTCTGCACACGAATTCGTTGTTGCTACCGATGTTTCGCAAAATGAAAGTGCCTATTTGGTTTTGCAAAACCGCATCGTGACGCTGCAGTACAAGCCGGGCGAATACCTAAACACCGCCGCCTTGATGGAAAGCCTGGGTTTTGGCCGCACCCCGATTAACCACGCGCTGCACCGTTTGGCCACCGAAGGGCTGGTGCAGATCCTGCCGCGCAAAGGCGTCATCGTCGCACCCCTGTCGATTGATGATGCGCTGAACCTGATTGATGTGCGTCTGGTCAATGAAACTTTGTGCGCACGCCTGGCAGCCGAACGCATCACTGCCGAGCAAATTGACGAGTTACACCACAGCGTACGCAGCTTTGAACAGGCTATGCACCACCGCGACATCGTCGGCTGCATGCAGGCCGATCGCAATTTTCACGAATGCATCGCCCAAGCCTGCGCCAACCCGGTACTGATTGATGTGCTGCGCGTGCTGCATGCGCGTGCGCAGCGGTTCTGGGCGATTTCCATGTCAGCTACTGGACATTCACAGCACATCCTAGAAGAACACCGGCAGATCGTAGATATGCTCGCCGCCCATGATGGGGAAGCGGCAGCGACCATGGTGGGCGAGCATATTGAGTCGTTCAGAACGTCCATCCTCCAGCGCAATTAAAGCGCGGCTGCCATCGAGCGATGTGTGCCCACACGGCCTCCAGCATCGTTCTCATGCAATGCGATCCACAGCGGCATCAGCATCTGTCACCCTGAGCCGCTCGTACTCCCGTTTGCGATAAAGCAGCCACCATCGCGCTTCCTCATCAGCCTGCGCGAATTCCGGTCTTACTGAATCATCGACCCTCCTGAGTTGGTCGAAGGACATGCAAGGCGTGCTGAAAACGATGCAACCAGACCAGCAAATGGGCTCAATATGAATTCGCCCCCCATAAAAATGGCGTGCTTCAAGATCAAAAGATCGCAGCATCACTGACCTTTACTTAAAACTGCAAACGGCATCGTTGAATGAAAAATACAATGCGCATTAATCTCATTTAATGAATACCTTTTCATGTCTCGTCGCCACTTTCTCATCGCCGCAGCCAGCCTGCCAGTCGCCGTATGGGCCCAGTCCGCACCATCCTCTTCACCCATTGGCGCAGCAGGCAGTACACCAAACCCTGGCGCACCACGGCAACGGCCACCCATCGACACCCCGATTGGCCCTACCGTAGCAGACCTGCCTTCGCCCTACTACCAGTTTGAAAAACTGCGCTTTGATTCACGCGATGGCAAACGCCACTACCGGGTATATGTGGGCATTCCGCGCAGCCCGGCGCCCCAAGAAGGCTACCCTGTGCTGTACATGCTGGACGGTAATGCCGCCATGCACACCCTCAAAGAGGCGGACTTGGAAAAATTGGCCCAAAACAACCCTCCCGTGCTGGTGGGAATTGGGTATGACGTGCCAACACGGCACGATGTGGTCGCCCGCGCCTTTGATTACACACCACCCGTGCTGGCCGAAGATGGCTCGCCGAAATCGGACGTGGTTGACCGAAGCAGACCGGGCGGAGGCGCCGAGCTCTTTCTTGACCTAATTGAAAGCACCATTCGTCCCGCCGTGGCTGCACGCACCTCTATTGATGCGTCACACCAAACTTTATGGGGCCATTCGTATGGCGGGCTGTTTACCCTGTATGCCATGGTCACCCGCCCGCAGCTGTTTCAGCGCTATGTGGCTGGTGATCCCTCTACAGGCTGGGGCGACAACGCCTTGCTCAAAAAAGCAGCCGCATTCCATGCGCAACAAGCTCCCGGAATCAGCGCGCAAGTGCTGGTGGGTGGCGGGCGGGCTGTCACCCCTAGTCGCGATCAACCCAATGCTGCAGCCAACGTGCCTGTGGCAACACCTCCGCAAGGGCGCGAAAGCACGCACGCCTTGGTTGCACGCTTGGCCGCTGAAGGCATGGACATCACGTTCCAAGCATTCCCTCAGCAAAGCCATAGCCAATTGTTTGCAACATCGCTCTACCCTGCACTAGCATTGGCCGCTAAGCGCTAAGCGCTAAGCGTCTGTTCTAAGAACTCTGTTTAAGATCTCCACAAGCCGCACAAGTCTCAAAAAAAAGAAACAGTGCAAGGACCTGTATGTGCGGCAACAGGTAACGCCGCAATGCGCTTTTTTAGACCCCAACACAGTCAGCATGAGATCTGAGCGCGTTTAAGACCAAACAAATAAGCTCAACGGGGCCGCAATACCATGCGGTCACGCTCAATCTGCATATCAAAATGGCGCAGCACGTTTTGGCCCAATAGCGCTTGGTTGCTACTGCCTACATTCAAGCCCGTCCCGACTTCCACGCCTTGCAGCGTAAAACCAGCCAAGCGTAGCGTATCAGAGGCAACGATACGCCCTTGGCGCGTACCACCTGCAGTAGAAAAGCGTGCGGACCTGCCGCCTTGAAGCCCGGCCTCTTGCGCCACGGCATCGCTGACGGAGACCAGACTGGCTCCTGTATCAACCATGAATTGCACAGGCACGCCATTGATGGCGCCATCCACATAAAAATGCCCATCTCGGTGGCGCGGCAGTTGCAGCTCACCTTGTCCTGCTGCCACATACACCGCTTTGGGCGGCGCCAACAGATGGCTCATCACTCCATACAGCACGCCAATCACCGCAATCCAGCACAGCCAGATGGCCCATGCACGCCGAGGTTTGCGCGGTTCGACAACAGGCAAACCAGGCGGTTGCTCTGGCTGCACAGGTTGGGAAGCATTGCGTGAAGAAAAACGGGCCATAGGCCATGATCGTAGCGTATGCCGCTACATGCAACAGCCCTGCCACAGCAAAGCATAAGGAATCAAAGCCGAACCATCAATTTGAGCGCTAGATGCGCGCTAGATTAGCCCGGAAGAGCTATCCTCAAAGCGCTGTTTTAGGCTTGCAATGCCTGCTCTTGTGCCAGCGCATCCAGCACAGGAAAGGCGCCGGGCAAGATAGGAGATACGGTGGTTTGCAACGTTTGCCATGCCACCTGTTGGCCTTCACGCATTTCGAATGCCCCTGTCCAGTCACGCACTTTGCACCAGTGCAAGCGCACTTTGGCATGTTCGTAATCATGCTCTGTCACGCGCCACACCTCTATCGCCCCGATGGTGATGCCCAACTCTTCTTCAAATTCCCGGCGCAGCGCTTGCTCGACTGTTTCCCCGGCTTCAATCTTGCCACCAGGAAATTCCCAGTAACCGGCATACGGTTTGCCTTCAGGACGAGAGCCCAAAAGAAATTCTTGTTGGCCTTGGTGCTGGCGCAGCACAATACCGACGGCCACTTCAACACGCTTGGCGGCGGGTTCTGTCATGCTGTTCCTTTACGGCTGTTTCTGGTTTTGGCACTTGATGGAGCCTTCGGACGTGCAGTCTTGGTTGCGACCGCTTTAGTTGGCACACGTGCTGCACTAGTCGTGCCACTGACGGACTTGACCTGCACAGCCTTCGCTTTGGATGACACCTTAGTGGCCGCCCCCACTTTAGCCTTGGGTTTTACCGCCCCCAGCTTGCCCACAAAATCACGCGCAAACTGGTACGCCACCCGCCCACTGCGCGAACCGCGCTCCAACGCCCACACCAGCGCCTCTTTACGTGCTTCTGGAAGATGCTTGATTGGGCAGCCCAATGTGCGCAGCCATTGTTCGGCAATGGCCAAATATTCGTCTTGGCTGAAAGGGTAAAAACTGATCCACAAACCAAAGCGCTCAGACAGCGAAATCTTCTCTTCAATCACCTCACCGGGGTGCACTTCACCATCTGGCGTGTGTTTGTAGGTCAGGTTTTCGGCCATGTATTCGGGCAGCAAATGACGCCGGTTACTAGTGGCATAAATCAGCACATTGGGCGTGGCAGCAGCCACAGAGCCATCCAGAATGGATTTCAATGCCTTGTAGCCTTTCTCGCCCTCATCAAAGCTCAAGTCATCGCTGTAAATGATGAAGTGCCATGGCGCATCACCAATGACAGAGACGATATCAGGCAAATCCACCAAGTCGTCTTTATCAACCTCAATCAGGCGCAAGCCTTGCGGTGCAAAGTGCTGCAAACACGCCCGAATAAGTGATGATTTACCGGTACCTCGCGCACCTGTCAGCAACACATTATTGGCAGGCTGACCCGCCATGAATTGCTCGGTATTGTGAAAGAGCTTATCTTTCTGCCCACCCACTTCAATCAAATCATCAAAGCGGATATGCGCCACGTGGTGCACAGGCTCGAGCACGCCGCTGCCGCTAGATTGCTTGCGGTAACGCCATGCTATGGCTGCACCCCAGTCTTGCGGCGCGGTCAAGGGTTTGGGGAGGATGGCATCGAGCCGGTCGATCAGCTGCTCCGCCTTGCGCAAAAACTGCATCAAAAAATCGTTATCCATGCTCAATCGCATCCACTTCTTGTATTGAGTTACAGCAGCCGCCAACACCACCGACAAACCTTAGGTTTGTGGTTACATCCAAATACGACAGCGCAATCATGGGCCAGAATTCGGCACGATTGCGCAGCGACTGAAAGGATTGTGCAGAGGCACTTATCAGAACGTGTTGATATCCTTATGAACGGTAATCAGCATTGATGGTGACGTATTCGTGGCTGAAATCACACGTCCAAACCGTGTCTTCAGCATCACCACGGCCCAGATCCACCCGAATAGTAATGTCGCTTTGCGCCATCACACGCTGCCCATCTTCTTCGCGGTATTCGGCACGGCGGCCACCGTCCTGCACCACGTGCACATCGCCCAAATGCAAAGCGATCTTGTTTTGGTCCAAATCAGTAATACCGGCGTAGCCCACTGCAGCCAAAATGCGCCCCAAGTTCGGGTCACTGGCAAAAAAAGCCGTTTTTACCAATGGGGAATGGGCAATGGAATACGCCACCTGCGCGCATTCGGCCTTGGTTTTACCGCCAGTAATGCGCACGGTGATGAACTTTGTCGCGCCCTCCCCGTCGCGCACGATGGCATGGGCCAGCTGCTGCGCCACGCTGCGCAAAGCCGCGTACAAAGCTTGGCCATCGGCGCTGTCCAGCGCTTCGACTGGTGCATTACGGGCTTGGTGCGTTGCTACCAGCAAGAAGGAATCGTTGGTAGACGTATCGCCATCAACTGTCACGCGGTTGAATGACTCGTCGGCCAACTGCTTGACCAGCGGTTGCAGCAAACCAGGGGCAATGGCCGCATCAGTTGCAATAAAACCCAGCATCGTAGCCATGTTGGGGCGAATCATCCCAGCCCCTTTGCTGATGCCGGTGACATGAACCGTCTTGCCCCCTACCACCGCCTTCGCACTGGCTGCTTTTGCCACCGTATCGGTGGTCATGATGCCATGTGCCGCTTCCAACCAAGCCTCAGGCGTTGCAGCAGCTGGCTGCGCGGCTTTGTCAAACAAGCTGGGCAAAGCCGCTTCAATGCGGTCAACCGGCAAAGGCTCCATGATCACGCCGGTCGAAAAAGGCAGTACCTGTTCAGGCTCGACCTGCAACACCCGCGCGGCCGCCGCCGCTGTGGCATGGGCCGCGGCTAAGCCAGGCGCGCCCGTGCCCGCATTGGCGTTGCCCGTATTGATGATGAAAGCGCGAATGCCGCCGCTTTGTGCCAAGACATCAGTGGCCAGAAATTGCTGGCACACCTGCACAGGTGCTGCGCAATAGCGATTTTGCGTGAAGACCCCGGCCACACTACTGCCTTCAAGCAGCACAAACGCCGTCAAATCTTTGCGGTTGGCTTTGCGCACCCCCGCCTCAACAGCAGCAATACGCACGCCAGCCACAGCCAGCAAGTCAGAAGCTTGGGGAGCAATCAGGTTCACAGGCACAAGTCACCTCGTAATAACGGGAAAAAGATCAGGCGCACATTATCTGGCAGAAAAATGACTACCCTGCTGTCATACAAAGAACCTCCTCATAGAAGAAGCACACCAGTCGCCTTGCACACCCCATTGCCACGCTTGCGGTTTAATCGTGAACTTTGCTCAAAATACGTAGAATCCCTTACAATAAATGTAACAAATTTATATAATGGCGCGTTATTTGCTGCATGGATTCCAAACGGAAGAAATAGAACATTTTCCGGCGCACCTCACCAGCACCCCTTACGTGTACAGCCCACAGCACAAAATCAACAAATACAAGCAACCAATGCAGGGCTGCGCCAAAAAATACAACAAATCTTCAGACAAAGACCATGGCTTATAAGCTCATCATCATGAAAAACGACCAAATGCTGCGCGAGCTGCCTTTGGTCAAACCCACCACACTCATTGGCAGACGCCAGCACAACGACTTGATTTTGGACGACCCCACTGTGAGTGGCAAACACGCAGCCATTTACACCGGTGAATCCCAAATCAGTATTGAAGACTTAGGCAGCACCAACGGCACCTACGTCAATGGCGACGCCATTCCTGCCAAGCAGCCGCATGAGCTCGGCTTGGGCGATCGCCTGGTAGTCGGCTCCTACCGCATCAGCCTGCAAATGCAAGTGAGCGATGCCTGGAATGCATCCAGCGTCTCACCCACCATTGCCGCAGGCAGTTTTGAAAACACCACCCGCCACGCCCTGAGCCAAGGCCCCAGCGCTGCAATCGAGATTCTCAGTGGCATCAACAAGGGCCGCCAACTGCTCCTTACCAAGGTGGTGACCACCATTGGCCCACCAGGCCAAGGCGTCATCTCCCTCACCCACCGCCTCAACGCCTATTACATCAAACACCTTGAAGGCGAACAAATCGTTCGCATCAACGGCCAGCCACTACAAAGCGATAACACCAAACTCAACAATGGAGATCGGATTCAACTGGCCGGTATTGAAATGGTGTTCAAGCTCAGTCCGGTCTGAACATATATCAATGCTGCAAAAACATTCTCTTGAGAAGGCGCACTCACTTGACAATGCAGTGGAAAGCAACCTTAGTCCACCTTCACCTGTCGACTACTATGTGTTCAATAGGGTACGCTACCAATGGCAACACATTCACTGTATTGCCATTTTTTTCGCACTCACAAGACAAAATTTGTCACCCACTGCAGCAAAATTTGCAAAACAAGATCAACAGATTGTTTCAAATGGCGTTTTATTCACAAATTCGTGCAAATTTCCGCGCCAATTAGCATGGCATGCCAATTGCTCACTATCTTCGCATTGAACGAGGGGTTCAATCTTTGAAGTCAACGTTATCTCTATTTCTACTCTAGGAGTTCAAACATGAAAGCATCTCTGCAAAAGGGTTTCACCCTGATCGAATTGATGATCGTTGTGGCGATCATTGGTATTTTGGCTGCCATCGCATTGCCTGCTTACCAAGACTACACTGCGCGTTCACAAATGTCTGAAGCAATGACTTTGGCTAGTGGTGCAAAGGGTGCCGTGTCTGAGTTCTACGCAAACCAAGGAGCATGGCCTGCTAACAATGCAGCTGCAGGATTAGCTGCTGCTACTGGTATTACAGGGAAGTACGTGAATGATGTTTCCCTTGTTACTGGAACAACAGGTACAGTGATTCGTGCAACAATCAAAAGTGCTGGCGCAGCTGCTGGAATTCAAGGTAAAACATTGGAATTGAGCCCGATTACCCGCGCAGGATCTATCGAATGGACATGCAAAAGAGGGGCTACACCTGCTGAGGGCAAGTTCTACCCAACAGCTTGCCGCAATGGTTAATTCGTGACTTGCTACGAGGCTGCCCTAACTGTAGGGCAGCCTTTTTTATTTTAAAAAATCTTATCAACCTAGAATGCGACGCCATTTAACCATTCTTGGTCTCCTCTTCCTACTTGCATTAGCCACCATAGTTCTTCAACCAGGGCTCAATGGAGGATTTCTGTTTGATGACTGGCCTAATCTTGAATATATGGGCTCCCTTGATGGTGTTAGAGATTGGGAGACTTTCAAAAGTTTTGTCTTTGGAGGTGTTGCAGGTCCGTTAGGCAGGCCTGTATCACTCGCCAGTTTTTTATTAGATGATTTCACTTGGCCCAGTGAGCCTTATAGCTTTAAACGCACCAACTTACTGATCCACCTTCTTACCGGCCTGATGCTCTGCTGGGCCACACTGAATTTGTTGCGTTTGTATGGCATTTCAGAAGACAAAGCCATCTGGATTGCTTTGCTTAATATGGGGCTCTGGCTTTTACATCCCTATATGGTTTCCACAACCCTGTATGTGGTGCAACGTATGGCGCAGTTGGCTGCATTGTTCATGTTTGCGGGATTGGCGGCCTATTTACATGGCAGGCGCTTGCTGGCGTCCAAACCATTGCTGTCGTATCTGTGGATGTCTGGTGCCTTGGGACTGGGCACGTTACTCGCCGCCTTCAGCAAAGAAAATGGTGTCTTGCTCCCCTTATTGGTATTGATCGTAGAGTTTTGCTTACCTACCGCTCTACGATTCAATAAACCTGACTGGCGCTGGCGAGCCCTATTTCTATGGTTCCCAACAGGAGCTATTGCATACAAAGTCTACAAAGAAATCAATTTCTCAGCAGACTTGTGGCCAACGCGAGCCTTCAACCAAGTCGAGCGCCTATGGAGCGAGACACGTATTCTGTGGGAATACCTTTACCACCTCTATGTGCCACGCATTGAAGGGAGAGGTTTGTTTCAAGATGGATTCTTAATCTCAACAGGTTGGCTAGAACCTATCACAACAATATTCGCGGCCTTGGGGCTTTTAGCGTTGTTGCTCATAGCATTTAGTGTGCGCCATCGATGGCCATTCATTACTTTAGCGATCCTCTTTTTCTTTGGCGCACATGTATTGGAATCCAGCGTTTTTGGACTGGAGCTGTACTTTGAGCACCGCAACTATGTGGCTGCAGCGTTCCTTTTCCTACCAATTGCTGCCGCCAGCACATGGCTAATACGCAAAATCAGTCCGCCACTTGTCGCCACTATATATATAGCTTTGCTGGGGATGCTTGCGGTGCTGACATGGCAACGTGCAACCTTATGGAGTGATAACGATCGACTGCAAACCTATTGGGCAGTGACAAGCCCTGAATCGCCCAGAGCACAAAATTTTCTAGCAGTACAGTTGTTTAAAAATGGTCAGCCTGACCAAGGAATGGCTTTTCTGCAAGAGGCAATGATTCGCCTGCCAAACAGCTCCTTACTGACTATGCAGTGGCTATTACAAAGAGTGTTGTATGGTGTGGCTAATGAGCAGGACTTTCAACTGGCCAAACAGCGCATTGCCCACCAGCGCTTTGATGCCCAAGCGGTGCTAGGGATGCGCATGATTGTGGAAGAATTGATTACTACCGGCAAGCCTATTCAGTACAGGCAATGGTCGCGTGAGCTTTTGCATGCTATGGAAGGCAATCGCCAATATCAGGCGGTGCCGTTATTCAGGCGTCTGAAACCTTACTTAGAGGGGCTGCTTTGGTTGGCTGATGGGCAAGTAGAAAAAGCGCTACCGCTTATGGTATTGGCAATGGATCGATATGCTGATACGGATACTGCCCTGTCTATCGTTGCACATTTCGGTAATGCTGGTTACCCTGCAGAGGCATTGCAATTACTTGATAAAGCGCAGTCAATCTATGAAAAACAGCCTGTGCGTAAGCTCAAACGTTCCAGCGAAGTCTATGATCTGGAGTTTCCGCGTTTGCGCGCTCTGCTTTTAGAAGATTTGCGCAAGCTTTCCAGTCACAGGAATGAGACTGGCTTGCCAGAGAAAACTGCTGAACCATGAATGTGTCAATTGTCCTCCCCGCCAAAAATGAATCTGCTGCGGTAGGTATCACCATTGCGAACATCCGCAAGGAGCATCCTGATGCAGAAATCATTGTGGTTAACGATGGTTCCTCTGATGATACGGCTGCTGTTGCTGCGCAAGCCGGTGCCAAAGTTATCAATCACCCCTACAGCAAAGGCAACGGCGCTGCCATTAAAACAGGGGCACGGGCGGCTACGGGTGATGTGATTGTGTTCATGGATGCTGATGGCCAGCATGACTCAGCAGATATTCCTCGCCTGTTAGAAAAAATGGCTGAAAGTTACGACTTGGTCGTAGGTGCCAGACAGAAAGGCTCGCAAGCCAGCGTAGGTCGTGGTCTAGCAAACAAGCTCTACAATAAATTGGCCAGTTACATGACGGGCCATAAGGTGGAAGACCTGACCTCTGGATTTCGAGCAGTGCGGGCAAGCAAATTTCGTGAGTTTCTGTATCTGTTGCCCAACGGCTTTTCTTACCCAACCACCAGCACGATGGCGTTCTTTCGTGCTGGTTATTCAGTTAGTTATGTGCCTATTCACGCAGCTCAGCGAATTGGCAAAAGCCATATTCGCTTGCTGCGAGATGGCACACGTTTTTTGCTCATCATCTTCAAGATTGGCACGCTGTTCTCGCCGCTCAAGCTCTTTGCACCGATTGCCTTGCTGATGTTTGTATTGGCATCCGGCTGGTATGGCTATACGTTTGTAACCATAGGGCGTTTTACCAACATGAGTTTGCTCATGTATGTGGGCAGCGTCTCGGTGTTTTTGATGGGGCTGATTTCTGAGCAGATCACGGCGCTGATGTACAAGGATTCTGCTTGAGCAAGCTCGCCTTTCGAAAGCTGTTGAACCCCACCCTGACGGGCAGCCATTGCATGACAATTCAGCGCACGTCACCGTTTTTTCGCCCGGATATTGAAGGTTTGCGCGCCGTTGCCTTGCTGCTGGTCATCGGTGCGCATTTTAGTATTCCAGGGTTCGGGGCCGGTTTCATCGGGGTTGATGTTTTCTTTGTCATTTCCGGTTATCTGATCACTGGCGTTCTGGTGCGTGAGTACGAAAACACGGGGCGGATTGCTGTGAAGCGGTTTTATGCCAATCGTCTGCGGAGACTCCTTCCGGCCCTGATTGTCATGTTGATCGTCAGTAGTCTGCTGGGACTGTGGCTGTTGTCACCGCCCCAGAATCTCGTGCAGAGCGAATCTGCTGCAATGGCTGCCATTTGGGCAAGCAACATCTATTTCGCATTTGCAGATTCGGATTACTTTGGCATGGAGGCAAGCGGAAATGTTTTTCTGCATACGTGGTCTTTAGGAGTGGAAGAGCAGTTTTATCTGCTTTGGCCCCTTTGTATATTTGCAGCTTTTCGCTGGATTGGCCGACGTGGCAAAAAATCAGCGTTAGCCTGGCTGCTTGGCGCAATTGGTGTGTTGTCGCTGGGCGTGTGTCTGGCTCTTGCCAATACCGAGCCGCTGTTAGCCTTCTACATGATGCCTTCCAGAGCGTGGCAGTTCTCTGCTGGAGCATTAGTGTGGCTGTTATTTCGTCAGCACCTGCCCACACCTGGTATTGCTGGAATTACGGCCTGGGTGGGTGCTTGGCTGCTGGTGGCAGGGCTGGTGGTGATTGACTCCCGTAGCACCATTTACCCTGGTATGTTGGCTCTGCTGCCAACGCTGGGAGCCTGTGCACTGCTGTGGGCAGGCACCGCCCGCGGTCTCCACGCTGCATCCCCAACAAGATTGCTCGCATCTCCTTCCAGATGGCTTTGTCTCCCGCCGATGCAGCGCATTGGAAACATTTCTTACGCTTGGTATTTGTGGCACTGGCCTGTGCTCGTGATTGGCGAAAATCTGTTGCCGATCAAGGGCGATGCAGGTAACACGCTGCTCGCCATTGCCGTGTCTCTGGTTGCGGCAATGGCGACACACTGGCTGGTAGAGAATCCCATCAGGTATGGACGTCCGGCACGGGTGACACCCGAGTGGCAAATCGGGTTGGCTTTGTTTGCCATGCTTGCGCTGCAAGTTGTGCTGTATCGCTGGCATATGAGTATCCAGAGTCAGCTTGTTGACAGCAATGACAACGTCTATGTTAGCGCCGTGTCGGATCTGCCCGTCATATATCAGCATGGCTGCGATGACTGGTACAGCAGTGCCGACCTCAAACTCTGTGAATATGGCGAGGAAAACGCAGCCAAAACGGCCGTGTTGCTAGGCGACAGCATTGGTGCGCAATGGTTTCCGACGCTGGCAGCCATGCTGGATACAAGGCAGTGGAAAATTATCGTGTTGACGAAGTCGAGTTGTCCCATTGTGGATGAGCCTTTTTTCTACGAGCGTATCGGACGGGAATTTACCGAGTGCGAAGCTTGGCGCAACAAAGCCATCACATGGCTCCAACATCGGCATATCGATCGGCTGTTCATTGGTAGCACAGCATCATATGCCTTTACCGATCAACAATGGGTTGAAGGTACGCACCGCGTTCTTGCGCGACTGACACCCCACGCCCGCGCCGTTTATTTGCTAGAGGCGAACCCAACATTGGGTGTTCATGGCCCCCAGTGTCTGATGCAAAACAGCGACAAAGAATCGCAAGCGTGCAGCAGTTCGACCAATTCACCCCGATACACGCATGTGGCATCATTGTTGAAAGGCACTACCAGCGTTTACACGAATGTCCACTGGCTTGAAACCAGCAGCGTGGTGTGCCCTGCCGGACAGTGCGATGCCATCCGCGATGGCGTAATAGTGTTCAGGGACGCGCAGCATTTGACAGCTTCTTTTACTGCCCGAGCCACGCCGCATTTTCTCCAGCAAATTCGGCATCATGAGCAAGCCGCCACAACAGACCTGCGGGATGCGGAAAATACATCGCGTTGACGCTTGACGCTACGCATAGAAAAACTTGCAGGCTATTTTGCAAAAAATTCTGTATGAAGGATAAAAAATCGTTACAAAGCAGCGTCTTATTTGCAAATTCAAGTTTGCAATTTTTGATGTAAAAATTATTCGAACTCCCATGTACAACGCCACTCACCAGTTTGAACCGATGCTGCCCGGCAGCGTCCGGCAGGAGGCTTTGCTTGTGCAGGCGCACTTGCTGGCGCGTGCGGCGCTCCAGTTGCCTTGGCTGAGGCATGTGACGACAGACCTGCGCCGCTTGCTGCGGGGCATGAACTCGTATTACACCAACCGCATCGAGGGCCAGCTCACCCGCCCTCACGAAATTGAGCAGGCCCTGCGGCAGGATTTTCCGCCAACCCCAAGCTGGCCGCGCGGCAATGGCTGGCGCATGGAGAACGCTGAAAATGTCTGCTTCCCGTAAAACCCTGCTAGTTCTAGCGTCCACCTACCCGCGCTGGGCGGCTGACCATGAGCCAGGCTTTGTGCATGAGCTGGCAAAACGGCTGACGGCGCAGTTCCACGTCATTGTGTTGTGTCCCCATGCCAAAGGCGCGGCACAAACTGAAGTGATGGATAGCGTAGAAGTAGTTCGTTACCGCTATGCCCCGGAGTTTTTGGAGACTTTGGTCAATGACGGCGGCATCGTCACCAACTTGAAGATGCACCGTTGGAAGGCGCTGCTGGTACCGGGCTTTGTGCTGGCGCAAGCATGGCAGGCATGGCGTTTGTGCCGTACACGCAAGGTTGATGTGATACATGCACACTGGCTGATTCCGCAAGGTTTGATTGCCGTCGCGCTGCACAATTTGCCGGGGTGCAAAGTACCGTTTTTGGTGACCTCACACGGCGCCGATTTGTATGCCCTGCGCAGCAAGCCTTTGACGGCGCTTAAACGCTGGGTACTGGGGCGCGCCAGCGCTGCAACGGTGGTCAGCAGTGCCATGGTGGATGAAGTGGCTCGCATTGGTGGCGATGTGCGCAAGGTTTCGGTACTGTCGATGGGAGTAGACCTTGCCAAGCGTTTTGTTCCCGGTGATCCGCAAAAACGGTCAGCCAATGAACTGCTGTTTGTGGGCCGGTTGGTTGAAAAAAAAGGGCTGCGCTACTTGCTGGCCGCCATGCCGGAAGTGTTGAAATTGCGGCCAGACGTGCGCTTGAAGATTGCAGGCTTTGGCCCTGAAGAAGAAGCCCTGGCCGAGCAGGTACGCAGTCTGTCATTGGGGCATGCTGTGCAGTTTCTGGGCGCTGTGCCACAGGCAGATTTGCCAGCGTTGTACCAGCAAGCAGCGCTTTTTGTGGCGCCGTTTATTCGTGCTGAATCGGGTGACCAAGAGGGGTTGCCTGTTGCTTTGATGGAGGCCGTGGCTTGTGGGTGCCCTGCCATTGCAGGTGATGTGGCTGGTTTACAGGATATCTTTGACGACAGTGTGCGTGTATGCATCGTCAATCCGCACGATTCAGTGGCTCTCAAAAATTCAATCTTGCGCGACTTACAGCAACGTGAAGCGGCCCTGCACCGAGTTGCAGTGATGAGGGATGCCCTGCTCGACAAGCTGGATTGGACGCAAATTGCTGGCCGTTACGCAAACCTGCTTGAGAAGATCGTCGTGGATTGAGTCATTGAGGTTCCTGGTCGGCAGAGCCAATCCCCATGAGAGGCGCTGCTATCTGCGCAATCAGGCTTTGCCAATCCTTGACGGAGATGGTTTGCGTACTGGTTGGTTGACTCAATTGGTTACCCAACGCTTCTACCATCTCGTCAGCGTTCCCGGCGGCGAACAGTACCTCTGGCGTTTGCGCAAACAGGTCGGACATTTCTCCCACATCGGCCACAACCACGCGCAAGTGGCATGCCAGCATCTCATAAGCCTTCTGCGGAAAGCAATAGCGCCCGAACGGGGTGTCAAGGATCGAGATGATGCCCACATCCAGCGCGCGAAAAAGGTCTGCAACCTGTGCATGGACCAGTTGGCTCAGGTAATGCACCCGCTCCCCCTGTGGTGGTGGCAGTTCCGGCTTGAAGGGACCAGCGAGCACCAGATGCACATCCGGGCGTTGGCTGGCGATTTTTTGCCACGCTGCATACAAAGGCTCCACACCTTTGTCTTTGTACAAGCCTCCTGCAGTTCCGATCAACGGCGCATCCAGTGGTAAGCCAAGGCGCTGACGTGCTTGCGCTTTGTCTCCGGGATGGAAGACTTGTAAGTCCACGCTGCTTGGCATGGAAATCACGGTGCCCTCAGCCTTGTAATCTTCCACTACCAATTGGCGCAATGGTTCGCTGGTGGTGGTGACCAATGCGGCCTTGCGGGTGGCGTGGCGCAGTGCAGTTACAAACCCCGGAATTCGCGCTTGCCCAAAACCTTCAAAGTTATCATACAAGTCCACCACATAGGGTATGCGCAGGCGAGTCGCCAGCCATTGCGCCAGTGCGACATGGGGAATGTCCGATGCGCCAATCAACACGTCAGGTTGAAACTGCCGCAACCGCTGCAGCAATTGTCTGGGGTAGGTCGTCAGCGCGGGCAATTTCAGCCGCCCAAGTGAACTGGATTCCCACGCCAAGGAACCAGGTGCTGCGTTGTGCTGCCACTCCTGTTGCGGCTGACTGGCACCAGAGTCATGGTAGTCAAGGCAATAACCATGCACTTCATGCCCAAGCAACGCCAGTTGGCGGGGGATTTCATACAGCCTGGCATAGCGGTCAAGAATGACATCCTTGCCCATGTAGCGGCGTTTACAGATGAAGGCGATGCGCATCAGAGCTTTTCCATGATCTTCTGGGAAGCACTCAACGCCGCTGCCACCACTTGATCCATGTTGTAGTAGCGGTACTGCGCCAGCCGCCCGACGAAGGTCACGTTCTTTTCGGCGTCTGCCAAAGCCTCGTATTGTTTGAACAGTGCTTCATTCTCATCACGCGGAATCGGGTAATACGGGTCACCATCGGCCATCGGGTATTCGCGCACAATGGATGTGCCGTCGCATTGTTGCCCAGTCAGATGTTTGAACTCGGTAATGCGCGTGTAGGCGTGGTCGTTGGGATAGTTCACCGTACCCACAGATTGAAATTGCTTGGTATCTGCCAGATGCGCGTGCTCGAAACGCAGTGAGCGATAGGGCAAACGGCCAAAACGGTAGCCGTAGAACGAATCAATCGGGCCGGTGCATACGATGTGTGCATAGCCATCATGGTCAGGCACATCGGCGAAATCGACACTCGTTTCCATGCGAATATTGGGATGGTCGAGCAGATTCTCGAACATTCTCGTATAGCCATGCAAGGGCATGGCCTGGAAGGTATCGGTGAAATAACGATCATCCGTATTCGTGCGGGTGGGAATACGTGCAGCCACACCCGCCTTCAGTTGTGAAGGCTCCAGCCCCCACTGCTTGCGTGTGTAGTTAAGAAAGAATTTTTCATACAGATCGCGACCTACCGAATTGAGCACCACGTCTTCGCTGCTGCGTATGGGCTCGCGTGGTTCGCGCACCTTCTCAAAGAATGCGGCGGCACCGGCCTCATCCAGATCAAGCGCATACAACTGGTTGAGCGTACTGCGGTTGATGGGAAATGGGTAAGTCTTGCCATCCACCACGCCAAGCACACGGTGTTCGTAAGGCCGCCATTCAGTAAAGCGCGACAGGTACTTGAACACCTTCTCGCTGTTGGTGTGGAAGATGTGCGGCCCATAGCGGTGTACAAGTACGCCGTGCGCATCCAGCTCGTCATAGGCATTTCCTGCAATGTGGGGGCGCTTGTCGATGATGTGGACCTGCTGACCGGCTTCGGCCAGTTCACGGGCGATGACGCTGCCGGCAAAGCCTGCGCCGATGATGAGGGTAGTTTGGGTATTCATGGTTCAACCTTAAAAATTGCGTATAACAAGATGAACTCAGGGGGTCCAGATGTAGCATGATTCAAGTACTTCATCGAATGTGCCACCATTCATGCCGCTTGCCTTTGATGCCCAATACGCCATCGATGAATCCAGCAGAAAAAGCATGTAATTGCGCCAGCTTTCGAGGTTCTCTCAGTAGCGCCGCAAACAGGCGAACGAATGAGCCGGGAATGGTTTGTGTAAGCAACTTGATGCCGTAGTATTTGCGGGCAATTAAGAGGCGGTTGCGGGTATCGTAATAGCGCTTCCAGGGAGGTAAAGCCAAGCAAGTGAGTGTTTGGCCAAGCACGCGTACTTTGTATGGGCGTGACTTAGGGTGCTCAATACGACTCTTGCCAGCCATGACGATACTCGCACCGGCTTGTTGAGCGCGTACGCAATATTCCACATCATCGGCGGCAATGAAGTAGCCGGTATCAGGAAAACCGATGCGTGCCACCAGATCGCGGTGGATGAGAAAGCCCAGAAAGGGCAGTGACTGCACTGCGGCGCATTCCGGCACGACATCAGGGCGCTCGACCTCGCCCAGCGAAGGGGCTAACAGCGTAGTTAGCCACGAGGTTTCTTCTCCGCATACTGCTAGCGAGCCATAAACCTGCGTCGGGTCGGTCGCCACGCGCATTAACTCGGCCAGCGCATCGGGGAGCGGCTCGGCGTCGTCGTCCATCATCCATACCCATTCAGCGCCGTTATCGAAGGCATGCTTCAGGCCTGCGGCAAAGCCGCCCGCGCCCCCGGTGTTTTCCGGCAGCGCCAGAAGCTCCACGCCAGGGCGATCCAGCCAGCCCTCGGCAACCAGCATCTCGTGCGTGCCGTCGGTGGAGGCGTTATCCACGATCAGCAGGCGGGTGGGCTGCAGGGTTTGCGCAGTATGAGCGGCCAACGCCTTGCGCAGTAGCAGTTGGCGGTTGTAGGTGACGATGATGGTGGTGATGCGGACCGATGCTTGATAGTTATCCATGACGTTCACAATGTGCGCCGATAATCGCGCCCGGCAATAAGGTTTTTGGCGCTAACCCATCCTAGCGAAAACCAGCGCTTGGGAAGCAACAGCCAAAGCAGAAGGCGTGGGTCAAATTGACGAAATCCGGCATAGGCATACACGGGCTGAGGCGGACGGGCGCGCTGATTCATCTGCAATGCCTGATTGGCCACGCTTGTCCAATACAGCGGGCGGAATGGGAAGCTGCGGTGAACCAAATCCATCAATGCTTCAGCAGTCAGATGGGCCAAATGCTCATCCCAGCGCCTTTGTTGCTGCAATGTGACCTTCGCTTCGAGCAAGGCTTGGGCCGTTGCTTCGTGTATGAAGCCTGACGGACGATTCAATGACTGGCGCTCACCGGCATGCTGATACCACACTCCAACAGCGCAATCGAAATGCTTCCAACGGCGATGTGCCGCAGTGACGTAGCGGACCAGCCAGACAATGTCCTCGGATTGGCGTAAACCGACGGGCCATTGAAGGCCGTTTAATGTTGCCGTTCTATACACTGGCGAAAAAGTAAGCTGGACCCGCTTTCTGGTCAGTGTGGCCGCACAGGCCGTTTGCTCTTCGGGCTGGACAAGTGTGTCGATCAAGGAGTTGTCTTGATCACGAATTTCTGCATTACCAGAGCAGAAATCCAGATTTTCTTGCAACGTAAAATGATACTGTGCCCTGGCTGCTTCTGGTATCAAATAGTCATCATCATCAAGAAACCGTAACACCATGCCGGTGGCATACTCAATGCCAAGACTCCGGGCATGATTCGCGTCCGCCTGTTTGGCGCATAATACTCGAATGGTTGCATTCAAAGGCAACTCTATGCCGTCGGGTAAGGAAAAATCTTCCCATTCTGCTCCATTGGCAATCACAATTATTTCCGTGGAAAGCGACTCATCGTCCACAAAAGCGCTGGTAATGGCTCGTTGCAGTAAATTTTGGCGCTTTCCTGTGGTGGGGATGACGATGGAAACCTTTTGTCTTGTCATTCAGAATTCCCAAGCATTCTTGACGCCCTGCTTGACCAGTCGCTGGCGACTCAGATGGTTGTGCCAACGCTTCGGCAGCATGAGGGTTTCCAACGCCAGGGGGGGGATGAATCTTCCCAATGGCTTGTTGTAGATGGCAACCTCTGGATAAGTGCCGGGGAAACGCTGTTGCACTTTTTTCATGACAGGATACCAGTGCTGGGGATTCATGAAGAACCCTGCGTGCACCAACGACCACATGCCTTGGGCTGCAAAATGGGCTCTTTGGTCTGTAAGCCGATGGCTGCGAATCAGGCTCTCAATCGTTTCCCATAGAAGTCTCTCTTGGAGTTTCAGGTGTTCGCTCGGCCCATATGCTGCCGATATTTGTGGGGAAGAGTGCTGTCTCCATGCGTATCCGCTTGCATTGATTTTCCCCCAGCGCCAATCTCTTAGTTGACATAGGTAATGTACCCAATGTGTGTCTTGCCCAATGCCAACTCGCTCATCAAGCCAAAAATCATGTATTGATAGATGAAGATATATATGAAATGAAAATCCAGTTTGTCTTTGAGGAGAGAGACAGGACGAAACGAAGTCGTCTGTCGATGCGAGATTCAACCTTTTGATGAAACCCCCATCGTGTGCAACCAAATCCACCGGTGCTGAAGCAATTTCGAGCGATTCTTTCTCGGCAAGTGCTATCAGTGATGTAGCGCCTTCAAGCAGATAGTCGTCATCATCCAGGAACCACAGATATTTGCTTTGTGCATAGCGTTTCCCTTCATTTCTGGCAGCGTTGGCATGCGCCTTGACGATAGGATGCCATTGCACGCGCTGTTCATGCTTGAACGATGCGGCCACCGCCTTCCACGACTCGTCCGGCCCATTTGGCACCACGATCACTTCTACATCGCCGTCTGGTGCGGCCTGCAAGGCGCTTTCGATGGCACGGGGCAGGAACTGCGGGCGGTTGTGGGTGGGGATGACAACAGAAAGCAACGGGATAGTCATATAGCTTACCTGACAAGGTCGAGTATGAAAAATCGATGATAAGGATTCTCATGTACCCGGTAGGTTGTTGTTCTGCAATACTCTGGCATATTAGATCTAATAGCGTCCACGATGCTCGACAGTTCGTATCCTTGCTTGCCTATCTCCCAATAATGTTCACCATCAAAAACATGTTTTTCGGCTTTTTTGAAAGGATTTCTTAACAGAAACCGGATTTTTCTTACATAAGGGATGGACAGCGTGTTGGGCCAGCAACGCCCAGCTTCTGGAAGACTGATGACAACCGATTTTTTTGCCACGCGACACATCTCTCGTAGCGATTTCATACTGATTTCAAATGGCATGTGCTCAAGCACTTGAAAGGCGCATACCACATCAAAAGAATGATCGGGCATGGGGATGGCATCGGCTGAACCGACATGATCTGGATTCAACTCGGGGTCAAGGTCGAGTGTCTCAACATTGACGCCAAAAATTTTAGCGGCGCTTTTGAATATCCCAGGGCCAGGGCCTATCTCTAATACAGACTCTGGTTTTTGCTTCAGTACTTCATCAAGCTGGTGCCATACGCTTGCCCATCGTTCATTTGTCATGTATTGACGGAACTCGTAGTGAGATTTGTCTACTTGTTTTTTCATTTTCTGTACGGTCAGCTTGTTTGGGTGATTGACAAGATACGGTCGCATGCTTGGAGACTTGCTTCCCTATGCGCAATGACGACAATGGTTTTCTTGCCGGTGAGGCTGCGTATGGCTTCGTTCACCGCAGCTTCGGTCGTATGGTCAAGTGCACTTGTGGCCTCGTCCATGAACAGCACGGGCGGGTCGTGGAGCAGGGCGCGGGCAATGCCGATGCGCTGGCGCTGACCGCCGGATAGGCGGATGCCACGGTCACCTACCAGGCTGGCATAGCCTTGGGGCAGTTCGTGGGTCACGAATTCATGAATCTGCGCGGCGCGGGCAGCGCGTTCCACGGCCTGGATGTCGATCTGGTCTTCTGGCACGCCAAAGGCAATATTGGCAGCCACGCTGGTATCGGCAATGTAGATGTGTTGCGGCACATAGCCGATGGCCGCTTGCCAGCTCTGCAGGTTTTGCGGGGTAATGGGCGTGCCGTCCACGCTCAGGATGCCTGCGTGTGGTTGCAATAGGCCCAGCAATATGTCCATCACGGTGCTTTTGCCTGCACCGCTGACGCCTTTAATTCCCACGCTGGTGTTGACGGGGATGGTGAGGTCAAAGCCATCGAGCACCAGTTTGTCTGGGGTGGATGGATAGGCGTAACGGATGCCTTGCAGGCGAATCTCCATTTGCGGCACCAAGGCGGCTTGGCTGGCGGAGGGTGCAGCAGCCCGTGGCAGCGACATATCGCGGTGCAGGTTATCCAGCGTAGCGCTGGCGAATTTGAGGCGGGCAAAGCCACGATACATGATCTGCGCTGCGGGCAGCATGCGATAGGCGGCAAAGCCGTAGAGGCCAAGCGCAGGCAGCACTTGGGCGATGTCTCCGCTTTTCAACAGCAGCGCCAGCGCGATGAGGATTAGGCCGGTGTAGCCGGTAGCTTCCACCAAGTACAACGGGGTTTGGCTCAAGGTTTCGCTGGTAGCCATATGGCGGGCCTGGGTGCGCGAGGCTTGCTGGTAGCGCTGCTGGTAGGCGGCTTCGGCGTGGGTGATTTTGATGTCGCGTATGCCTTGCAGTGCTTCATTGCAGCTTTGGTAGCGCTGGCGGTTGGCTTCCACCATTTCGGTGCCGATGCGTTTGAGGCGTTTGCGCACCAGCAGGTAGATGGCACCGTAGAGCGTGCCGACCACCAACACGATGGCCAGTGCGGTCAGCGGGTTGTAGGCAAACACCAGCGCCAGCATGGCCACGACGACGATGCCTTGCACGATGACTTGCGAGAACGGCTGGATCAGGTTGCCCATCACCATGTCCACTTCGGCCAGGATGGTCTTCGATAGCTCTGCGCTGTTGCGGCTGATGAAGAATTCGTAGGGCTGGCCAAGGTAGCGCGCCATCAGCCGGCTGCTGATGGAGTGGCGCAGCAGATGTACGAAACGATTGAGTAGATGCTGGACGATGGTCTTGAAGGCGGATGCGGCCAGCACCAGCATGATGGAGACAATGCCTAGCCCAATGATGAAGGTGCGGTGTTCCGTAAAGCCCAATTGCGTGTAGATGGCTTGCAACCACTGGTTTTCTTCAATCACGCCGGGCCGTGCCAGCACGGAGAGGAAGGGCATGATGGAGATCACACCCACGGTTTCGGCCACTGCCATTAGCAAGGCGAGCAGCAGCATCCAAACGGCTTTGCGCTGTTCGGCAGGTGTGAAGAGTTGCCAGACTTTGTGGAGTGTGCTTTGCATGGGTGTTTTGTCTCCCAGTCAAGCGTTGATGATGTTGATGTTGCTGGAGTTGAAACGCCCGCGTGTATCCACAATCAACGGTGCTTGTCTGCCTAGCAGCTCGTAGTCGAAGGCGTCATGGTCGGTTGCCAGTACGATGCAGTCGTAGTGCGCAATGCTGGCTTCATTCAACGGCACGGATTTCAGATCAAACGCGTAATCCCGTTTTTTGGGGAATTCAGGGATGTGTGGGTCACTGTAGGCTACGGTTGCGCCCTTGTCCTGTAGCAGATCCATGATTTCCACAGCTGGCGACTCGCGTGAATCATCGATGTTCTTTTTGTACGCCAAGCCCAAGACCAAAATCTGGCTGCCTTTGATGGCCTTGCCGCGCTCGTTGAGGGCATCGGCTACTTTGCTGACGACCCATTGCGGCATGTAGTGGTTGATTTCGCCGGCCAGTTCGATGAAGCGGGTGTTGACGCCGTATTCACGTGCCTTCCAGGTCAGATAGAACGGGTCGATGGGGATGCAGTGGCCACCCAGGCCGGGGCCGGGTTTGTAGGGTACGAAGCCGAAGGGCTTGGTGGCAGCGGCATCAATCACTTCATGGATGTTGATGCCCATTTTGTCGGCAACAATCTTCATTTCGTTGACCAAGCCGATATTCACGCTGCGGTGAATGTTTTCCAGCAGCTTGGTCATTTCAGCCGCGCGCGTACTGCTCACTGGCACCATACGCGCAATGGCTTGTTCATACAGGGCAACGCCCAATTCCAAGCACATTGGCGTCGTCCCGCCAATCACTTTGGGGATGTCCTTGGTACCGTAGTCCGGATTGCCCGGGTCTTCTCGTTCAGGGCTGAATACCAATGCAAAGTCGTGCCCTACGGTAAAACCGCGAGACTGAACGCGGGGCAGCAAGACTTCATCTGTCGTCCCAGGCCAAGTGGTGCTTTCCAAACTCATGATTTGCCCTGCCCGGATGTAAGGCAGCATGGCATCGACCGTATTGGTAATAAAGCTCAGATCAGGTTGGCGGTGCGCATCCAACGGCGTAGGCACGCAGATGATGATGGCGTCCACCGCCTGGGTACGACTAAAGTCTGTTGTGGCTTCAAGCCCTTGTTGTTGTGCTTGTTGGATTTGATGGGGTGTGATTCGCTCGATATAGCTCTGTCCGCTGTTGAGTCGTTCCACTTTGTTGGTGTCGATATCAAACCCGATGACCTTGACCCCCACCTCAGCAAAACGCAGCGCCAAAGGCAAGCCTACATACCCCAAACCATATATACCAACAACAGCTTGGTGGTGTTGAATTTTCTCGCGCAAAGCGTGCAGTACTGACATGGTGTTCGCCAAAAAGGAATCGACAGACTTGCCGCCGTATTCAAATGAAACTGAATGTGTAATGCGCTATTGTGCCCTATGTGCCCAAGCAACACCGATTGATTCCGTCAACAATTCCAATAGGCCTGCGCCTGCCCGCAGCGCCACCCGATGCTCTTATTTTGGTTATATCGATATAGCTGACCTTTTATTCCAAATAACAGATAATAAACGAGCATTTTTTTAGACGTTTTTAAATATATGAACCTCCACCAGTTTCGTTTCGTACAAGAGGCAGTGCGGCGCAACCTGAACTTGACCGAAGCGGCCAAGGCCTTGCACACGTCGCAACCGGGCGTTTCCAAAGCCATCATTGAGTTGGAAGATGAGCTGGGCGTGGAGATTTTTGCGCGCCACGGCAAGCGGCTAAAACGCGTAACAGAACCAGGCCAGCATGTGCTGGCAAGCATTGAAGTAATCTTGCGTGAGGTCGGTAACCTCAAGCGCATTGGCAGTGACTTCAGCGCGCAAGACAACGGTACGCTTTCGATTGCGACCACCCACACGCAGGCACGCTATGTGTTGCCTGAACCCGTAGCGCGCTTTCGCGGGCAGTACCCCAAGGTCAACATCAGCCTGCACCAAGCCACGCCGCATGAAGTGGCAGACATGGTGCTGACCGAGGTGGCCGATATCGGCATGGCCACAGAGTCCTTGGCTGAGTACCCGGACTTGGTAACACTGCCCTGCTACGAATGGCAGCACGTGTTGATTTTTCCGGCTTCGCACCCGTTGGCGCGTAAAGACCGGATTACCCTTGACGATATCGCCAACGAACCCTTAATTACCTACCACCCCTCATTCACCGGGCGTGGCCGTGTAGACCGCGCTTTTGAACGACGCGGGCTGAAGCCCAATATCATTTTGGAAGCGATTGATTCGGACGTGATCCGCACCTATGTCAATCTCGGTTTGGGCATTGGCATCGTGGCTGAAATGGCGGTACAAGGCGAGTTGTTGGGCCAATTGGTGGCCAAGCCCATGGGCGATTTGTTTGGCATGAACGTGGCACGCGTAGCATTCAAACGCGGGGCTTATATGCGCCAGTTTGTATATCGCTTTGCAGAGTTGATCAGCCCACGCCTAAGTCGTGAACAGGTGAAGCTGGCCTTGGCTGGGCGCGAATCTGATTACGACTTATAAGAGCGTGCTTAGAATTTCCACATGAACCGCGTTGCAGTCCACAAGGTACGGTGCGCGGCAACAGGCGCCTTGGACTGCTCTTTTTTGAGCCTTAAGAGACTGTGCGGAGAGCCTAAGCACTCTCGCTCTACTAAACGCAGCCCCGCCATGTATTGGCGCTACTTCACCAAGCCTGCAGACCTGGGTCATACGCTCTAAAATCTCACGCGCCAACGCGCACTGATGGCCTTTAGGCCTTGGTGCGGCGACACCAGCGCCATCTCACAAGCCTGTGCCTCTGGTTGCGCCCTCATAACCGAACACTTTGATTGAAACGTGCGCTGTGGCGCCTTGCTTTGCCTGCTGTCATGTCTACTTTGTCCCCTTCCATCACCAGCCGTTTGCCTGACGTGGGCACCACTATTTTCACCACCATGTCGGCCCTGGCAGTACAGCACCAAGCTGTTAATCTGGGTCAGGGCTTTCCTGATTTTGGGTGCGACCCAGCGCTCACTGCCGCCGTCACACAGGCCATGCAGCAAGGGCACAACCAATACCCACCAATGGCAGGCGTAGCAGCCTTGCGCGAGGCAGTAGCCCACAAAATCCATACGCTGTACGGCCACGCCTATGACGCAGTAACGGAAATCACCATTACTGCAGGCGCTACGCAAGCGTTGCTGACTGCCATCTTAGCGGCCACCCAACCGGGCGATGAAGTCATCGTGCTTGACCCGTGCTACGACAGCTATGTCCCCGCCATTCAAATGGCAGGGGCCACGGCAGTGCGTGTACCGCTCACACCGGGGAGCTTCCGCCCCGACTTTGCACGCATTGCCGCAGCCATCACAGTGCGCACACGCATGCTGGTTATCAACTCGCCACACAACCCTTCAGGTACGGTGTGGACGGAGGCCGAAATGCTGCAACTGCAAGAGTTGCTGGCGCCGACCAACGTATTGCTGCTCAGTGATGAGGTGTACGAGCACATGGTGTTTGATGGAAAGCCGCATTTAAGCGCATCGCGCTACCCGGCATTGGCAGCACGGTCATTCGTAGTGTCCAGCTTTGGCAAAACTTTCCATGTAACGGGCTGGAAAGTGGGCACTGTGGCTGCCCCTGCTGCGTTGATGGCCGAGTTCCGAAAAATCCACCAGTTCAACGTATTCACCGTGAACACGCCCATGCAAGTGGGCTTAGCGCAGTACCTGCAGAACCCGCAACCCTATGTGCAGTTGCCCGCGTTTTACCAAGCCAAACGCGACGCTTTCCGTGCCGGTTTGGCCAAAACCCGCCTCAAACCAATGGATTGCAGCGGCACCTACTTCCAGACCGTGGATATTTCAGCTGTCAGTACGCAATCAGAAGCGGCATTTTGCGAGTGGTTGACCCAAGAAATCGGCGTGGCGGCTATTCCTACCTCAGCCTTCTATGGTGATGGTTTTGACCAAGGCATGGTGCGATTCTGTTTTGCCAAGCAAGAACAAACACTGCAGCAGGCGTTAGAGCGCCTGCAGAAACTGTAAATCGCGCCCATTTCTGTTTGGCGCGCCAAACCTTTGCGCCACAACCCAGCAAACGCCAACCTCCCGACTTCGACTTGCGCAACCTGAGCGGTATGCGTCTGCAATGGTGTTGACTGTGCACACGACTTGCCCCTGCCCAACAACCGCTTCGCAGCACAGCACAGCACAGCACAGCAGGGGATGTTTGAGGACGTATTGACGATCTAAGGAATGGTGATTTGATCGAGCAAAGGGTCTGCTGGTGGGAATTGCAAATCCATTGTGCGCAAAGTCGTGTTGAGCAATTGCGCAATCAGCAAATTGCGCTGACGTTTGTTGTCCGCGGGGATGACATACCAAGGGGCATAGCGCGTCGAAGTTGCATTCAGCAGCGCGTCATAAGCTTCTTGGTATACATCCCACTTGGCACGGGCAGTCAGGTCTTCTTTGGCAAATTTCCAGTTTTTGCTCGGGTCATCCAACCGGTCTTGCAAGCGCCTGCGTTGTTCATCTTTGCTGATGTGCAGCATGCACTTGATGATGGTTGTCCCCGTATCGCTGAGTAGCTTTTCAAAGTTGTTGATGTGTTCAAAACGGCTTCTGGCTTCAGCTTTGGTGATCCAGCCTTCTACCACCGGTACAAGCACATCCTCATAGTGGCTGCGGTTCCATACCGTCAGCTCTCCTGCGCCCGGCGTTACCGCATGGCAACGCCAGAGAAAGTCATGCGCTTTTTCCTTAGCACTGGGGGCTTTGAACGCAGCCACATGCACCCCCAACGGGGAGGTGCGCGAAAACACCCAGCGGATCGTTCCATCCTTGCCGCTGGTATCCATACCTTGCAGCACCAGCAACACCTTGCGCTGGCCTTCGGCATAGAGCAAGTTCTGCAGGTCATTCAGCTCCAGCGCCAGCACTTCCAGGTGTGCACGCTCTTCCTTCTTGCCGCCCAAGTCAAACGTTTTCTGGTCTGGGGCAATATCGCTGAGGGTGTGCTTGGGGCCAATGCGAAAGGCATCGAAAGAAGGGAGTTTTTTCATCAACGTACTTTCAGGAGGTTCAAAGGAAAGTGCAAGGCAAACGCCATCACACCAACACGATGTCGTAGCGGTCGGGGGCCAGGCTACTTTCTGCCACCAGCGCAATGGGTTTGGCAATGAAGTCCGAGAGACTTGCCAAGTATTGGCTTTCTTCGTCAAGGAACAGCTCAATCACCTCGGGCGCAGCCAGCACCTTGATCTCTTTGGGGTTGAACTGGCGTGCTTCGCGCAAGATCTCCCGCAAAATGTCATAACACACGCTGCGCGGGGTTTTCACCTCGCCAGTGCCTTGGCAAATGTCACAAGGCTGCGTGAGCATGTGCGCCAAGGACTCGCGTGTGCGTTTGCGTGTCATCTCCACCAAGCCCAGTGGCGAAAATTCACATACCGTAGTGCGCACGCGGTCACGTGCGAGTTGCTTGCGAAACTCCTGCAGCACCGCTTGTTGGTGCTTTTCTTGCGTCATATCAATGAAGTCAACCACCACAATGCCGCCCAAATTGCGCAGACGCAACTGGCGCGCAATGGTTTGAGTGGCCTCAAGATTTGTTTTGAAAATGGTGTCGTCAAAATTGCGTGCCCCTACGTAGCCGCCCGTGTTGACATCAATCGTGGTCAAGGCTTCGGTCTGGTCAATGATGAGGTAGCCGCCCGACTTCAAATCCACCCGCCGCCCTAGCGCCCGGGTGATTTCCTCATCCACGTTGTAGAGGTCAAAAATAGGCCGCTCGCCACGGTAGAGTTGCAAACGCTCCAGCGCAGTAGGCGTGAATTCCTTGGCGAACTCTTGCAGCAAACCATATTGCTCGCGTGAATCAATCGTCACGCTGCGCGTGGCCTCGCCAACCAAATCGCGCAAGACGCGACGCAATAAATCCAGGTCTTGGTGCAACAAGCTGGTAGCAGGTTTGGACAAGGCCGCATGGCGGATTTTCTGCCACGTCGTACGCAGGTACTGGATGTCTTCCGCCAGTTCTGCATCGCTCGACTCTTCCCCATTGGTGCGCAAAATAAACCCGCCAGTGTTCTTGCCTGCTTCCGTGTGGGCAGTCACCAAATCCTGCAGGCGTTGGCGCAACGCATCGCGCTCCTGTGGTGGAATTTTCTGCGAGACCCCAATGTGGTCGTCCTGCGGCAAAAACACCAGCGAACGCCCTGCCACACTGATCTGCGTGGACAGGCGCGCGCCCTTCTTGCCAAGCGGGTCTTTGATGACCTGAACCACAATCGACTGCCCTTCAAACACTTGCTTTTCAATGGGCTGCAAAGGTTCCTGCCGGCGGATGGTGGCTAACGTCTCGCCACCACTTTGGCGCTGCCACACATCGCCCACGTGCAAAAATGCGGCCCTCTCCAAGCCAATATCGACAAACGCCGATTGCATGCCCGGCAAAACCCGCGTGACTTTGCCAAGGTAAATATTGCCAACCAAGCCGCGCTCCAGTGTGCGCTCCAAATGTAGCTCCTGTACCGCGCCGTGTTCAATCACCGCAACACGGGTTTCCTGAGGCGCCCAGTTCACCAGAATCTCTTGCACACCGGCTGGGTGTGGCTGGGGGGCAGAATGGTTAGCACCTGCATCTACAGACTGATGGGCTTGGCCTGAAAGGGACGATTCATGCATGATCAGCCTTGTGTATGGGGATTAGAGATCGAAGAAGAAGGATGCACAAAGGCACTGGTATTGCGCGCAACGGGTTGAGCCAACGATGCTTGCAAGAGTTGATAGGTCTCAAACACTGGCAGCCCCATGATGCCGGAATAACTGCCTTCAATATGTGCCACCATCGTGGCCGCCAAGCCTTGAATGCCATACGCGCCTGCCTTGCCCTGCCACTCTCCCGAGGCGATGTAGCCATCAAGCCAAACCTGGCTCACATCAGCAAATTGCACTTGCGAGACTGAAAGCGCTTGCCGCACCTGTCCATCCAGCGCCACGGCCACTGCCGTCAATACGGCATGGTTTTGCCCTGATAACGCACCCAGCATCTCGCGGGCTTCTTGTGCATCAACGGCTTTACCCAGAATGCGCGGGCCCAACGCCACCGTGGTATCAGCACACAGAATCGGCACTCCAGCCAAGCCACGACGCTGTGCCCTGCGCATGGCAGCTTGCAACTTCAGCCCAGTGACGCGCTGCACATAGTCACGCGGCCATTCGTGCGCGAGCGTTGCTTCCAGTGCTTCTAGTGCATCGGGGTGGTCGCTAGGATCTGGGTCATCTGCCTGCGGCAGTAGCAGCTCATGCGCCACGCCCATTTGGGTAAGCAACTGGCTGCGGCGCGGACTTTGCGATGCGAGGTAAACGAAAGGCATGAAGGGCGCGCGAAGATTACTCGCGGTGGTAAGGGTGGTTGTTCAAAAGCGACCAAGCGCGGTAGAGCTGCTCGGCCAACAGCACCCGCACCATAGCATGTGGCAAGGTCAAGTCTGACAAGCGCATCCGCTCGTTAGCAGTCTCGCGCAACGCGGGCAATAGACCATCAGGCCCTCCAATCACAAACACGATATCGCTGCCCAGATCGCGCCAGCGCGCAAGCCGTTGGCTCAACTGCATGGTCGTGCCTTGCTGGCCACGCTCATCAAGCACCACGATATGCGCTTGCGGCGGAAATTGCGCCTGCAGGCGCTGGGCTTCGGCCGCCATCATTTGTTCGGCAGTCTTGCCGCTGGTGCGTGGCTCAGTTTTCACAGCGCGTAATTCCAGCCGCATATCGGCAGGAAAACGCTTGGCGTAATCGTCATACCCTTCTTGAGCCCAGGCGGGGACTTTTTGCCCAACGGCAGCAATGATCAGTTTTCGCATAGCCGCCATCGTAGTGCAAACCACGGCCAGCCAAGCGCCCGCTGGCCGGTTACTGCATTGCTGCCTTAGCTGCGCTTTCAGCGTATGCGCTGCAAGACCGCCAACAGCACCATGATGGCCAACAACTCCACCACGGACTGCAGCACAATCACACTGGCGGCCAATTCCATACCTTGGCCTAAGGCCAGTGCGATAGGCAGCATGACAAACGAATTGCGTGTCCCCAAGCTCATCACCAATGTTCGCGCTGGGGCAGGCCCTAAATCGCACCATCGCGCCAAGGCCAACGCTAGGGCACATGCCAGCACAGCAAACAGCGTAAAGACCAGTGTTGGCCGCGCAAACACTGCAACTGCCATGGAAGCCGTTTGCAAAGCCTGCGCTTGCGATGTGGCAATCAACCCAATCACCAAAGCCAGCATGGGCACCGGCCACCACGCCATGCGGTCTATCCATCGGTGTACCGTCGCTCGCTGGCGTGCCCCCCACTGCAAGGCCCACGCCACACATAAAGGCAACACAATCAAGCCCACGGCCGCAGCCAATACCCGTGGCTGCCATAGCCCGGCAAGCACTTGGGCGTCCAGCATCCACCACACATACAGGGGCAATAGCAGCAGTTGCAGCAACAAAGCCAGCGGCGTCCAGGCAATCGCGGCACGCACATCCCCCTTGGCCATTTGGGTGAAGGTAATGAACCAATCTGTACAAGGCACGCACAACACCAGCACCACACCCAATTGCACTGCTGGGTACGGGCCAGCCAATGGCAATAAACAAGCCACTAACAAAGGCAGCAACACAAAATTACCCACCACCAATGCCGCCAATAAACGCCGCTGAGCCAACACCAAAGGCAACTGACGAAGCGGCGTTTGGGCAAACGTGGCCAACAGCAGCAAGGCCAATGCAGGCCACAGCAACCACTCAGCCATTGGCGCAGCATGTGGCACCAAATGCGCCAAACCCCAGCCTAGCGCTATGGCACAAAGGTAAATCCAGACTTGGTGTTGTTCAAGGTGTTCGCGTTGCATGGCGGCATTATCTGTGCTGGCGCAGCATACTCACCCCACACTAGGCCAGCTACGCCACATTGCATGCATGTGTGATGCTTATGCATCAGGTGCCCACTCATTGGTTTGGTACTGCACCCTCAAAGCCATAAAGTTGTTGAGGATTTATCACCATGACTTGCTGTCTGATTTCGGGTGTTGGAAACCAAGTGAGCGCCTGAACATGCAAGCCATCACTAGCAATGTTGCGATACGCGCTGACTTCTAACCGATGCTTTCCGGGATCGCGTGCTGTGTGTGGCCAATCACTTCCCCACAACAATCGATCAGGACGCAAGGCCAACCACCGCGCAGCCAAGATGTCCGCAGCATGCAGCGAATCTAGCAAGACATCAGATAAGCGGTAGGAACCCGACAACTTGATATAGACACGGCCTGAACTCAGCAACTCTTCCAACGGCTCCAACGCGACCGCATCACACGCCCATTCAGCAGGCACCATTGCGAAATGATCTAGCACCAGCGGCACAGGCAATTGCAGCAAACGGGGAGACAATGCGCGCAACACACTGTAAGCAGCGTAAACCTGCAAATGCCATTTCAGTGGGGCAATCTGTTGCGCCGTATGCTCGAGCATCGCCCAAGCAGCCTCCAAATCGCGTGCACCTGCACTTTCCAAATTCACGCGTACGCCACGTACGCCAAGGGCATGCCATTGCTCCAGTAATTCGCGGCGGTGTGCCGCGTCAATCACGGCAATACCACGGCCTGTGCCCCCCATGTGCTGCAAACACGCCAACATGTAGCGGTTGTCAATGCCGTACACACTCGGCTGCACCAACACAGCCCGCCCCAAACCCAGTCGTGCCTTGTGCGCGCGCAAATCGTTTAGTGAGGCCTCAGCAGGTGTATAGGCACGCGCATCATGCATGGGGTAATCATGAGCAGGACCGATGACGTGCACATGGCAATCACAAGCGGCCGAAGGCAATGCGGCAAGGTTCTCAGGCATCGTCGCCCCTGTTATGTCTGCAAAAGTTGCTGCACCACGGCCTGCCCGGTTTCTGCAGTGCCGAGTGCTCCACCCAAATCCACCGTGACCTGCCCTTGCCGAATCACTGCTTCAACCGCATGGCCAATGGCTGCAGCCGCGGTTTCAAATTCAGGACGCTTGGCTTTGCGGCCATACCAGTCGAGTAATTGCACAGCAGACAGCACCTGTGAAAAAGGATTGGCAATATTTTTACCAGCAATATCTGGCGCAGAGCCATGCGCGGCTTGCCCCATCGCGTATTGGCTGCCTGCATTCAGAGACCCCCCCAAACCCAGACTGCCCGATAACTCTGCCGTGAGGTCAGAGAGGATATCTCCGAACATATTCGTAGTTACCACCACATCAAAACGCTGCGGTGCGCGCACAACGTGGGCCATCATCGCATCCACAATGATGTCATTGACCTCCACTTGCGGGAACTCGCGCGCCACTTTCAGGCACTCTTCGATGAACATGCCATCGCCAATTTTCAGCACATTGGCTTTGTGCACGATGGTGACTTTGCGCTGTCGCGTCATCGCCAACTCAAAGGCAGAGCGTGCAATGCGTTCACAGCACTCGCGTGTAATGCGCCGCAATGACACGGCCACATCCGGCGTGATCAGCATTTCACTGCCGCCCGATGCAATATTGCGGTCGGCGTAAAAACCTTCGGTATTCTCACGCACCACCACGAGGTCAAATGTGCCCAAGCGGGGCGTTAGCCCCTCATAGGTTCTTGCCGGGCGAATGTTGGCAAACAAGTCCAGCTCTTTGCGGAAAAACTTGGATGGATTGATCTCTCCTTTGGCTTCGTCTTTAAAGTCATAGGTGGCCATTGGCCCGAGCATCAAGCCATCCGCGTTTTTAACTTTTTCCAACAAGGTCGGGGTCACGGTCGCACCATGCTGGCGCAAGCTCTCATGCCCTGCTATCTCATGCTCAATCTGTAAATTGAGATCAAAGCGCTGCGATGCGGCCTGCAACACGCCCACTGTTGCAGCCATCGTTTCCGGACCAATTCCATCACCGGGAATTACCACCAATTTCATATATTTACCTTAACCGATGTGCCATGCGGCACCCTTGACCATACAAACTGCTTGCGCACAAGACTTCACAGCACAGGTGCAACAAGCACCATTTATTCCACTTGAATGCCCGTGGTCTCAATCAATACACGGTATTTCGTTGCCTCTTGCTGAACATAGGCCTCAAAGGCTTGGGTGCTGAGTGGCTCCACCGCACTACCCTCATCAATAAAACGCTGGCGGATATCGGGCGTTTGCAAGATGTCGTTGATCTCTTGGTTCAAGCGCTGCACCACGGCCTCAGGCGTTTGGCGCGGCGCAAAATAGCCTCCCCACAGCGTGAAGTCGAACCCCGGCACTGTTTCGGCCACAGCGGGCACATCAGGCAACGTCGCCAGCCTCTCTTTAGAGCCCACCGCAATCGCTTTGATACGCCCACCCTTGACGTGCGGCAAAATCGCTGAAGCACTGGAGAAAAATATGTGCACCTGCGCGCCGATCACATCGTTGATCGCCTGCCCTGCGCCACGGTACGGCACATGAATCATCTCGGTGCCCGTATGCATGGCCAAAGCGGCCGCAGCCAAATGCCCAGGCGTTCCTGTACCAGAAGAGGCATAAGCCACTTGCCCAGGGTTGTCTTTGGCGTAACGAATCAACTCTTCCATCGTATTGAATGGCGCGCTCGCAGGCGCCACCAACACCAATGGAGAATTGCCGACCAGCGCTACTGGACGGAAATCCTTGACGGCATCGTATCCGGGCTTTTTCATCGTGAAACCATTGATGGCCACTTCCCCCGTTTGTCCCAGCATCAAGGTATAGCCATCAGCAGGGGCTTGCGCCAACAATCGCGCACCCAAGGCCCCACTGGCACCAGGGCGGTTATCCACCACCACGGCTTTGCCTAAGCGTCTGGCCAGCGGTTCGGACAATAAGCGGGCAAACACATCGCCTTGCCCACCTGGCGCGTAGGGGACCAACACCGTCACTGGCCGATTGGGATAGTCGTCGCGGTCATTCGCGCTTGCTGCAGCACTCAGCGTCAAGGCAGCCAAGCCCAAAGCAGCCAAGCAGCATTGGCGCCGCGCAAAAGAAAAAAGTGAATGGCGTTGATTCAGCATAAAAAGTCTCCTGTCTATTTGTTTGATACCAGCAAAGCACCAGCACCGTGCTTTTTTGTATGTCGCCATCATCGTTTGCCAACAATACGGTGTAAATTGCAAAAATTCTTTTGATTATTTCGTTTTTGTTATGAATTTCGATCTGGGTGATCTACGTGCTTTTGTGGCTATCGCTGATTTGGGCAGCTTTCGCGCTGCTTCTGAGCAGCTGCACCTCTCTCAGCCAGCACTTTCGCGTCGCATCAGCAAGCTAGAGGAGGCACTCGGAGTTCGCTTACTCGAACGAACCACCAGACGTGTTGAGCTCAGTGCCTTGGGTGTGAATTTCGTCACACGCGCACGCCATGTTTTATTTGAAGCGGAAAATGCTTTGCTCGGTTTGGCCGATCAAACCGACCGCATCTATGGGCAGGTTTCAGTGGCCTGCGTTCCTTCTGCAGTGGAAACCATCTTGGCCAAAGTGGTGGGGCCATTCCATGCAAAGTACCCGCGCATGCGTTTGCGCATCCTGGACCAATCAGCCCCTGACGTTTTGACCGCCGTCATGCGGGCCGAAGCGGACTTTGGCGTGAGCTATCTCGGTTTGCAAGACGCAGACTTGGATTTCTCTCCTCTGGCAAAAGAATCTTATGTCATGGCCTGCTTGCCGCAGCACCCATTGGCCAAACGAAAACATGTCACCTGGAGTGAAATGGCAGAACACGACTGTGTCGTGCTGGCCGCAGGCAGTGGCAACCGCTTGCTGATCGATAAAGAATTGGCCGATGCTGGCGTAGTGTTGCGGCGCATTTCATGCGAAGCACTGCATGTCCCGGCCTTAATCAGCTTGGTGAAAGCAGGCGTTGGTGTGGGGGCCATTCCCCGCTTCGCGCTGCACCATGGGCACAACGAGCCCCTCATCCGCATTCCTTTGCGCCAACCCACCATCCAACGCACGATTGGCATCGTGACCCGGCGCGGGCGCCGCCTTCGCCCCGCCGCAGAAGCTTTTCTAGAAATGCTTTTCGCTACTGAGGTCTCGTATTAGCTCCTGCACACCATGCAGAGCATACATAAATACCGCACTGAAAGTCACGCCAAATGGCTAGAACGTCTTTACGACTTCCACGCAGGCTGTGTTGGAGCCTAAGAGGATGCAGGACGCAGCAAAAACTGCAATCGGGCTATCTGATCGGCAAGGATTCTTCACACAGCAGGTTCTTTGCGCGTTGCGCGGCTGTGTTGAGGTCGTGGACGCATTCTTCAAAATCCGTCGCAAAAATAAAACAAAAAACACACCAATAATAGGAATTGTTTTTATTTGTAATCCATTTTTGACAGAATGTGCGCACATACCCACCACACAACTGTCTTTAGTGACTCTTTCAGTCCATAAAGGTCGCGGTGTTGCTTTTCACATGGATCTACAGGAGACCTTGCTTTGATGTCGATTTCCCCTCTTTTGCGTGCCCAACGCCACCCTATTGGTGTGTCTGTGGCCTTGCTGTGCATGTGCACCAGCTTTTCTCATGCCCAAACCACCACAAATGATGAGGCGGTACTAGGTGAAGTGGTGATCTCTGCGGCAGGTTTTGAGCAAAAAATCACCGATGCACCAGCAAGTATTTCGGTGGTCAGCCAGGAAGACTTGAGCAAGAAACCCTACACCAGTCTGATCGATGCCGTACGCGATTTGGAAGGCGTGGACGTGGGCGAGACCTCGGACAAAACCGGCCAGCGTACGATCAGTCTGCGCGGCATGGGTGCAGATTACACCTTGATCTTGGTCAACGGCCGACGCCAAAGCAACCATGGTGATATTTACCCCAACAACTTCCAAGGCAACCAATTCAACCACTTGCCTCCGCTAGATGCGGTGGAGCGGATCGAAGTGATTCGTGGCCCAGCCTCAACGCTGTACGGTGCAGACGCCATGGGTGGCGTGATCAACATCATCACCAAAAAAGTCACCAATGAATGGCATGGCTCTGCCACAGTTGGCCGCACCTTTCAACAAAAAAGCGAATACGGTGACGTATCCACACTCGACTTCGACCTGCGCGGCCCCATCGTCAAAAACTTGCTGGGCATCAGCCTGCGTGGCAGCGTGTATGACAAAGATCCATCCAGTCCTGAGTATGCTCCAGCCGTCGATCCCAACGGGGTTGTTCATGAACGCAATCTAGGATTTGGTGCAGGTGGTCGCACTGTGGAAAACACCAACAAGGCTATTGGCATGAGCCTCTCGCTCACCCCTGATGCGCGCCAGAGCATCACTTTTGATTGGGATATTTCACGCCAAAAATACGACAACGCACAAAGCCAACTGGGCACCTTAGACAGCCCAAGCACGATTTGGCGTGCCAGCGGTGGCGTAGTGCAACCACGTGTGGGCTACACCGCAGATCAGAAATTCACCCGTGACAGTTGGGCCATCACACACGACGGCGACTGGGACTTTGGCCGCAGCTTTGTATCGCTAGGTTACGTCAAGACGGATAACAAAGGCCGCACCCTGCCTTTCTCAACCGATGAACGCCACCTGTTGCAGCAAATGTGGGACGGAACAGGTGCCTATGCCGGACTGAGCCAAGCGGATCGCCGCGCCCTTGCGGCATCCATCTTCTTACCGCGTGCTGCGAGAACCTTAGAGAGCAACCAATACACGTTAGATGCCAAACTCGATATTCCGCTACGCAATCTGGCAGGGGACCATACGCTGGTGGTGGGCGGACAAATCATTGATGGAGAACTGCGTGATGGTGTCTTTGGCCTCGAAAGCGGTCTGTCACAAGGCAAGCAAAAACAAAAAATGCAATCCGTCTTCATTGAAGATAACTGGATGCCAACCGAAAGCTTCACATTGACTGGAGGTCTGCGCTATGACCACCACAATACGTTTGGCAGCCACGTTTCGCCACGCCTGTATGGCGTGTACACATTCAGCCCTGAATGGACAGTCAAAGGTGGCGTCAGCACTGGGTACAAGACCCCAAAAACTACCGATTTGTACGATGGCATTACTGGCTTTGGCAGCCAAGGTGTGATTCCTTTTGCAGGTAACCCTAACCTGAAACCTGAAACCAGCGTCAACAGTGAGCTGGCCGTGTACTGGAACCATCCAGACCGCCATAGCTTTAACGCCACGGTATTCCACAACAACTTCAAAGACAAGATTGAAACGGGCACAGCAACCCAGTCGTGTGCGGCAACTGCAGGTGTGCGCCCCTGCGTGAATTTGGGCTCCTATGGCGATTTGGGCTATACCACTTACGCACAAAAAATGAATGTCGACAAAGCTACCATCATGGGGTTAGAGTTGGCAGGCCGCTACCAAATCAATCCAACCATTGGCCTGCGCGGCAACTACACCTACACTGACAGTGAGAAAAAATCAGGTCCAGAATCAGGTCATCCGCTGACCAATCTGGCCAAACATATGGGTAATATCACCGTCGACTGGCAAGCACTGCCCAAGCTCAACACATTCTTGACAGCAGAGTACCGCTCCAAACGCTACCGCGGCACTGACAGTGCGACAGGCACGGAACTCTACTGGAAAAGCTACACCCAGCTGCACGCAGGCGCAAGCTATGAAATCAACAAAACCTTCTCCATCACAGGCCGTATCAACAATCTGCTGGACCGGGACTTTACCGGCTACCGCACTTTGTTCGCACCAGATGGTAATGGTGGGTATGAGGCCAGCTACCAAGACGACTTCAACAACAAGGATGCACGCCGCAGCTTCTGGATCAGCATGAACGTACGCTTCTAAACCAGCACCTGCACACCTGCAAGCCCCTTGGCACAGCGCCCGTGCCAAGGGGCTTTTTGCCGCCACCGCTGTTGCAAAAATGAAGTACGAACCAACTATGATCATGCCCTGCGCTTCGCCTTGCCCCCCTGATTACCTTTCAATTGCCAGCCTATGCACACCGCCGACAAACACCCAATCATTGCCATCGCCACCGCATCAGGCCGTGGCGCCGTTGGCATTGTGCGCATCTCTGGGCGCAACCTGCAGCCATGGGCGCAGCAGTGGTTAGGCCACTCCCTGCGAGCACGCCATGCCCATTACCTGCCCTTTCCAGACGATACCGGCCGTGCGATTGACCAAGGACTGGCACTGTTTTTTCCCGCGCCACACTCCTACACAGGTGAAGACGTGCTGGAGTTACACGCACACGGCGGCCCTATCGTGCTGCAATTGCTGGTCGCGCGGGCACTACAAACTGCCAATGCACTGCAAGACAGCAGTACTACAACAGCATGGCTGCCTGATTTGCGCCTGGCCGAACCGGGCGAGTTCACCCGCCGCGCTTTTCTGAACGACAAACTCGATCTGGCCCAGGCCGAAGCCGTGGCCGACTTGATTGACGCCACCACCGAAAGTGCCGCCCGCAGCGCCAGCCTGTCACTCAGCGGTGCATTTTCTGACGCCATCCACTCCCTGCGCGATGGCTTCACCCATCTGCGCATGCTGGTTGAAGCTACGCTCGACTTCCCAGAAGAAGACATCGACTTTCTGCAAGCGGCCAACGCCCGCGGGCAACTGACCGAACTGCGCCAGCAACTCACCACCATCGGCCAGCGCGCACGCCAAGGTGCGCTGCTACGCGATGGAATGCATGTTGTGATTGCCGGACAGCCCAATGCGGGAAAAAGCTCACTGCTCAACGCATTGGCGGGGGCAGAGCTGGCCATCGTCACCCCCATCGCAGGCACCACGCGTGACAAGGTCGAGCAAACCATCCAGATTGAAGGCGTGCCACTGCACATCATCGACACCGCTGGTCTGCGAGAGACGGACGACATAGTTGAACAAATTGGCGTGCAACGGGCATGGGAAGCCGTAGACAAAGCCAACGTCGTGCTGTTTCTGCACGACAGCGCCCAAACTAAAGACAGTAGTTACCAAGCCCGCGATGCAGCGATTCTTGCACAACTGCAGGCGCGCCTGCCCCACCATGTGCCCGTGCTCGATGTGTGGAACAAAACCGACCTCGCCGTAGCGCCTGCAGAAGCGCCCTCCAGCCATGCCAGCGCTGCTTTGCGTATTTCTGCCAAAACCGGCCAAGGCCTAGATGCCTTGCGCCAGCAACTGCTGCAACTGGCCGGGCATGAAACCGTCACCGAAGACATCTTCATCGCCCGCGCGCGCCACCTGCAAGCCTTAGCGCAAGTGGATGAACACCTCAGCCTTGCTGAAGCTCACATCGACAGTCCCGCCCCTGCACTGGACCTGCTGGCCGAAGAGCTGCGCCTGGCCCAACTGGCCCTGAACCGCATTACCGGCGAATTCACCGCCGATGATTTACTGGGCGTGATTTTTTCGAGTTTTTGCATCGGGAAGTGAGTTAGGGACTGTGGAGGCTTTGATGCACAAATACCGGCATCTGAGCGTTAGGATTGCAGAATGAGTGAATCGACTTGGGGCAAGAAACGAACTGGAAAGAATGCAGCGCTTCATTGAAGACCATGGGGAACCAAGACGGTATGGCTCGATAAGAACATGCAGTGGCTCGCACCAGCCAGTGGCAAACGGAGATTCAATCCAAAATATTCAGAAGCAGCCATCCAGTTCTGTCTGACTATCAAGTGCTGGGACTGAACAACTAAAGCCCCTCAAAAGAACCATCCAAAACAAAAAAACCGGCCTCAAGCCGGTTTTATACATATCCATATCACATCTCACGCGCCCGTTTACAGGGGCAAAAGGTGGGGCAAAAAGCATCATATCAAAAATATCTTCCGCCACACAAATATAACCACCTGATTTATATGGCGCGACTGGTAGGAATCGAACCTACGGCCCTTGGCTTCGGAGGCCAATACTCTATCCACTGAGCTACAGTCGCATCCATCGTGAAACCTAAGCGCGTTCACGATGCTAAGCTTTTGATTATCGCATGACTTCGCCTTATGGCGCGTTATTCGCCCCGTATCAGCGAATTGCAGCTCTACCTTTCGCCTCCTAGACTGAACGACAGAGGAAACCGGCTGTACACAAAGACATATAGCCAAGGCCTATAATGATTACTCATTCTTAATAAAGCACAGTTTTTGTGTGCCACGTAATTTATGACTCTCAGCTTGATTTTGTTGGCAACATTGCTGGCAGGTGTCGGCAGCGTTTGGATTGCTGCTAGTCTCATTCGCCTGGGAGTAGGCGGGTCCTCTGCGCGTATTCAAGACCACCATTTGCTGAGCTTTGCTGCTGGCGCATTGCTTGCCACTGCTTTTGTTCACTTATTGCCAGAAGCGATGGAGACTCAGTCAGTGAGCGTGCACAGCCTATTTGCAGTGTTACTAGGAGGTTTAGTGGCCTTTTTTTTGCTCGATAAGGCAGAAATATGGCACCACGGTCACGAGCACGCGAATGAGCACCCCCCTCACCAACACGGTCACCAGCACCATGCACACGGACATACACACGCCAAGGGGACATGGGCTATTTTGGCTGGCGATAGCGTGCATTGCTTTGGCGACGGGGTGCTGATCGCTTCTGCTTTTTTGGTTGATTGGCGATTAGGACTGATTGCAGCACTATCCGTCCTAGCTCACGAAGTGCCACACCACATGGGCGACCTAGCGGTCTTAATGGGCGGCACCGCCAATCCCCCCTCCTCCGTCATACATCGACCAAAACAAACTGCGGCTATCGTTAAACTTTCCATTGCAGGAGCCGTCACAATGCTCGGCGGACTTTTGGGATTTTTCGTATTGCGCTTGATCAATGACCAATGGCTGCCGTATTTTTTAGTTATTGCCTCTAGCAGTTTTATTTACGTTGCGCTGGCAGACTTGATTCCTCAATTGCAAATGCAATTAACGGCTAAACAAACCGCTATTCAGGTGGTGTGGCTTTTAGCGGGGATGCTGTTGGTTGCATTGGTCAGTTCAAGTCTGCACCATGAACATGATGGGCATGGTCATTCACATAACCACAGTACAGCAATGCCCGCTGAAGAGCTTAGTAGTTTTCGCCAACATCCATTGCACTTTGAAAATATACGCATTCAACCAGCACCAGCCACACAGCCATAGTGCGGCAAGTAGCACGACAGGAAGACCTCTCGTGCAAAGTCCAGTCCTCTGCTGTTCGCACGCATATAAGGATTGCCCCACAGCAACCTAGGTCGATTTACACTGCATGCTGTTGAACCAACGCCCAAAAGGCCCGCAATGCGCTCTTCTCCTGATTCACATCAAGCCTCATTTATGCCTATCCGCAAAGCAGTGTTTCCTGTAGCAGGCCTAGGCACCCGCTTCCTACCAGCGACCAAAGCCGCCCCGAAAGAGATGCTGAATGTGGTGGACAAGCCCATCATTCAGTATGCAGTCGAAGAAGCCTATGCCGCCGGTATTCGGCACATGGTGTTTGTCACCGGTCGCAGTAAACGTGCCATTGAAGACCATTTCGACACTGCTTTTGAGCTGGAAAGTGAGCTCGAAGCCGCCGGAAAGAATGCTCTCCTCGAAGTAGTACGCAGTGTTAAACCAGACGATATGGTCGTCACCTATGTTCGCCAGCCCCGCGCGTTAGGGCTCGGTCATGCCGTGCTGTGTGCCGAACCTTTAGTTGGTGCCCAACCGTTTGCCGTGCTACTTGCTGACGATTTAATGACCGGGTTGTCGGGGGGGCCGAATGTATTGACGCAAATGGTTCAAGCTTACGAGCAAAGTGGCGCCTCCATCCTGGCTGTACAAGAAGTGCCCGAGGAGCATGTTTCGCGCTACGGCATTGTGGCAGGGCAAACGCTCAATGCACAAACCACACGGGTAGAGCGTATCGTCGAAAAACCAAAACCAGAAGTCGCTCCCTCGCGCCTTGCGGTGGCAGGTCGCTACATTCTTTCTGGCGATATTTTTGATGAAATTCGCAATTTGCCTAAGGGTGTTGGTGGAGAAATCCAGCTCACCGATGCCATTGCAAGCTTGCTGCAAAAACAAGCAGTTCACGCATTCGCCTATGAAGGCAAACGCTACGACTGCGGCAGCAAAGAAGGTTTTTTGCAAGCCACGGTCGAAATGGCCCTGCAACACCCGCAAGTGGGGGCATTTTTCCGCAATTATCTGAAAGAACTACCTATTCAGGCCTGACCACTCTGTCTCGACCACATCGCGCATGAAAAAGCGCACCGATCAAAGGTAATGCTTTTTCATAACATCTTCTGATGCTACAGAACCCTGCTTCACTTCAACAGTCGACATGCCATCAAGATGCGTAACATCCCCCCATGCTAACAATTGCAGCCCTTGACTCGTCCACAACAAGCGATGGACCGACGTGTTGTCGATGACCCAGCTGCGCTGGGTCTGTAAATCCAGTCCCACGGCATCACGGTATAGCATATCGAGAACACCACCATGCGCCACAACCGCAATATGTTGGCCACAGTGGCGTTGAGCCAGTCGGTACACCGTTTCAAGCACTCGTTTGCGGAAAACTACCATCGACTCACCTTCTGGCGGTTGATAGTGTGGGTCTCGGGTTTGAAATGCAGTCGCAAGATGCGGATTTTTGGCAAACATCTCTGCCAAAGTTTGACCTTGTAATACACCAAAACATCTCTCGCGCAAACCTTGATCTGCCAGAAGCGGTGCGCCAATTTGATTGTGCAGCGCTTGCGCCGTCTGCCATGCGCGAGACAAATCACTGCTGTAGATGGTCACCATATCGCTACCATCCAACGCTACTGCCATTCGCTCTGCTTGCTCTTGACCACGCGCATTGAGAGGTATATCCATATGCCCCTGAATGCGCCCACCTTGATTCCAAGCCGTTTCACCATGGCGAATCAACGTCAAACGGGTCACAGCCAAAGGGTCGGATGAACCATCCAACGCAGAAAAAACAGAGGTCTGATCAGGCAGTGTATCGGTCATCGGTATTAAGGCAGCATTTCATGCCGAAGTCGACGTTCACCCTGAGGGGGAGTTGGAAATCCATCCAGCGCCGATTGAAAAAGCATGCGGTAAATGGCTTCGTCATTGGTCCAAATGTCATCGTAGCGCGCGCTACTCTCAAAAACAGGTTTTCCCTCGGCATCTCGCAGCACCAAGCGCACCTCACGCACATACAGCGTAGGGGGTAAGTCACGCCAACTGCCGTAATACCCAAACGCAGGATTCCATCCCCAAGGACCGTAGCCAAATCCGACATTCAAATTGTTATAGTGCGGCCAGTTCGGCAGGTAGGAACTTGAATAAGCACTCAACTCCAAGCGCAATGCACCATGTGCATCGTCGCGCTGCATGCCTACCTCAGTCAGTGCCAGGGTAGCTAAACGCTCGATCATGCTTCGATAAGGCGTATCTTCCTGCTGCGATGGCAACCGCTCCAATCGGTATGTGGGTGGTGCAGGCATGGTCTGAAGGGTGGAATAACTGCGTACATCGTTATCAACCACGCGCGTAGAAGCACAGCCAGTCAATACCAACGCCATCACGCAAAAACCCACACCAATACTGCGCTGTAGCCAGCACATCAAGGTGTTTTTGAAAGCATTCATATCAACACATCCAAACAACGAACAGGCAACCAGTATAGGCAGTAGAGCGAATCTGATGCGGAGTAACCACGCTGCGAAAAGATGCAACACTGCTGCGGCAGAAAATTCTGCACTTTTGCCATTAAGCGCAAGTGTCTTGCGCTGCAGCCTGTGTCTGCTGCACGCTGATGGCAATACCCAGCGTGTCGCCTTCAGCCTGCGGCGCAAAATTCTCGGTGAATGTATCTGGGTCGAATGCCGTATCACCATTGGGATCTGCTTGGCCAGTAGCTTTCGCAGCTTTGAAATCATGCAACTTAGGATCCATCATGTGGGTGGTCACCACGTTTTGCATCGAACGGAACATACTCTCCAACCGGCCAGGGTATTTTTTATCCCAATCGCGCAGCATATCTCCCACAATTTGGCGCTGCAGATTGTCTTGGCTGCCACAAAGATTGCACGGAATGATCGGAAACTGCTGGTACGCAGCCCACTGGCTAGTGTCCTTTTCAGGGATGTAGGCCAGCGGACGAATCACCACATGCTTGCCATCATCGCTCACCAATTTAGGGGGCATTCCTTTCATGCGACCACCAAAGAACATGTTGAGCATCATGGTCTGCAAGATGTCATCGCGGTGGTGCCCCAAGGCAATTTTGGTAGCCCCCAGCTTTTCTGCCACGGTGTACAAAATTGCACGGCGCAAGCGGCTGCACAAACCACAGGTGGTTTTACCTTCTGGAATCACGCGCTTGACGATGCTGTAGGTGTCTTGCGTTTCAATGTGGTAGTCCACGCCGAGCGACTTCAAGTACTCGGGCAAGATGTGGTCGGGAAAGCCGGGCTGCTTCTGGTCAAGGTTCACAGCCACAATACTGAAGGACACGGGCGCGCGTTTTTGCAGCTTGCGCAAAATGTCCAGCAAGGTGTAGCTGTCTTTGCCACCAGACATGCACACCATAATTTTGTCACCCTCTTCAATCATGTTGAAGTCAATGATGGCGCGCCCCACTTCACGGCACAGGCGTTTTTCCAGCTTGATGGCTTCGCGCCGGGCTTTATCGGCAGACTGAAGGCTGTGTTGGGGCTCAGTAATCGTATTCATGGCTAGCAATCAAGCGGGGCAACAGGATAAAAAAAGACGTGCCATCAATCAGCAACTGGGCGTTGGCACTGCGCACCAGCAATCAAGGCAAAAAGACAAGGCCGAGACAACGCATCGGCCAAGGTGCGCATTTTAACAAGTCTGCTTTTTCCTGTGCTGCGCTTGCAGCGTAAATCCTTCAATGCCTGCGAAACATTGATTCACAAGCAACCTTACTTCTATTGGCGCAGCAGGCGTGCGGCATCCAATGCGAAACAAGTCAACACGCCATCGGCACCAGCGCGTTTAAAGGCCAGCAGACTCTCCAGCATCACTGCATCGTGGTCGATCCAGCCGTTTTGCGCAGCAACTTTGACCATGGCGTACTCGCCGCTGACTTGGTCAGGCATACGTTGGTACGCCAAACGCGTCTTTCACGCGGCGAACTACATCCAAACAGTGCAGGCCGCATTTATCCTTAAAAGCAAGCAGACAATCTCAGACACGGTGTTTACCCAAAGAGTCTGAATCACCGTTGAGAAGCTTTGCTAAACCAATGAAGCTATGACCAGATCGTCTTTGGCTGAGTGGATTTTTAATGCGATGCAGCCACGTATAGAAATCACTATGCAAGACATTGAGTATGCTGCATACCAATCACCCCTCTCAGATCGTTTGGTGCTCGCCACAAACTTGAATAGCGCATCCACTACCATGCAGATGGCAAGATTTTCTTGAGGGTTACTTTATCGTGATTGATTCTTCTGCAGCTTTGCTGAACGCCGGCGGTTGAGAAAAAATGGCGCGCTGGCTAACCCGAGTGCTAACACAGCGGTTATGCCTAAGCTACCAATAGGAACGGGCCGCGCCACTACAGGCGCGGCAGTTTGAGCTGGCTGAATGCTAATCGGGTGCGGGCCTGAGAATCCTCCACCTGGGGCCCATCCCATCATGTTGACACCTAATGCCCATCCATAGGCGTTGCCTGCATAGTTGAGTTCAAAGTCACCAATTGAGTCTGGCACGACACTCAAACGAACGGTGCCTGTTAGCGTAGTTGGGTTGGCTGGATCAGGAATGACAGAAATGCCAGGAGCTGCATGCAGCACTTTCCATTCGTAGCCTGCTTGCTGCGTTAGTGGAGCTAGTCTGTCGCCCAAACTAAAGTTTCCAAGACAATTAGTGGCCCCTGGATAGTTATCAACGGTCAGTGAGCAGGCTTGTACGACCCACGTCGTAGGCATCTGAACTGCTACTTCAGCCAAGCATTGATTTGCAACAGCTGGGGGGCAGACAAAGCTATTGACTGTGACGGCTAGCTCAACATTAAATGCCTCTCCATCAGTGGCAGTGCTTGGTTGATCCACTGCATCAAAGTCAACACATCCCATGAGACTGGATGCAATCACGCCAAATAAGCCATACCGCCAAAAAATCATCTGTCATCCTTGTTGTTAACATTATTTTGATAATTTTACGGTATGAGACAGGTGGGCGTGTCCTCAATACACATTGGAGGTGAAGATTCTGAAGCAGTGGCTGAAGCTGATCGCATGGGCAATAAAGTCAGTCGATCAGAGCGTGCTTTGCGAGGGCGACGCATACAGAGTCTGCAGCCTGCACTCTTGAGCCTGTCTACTGCAGCGTTTTGCTGGGCCTCATGCTGAGCGCAGTAGGCGCGCTGCATCCAACGCGAAATAAGTCAAAACGCCATCTGCACCAGCGCGTTTGAAGGCCAGCAGGCTTTCCAGCATCACGGCATCGTGGTCGATCCAGCCGTTTTGTGCGGCAGCTTTGACCATTGCGTATTCGCCGCTGACTTGGTAGGCGTAAGTAGGCACGCCAAACTCGTCTTTTACGCGGCGTACGACGTCCAAATACGGCAGGCCTGGTTTGACCATCACCATGTCCGCGCCTTCGGCAATGTCCAGCGCCACTTCGCGCAAGGCTTCGTTGCTGTTGGCAGGGTCCATTTGGTAGGTTTTCTTATTGCCTTTACCCAGATTCGATGCACTGCCTACCGCACTGCGGAATGGACCGTAAAACGCACTGGCGTATTTGGCTGCATACGACATGATGCGGGTATGGATAAAACCATTGCTCTCCAAGGCTTGACGGATGGCGCCAATGCGGCCATCCATCATGTCGCTGGGCGAGAGAATATCAACACCCGCTTCCGCATGTGAGAGCGATTGCTTGATCAGCGCCTCAATGGTTTCATCGTTCAGGATGTAGCCGGTCTCATCAATCAAACCATCTTGGCCGTGCGTGGTGTACGGGTCTAAGGCTTGGTCGCTCATCACGCCCAGTTCAGGGAAACGGCTTTTAAGCGCACGCGCAGCGCGTTGAATAATGCCGTCATCACGCCATGCAATGCTGCCATCAGCGGTTTTCCCTTCCGGGTTAGGCACGCCAAACAAATCCAGCACAGGCACGCCAAGCTCTAACGCTTCTTCGGCGACTTTGAGCAGTTCATCGCTGGACAAGCGCTCCACACCCGGCATCGACGGAACCGGCGCGCGGCCTTGTCCCTCATGCACAAAGACCGGCAGGATGAAGTCATCTGCCGTCAAGGTGTTCTCCCGCATCAGGCGGCGCGAAAAATCATCACGGCGCATGCGGCGTGGGCGGGCGAGTGGGTAAGGACTATGGATGGTTTGCATGACAATGCTCCTAACAGCTCAAATGAAGCGCGCTGTACTGGTAATTGCACTGGCTGGTACCCAGTCTCTGCTGAGGCAAAGCGGCTTCAAGAAATATCAATGACCCGCAATAGAGTCGAGACGCGTTCAAAGAAAACAACTGATTACGGCTTCCAGCCATCCTTCAAACCACAAGCGCGGTTGAAGACCAGTTTTTCTGCTGTCAACGGTGTTTTGCGATCGCGTATGAAGTAGCCTAAGCGCTCAACTTGCTGCGGTTTGGGTTCTTCGCTTTCGGCTTGCAGGGTTTGCAGCAAGCCGGCTTCCACATAGCCTTGCACGACGTTGAGGCTGTTGGGGTTTAGCTCTTCGCTCAGGTCGGCTTCGCCAGGGTGCTCAACTTTGAAGAGGCGTTCGTACAGGCGGAATTCGGCAGGCGTGGCGTTGTGTGCACCCACCCAGCCGATCACGCCTTTGACCTTGACGCTGTCAGCACCCGGTGTGCCGCTTTTCGTATCCGCAATCACTTGTGCCAGCACTTTGGTGACCTTACCTTCGGCATCTTTCTCGAAGCCGGTACATTCGATGACGTAGCCGTATTTCAGGCGCACTTTGTTGCCTTCTTTGGGTTGGCCATCCCCGCCCGTGTAAGGCGGATACAGGCGGCGGTAGCCTTTAGCGGGCACTTCCATGAAATCTTCCGCTTCAATCCAGCTTTCGCGACCTAAGGTGAACTGGCGCTGACCAGCCGCCTCGTCGTGTGGGTTGATGGGAGCAAGGCACGGCTCTTGATGGCCTGCACCAAACAACTCATCCCAATTGGTAAGTTCGAGTTTCAATGGCTCCAGCACGGCCAATGCGCGTGGTGCAACGGGGTCGAGCACGTCGCGTAGAGTCCCTTCCAAGGTGCTGTAGTCAATCCAGCCGCCAGATTTGGACACGCCAGAGCGCTCGCAAAACAGCTTGATCGCATCGGGCGTGTAGCCACGGCGGCGCAAGCCTGCAATGGTCGGCATGCGTGGGTCGTCCCAGCCGTCCACATGGCCTTCTTCGACCAGTTGGCGCAAGCGGCGTTTGCTGGTGATGACGTGGGTCACATTCAGACGCGCAAACTCGTATTGGCGTGGTGGCGGGGTTTGCAGCAAGCCGCCTTCGCACAGCTTGGTCAACAGCCAATCATAGAACGGGCGTTGATCTTCAAATTCCAGCGTGCAGAAGCTGTGGGTGATTTGTTCCAGCGCATCCTCAATCGGATGGGCGAAGGTATACATCGGGTAGATGCACCATTTGTCACCCGTATTGTGGTGCGTGGCACGGCGAATGCGGTAGAGCGCCGGGTCACGCATATTGATATTGGGGCTGGCCATGTCGATCTTGGCGCGCACCACGGCAGCGCCATCGGGCAGCTGGCCGTCACGCATCTCACGCAGGCGCGCCAAATTCTCGGCAGGTGTGCGGCTACGGAATGGGCTATTGACACCGGGGCGGCCAAAATCGCCACGGTTGGTGCGCATGTCTTCGGCGGATTGTTCATCCACATACGCGTTGCCCGATTCGATCAAATATTCCGCCGCGCGGTACATGAAGTCGAAGTAATCGCTGGCGTAGTACACATGCGGCTGCAGCGCACCGGGCTGGCCTGGCACATCGGCGTATTCGGTGGAGTAGCCCAGCCACTGCACCATCTCGCGGATGGAGTCGACGTACTCTTGCTCCTCTTTTTCAGGGTTGGTATCGTCAAAACGCAAATGGCAAGCGCCGCCATAATTTTGCGCCATGCTGAAGTTGACCCAAATGCTCTTGGCATGGCCTAGGTGCAAATAGCCATTGGGCTCAGGCGGGAAGCGCATGCGCACCGCTGCGGGGTCTTGAATGCCTGCTGCGTGGTGCGCGGCATCGCCCGGGCTACCGCCCCATTGGCGCTGGTGGTATGTGCCTTGCTCCAAGTCTTGTTCGATGACGTTGCGCAAGAAGTTGCTGGGTTTGGTGCTGGCGTCGGCAGCATCGGCCGCTGCGGTGGCGGCAGGGGAGGTATGCGGTGTGCTCATAGTGCTGCAATTGTAGGCTGGCGCCAATACGCTTGCAGACGATTGCGGCCTATATGCGAACTTTAGCGCTTGGTCTGCGCAGCGCCCTCACGTTACAAAACGACAATCATTCACATGACTGAAGACCATAAATAATGATGTAATGCGCCGGTTCATCCGCTTAGCGCTTGGCCCTTGCTATGCAGTCCGATTGCATCTGCCAATGGCATAAGAAGGATGCATTCTTTGTCTATTTTTATCAAACACATGACCAAAACACTGCTCAGTCTCTTGATCGGCGCCGCCTTGGGCGCAGGCGTACTCACGGCCATCAACCACTCCCGTGTAAATAACGGCGAAACCAGTGCAACAACAAGCCGCAGCGGGGCCGCCACCATCACCGCCAGCAAGCCCTATTCAGGTGAGATCAACAAAAACAGCTACGTGAATGTGGCAGATGGTAGCCGCAGCCAGGTATTCAGTTTTGCTGCTCAAGAAGGGCAATTGCTGAACATTCAAGCCAAAGGCGCACTGGAATCGCGCATCAGCGTTTTGCGTGACGGATACCTGATGGCCAGCACCGATCAGCAAGGTGGCGGCTTCAACCTGTGCGAGTCTGGCTCTAACGTACTACTCAAACAAAGCCGCTTGTTTTATGAGGCCGATCGCACGGGCAATATTGACATTGCCGTTAGTGGCACAGGAGCGTATGCATACGGTCCGTTTGAGCTTGAGGTGAAACTGGTCGAGCCTCCCGCAGGTGGCGCGAAAGACAACAAACTGGTGCTTGATACGCCCATCAATGCCATTGCCACAGGGAAAAATCAAACCTATACCCTGCCTGTCACCCAAGCAGGCCTCTACGCCATCGAACTCAACAGCTGCGATTTTGACGGTTACCTGACCATTACCGGCAACGGCGTCAACCAAAGTGATGATGACAGCAGCGGCAACCACTATGACCCCCGCATTCTGGCGTGGTTAGAGCCAGGTGACTACGCTATTGCAGCCAGCAGCAGTGGTGGCCAAACCATGCGCGGACAGTACAGCATTCACGCCAAGGCGGAGGCTTTGCCCTCTGGCGCAGAATTCCAACGCAGTGGCGCATTACAAGCAGGCAAAACGGTGCTCAGCTTGGTCGATCCCAATAGCAATGCCTCTTACAGCTTCACGCTCCAACGCCCCACAGAAGTGGTGTTGACTGCGCGCAGTGAAACCGTCGACGTCCAACTCTCGCTCGACAACGACGAGAACTATTGGAGTGATGACGACAGCGGCGGCGGTATGCGCGGTACAGATGCGCAAATCCGCGAAATGCTGCCAGCCGGGCACTACACCGTACGCCTTGGCGGCTATGGACAAGGCTTTGCGTTTCTCTCGCTAGAACTCAGAAACCAATAATGCAGAGCGCCAAGCTCAAGCCGAAACAACTGTTTTAGGCTTGAGCTTGCCTGCCAGTTTGGCTTGTGCCACAGGGGCAAAGCTGCTGCGATGCAAATCACATGCCCCGTGCTGCTGCAGTGCAGCCATATGCTGCGCCGTGCCATACCCCTTGTGTTTGGCAAAGCCATACACTGGAAAGGCCCGATCAATCTCTTGACACCACTGGTCGCGATGGACCTTCGCCAAAATCGACGCAGCGGAAATGGCTTGCACTTTGGCATCTCCCCCGACAATCGCCACAGAAGGGACTGACAGCACCGGCGTGTGGTTGCCGTCTACACAGACCAATCGCGGAACGATGCGCAGCCCAGCCACGGCACGTTGCATAGCCAACATAGTGGCCTGAAAAATATTAAGCCGATCAATTTCCTCGACGCTAGCTTGCGCGATGCAGAAAGCCAACGCGTGGGCCTTGATGGCACTGGCGAGTTGTTCGCGTTTTTTAGCGCTCAAACGCTTGGAGTCATTCAAGCCTTCAATAGGCTGCAAGTCATCCAAGATCACTGCGGCAGCCACGACTGGCCCCGCTAATGGACCACGCCCGGCCTCATCAACACCGGCGTGCAAGGTTGGAAAAGTGTCGTCCCAAGGCATCTCTGTCTGTGCCTTAGCGTGCAACAAGGTTTTGGATAGCATGCGCGGATATTTCTGCTGTGTTGGCCTGCAACGACTGGTGCAGGCCTAATAGTTTTTCTTGTAACGCCTGCCACTGCGCATTACGGCTGAGACTGGCTTGCAGCCACTCGTGCGTGCTTTGCGCCAGCGCTTCAGGAGTTGCTGCGTCTTGCAACAATTCCGGCACGGCCATTTCACGCAACAAAATATTGGGCAAACCAACCCATGGCTGCAACTGCTTGCGCCGCATCAGCATGGCACTGATGGGGTGCATAGCGTAACTAATCACCATAGGCTTTTTAAACAATGCTGCTTCCAGCGTCGCAGTTCCACTGGCAATCAGCGTCGTATCACAGGCCTGCAATGCAAAATGCGACTGCCCTGCCAACAAGCGCACTTGTGCTTGCATGCCATGGATTTGCAGCAAACGTTCCACACGAGGCACTTGCGCAGCAACACTGGGCAAAATCAATTGCAGCGTAGGATGCTGTGCCAACAATGCTTTAGCTGCCAGCAAAAAACGAGGCAACAAATAATCAATCTCTTTACTGCGACTGCCTGGCAACAAGGCCACTACTGGCGCCTCAAGAGGCAACCCCAGTGCAACACGTGCCGCTTGTGTATCGGTATGCAGGGCAATGGCGTTGGCCAGCGGGTGCCCGACAAAACTGGCGGCAATTCCATGGTTTTGCAACAGTGCAGGCTCGAAGGGAAAGAGACACAGCACATGATCCACTGCTGAGCGAATGGTTTCCACCCGCTCAGGGCGCCACGCCCAAATAGAGGGACAAACAAAATGCGCCGTCGGTACACCGCCTGCACGCAAACGTTTCTCTAAACCCAAGTTGAAATCGGGTGCATCTACACCCACAAACACGTCAGGTTTTACCGCCAAAAGCTGATCACCCAGAGTACGCCGAATACGCAACAAGCCAGCAACCCGCTTGAACACTTCCCAGCTGTAGCCATGCACTGCCAGACGTTCGCTAGGCCAAAGGGCTTGAAAGGCCTGCTGCTGCATTTTCTCGCCACCAATACCCCAAGCCTGCACACTTGCACCTTGTTGAGACATGCCTTGCAGCAACAAAGATGCCAGTAAATCACCAGAAGCTTCTCCCGCCACCATCCCCATACGCAAGGGCGCCGCAACAGAGCTTGTAACAAGAGAGTTCATGTCATTCAAGAGGGAGTGGAGTCACGTCAGGCCCGACGTGACCATGCGATTTAGCGTGCAATACCCCGTTCGGCCTGCTGCACGAAAGCAAGCACGGTCAGCACGTCTTCCCACCCATCACCCTGCACCACGCGAGTCTGCAAATCTTGCAGCTGCTCACACGCCTCTTGCAACGTATTGCCGTCACGGAACACGATGCGGTATGCGCTTTTCAGGGTACTGATCTGGTTGGCATTGAAGCTGCGCCTGCGCAAGCCTTCCACGTTCAAGCCGCGAACAGCAAACGGATTCCCACCGGCCAGAACAAAAGGCAACACGTCCTGCGACACATGACTGGAAAAACCAATCATGGCGTGCGCGCCAATGCGCGTGAACTGGTGCACACCAGTTAGGCCGCCAATAATGGCCCAGTCCCCCACATGCACATGACCTGCCAATGCCACGCTGTTGGCAATCACCGTATGGCTGCCCACATGGCAATCGTGTGCAATATGGGCGTAAGCCATGATCCAATTGTCATCACCAACATGCGTTACACCACCGCCCTGGGCCGTACCCGTGTTGATCGTAGTGAATTCGCGAATGGTGTTACCACTACCAATATGCAGCTCAGTGGCCTCGCCTGCATATTTCTTGTCCTGCGGCGGACCACCAATACTGGCGTGCGGATGGATCGTATTGTTCTCGCCCAGCGTAGTGTGCCCATCGAGCACACAGTGCGCTCCAATGCGCGAGCCTGCCCCCACGCGGACATGCGGGCCAATCACAACAAAAGGGCCTACTTCTACCGTAGGATGTAATTGCGCATCAGCATCAACAATGGCGCTGGGGTGAATCAGGGCGTTGTTTGTCATAAGCGTCCTGTTAAATGAAACGACTCACGCCATCAGCCGCGGTCAACCGGGCGCATCGTACACATCAGATCTGCCTCGGCCACAACTTGGCCATCCACTTTGGCCACACCTTTGTATTTGTAGATACCGGCACGCACGCGGTCAATGCTGGCTTCAAGCACCAATTGGTCGCCAGGCACGACTGGGCGCTTAAAACGTGCGTTATCGATGCCCACAAAATAAAACACCTTGTCTTCACCTGGTGCCTCGCCGTAGGTCTCAAAGGACAACAAACCTGCCGCTTGGGCCAAAGCCTCCAAAACCAACACGCCAGGCATGACAGGATTTTTCGGGAAATGGCCATTAAAGAAAGGCTCATTGACCGTCACGTTTTTATAAGCAACGATGCGCTCACCAAGATGGATTTCGGTGACCCGATCAACCAATAAGAAAGGGTAACGATGCGGCAGTAGTTCGAAAATTTTATGGATATTCATAGTCACGATTCTTGCTGTGGCGACACACGTGCTTGTGTTGCCGCCAATTCCTTTTCCAAACTCTTGATGCGGTCGCGCATTTTTTTGAGTTGCCGCAACACTGCGGCGTTTTGTTCCCACTTGGCATGCGGCTCAAATGGATAAACCCCGGTGTAGCGCCCGGGCTCCGTGAGCGAGCGGGAGATCACCGTCGCTCCAGAAACATGCGTATTGTCAGCCAACTCAATGTGGCCAACCACGCCAACTCCCCCTGCCAACGTGCAATTGGCACCAATTTTCGTACTGCCTGATATGCCCACACATGCGGCCATGGCCGTGTTCTCGCCCACTTGAACGTTGTGTGCAATTTGAATCAGGTTATCGAGTTTGACACCTTGAGCCAGCACGGTGTTACCCAGCGCGCCACGGTCAATACAAGTATTGGCCCCAATTTCCACATCGTCACCAATATGAACCGCGCCCAACTGCTCGATCTTGACCCAAGTTTGCCCCTCTTTGGCAAAACCGAATCCATCGCCACCAATCACAGCTCCTGACTGCACTACGCAGCGCGCACCAATGACACAATGGCGTTCAATCGTCACGCGCGAACCAATCCGCGTATGAGCACCAATGTGCACGCCCGCCTCAATCACACTGAGTGCGCCGACACTGGCGGTAGGATCAATCTGCGCATCAGGATGCACCACCGCACTGGGATGGATTCCTGGTTCAGGCATATCCCCCAAGCGTTTACGCCACCACTGCGTTAAACGTGCAAAGTAAAGGTAAGGGTCGCGGGTCACGATGCAGGCGCCACGCGCTTGTGCTTGTTCTGCCTGTGCAGGATGCACGATGACACAAGCCGCGCGCGTGCTCTGTAGCAAAGCAACCAGACGGGCATCACTGAGAAACGTAATCTCTGCCAGGCCTGCCGTCTCGAGTGGGGCAATAGCGCTAATCAGTATGCTGGCGTCGCCATGCAACTGCCCTCCCAGCGCCTGTGCTATCTCAGCAAGAGTTATCGCCGTCACTGCTGCCTTTCTCAAATAATGAAGCCCAGTCGCGCCAATGAATCATCGACACAGGCTGGGCAAATGGCGTCGTCTCGTACGTCTGCCGCACACTTCACAGACGCGCCTTCGCTCTTTCTGTTTTTTGCAACGCGCCCTCAAAAGACGCGCGCCTTATCAACGCTTGCTGGCGTTGAGGGCTTTGATGACTTTGTCAGTGATGTCGTAGTCTGGATTGATCCAGACCGCCTCTTGCAAGATCACATCATACTTTTCACTCTCGGCGACTTGCTGCACCACAGCATTGGCGCGCTCAAGCACTTGAGAAAGTTCTTCTGTTTTTCGTGCTGCCAAATCTTCCTGGAACTCGCGGCGTTTGCGCTGGAATTCACGGTCTTGGTCCATCAACTGGCGTTGACGTTGTGTACGCTGCGAGTCTGACAGCGTCGGGGCTTCACGCTCAAAACGCTCAGAAGCCGATTGCAGGCTGTTGCCCATGTCCACCATTTCTTTCTCACGGCGGGCAAATTCCTGCTCCAAACGCTGTTGGGCCGACTTGGCCATATTCGCATCGCGCAAGATGCGGTCGGTATTTACAAAGCCTGCTTTAAAGCTTTGCGCCTGTGCAGGCACCCAAGCCAACATGGCAGCAAGGGCGATGGCAGAGGTCACTTTGATGGTTGTCTTTTTCATAATCAACTCGACTTCACGTCTTAAAACGATGTTCCGATCTGGAACTGTATCTCTTCAATTCTATCCCCGGCCTTTTTCTTGATGGGCTTGGCATAAGCAATGCGCAACGGGCCTACCGGAGAAATCCAACTCAAACCCAAACCTGTTGATGCCCTCAAATCAGAAGCACGAACCTTCTCGTTTTCACCAAACACGTTCCCTGCATCAACAAAGGCGAAAACCCGCAGTGTACGATCATTGCCTGCTCCTGGGAATGGAGTGATGAACTCCACATTCATATTCACCTTTTTACTACCACCCAAGGACGAGCCGATCAAGTCGCGTGGACCCAGTGTGCCCTGCTCAAACCCGCGTACAGAACCCAAACCACCGGAATAGAAATTTTTGAACACCGGGAATGGCTGCCCACTAAACCCTTTGCCCCAGCCTAACTCACCATTAAGCGCCAAGGTGTAGCGGTTCGTCAGCGCGACGAACTGCTGGTACTGGTAGTTGGCCTTCAAATAGCGCGTATCGCCTGCGAAGGCCCACTCGCTGTTAAAGCGCTGGTAACGGCCTTCATTCGGTGCCAAGGCACTGTCACGGCTATCGCGCGACCAACCGATCGTGAATGGGAAGGAGGTGCTGGTATAGCCAAAACGATCCGCGTAGTACAGGTATGCGGCAGGAATAGCAGTACCGGTTTTGATACGGTTACGCTCAGCCCCCAGGCCAAAGAACACCGTGTCCACTTCACTGAATGGCACCCCAAAACGGATCGAGGTTCCGTAGGTCACCAAAGAGTAGTTGCCCCCCATGCGGTCATATGGCTTGTCCGTGCGGTAGTAGGCATCAAGTGTGCGCGACACACCTGACTGTGTGAAATAGGGATCGGTGGTGCTGAACACCAAAGTACGGTTGTACTTGCTGGTATTCAAATCTACGCCCAAGTAGTGGCCCGATCCCATGAAGTTCTCTTGCTTCAAGCCAAAGGAAAAGGACAACTTGTCTGCACTGGAAAAACCCGCCCCCAATTGCAATGAGCCAGTGGGTTTTTCGACCACATTCATTTGCAAGTCCACCTGATCTGGCGAGCCTGGCACCTCTTGGGTTTCCACATCCGCTTCGGTGAAATAGCCCAAGCGATCAACGCGATCGCGAGAGAGTCGGATCTTTTCACCGTCGTACCAGGAAGCCTCAAACTGGCGCATTTCACGGCGAATCACTTCATCGCGTGTTTTGGTGTTACCGGCCACATTGATACGACGCACATACACGCGTGACTGTGGTGTGGAGCGCAAAACCACTTCAACAGTGTTGTTGTCACGGTCAACTTCTGGAACAGCCTCTACACGCGCAAAGGCATACCCATAGTTACCGAAGTGTTCAGAAAACGCTTGGCGGGTGTTGGTGACTTCTTCTTCGTTATAAGGCTGGCCCGCACGAATTTGCACCAACGACTTGAATTCATCATCACGGTCCAAGTAATTGCCTTCCAAGCGCACACCTGAAACACCAAAACGCTCGCCTTCGTGAACGTTGATAGTGATCGAGATGTTTTGCTTGTCGGGTGAAATGGCAACTTGTGTCGAATCAATCCGGAAATCCAGATATCCACGCTGCAGATAGTAAGAACGCACCGACTCCAAATCGGCGTTCAGTTTAGCGCGTGAGTAGCGGTTGGACTTGGTGTACCAACTCAACCATCCCCCCGTGTCTTGGTCCATCAAGCCGCGCAAGGCAGATTCACTGAACGCTTGGTTGCCTGTGAAACGAATATCACCAATTTTGGCCACACTGCCTTCGGTGACCGTAAAGACCAAATTCACGCGGTTACGATCCACCGGCGTCACCGTAGTCACCACTTGCGAGCCATAGTAACTGCGCGAGAGATATTGACGCACCAGCTCTTGCTCCGCACGGTCAGCCAGTGACTTGTCAAAGGGGCGCCCCTCAGCCAAACCGATATCACGCATGGCGCTGGTCAAGGCGTCTTTGTCAAACTCACGCGCACCTGAAAATTCCACATTGCCGATCACGGGACGCTCTTGCACCACCACAACCAACACATTGCCATCGGCCTCAATACGCACATCATTGAATAAACCCAGCGCAAACAAAGCACGAATCGAATCTGAGGCCTTGCCATCGTTATATTGGTCGCCAACGCGAATTGGCAGTGATGCAAAGATGGTTCCTGGCTCCACCCGTTGCAAGCCCTCCACGCGAATATCGCGCACCGTAAAGGGCTCAATGGCCCACAATGTCATGCTGGTAGCACAAGTGGCCACTGCCACCACGGCACGTGCGCAAAAACGTTTTAGCAAATCATTCATGGAATCAATCACTCACACCTTGGTTGGTTTGCAACACACAAGCGTCAAATCGGTTAATTTTCACGCGCTTAGGACAACAAGCGGGTGAAATCGTTCACCAAAGCCAATGCCATCAGCATCAACAGCGCCGCAATCCCTAAGGTTTGCAAGCGCTGCATCCACACAGGCGAAACAGGACGACCTGTCACGGCCTCCCAAAGATAATACATCAGGTGCCCACCATCGAGCACCGGTAAAGGCAGTAAATTCAAAACACCCAGACTGAGGCTGACAACTGCCAGGAAGTTCAAAAACTCCACCATGCCCATGCTAGCGGACTGCCCAGCATATTGAGCAATAGAAACCGGACCACTGAGATTTTTTAACGATGCCTCGCCCACCAGCATGCGACCAAGCATTTTGAGGGTTAACGCGGCCATATCCCACGTACGTTTGGCGCCCTGAACCAAGCCATCCCACAAACCATAACGCACCAGCGCAGTCTCATAGCGGTTGCTACTGCCCAAACGGGCACCAATCTCGCCACGCATGCGCCCATCTACCTCTCGCAAGCGAGGCAGCACGTGCAATTGCACAATCTGCTCATCACGCAGCACACTCCACTGTTGCGCCGCATCCGTTGTTTTGGCTCCTTGAATCAGGGCCATCAACTGTGTCACATCGTGCACCGGAACGCCATTGACGACTTCGACCACATCACCAGCGCGCAAACCTGCTGCTTCAGCCGCGCCACCAGATAAAACGTCGGCCACCAGCGGTGCTGCCATGGGCGCCAGCACACCGATCTGGCGCCGAGTGGCATCATCCCAATCTTTGATCTGCAATTGTGCAAGCGGCAGCGTCAGGGTGACCTGTGCGCCCTCCTTGCGCTGCACAAGCAGCTGCAAATCTTGGTGCTCCAATGCGGCACGGCTAAGCACCCAGTTGAGCACATCAAACGACGGTATGTCTTCCCAATCGGTAGACTGGCCGACACGCGCTTTCAGCACATGGTCACCTTGCTGCATGTCCGCTTGCACAGCCATGGACCCAGACTCGGGTGTGGCCATAATCGGCAATGGCGCCTGCATACCCCACCAATTCACCGCAGCAAAAAACAAAACAGCCAATACCAAGTTGGCCACAGGGCCAGCCAAAACAACGGCCACACGTTTACGTAACGGTTGGCGGTTAAATGCCTTGTGCTCCTGACCCACAGGCACTGGGCCTTCGCGCTCATCGAGCATCTGCACATAGCCGCCTAAAGGCAGTGCGGCAATGACAAACTCTGTTTCATTGCCCGGCCTGCGCCAACGCAGTAAGGGCTTGCCCATACCAACAGAAAAGCGCAACACCTGAATACCACACGCTTTGGCCATGCGGTAGTGCCCCCATTCATGCACCGTCACCAAAATACCGATGGTGACAATGAAGGCCAACACTGTCATCAGCATGCACTCACCCGCGTCACATAAGCATGCGCAGCTTGCCGGGCTTGCTGATCCAAAGCCAGTAATGCCTCAAGCGAATCGATCGCTTCTGGCACACATTGCTCAAGCACATGCGCATTCAAAGCGTAAATTTGATCGAACCGCAAACGCTCCTGCAAGAAGGCCTCCACAGCCACTTCATTGGCGCCATTCAAAATGGCGGTGCTGCCCGGCGCGCCTTGCAACGCTTGCCACGCCAACGTCATGCAGGGAAAGCGCTGTTTATGAGCAGCATCTCCAAAAGACTCAAACGTCAAAGCAGACAGCGCCATGAAGTCCAAGCGCTGGGCGCCTGACTCTATCCGCTGCGGCCAAGACAGGCCATAGGCAATCGGCACCCGCATATCAGGCGTGCCCAATTGCGCGACGATTGAACTGTCACGGTATTGCACCATGGAGTGAATCACACTCTGCGGATGAATCACCACATCCAGTTGTTCAGGCGGCATATCAAACAGATAACGCGCCTCAATGACCTCCAAGGCTTTGTTCATCATGGTGGCTGAATCGACTGAAATTTTGCGCCCCATGCTCCAGTTGGGGTGCGCACATGCCTGTGCAGGGGTCACTTGTGCCAACGTTGCAGGATCTCTCTGACGAAAAGGTCCGCCAGAAGCCGTAAGAATGATTTTTTCTACCCGCGCAGACCACGTTGCGGCATCTTCAGGCAAAGACTGAAAAACTGCTGAATGCTCACTGTCAATGGGCAGCAGCACTGCGCCATGCGCTTTAACCTGCTGCATGAACCACGCCCCACCAACAACCAAGGCCTCTTTATTGGCCAGTAACAACCGCTTGCCCGCCTGCGCGGCAGCCAGTGCGGGCGCCAAGCCAGCGACCCCCACAATCGCCGCCATCACGGCATCAACACTGGTATGCGCAGCCAATTGGGCAATGGCCTCAGCACCAGCAAGAACCTCGGTTTGCACCCCTTGTGCTTGCAATTGCTCACGCAGCAATGCGGCACTCGCCACATCTGCCATGGCCGCGAACGCTGGGCGATGCTGCACACACTGCTGCGCCATTAACGCCACATTGCGCCCTGCCGTCAATGCAAAGACCTCGTAGGCATCCAAGTGCCTGGCCAACACATCCAGTGTGTTGACTCCAATGGAACCGGTTGAGCCCAAAACCGCTATGCGTTGCTTGTTTGTCATGCTGCCCTCGCCACCAGCGCCAACACCAGCATCCCCATCGGCATCACTGGCAGCAATCCATCAATACGGTCCAACACGCCACCGTGACCCGGCAGGATTGCACTGCTGTCCTTCACGCCTGCGGCGCGTTTGACCAGAGACTCCAACAAATCGCCCAGCACACTCATGCCTACTAGCGCAATGCACACCACCACCAGCATGGACACCCCCTGCTGACGCACCACGCCATAAAAACTGCGCCCCCAGTCCTGCGCCAACGATTGATCAAGCCACAACCAGAGTGAGGCCAACAACAGCACCCCAACAATGCCGCCTATGACGCCTTCCCAACTTTTGCCTGGACTCACGGTGGGGGCCAATTTGCGTGAAAACAGCTTCATTCCAAAAGCCTTACCCGCAAAATAAGCACCAACATCGGCCATCCACACCAACGCCATCAGGGACAAGAGGTAGTTGATACCCAATTCAAACGCTCGCAGCAACGCGACCCATGCCACGGCAAACACAGCAAGCCCTGCGATCAAGCGCAAACCGCGTGGCAAAGCATTCCACCCCGCAAGTCCACCGCGCAAAACCAATACAGCGCCCACTAGCCATGCCATACAAAACACCAGCCAGAACAAGCTAGGCTTGGTCACTTCCGGCACGCCATTGAGCGCGGCCATAGCACAAGCCACGCCAAATACCACACCAATGGCAGCTGCCGGAGTCCCAGAAAAGCCATTCAGGCGAGCCCATTCCCATGCAGCCACACTCAGCGCCACAGTCACCAAAGAGGTCAAAGGCCAATCCCATGGCGCAAACAAACACGCCAGAACAACGACCAACAAAACAATGGCCGTAATCACACGTTGTTTGAGCATGAAACTCTCCTTCTGCCGCTGCGCTCAGTGCTTCGCGCTGCTATGTTTATTGGATTTTGCTTGCACGATTTGCTCGCCCGTTTTGCCAAAACGCCGCTGACGCTGCTGGAAATCAGCAATGGCGGCATCCAGCTCTTTGGCACCGAAGTCCGGCCACAAAGCTTCGCTGAAATACAACTCAGAATACGCAGCCTGCCACAGTAAAAAATTACTGATCCGCATCTCTCCGCCTGTGCGAATCAGTAAATCAGGGTCAGGCACATGCGCCAAAGACATCGCCTCAGTCAGCGCTTCTTCGGTGATCGGCAGTTGCTGCGCACACAAGCGTTCAGCCGCCTGCGCAATGTCCCAACGCCCACCGTAGTTGAAGCAAACATTGAGAATCAATCGCTCATTCCCTGCAGTCTGCGCCTCAGCATCTTCCAAGCCAGCCCGCACTTTTTCACCCAGCTGACTGCGGTTGCCTACACAATGCAAACGAACGCCATTGGCCTTGAGACTAGTGACTTCTTTGGCTAAAGCGCTAGCCATCAGCCCCATCAGGCCACTGACCTCGTCTTCCGGGCGTTTCCAGTTTTCAGAAGAAAACGCAAACACCGTGAGCACACGCACGCCTCGCTCGCCACACAACGCAACACAGTTACGCAGTGCATCCACACCCTTTTTATGGCCAGCCAAACGTGGCAGCAAGCGCTTTTGCGCCCACCGGCCATTGCCATCCATCACGATGGCAATGTGGTGCGGAACGGACTTTAACGATTCAGTCATGGCCATCACCCAACGTGTTCAGCTGGGTACAAGTGAGGAGGAACAAGGCGCAATTGACGCTCAAACCGCCATCACATCTTTTTCTTTGGACTCGACCAAAGCATCAACCTCAGCGATGAACTTGTCAGTGAGCTTCTGAATATCTGCTTCAGAGCGTTTTTGCTCGTCTTCAGATACTTCTTTGTCCTTCACCAATTTTTTCACGGCATCATTAGCGTCACGGCGCAGATTGCGCACAGCAATTTTGGCGTTTTCGCCTTCACTGCGCACCAGCTTGGTCATCTCGCGACGGCGCTCTTCACTCATGGGCGGCATAGGTACGCGAATCAACTCACCCATATTGGCAGGATTGAGCCCCAAATCACTTTCGCGAATGGCCTTTTCAATCTTGGCCCCCATATCGCGCTCCCACGGTTGCACGCTCAACGTACGAGAGTCGATCAAGGTCACGTTGGCCACCTGGCTCAAAGGAACATGCTGACCGTAGTATTCGACCTGAATGGAATCCAGCAGTTGGGGGCTGGCACGGCCTGTGCGGATTTTCGACAGATTATTCTTGAACGCAACAATAGATTGCTCCATTTTGGCTTGGGCGTTCTTGCGAATTTCGGCAGTAGACATCTTCTCTCTCCAGTCTTTTAAGCGTAAACGAGGGTGCCTTCATCTTCCCCGCGGACGACACGTTGCAGCGCACCCGGTTTGACGATAGAGAACACCTTGATCGGCAGTTTTTGGTCACGGCACAAAGCAAAGGCGGTGGCGTCCATAATGCCCAGGTTCTTGACCATCGCCTCATCAAAACTGATGCGGCTATAGCGTGTAGCCGTTGGATCTTTCATCGGATCTGCGGTATACACACCATCGACTTTAGTGGCCTTGAGCACCATTTGCGCGCCAATTTCAGCACCACGCAAAGCAGCGGCCGTATCGGTCGTAAAAAATGGATTACCCGTGCCAGCAGCAAACACCACCACCTTACCTTCTTCAAGGTACTGCAATGCCTTGGGCCGCACATAGGGCTCGACCACCTGGTCAATCGAAATAGCTGACATGACCCGCGCAGGTACATTCTTGCGGCTGATGGCATCGGCTAAGGCCAGGGAATTCATCACAGTCGCCAGCATGCCCATGTAATCAGCAGTTGCGCGATCCATGCCTGCAGCACCGCCGGCCATACCTCGAAAAATATTGCCACCACCGATCACAATGGCCAACTCCACCCCCATGGCAGAAACCGCAATGATCTCATCGACCATGCGATCAATGGTGTCACGATTGATACCAAAGGCATCATCGCCCATCAACGCCTCTCCAGAGAGCTTGAGCAAAATTCGGGTGTAGGCGGGCTTGGCAACAGTCTCAGTCATGCTGGGCACTCACAAAAGATATCAACAATTTTCAGTGTGCAGCGGGGCGCCTGGCAGCGCCCCGTTCTATCCTGCAATGCAAGAAACCCGTATTGTGCCCCATCGCTTGCGGGCACCAATACGGGCTTCATGGTCAGCAATTAGCCTTTAGCAGCGGCCATTTGCGCGGCCACTTCAGCCGCAAAGTCGTCAACTTTCTTCTCAATGCCTTCACCCACCACATACAAAGTGAAACCTTTGATGCTGGTGTTCTTTTCTTTCAGCATTTGGCCAACGCTTTGCTTGTCGTTTTTCACGAAAGGCTGGTCGAGCAAAGACACTTCTTTGAGGTATTTAGCCACAGAGCCTTCCACCATTTTGGCCACAATGTCAGCAGGCTTGCCAGATTCAGCCGCCTTACCTTCAGCCACAGAGCGCTCTTTTTCGATCAACTCTGCAGGCACATCAGCAGAAGACAATGCCACTGGCTTCATCGCAGCCACATGCATCGCCACATCTTTAGCGGCGGCTTCATCACCGTCAAATTCCACCACAACGCCAATGCGTGTACCGTGTAGATAGTGGGCCAATGCACTGTCTGTGAAACGTGTAAAGCGGCGCAGAGACATGTTTTCACCGATCTTACCGATCAAGCCTTTGCGCACTTCTTCAACAGTAGGACCAAAACCGTCTTGGCTGTATTCCAACTCGCTCAATGCAGCGATGTCGGCAGGATTTTTCAGCGCCACCAACTTGGCTGCCGCATTGGCAAACTGCAAGAAGCTGTCGTTCTGGCTCACGAAGTCAGTTTCGCAATTGACCTCAACCAGCGCGCCTACATTGCCTTCCAAAGCCACAGCGATCACGCCTTCAGCGGTCACACGGGAAGCCGCTTTACCAGCCTTGGTACCCAGCTTAATACGCAGCAGCTCTTCAGCTTTAGCCATATCACCATCAGCTTCCACCAAGGCTTTTTTCGCTTCCATCATTGGGGCGTCGGTCTTCGCACGAAGTTCTGCCACCATACTTGCTGTCACTGCAGCCATACTAATCTCCCAGTCAAAATTTCAAACAACCCTGTAGCCACTCTGGCCAACACCACTACAAAGCAGGGCCAGAGACAAAAAAAGGGGCTCTACAACGATGCCCCTTTTTTGTAGCGCGCTGGTATTGCACCACAGCGCGGTGAAAAGCCTATTACAGGGACTTTATTCTGCAGCTTCCTGCACTTCTACGAACTCATCGCCTTCTTCACCGGCAGCCAGTTTGGCCACTTCTTGAACGGCGTTATTGCGGCCATCGATAACAGCATCAGCAATGCCACGGGCATACAAAGCCACGGCTTTGGCCGAGTCATCGTTACCTGGGATCACATAGTCAATACCTTCTGGGTTGTGATTGGTATCAACCACGCCAACCAAAGGAATGCCCAGCTTGTGCGCTTCGGAGATCGCGATTTTGTGGTAGCCCACATCAATCACGAAAATCGCGTCTGGCAGCGATGTCATGTCTTGGATACCACCGATGTCACGCTCGAGTTTTTCGATTTCACGAGTGAACATCAACTGTTCTTTTTTGCTCATGGCTTCCAGACCAGCTTCTTGCTGGGCTTTCATGTCCTTGAGGCGCTTGATGGAGGTCTTGACTGTTTTGAAGTTAGTCAACATGCCACCCAACCAACGCTGGTCGACGTAAGGCATACCTGCGCGCTGGGCTTCTTGAGCCACAAACTCACGCGATTGACGCTTCGTACCCACAAACAACACAGTGCCACGATTAGCAGCCAATTGACGCACGAATTTTTGCGCCTCTTGGAACTTGGGCAGCGTGGACTCCAAGTTAATGATGTGGATTTTGTTGCGATGGCCAAAAATGTACGGGGCCATCTTAGGATTCCAGAAACGGGTTTGATGACCGAAGTGGACGCCCGCTTCCAGCATTTCACGCATAGTGATAGACATATTCAAAACTCCAAAGGTTTATTTCCAAGAGCAGGCCGTGTCACCACACCAACTGCCATTTACATGACTGCCAATGCAGCACCTAAGTCAGGCCTGTCTGCTATTTGTTTTTAAGCCGCAACCAAAGCAAAAGAGCAATGGTATTTGGCAAAACCCGTCGATTGTAGCACAACGGGCTTTTAACGGCGATTGACCCGATCAAGCAGCACAACCACCGCACCAGCACCACCCTCGCTGGCCTTGGCTTGCACAAATGCCAAAACCTCTTTTTTCTGCACCAACCAGCGCTGCACGCGCACCTTCAAGACAGGGACGCGCCCAGGTGAGCCATGTCCTTTACCGTGGATGATGCGCACACACCGAATGCCTTTTTTATGACAATCGCGCACAAATTGCCCCAGTGCTTCGCGGGCCTCATCCAGCCGCAGTCCATGCAAATCCAGCGACGCTTGAATGCTCCAGTGGCCCAAACGCAGTTTGCGCGCAACATCCGGCGCCACACCGGGCTGCCGATAGCTCAGCGCCTCATCGGTATCCATCAAGGTCGTGACATCGAAGTCGTCGCTGATGGACTCATACAAGGCCTGCTGCTCATCGCGCTGCAATTGCAAAGGCACCGGCTGCGCCTGTTCGTGCTGAGGACTCACGCGAGCAGCTACTTTCAGAGGCTGCACAGTACCCACCACATGGCGAAACAAATTACGCTCGCGCTCAATAGCTTCGCGCCGTGCTCGCTCTTGCTCCAAGCGCTGCTGCTGTACTTGCCGCTGCAACTTCAGAACTGCAGAAACTTGTTTGAGGTCCGATAAAGCGTGCACGCGCATGACAGACGTTGGCTTGCTCACATCAGCCCCTTCTCGGCTAACGACACACTACCGCCTTGCGCAACGATCACATGGTCGACCACGCGCACATCCAACAACGCCATGGCCTGCACAATACGGCGCGTGATGTCGATATCGGCCTGCGATGGCTCCAACGTCCCACTGGGATGGTTGTGCGCCAAAATCACACTATGGGCATGCAACTGCAACGCACGCAATGCGATTTCACGAGGATAAACACTGGTTTGATTCAGCGTGCCACGAAACAACTCTTCAAACGCAATCAAACGCAGTTGGCTATCGAGCAATAACACCGCAAAGACTTCATGGCGCTTATGCCCCAACTGCGCTTGTATGTACTGCCGCACCGCAGTTGGCGACTGCAACGCCGTTTGCTGCGTAAGTTGCTGAGCCAGCGCTCGCTTGGCCAATTCCATGATGGCCAAAATCTCAGCCCGCTTAGCAGGGCCCAACCCCTTGATACGCGCCAGATCTGCATTGCTGGCTTGCAACAATCCAGCCAAACCGCCAAATCCTTGCATACCTGGCACCTCACCCACATCCGCACGCCCGGGTTGCGGCAACGCTAGCAAGTCCGCAGCCATGGACAAAACACTCCGGCCAGCCAGTCCCGTGCGCAAAACAATGGCCAGCAACTCCGTGTCAGACAATGCTGCAGCGCCGCGACTGAGCAACTTCTCACGCGGCCGGGCATCGAGCGGCAAATCTTTGAAAGACATAAAGGACATCAGGACTCAGCACCATTGAACCTGGCAATGGCAGACGGCAAAAGTACAATGCGGGCATCAAGGCGCGCCTTGCCTCAAGTGTATTCAAAGCGAGAGAACCCCATCCCATGTCGGCCCAAATGCCCACCAACGCCCCCGAATCTCCAATCGTGCATCCCGGTGCCTTTCTCACCCTGCACTACCGCCTTGCTGGTCCAGCGGGCGACATCATCAACACGTTTGACGGCCTGCCATCCACCTTGACACTGGGCAACGGCGAGCTGTCTCCGGCCATGGAAAACCGACTCATCGGCATGAAAGAGGGTGAGCGCATGACCTACCACATCCCCTCCGGCGAAGCGTTTGGCGAAAAAAACCCTGACATGCAGCAATGGGTTGCACGCAAACTGCTCAACGAGCTGGGCGACCCTGAAGAGCAATACACCTTGGGCGATGTCGTGCAGTTTCCCACCCCTACAGGCGAGGGCAGCTATGCCGGTACGGTTTTGCAAGTGCGCGACGACGGCGCGGTGCTGTTCGACTTCAACCACCCCTTGGCCGGCCACCCAGTGACCTTTGAAGTGCAACTGATTGGGGTGCTGTGACATGACGGCCCGCGACATCGTATTGGCCGAGCCGCGTGGCTTTTGTGCTGGCGTTGACCGTGCCATCGACATCGTTGAACGTGCACTGGAGAAATTTGGCGCCCCCATTTATGTGCGTCATGAAATTGTGCACAACACCCATGTGGTCAACGAACTCAAGGCCAAAGGTGCGATCTTCATTGAAGAACTGTCTGACGTGCCGCCCGGCGCAACCCTGGTCTTCAGTGCACACGGCGTGAGCAAAGCCGTTCAAAATGAAGCCAAGGCACGCGGTTTTCAGATTTTCGATGCGACCTGCCCCTTAGTCACCAAAGTCCACGTCGAAGTGGCCAAACTGGCTAAAGAAGGCTATGAGTTCATCATGATCGGCCACAAAGGGCACCCCGAGGTTGAAGGCACGATGGGCCAACTCAGTGAGGGAATCCATCTTGTGCAAGATGTTGCCGACGTCGCCACTGTCAAGCCCAGCCAGACAGCATTGCTTGCCGTTGTCACGCAAACGACCCTGTCTGTCGATGATGCCGCAGCGATTACCGCGGCCATCAAAGCGCGCTTTCCACACATTCGCGAACCCAAACAGCAAGACATTTGCTACGCAACCCAAAACCGCCAAGATGCCGTCAAGCAATTGAGTGCCCAAGTGGATGTGGTCATCGTGGTGGGCAGCCCCACCAGCTCCAACAGCAACCGTCTGCGCGACTTGGCGGAACAACTGGGCACGCCCGGCTATATGGTTGACGATGCCAGCGAGCTAAAGCCTGAGTGGTTTGAGAACGCCCAAACAGTCGGCTTGACAGCGGGTGCATCAGCGCCTGAAGTTCTAGTCGATGGCGTGATTGCCCGCTTGCGTGAACTGGGCGCGCTGTCCGTGCGCAGAATGGACGGCGTACAAGAAACCATTCGCTTCCCTCTACCCAAAGGACTCAAGCTCCCTAGCGAAACGCCAGCGCCTATTTCTTCGTAATTCTCACTATGGCGCCTCTCCCCCTTTGCGCGCCATGGCATTCAACCCCTGATGGATATTCTCGTATGAGCACACTCGGCACCCCACTGGGCCCCAACGCAACCCGCGTCATGCTGCTTGGCAGCGGCGAACTCGGCAAGGAAGTCACCATTGAACTGCAGCGCCTGGGCGTTGAGACCATTGCAGTGGACCGTTACGACCATGCACCAGCCCAGCAAGTGGCCCACCATACCCGCACCATTACCATGAGTGATCCGGCTGCACTGCGCGCACTGATCGAAGCAGAAAAGCCCATGCTGGTCGTGCCAGAAATTGAAGCCATCGCCACTGCAGAGCTCGAAAACCTGGAAGCCGAGGGGCTCGTTCGAGTCATTCCCACAGCGCGTGCCGCGCGCCTGACCATGGACCGTGAGGGCATTCGCCGCTTGGCTGCAGAAACCTTAAGCCTGCCCACCAGTCCATACCGTTTCTGCAATTCACTTGAAGAACTGCAAGCGGCCATTGATGGCACCGACGGGCAAGCCGCCATAGGCTACCCCTGTGTGGTCAAACCCGTGATGAGCAGCTCCGGCAAAGGCCAAAGCAAAATCGACTCCGCAGCGGATGTAGCCAAAGCCTGGGATTACGCCATGGCTGGCGGGCGCGTGGCACATGGCCGCATCATCGTTGAAGGTTTTATCGACTTTGATTATGAAATCACCCAACTGACAGTCCGGGCAAAAAACTCTGATGGCGCAATCGAGACCCAGTTCTGCGCACCCATCGGGCATATCCAGCAAAGTGGTGATTACGTTGAAAGCTGGCAACCGCACCCCATGACCGCCACTGCCCAAAACGAAGCACAGCGCATAGCCAAAGCAGTCACCGACAACCTCGGCGGGCAAGGCCTGTTTGGCGTCGAATTGTTTGTCAAAGGCGATCAGGTCTGGTTCAGTGAAGTCAGCCCTCGCCCACACGACACTGGCATGGTCACTATGACAACGCAATGGCAAAGCGAATTTGAATTGCACGCGCGCGCCATCTTGGGTCTGCCCATCAACACTGCCTTGAAATCCCCAGGCGCCAGCGCTGTGATTTACGGTGGAGTGGATGCCAAAGACATTGTGTTTGAAGGGGTAGAACAAGCCCTGGCAGTGCCACAAACCAGCGTGCGCTTATTCGGCAAGCCAGAAAGCTTTGTCAAACGCCGCATGGGCGTTGCCCTAGCTTGGGACGCCGATGTAGACATCGCACGCGACCGCGCCAAGCAAGCAGCCAGTCTGGTCAAACCAAAAGCCCTCTAAAACAGACCATATGGCCGCGAAACATGGCCATATGAACACGGGCTATACGACCACGTACAGTGCACAACAACACGCAATAGGGCTATATTTGGCCCGCAGATTACAGCACAGGGAAATCCGGCACTTCGTTGTCCAACGCGCGGGGTGCGTCTGCAGTATTGTCGGTCGCACGGGGGAAATGTGCTGCCAGCAATGCGCCAACCGAATCAACCGCCAGCAGCATCCCTTGGCTGGTCTGTCCGGCCTGTAGCAGTTGCGCCAATTGCTGCGCAATGGCTGTCCAATCAGCTTCTTGGGTACAGGTCCGCACGCCACGGTCAGCCACAATCTCAATGGCGTGCTCGGCCTCCAGTAGGTAGATCAGTACGCCGTTGTTGTATTCCGTATCCCAAACGCCCAGTTTGCCAAACAACCCCACAGCGCGATCACGCGCAGTTCTGTCGGCGCTGATGTAATGCGCAGGCAACTCACGCTCAACATAGACTGCAATTTGCCCTTCGTGCTGCTCCTCGCTTACAGCAATGTGCGCGGCCCACTGCGCCTGCAAAGCAGGCTGCATCAAAGCCGGGGTCGTCAGTACATACCAACGGTGCGCCACGCGTCGGCACCAACGCGCCCACCACCGGCGCGGAGCATGGGGACTTTCATGCTGGGGAAAAGCTCGGTTTACCATTTTCCTGAGGCCCCTCCACCACCAAAGCTACCGCCTCCGCCTGATCTGAATCCGCCAGAAGAGCCGCCAGAGCTCCAGCCACCAGAACGCCCAGAGGAATACCCCCCCGAACTGCTACGCCCACCAGAAAGTCGCCCACTTGGCCCAGCCGAAACGATCAGCGCAACAAAGCCAGCCACGCCGCCATAAAGCAAAGCTTCAGGCCATGACCGCGTCATCACAAGCGTCCCCGCACCAACCACACCGCCAATCAACAGCATGGTAAAAAAGCGCCCAATCAAACGGGCCAGCACATTACACACAATCGGCACCCCAAAGAACAACATGGGCCACAAAGATTCCGGCACCATGCTTTCAAAGCCACGCTCAGCTGAAGCGGTTGCCTTGGGTGCCGGCGCGGGCAACCATTCATCCCCTGCAAGTCGAGCCTCAATGGCATGCAGCCCAGCCTCAATGGCGGCTGCAAAGTCACCACTGCGCAACTGCGGCACCACACTGTCTTGAATAATTCGGCCTGCGGCAATATCAGGAATGGTGCCTTCCAAGCTGCGCGCCACTTCCAGACGTAAAGTGCGGTCATTTTTGGCGATGATAAACAGCAACCCATCGCCAACCTCCTTGCGACCAATTTTCCAGGCACTGGCCACTCGGTTGGCGTAGGCGGCAATATCCTCAGGCGTGGTGGTCGGCACCATCAGCACAACCACTTGCGATCCGTGCTGCTGCTCAATCGCCTCCAATTGCGCGGTAATCTGCTGGCGCTGCGATTGCGTCAAGGTGCCGGTCTGGTCGATGACCTGTGCGGTTAACGCAGGCACCGGCTGCAGCCCGACTTGCGCGTGCGCCAAGCCCAGCAGCAACGACAACACAACACCCACAACGCAAGCGCCCAATGCACGCAAGACGCCAGCACATTGCAATGGCCGCAGCCGGCAAACTGCGACTCTACCCATTGCCAACTCCACGACTGCCTTTCACCTTCACGTACCCGCCTTATTGCGCAGGCGCAGCGCGCCCTTCAGTAGAAGTATTGGCTGGCATGGTGATACGTGGCGCAACAGAAATTTCCGCTTCGTTAGCCACCGAGAACACGGGTTTCTCTTTGTAGCCCATGACCATACCCGTCAAATTGGTGGGAAAGCTGCGACGCAGCACGTTGTACTCCTGCACAGTTTGAATGTATTGGTTGCGTGCCACTGTAATGCGGTTCTCCGTGCCCTCTAAGCTCACTGCCAAATCACGAAAAGCCTGGTTGGCCTGCAGTTCTGGGTACGCCTCGGCAACAGCCATCAAGCGCGACAATGCTCCCCCCAACTGGCCTTGCGCCTGTTGGTAGGCTGCCAAGGCTTGTGGGTCCTGCAAGGTTTCCGGGGTCACCTGAATGGAGGTGGCTTTAGCCCGCGCAGCGATCACATCGGTGAGGGTATTGCGCTCAAAATTGGCCTGGCGCTCGACCACTGCCTGCAGATTGGGGATCAAATCCGCTCTGCGCTGGTATTGGTTGACCACTTCGCTCCACGCTGCTTTGGATTTCTCATCCAACTGCTGGTAAGTGTTATAGCCGCATCCGCTCAGCAACATCGCCAAGCCCAAAGTCACTATCCATCCCATGCGTCGCATGCCCTACTCCTTATTGGTTTGATTGATCGCCATTCGTTTCCTGTCAATGGTACTCAACGGCATGGGCAATTCCACCGTTGACACTACGCATTGCTTGCAAACTACTGTCTTTCACTTGATAGACCTTATGGTCGCTCCAACACCAGCAACGGATCGATACGGACATCGAACCAGTTCATTCCCCAATGCAAGTGGGGGCCGGTTGCTCGTCCTGTCGCTCCAACGGCAGCAATCACCTGCCCTTGTTCAACGCGATCACCGACTTTGACATCAATGCGCGAGAGGTGCAGAAAATTCGAGCTGATGCCAAAGCCATGGTCCAGCAGCACAGTACCGCCAGTCAAGTACATATTGGCATCAGCAAACGTCACCACACCTGCGGCAGGCGCCTTCACAGGAGTGCCATTGGGGGCGGCAATGTCCATGCCCGAATGGCCTGCCGGACTGGGCTGTCCGTTGTAAACACGGGCATTGCCAAAACGGCCACTGATCCGCCCTTGCACAGGCCATATAAACTTTTGCGCAAAATCTGTGCGGTCGTCATCGCGGTTGCGCGCCGCGGTCACTTGCGCTTGTTCGCGTTGGATACGTGCGGCAATATCCCCTTTCGGATTAGCCGTTTGTGGTGGCACACCATTGACACGCTCAGTAGGCCAGTCTCGCGGTGTCACCTGCACCTGCGCCGTATAGCTCGCGCCATCAGGCGTGCGTACCGCCACCACGGCAGGACCGACTTCATTGCGCCCCACGCCAAACACCACTGTGCCATACGTTGTAGTGCGCAACGTTCGATTGCTATAGTGCACTTGGCTGCCTGGTGGAACCCGGCCAATCACCATTGAGCCTTGTTGCACACTGGCGGGGAACACTACATTCGTTGGCGGCGTAGAAGAACTTGCTTGCGCCAGTGACACGCCCGCGCTCAGTCCACCAACCGCCCCTAATACAACGTACCGTAAGGCACGAATCGCCCCAGGCACAACGCTTGCTTGTACTAGACCAAGTACAAGCACTCCTGAACGTGTGCGAGCTTTACATCCCATTTGCATGGCCTGGGGAATGATCTTGCTTATCATTTGCTTACATTCATTAAAACTCAACCATAAGGACCAAGCGACCATGAACGCTTACGTTGACCATCAGCCCATCGCGACAGGCAAACATGCTTGGTGCATGCCCAACCGCCCAGCGATGCCTGCGAGTGTATTGCATGCTGGCAAGTCAAGGGCAACCGCGCAAACGCACCCATGGTCCAAGATGGTGGAAGTGCTGGGCATCGCTGCAATCATGGGGGCAGCGCCAATCAGCCATGCCCAAACTGCACAAGCGGCAGATGCTGCGGCACATTTTCCAAGCCGCACGATGACCCTGATGGTCAACGGTGGGCCAGGCTCTCTGCCCGATATTTTTGCGCGCCCTCTGGCAGACAAGTTGCGCAAAAGCTTAGGCCAGGCCGTCGTGGTCGATAACCGCCCGGGAGCGGGGGGCATGGTGGCCATGCAACACCTCAAGGAGGCAGGCCCCAGTGGCCACACACTGGCGATCATCACCAATGCACATGCAGTATGGAACCCCTATGTGTTCCCGAGCCTGACATACAACCCAACCACTGATTTACAGCCCGTCAGTCCCATTGCCATCTTGCCCATGGCCATGGCGGTCAACCCGAAACTGGGCGTCAGCAGTGTGCAAGAGTTGGTGGCCAAAGCCAAGGCCGAGCCAGGTGTGATCAATTACGCAAGCTCAGGCAATGGCAGCCCGCCACATGTGTTGTTTGAAGTCTGGCGCAGCCAAGCGGGCCTGGACATCGTGCACATTCCATTTAAGACCGGCACCGATGCGCTAACCTCCACCGTGGCTGGCGATACCCAAGTGTACTTTGCAGGCACTGCACTGGTCGAAGCCATGGCCAAAGACAAAAAGCTGCAGGTCTTAGCCGTCAGCCCACACGTTGAAAGTCCAACGTTCGCCCACGCGCCCACCATGGAGCAAGCAGGCTTTCCTGGTTATGAAAGTGCCGTTTGGTTAGGCGTTGTAGCACCGGCTGGCACACCAGACGCTGTAGTCAACAAACTCAATACTGCCATCAGTGAAGCACTGCGCGACCCTGCATTTGCCACCATCATGAAAGCCAACGGTTCCATCCCGCTACACGAAAGTGCCCAAGACTTTGCACAACGCATTGCCAAAGAACGCGCTGAATGGGGCCCCCAAATCGAGAAAATCGGCATTCGCCCGAATTGAATCCCCCTCTGTCACACCTGCGTCATGCGACTATGTTCTGATCTGTACAGCACGGTGTGACTGCTGCCTGTTGGCCCATTGGGGAACATCCCCATCTGCACTTCACCAAGAACCTCGGATGGGAGCTTCTACAATAGTGGGCCAACCCTAAAACGCACATGCCCTTCTTATTCATCGAAGCCCCCTCCCGCCTAGCCGATACCAACAGTCCTTTGGTTTTTGCTCAAAGCGTAGACGGCCATACCGTCAGCCATAGCGGCACGGCAGCAGCAGCACTCATTCCCAAGCCGGATAAAGGCACTGTCGTCTCCTTGGTATTGCCCGTGCAGGCGGTTTCTTGGCACCGCGTCACCTTGCCTTCCATCTCGTTGAAAGACCGCCCGAAAGTGCGTGCCGTCTTGCAAGGTTTATTGGAAGACCAACTACTGGAAGACCCTGCTGAGCTGCACTTGGCGCTTGCCCCTGACGCAGCAGCAGGCCAAGCCTGCTGGGTCGCGGCTTGCAAGCAGGACTACCTGCAGCACTGGCTACAGACTTTGGCCGGCCAAGGCATTGCCGTGCAGCGCATTGTTCCGGCTTTCGCACCGGATACCACCAGCAGCACAACGCTGTATGCACTGGGCACAGAAGAATCGCCCTGGCTGGTCGTGGCAGGAGCCAATGCGCCGGATACGGAAACTGGCACCTCAATGCTGGCACTACCACTCACGGCGGCTGCGGCCTCATTAGAAGTGGTTGCTGCATCCCCTTCAAACACCCCCATTCTTGCTGAACCAGCGGTTTACCAAATAGTCCAACACCGACTTGGCCGCGCTGCCCAGTTGTTGCCAGTTGGCCAACGCCTGCTGCTGGCTGGCCAAAGCGCCTGGAACATGGCCCAGTTTCAGTTTGCCAATTCCGGACGTGACAAACTGGCCCAAGGTGTCAGCACTGGCCTGCAAGCATTGTTGAAAGCGCCGCAGTGGCGCTGGTTACGTTGGGGGCTTGCCGGTTTGATTGGCTTCAACATCATCGGCCTGAACGCTTGGGCGTGGCAGGCTCAGCGCGACTTGGCCAACCAGCGCGCGCAAATTCAAGATATTTTCACCACAACATTCCCCAAGGTTCCCGTGGTCGTTGATGCGCCGCTGCAAATGCGCCAACAACTGCAGCGGCTGCAAAAAGAAAGCGGCAGCCCCACCCCTGCATCATTTGAGGTGCTGGCAGCGCAAATAGGCACACAGCTACCCAGCAGCTTGGCGCCCACTGAAATCCGCTATGACAACGGCCGCTTAAGTTTGCTGGGCCTGCCGCAAGACCAAGCGGCCACGCAGCAGTGGCAAAGCACCTTGCAGGAGCAAGGTATCCTCTCCCAATGGGTCGATGGCGCCTTGCAGCTTGAGCCCGCCACCCCCCATCTCGTGCCTTGATGTGCGCATAGCCCCCTCCCATTCACTATGAACGCACCCCCTTCCAACGCCCCCGCTTCTGCTTGGCAAACCGCTTTGCATACCCTTAACGCCAAATGGAGCCACTTGCAGGCACGCGAACGTACCTTGGTCGCGCTGGCTACCACCGTTGTGGGTTTTGCCCTGCTGTGGCTTATCGCCATTGCCCCCGCCTGGAAAACCTATACCAGCTACACCAGCAACCGCCAGACGATTGAGCGCCAAGTGCAGCAAATGCAGGCGATGCGCCAATACGCTTTGCAAATGCAAACGCACTTGGACAGCAGTACTTCAGGCGGCAACCAATCCACAACTGGCATGGTCAACGCCATCCACTCCAGCGCCCAGCGTCTGCTTGGCAGCACCAGCTCGACTCCGCTGACGGGCGATCGCGTCACGGTACGTTTCCAAAACGTACCTGCCGCGCAGTTGCTGCAGTGGCTACAACAAGTGCGCGAAAGCACGCGCGCGCAAGCTGCGCAGGTACAGCTCAATCGTGCCTCCGCCTCCACCACAGACACGGCCGATGCCACCCGCTGGAGTGGGCACGTTGTGCTGGCCTTGCCGATCGACATGCCACGTTAAGCCCATGCGCAGATTCCCCGTCGCCGCATCAAGGCCCGCTGCATCCCGCCGCCAAGGCAGCACTAGCCGCCCCCATATGGGTCGCTGGGCCTTGCTCGGTGCATTGGTGGGTTTGCTTGCCGCTACGCTATGGTTTGCCCCTGCACAGTGGCTGGCAGCAGGTTTGACTTATGCAAGCCAAGGGCGTATTCAGTTGCAAGCCACACAAGGCTCCATCTGGACGGGCTCAGCACTCGTGAACCTCACAGGTGGCACGAACAGTCGCGACCAAATGGCACTGCCTGGCCGCATGCACTGGCGTATTCGGCCAGCATGGCTGGGGGTAGATGTTGGCCTGCAGCCTGATTGCTGCGCCAGCAACGCCGCCCAAGTACACATCCGTGGTGGCTGGCAACGTGTAGACATCACGGTCAACCAGCACCAAAGCCTTTGGCCGTCCAGCGTATTGCAGGGTTTGGGGGCACCATGGAATACCTTGCAGCTCGATGGTGAGCTGATGCTGAAATTCGACCAATACCACCTGCAATGGGTACAGGGACGTACGCTGATGCAGGGCACCATTGAAGCAGCCTTACACCACGCGAGTTCGCGTCTCACCACCATTCGCCCCATGGGCAGCTATCGCCTTATCATGCAGGGCGGCGACACCGTCGAGCTGAAACTACTCACCGACCAAGGTCCCTTGCAACTGAGTGGACAAGGTCAATGGCAAGGGCAACATTTGCGTTTTACAGGCGAAGCCTCAGCCGCACCGGAACATTTACCTGCGTTATCGAACCTACTCAGTCTGCTGGGCCGCCGCCAAGGTGACCGGGCTATCTTGAGTTTTTAAATTCGTGACTCTTTCTTCTTGATTGCTTGCATGTCTTTCTCAGATTTGAACCACCCCATGCCAACGACCGTTTTGCACGCCCGCAAGCGTCCCGCGGCATTGCTATGGAGAGTCACGGATCTTTGGCGCCCCGCCATGGCCGCAACAGCATTGGCCGCCTGCCTGCTGCTAGATAACCACAGCACGGCTTTTGCACAAACGGCCAGCAGCAACGCCAATACCCCGAGCGTTCGCAGGGGCGAGCCGATCACGCTGAATTTTGAGAACGCGGAAATTGAAGCCGTAGCGCGGACCATGGCCACCATCACCGGGCGCAATGTCGTGGTTGATCCGCGCGTACGTGGAACCATCAATCTGGTCACCGAAGGCCCTGTATCCCCACAAAGCGCGTTCGACCAATTTTTGGTGGCCTTGCGCATGCAAGGCTTCACAATGGTAGAAGCTGCGGGTCTATACAAAGTAGTGCCCGAAGCAGATGCGAAGCTGCAAAGCGGCAGCGTGCATGTCTCAGAAGGCGCCTTCCGTGCCAGCGGCCCCAAAGGCGGCCAGATCGTGACGCAGATTTTCCGTTTGAATTACGAAAATGCGGCCAACCTGATTCCCACACTGCGCCCACTGATCAGTCCGAACAACACCATCAACGTCAACCCCGGCACCAACGCGCTGGTGATTACCGACTACGCCGACAACCTCGCTCGCATTGCCAAAATCATTGCCGCCTTGGATGTGTCAGAAGCCAGCGATGTCGAAGTCATCCCGCTGCAATATGCGATTGCCAATGAATTGGTTCCACTGCTGACTCGTCTGATGGGCAACGAGAGCGCACTGCCTGCTGCGGCAGCTAGCCAAGGCGCTGCCGGGCAAGGCGCCACAGGCCAAGGATTTCGTTCCACCATTTTGGCCGACATACGCAGCAATGCCATCATCGTGCGTGCGGCAAACCCTGCCCGTGTAGCCCAAATTCGCAGCTTGGTGGCCCAATTGGACCGGGCGCCTGCTCCGGGTAGTTCTGCCGAACACGGCAACATCCACGTCGTTTTCCTGAAAAATGCGGATGCTACCCAAATGGCACAGACATTGCGTGCAGCCATTTCCGCCGGCAACATTGGCTCGGGCAGTGGCAATGCCACTAGCGCCAGCGCAAGCACAATGGGCAGCAGCGCCCTTGGCAGTGACGGCAGTACCTCAAACACCAGCGCAGGCCTTGCAACAGGCACAGGTTTGGGAGAAAGCAGCTCCGGCCCATTGGGGCAAGCACAAGCCGTATCCACAGGCGGCATTATTCAGGCCGACCCATCCACCAATTCACTCATCATCACCGCACCCGACCCACTGTATCGCCAACTGCGCACAGTCATCGACAAGCTCGACAGCCGCCGTGCACAGGTACTGATTGAGAGCATGGTGGTGGAAGTACGCGCCGACAAGGTTGCCGAATTTGGCATTCAATGGCAAGGTGGATTTGGCAACAGCGGCAGCTCCAACGTCGGAGCCATTGGCACGAATTACCAAGGCAGTGGCAACATCATTGATATGGCGATTGCTGCAGCGCTGGCAGGAACCTCGGGGGCATCGATTCCGTCGTCCAGCACGCTGGGTAACGGCATCAACTTAGGGGTGGCGCACAACTATGGCGGAACCTTTGTGCTGGGCTTTCTAGCCCGTTTTCTCGAAGGTACAGGCGATGCCAATGTGCTGTCCACGCCCAATATCTTGACGCTGGACAATGAAGAGGCCCGCATCATGATTGGCTCCAACGTACCCTTTGTGACAGGCCAATACACCAACAACAATGCCACTTCCGGTTCCGTCAACCCCTTTCAAACTATTGAGCGGCAAGACGTTGGCATTTCGCTTCGGGTCAAACCTCAGATCAATGAGGATGGCTCGGTGAAGCTGGCCGTTGTACAGGAAGTCTCCGATGTCGTGGCCAATACTGTCAACAACGCCAATGGCCCCACCACCTCAAAACGCCTGATTGAAACCAATGTGCTGGTAGACGATGGCGGCATTATTGTGCTCGGGGGTCTACTGGAAGATCGTTATAGCCAAGACCTGCAAAAAGTCCCTCTGCTGGGGGACATTCCCTTGGTCGGTAACGCCTTTCGCAGCGAGCAGCGCGGGCGTGTGAAGGTCAATCTCATGGTGTTCTTGCGCCCTACGGTGGTCTACGATGCCGCTGGCACCGATGCCTTGGCCATGGAACGCTACAACATGATTCGCTCAGAACAAGGGGTAGTTCAACCTGGCCGACACCTGCTGCTCGACAGCATCAACTCTGCGCCGCAGCTGCCGGTACTGCCTGCCGCTACGCTATCGGACACTGAACACCAAGCGCGCAGCAAAAGACGCCGCCCAGCGTTGACTGAGCTGTCACGCACACCACCACCATCCCAGACACAATCCAGTCGTCAAAGCGTGGATGTTCAACAACTGCGCACTGGTGATTTCTCTGGCTGGGTCGACGACTGATGGCTTCCTTGCACTACCCTCTGCCTTACGCTTTTGCGCGCACCTCGCAGCTATTGCTGGAAGACGATGGAGCACATCTCATCCTTTGGCATGCACCGCAACCACACGCCAGCGCCTTGAGCGAGGTGCTGCGCAAATACACGGTCACCGATACGCAAATCCTCGATACAGGAGCGCTTGCGCAGCGCATCAGCGCCGCCTACTCAGGCGGGGACTCCGATGCTGCATTAGTGGTCAGTGAAGTGGAAGGCGTGGCTGATTTGACCCGCATGATGCAGGAGTTACCTGCCGTAGAAGACTTGCTCGAATCTGCCGATGATGCGCCAATTATCCGGATGCTCAACGCGTTGCTCACGCAAGCCGCACGCGATGGCGCCAGCGATATCCATATCGAGCCCTACGAGCGGCATTCCAGCGTGCGCTTGCGTGTTGATGGCAGTTTGCGTGAAATTGTGCAGCCCAATCGGGCGTTGCACAGTGCCTTGATTTCGCGTCTAAAAATCATGGCCGATCTGGACATCGCTGAAAAGCGCTTACCGCAAGATGGCCGCATTGCCCTGCGACTGGGCACCAAAGCCATTGATGTGCGCGTCTCAACGCTACCAAGCGCGCACGGTGAGCGCGCAGTGTTACGCTTACTCGATAAAAGCGAAGGGCGTTTGAGTCTTGAAGCCGTAGGCATGCAAGGCGCCACCTTGCAGCGTTTTGACAAGCTCATCCACCAACCACACGGTATTTTGCTGGTCACTGGGCCAACTGGCTCGGGCAAAACCACTACGCTGTATGCCGCGCTGCACCGACTGGATGCACGCCAGCAAAACATCATGACGGTGGAGGATCCGATTGAGTATGAACTATCAGGTGTTGGGCAAACCCAGGTCAACAGCAAAATTGACTTGAGCTTTGCCACCGCGCTCAGGGCCATTTTGCGACAAGATCCTGACGTCATCATGATTGGTGAAATCCGTGATTTTGAAACGGCACAAATTGCCATTCAGGCTTCCCTCACCGGACATTTGGTACTGGCCACACTGCACACCAACGATGCGGCTAGCGCAGTCACCCGTCTGGTGGACATGGGGGTAGAGCCATTTCTGCTGTCGTCCTCATTGCTTGGCGTGCTGGCCCAGCGGTTGGTACGCAAATACTGCGCGCACTGCCAGGGCCAAGGTTGCAGCCACTGCAATCAAAGTGGCTACCATGGTCGCACTGGCGTTTTTGAGCTACTGGTCGTCGATGACGCTATTCGCACCGATATCCACAGCAACGGCTCAGAAGCATTGATTCGTGAACATGCACAGGCCAATGGCATGCAGCTGATGCGCGATGACGGTGAGCGATTGGTGCAATCGCACATCACCAGCCCTGAAGAGGTGCTGCGCGTCACACGCGATTAAGTGAGCGACACGCTCTGCAGCCATACGGCATAAAAAAACGCACTGGCTTTGCAGTCAGTGCGGTCGATTTAAACAGCAAAAGAAAAATGCAGGGGCAGAACACCCTGCCCGTCTGCAATACGGCTCTTATTTTGCTGGCCTGATCAGCACATACTGCGCCCAATCATCGCGGTGAACCAAAACACTGATCGGACGCTTCGCATCGGCTTTACCCATCGCCTCGTTAAAGCCATTGACATCAAGAACTTCACGCTGGCCAACAGCCAAAATCACATCACCTGGCTGAATACCAGCCTGATCTGCGGCACCTTCTACCGATACGACCCGCACGCCACCACGCACGCCCAAGGTTTTGGCTTCTCCTGTCGGCAAAGCTTGTACTGCAAGCCCGAATTCATTCGCTTTGGACTGTTCTTTGCTTGCGCCTTGATCCTGATTACTGGATGCATCTGCCGCATTGGCAGAATCGTCAGTCACCTCCTCAACGACCACAGGCAAATCGACACTCTTACCATGACGGAAGACTTGCAGGGTATTCTTGCTGCCTGGTTTGGCGTTGCCTACCATACGCGGCAAATCAGATACGCTGTCCAACGCGCGACCGTTGAAACCGGTGATGATGTCTCCAGCCTGCACACCAGCCTTGGCCGCAGGAGAATCTTTCTCAACAGAGGCCACCAACGCGCCATTGCTACGACGCTCCAACCCTAAAGACTCAGCGACATCTGGATTGACGGGACCAATACGCACACCGATACGACCACGCACGACACGGCCCTTGTCTTTGAGCTGATCACTCACTTTGATCGCATCATCAATCGGGATCGCAAAGGAAATTCCCATGAAACCACCTGAGCGCGAATAAATCTGGCTGTTAATGCCCACCACTTCACCGCGCATATTCAGCAACGGGCCACCGGAGTTGCCAGGATTGACGGCAACATCGGTTTGAATGAAAGGCAGATAGCTACCCGTGTCACGTTGCTTGGCACTGACAATCCCGGCTGTAACCGAATTGTCCAATCCAAACGGGGAGCCAATGGCCATCACCCACTCACCCACTTTGAGTTGCTCCACATTGCCAATACGCACAGCAGGCAGGTTCTTAGCCTCGATTTTGATCAAGGCAACATCAGTACGTTCATCAGAGCCAATCACTTTGGCATTGAACTCACGGTGGTCCGTCAAGGTCACAATGACATCTTCAGCACCAGCCACAACGTGGTGGTTGGTCAAGATATAGCCATCCGAACTCAAAATAAAGCCTGACCCCACCCCGCTTGGTACTGTCCGAGACTGAGGCTCTGCAGGTTGCTGACCACGCCGCTGCTGAGGCATACCTGGCACAGGCAAGCCAAATTGCCGGAAAAATTCCAACATGTCATCGTCCATCCCCGGCATGCCACGCATATTTCGGGTTGTCACTTTTTCGGTCGTACGAATATTGACCACGGAAGGCCCCACCTGATCTACCAATTGGGTAAAGTCAGGCAAGCCAGAAACAACCTGACCGGAGGCAGGCCCAACCGTCACCTGGCCGAGTTGGGCTTGGCTCGTGCCCGGATAAAAAGCTAATGCACCAGCACCGGCAAGTGCCAGTGCCGCCGCACTGGCAGCCACAAACTGACGTACCTGCAATGGCGCTTTCTTAGTCGTTGCTAACTGTTTGCTCGTCATTACTACTTCCTCTTCAAACACTTGGATCTTCACTTTGGTAATCAACCTTGCATTTCTCGCTTTTCAGCAATTGAGAATTAAGAAATGAATTTCTTTTTTTTGTTCCTGCAATTACCACAATATTCATGAATATTTTCATAAATACTTTTTATTTCACATGAATGTTGGCAAACGAATACGCACAAAAAAGCCTGGCATTCACCAGGCTTTTTTGTGCGTGCGCTTTCAACAGTTAATTCGCAACAGAGCCATTTGCACTGGCATTGCGTAAAAAAGCCGCAGGAGGCTGCAGCGCAACCGTATTGCCATACTGTCGACTGAGAATCTCGTCCAATTTAGGGTCTCGAATCACAATACCTGTTGGGTTTTGCGCATCTTGATTAAAAGTAGGCGCAGCCGCACGGTTAGCAACAGCAATCACATTCGGTGAAGGCATTGGCATTACAGCTGATGCCACCTCTGGCACCACTACACTCGGGTTGTCGTTGCTCGAAGCCAATTGCACGGCTTGGCCTGCTCCACCACCTGTCAGCCCAGCAACACCGTTCCAACCTATGGCTGCAACAGCAGCCAAAGAGGCAAAACCTGCGACCATTTTCCAGCGGAAAATCGAAGCATTGGCTGCCTGACTCCCAGTCACCGTCACCGAGGTCAACTGAGGAGCTGGTTGCAAAGCCTGTACTTCATCCAAAGTGGATTTCACCGCTGGCTCTGCAGCCAAGCGCTGACGAAAGGTATGCAAGAAAGCAGCGCTGTCTGCTGCTGCATGGTTCTGCCCTGGCGCACGCAAACACTCACCAATAATCTGGTACGTTTCCCAAACCGGAAAAGACGTATGAGGCACCGCATTCGACATGTTTTGCGCCTCCAAACTTTGCATTAGGCGATCGCATTCACTGTCTGACAATTCGCCATCAGCCAGTGCAGAAAGCAGCAACTCCAAGCTGCTGTTGTCCATATCCTTGTTAGCCAAAACATTCTTCACGTGGGGGGAAGATGGGGGGGTGTGCTGCACCTGCATACTGAACCTCAATTTGCTGAGAGGGCTCCACCACATGGAGTCACTCAATACCAGTCATCAATTACCAATTCCGACAAAAAAACCGTCGTATCTCCAGCCTTACCATCGTTTACCGGTACGATTTTCCAAAAGCGGCTTGACCCTTGCAGAAATGGCCTCGCGCGCACGAAAAATACGAGAGCGAACCGTCCCAATAGGGCATTCCATCGCCTCGGAAATCGCGTCATAGCTCAAACCATCAATTTCTCGCAATGTGATCGCTTGCCGCAAGTCTTCTGGCAAATCTGCCATCGCGGCGTTCACTGCTTCGGCAACTTCTTTGGCTGCTAATACTGTTTCGGGTGTTTCTGCTGAAGTTAGTTCCATCAAGCCTGCAGAATTTTCATCATCATCGTCGCGAGATCGCAAAGCACTTTCTGTCACCGTAGGGTTGCGCTTCATATCGCTGAGCGTTTTCTTAGCTGTGTTAACAGCAATGCGATACAGCCATGTATAAAACTGCGCATCACCCCGAAACTGATGCAAAGCTCGGTAAGCCCGAATAAACGTTTCCTGCGCGATGTCTTCCACCAAATCCGTGTCTCTCACCATTCTGCCGATCAAGCGCTCAATACGCCTCTGGTATTTAACAACCAGCAGCTCAAAAGCCTTCTGCTCGCCGGCCAAAGTCCGCTGAACCAACAGCAAATCACTTTGATCGTCACGGTTTGCCTGTGTTTTATCTGTCATGCGAAATATCGTTGTTGTTGTCTGCAGTTAGTCTGCGCGCGCTGTCATCAACAGCATGTTCGATTGTTGTCCTGCTCTCGTTACCCATGGAAAACATACCACCATGCGACGCACCCCACGACCACTTTCCCGCTCTAAGGCACAAAGACGTTGGATACGCTAAACGCTAAACAGTTCAAAACTGTCTCACCATTAAAGCAATGGTTCATGTAATGCCTGCAGTTATGTGTTGGGCTGCTCACAACGCCAAATCAACGCACGCCGTAGTTCACCCCAACGCGACGGAGCCATGCTTTGATCGCACCACAACCATAATGAACTTGAGCCATGCGTTGAGCTCCATTCCCCACGGATCAACACAAAATGCTGAGCATCCCAGATCACCTTGACAGTATTGAGTGCTACAAAAGACCCAGCCCATTGCTCAGAACACCAGAACCATTCACAACCGTCCCACTTAAGACTACCTGTAGGGGCATAGCGCCAATGGCGCGCCGCAACTAAACAACAGATCCCCCAAATAACCAAAGCAGCAATCACAATGACCCATTGCTGCCAATAAGCAGTTGCAAGAATAGGACTCGTCCAGGCCAGAACAACTACGCCCACAGCAAGGCAAAGGCCAATTACAAAAATCCCCGCCTTCACGCTGCGTGAGACGGGGAAATCGAACGCCAATGGCGCATATCGCGAATGAGCAACGTTCATCACGGCAGGTTTAAACAAGAAGTATCTTGTCTACCCATGGAGCGCATGTACCCTCCACGGATCCGTCGCATCACACGCGTTTGAATACCAGCGTACCGTTGGTGCCGCCGAATCCAAAGTTGTTCTTCACTGCGACATTGAGCTTTGCGTCACGTGCCGTGTTGGCACAGTAATCCAAATCGCACTCTGGATCTGGATTGTGCAAATTGATTGTCGGAGGAATTTTCTGGTCATACAACGCCATCACGGTAAAGACGCTCTCCAGCCCTCCTGCTCCACCAAGCAAGTGTCCTGTCATCGACTTCGTGGAGCTAACCACCATGTTCTTGGCATGCTCGCCGAGCGCTGCTTTAATGGCATTGCTTTCATTCACATCGCCAAGCGGTGTAGATGTACCATGCGCGTTGAGGTAGTTCACTTCATCCGCATTGATTTTTGCGTTGCGCAATGCATTGAGCATCGAGCGACGTGGACCATCAATATTGGGGGCCGTGATATGGCTGGCATCAGCACTCATGCCGTAACCGGCAACCTCTGCATAAATTTTGGCACCCCGCGCTTTGGCGTGCTCATATTCTTCAAGCACCATCACGCCAGCACCTTCACCGAGGACGAAACCATCGCGATCACGATCCCAAGGACGTGAAGCAGCAGCAGGGTCATCATTGCGCGTTGACAAAGCCTTCATAGCAGCAAAACCACCTACACCCAATGGGCAAACGGTTGATTCGGCACCACCAGCGACGATGACATCCGCATCGCCATACTCAATCAAGCGGGCACCTTCACCGATGCTATGCAAGCCAGTTGTGCAAGCAGTCACCAAAGACAGATTCGGCCCCTTGAGCCCTAAGCGAATAGAGACTTGACCTGCGACCAAATTAATGATGGTTGAAGGCACAAAGAAAGGGGAAATACGGCGTGCGCCCCGATTCATGAACTCGCCATGATTGGCTTCAATCAATGGCAAACCACCAATACCCGAGCCAATCACAACTCCGCAACGCTCGGCAAGCTCATCAGTCAGGACGTCCCGGCTGGGCAGACCTGAGTCAGCGTACGCTTGGTGTGCAGCAATAATCCCGTAATGGATGAATGTATCCATCGAGCGGGCTTCTTTGGCACTGATATACGGACTGATGTCAAGATCTCGGACTTCTCCAGCAATTTTTGCGGAAAAATCAGAAACATCAAATCTTGTGATCGGACCAATACCTGACTTACCAGCCAAGATATTAGACCAAGCCTCAGATACGGTATTGCCAACAGGACTGACACATCCAAGCCCTGTGACAACGACTCTGCGTCGACTCATGCGGTGCAATCTTTCAATTGTAAATAGCGCCGCTCACATCGGAACTGGCGCCGAAGAAGAGGCGCAGCTGCTGCCTTAAACAGGCAACCATCAAGCCTTGTGGTGGGTATTGGCGTAATCAATGGCAGCTTGAACGGTCGTGATTTTCTCAGCGTCCTCGTCTGGAATCTCGATTTCAAACTCGTCTTCCAGTGCCATGACCAGTTCCACGGTGTCCAGGGAATCCGCGCCCAGATCAGTCACGAATGACTTTTCATTGGTCACCTGGGACTCTTCAACGCCCAGCTGCTCTGCAATGATTTTCTTAACGCGTGCTTCGATATCGCTCATGTATGGTCCCTCTGAGGGTAGTCAATGAACCCGGGATTTTAGTCTCTCTCACAGCATTTGTGAGAAAAACCCGCCGCCCGGGCAATACGGCATAGGGTTAAAGCAGCCAAATGGTCCACTTTCACTACACACAGGGCATCGGTCATGTCGTGGCAAAACCGTGCAGCCTGTAATGTACATTACATCAACATGCCTCCGTTGACGTGCAATTCTTGTCCTGTCACATACCCAGCCGCAGTAGATGCCAAATAGGCAGTTGCCGCAGCAATATCCTCAGGAGCACCCAAACGGCCTAAAGGAATCTGAGCCTTCAAAGCCGCATGTTGCGCTTCGGGCAAAGCCTCGGTCATATCGGTCGCAATAAAACCGGGCGCAATGCAATTAACGGTGATACCGCGACTGCCCAGCTCACGCGCCAAAGCGCGTGTCATGCCAGCCACGCCAGCCTTAGCAGCAGCGTAATTAGCCTGGCCAATATTACCCATAGCCCCCACCACACTGGTGATGCTGATGATGCGGCCATAACGCTGTTTCATCATGGGCTTGATGGCGGCGCGACTGACACGAAACACCGCATTGAGATTGGTATCCAAAACAGCATTCCAATCATCATCTTTCATGCGCATCGCTAAGGTATCACGCGTAATGCCTGCGTTATTGACCAATACGTGTAAGGCACCAAATTCCTTCACGATATTCTCAATCAACGCCTCTCCGGCGCCAGCCTCATTCACATTCAGCACAGCCCCTTTGGAGCCGCCGCCCAAGCCAGCAGAAATTTTTTCCGCACCAGCCTCCGTTGTGGCCGTTCCAATAACTGTGTAGCCTTGCGCAACGAGTTCTTTCGCAATCGCTGCGCCAATACCCCGTGATGCCCCAGTCACCAATGCAATTTGGGATGTTGTTGTATTCATGCCAAAAACTCCTTAGTGGCCTGTAATGTAGTCAAGTCGAAAATCGACGCGGCCTCCAGATCAGCGCTGATGCGCTTGGTCATTCCGGCCAGCACTTTACCTGGGCCACACTCGACCACATGGGTAATGCCACGCTGCTGCATGGCCAGCACACACTCGACCCAACGTACCGGACCAAACGCCTGACGATACAACGCATCGCGAATCGCTGCAGCATCCTGAACAACCGCAACATCAATGTTGTTGATGACAGGGATGTTGGGCGCCTTCAATTCAATGGACTGCAATGCCGCCAACAGCTTGTCTGCCGCAGGTTTCATCAAACTGGAATGAAAAGGTGCAGACACCGGCAAAGGCAACACACGCTTAGCACCTGCAGCCTTCAATTCGGCTGCCGCAGCCTCTACACCCTCTTTCGTGCCAGCAATCACGGTTTGGCCTGGATCGTTGAAGTTCACCGCTTCTGCCACATCATGCCTGCCCTGAGCACGCATCTGCTCTGTTACCTTCTCACAAATAACCTTCACTTGCTCTGCAGGTAAAGCCAGCACCGCAGCCATAGCACCAGCGCCAACAGGAACTGCTTCCTGCATTGCTGCAGCGCGCAACCGCACCAAAGGCGCTGCCTGACTTAACGTCAATGCACCAGCAGCAACCAGTGCTGAATACTCTCCTAATGAATGCCCTGCTAAAGCCGCCGGCATTGCGCCACCCTCAGCCAGCCAAGCGCGCCAGGCAGCCACAGCAGCAACCAGCATGACCGGTTGGGTATTTGTCGTCAAAGCCAGTGCTTCTTTAGGCCCCTCATGGATGAGTTTGGCGACATCCTCATGCAAAGCGTCTGAGGCTTCTTGCAAAGCGCTCTGCACAGCAGGGTGATCGCCCCATGCGTCGAGCATGCCCACGGATTGCGAACCCTGGCCCGGAAAAACAAAAGCAAATGAGGTCATGGTTATTCTGAAATGACTAAAACAAAAGGCAATACGTACGATGGCAACCGAATGCCAACCACACCTCACATTTGAACGACAACTGCGCCCCAAGTGAAACCACCGCCAACACCTTCCATCAACACCCTCTGACCCGCTTGAATCTGACCGCTACGCACTGCGTGATCCAATGCCAAAGGAATCGATGCTGCTGAAGTATTACCGTGCTCGCCAACAGTCACCACCACACGCTCACTGGGTACGTGCAACTTGCGCGCGGTGCTCTGCATGATGCGGATATTGGCTTGATGCGGAACCAACCAGTCGATATCGTCCAATTGCAAACCCGCCTTCTCCAAAGCAGCGCGGGCCGCTTTATCGAGCAAGCCGACAGCCAATTTGAACACGGCCTGCCCATCCATATGCAACAGCGGCTCACCAATGATTTCACCGCCGTAGACATTGCCGGGCACACACAAAATTTCACGATAACGGCCGTCCGCATGGATATCGCTAGCGAGCACACCTGGAGTTGAAGAAGCCTCCAATACAACAGCCCCAGCACCATCGCCGAAAAGCACGCAAGTCGTGCGGTCTTTGAAATTCAAGATGCGACTAAACACCTCTGCGCCGACCACCAACGCAGTTGTAGCCGTGCCTGCGCGAATCATCGCGTCAGCTACCGTCAAAGCATAAATAAAACCGCTACACACTGCCTGCACGTCAAATGCCGGACAACCATGAATGCCTAACTTATTTTGCAAAATGGTCGCCGTGGACGGAAACACCATATCTGGTGTTGAGGTCGCAACAATGATGAGGTCAATGTCCTCTGCACGCTTGCCAGCAGCCTCCAAAGCCCGCTGCGCAGCATGCAAGCCCAACTCACTACTAGGCACATCGCGCTCAGCAAAATGCCGGGCATGAATGCCTGTGCGCTCCACAATCCATTCATCAGAAGTCTCCACCCCGTCTTGCGCCAATTGGGCCGCCAACTCCTGGTTGGTCACTTTCTTCGGGGGCAAATAACTGCCTGTGCCTGTGATTTTTGAATAGATTTGCATAGAGAAAGGCGACCTATCAATCATTGGCGGGCCAGACACAAATGCTGCACTGAGCGCATAACGGCACCCAAAAAGCAACTATGCGATGGAGCCATCATGCTTCTCAGAACAACACACTGGCCTGCTGCACGCGGGCCTGAATTTTCTGCAGCAATTGGTTTTCTGCAGCATCAATGGCTTTGATCAGAGCACACTCAAACGCCAGCTGATCTGCTGAACCATGGCTCTTAAAAACCAAACCACGCAATCCCAATAGCGCAGCGCCATTGTGGCGACGATGATCGAGACGGTTCTTGAAGGCATTGAGAACAGGCATAGCGACCAAAGCAGCCATCTTGGTCAAAGCATTACGTGAGAACTCCTCTTTGAGCACCTTGGAGACCATCGAGGCCAACCCCTCTGTCGCCTTCAAAGTCACGTTACCAACAAATCCATCACACACCACGATATCCGTAGTGCCCTTGAAAATGTCGTTGCCTTCCACATTGCCAAAATAATTGATCAAAGACTTTTGTCCGGCCTCGCGCAACAATTCAGCTGCACGCTTGATCATTTCATTGCCCTTGATAGCTTCAGATCCGATATTCAGCAACCCGACAGTTGGCGCATCACGCCCTTTGAGGGCCATATCCAAAGCTGAACCCAAAACAGCAAACTGCAGCAAATGGTGCTCTGTGCAATCTACATTCGCGCCCAAGTCCAACACCGTCGTCGCGCCACCCGTCACATTAGGCATAGGGTACGCAATCGCAGGACGCTCAATACCGTCCATCGTTTTGAGCACATAGCGCGAAATCGCCATCAATGCGCCAGTATTTCCAGCAGAAACGGCTGCCTGCGCACGCCCCGCTTTCACCGCTTCAATGGCCAAGCGCATGGAGGACTGTTTTTTGTGGCGCATAGCCACTTCAACAGGATCATCCATGGCAACCACTTCTTCGGCATGCACAATCTCTGCGCGCTCATGCACAGCAGCAGTCAATGCCTCTTGGCGACCGACCAGCAGCATACGCAGACTTGGATTGCGATCGAGCAGTTTCAGACAAGCAGGAACCGTGACTTCAGGCCCTGAGTCACCGCCCATGCAATCCACAGCTATCGTAGTTTCAGCGTTTGACAAAGCGTCAGACTTATTAGCACCCACCAGACGAAACAAAAGAGAGCCACATGAATACAGCCACTTCTTCATCTCGCACTTACGCCCAAGGGCGCAGGCTCAGCGCCTGTTGTATTTAAACTTCTGCCGATTTGTTTTTCAACACACGACGGCCGCGGTAAAAGCCATCTGGACTGATGTGGTGACGCAGATGCACTTCACCGGTTGTTGGCTCAATCGCAATGCCTGGATTGGTCAAAGCGTTGTGTGAACGGTGCATGCCACGCTTGGATGGCGATTTTTTGTTTTGCTGAACGGCCATGTTGGGCTCCTGAAAGTCAAAAGCGCAGCCTCAAACGACGGCGCCTACAATAAAAATTCTCGAAATCGGGTCAAAGCATGGCGACACTTGTCGCACCTGCTGGCCAGAATTCAACTGCATGAGGGCATCAAAAACACTATTACACCTGCAGTGCTTATGCAAATTCAATCCATTTACTCAAACACTTCAAGCGCAAAATATAGAGTCCTTTTTGCGCAAAAGCTAACGATTATAAGCGAAGCAATCGCATACGCGCAATAGCCCGCATGCCTGCCGCACTTCGCCTGCTCTCAATCAGCCAATTCGCCCCTGCCTTTGCCCACTGGCTTAACAGCCAGCTCAGCCAACTTAGCAAACGGATTGGGGCGCCCGCTGGAAGACACATCAAAGCCCGTTTTTTTTGCCTGCAACAACACTGGCGGCTGACAATCCTCATGCATAGCAACCGAAGGCAATGCCATCAAAAGATCATCTTCCACCAAACGCAAGAGGTTTACAGGTTCCTCTAAAGACAAGACGTCTTCAAGTGACTCCTCATCTTCTCTGTCCGCCTCTTGCTCGGTGGTGACAAAACGAAACCATTGGCTAGTTTGCAATGCTGTATCAACAGGCTGAAGACAACGCTGACACTGCATGGGCAATACCGTCTGCGCCTCGCACAATAGCCACGGCACAGACTCGCCAGCAGGATTGGCTCGCATCAACGCCGCTGCGCGCCAGTGCACTTGAACGCAACTGACATCAGCGCCCAGTGCAGCCTCATGACTCAAACGAGGAAATGCCTCCATGCCCATGGTTTGCTCTACCACCCCTTGCGCCTTTGCAAAGGCCACCACATCCAAGCGGGTTAATTGCGGCGTTTTTTCCATAACAGTCACTCACAAAAAAGGAAACCCAGTCAAAGTGTTACATCACCTGCATCGGGGCTACATCAGTCAAACAAATCCGTCGCCTTAGCCTGCGGAGGCATCAATCCAAAATGGCGGTACGCTGCGGCCGTGGCAATTCGTCCACGCGGTGTACGCTGCAAAAAGCCTTGCTGAATCAGGTACGGCTCAATCACATCTTCAATCGTGTCGCGCTCTTCACCAATGCTGGCTGCCACGTTATCCAAGCCAACTGGGCCGCCATCGAAACGATGCAGAACCGCTTCCAGCAACTTGCGGTCCATGACATCAAAGCCAACGGGATCGACATCAAGCAGAGTTAAGGCCTTTTGCGCCATATCCAAAGTGATACGCCCAGTTCCTTTGACATCCGCATAATCGCGAATCCGACGCAGCAACCTGTTCGCAATCCGTGGTGTGCCACGCGAGCGCTTGGCCACTTCAAGGCTGGCATCCGGATCAATAGGCACAGCCAACAATCCCGCACTGCGACTGACAATCAACGCCAACTCCTCTGGCGAATAAAACTCCAAACGGGCCACGATACCGAAACGATCGCGCAACGGATTGGTCAACATGCCTGCGCGTGTTGTAGCGCCCACCAAAGTAAATGGCTGCAGATCCAGCTTGATAGAGCGCGCCGCAGGCCCCTCCCCAATCATGATGTCAATCTGGTAGTCCTCTAGCGCAGGGTAAAGAATTTCCTCTACCACAGGGGAAAGCCGATGAATCTCATCAATAAAGAGCACATCATTGCGCTCTAAATTGGTCAGCAAGGCGGCTAAATCACGGGGCTTCTCCAAGACGGGACCGCTGGTCTGTCGCAAATTCACGCCCAGCTCGGTTGCCACAATATGCGACAACGTCGTTTTACCCAAGCCAGGAGGGCCAAACAGCAGCACATGATCGAGCGCCTCCTGCCTTTTGCGTGCAGCCCCAATGAAAATTTCCAACTGCTCACGCGCCTTGGCCTGCCCCACATATTCTTGCAAAGCCTTCGGGCGCAGCGCACGCTCCATGGCCTCTTCCCGCGAAGAATTGGCATCCGCACTGATCAAACGCGAGGAAGGCACAGGGGCCTCTTGGGCCCAGCTGTCAGTTTGAATACTCATGAAAGCCTGATAAGAGGAAAGGTGTAAAACCTCAATAAAGGCCGCTATCGTGGATTCTGCACAGCAATCGGCCTGCTAAGGCTGCATTCTGCCATGTAGGCCCCACCTTATACGATACGCACTTCAAGCATAAAAAAAACGCGCTATCAAACTGATGCGCGCAATGTCTTATGTGCATGAACCCAGAAAAAGAAAAGGGCTGCGAGGCTACCTAGGGTGAAGATAGAGAGTGAGGGAGGAGAAGCACCCAAGGAGTCGTCAATTGGGCCAATCGCCCAAAAGCCTCGCAGCCGAAAATACATAAAGAGTCAAACACAAGCGATAGGAGTGATGGACGCATCAAAAAGTTCATACCGCATTGCGTGAAAAAACCTCTTCAAACATCTCAATCTGTAATTGAAGATGTTCAGAAATCAGCCGCCATTTGGCATTCTATCGACAAATTGCAATGCGTCAAAATTTTGTTAACAACTTTAACGCGCACTAATAAAGAAACTAAAAAGCCGCCTCAACATTACCAACCGCAGCTTATTTGCTGTAAAGCAGTCGGACATAAAAAAAGGCGCCTCGCAAAAGACGCCTAATGCCTCGTCGCATCCAAGGATGCGACCCGGAGGACTTAATCCTTTAAGCCAGCAGCGGCGCGAAGAATTTGCGCCTTATCTGTTGCTTCCCATGTGAACTCAGGTTCATCGCGACCAAAATGGCCGTATGCCGCCGTTTTTTCATAGATCGGACGACGTAAATCAAGCATCTCAATAATGCCGCGCGGGCGCAGATCAAAGTGCTCTTGCACCAACTTGGCAATCTGCTCGTCAGGAATCACGCCTGTGCCCTCGGTATACACCGTCACGTTGATGGGCTTGGCCACACCAATTGCGTACGAAACCTGAATCTGGGCTTGTCGCGCCAAACCTGCGGCGACAATATTCTTTGCAACGTAACGCGCAGCATAAGCAGCTGAACGGTCAACCTTGGTTGGATCTTTGCCGCTGAAAGCACCGCCACCGTGGGGGCAGGCACCACCATAAGTGTCCACAATGATCTTACGACCCGTCAGTCCACAATCGCCTTGCGGGCCGCCAATGACAAAACGTCCCGTCGGATTAACTAGGTATTTGGTGTCTTGCAACCACTCTTTAGGCAGCACAGGCTTGATGATTTCTTCAATCACCGCTTCAATAAAACTGTCTTTGAGCTTGGTGGCGGTTTCACTCTGGTCTGGGCTGTGCTGGGTGGAAAGCACTACCGTGTCAATGCTGTGTGGTTTGCCGTCCACATAGCGCAGGGTCACTTGGCTTTTTGCATCAGGGCGCAAAAAAGGCAAACGTCCGTCGCGTCGCAACTGGCTTTGACGCTCTACCAAACGGTGCGCATAATAAATCGGCGCAGGCATCAACTCTGGGGTTTCATCGCAGGCATACCCGAACATCAAACCTTGGTCACCAGCACCAATATTGAGTTCGTCGTCACTGGCGCTGTCAACACCCTGAGCAATCTCTTGACTCTGTTTGTCATAGGCCACCAGCACGGCGCAACCTTTGTAATCAATGCCGTAGTCCGTGTTGTCGTAACCAATGCGTTTGATCGTATCGCGTGCAATCTGGATATAGTCAACCGTTGCACCGGAGGTGATTTCACCAGCAAGCACAACCAACCCCGTATTCGTCAATGTCTCAGCGGCCACACGGCTCATTGGATCTTGGCGAAGCAACGCATCTAAAATAGCGTCTGAGATTTGATCTGCCACCTTATCAGGATGGCCTTCAGAAACCGATTCCGAAGTAAATAAAAAATCGTTAGCCACAAAAAAGCTCCTTTTGCTCTGTACTGTTTCAACGGCGTTGCCCGAAACCACCTAACAAAAGAAGCTCTGGCGAACGCTTTAGCAGATATGTTTAGAGTCGCCCTGCAAGTTGCTCTTTAACTCAGCGACTATGGCGAAATTCTATCCCTTTTCCCAGATGTTCTTTCTCCTGCGCATTTTTTCCTTCTTGCCCACCCCATTACTGCACGCCATCGGCTGGCTGCTGGGATGGCTTGTCTTTTTGCTTTCACCCAGCTACCGCAAGCGGTTCCTAGAGAATGCCCACCAAGCGGGCTTCACATTTGCGCAAGTGCGTCCGGCCATAGGCCATGCAGGTCGCATGGTTGCAGAGCTGCCAAAAGTATGGACTGGCCCCCCCGTTAAAGTGGACTTGGACCACGCGTCTTGCCAACTGCTGGACCAGGCATGGCATGCCAAGCAAGGGGTTTTATTCATCACCCCGCACATGGGCTGCTTTGAATTAGCATCTCAAACGGTTGCCCAGTACTGGAGCGATGAACGCGGCCCGTTGACTGTGCTGTATCGCCCGGCACGCAAGGCGTTCCTGGCGAAAATGCTGGAATCGGTACGCAATCGCCATGGTCAACAGGCCGTGCCTACAGACATGAGTGGTGTCCGCGCTATGCTTAAGAGCTTGCGCCACGGCGGTTCCGTAGGTCTGTTGCCCGATCAGGTGCCTCCCTGGGGAATGGGCGACTGGGCGCCCTTTTTTGGTAAACCAGCCTATACGATGACTATTGCTGCACGAATGATTCAGCAGACCCAGCCGCAAGTCATCATGGCGCGGTGTGAACGCAAACCATATGGGCTTGGATATCGGCTTTTTTTATCCTCACTCGAACTCAATCCAGCGGCCAACCAATATGAATTGGTGCATGCAATCAATACAGCGGTAGAGGAACAAATCCGCCTCTGCCCAGAGCAGTACATGTGGGGTTATGCCCGCTACAAGAGTCCAAGAGGCATGCCCGATGGGAGTCATCATCCCCAAAGCATTGCGGACATCAAATCATCCTCTTGACTGCACTGCCTCCTTGCCCCCGTAAAAGACTCCACATGGCAATACAACAACTCACCGGCCGCGCCGTCATTGCACTCATGCACGCGCTAGCCTTCTTGCCTCTGTCATGGCTGCGCGGCTTCGGCAGCATGTTGGGGAGCTTCTTGTTTGTCGTTGCAAAACCCAGACGCCATGTCACACTCACCAACTTACGGGTTTGTTTTCCAGAAGTCGATGAAGCCACCCGCATCCAATGGGCCAGACAGTCATTCATTTATTTTTGTCAAACATGGCTGGACCGTAGTTGGCTCTGGACATCTTCTCCAGAAAAAATCAGAAAACGCCTGCAATTGAGCGGTGCTTTGCATGAATTGGATAGCCCAGGCCCATTGATTTTGTTAGCTCCCCACTTCTATGGCCTCGATGCGGCAGGTGTGGCCATGGCGTTATGCAGCACACGCACGGCGGTGAGCATTTATACCAAGCAGCCCAACCCGGTGCTAGATGCCTGGATCAAAGAGCGCCGTGCGCGCTTTGGGGATGTTCTGCTCTTTAACCGTGCCGAAGGCTTGCGTCCGGTCATCAAGGCTTTACGTGATGGTGGCGCATTATTCTTGCTACCAGACATGAACTTTGGCGATCGCGAATCCATTTTCGTGCCCTTTTTCGGCATCCCAGCAGCCACAGTCTCGTCTTTGCCGCGTTTTGCGCAAATGGGGCGGGCACGGGTCATCCCGTTGCTTGCCCGCGTTACGCCAACAGGATATGACATAGAATTGCAATCGCACTGGCAAGACTTCCCAACCGAAGATGTAGTGCAAGATACTACCCGCATGAGCTTAGCGGTTGAGTCTTGGATACGCACCATGCCTGCCCAATATTTCTGGGTACACAAACGCTTTAAATCGCGCCCACCGGGTGAGCCTCCGATTTATTAGTCGGCACACTCCGAATATTCGATCACGCCATGTAGGAGTGCCCCAGCGCGCCCCACAGGGCCACTCCCGCCTCTTTCAACGCTGCGGCATCTTCGAGCGGGATTTGTCCATTGCCTTCATTCAAACGCACAACGTGTTGCAAGCGGCGCATTTCGCGGTACGCATCGGCGGCAGCATCACCAATTCCAGCTGGCAACAAATGCAGCTCTTGCGCGAGGTGCAATAACGCAATATTGCCAGCATTTCGCACCAGTGCGGGATGCTGCCCAGAAAAAGCCAACACTAAATACTGTGTGGCGAACTCAATATCAATCATGCCGCCAGGACTATGCTTGAGGTCAAACCGCCCTGCTGGCACTGCGTGCGCTTGCCGCATGCGCTCGCGCATACTGAGAATTTCCTGCCGAAGCGCTTCATGGTCACGCGGCGCTTGAATCACTGCCTGGCGTACCTTGTCAAACTCTTGGCGTAAATGGTCCGAACCCAACACAAACCGCGCCCTTGTCATGGCTTGGTGCTCCCACGTCCAGGCCGTGTTGCTGCCGCGCTGCTGCTGGTAATCGGCATAAGCCTTGAAGCTGGTGACCAGAAGGCCTGAATTGCCGTTCGGCCGCAATGCCGTGTCGATTTCGTACAAATCGCCCTCTGCGGTCTTCGCCGTCAGCCAAGTAATCAACTTACGCACCAAACTGGCATACACCTCTGACGCATCGTCGTGCTCGTCGTCATAAACAAAGACAATATCCAGATCACTGCCGTAGCCCAATTCTTTGCCGCCCAATTTGCCGTATCCAATGATGGCAAATTGCGGCTGCTCACGATGGCGCTTGCGCAGCCGCTGCCAACACCATTGGGTAGTCGTTTGCAAAATCGTGTCTGCCAGCGCACTCAGGTCATCAGCCACGTCTTCCACGGAGATGGTTTTTTCCATATCGCGCGCCAAGGTGCGAAAGGTTTCCGCATGCTGGCCGCGCCGCAGCACGTTCATCAAGTTCTCATCATCGTCTTCCCCCGTGCGCCTGAGTGACTCGTGGCGCAGCGCCAGCTCCTGAGCAAAAATCTGCGCATCGAAGCGCTCATACAGCATGCTGCCACTGGCCAACTCATCCACCACACCAGGGTGCCTGCGCATGTAACGCAATGGCCACTTGGCTGCGCCCAGTACATTAAGCAAGCGTGCATAAATCGCAGGCCGCTCGATCAACAGGGCAAAGTAGCTCTCGCGCCCAAACAGCGATTCAATCCAGTCACAAAAACCTACGGCTGCAGCTTCTGAGATCTCACCGCGCGACAACTTCTGCGCAGTGGTACTGAGCAGCGTGAGCACGCGCGCCAAACCATCGTCGCGCAATGCCTGAAAGCGTGCCAGTTCAGGCCATTTGTCCAGACGCTGCGCCATCGCAGGCGGTACTTGCTCCAGCAATTTCTCAAACGACGCAGGATGCGCATGGGCCTTGCCACACTGGCCTTTGGTACAAGTGGATTTTTGCGGGCTTCCCAACAGCGCATCAAACTCCTGTGCGACCAATTCTCGGTGCTGGTCCAAGGCCTGCAAATAGCTTCCAACACCATCAAACCGCATGGTGTTAGCAATCCAGAGCAAGTCGTCATCAGCAGTAGGCAATACATGGGTTTGCTGATCGTCCAGATACTGGATACGGTGCTCAGTTTGGCGCAGGAATACATAGGCTTCATGCAGCTTTTGCGCCGTAGCCTCAGGCATCAGCCCGGCACGGGCCAAACGCGCCAGCGCCTCTAAAGTCGGCCTGCAACGCAATTCCGGGAAATTACCACCGCGCACCACTTGCAGCAGTTGCACGGTAAATTCAATTTCCCGAATGCCTCCGCGAGAAATCTTCACATCGTTGGCGCGCTCAGGTCGTCCGGCACAACGCACATTGGCATGCTCGCGAATTTGGCGATGCAAATCACGCAGTGCATCAAAGACCGAATAATCTAGATAGCGCCTGAACACAAAAGGCAAGACGGTTTCACGTAGCTTTTGCACATTTGGTGTGTTGCGCACCAGATCGGTGGGAGACACGATGCGGCTTTTTAGCCAGGCAAAACGCTCCCACTCACGGCCATGCGTGAAAAAATACTGGTTCAATGCACCCAATGCAATGGCAGGCGGCCCCGATTTTCCATGGGGTCGCAAAGCCAGATCCATACGAAACACGAAACCATGTTCAGTGGTATCGCCCACCACGTTCTGGATATGCCGCACCAGTTGCGCAAAGTATTCTTGGTTGCTTACCACCCCGCGCCCAGACGCATTGCCGCTGGTCTCGCCGTCATTTTCGTAGACGTAGATCAGGTCAATATCACTGGAGACATTGAGTTCACGCGCGCCCAGCTTGCCCATGCCAATGACCCAGAATTGCACGGGCAAGCCTTCCTCATCCAGTGGAGCGCCATAGCGGGTGTGCAGCAAAGCATGGCCATGCTCACAAGCACGATCCAAAGCCAGCTCAGCCAAGCAAGTCATGGCCTGCGTGACTTCTTCCATTGAGGCAAACAGCTCCACATCACGCTCAATCAGCCGGGCCATGACCAATTGCCGCAAAATGCGCAGCGCAGCCCCCAAATCATGGTGTTGTTGCAGCGCAGTCAGCGCCGCTTCCATCGTGCCCCTGGTAACTTCGCCGGGCGCCAGCAAAGCGCGTTCGTTGGTATAGCGCCGTAAAACCCGCTGGTAATAGCGTGAATATTCGGCCGCATGCGGGCCACTCAAACGAGCAACAGGATCGGAAGCATCAGCAGGGGAAGACAACATCTTGCAACGAAACCAGAAACAATCGGAGTGAAACTTTTCGCCTCACGTGAGCCCCAACACCGCACAGCGACCATCCAACCAAGCGGTTAAACCGCCCATCTGGAGTCGCCACACCATGGTCGAAACAGGGTTTGGTATTGATTTTGTCGCAGTAGATCAAGCTATGAAGCGCCCTATCTCGATACCCAACTTAAAGAAACGGTTAAGCAAACCTACATCGATCCTTTGCAAGATCACCTCTTTAAACACACTGCAAGCCAAACGTCAATCTCACATGCCGCCTCCAATGCATTCCAATCTGCGTAGCCGCACGCCGCCTTGGCCCCATCTTTTGTAAGCCTGTATCCAGCTCCTTTGAACCGCACCGATAATGGCGCGCAGCATGCCAACCCACACCACGCCCCATCCTGCTTTCCCCCGCCGACTTCTGCGTTGGCTTAGGAGTATCGTGCTGTCAGCCTTGCTCATCCTAGGTGCACTCTGGGCAGCCATGTATGGCTGGGTCGTCCCACGTTTAGACCAATGGCGGCCCAACGTGGTGCAGTACTTGCAAGACAAAACAGGGCTGGAAATCACCATCTCTACACTCAGCGCCAGCCGCTCGCCTAACTGGTTGCCTGCATTGCAGGTAGAAGGCATCACCATTACGGCGCCTCAAGCGCCTTGGCAGGTGGAGATTCCGCGCATGCAAGTGGCACTGTCTTGGCCTTTGCTGTTGGGCCAGCAAGTAGGCTCACTGATATTGGAGCAGCCACAAGTGCGACTTACCGGCCCCCTCCAAGCGGGAAGACACAACGCGACCTTAGCAGCCGACGCGAACGCCGCCACCAACACCCCCCAAGCCAACGCATTGCAATGGCTGCTAGCGCAACCATCGATTCGTGTTGAAGGGGGCAGTCTGTCGTGGCAGCCAGCAACGCCTCCTGCGCCGGCTGACTCTGCCAGCACGGAAAGGCAAGAACCTTGGAGCGCGTCTGCAATCAATCTGCAACTGCGCCATAGCGCTTTGCGCAACCTCCACACGCTGGACATACGATTCAGCGCTGCGCAACTGTTAACCGCACCTGTGCAATTGCACTTACAGGGCCAAGACTGGGGCCGCCTGGTCCAAGACGGATGGCCTGCTTGGCGCCAAGCCACGGGCCAATGGAAGACGCACATCGAAGGGCTCAATCTCCAGCCTTTTTCCGCCTTGATGGCCCAATGGGCAGACGGCAGCTCGGAACCTATGCCAACAGCGCAAGGCACCATCAGCCTCTTATCGCAAGGCTCAATTCTTAGTGGTGAAATTGAGCAATCTGTATGGCAATTACACGCAAGCGACCTTGATTGGCCCCTCAGGCCAAGCGCACGCTTGCGCGTTGACTCTTCGGACCTCAGCTTCCAGCTGAAATCGCAAAAAGCCTCACCGTCAGACTCCAGCACGCAAACTTCTGCACAAGCTTTCGCATGGCAGGCACAGGTCGATCCGATCCTGCTTGCCGCAGACCAACAACAATGGCAAAGCCAACCGCTCACGTTTAGCCTGAACACGACATTAGATACCACGCCCGTCAACGCCAACGACCGCATCTCTGCCCAAATAACAGCGGCAGAGCTAGCAACTAAACAACTTGATCTCGGCCCCCTCAGCGCAGTGCTGCAAACGGCTTTGCCCAACACCACATCGCCATCGCTAGGCCCCCATGAGGACAGCGCGACCAATGCACCCGTTGCAGCCACCTGGGAGCGCAGCCTCGCACAGGCACAACAGTTACTGCGCCAATGGTCACCTGCAGGCCAGTTACAAGACTTGAGCCTACGCTGGCAACCCGCCCCTTTAAACGCAACACCTGCTCAGTCCCCTTGGCACATCGCCACATCTTTCAATGGTCTGCGCGTAGGAAGAGTCGGCGCGAGCACCACATCGGCAGTAGGCATAGAAAACCTCAACGGCACGCTTCAAGCAGGGCCAGAAGGCGGCAAGGCAGAGCTGGACATGCAAGACGGTCTGATCGACTTACCAGCCATATTCGATGCAGGCGCCATTGCTGTTGCTCGCCTCAAAACCCAGCTCGATTGGACAACCTCGCAAGATGGAGGCCTTCAAGTGCGCGTGCACGCACCTGAAGTGGCCAACGCTGATGCAGAGGGTTCAGCCACCGTTTTGTGGCGTACCTCTACAACGCAAGAAGCGCAAGCCCTGTCCGAACAGACCGGTCAAACCGTTGGCACCCTGCCCGGTTTTCTCGACTTGCAAGCCCAACTCACCCGCGCCGACGCTCGAGCAGTGTGGCGCTATCTGCCCCATAGTGTTCCCGCCGATGTGCGGCGCTACGTGCAAGAGGCCATTCAAAACGGATCCTCCAACAACGTGCAATTCGAGGTGCGGGGCAATCTCAAGCATTTCCCGTTTGATTCAAGACAGCGTGATCCGATCACCAAGCTGTACCCAGCTGCACCGGACGCGAAAGGCAAAAAAACAAACACCGTGCAAGCAGCGGCGGCAAGCCAAACATCACCCGCTGCAGAGCTGTTTCGCATCAGCGCAGACCTAGAGAATGTGGACTTTCGCTACGCGCCTCACTACCTGTTGGGCCCAGGGCAACCTGCATTGGTTTGGCCCGACTTGCAAAAAGTCAAAGGCCAATTGGTGTTCGAGGGCAATCGCATGGACTTGACCGTGCAATCAGGCCAACTTCAAGCAGCGCCCAAAGTGCGCATTAGCCAAGGTCAAGCTTGGATTGAGGACTTGATGCACGCCAGTGTGGGTGTCGATGTCCAAGCTGCAGGGCCGCTAGCTGACCAACTGCGGGTGCTAGCCAGCACCCCAGTCGCGCGCATGACGGACCATCTGATGGATCCTCTGCAGGGCGATGGTAATACGGCGTTCAGCCTTCAGCTTGGCATTCCTTTAGAGAAAAAAAAGGCCCATCACTACAGCGTCAAAGGCCAAGTTCAACTTCAGGGCAACAACCTGCAATGGTGGCCCCAGGTACCGCGGCTAAGCGATGCGCGTGGCACAGTCACTTTCACGGATAAAGGCTTTGCCGCCAAACGCATTCAGGCCCAAGCACTGGGAGGACCTCTCACGCTCCACACTGCCATGCAAGACCATGTCCAAGGGCAACCTACCCAGGTCCGTATTGATGCCCAAGGCACCCTCAGCGCCCAAGGTTTACAAGATTACGCCCACACGGCGCTGGCCAGCACCACAGCAGACCAACTGTTGGAGGCATTGCATGGACAAACCGACTACAGTTTGCGTATCGACACCATTGGTGCACGGCCTTACGTCTCCTTTTCCAGTGCGCTGCAAGGGCTAGGCAGCAACCTGCCATACCCACTCGATAAAGAGGCCGATATTGCTCGTCCACTAACGCTCTCACATGCCACGCCGGACACCAACGGCGTCGAACAGCTGGAGCTGCAGCTCACCGACCGCGTGTACGCACGCTACAAATTACAAGCCACACCAGGACAAGCCCAGAACGCCGTGGTATCTGTGCAACCCAGCGATAGGCCAGACACACCCACGCCTGCATCTACAACGACCGCCCCTTCAGTCGATGTGCTTTCAGGTCAACTCCTGATTGGCCAGTTCAGCGACGCAGAGCGGCGCCTGCCCAACTTTATTCCCAATACATTCCCCACAGCCCCCGTCCCCCCTAAAGTGCGCGCAACCATCGCACAAAAGCATTGGGATGTCGCCGCCTGGGCCCCATGGCTGATGCGAGACCGCGAAGCCCCCGACAACTCGCCAAAAGATACCGCATCCCCTGAAGGCAGCGCCTGGCTACTGCAACTGATTCCAAACGTTTGGTACGGACGCTTTGACCAACTGCAATGGGGAGGGTTGACGCTGCATGACGTGCAATTGCAGTCCTACCAAAGCGAGAGCGACAACACCATCTGGACGAGCCGTTTCAAAGCGGCTGAAACGCAAGGAACGCTGGAATACCACCCGAACTACCTCGATGGAACAGGCCTCTTGCGCGGCAAGATTGATTACCTGGAGCTGCCTGCGCAATTAAGCCAAACGGCCACCAACACGCCGACCGAAGCCACCTCCGCAGACGACGCCAGCGGGGATCCATCACTGGCCAACCTGCAGCATCTTCCCACCGTTGATGTTGAAATCGACCGACTATTATTCGCCCATCGTGACTGGGGAAAAGTTGCGCTTCAAGCCATGAATCGCGTGGTTAACGGCCAGCCCAGCGAATGGAAAATCAATTACCTGACAATGGAAACTCCAGAGGCCCGCCTGACGGCCAAAGGCAGTTGGCAAGAAGCCAGCCCACATGGCGGTTTCAATTACCTGCTCAGTGGCCGTAAGAAAATGGACATGCAGTTCACGCTGGAAATGCTGGATGCAGGCCGTCTGCTCTCTCGCATGGGCATCCCAGATGTACTGGATGCGGGAGCAGGACAACTCGATGGCCGGCTCTCCTGGCTGGGCTCCCCTCTGAAACTGGATATTCCTTCATTGCATGGCGACTTTCATCTTGACGTCGGAAAGGGACAATTTCTCAAAGCCAACGCCGGAGCTGGCCGCCTGCTGGGTGTTTTGAGTTTGCAAGCACTGCCAAGACGGTTAACCCTCGACTTCAGAGACATCTTCAGCGAAGGCTTTGCATTCGACTTTGTGCGCGGCGATGTGCATCTTGATGCTGGCAAAGCATCAACCAACAACCTGCAAATGAAAGGGGTGAATGCTGGTGTGGTGCTCGAAGGCAGTGCCGATATTGTGAAAGAAACCCAAGACATCACCGTTGTCGTTGTGCCAGAACTCGATGCCATGACTGCCTCTCTGGTGGCCACAGCCATCAACCCCGCGATTGGCGCCGGAACCTTTCTCGCGCAGTTTTTCTTCAGCAAACCGCTGGCAGAAGCGGCCACGCAAGAATTCCGCATGCACGGATCCTGGAGTGAACCTATCGTTGAGCGGCAAACGCCTCAAAAGGCCCCAGAAAAATCGTCGAAAGCCATGCCCACCTTCGACGACCGCTCATAAGGTCACGAATCCAGCGCATTATTGAAGAGCGACCAATAGAAAAGCCTGCTACTTGTGCAGGCTTTTCTATCAGAGAGAGGTCAGTTACACCTCTCACATCGCGAATCCAAAGCATCAGCGCTGCTGATTGGGCTCACCCACGAAAATCTCTACACGACGATTACGTGCACGGCCATCGGCAGAAGCATTGCTAGCGACCGGTTCGCGTGCGCCGCGGCCATCAATCTGAATGCGCTGCATGGCTACGCCACGGGAGACCAAATACTGACGGGTACTGGCTGCGCGGTTGATGGACAAGGGGTTGTTAATAGAGTCATTGCCGGTGCTGTCGGTGTGCCCAATGATGACCACATCGGTATTGGGATTATTGAGCAAGCTAGTGGCAAATTGATCTAACAGCGGGGCGAATTGGCCTTTGATATCGGCACGGTTGGTATCAAAAGAAATATCGCTTGGAATATTGAGTTTCAAACGGTTGTCTTGCGTCTGCGTCACGACGACACCGCTATTGGCCATGGCGTTGTCCATCTCGGCTTTTTGGCGCTCCATACGCTGTGACCAGACATAGCCCCCCAGACCACCCAGGGTCGCCCCAATCGCGGCACCTTTGCCGTCGCCTGCAATCGCGCCAATCACAGCACCAGCAGCGGTTCCAACACCAACGCCCGTGGCAGTATTGCGCTGGGAATCGGACATGTTGGCGCAGCCTGCCAACCCCACCGCAGCCGCAGTTGTAAGCGCTAGGACTGATCGCTGTAGCATGGTCACACGGTTTGAGGATTGAATCGTCATTGAGCTTCTCCTTCATGAGTCTCGCGACTCGTAACAAGTTTTCCCTGGGGCAATTGATCGCTCGTTGAATACGATCAACAAGTGTGGATAATGCCATGCGGTGGTCAAGAAGACCACCAGACATCTCCCCACTAGCGTCAATGCTTGCAACTCTGGATTGTCCATGAAGCTTCAAGCATCTGCACATGGCTGTCAACGGCTCACCCCACACAATGGTTGTCATAGAGTGGAAAAAACCATGCCGCTCTTGTTGCGTTGGGTATAAACGGTGGCACCAGTCTTGAGCATCTTGTCTTTTATTGAAAACATGTTTCGACCTTTGATCCGATGTGCGCTCGTTGCCCTACTGGCAGCCGTTCTGGCGGCCTGCTCTGGCCCCACGCCTCAACCGAACAGTGAGCTGCCAGACTATGGCGCGGTAAGCCAACCCAGTGCATTACCCACGCTCATGCCACACCCCATTGGTCCGAGTGTCAAGCGTGAAAATGCGTTATGGACCCCTGTTCCTTGGAGCGATTTACCCGGGTTTGAGCAGGATGAACTGCGTGATGCCTGGTCCTCTTGGATGCGCAGCTGCGAGAAGCCTCTGCCAAGTTGGCGCGTCGTATGCAGTGAGGTTGCCGGTCTACAAAATGCCGACGATGGCACCCGCCGCGCATGGATGCGCCGGGCACTGCAACCCTATTTAATACGCACGCATGCTGGCAAAGATATCGGTATGCTGACCTCCTATTACGAGCCTGTGATGCAAGGCCGACGCCAGCCCGGCGAGGGCTTTACCGTGCCGCTGTATGCAATCCCTTCAGGCTTTGCTGGCCAAGGCACTTGGTTCAGCCGAGAACAAATCGAATCAGGCCACCCTGCTGCAGCGACTGCCTTGCGCGGCAAGGAAATTGTTTGGTTGAATGACCCTGTTGACGCCATGGTGCTGCACATCCAAGGCTCTGGACGCGTGAACTTACAAGAGGCCGATGGCAGCACCACGCAAATTCGCGTAGCCTATGCCGCCACCAACAACCACCCCTATAAAAGCATTGGACGCTGGCTATTGGACCGCCGTTTGATTCGCGATGCCAGTTGGCCCGGCATCAAAGCATGGGTTGATGCCAACCCTGCTCGCGTCAAAGAGATGCTCTGGAGCAATCCGCGTTACGTGTTCTTCAAAGAAGAGCCCATCGCCCCACAAGACCAGCATATTGGGCCGCGTGGTGCACAAGGCGTGCCACTCACACCCGGACGCTCCATCGCGGTTGACCGCCGCAGCATTCCGTACGGCACCCCGGTGTGGCTAATGACCGCAGGCCCCACGCTCAACGAAAAACGCTTAGTGATGGCGCAAGACACAGGCAGCGCGATTGTGGGCGCAGTCCGCGCAGATTATTTTGCAGGCTGGGGCCATGAAGCCGGAGATCTGGCTGGCCGGGTGAAGCAAGATTTGTATTTATGGGCATTCTGGCCCAAAGGCGCACCCCTTCCTTGACGCCAGATGTCGTCTATGCCACCCGGACTCGCCCGATGGCATGGGAAAACCTTGGGCCCTTTGCGCTGTCAAAAATCCACCGTGCAGAAATCAGCAGCTCAGTGCCCCTCAAAGTCGACCAACGTCAACAGCGGCTTACCTAAGGCTTTGAGTTTGCTGGATCCACCCAATTCGGGCAAATCCACAATCACGGCACATTCCATCACGTGAGCTCCCAAACGCTCAAGCAACTTCACCCCAGCTATCATCGTGCCGCCCGTGGCAATCAGATCATCAATGAGCAAGACACGCTGCCCTTGGGTTACTGCATCAGTGTGCAGCTCCACTGTGGCGCTGCCGTACTCTAGCTCATAGGTTTCTTCCACCGTCGTGAAAGGCAGCTTGCCCTTTTTACGAATAGGCACAAACCCCACGTTCAGCTCATGAGCCACTACCGCACCAATAATGAAGCCGCGCGCATCCAAGCCAGCGACCACATCGGGGCGCAATTGCGGCGCCATGTAGCGGTGAACAAAGGCATCAATCAACACGCGAAAGACCTGTGGGTCTTGCAGCAGCGGAGTGATATCGCGAAACTGCACGCCAGCACTAGGCCAGTCTGGAACTGTACGGATGTGTTCACGCAAGAAATCTGAGACGTTCAGTGCGGCGGAAAGTGCTGGCATGGTGGTAACAAAGCTAAAACAGTGAATACGCCATCAATGGCGCAACCGTAGTGTAAAGTCGCAAAGGGCCGCAATCCATCAGAAACGTTCAAGCTGGAGTACTTCAGGTGGGTTGCGTACGTTTCGTTTTATTCAACCACCAATCCAATCATGAGTATTCAAACAGTGGGCGTCATTGGCGCAGGGACAATGGGTAACGGTATTGCACAAGCGGTCGCGGCAGCTGGCTTGCAGGCCATTTTGATTGACATCTCTGACGCGGCCGTAGCCAAAGGCATTGCCACTGTCAGCGGCAGCCTTGATCGCTTGGTCAAAAAAGAAAAAATCAGCGAAAGCGATAAAACGGCCATTCTGGGCCGCATCAAAGGCTCGACCAACTACGCAGACCTCCAGCCTGCCGACCTGATCATTGAGGCGGCCACGGAAAACTACGATCTGAAAATCAAAATTCTCAAGCAGATCGAAGCCGCCGCTGCTCCTAACACTATTCTGGCCTCGAACACATCATCCATCTCCATCACCAAACTGGCGGCGCAAACACAAAATCCAGATCGGTTCATTGGCATGCATTTCTTCAACCCAGTACCGATGATGGCGCTGGTTGAAGTCATTCGCGGCCTGCAAACCAGCGATGTGACCCATGACACCGTCGCGGAACTGGCTCAAAAGCTGGGGAAAGCACCCGTCTCCGTCAAGAATGCGCCAGGTTTTGTCGTCAACCGCATTCTGGTGCCGATGATCAACGAGGCCTTTTTTGTGCTGGCTGAAGGTGTGGCTGAACCTGAAGCCATTGATGAGGCAATGAAACTAGGCGCCAACCACCCAATCGGCCCATTGGCTTTGGCGGACTTGATTGGTCTGGACGTGTGCTTGGCCGTGATGGAGGTCTATTTGGAAGAGTTCGGCGACAGCAAATACCGTCCTGCGCCACTGCTGCGTGAATTGGTGGCCGCGGGCTTCCTCGGCCGCAAAACTAAACGTGGCGTGTACACCTATTAACGCGCAAATTACCGCATAGCCGCTTATCCAAACGCCCCAACGCCCCGACGCATGGGGCGTTTTGCTTTACGCCCAAATAAAACAAGGATGGTTTTAAGCATGACTTGCCAAGGTAAAAACCGCAGCATCTCACACAAGGCGCGCTGCTTGGGCAATAATGCGGCGGTTTACTTTTCAAGGCGTTTGCCTGTTTCATCGGATTTGTAGCTTGGCGCCTGTTAGTGCGTAAGCTGCCTGCTTTGTGTTTTTCCAACTCCCATGACCTCTGCTTTGCACACCTCTTCCCTTCAATCGTTGCCTTTGTTGGCACGCGGCAAGGTTCGCGACAACTACGCTGTAGGCGATGACCGCATCCTGATGGTGGCCAGCGACCGCATTTCTGCGTTTGATGTCATCATGGGCGAACCGATCCCCGGCAAAGGCGTCTTGCTGACGCAAATGGCGTTGTTCTGGTTTGACAAGCTTGACGGCATTTGCCCTAACCACCTGACAGGAGATGCGCCTGAAACCGCGGTCTCCAGCGCGGAAGAAAAAGCGCAAATTGCAGGGCGCTCCATGCTCGTCAAACGCCTCAAACCGATTCCTGTTGAGGCCGTGGTGCGCGGTTACCTGGCTGGCAGTGGCTGGAAGGAATACCAAGAAAGCCAATCGGTGTGTGGCGTTGCGTTGCCTGCGGGCCTGACCAATGCAGCACGCCTGCCTGAGCCTATTTACACCCCTGCGGCCAAGGCTGAGATGGGCGAGCACGACGAAAACATCAGCTTTGAAAAAACCGTGGAAATGGTTGGCCCTGAACTGGCAGCTCAAATCCGTGACATCAGCATTGCGCTGTACAAAAAAGCGGCATTGTTCGCCCAAACCAAAGGCATGATCATTGCAGATACCAAGTTTGAGTTTGGTTTAGATGCCGATGGCACGTTGACCTTGATGGATGAAGTGCTCACGCCTGACAGCTCACGCTATTGGCCCATCGAAGGTTATGAAGCAGCATTCCGTTCGGGCCAAAACCCACCCAGCTACGACAAACAATTCGTGCGTGACTGGTTGGAGCAAGTGCGCATCAACGGCGAACCATGGCGCAAAACGCCCCCTGCGCCACGCCTGCCGCGCGAAGTGATCGAGAACACGGCCGCTAAATACCGCGAGGCCTTGGAGCGGTTGACTGGCTAAGCCCAGCGCTCCCGCAGCCTTGATCAAGGCTGCTTCGCTCTGCTGTACGGCAGCAAGGCAGCAATAAAAAAGCACTCTGGTCAGGAGTGCTTTTTTATTGCTATGGTTCGTAGATACCCGGCAAGTGCCGTTGCGTTCAATGCGTGCGTTTACGCACCGCTCCAATCAAACTGACAACGGCCACAATCACCGCACCGGCCACCAGCCCAACAACGGCATTGCCAGCGGTCTGGACCAAGGTATGGTCAGGATTGCCCGTCCACTGCAAAGCTAGAGCCTGCAATGCGTGGTGCAACACAGGCAAACCGTGCACCAAGATGCCGCCTCCAACCAAGAACATGGCAGCCATGCCCACAATGGAAAGCAACTTCATCAAACCAGGTGCAGCCCATAAAATTCCCTTACCGACGCTTTGTGACACTGCGCTTGGACGGCCTGCCAGCCACAAGCCAAAGTCATCGAGTTTGACGATCACCGCCACGATGCCATACACCAGCACTGTCATGGCGACCGCCATCACAGCCAAGACAGCGGCCTGGGTGGCCAAGGGCTTGCCCTCCACCACGCCGAGCACGATAGCAATGATCTCTGCAGACAAAATGAAGTCGGTGCGAATAGCGCCTTTGATTTTGCTGGCCTCGTCAACAGGGGCTTTAGGTTGCGCATGCGCTGCATCAGCCTTGTCGCCGTGCGGCAGTAAATGGTGCAGAATTTTTTCTGCACCTTCAAAACATAAGAAAGCACCGCCCAACATCAGCAGTGGCGTAATAAGCATCGGTAAAAAGGCACTGATCAACAATGCCGCAGGCACCAAAATGGCTTTGTTACGTAACGACCCTTTTGCAACTGCCCACACGACCGGAATCTCGCGTACTGCGGATACGCCGGTGACTTGTTGCGCATTCAAAGCCAGATCATCGCCAAGTACCCCGGCCGATTTTTGTGCAGCAACTTTGGTTAGAACGGCCGCATCATCGGCCACCACCATGCTCTTGCGTGCAGCCACCTTGGCCATAACGGCCATGTCGTCCAATAAAACGGCAATATCATCGAGCAGCGTTAACAGTCCTGCAAATGCCATGTTGGCCCTCTATATTTTCAAAAAAATGGAGATTGTTTGCGTCGCAGTGTAATCGCAAGGGCGCACATCTGAGGGCGCCGCACATGCGCGCCAGATGCACAATACCACCATGCTGAATTTGCACTCCGCAGTCCCTCGTGTATCCACGCCCGGTACGTCTACATCAAGCTTGCACTCTATTGATTGGCGCGCCCCTTGGCTTGCTCCCTACGCAACAACGCCAGTAGGAGCGCGGTTAAACGCCGCATTGCGTGCTGGCCAAGGTGTTGTGCATGGGTTGTCTGCTGCAGCCCATCCGTATCACACCACACGCACAGCCCCAGAACCAAGAACCGCGGCAGCACGGCGCCCAAACCTGCCGGCTTTCGTGCCTCAAGACCAATTGCCAGTAGGGCAAAGCTATGAAGGATTTATCCGGCAACATTGGGCCGTTCCTACGCGTGAACACGCTCACGACTTATTCAATGGCCTGATCTGGATGCATTGGCCCCGCAGCAAAGCGCAATTGAATGCCCTGCAATCGGCAGAAATTGAACGTCTGGGCATCCAAGGCCGGCGCGGCCCCGTTCGTGATGCCTGCACCGTGTTTGACGAAAACGGCGCAATTTTGTTGGCCCCTGCAGCGTTGCACGATGCGCTGATAGCGCGCGATTGGATGCGCTTGTTTTGGACTTTACGCCCATTATGGAAGCAAGCGACATGCTTAATTTTTGGGCATGCGCTACTGGAACAGCTCTGTTCGCCACGCAAGCCACTGTGCGCACATGTTTTGACCCTTTCACTAGCACATCCGTCTCGAACAGAAATCTCTGCGATCAGCCCAGAGTTGATGGATCAACAGCTTGCAGCGGCCCTGTCAGCAAGCAGCATGCAACCCAAACCACTCACACCGCTGCCTGTATTAGGCATTCCCGGTTGGTGCGCAGACAACGCATCGCGTGCGTTTTACGAAGACACCAGCGTTTTCCGGCCACCACGCCGTACTTGAAAATCACACAATGCTTCGCGCCTCTTGAAATACCGGGATGCGCCCACACTATGCCGATCAATCACATGTGAATTAATACATGTGCTTTTCTGCAAGGCAATTCGCAAGTCTGTTGACCCGCACGCGTGTAAAACACAGACACACGCAACGGTTTTTGTGCGTTTTGCTCTAATGCAGAAAATCCGCATCAAAACTGCAAATGCAGGGCGTGATGCGCACAAGAAACGAAGGATCCCCACATGCAACGCATTTTTCTATTTGTCGCCACCAACTTGGCCGTTTTGGTCGTGCTGGGCATCGTCACCAGCCTATTAGGAATCGATCGGGGCAGCCAAGCAGGCCTACTCATCATGGCTTTGATCATGGGCTTTGGCGGCTCCACCATCTCGCTTTTACTCTCTAAAACCATGGCCATTCGCAGCATGGGTGTGCGGCTTATCAATCAGCCCAACAACCAAGACGAAGCCTGGATTGTGGAAACCGTGCGCAAGTTCTCAGAGAAAGCCGGCATTCAAATGCCTGACGTAGGCATTTACGAAGGCCCCGCGAACGCTTTTGCCACGGGAGCGCGCAAAAATGCCGCCTTGGTCGCCGTCTCTACAGGCCTGCTGCAAAGCATGACACATGAAGAAATTGAGGCCGTCATTGGTCATGAAGTCGCCCACGTCGCCAACGGTGATATGGTGACCATGACCCTGATCCAAGGGGTCATGAACACTTTCGTGATTTATATCTCGCGCGTTATCGGCGGCATTGTGGACAGTTTCCTGCGTGGCAACAACAACAACAATGACAACCAAGGTGGCGTTGGCCCAGGTTATTTCATCACAGTGATGGTGATGGATATGCTGCTTGGCGTACTGGCGGCCATCATTGTGGCGTGGTTCAGCCGCCAGCGTGAGTTCCGCGCTGATGCAGGCGCCGCACATATGATGGGGCAGCCTGCATCCATGCAACGCGCATTGGCACGGTTGGGCGGCATTAACACGCAGGATTTGCCCAAAGGACTGGCCTCTATGGGAATTTCCGGCGCAGTAGGTGCGCTATTTAGTTCACATCCACCGCTAGAACAGCGCATCGCTGCACTGCAACGATTAAGCCAATAAGCCACTATTGGCTTAGAGCGTGTAGACGTTCTAACGATAGAGAACCCTCGGACACGTCTGGTGCCGGGGGTTTTCTTTTTTTGTCCAGTCGCTCGCCTAAAGCCCAACAACAATAGTCTTATAGGTGACTTGCAAGCGACAAATACCTACAATCACCCACAGAATTTTTAGCGGCATCTTCGTTGATAAAGCCGCCTCTTCAGGCCCAAGAGCAACTATCCCATTAGGCCCTTCCCGCACGCATACTGAATGCGCGAAGCAATCCTGTTGGCAGCATGGCTTTTGCAGCTTGACTGAGCCTAGCCCACTTCCCCCGCAGGACAACGGAGACAGCCATTGCCTTGTGCGCACTTTGCGCGGTTGCCCAGCCACCGCCAAAGCCTGCACGCCACACAATGAGACCCAAGCGTAGAGGAAGCCCGATGCCTGCAGACCAGTCCCCCGAGTCCATCAATAAACGTGCCCAGCTGCGCGAAGCTGCACTGGACTACCATGAGTTCCCGACCCCAGGGAAGATCTCCGTTGCACCAACCAAGCAACTGATGAACCAGTACGACCTGTCGCTGGCATATTCCCCTGGTGTTGCTGTACCGTGCGAAGAAATTCAAAAAGACCCATCAACCGCCTCGCGCTACACCAGCCGCGGCAACTTGGTGGGCGTTATCAGTAACGGAACCGCAGTTTTAGGGCTGGGTGACATTGGCGCGCTGGCCTCTAAGCCCGTGATGGAAGGCAAAGGCGTTCTGTTCAAGAAGTTCTCGGGCATTGATGTTTTCGACATCGAGATTGATGAGAAAGACCCGCAAAAACTGGTTGAAATCATCGCTGCGCTAGAACCGACTTTTGGCGGCATCAATCTCGAAGACATCAAAGCACCAGAATGTTTTTACGTCGAGAGGGAACTACGCAAGCGCATGAAAATCCCCGTTTTTCATGACGACCAGCATGGCACAGCCATTGTCGTGGGCTCCGCCGTCGTTGGCGGCCTGCGTGTGGTGGGGAAAAAAATTGAAGAGGTCAAGCTCGTAGCCTCAGGTGCGGGCGCAGCCGCTTTGGCATGCCTTGGCCTGCTGCTAAAACTGGGCCTCAAGCGCGAAAATGTTTGGGTCACTGACCTAGAAGGCGTGGTCTATGAAGGCCGCACCGCTTTGATGGACGAGATCAAGGCCACATTTGCCCAAAAAACCGATAAACGCACACTGGCCGAAGTGATTGATGGCGCCGATGTGTTTCTGGGCCTATCTGCTGGCGGCGTGCTCAAGCAAGACATGGTTCAACGCATGGCCGACAAACCCTTGATCTTGGCCTTGGCCAATCCAACACCCGAAATTTCCCCAGATGACGTAAAAGCCGTTCGCTCAGACGCCGTCATCGCCACAGGCCGTAGCGACTACCCCAACCAAGTCAACAACGTATTGTGCTTCCCATACCTGTTCCGCGGCGCACTCGATTGCGGGGCAACCGCCATCACCGACGAGATGGAAATTGCAGCAGTCGAAGCGATTGTGGAGCTGGCTCAAGCTGAACAAAGCGAAGAAGTCGCACGCGCTTATGTGGGCGAAAAACTGATGTTTGGCCCTGAATATGTGATTCCAAAACCGTTTGACCCTCGCTTGATGATGATGATTGCCCCTGCAGTTGCCAAAGCAGCAGAGGCCAGCGGCGTTGCATCACGCCCGATTACCGATATGGATGCCTATGTGCAGAAGTTGCAGAACTTCGTCTACACATCAGGCACCATCATGAAGCCCATCATCTTGGCAGCCAAATCAGCTAAGGCCAAGCGCATTGCATACAGCGAAGGCGAAGAAGAACGCGTATTGCGTGCAGCGCAAATTGTGGTGGATGAACGGATTGCTCGCCCAACCTTGATTGGTCGGCCCGCCATCATTGCCCAGCGTATTGAAAAATTTGGCCTGCGCCTGCGCGAAGGCACCGACTACGACGTCGTGAATACCGAGCAAGACGAACGCTACCAAGACTTCTGGAAAACCTACCACCAACTCACAGAGCGCAAAGGGATCACTGTCTCGATCGCCAAAATCGAAATGCGCCGCCGGCTCTCGCTCATTGGAGCAATGCTGCTGCACAAAGGCCAAGTGGACGGCTTGATCACCGGTACCTGGGGCGGCTATAGCCACCACCTGAATTACATTGACCAGGTCATTGGTATCAAGCCCGGAGCAAAAACTTACGGCGCCATGAACGGTTTGATCTTGCCGGGGCGTCAAGTTTTCCTGGTGGACACCCATGTGAATTACGACCCGACAGCAGAACAGTTGACCGAGCTGACCATTGCAGCAGCGGAAGAAATCCAGCGCTTTGGTATTAAGCCCAAAGTGGCCTTGCTGTCGCATTCAAGTTTTGGCAGCAGTGCGCAACCAAGCGCCGAAAAAATGCGCCGCACATTGGCATTGCTACAAGAGCAAGCACCGTGGCTTGAAGTGGATGGAGAAATGCATGGTGATGTGGCTCTGGACCATGGCATGCGCAAAGCCGTCATGCCCAATTCCACACTGGAGGGCGATGCCAACTTGCTGGTGTTTCCCAATATTGATGCGGCCAACATCTCCTACAACCTGCTCAAAACGGCAGCAGGACAAAACATCGCTATCGGACCGATTCTGCTGGGTTGCGACAAGGCCGTGCATATTCTCACGCCAAGCACGACAGTGCGCCGCATTGTGAATATGACCGCACTAGCCGTGGTTGACGCGAATTCGCGGTCCGCCACAAACGCGGCATAAATCAACGCTGCATTGATGCCAGTCACCGTATGCACACGTTCTGCGAATACGGTGACACCGCAGCATACTGCTCGCCAGTAATGGCACCGAATGCCTGCATAATAGGCCGTTGAACCTATGCCGCGCAGCGCGGTATGCGTGGATGGGCAAAGCCCTGTTTTGTTTTTATTTCATATCGATTCCCTAAGAAAGTAGTTGCAGTATGGCTGATGAAGCAAACAACACTCCTGTTTTCCAGATTCAACGCGTCTACCTGAAAGACCTGTCTCTGGAGCAGCCCAACTCCCCAGCCATTTTGTTGGAACAAAAGCAACCCAATGTGGATATCCAATTGGCCGTTGCAGCAACCACTGTGGCCGACGGTATTTATGAAATCTCCGTAACGGGCACCGTAACAACTAAAGTGGAAGACAAGACGCTGTTCTTGGTAGAGGCCAAGCAAGCAGGTATTTTCGAAATTCGCAACATCCCTGAAGACCAAATGGGTGCAGTGGTTGGCGTCGCGTGCCCACAAATCGTTTATCCCTACCTGCGTGGCAATATCTCTGACATCATTAACCGTGCAGGCTTCCCACCAGTGCACTTGGCTGAAATCAACTTCCAGGCCATGTACGAACAGCAACAAGCGGCCGCGGCAGCCGAGTCCAGCTCTGTGCAATAAGCCATGCAGCGCATGCGTTAAGCCCAAAGAGCACTCTACGCAAGCGCTTTAATGGATAACAATGGCCCTATAGGGCCATTGTTCGTTCTGGCCGCTGCATTGCACATGCGGCCCCGAGCACATCACCAAAGACAATGCTGCCAAAGGAGACTCTGATGACCACTGCCAATCGCTTATCCATTGCCGTGCTGGGTGCTGGTGCCTGGGGCACCGCAGTAGCCATTGCTGCAGCCAAGCACCCTGCACATCATCACGTCAGCCTATGGGTACGAGATGCGCAGCAAGCAGAGCAAATGCGCTTACAGAGGCGCAATCCACGTTATTTGGATGAGGTTGATTTTCCTGACAACCTCTGCATTGAAGAAGGCAACTTCTCCCATTTGGTAATGTCTGCGGACCTCGTCGTGCTGGGCACTCCAGTATCCGCGCTCAGCGATATGCTGCAGACTATAGCCATGCTTTCGCCGCAAGCGCCAGTGGTTTGGCTCTGCAAGGGTATTGAACAAACAAACGGCTTGCTACCCCATGAGGTACAGCTCAAAGCAGCGCCTCACCTGCTCTGCGGAGTTCTCAGCGGCCCCAGCTTTGCTCTGGAGGTAGCGCGCAGTCAGCCTACGGCACTCGTTGCGGCTTCTCATGATGCGCGTGTGCAAGCCCTATTGATTGCAGCATTCCACGGCAACAATATGCGCGTGTATGGCAACACCGATCTGGTCGGTGTTGAAGTAGGTGGTGCAGTCAAGAACGTGCTGGCAATTGCCACGGGCATTTGCGATGGCCTGGATCTGGGACTCAATGCGCGTGCGGCATTGATTACGCGCGGCTTGGCTGAAATGACCCGTTTAGGTTGTGCTCTGGGTGGACGCCCCGAAACTTTCATGGGACTGTCTGGTGTAGGAGACCTAGTTTTGACCGCGACGGGCGGATTGTCACGCAATCGCAAAGTTGGCTTGTTGCTGGCGCAAGGTCAAAGCCTGCCAGAAATTCTCGCCACACTCGGACACGTCGCAGAAGGCGTGTACTGCGCCCACAATGTCGTGCAACGCGCTGGACAACTAGGAGTCGAAATGCCCATCAGTGCAGCGGTCGTGCAACTGTTGGAAGGTAAAACCAATGCACAAGAATTGGTACAACAACTCTTAGAGCGCGACCCCGCCATTGAGTCACTCCCCTCACCGCCTGTTCATTGAGCCCCAAATACAACCATGCCTGCATTCGAGATACTCCTACAATTTTTCGGTTTGGCCGTATTACTAGCTCTCACCCCAGGCCCAGACAACATTTTTGTCTTGATCCAGTCTGCGCAGCATGGCTTGCGCACGGGGCTTCTCGTTGTCGTGGGATTGTGCATCGGCGTCGTGGTGCATACATGCGCTGTCGCTCTAGGCCTGGCAGCAGTTGTTGCTGCATCCAGTACCGCATTTATGGTGCTCAAACTTCTGGGCGCGGCTTATTTAGCTTGGCTGGCCTGGGGGGCCTGGCATGCTCCATGCTCGTCAACACCGCAAGAATTGTCTTCCGGCCATACAGCTTCAACATCGTCCTCTAAGCGCCATCCACTGGCAATGGTCGGCCGGGGTATGTTGATGAACCTCAGCAACCCCAAAGTTCTGATGTTCTTTCTGGCATTTTTGCCGCAATTCGCGGATCCTAATGTAGGGCCGATAGGGCCTCAGATTGCCATTTTTGGCGCCCTCTTTGCGGGTACGACTTTGCTGGTTTTTGGGGCCATCGCATGCTTCTCTGGTTTCTTTGGCCACCTTCTACAACGCTCAGTCAAAGCCCAGCGCATACTCAATCGCCTTGCCAGCATTGTGTTTATCGCCTTGGCGGCTCGCCTTGCCACGCTGAATCGCACATAGTGAAAGCCCCAGCCTTTACGCAACACGATTGACCATAAAAAAACGCAGCAAATCAAGCAGCGTTTTTTTGATTAAAGGTATTTTATTCAGTCGCAGGCGGAGGGGTGTCAGGACCAGAGGACTCCAAACGGTAGCCCACACCATACACCGCGTTAACGACATACCCATTTTCAGGAGTCAATTCAAGTTTAGCGCGCAGACGTGAAACATGGGTATCCAGTGAGCGTGAAGGAACTTGATACAGCTGCCCCCACACCATTTCGCGCACATGGTCTCGCGACAGTAAGCGCCCCACGTTCTGGAACATGAAAAGTGCCAAATCAAATTCACGCGTTTTCATTTCCACAGGAACACCACGCACCTCCAAAGTGCGCTTGTCCGTATTGAAACGGTAAATACCAAACTCCAAAATGCCTGTTTGTGTTGCAGGGTAAGCGCGACGCAACAAAGCATTCAATCGTGCGGTCAATTCCCCCACACGTACCGGCTTGGTCATAAAGTCATCAGCACCACAGCTGAGGCCTTCAACCACATCCTCTTCTGTTCCACGACGGGTAACGAACAGAATCGGCATGTTTGAGCCGATACTTTGCCGCACAGACTCCACAACACGGGGGCCATCCATATCAGGCAAATGCCAATCCACGATCAACAAATCGAATGTTTGCCGACGTAAATCTTTCAGCAGGCTTGCGCCATCGGAAAATACGTAACAACTGTGGCCCAACTGCTCAATGGCAGCACGTTCCAGTTCTTGAACCAGCGGATCGTCATCCAGTACAGCAATTCTCATTGTTAACAATCGTAAATTTATAGACTATGTATGGCAGAGATTATAGGCAGGAAAAAATTTTCACTCAAATAGGCATAGTCAATGATTGACACAAAACCCAAACGATTGTCATTTTGCTGGCTATCACCTCCAAGGGAATCAGCGCATTTCGATCACGAACTCATCCTTTGGAATACGCACTTTCTTCTGACCTAGCAACCAATCATTCTCTACGTCTCGCCGGCCTAAGGCCAACAAAGTGACTGACTTCAAGCCCCTCTTGTCCAACTCCAAATACTCATCAAGTGCGGCTTTATCAAAACCTTCCATAGGAGTAGCATCCACACCAAGAAGGGCTGCTGCAGCAATCGCCATCCCCATTCCAATATGCGCCTGCTTGGCAGTATGGTGGTAGTGCTGTTCAGGCGTCAAGTCGGCAAAAAGACTTTTGAGATTAGCCACCATACCCGCATAGGTTTCCGCTGCTTGCTCTCGATGATTGCGGATGAACTCGAATCGCTGCTCAATACGCTCAGGGCTCATATAGTCCCATGAAGCAAAGACCAGCACATGCGAGGACTCCACAATTTGCGGTTGATTCAATGCGATCGGTGCAATCGCTTTTTTAACCTCAGGATTAGCAATAGCAACCACATGAAATGGCTGCACACCTGATGAAGTCGGTGCCAATCGTGCTGCTTCAATAATTTGATCGACAAGTGCTTGCTCCAGCACTTCTCCAGTCATCCTTTTGGTGGCATAGCGCCAATTCAATGCATCCAGCAATTGCATAGTGTCTTTCTTATTAACTATTAACAACGGACGTACGATTCTTTCGTTGACTACGCGGCGTATTCGTAGAGTCCTCCTACTAACTTGGTCGGGCATCCTAGGCCATCTCATGCCAACGCAGCATCCGTTCTGAAACGCAGTCTAACAAGAAACCCATCTCCCATACTACGGATGCCATCGCGTTGCAAATGAGGGTTTGTTGAGAACGACTGAAAATCAAACCAGAGAAAATAGCCACCAGCACACTGTCATGCCGACTTGCTCCTATGATGCTGCGTGGCCTTTTCCAGGATGAATTCATGAGTAATACAGTCAGTGCACAAGCCCTATTTGATGAGTTTGCCGATGCGTTGCAATGGCACTGGATCGCAGGCCGAGACGCCTTTTCCAGACGCTTTGATCAACGTGCAGTGCAATCTGCACGCGCCAGCGCCGATCTGGTGGGCTACCTCAATTACATCCATCCCTTCAGGGCACAGGTACTGGGCGAGAAGGAAATTCAGTACCTCACCAACGCCACTCAGGCCGATTGCGTACGCCGAGTCACACGCATCACGGAGTTAGAACCACCGGTGTTGATTTTGGCTGATGGTCAACAAGCCCCGCAAGCTTTACTGGACTTGTGCGAACAGGCACAAATTCCAATGTTTGCCACACACGAATCCTCTTCGTATGTGATTGATGTGATGCGCAATTACCTCTTCAAATTGTTTGCCGCCAGTACCACATTGCACGGTGTATTCATGGACATTCTGGGCGTTGGCGTACTGATCACCGGAGAGTCGGGCTTAGGTAAAAGTGAGCTCGGCCTAGAGCTCATCACCCGCGGACATGGCTTAGTTGCCGACGATGTGGTCGATGTGGTGCAGATCAACCAAAACGCGCTTGAAGGCAAGTGCCCACAGTTGCTGCAAAACCTACTGGAAGTTCGCGGTATTGGCTTATTGGATATCCGTGCCATTTTTGGAGAAACTGCTGTTCGCCGTCGCATGCGGCTACGCATGATTGTGCACTTGGTGCGCCAAGAATCAATGGAGCGCAATTACGACCGTCTACCTCATGAACCGCTGACCGAAAACGTATTGGGTGTGCCTGTACGTAAGGCGATTATTCAGGTCATGGCAGGCCGCAACATTGCAGTTCTCGTTGAGGCTGCGGTGCGTAATTACATCCTTCAATTGCGAGGGATTCACACCTACGAAGAATTCACCCAACGCCAGCGTTTGGCCATGAACAGCAGCATTGACTAGGGCTCAAGCGCAACTCCCCTCATCAAGGAATCATCGGGTGCGCGGGTGATGCCAAAGGTACTCCCAGAGCAAATGCTTCCTGCAAAAACTCTACGCACACCCGCACCTTGGCAGAGGTCGTCAATCGTGAGGGGTATACCGCCCAAATATTGGCTTCTTGTCGCCATTGCGGCAGCACCACCTGCAATAATCCGCGCTCAATCAGAGGTGCCACATCCCACAGAGACCGCAAAATGATGCCTCTGCCATCCATCGCCCACTGCACCGCAATTTCACCATGGTTGGTCGATAAACTACCGCGCACTTTCACAACACGCTCATCTTCACCTGAACGCATTTTCCACACGCCAAATGGGTGATCACGCTCCTTGATGATGAGGCAATCGTGGTTACTCAGCTCTGCCAAGCTTCGGGGCACGCCCCGCAGTGCCAAGTATTGTGGCGCCGCACACAGAACGCGGTGATTGGTCGCTAAAGGCCTGGCAATCAGGTGCTGCGCAATGTCATCGCCCACGCGCACATCCAAATCAACGCCTTCACTGGCCACGTCTACCAAACGGTCAAACACCTCCAAACGCACCTGCAATTTCGGATAACGAAGAGCCAGCTGCGAAAGCACTGGCGCAACCACCCTGCGCCCAAAACCAAAGCTGCAACTAATGCGCAGTGAGCCGCTTGGCACAGCCCGCGTGATGGCTGTCTCCTGGAGTAATTGCTCCACATCATCAAGCACACGCTGCGCCCAATGAAAGACCCGCTCCCCCTCTTGTGTCACAGTGACCGAACGAGTGGTGCGATGCAACAATTTTGTGCCTAAAGACTCTTCAAGCAGCCGTATGCGTTTGCTGACATACCCAGTTGAGGCACGCAATTCCTCCGCCGCAGCAACAAAGCTGGCCAAACGCGCCACCACCGTAAAGACGCGTAAATCCTCATTGGAAGGCAAATTATTCATAATTTGTGCGCAATCAATTCACATTCAAACGATTGTATTCACTTAGATATTAATGAAAAATAATTTCATCGACACATTCATTACACAGGAATAGCCCTATGCCCGTAACACGCCCATTTCATATTGCAGTCATCGCCGGGGACGGCATTGGCAAAGAGGTCATGCCTCTGGGTCTCGCCGCAACCATGGCAGCAGCAAACCGCTTTGGCATTGCATTACAAATAACCACCATTGATTGGGCCAGCTGTGACTACTATGCTGCGCATGGACAAATGATGCCTGACGATTGGAAGGAACAGTTGCAAGGCATGGACGCGATTTTCTTTGGAGCTGTAGGCTGGCCGCAAACAGTACCTGATCACATTTCGCTATGGGGATCCTTGCTCAAATTCCGTCGTGAATTCGATCAGTACGTGAACCTGCGCCCTGTTCGCCTGTTTGACGGTGTCCCATGCCCGCTGGCTGGACGCAAGCCTGGAGATATTGACTATCTGGTTGTGCGCGAAAACACCGAAGGTGAATACACCTCATTGGGTGGAGTCATGTACGCAGGTACCGAGCGTGAAATCGTTATTCAAGAATCAGTTTACTCACGCCATGGCACAGACCGCGTACTGCGCTATGCCTATGAATTGGCGCAGTCGCGTGAGCGCAAGCAACTCACCGTAGCCACGAAATCCAATGGAATTGCCATCAGCATGCCATGGTGGGACAGCCGTGCCGACGCCATTGGGAAACACTACCCCCAAGTGCAAGTGGATAAGCAGCACATCGACATTCTTTCTGCCCGATTTGTGCTGCAGCCGCAGCGCTTTGACGTAGTAGTGGCCTCGAATTTATTTGGTGACATCCTTTCAGATCTAGGCCCTGCGACCACAGGCACGATTGGCTTAGCCCCCTCTGCCAACTTAAATCCTGATCGCACCTTCCCTTCATTGTTTGAACCGGTACACGGCTCTGCACCAGATATTTACGGAAAAGGCATTGCGAATCCGATTGCCATGATTTGGTCCGGGGCATTGATGCTGGATTTTCTCACCGGCAATACCGGCGCAGGCCGCCTTGCGCATGACTGCATGCTGGCTGCAATCGAGGAGGTACTGATCGATGGACCATTGACACCAGACCTTGGCGGCAGTGCAAGGACAGAAGTCCTTGGCCAAGCCATCATTGAAAAAATCACCGGTTAACTTGCGTATTCACCCCATAACGATTCAGGAGACAAGCATGAGCAACCAACACTTCCATCAACGCCGCACCTTGTTAAAAGCTGCCAGTTGCGCTGGTTTGGGTGTCATTCCCGCTTTTTCTTTGCCCGCCATAGCCGGCAGTTCAACACCCACCTACCCCACTCGGGCTATCAAATTGGTCGTTGGAATTGGAGCAGGCAGCACCACAGACCTACTGGCCCGAGTTGCAGGCAAACACCTGTCTGAAGCGTTAGGCCAGCCCGTTGTGATTGAAAACCGCCCCGGTGCTGGCGGAACGTTGGGCGCAGGCGTTGTGGCCGCTGCAAAACCCGATGGGCATACCTTGCTATTTGTCAGCTCATCACTGCCCACCTTTCCCTCGTTCTATGACAAGCTGCGCTTTGACCCTGTACATGATCTCATCGGAGCAGGAGGATTGGCGCAGGGAGGGATGGTCATGCTCACCCGCGCCAACGCCCCATGGAAAAATCTTAACGAGCTGATTGACTATGCCCAGAGCCGGCCTGCACAAACCATCAGTTATGCCTCAGCAGGCATCGGCTCCATTGCCTATTTGTACTCAGAATTACTTGCGCAGTTAACTGGCATTGAGTTTCTGCATGTGCCCTATCCTAGCTCTGCAGCAGCCATGACTGACTTGATGGCAGGGCAAGTGGACTTTGTATTTGATGGCACCACCACGGCCATTCCACAGGCCAAATCCGGCCGCTCGCGAGCGTTGGCTTATTCAGCCGAGCAGCGCTCCCCTTTCATGCCAGAAGTGCCAACATTGAAAGAAGCTGGTGTTACTGGGTTCAGTCAGCGTACTTGGTTTGGTTTTGCTGCCCCTAAAGGCACCGATATCAGCATCATTCAGGCCATCGCTACCGCCAGTGAGCATTTCAATGCCAACGCCAGCTATCAAGCAGAGTTGGCCGACGCTTTCCATGAACCCATGCCAATGTCTGCCACAGCATTCAACGCACTCATTCAAGAGGAGGCGACCATGTGGTCCTCCACCATCGCCAAAATACGCAAACCAAGTTGATGGCTGTTCAGACTACATCAACATGGCAGAAGAAATTGGTTGATCGGTACAGTGGCCCTTTAGGAGGTATTTACGATCTGCATCCAGTCGCGCAAGACTCAAAAAAAAGAGGTAGTGCAAGGCACCTATTGCTGCTCAACACCTTCGGTACGGCAGGTTATTCACCGTAAGGTCCCCCCTTACGCTACTACCGCAACATATCTACCTAGCTAAAAGAACCGATGCGCTCTACACACATCCACTCCATTGGCCCATTAAAGCTGCATAACGGGCATGTCTTGCAGCAGTGCGAAGTGGCTTATAACAGTTACGGCACGCTCGCTAACGATGGGAGAAATGCCATTGTCGTGACCCACGGATACACCGCTAGCCATCAACTGCTAACACAGGGTAGTGCTGTTGCAGAAGGTCCTTGGGCCGCGCTAATGGGCCCGGGTAAACCTTTGGATACTGATCGCTTCTTCATCATTTGCCCAAACATGCTCGGCTCCTGCTATGGCAGCACCGGTCCTAGCAGCATCAATCCTGCAACACAGCAGGTCTATGGCCCAGATTTTCCTGATATCAACATGTCTGATATCGTTGCCACGCAATACGCCTTGGTTAAACAGCTCGGGATTCAGCACTTGCGAGCAGTGGTCGGGCCATCACTAGGCGGGTTTCAAGCCCTCCAATGGATTGTTGACTACCCTGACTTTGTTGACGTGGCAGGAGCCATTGTTTCTGCTTCTTATTTACCGGCATGCACAGCCATGTCGCTGCCACATTTACTGCACACTCTGCAAGCATGCCCTGACTGGCCTGCAGCACAAAGCCCATCTATGCAGGAAACCTTGTACCAACTGCGGTTACAGACCCTGCAAACATATGGCATGCCGCACGTATTAGAGTCACAGGGATTGCCTGCAAAAGATATCCGGCCTGCACTTCAAAGCATGGCAAAACAATGGGCTAAACATTTCAATCCCCACAGCCTGGTGACACTGCTCAAAGCCGCGTTATCGTTTGACGTGCGAGCTCAATTGCCAACGACCCAAGCCAACGTGTTGCACGTAGTTGCTGACAGCGACGCCCTCTTTCCACCAGACAAAACCATCCATGCCATGCAGTCGATGAACGGCCGACTTAAACAGCTTGTACTCAACACTCCGATGGGGCACTCCTGCTCTGGGCCGTTGCATGCCGTCTGGGGGCCTTTGCTGCAAAAACTACTTCAAGAAAACTAACAATCTGACTCTGCACAACAGATATACGCAGCACACCTAGCCCCCCCCACAAAGCAAAAAGGCGAGCCCACTATAAGGCTCGCCTTTATCTGATACTGATTTTTTCAATGTTGTGATGAAAAAAACTCAGGTTTTCTCTACCTGGCCAAACTCCAACTCTACAGGGGTGGAACGGCCAAAAATCATGACAGAAACACGCAAACGACTGCGCTCATAGTTGACTTCCTCAACGCTGCCATTGAAGTCTGCAAAAGGACCTTCCTTGACACGCACCAACTCACCCACGGTAAATTCAATTTTATGACGCGGTTTCTCGCCGCCTTCCTGCATTTGGCTGACGATTTTTTGCACCTCAGCTTCAGAAATAGGGGCAGGCTTGTTACGGCCACCACCAACGAAACCGGTCACTTTGCTGGTCTGCTTGACCAAGTGCCACGTCTCATCATCCATCACCATCTCAACGAACACATAGCCAGGAAAGAGCTTGCGTTCCGTTGTTTTACGCTGCCCATTTTTCACTTCGACCACTTCTTCAGTGGGAACCAAAATACGGCCAAATTTCGTAGACATACCTGCGCGAGCAACACGCTCTGCGATGTTGCGTTCAACGGCTTTTTCCATGCCCGAATAGGCATGAACGATATACCACTGCTTAGCAAAACCTTCTGCAACGGGCTGTGCGGCTGCAGGAATGCCAATCTCCTCAGTTTGTGTCTTCTCAATTTCGGTCATCAGTCTCTCCAGCCCAGCAGCAAATCAAAAATAACCCAGCCAACGGTCATGTCCGTCAACCACAGGAAGAGTGCCATGATGACTGCAAACGCAAACACATAGCCAGTCATTTGAATGGTTTCCTTGCGGCTTGGCCAAACCACTTTCTTCAATTCATTCCATGAGTCTTTAACATAACCCACAAAATCACGCCCGGGGTTTGACCACAAAAATGCCCCACCTGCCAAAGCCAAGCCTAAAAGCAAGACCAACCACTGCACCCACGCCCCCTGCGCAGCCAAGAGATAAAACGCCACAATAGCGCCAACAATCAACAATGCAGAAAGAACAAGCTTGAACGCGCTGGCGCCAGCGCCAACTGTTTCAACCTGCGAAGATGCAGCCATATCAACTCCACGTGCCGAATAAATCGGACAGTATATTCATACACAAAACCCGCCAACTGAGGGCGGGTTTCTTTTCAATCAAGAGAGGTTTCGCAAACCACTCTTGGCAGGGGCAGTAGGAATCGAACCTACAACCTTCGGTTTTGGAGACCGACGCTCTGCCAATTGAGCTATACCCCTACACATTTACCTCAAGATCAATGCTGTCTTAAGCAATGATCTTAGCAACCACGCCAGCGCCCA
>NZ_STFG01000040.1 GCF_004833285.1 Lampropedia puyangensis
ATGAAACAGTTCGGGCTTACCAACGTTCAGATATGATTGAACGGCGCAGAGATTTGATGATGCACTGGTCGAATTATTGCGATTTAAAAAGCATTAGTTGCCCAAAATAGCCATGCCAGCTATCAAGCGATAAGGCTTGAGTGTACGACCGGTTCCTCCGGAAAATTCGACAAAGATGCCAACTAGGTCATGAACCGGAACAACAGTCGCAGGTGCTTTGGTAGAAAAATTAAGTGGGATTGCAGAGCGACGTGATCACTACGGTGATCATGCCGATCTCCACACAGTAACCCGCAATTTTTCTGATCCCACAACGCTCACGCATCGTAGGGTGCTGCAACAGCTAGATCTGCTATGACCACAGAACATTTTGCAGAACACAGCGAACTAAGTCTGCCAGAAAATGACTCGCGCCCCCTAAACCCCCACTCTGGTCATCCATCCTAATTTAGTGGTAAGCATCATCGTCAACCGCGATCTGGTGCAGCGCCCCAATCAGTCACGGCTCTTCAACCAAGGAACCTCATGATAAGCAAGACTAGAGAACTGCAGCTAGAGACGTTCATTGCTAGGGGTTAGGGGTCAAAAATGAGCAAAACAAAAACTCTGACATCAAACTGTGATGCCGGCGCATAAATCGTCATCAGCAAACGCGCGTCAACGATTGCTGTCGCCCAGCTTGATGCTCAGCGACCATGCCGCCATCGCGATGATGAAGATCGCGAAAAACTGCGCGGCCGGGAGAAATCCCAGGTGCTGGGCAGCGTAACCTGCAGCCATTGCCAAAAGCGCGTTGGGCAGGTAGCTGGCGATGTAGAAGGCCGAAACCAGTCCGGCGCGTTCCTCCGCCCGCACCTTTGTCACCAGGCTACGCAGCACACCCAGGAATCCGCCACCGAAGCCGATGCCCGTCGGCAGCGATCCCAGCAGGATCAGAATTGGGCTGTGCAGCACCGTGCCAGCCAGAACCAAGGCCGTGCCAGAGATGATCGTCAGCCCGGCCCAACGACGTGCGTTCGCCGCAGAACGGTTGCGCAACAGCAGTACCGCCGCTGCTCCCGCTAGTGTCATGACCCCGACGGCAGCGCCACTCAGCCATGCCATGGACGGGGTGGACGTCATTTCGTGGAAGAGTCCTGGCAACAGCGAGAGGAACAGCGCGCCCAAACCCCAAACCGCCACATTCAGCGGAAGAATGCGCACGAAAGTCGAGCGCAAACCACGCGGAATCTCGACCCTTGGCCGCAGCGACAAGCCATAGCTGAGCCGATCCGGGAACGTTTCTGCGGAAGCCAATGTCCGCACGAGCTGAATCAGGCTGATGCCCAAAGCAACGGCGTACACGAGGCGCAGAGGCAACGGTGCGAACTGGACTAATGCGCCAGCCCCGAGTGCGCCCATGGCCATGCCGACCATAGGCGCCAAGCTATTGATCAGTGCGCCGGTCTTTTGATCCACATCCAACAGCGCCGCGGCCACGGCAGTGGTCGCGATTCCGGTGGCGAAACCTTGCACCAGCCGCGCAGCAACCAGCCAGTGGCCGCTGTCCGCAACCAGGAACATGACCATCGCTACGCACTGAACAACGAGTGCTGCCACGATGACCGCGCGCCTGCCCAAATGGTTGGACAGTGCGCCCAAAAAAAGCAGCGAGACCAGCAATGCGCCGACATAGGCTGCGAAGATCACACTGATCAGGAAGGCCGAGACTCCCCAACTGGCCTGATACAGCGGAAAAAGCGGGGTCGTCATGCTCGACGCCGCAAAGAAGAGGATGATGGTCAGACCGTGCAGCGCCAACGAGGCAGTTGTGCCTCCGCTGGCTGGTCGCGTGTGCTGATGAGTAGTCATAACATGTCGCATTCGATAAAAGCTAAAATATTGCTTTTGAGACATCACTCTACCACTAAAGCTAATTTTTTGCTTTAGTGTTGGTTGGCGTTGAAGCGACAGCTATCGGGACACACCATGAAAGATGCAGGGCTTTCCTTGAAGAATCAGACGGATGCGACCCAACCGGCAGGCACTCGTCCCGGTGGCCGGGCTGCACGCATTCAAGGGGTCGTGCTGGAGGCAGTGGAGTCGCTCAAGAAGGAAAGACCAACAGCCGAAATCACCGTGCCGATGATTGCTGCACGGGCGAACGTGACGCCTTCGACCATCTACCGCCGTTGGGGCGGTGTGGCACCGCTGTTAGCCGATGTGGCGGTGCGCCAGTTCCAGGCCGATGCGCTACCGCCTGACAGTGGCAACTGGCGCCAGGATCTGTCGACATGGTTGGAGCAGTTTGTCGACGAGATGGGTTCAGGGCCAGGCCGCGACTTGCTGCGTGAAGCGTTGGCGCTGGGCAATACCGAGCGGGCGGGACAATGTACGGAATGCATCCTCAGCACCCTGAACAGCATCATCGCCAGAGGTGTGGAGCAAGGCGCTTCACCCCCCGACTCGCAGAGACTGCTCGATCAAGTGGTAGCGCCGGTGATCTATCGCATTCTGTTTACGCCCAAGTCACCGGATATCGCTTACGCCACGGGCCTGCTGGATGAATGTCTTGCGCAAGCGGTACGAAAAACAGCGTGACAGGCAGCCATGAGACGACGCAGCGATTGCTGACGATTTGTGTGGCAACTGCTCAAGCCAGCTCCAGCGTGAAGCGGGGATGGCCGGCGATGACCTGACAAATTTGCTCAAAGTACGTCGGGCCTTTGCCAGCCTCCAACGCATGCAGCGCACCCAGCCAGTGCTGGTGGTTGAAGGTATCGGGGCGGGCCATCTTGTCGAGGTAGTGGGCGCGCGTTGCGGCGTGTCCGAGCTGTGTGCGGCTGTGCTCGGCATTCAGCCAGCGTAGCTTTACCGGAGCATTGCCTTGCGCTGCGCCATACCCTCCGTAGAGCATGTCGTCCAACGCATCGAGGCTGACGCCCAGTTCCCAGTCTTCCTGCGCCATGAAGACGCGATTGATCTCAGCGTAGAAATCCGCGATGCCATCTATGCGGGCGCCGTCGATCGACAGTGTGCGTTCGGGAGAGTTCGTTTGATTCATAACTCAGTAGCTATAAAGTGAAGCCACCTTGTTGGTCAAAGTGGCGACAGGTTGGTGGATTACCCTGAGCGCCTCAATGCATCGCTGCAGCCTCCGCAAGCTGCGCCGGCTCCATCAGTGCAAAGGCCGAACGCATTTCACGCGCTTCCTCGCCGGGGCTGCGGCCGAAGAGCCGCTTGAACTCGCGGTTGAACTGCGAGGGGCTTTCGTAGCCGACGCGCACCGCAGCGCCGGCGGCCGTGACATGGTCGCGGATCATCATCAGCCGTGCCTGGTGCAGCCGCACCGACTTGATGTACTGAATGGGAGAGGTGTCAGTCACGGTCTTGAAATGCGCATGAAAGGCCGGCACGCTCAGGCCCGCCTCGCGCGCCAGCGCGGCCACGTCCAGCAGTTGTGCGTAGTCGGTGTGGATGCGCCGCAGCACGCGCGCGATGCGGCCGAAGTTGCCGTGGCTGGCCAGGGCCGCGCGGATGGCGCCGCCTTGTTCCCCAAGCAGAACACGGAAGCACAGTTCGCGAACGATGGCTGGCCCCAGCACACGCGCTTCCAGCGGCGAGCGTAAGGCTCTCAGCAGACGCACGGTGGTGTCGGCCAGCGTGGCGTCCAAAGGCGTCGAGACGATACCGGCGGGCGCCGTGGACGCGGCGCTGGCCTGTTGATCGACCTCGATGACCAGATCGGCTACGGCCGTCATGTCCAGACGCACGGACACCGCCAGCAGAGGCTCCTGCGGACTGGCATCGGTTTCGGTGGAGAACGGCAGTGGCACCGACAGCACCAGATAGTGCTGAGGGTCGTAGTGATAGACCCGATTGGCGAGGTAACCGCGCTTGTGGCCCTGGCAAACGATGACGATGCTCGGCTCGTACAGCACGGGCGTGCGCCCCAGCGGGCCATCGGCACGCATCAGTCGCACACCATCGAGCAGCGAGCGGGTATGACCTTCTTGCGGGGCCAGTTGCAAGATCAATTCGGCCATCTCCGCCTGCCGTGACAAGTCGGGTTGTGCATAGGGCATTGCGTTACCGTCATGGAATGATGAAATGGCTATATTTTTGCATCATCTGGCCATCTCATGGTTGCTTATAAATAGGATTAGGCAATGATGCAAGAGGTATCGACCTAGTCCATCCAGGCCGTCCTCCCTACGATTTCGCCTTGTTTGCAACGCCTTGGCTTGCCCCTGCGCCAGCCAAGAAAGCACAAGGAGAAATCATGCAATCCACAACACAGGGCACCGCCAAGGTCATCGTGCTCACCGGCGCCAGCAGCGGCATCGGCGAGGCCACGGCCCGCCATTTGGCACGGCAAGGCCACCACCTCTACATCGGCGCACGGCGCCTGGACCGGCTCACCGCCCTGCAGGACGAACTGCGCGCCGAGGGCGGTCATGTCGAGACGATGGCGCTGGACGTCACGCGCCAGGAAGACCTGCAAACCATCGTCGCCCAAGCTCACGCCGCGCATGGCCGCGTCGATGTACTCATCAACAACGCCGGTGTCATGCCGCTGTCGCCACTGGCCGCGCTGAAAATCGAAGAGTGGAACCGCACGCTGGACGTCAACGTGCGCGGCGTGCTGCACGGCATTGCCGCCGTTCTGCCGATCATGCAGGCGCAAGGCAACGGGCACATTGTCAACATCGCCTCGGTCGGCGCGCATCAGGTGTGGCCTTCGTCTGCGATCTATTGCGCCAGCAAGTTCGCGGTGCGCGCCATCTCCGATGGGTTGCGCCAGGAAACCGATGCCATCCGGGTGACGCTGGTCAGCCCCGGCGTGGTCGAGTCCGAACTGGCTGATCACATCACCGATCCAGCCGCGCGTGAGGCCATGGTTGCTTTCCGTCGCATCGCCTTGCCGCCCCAGGCCGTGGCACAGACAATCGCCTATGCCATCGCACAGCCCGACGGCGTGGACGTGAGCGAACTCATCGTGCGTCCTACGGCCAGTCCGTATTAAGCGAACGGTGCTCACGGCCAGCGAAGTTTCCCGTATCGGGGCTAGACCGCTCACACACTTTTCAACAACTCAGGAGTTTTCATCCATGCGACAACAAACACATCCTTCCAAAGTCTGGTTCATCACGGGCGCCGCGCGTGGCATTGGCCTGTCACTGGCGCGGCAGGCATTGGCCCGGGGCGATGCCGTGGCTGCCACTTCGCGCACGCTGGCCAGCCTGAATCAGGCGTTTGGGGACAGCAGCGATCGGCTGCTTGCTCTGGAGGTGGATCTGGTCAATGAGGCCAGCGTGCAAGCTGCCATCGACAAGACTGTCGCCACCTTCGGCCGCATCGACTGCGTGGTCAACAACGCCGGCTACGGCCAGCAGGGCAGTGTCGAGGCCTTGAGCGACGCTGAACTGCGCCGTCAGTTCGACGTAAACGTGTTCGCGCCGTTGCATGTTCTGCGCCACGCGCTGCCCCACTTGCGGGCCCAGCGCAGCGGGCATGTGTTCAACGTGGCCTCCATCGTCGGATTCCAGGGCGGGTATGCAGGCTGGGGCAGCTACGTGGCCAGCAAGTTCGCGCTGGCGGGCCTGACCGAGACCTTGGCCGCCGAACTGGCCGAGCTGAACATTAAGGCGACCGTGGTCTATCCCGGCCCGGTGCGCACGGGTTTCCTGTCCAAGGACACGCTGGTGGTTGCAGGGCGTTCGATCGCCGACTACACCGAGGCCCAGGCCTCGCTGGATCTGCACTTGAACGGCCTGGACGGCAAGCAGGCGGGCGATCCCGAGAAGGTGGCCGCGCTGATCCTGCACGCTGCCGCAGTGTCCGAACCCCCGGTGCACCTGTTTGCGGGCAAGATCGCCAACACCCTGGCCGAGCAGAAAATGCAGGCGGTGCAGCAGGACCTTCAGGCCTGGCGCGGTGCATCCGATGCCACGGATTTCACCGAGTAATCTCGCAAGATGGCGGGCACGCGGCCCGGTGCTGCGTGCCCCGATTTGGCCTATGAGGAGATCACGCCATGCTCCATGAATTGCCCGCCGAGAAAGCCTATCGCGTCCTCGAATCCGGTCCCATTGTGCTGGTCTCGACCCGCGCCAGCGATGGCCGCGCCAACCTGATGACGATGGGCTTCCACATGATGATGCAGCACGATCCACCCTTGGTCGGCGCGGTCATCGGGCCGTGGGATCACAGCCATCAAGCGCTGTCGGAAACCGGCGAATGCGTGCTGGCCGTGCCCACGGTGGATTTGGCCGAGACGGTGGTGGATATCGGCAACTGCTCGGGCGATGCGCTCAACAAATTCGCACATTTCGGCCTGACGCCCGCGCCGGCGCAAACGGTGGATGCACCGCTGGTGCGCGAATGCTGGGCGAACCTGGAATGTCGCGTCACCGACGATGGCTGGGCACGCCGCTACAACCTGTGGGTGCTGGAGGTCCAACGTGTCTGTATTGATACTGCACGCGAGGAAACGCGGTTGATCCACCACCAAGGAGATGGCCGCTTCAGTGTCGATGGCGACACGCTAGACCTGGCCGAGCGCATGGTGAAGTGGCGATATTTGATGGATCGATGATCGGTGACAGGCGAGGCGCAAGAGCACATCCCCCAACACATGTCGGCCCCGCATCGGCTCTGCCAAGTACCCAGTGCCACTTGGAACCGCCTGATTACAGAGGAGGTCCACCTGATCAGTCCCTACCACCAGGATTTACGAGACAATTTCACCCCTGCGAATCGCTTGGGCAGTCGTTACCACTCCTAGGCGCTTGCGAATACGACGTAGATGATTCTCGATCGTGCGTTCGGAGAGACCGAGTGTTGCGGCAATTTCGATCTGTCGACGACCTGCGGCTGTCCAAGCGAGTACCTCGCGCTCTCGCTCAGAGAGGCCTCCAATACTGTCTTCGGCAGGACTTTCTAGCAGTTTACGAGCAGTCATAAAAGCTGCGTGTGCGATAAGACGGAAAGCCATTCTGACTTGTGCTGAGGCATTGATCCGCTCGCCCCCGACGCTCATCGCACCTTCCAATCCTGATAAGCCGTACACGGGAACCTGAAGCCCGTGGACGCCCAGGCCTACAGGTGCACGAACGACCCGGTACCGTCCACCTTCAGTTCCAATCGTTTTTGTCCAGAAAAAGGATTCACTGGTCTCGAGAATGTGGCGCATGACAGGACAGTGACGTATGTAAGTCTCGGCATCGATTGCGCCTCCGTTGCTGAACCAATCGCCTTCAACCCAATAGACGCGCTCAACCAGTTCATCTCTCGCAGTTGACGCAGAAAACAGAACAAAGCGGTCGTAGCCAAAGTGGATTCCATACGAGCGAACCTCGTCTTGGATCAAAACCAGGCTTTTTGCGCCCTCAATCGCAAGGGCGCATCGAAACGCAGCTTCCGCTACCTCCGCATTCCTCATCAGGCTTTCGCTTCCTTAAGCAATGAGTCCGCTGCAAGCTTGCCAAGTGCATTACCTGCCAGGGGACTGTCTCCCGTAATCAGTTTGCGATCTTTGTGAACCGCCCCTGAAATGCCATCATTGATAATCTCGAAGCCGAGTGCTTTCAACTTTTCTCCGAATTTCCATGTCAGGTGACCCGGCATGTAACCGATCTCTGGCGTCTTGGCGTCTAGCGCATCAGGAAACGCACAAATTTTGTAGCCGCGATAGATGTCACTGTCACCGACGGCAAGAAAAGCCGCCGGTCCATGACACAGGGAAATCACAAACTTGTCATTTGATGCAGCCCACTTTAGCACCGCACCGACCTCTTTGTTGTGGGGAAGCCCAATCAGCGCACCATGACCTCCAGGGATAAAGATGGCAGCATAGTCGTCGAGGCCTTGTTCGATCACTCTCGATAGCATCATCGGTTGCTTGAACTGCGGATGGTATTTATCGAAAAAACCTTTGACTTCCTCATCCTCCGACGGCATCGCCCAGTATTCGAATTTAACGGGATTTCCCGATATGGTTGCCACATCAAAAGCAAATCCGGCTTTATCTAAGTGATACATCGGCAGCAATGTCTCCACCGGATGGTTTCCGGTAGAAAAAAATGTTCCGTTGTCAGTCAGAAGGTAGCGCTCATCTGCACCGATCATCAGAATCTTTTTGCTGCCCGTATAGCGATTCGCATAATCGACATCACTTAAATCGGATTTTTTCGAGGTGAATTGACTTAATGAATAAGTCGAGGGGAAGAACGCATTGTTCTCCGCAACGTCAGGTTGTGGCTTCTTGTCGTAAGTGTATTGATCAGTCATGGTTAACCTCACCGGTCATGTGTACAAAGCCCCGACAATGCCGTAACAAGCGCGGCAACGCAATGAGGGATTTCCGTCAATGGATCGCGCAGCAAAGGTGAATCGCACCGGTATCCGTGGAGGCTGAATCTC
>NZ_STFG01000041.1 GCF_004833285.1 Lampropedia puyangensis
AAGGCGCAGATCATGGCACTGGAAAATGAGGGATTTAGCTTCACCGATGATGGAATGCAGCTGGATCTGTCTGGAAGAATTTTGTTTGACTTGAATTCTTCTGATGTGGATCTTGATACAAGGCATCGCATCAAGAAGATCACAACTATGTTTTTAGAGATTGGTATCGACCGTATTCGCTTGGACGGGCATACCGATGACACCGGGGACGCTCGCTATAACGAAGCCCTCTCAAAGAGGCGTGCAGATGCAGTGGCGCAGCTGATGGTCGAGGACGGATACCCAGCAAATGCCATTCAAACGCGTGGGCTTGGAAGTCAAAAACCGGTTGCCAGGAACAACTCCAGCGAAGGGCGTGCCTCCAATCGACGTGTAACTGTCATTGTTGGAGCTATGGAGTGATCGTGAACGCAAACAACGCGCCACTGTAGAACTGATCTTTAACCTCATTCTGAATCGCCCCGGGTTTCGAGGAGGCTGTTTGGTTTAAGTCAGGTCATCACAAAGTGACCTGACTGGCGAGTTGCCGGTAGTAGTTTTCCTCAGCTTCTGTAGGCGGAATGTACCCAATAGGTTCAAGCTGGCGATGGTAATTAAACCATGACACGTCTTTGTTGCACAAATAAATCTTAACTTATTGATATCAATAAATTTTTCACAATGCAAAATAAAATCAACCCAACAAAATCAATGACTTACGGATTTATGCAACAAAGCCGTAAAGTTCTTATTAAACTAGTGGAAGTATCGTTGCTAGCAGTTGGTATTACCGCTTGTGGTGGCGGTAACGATGCACCAATCGATCCGATTGAGCCTAATCCGACGAAGCCATCGCCTTTGAAACTGGAATTGCTGACAGGCGCATCAACCGTCAACTTGGAGCAATGCGAAGAGCCGATGAACGGTCCTGTTGAGACGGCGCGCTTTAATCGACTCATGCGGGCTACGGTGTATCAGGATGCCATTTACTTAGCTGAAACAGGCGAAGGATGTGAAAACACCGTCTACAACCAACTATGGGTTCGCCCCGGAGAGATTGGTGCAAGCAGAATTCTTCAACTTTCTAACGGGACAGTCGAGACTACGCTTGAACTTGGCGGAGCTGTGACTACGATGGGGCGACCTACTGCAGTTCGCTTTCCAAGTGGTTTTGCAAGAAGCGCCGGAAGTCCTACAGGAGTCGTTTTAAGTTATTCGGCAGCCAATAGCGACAAGGATTTTACTGCTGATATGGACTGGATGCAGAGGTATTCGGAATGGAACAATCAAGGTTGGAAAATGTTTCCTCCTGGTCTTTTTAATTTTCGTGGAGATCTACCAGGCTCTCATGATCTGGTTGCAGGTCGGACAGGGGAGCTTCCCGCCCTAATTGACGGCAGTGGCCTAGAAGCGGGTTTCGTAGCACCTCATGATTTAGAAGTCGATGTCCAAGGCTTGTTCTATTTGATTGATGACGGACGCATTCGCACCATCGATAATGATTACAACGTCAAAACGTTGGACTCTGTTGCGTTGGGTATCACCGCCAAAATCAAAGCATTGGATGCCGATCACCAAGGACGCATTCATGCTTTAACAAAGCAAGCGCAAGGTCAATACACATGGCATCGTTTAGCCGATGGATCTTCAGTTAACTTCACCGTGCCATCGCCTGTAGAAGGCGACACCTTGACGGCTGAAACATTCACGATCATTGACGATGCCATTCTCATCAGTGTGCGTGAATCGACACCGTACAGCTCATCGCGCATCTTTCACGTCTCTGCCAAAGGCGAGGTAACAGCCATGACCGGCACGCAAACAGCGTCCACAGAGCAAGACTTTTTAGACAACTCTGCCCAATACTTGTTGCCTGCGATTCAGCATATCGAGTATGGCGTGGATGGTCATTTGTATTTAGTCTTGCCGCAGGGTGTTTTGATTGATCGCGACTATTCAGTGATGTCCAAGTGATAAGCTGACTTGATCTGGAATTGCGCTAGTCCTGCGCATCCTTAATTCATCATCAACCGTCATTGTTAGCGAGTCTAGCAATGGCGGTTTTTTCATGGCATTGAGCAAGCCGAGGGCGGCTTGCGACGGGCAAAGGCTTCTCTACGGGAGTAATGGCCCAATCCAAAGGGCGCGGCAGCTCCTCATACTTCGGTCGCTGCCGCAAAGGATTTACCGGCAAGGGAAACTGACCGCTACGGGACTACCGGCTAGGCCTAAGCGCGGGGGCACTTAGGCCTTGCGGCAACAGCCAACAGCCCAACAGCCGCGCCAGTCGATGTTTTGGCTATCACATTTAAATCATCTTGGCAAGGCGTAAACCTGTAATACGTGATGCAGGTTATCGCATGGACGCAAAGCAGGGCCAACTCTATTCTCAGAGCATGCCCTATTTTCACCACATCTGGCATGGCCTTCTCGCTTGCCTGGGTGGTGTTCAAAGGGTCACAAGTCCGCCTGGAGCTTGGTTGTCCTGATGCAGTGATTCGATTCAGAGACGATCAAATTCCTTGTGAATCTGAAACATTCTCGTGCGATTCGCTTGCCATCCATGCCCTCATTGCTGTCCACACCTCCATCCTCCTGGCTCACGTTGTCACCGCTTGCCTTGGCTGCAACGCTGCTGACAGCCTGTGCGTCGTCAACCGGCTACGACCAGATTTACCAACCACCCAAGTATTGGGACACGCCTGCAGCGGTGCCAGCTCCTGTTGCAGCCAACGCGCCCAATCGCACCGCCGTACTCTCTGCCGATGTGCGCTACGGCTGGCAACCGCGTTATGTGACCGACCATCACATTGCGGCGTTGACCAACGACATCATGCAGGCCAATGCGCATGGCCAACTGGCCAACACGTATGAATGGGCCAAGGCCCGGTGCATGGTCAATCTGGCCGCATACACCTACCGTGAAACCCGCACCGATGGGGTGACGGAGTATTTGTATGGCACAGCGGGTTTGTATGCCCATGCTGCCAACACAGGGCAGACCGTGGCTCTGAGCACCCCACAAATCCCTGGTTACGTGCGCTACAACCAGAATCTGTGGAACGAGCTCAAACGCATGGAAGACAGTGAAGGCGCACGCTGTGCCTTGCCTGCATTGGCTTGTGGCTCCGTGGCCTTGTTGGGGGCAGATTACGAATTCAATCAAGGTTATGGCCAGCACTACAAACACGGCCAGATGATGCTCGACGACTACCGCAGCTTTGCCAACGCAGCGCAGTCGCAGATCAAGGCTTGCGCTACGCCTGCAGCACCACCGCCACCTCCTGTGCCTCAAGAGCCTGTGATGTACACCGCGTCCGCTCAAGCCTTGTTCGCCTTTGACAAATCAGACTTGGGCTCACTCAGACCTGATGGCAAGAGCGTGCTGGACAACATCGTTCGTGATATCCAAGGCCGTTTCCTTACGGTGCAAGCCATTGAGATCGTGGGCCATACCGACCGCCTGGGGGCGGAGAAATACAACCAAAAGCTCTCGCGTGATCGGGCTGTGAATGTGGGCACCTATGTCTTCCAGAACCTCAAAGACCGTTTTGGCAATGCCGAGGTGACCGCCCGTGGCGTGGCCTCTGGCAGTCCTGTCGCGCAATGCCCAGGCAAAGCCTCCAACGCCGTGATCGCCTGTCTTGCGCCCAACCGCAGGGTAGAGATCAAGGTCACCGGGCAAGTGCTTCCTTTCTCGCAAGCCCCAAGCATAGAGGGCGTCTCTGTTCAGTAGTCCTTCAACACACGTCTGTCTTCAACCCACTTTCATATGCACAACACAAAGAGGTATCTTTCAATGAGCACACCACACTCCAAGCGACTCACCAAGCTGGCCATTGCCACTGCCGTGATGCTGGCCAGCACCTTGACTGGCGCACAGACCGTTATCGGCAATGGCAACTACGGCAGCGGCGCCACGTACACGCCGGGCCAGACAACTGGCACCACAACAGGCAATTTGCCGGATGTGGTCATTGGTTCAGGCGCCGTGTCGTCTGGCTCGATCTACACCCCAGAGGGAGGTGGGCCTAACGTGGTCGTTGGCCACAATGCCAGCGCAGTGGGCATGGCCAATACTGTACTTGGCAACCATGCCTCTGCTGTTGCAGGCCCTAACGGTTTGGCAGGTGGCGTGACTGCCATCGGCGCCAATGCCACGAGCCAGGGCCTGTTGGGTACATCCATAGGCACAAACAGCACGTCCAATGGTGATCGTTCTGTAACGATTGGCGGCAACGCAAACGGCAATGGCAACAACTCGACAACCATCGGAGCAGGGGCCACGACAAATGCTGATAACGCGACGTCGATTGGCACCGATTCCTCCGCTTCGCACCAAAACTCAGTCGCCATTGGCAACGGCTCGACGACGACTAAAGATAACTCTGTTGCGTTTGGCAATCGTCAATTAACTGGAGTTACCGCAGGCGCAGCTGACACAGACGGCGTCAACGTCAAGCAGCTCAATGATGGTCTTGCCGATACATTGACAAAAGCCAACAACTACACAGACCAAGTGGCGCAAACGACGGTCAATAACTTGACACAGCTCATTGATGACAAGTCCGGCGATATTCTGAACCAAGCCAATACCTACACCGACCAGGTGGCAGGCGATACACTCAACAAAGCCTATGCGTACACAGACCAAAAGAGCACGCAGGTACTCAATGAATCGAAGGAGTACACGGACACTGTGGCGATCAATACACTGAATCAGGCCAATACCTACACTGACCAGGTGGCAGGTGACACGCTCAACAAAGCCTACGCCTACACGGATGTCAAAACCACAGAGGTACTCAACGAGTCTAAACAGTACACCGATACGGTAGCGATCAACACGCTGAACCAGGCCAACACCTATGCCGACTCAGTGGGGGCCAGTACGTTGAATCAGGCTAACACCTATACCAACCTCAAGTTTGAAGAGTCCAAAGCCTACACGGACGTCAAAACCACAGAGGTGCTCAACCAGTCCAAGGAATACACGGACACCGTAGCGATCAATACGATTGCAACAGCCAATACCTACACGGATCAGGCGGTGAATGCGGCCACCGTGTTCAAGGTGGATGAAACCGGCAAAATCACGTTCTCCAATGCACCTGGTTCAGCAGGGGCGGCAAGCAAAGGTGATGCGGGTATTGATTTCACAGCAGGCGATGGCAAAGCGAGCAACATCACGGGCGTCAATAATCTGACAGTGCAGGGCACTACGACCACGCAGAACCTGACCGTCAACCCTGGTGGCACGATTGACATGGGCGGCAACCAGATTCACAACGTGGCCGCAGGCACAGCAGATACCGATGCCGTCAATGTGGGTCAGCTCAATGAAGGGCTCAATGCGGTTCGAGGTGATTTAGACCGTGAGGTCACTCGTCTGGATGGACAAATCCAGAGCAACCGCAAGATTGCAGCAGCCGGTATTGCCACGGCGATGGCTATGAACACCGACAACGTGCAGCAGCACCCCGGTGAGTTTGCCGTTGGGGCAGGGGCCGGTTACTACGATGGCTCTGCAGCAGTGGCCGTGACGGGCAGCTACCTGACAGAGTCAGGCAAAAGCAAAATCTCCGCAGGTCTGGGTGGTGGTAAAGACGGCAAGCTGGGCGCCAAGATTGGCGTGAGCTTCGCATTCTGACGTTTCGATATCCATGAGATTGCAGCACATGACGCATTCCACATCGCTGACCCCAAGCCTGGCTTCTCAGTTTGAAGGATGGGCCAACAACGGGCCTGAGTCTTTAGAGACAGGCCAGCAAGGGCGCGACAAGATGGATCCTGTGCATGCCATCTATGTGGTTGTTGATTCAATGCAGAGCCTTGGACTGTCCGCGTGGACAGCCAATCTGTTGCATTTCTTAGGCCGCTTCGACGGCCTGGAAATGCATCTGGATGAGGAATGCCATCCGCTGCTGTGCACGCGCCAGGTGCTGCTCAGCCATGTGGCTAACATGCACACGCAGCGCGATCTCTCAGGCACCCGAGAGATGCGCATGCGGCAACTGATTGATGACCTGATGCAACTGGAGTTCATGCACCACCGGCACTACTGGTGCGTGCAGCCTCCACATGCTCGCGTGGAGTTCAATCCTCTGGAGCATTCCTGGCTGGACTTTGTGGCAATGGGCCTGCCCCAAGAGCAACTCTGCGGGTTTAGACCAGAGCGGGGCAATCCACAGTGGGTCTCGCTGTGGAAAGAAAAGTTACTGAACCTCAACTAACAGGGGTATGTGCAATGACTCGTGATCTTGAGCGCATCGACATTTGTATTCGTTTCAATGGCCAACGCTACATCACCAGCCAGCGCCAAGGCCTGCGGGCCACCAGCATCCATAGCGCCCACATTGCCGCCGTCAGGCTGGGATGCAAGCTCTTTGGAGATCGTTTTGAGCATGCACAGCCTTGGCTCGACCTTGATCCCGGTGCAGACCGGCAGCAGTGGTCTTTGCAGGCCTTGCCCGTGCACCCCTACAAGAAACCAAAGCCGCAGCACAGCAAATGAGCTGCACCAAAACATTCGAGCATGAGCGACACCAAAATCAATGCCGACCAGCGCCTGAGCATGAGCCTGCTGGATCTGTGGACGGGCAATACCATATCCTACAGAAACGATCTGGAGCGTTTTTTCACATGCTGCCGAGTCACACTAGGCTTTGTCTTGCCCGAGGAGTGGACTGGAGAGGTGTTTGTGCAGCCTTCACCGTGTTTGTCTCGCGTGCGCGTTCTGGCCCAAACCGATTCAGGCCTGTGCAGTGAGCTGGCGAGTTTTGCATCACACGCGCAGGCTACGGCTGTGCAACAGCGCCTGCTGGCAATCCATGCAGAGGCTGAGCGGATGTTCTCGTTTGCCGATACGGAGCTACCTGAACATGATTGAGACGATTGCCGCTTTGGTTGTGCTGATCGCCGTCTGCGCCATTACCTGTATTGTCTGGAAGAGGAAAGACATGGCTTTGACCAGGCAGTTATCGGCCTTTAACAAGCGGTCATTGTTTATCTCCCTGAACGGCAAAGTCGTCGCCACCATGCAGGAGGCTGACTATGCCCAGCTTTGCCAAAGTATTCACAGAGACAAAGCCGTTATGGGTAGGACTGTTCTATGCTTTCTTCGATTCTTGTGCATTCGAGTAGCTGATTTCTTACGCCTTGTGCCTTTGGTGGCCTTTTGGCTATTGATGTATTTTGCCTGGAGCGACTCCGATCAGGTCGCCCAGCTGAGAGACAAAGCGCTTCTTTTACAGGACTTAATCGGACTGCTGAATGTGGCCGTGCCAGTGGCATTGGTCATATTCACCATTCAAAGCACTTTCGGATGGTCACGCAGGAACGCATGGCGTTTGCCCGCGCATGAAGAGCTCAACAACAGACTGCATGGTCTATTGAGAACTGGGATGCCTGGCCAATTCGTCGTTTATCCGGCAGAGACCTTTACGTTCCAATTCGGCAAACCTGATGCTCAAATCATTCCCCTTAAGAAATAACAACCTCAAAGCAGGGCGCTGTTCATGAAGTCGATTGCCGCCAAGCTGCTGGCCGTCCTGCCCTGGAACAAGCGAGCGTCATTACCAGCTCCTGCCGCAGCAATCCAGCAAAGCAAACCAGAAGAGACTGCAGGCACCGAGTCCGCCCCTGCAGTAGCCATTGCAGGCTCTCGCAATGGTTGGCTGCGGGTACTGACGGCCCACGAGCTGCTGCAAGTCGTGCACGGTCAGCGGGTGATCGACAAAATCTATACCCAGTCACGGCTGTCCGAGACCGTATTTGCACGAGACTTTGTACCAGCGATTCATGCCTATTGCGAGTTTGTGCAATTGGCCCCTGCATCTGAGGCCCATCACCATGCCCATGTGGGAGGTTTGCTCTCGCATACGCTGGAGATGGTCTTGGCAGCCATGACCTGGCGCAATGGCCATCTATTGCCAGAGGGGGAAGTCATTGAGGTCATCGACGCGCAGCGCGACCATTGGACGTATGTGGTGTTCTTTGCGGCTTTGTTACATGACGTGGCCAAGCCCATGACGGATTTAAGAATCTCCTGGCGCAGCAAGAACATGGATGCGCCCCTGCGCTGGGCCCCTGTGGCAGGTTCCTTGACGCAAGTGACCCAAGGTCGTCCTGAATCGCACCGGTATCCGTGGAGGCTGAATCTC
>NZ_STFG01000042.1 GCF_004833285.1 Lampropedia puyangensis
GGCTCAATAATGTCTTGGAAATTCTGGTCGATTCAGTCTCTACTTCTCAAAACGATGGTTTTTTGGGGGATTGCCGTTTGATTTCCGCCGTACAGGGTATAAGTGGCGTTGCGCTCAATGGTTTTTTTATTAAGTTTTGCACATGAACTGCAGTGTCGCTAATAGGAGGCAATATGGGTGAACAAAACAACTGGATGGAATTTACCCGGTTTGTGCCGGGCTTTGATTTTCTTAAAGGACTTGTGCCTGCTGGGTTGGCAGGGGCGGCGGCGCCTTCTGCTGCTCCCAGCAAATTCCAGCAGTGGCTGGCGCCAACGATGGATGAGGTCGAGGTTCAAAAGCGTATTGATGAACTGAAGGTGGTGCAATTTTGGCTGGAGCAGAATGGGCGGGCGCTGGAGGCCACTATTCAGGCGCTGGAAGTGCAGAAAATGACGCTGACAACGTTGAAAAGCATGAATGCTGGAGCGCAGCAAATGGCGCAGGCTTTTACAGATGGAGTGAAAGAATCCACGCAGCGATCAACGCAGGCGTTCGACCAGAGTTTTGCGAGTAGCGAATCTTTTGCCTCGGGTGTTCATGGCGCTTGCGTGGATGATAGGGCAGATAAACGCGCAAGGGAGGCCTCAGCGGAGAAAGCAACTTCGGATGCTGCTGCCCATGCCCAAGTCATACAAGCCCAGGCTGTGCAATGGTGGGGTGCATTGACGGAGCAGTTTCAGGCAATTGCCACGAAAGCCCTGGAGGATATTGGTCAGAACATGGCCGCAGCTGGGCAGAGGATGCCTTCAGTGGATTCGACTGAGCAGGGGCAGTCCACGCAAGCCAAAAAGAAAAGTGCACGAGCCGAACCGGCTGCTACGAGTAAAAAGACGGCAGCAACCCGACGGACAAAAAACGCTGCTGCTTCAAAAGCAAGCCGCGCCGTGCCGGCTGCCTCACAGCGCCAAGCAGTGCCTGGTGCACCCAAGTCAAATCGAGTGGTGCGTTAAGTAAGGGGAGGGCAGACGCAAGTGTGTGTAGTACCGACCGTTTAAGCCTAAAGTCTTACTTTGCTTTGGTGGGCGCATTTTCATAAGGGGCTTGCTTCTTGTCTTTTGAGTGTGAGGCCTTAGATTAGCGTTTCGGTCTGATCTGCCGCTTTGTCATGGACTGCTAGGTTGTGCAAAGGGGCTTGACAATCGGGCTACACTTTTATGTGGTCAGCTGAATCTGCGACTCGCGTCGGTAGCGAGTGCTCGAGATTTTGAAGACTGGCTTGTTTGATTTTGAGGATTTCTACCATGGCCCTGATTCCAATCACTATCTTGACCGGCTTTTTGGGGGCTGGTAAAACAACCCTGCTCAATCGCGTGCTGAAAGAGTCTCACGGGCAACGCATTGCGGTTATTGAGAACGAATTTGGCGAAGAGAATATCGATAACGAGATTTTGGTGCGTGAGAGTGGCGAGCAGATTGTGCAAATGAGCAATGGTTGCATTTGCTGCACGATTCGCGAAGATTTGCGTAGTACGTTGGTGAGTTTGGTAGCACAGCGTAAGAGTGGAGAATTGGCGTTTGATCGCATCATCATTGAAACGACGGGTGTTGCCGACCCGGGCCCAGTGATTCAGACTTTTTTCATGGATGAAGAGGTGGCTGAAAACTACCTGATCGACAGCGTAATCACCCTGGTTGATGCAAAACATGCCCAGCAACAATTGACTGATCGGCAGGAGGCGCGTCGGCAGGTGGGGTTTGCAGATCAGATTTTTCTGAGCAAAACTGATTTGATTTCAGCGGCAGAGAAAGAGGCGTTGGTACATCGGCTCAAGCATATCAATCCGCGTGCACCTATCGAAGCGGTGCATTTTGGGGAGGTGGATCTGCATAAAGTGCTGGATTTGCGTGGTTTTAATCTCAACGCCAAGCTGGATGTGGATCCTGATTTGTTGGCTGCTGATACCGATGAGCACGAGCACCATGAGCATGGTGCCCACTGCTCGCATGAGGAGCATGACCACCATCATGCACATGGTGAGCATTGCAATCACCCGCATCACCATCATCACGACGATGATGTCAAAAGCTTTGTTTTTCGTGCCGACCGGCCATTTGACCCAGTCAAGTTAGAGGACTTCCTCGGAGCTATCGTCAATGTCTACGGCCCTAAGATGCTGCGCTACAAAGGGGTTTTGGAGATGGCAGGCACGGAACGCAAAGTCATTTTCCAAGGTGTACATCAACTTATGGGGAGCGATTTGGGTCCCGCATGGGCAGAAGGGGAGCGCAGAGAGAGCAAGATGGTTTTTATTGGCATTGATTTGCCGCGCGATATCTTGGTGCAAGGCTTGGAGCAGTCCTTGGTTGCCCCTGTGCAGACTTCTTGATGTGTGGCTCCAAGCCATAACCGTGCTAGCTGTGCCGTTGTTGCGCTAGATTGCGGGCCGCTACGGTTGCAGACAGAGGCATAGTTGGCGCGTCAAAGAATTGTTCTGTCGCCTCCTATGGTATTGACTCAAAATGTGTTTGCTTTAGGTGCGCAATAGGCTTTTTGAGTGGTTTTTTGTGTGCGGCTGCCTATGCTTCGTCGTTGCTTTTTCATTGGGCATACCATGCCGAAATAGGGTGGCATTGCGATGGTGCTTGGCGAAATAGGCGTTTTGGCTAAAATCCATCGGCTCTAAAGGGCTTGGGTGTGCTCGATAGGTGGGGCTATTGGCCTAAAACCTGCTGGTTACTATTTGTCCCTTTGGAATTAGGCCACAATGGCCGCCATTAAGAATGGCTACTGGCTCCAGTAAGCCGATTGGTGTGTTTTTACGATTATTCAAGAAGAGGCGGTTGGAAAGACCATGGCTACTAAAACCACTTCGCGCGCTGGCGCTGCCCCTGCTAAAACAGCCGATAAGGCGACTGCTAAGAAACTCGGCGATGTGCAGCAGATGACGGACCAAGATGTCTTGGCAATGCCTGAGGCTGACTATATGAATGCAGTGCAGCTGGCGTTTTTTCGCAATAAGTTGGTGCACCTCAAAGATGACATGCTGCGAAAAGCTGGCGCAACAACTGAATACTTGCGCGAAGAGGTCTCCGTGGTGCCCGACCCAGCAGATCGAGCCACCATTGAGGAAGAACATGCTTTGGAGTTGAGAACGCGTGACCGTGAGCGCAAATTGCTTAAAAAGGTCGAGCAATCCATTGCGAGTATTGATGCGGGTGACTATGGGTATTGCGAGGAAACGGGCGAGCCGATCGGAATTGGCCGTTTGTTGGCTAGACCTACTGCAACCTTGTCTTTGGAGGCGCAGCAGCGTCGTGAACTCAAGCAGAAAATGTTTGGTGACTAATCCTGTCCTCTTCCCGTTTTCCGATTCATGAGTACAGAGAATGCCGCACCTCCACCAGTTCCTGCTTCACAAGAGCAGGGAGGTGGTTTGCTGTCAAAAGTGGTCAAGTTTGTCAGTAATCCAACCAAGGATTGGAAGGAACTGGAGTCGCGTGCATCGCCGTCGCAGCAGTCGAGTACTGTTGCTGATGATCTAAATGCCCAGCAATTGCGCGAGCGCATTGAGCGTAAGCGCCGCAATGACTTTATTCGCAAGGCTGAGTTTGCGCATTTGCGCAAAATCATCAATACACGCAAGAAGCAGCGTCAGCCTAATTTATCGGCCAGCGTTTTGGCGCAGTTAGCGAGTGCGCAGGCTTCCGGCGTTGATTCCAGCGTTGCTTCGCGGCCTGTTAAGAGTCGTTCTGGAACGCTAGAGAAAATCAATGAGATCGAAGCGCAATTGTCCAAACAGTGGTGGCAGGCTGGTCACCGTGATGGAGATTCGCAGTTAGCACAAGAGCCGCATGGCGGCCATGAGGGAGTGGGCGCAGAGGGTGTGGAGGCGCCATCTGATTTTTTTATGGGTAGCTCCAGCTTGTTCTTTGTGGACGAGGTGGCTCAGCATGTGCGTCAGGCACGGCAGGATATGGAAGCCGGTCAGACTGCAGCAGTCGCTTCCAGTCATTGGGTTGGCTTGCTTCGCCAGATGGACGAAGTGCTGGAGTTTTTCGGGTTTCAGGAGAATTTTGTGCATCAGGCAGACTTGGAAGAGGCCGCCATCTTGTTCGCAAGCCATCGGGTGGCAGACGCAGAGAAGGTGTTGGTGGATGTGATTCGCAAGCATGCGAATGGGGATCCGCAAAGTCAAGTCGATATCTGGATGACCTTGTTTGATCTGTATCGGGCGATTGGTACACAGGATCGCTTCGATGCAGTTGCGCTTGATTTTGCTAAGCGATTTGAGCGCTCTGCCCCCACATGGATTTCTTTGCCTGAGCAGCTAGGCATGGCGCAGGAAGATAAGGATCACAAACGACCTTTGTCTTGGACCAGCCCGCCCGAGGTTGCACTGCAGACCGTTACGACATTGTCAGCGCTGCAAGAGCGCGCTTCGTCCCCCTACCAACTGGGTTGGGGGCGTCTGACTTTGATACAACCCGACGCAGTTGACGCATTGACCGATTTTTTCAACCGTCTTGGCGCATTGCCTGGTGTGTTGAAGTTCGTTTCGGTGGAAAAGCTCAATGACTTGCTGGCCGAGAAAACGGTGGTCTCTGATGCTTCGGTCGACGCGCGTTGGTGGCTGCTGCGATTGGCGGTTATTCAATTGATGGGTGATGCAGATCAGTTTGAATTGGTGGCATTGGACTACACCATCACATATGAGAAATCGCCCCCGACATTCCGTGCGCCTGTGTTGCAGTATTCCAGCAATGATGACGGCACCCAGGCCGTTACATCGGAAAATACTGACGAGGCTAAGTTCACGATGCAAACCGGGACTTTACAAGGTCGTATTGATCAGGATGCGACGGCCCTTCTGGATCAAACTGTTGGGTCATTGCCTGACAGTGCGCCCATTACGATTGATTGCAGTAAGCTCATTGCGATTGATTTTGCTGCTGCAGGCTCGGTGTTGAACTGGGCCGCGTTGCAGCAGAGTAAAGGCCGAGTAGTGGTTTTCAATCAGCTGCATCGACTGATTGCCATCTTCTTTAATGTCATTGGCATCAATGAGCACGCCAAAGTGGTGCCGCGCAAAAATTGAGTGCTCATGCATGTATCGGGCGAGAGCATTTTGAATGGTGTTTTGGCTGATTTTGCACATCCAATAAATAATTATTGAGCTGTCTTGAATATGAGGTTGATTGCCTCATATGGCGGTGATGGAACAATACCACGGCACAACTATTTTGAGTGTCCGTCGACGAGATGCGGCGGGCAATATGCAGGTGGCTATCGGTGGCGATGGTCAGGTCACTCTAGGACATATTGTGGTCAAGGGAACTGCGCGTAAAGTGCGCAAGCTCTATCACAATCAAGTGCTGGCAGGTTTTGCCGGTGCAACGGCAGATGCGTTCACCTTGTTTGAGCGCTTTGAAGCCAAGCTTGAAAAGCACCAGGGTCACTTGGCCCGTGCCGCGATTGAACTGACCAAAGATTGGCGCACCGACCGGGTGTTGCGCAAGCTCGAGGCCATGTTGGCTGTGGCTGATAAAGATGTGTCTCTGATCATTACGGGTAATGGCGATGTGCTCGAGCCTGAGCAAGGCATTGTGGCCATCGGTTCTGGTGGCGCCTATGCCCATTCGGCCGCGAAGGCGCTGCTAGCGCACTCGGATTTGTCTGCGCGAGACATTGTGAAGCAGTCGCTGCAAATCGCAGGCGAACTGTGCATCTATACCAATCAAAATCACACCATCGAAGTATTGGAGTGATGGACTTTGTTCGTGAGCCTGTCGCTAGCATGCGCAGGCTCATTTTTATCTGTTTTGTTTGAGAGTGGTTGCATGTCTTCAATGACTCCCCAGGAAATTGTTTCTGAATTGGATCGCCATGTCGTTGGGCAAAAATCAGCCAAGCGTTCTGTGGCCATTGCATTGCGCAATCGTTGGCGTCGCCAGCAAGTGCCAGAGGCCTTGCGCGCAGAAATTACGCCTAAGAATATTTTGATGATTGGGCCTACTGGTGTGGGTAAGACGGAAATAGCGCGTCGTTTGGCTAAGTTGGCCGATGCCCCATTCATCAAGGTGGAGGCTACAAAGTTCACGGAAGTGGGTTATGTAGGCAAAGATGTGGATTCCATTGTTCGTGACTTGATCGAAGTGGCGGTCAAGTTGGAGCGTGAAAGTGAAATGCGCCGCATGCGTACGCGCGCTGAAGATGCAGCAGAGGATCGCATTTTGGATGTCCTGATTCCTGTTGCTTCAGGTGCGACTGGTGAAGTTGCCACTGATGGCACGGCTCGTCAAGTGTTTCGCAAGAAGTTGCGCGAAGGCCAGCTTGATGACAAAGAGATCGAGTTGGAGTTGGCTGAGTCCAAGCCGCAACTGGAAATCCTCAGTCCATCTGGCATGCAGGATATGGCGGACAGCTTGCGCGACTGGATGGGGCAAATGCAGCAGGGCAAGAAGAAAAAACGCAAGTTGCCAATTGGTGAGGCGCGCAAATTGCTTGTCGAGGAAGAGGCTGCCAGTTTGGTGAATGAAGAGGAAATTCGCAGCCGTGCTTTGCACAATGCAGAGCAAAACGGCATTGTCTTCATTGATGAAATCGACAAAGTGGCAGTGCGCAGTGAGAGTTCTGGCAGTGATGTATCGCGCCAAGGCGTGCAGCGTGATCTGTTGCCTTTGGTTGAAGGTACCACCGTGCAGACCAAGTATGGCATGGTGAAGACGGATCACATGTTGTTTGTTGCCTCGGGCGCATTCCATTTGAGCAAACCCAGTGATCTGATTCCTGAATTGCAGGGGCGCTTCCCTATTCGGGTGGAGTTGTCTTCATTGTCTGTGCAGGATTTTGTTGCCATCTTGGCCAATACCCATGCCTCCATTGTCAAACAGTACCAAGCCTTGCTGGAGACTGAAGGCGTGCATCTGCAGTTCCAGCCTGATGGGATTGAGCGTTTGGCGCAACTGGCGTGTGATGTCAATGAGCGCACAGAAAATATTGGCGCACGCCGCTTGTCTACGGTGATGGAGCGCTTGCTCGATGACATTAGTTTTAATGCGGCTCAGATGGCTGGGCAAGCTATCGTGATTGATGCCGCTTTTGTGAACGAGCGTTTGGCAGATCTAAGTCAGAACGAAGACCTCTCTCGTTACATTCTTTAAGGAAACTCTGCAAAAGGTCAGTCAAAGCCGA
>NZ_STFG01000043.1 GCF_004833285.1 Lampropedia puyangensis
CAATGATTTATGTTTTTTTATTGGCGGAGAGGGAGTCCGTTGATTTGAACTCCAATGCAGTCGAATAAGTATCATAAATTCATTTTATATCAATAGGTTGAATGACTTCTCAGTCCAATTCGATATAACAAGGTTTTGTCCGAGTTTATTTTTTATGGTAGATTGGATGGTAGATAGAATATTGGGTAATTTTATCGGATTCTAACTGTCAGACTGTGATCGATGAATCCTTACATAGGACTCGAATCATGCCAAAAATCGCCAAAGAACTGCGCGCACTTGATATCAGCCGATTGGGTGAGTCAGGCCATCATCCTGTTGGTGGCGTAGTTGGCTTATATCTCTACATTACGCCTAATGGAGCCAAGTCTTGGGTTCTTCGAACCATGATTGCAGGCAAGCGTAGGCATATGGGACTCGGTGCTTACCCCACAGTCCCATTGGCTCAGGCACGGGAAAAAGCACGCCAAGCCAGAGATGAAATCATCAACGGCAACGATCCGATTGCACAGCGCAAACAGGCAAAGAGTCTGTTGCAAGCCCAACAGGCAACAGAGATCACCTTTGCACAAGCAGCACAGTCCTATATCGATGCACATAGTGATGGCTGGAAAAATCCCAAACATCGTGCGCAATGGACATCAACCCTGGAGACCTATGTGTTCCCTGTGATGGGCAAGCTCATGGTCAAAGACGTAGCTCAAACGCATGTGCTGCAAGTATTAGAGCCTATTTGGAAAACCAAGACAGAGACTGCCACTCGTATTCGTGGCCGTATGGAAAGTGTGCTCGATTGGGCCACTGTCAGACATTACCGTGACGGCGACAACCCAGCCCGTTGGAAAGGCCATTTGGATAAGCTGCTTGCACCACCGACTCGTATCCAGAAGGTGATCCACCATAAAGCCATTGAAATCGACAACATGCCCACATTCATGGCTGAGTTACGCAAGCGTGAAGGCATTGCGCCCAGAGCATTAGAGCTTGCGATCTACTGTGCCGCTCGCAGTGGTGAAGTCAGGGGATCTACCTGGGACGAAGTCGATTTCGATAAGCAAATATGGGTGATTCCAGCAGAACGGATGAAGGCCGGCAGCGAACATCGAGTGCCATTGAGTCGTCAGTGCATCGATCTCCTCAAAAAAATACCAAGGCTGGTGGACTGCCCATACATCTTTCCATCCACCAAGTCTGGCATGCTCTCAGACATGGCATTGTTGGCGGTCATGCGCCGCATGGAGGTAGACGCTGTGCCACACGGCTTCCGATCAACCTTTCGGGACTGGGCAGGCGAGAAAACCAACTACCCGCGTGACGTTGCTGAGCAGGCACTGGCCCACACACTCACCAATAAGGTTGAGGCCGCTTATCGACGTGGAGATGCGTTGGAAAAACGCAGGCAGATGATGCAGGATTGGGCAGACTTTTGCCACGCTCCGCTCAAAGGCAGCAGGCCAATCCAAGAGGCATTTCTTTCCACTCTCCCATAATCTAGCGCTGCGATATGTACGGGCAGAATGCAAGCGCTTGACTTCAGTTCCGAGTGAGCGGTATGATGACCCATCGGAGTGGGATCTCCGGTCCACTTGCGGGGACATTAAACAAGCCGACCGCTGCAATACTGGTCGCACTAGGCACGGTTCCAAAGCGAATTTTTAGTGTCGAATAGAGCAAGAGACGGGCGATCGCGAGTTAAAGCGCAAATGCACCATCTCATCACTGACCCTGACATCGGTGACGCAATGTAGAAGACGACGCAGATTACTATCTGTGGTCGATCTGGATAAAGTGGCAGCACCTCTGCGTGCCGCGCTTCAATAAAGACAGCACTCGTTGCTGCGATAAAGATATTGCGTTACCTGCGGTCGCTAGCTTTGCTAAATCCGCTCAATTTCACGTTTTGGCGCATCATTTGGCTGGTCAGGCAAACGACTGTGCGCTCAGGATTTTCCATGAGCACAAAATACTCTAGCTCCACATTTGATCAAATGATCCGCGCAGTGGCTTGCGCACGACTTTTAAATATCTCACGATCTGCTTTATACGATTGGCTTGACCCCAAATCTCCTCGGTATAAAAAAGATTTTCCAAAACGAATTCGTTTATCCAGCCGCGTGATCGGATGGCGTCTCTCTGAGGTAAACGCGTGGATTTCCTCCAAGCAAACAGATCAAGCTTCAGGAGGTGCAAAATGATAATTTTGAAAAATGCCCCCTATCTCGATATTAATCGATCGATAAAAATGGATCGCGCATTTCTTAATGAGGTGGCAAATGAAATAATTGATCGTGTTAAAGCACCACCTGAAATAGCATACTCTGGCATATTTGCAGCAATGTCCATCTGTTGCCAGCATCATGTGGACGTTAACTGTCCAGGTGGAGGAAGGAGTCCGACTTCAGTTTACCTGATGACCAGTGCAGAATCCGGGGACAGGAAAACAGCCGTAGAGAATCAGCTTTTCAAGCCTATATTCGAAATCGATAGCAGAAATCGTTTAGGTTCGATTGCTTCGGAGAAAGAATATGACAGAGAGCAGATTATTTGGCGTGCCAAACGGAAGCAACTAGAGCGTGATTTTGGGAATGCATTAAAGGAGTCTATCGCCACAGAAGAGATCGAAAATTGCTTGGCACAAATAATCGATTCTGAGCCTGAAAAACAAAAAGCCACCCGATTTCTTTATCGCGACGTGTCAGTATCGGCACTGCAAAAAGGCATGGCGGAAAACAACGCTAACGCCGCATTGATTTTGTCAGAATCCATGGGATTATTCAGCTCTCGCAATGCGGACTCCCTACCTACACTTTCTGCAATATGGGACGGCAGACCCATCGATGTTGAAAGAGCCAATAAACCCTCGTGGTATGTGGCATCGCCACGTCTCACAATCTCGCTGATGATGCAGCCAGGTGTGTTGCGCGGGTACCTTGGTAAACATAGTGGAGTCGCACGCTTATCGGGGTTGCTCGCCCGATTCCTGGTGGTAGAGCCAAAATCGAGGCAAGGTATGCGTCAAATTCACCCGACCGAGGTTGGATTGCCAAAAAAAGACGATGCGCTTAAGCAATTTCATGCGCGTGAGCTTGAGCTTCTGAGCAATATTCCAAAAGATCGCGAATTACTTTCCTTCTCCCCGGCTGCACAGCAAATATGGGTTGAGTTTTACAACAACGTTGAAGACCAACTGGGGCAATATGGCTGTTTTTCGGACATAAGGGATTGCGCCTCAAAAATCGCAAACAACCTTTCACGTCTCGCTGCACTAATTCACTATTTCTGCGGAAAGCCTGGTGACATCGACTTTGAATCGGCGGTATGCGCTCGTGATCACTGCATTAAATATTTGCTTAATTTTAAGCGACTCTTCGGTGTTCTCAGTCATGAAGAAAGTACCAGGCAGGACGCAATACGCTTGAATACATTTCTTGCTGACAAAGCGACGTTGGGCATGACTCAGGGATTTTGGGGTTTGGCAAAAAACCTGAATGGGCAAGTCTATTTTGAAAAATCCCATTTGGAAAAATCAGGTCCCTTAAGACCTGTAGCGCAACTCGATGCTGCCTTGGAGCTTCTTTCATTCTGGCAAGTGGTTGGTTTTAACCAGCTGGCTCGAAAAAAGGTTGTCCTCTTTCACCCTCATGTGTCAGCACAGATTCCAAGGTACGACCCGAATTCGCGCTACCAATAGTGCATAACGGCAGCGAAAGTTGCGAAATTCGCAGCTTTCGCATCGCTTATGACGATGAAATACACTCATGCGCAATATCCGGAACTATCTTCTTGCTCAAAAATAATATCGATTCTCATTTTTATTGTGGAAAAGTTAGCTTTTATGACTGTAAAAAGGTCGATTCTTATCAGCCTTCCATAGGAGTCTATGTTATTAATAAATCAAAACAAATAGCCAGAGGTAATTATGATAAATATGCAACCATGCTTTCCTACTCGTGAAGAATATTCATTGACTTATTTTAATTTCATTCAGAATATTAATATTTGCATTTCAGAAATATATAATACATTTAATTCAAGAAAAATAAAATCAATATTTAATAATTCAAAAATTGTTATATTCACCAATAAGATATGGCATGAGTTCATTAATGAACCAGAAGAAGAGTTAGACTTGAAAATACTGAATCAATCAAGCAGCGCTTACGCTTATGCATTGCGTGTTCTGTACCTGCACCTATCCAACCACCATCAACGCCCGAATCAAGGCATCTACACTGATGATCATGTTGCAGTGCAATCAATATTGCTTTGTTTGCAATCAGTGTTTAATGATCCTGTGTTTCTTTCCAAGCTGGATAACACTAGGCGTAGCCAACAAAAGAGCAGAGATTCGCTGTACCAGTACGCCACTGACCTGAAACACATTTATCGCAAGCTGATGGTGGTGCGAGTGGATTTTGGCTACAACCAATTTGTCAGCAAAACTGTTTTACCGCAGAGGCGCATTGAGGACGACTGGGAGCGTCAGCTGCAGTACGTGCAGAAGAACTTTGCCGATAGCTTTGTTGGCTATGCTGTGAAGTTTGAGCATGGCAAAGACAAAGGCTTACATGCCCATAGCGTCTTTTTCTTTGATGGCAATGTGGTCTGCAACGATGCCAAGATTGGACGCATATTAGGCGAGTATTGGGAGCACCTTGTCACGGATGACCTAGGATTGCATTTCAACTGCAATACAAGCGATCACAAGGCCTCACTACTGGTGTGTGGTTTAGGCACGTTTACGGGGCGTGAGCAGGCTTTTCGGGATGGTATGTGGATCATTGCTGACTACCTTAGCAAACCTGATGCAATGGTTCGATTGCTGCTACCTGAAAGAACTAAGATTTTCCGTCGAGGTTACCTGAATTATTGGCAACAGCTAAAACTTACCAATAGACTGGCCATGCCTTGTACAGCATCAGTCGAATTCACGACTCTATCATAATTCCAAATATCCCACAGACATCAACCGATGTGACCAACCTTTTGGAGAGTTTCCCTAAAAATCCACTCACCTATTGGGGAAATTATTCATATATTTAGCTTGCGGCAATGGATAAGTTTTAATAAGCCAAGCCTCACCAGCATAAAAATCAGTATCAAATAGACTTATCCCAAAATGCTTACAATAAAACTCCATCATCTCAGAATCCAGTCTATCCTTAATTTTTCTTGATTTGTATTTATCAAGAAGCTCAAAAGGCAAGGGATCCCCATACTCTTCAAACTCCCATCTACTTTCTTTATGAGCAACAACACTCCTAGTTTTTAAACTCCCAGATGTACCATCTCTTAAAACAAACTGAAAAGAACCAGGCTTTTTACTTGGGACATCTTCAACCATAACCAGACTTAAATTTCTAATTCGCCACTCCCTAGAAAAATAACTTGGCTGCGAATGAACATCCGTACCATTAATAAAATTATTACTCAAATAAAGCACCCATCCAGACTTCGTACTGGTAATTAAAAAATTATTATATTGATTAGATAGAGGCAACAATGCCTGCAGCTTGCATTCAAAATCACCATTAACTCGATTAACCTCAACCTCCCAAGGAAAATTCCAATCATCATTGATTTTTCTTAACCGTCTAAAAACATTCTCCGAAAAACTTTTCGCATCAACTTCAAAGAATGCCATGCTAGTAGTAATCGGGGCGAAATCATTTAAAAAAAAATCAATATTCTTCAATTTACCACCCTTAATATAAAAATCCCATTTGGATCATTTGCCAAACCTCTACTCGCATGTCCTGGCAGGAGCTGGAAGCTGTATTGACCCAGCATTTGAAGCAGCGCACCCTTTGCTCTCCCAACTGCTCAAAGCCGAGAGTGCCGAACGTGAAGTACGCTCTATTTCGTACCAACTCAAGGTCGCCAAGTTTCCTGTCTATAGAGACCTGGCAGGGTTTGACTTTGCTCACAGCCAAGTCAATGAGGCTTTGGTGCGAAGCCTGCACCGATGTGAGTTTACGAACAATGCACACAACGTCGTACTAGTTGGCGAGCCAGGCACGGGCAAGAGCCATATCGCTACCGCTTTAGGGGTTCAAGCAATTGAGCACCATCGACAGCGAGTGCGTTTCTTCTCAACCGTTGAGCTGGTCAACTCCTTGGAGCAAGAGAAGTCCCAAGGCAAAGCTGGGCAGCTAGCTCACCGGCTGCTGAGCACAGACTTGGTCATCCTTGATGAGCTTGGATATTTGCCTTTTAGCTCTTCTGGTGGAGCATTGCTGTTCCATTTACTCTCAACGCTCTATGAAAGAGTCAGCGTAGTCATAACCACCAACCTCAGCTTTAGCGAATGGGCGAGTGTGTTTGGAGACGCAAAGATGACGACCGCGCTACTGGACCGTTTGACCCATCACTGTCATATTCTCGAAACAGGCAACGATAGCTTCCGTTTCAAGCACAGTAGTGCAACTCAGCCCACCACCACAAAGAAAGAGAAAAATAAAGCTTTATCCACATCTTGTGGCCTTACGGATCAAGCATCAGGGTGGGTCAGTTTTGCATGGAAATTAACAGACTCAGTCCCGTTGAGTACCGCAAGAGCCTTGGATTGATGATTTAAAAAACAGTCCAAGTTTTTGTACGTATCCCCTTTGGGAACCTCTCAGAACCCTGCTATAAAACGTCA
>NZ_STFG01000044.1 GCF_004833285.1 Lampropedia puyangensis
GAACGCCCGATGAATGAAACGCAGATCAAGCCCCTGCAGGTCTCTCAATGGCTTTGAGGGAAAGCTGACAGCCAGTAATTAGACTGCATTGACCAAATGCTCCAAAGATACTGCGCTTGCGCGACAACAGTGAACCAATGAAGCACAAAGAATTGGTGAAACCACTGACCAGTCAACTCAGTGCCAGTTATGAATTGATTGAAACATTTGGTAGCATAAAGGATTAGGCTGGTTTCGGCCAGAAGCAGGCAGTCTGCAGTACCAGCAAAAAGCAGACTTTGGGTGTTGTTTCCAGCGGTAAAATCGAATGAAATTAATGACATCCAAAAATTGGCTGATCGTTGGCATTTTGTCAATTTCTTGCTCTACAACCGTACAGGGACAGGAGTGGATTTCGCAATTGCATTCATTGAGTCAATGGGGGCACGTATCGGGAGATGATCCGAGTCACATCACTTATTTTGTAGTTTTGTAGATTTATGCAATTCCTTTTGCAACAAGGGGTTGGAAAAGTTTGAAGATAAAAAGTAATGGGAAAAGATACCCGCATCGAATGGACACACCATACCTTTAATCCATGGTGGGGTTGTGTTCGCGTGTCATCTGCGTGTGATCATTGCTACGCGGAAACATGGGCTAAGCGCTTGGGTGAGGATGTCTGGGGGCCGAAGTCTGAGCGCCGCTTTTTCAGTGATGCTCATTGGAAAGAGCCTTTGAAATGGGATCGAGAGGCGAAGGCAAGTAAGAATCGCCGGCGCGTCTTTTGTGCGTCTATGGCAGATGTTTTCGAGAACCGCAAGGATTTGGTATCTCATCGGCTTCGTCTATTAAATCTAATTGCAGATACGCCAAATTTGGATTGGTTATTGTTGACCAAACGGATTCATTTGGTACGAAAGCAGTTACCGAAGGGCTATGAGTTTCCTGCAAATGTTTGGCTTGGAGCTACTGTTGAAGATCAAGATGCCGCTGGCAAACGGTTGAAGTATCTTCTTGAGTTCGACACGCCGGCAGTCCGATTCTTATCTTGTGAGCCTCTTTTAGGTCCTCTGGACTTGCGCCCATGGTTGAAAAAGAACAAGGCTGGTTCGCGTGTAGATTGGGTCATTGCCGGTGGAGAGTCTGGGCCTGGCGCACGTCCTATGGATCCACAATGGCCGGAAGACCTCCGCAAGCAATGCAATGACGCTGGCGTTGCGTTTCATTTCAAGCAGTGGGGCCATTGGGCCCCTTTGGAGCAGGCGGCTGATGCGGTGACGGGGCGTACGCCGATTCACATCGTCCGGCGTGACGGCTCAGAGATCAAGCTGGCAGCGGTTGGAAAAGGTAAAGCAGGTCGCTCCTTAGGTGGCCGTCAGTGGGATCAATTTCCGAATACGGAAAAGAGAGTCTAGCGTCGATCGACTTCATAACCGCAGAAAGGCTTACATTTGGCAGAGAGTCACTATGATTGGAAGAACGGACCGGCAGAAATCGATCCACACAGTCTGACAAAGCATGAGGTGCTGGTTGGTTACCTGATCCGATATTTCGAGCAGCGCACACTCAATGCGAGGGGACGAGAGCAGCTGCGTATCACGCTGGTCGACGGGTTCTGCGGAGGCGGTCTCTACACGCTCAAGGGGCGCGGTACGGAAGTACTTGGGTCTCCGCTTCGCATGCTAGATGCTGTTCGGGAAGCCCGTATCCGCGTCAATATCGAGAGAACGAAACCTATTGAGCTTGATGTACGGTATATCTTCATTGACAAGGATGCACGTGCGCTATCGCACCTGAGACAGGTACTTCAAGATAGGGGATATGGTGAGTATGTTGGGAAGACTATTCACGTCATTCATGACGACTTCGCTTCCGCATCGCCAGAGGTATTTCGGTTGATCAATGCTCATACGCCCCGAGCGCAAACTGCACTTTTCTTTCTGGATCAGTATGGTTATAGCGAGGTGCCTGCACCGCTGATTCAGAAGATATTTGCAGAATCTTCGAAAAGTGAAGTGGTCTTGACTTTTCACGTCTCGGCTTTTGCTACCTACACCAACGATGACTTTACGGAGAAAGTTGCCGACAAGCTAGTCATCGACATTCGTTCGCAGTTGAGGGGCAGAACAATCGAACAAATCAAAGAGGAGGATGGCGCGGATTGGCGACGCTTTATTCAAGCTGCGCTTTACCAAGCCTTGGTGAAAAATTGTGGCGCGGAGTATTTTACGCCCTTCTTCATTCGTGGAGAAGGTAGTGGTCAAGGTGAATACTGGCTGGTGCATCTTTCACGGCATCCACGTGCTCAGGACGTGATGAAACAGGTGCACTGGGAGCACCAGAACCATTTTATCCATTACGGCGGCGCGGGCCTTGACATGCTTGCGACCCACATGATGGGTTTCCGCCAACAATTCGAAGGAGGGTTTGTGTTTGATGATATGGCGCAGAACCTATCTGCCGATACACTGCCTCTGCATCTCGCGAAGAACATTTTTAACCGCATACAACCTGTGCAGATTGGCGAGTTATTTTCCTCTACCTGCAATACATCTCCAAGCACATCACTGATGTACAAGGACGCGCTTGCAAGGCTGTCTGGTGAGAAAGACATCGTCATTCGTTCCGAGGACGGAGTGATTCGGCGATTTGCACGATACATGCGGGATACGGATTGGATCGAACGAAACCCGCAAACCTCCCTCTCCTTTGCGTCGCACAGGAGTGGGCTGTGAGTTTTTGCCTTGCTTGTGACGATGACCCTTTGCCACACTTGCCTGTGGAGTTCGGACGGGCTGGAGAGGGCGTTGGCCGATGGGTGCCAGAAATGAAGCACACTTTTTTGGCCAAATATGTAGAAGGAACGAGGAGAGCAAGGGAGAAATTTAAACAACGCGTTTTCGTTGATCTGTACTGTGGTCCAGGACGAATTCAGGTCAAAGGTGAAACGATGACGCGCCCTGGTGGCGCCTTGGTCGCGTGGCAACACTCGCTTCGAGATAATGCTGCATTCACCTCATGCTTTGTTGGTGATTTGAATACGTCACGCGCATTGGCATGCGCAGAACGGTTGAAGGCAATGAATGCGCCTGCGATTGCGCTCCCAGGGGCTGCAGAGACCACTGTCGATCACGCGCTTCAAGTTATTCCTCGCAGCGCTCTCTGCCTTGCGTATCTCGATCCATACAACTTACAGTACCTGTCTTTCAATGTAATCGAAAAGCTGGCGAGATTGAAGTTTGTTGATTTTGCGGTGCATTTCAGCACCATGGATTTGCGGCGCAACGTGTTGATGGAGTACAACCCAGAGCGTGCTCGTTTCGATGCGGCAGCTCCTGGTTGGCGGGACCGCATTGATCCGACTGCATTTGTGCGTGGTGATGCAGATGAAGCTTTCTTCGACTATTGGTGTGGCTTGGTGCAAGGGTTGGGGTTTACGATCAGCAAGCGTATGCCACTGGTGCGAGACGAAGGCAATCGCCCACTCTACCACTTGGTATTTTTTAGCAGACACGAATTGCCTAACAGGATATGGGGCGATGTGGCACAAGGCCCTAATCGTGAATTTGACTTTTAGATATGACTGTTGAGAATTTATCCAGCCTCTGGAATACTTTGAATGCTATATTTCTGCCCTTTGAGCATCAATGTGTTAGAGATGGTTTGCAGGCGAATATCGAGATATTGCAGACTAACTCTGGGCTACTGCTTTGGGTCGAGGCTGTGTGGAAACTCAAAAATGCATCGCCATCTCAGTCAATGGGACAACAGATCTTTCGCATTTCATGATGTTTAAGGTTTTTTCCATCAAGAACGATCAGAGTCCTACCAATCAGACATACAACGCCTTTTAGGGCTGCAATCTCACCCGTTAAAAGGGCTCACTTGCCCATCGACTGTATGGCAGTCATCGTCTTGTTAAACCCAAGAATGCTAAGCACCCGCTTGAGGTTGTAGGCCAGCACGTTCAAGCTCATCTCGGTGCTGACATTCGGCAGCCGTTTGGTCAAGAAATGCGTGTATCCCATCCAGTGCTTGAGCGTGCCAAACACATGCTCCACAGTTCGCCTTCGCACCATCATGGCATCTGGCATTTGATCAAGGCGTTGTTGTGCACGCTCTACTACGTCTTCGTGCTCCCACCGGCTGATACGACGGTAATCGCTGGGCGTGCATTGGGATTTGATCGGGCATTGCTTGCAAGCGCTGCTCCAGTAGCGCCGCATTTGCAGCCCAGCTTCTTCGCGGGTGAAGCGGTAGAGGGCTCGCTGTCCTGCAGGGCACTGGTATTCGTCATCTTTCTGGATGTAGATGAAGTCTGAGCGATCGAAACGTCCTTGAGCACGTGCACCTGATGTATTGGGCTTGGGCAGAATGGCGGCAACGCCTGTGTCTTCGCAGGCTTTGATCTGCTCGCCACTGTAGTAACCACGGTCAGCAATGGCTTGCAGTTTGCGTTTGCCCATGGCTTTGCGTGCAGCCAGTGCCATGGAGGCCAAAGCACTTCTGTCATGCCCTTGGTTGATCACTTCATGGGCGACGATTAGGTGGTGTTTGGCATCCACCGCCACTTGAACGTTATAGGCCACCATGCCTGAGCCTCGTCCACTGGTGGCCATGGATCTGGCATCAGGGTCTGTTGTTGAGAGCTGCTTGTGGTTGCTCTTTGAGTTGCTCCTTCACTTCATCGAGCGCCTGCATTTGTTGGCGCAGCAAGGCAATCTTGTCTTGGAGTCGCGTGGTGCGTGCCTCCAGTTCCTCAGGCTGCGTACGGTCTGCCGTATCCAAGGCGGCCAGATAGCGTTGAATGCTTTCTTCAATCTGCTGTTGGCGCTTGTCGATCTTGCCCATGGTGAAGTTCTTGTCACGGGTGTTGACGGCTTTGAACTTGCTGCCGTCAATCGCTACCAGTGCCTGGCTGAATAGTTTCAGATCACGACACAGAACTACAAATCGGCGGCATACATTGCGAATGCCAATGCCGTTATCTCGACGGAAGTCAGCGATTGTTTTGAAGTCAGGTGCCAAGCGGCCAGTGAGCCACATGAGCTCTACATTGCGCTGGACCTCACGCTCTAGGCGACGACTGGATTGAATGCGATTGAGATAGCCGTAAATGTAGACCTTGAGTAGCACTGCAGGGTGATAAGCTGGGCGGCCCGTGGCTGCAGGTGTTGACCCATTAAAACCCAGTGATAGCAAGTCCAGTTCTTCAACGAACGCATCGACAATGCGTACTGGATTGTCTGCTCCTACAAAGTCATCAAGACACTCAGGTAGCAAGGTCACTTGCTCGCGGGACTGGCCTTCGACGAATCGCTTCATGGGGCACCTCGCTAAAACTAGGTGCCTTGATTTTAATTTTTGAATAGCTGTCAGCCAAGCGTTTTCACACAGCCTCGGTCGATTTTTGCCATTCACTCAACCCCATCCGAATCATTGAAGCCCATCACCCGCTGTTTTTCCGTTACTCTCACAAAAAAAAGAAAGCAGGATCCCTCCTGCCTTCTATGCTGGCGTCCCAGCATTCAAAACGGTTTAACGCATGCTTGTGGAGTCAAGCCCTGGCCTGAATCACAACCATACGCTGCACCGTACAAGCCAAGTACCCACCATCCAAGGTCCGGTAAATACACAGCTTGTTTTGCAAACCCATCGCATCGCTTTGCATTTTGCTTGGCAGAGTCACACGGGCGTTATGCCCACACCCCCACAAGACTGGCACTTTTTGGTCCAGCACCAACAAACTTCTCAGCTTTGGCAGCCCCGAGGCGCTGTGCTCACACTCCACCCCAGTGACCAACATCCACCGCTTGCCATCTTTCGGTAAAGCCAGTTGCACCAGAATCACCCCATCAGAAGACAAGCCCTTGAGCAACGGCTGCGCCAGTGCATGCAAAGGACCTTGAATCATTCGTGC
>NZ_STFG01000045.1 GCF_004833285.1 Lampropedia puyangensis
TTTTCTGCAAAGCAAAACCCCCTGGCGGTTAGGCGCAGGGGGTTTTTAATAGGAGCCTGACGATGACCTACTTTCACACGGGAATCCGCACTATCATTGGCGCGAGTCCGTTTCACTGTCCTGTTCGGGATGGGAAGGAGTGGTTCCAGACTGCTATTGTCATCAGGCATAAAGGGTACTTCTCTTGAGTTTTTTTCAAGAGAAGGTCATAGAGTCGAATTCGTATTTTGATTGCGAGCAATAACTGGGCAATATGTTGCGTTGTTAGTTTGCTTAGCTTTTAGGCTGATCGGGATGAATATTTTCATACTGATCGCCAAAGTTATAGGGTCAAGCCTCACGGGCAATTAGTACTGGTTAGCTCAATGCATTACTGCACTTGCACACCCAGCCTATCAACGTCGTAGTCTTCAACGACCCTTTAGGAGGCTCAAGGCCTCGGCAGATCTAATCTTGAGATGAGTTTCCCGCTTAGATGCTTTCAGCGGTTATCTCGTCCACACTTAGCTACCCGGCGATGCCACTGGCGTGACAACCGGTACACCAGAGGTGTGTCCATTCCGGTCCTCTCGTACTAGGAACAGGTTCCCTCAAATCTGCAGCGCCCACGGAAGATAGGGACCAAACTGTCTCACGACGTTTTAAACCCAGCTCACGTACCTCTTTAAATGGCGAACAGCCATACCCTTGGGACCGACTTCAGCCCCAGGATGAGATGAGCCGACATCGAGGTGCCAAACACCGCCGTCGATATGAACTCTTGGGCGGTATCAGCCTGTTATCCCCAGAGTACCTTTTATCCGTTGAGCGATGGCCCTTCCATACAGAACCACCGGATCACTTAGTCCTAGTTTCCTACCTGTTCGACTTGTCAGTCTCACAGTCAAGCACGCTTATGCCTATGCACTATTAGCACGATGTCCGACCGTACCTAGCGTACCTTCGAACTCCTCCGTTACACTTTGGGAGGAGACCGCCCCAGTCAAACTGCCTACCATGCACTGTCCCCCGCCCTGATTCAAGGGCGCAGGTTAGAACCTCAAACACACCAGGGTGGTATTTCAAGGACGGCTCCATGGCAACTAGCATCGCCACTTCAAAGCCTCCCACCTATCCTACACAGATCTGTTCAAAGTCCCATACAAAGCTACAGTAAAGGTTCATGGGGTCTTTCCGTCTTTCCGCGGGGAGATTGCATCATCACAAACATTTCAACTTCGCTGAGTCTCTGGAGGAGACAGTGTGGCCATCGTTACGCCATTCGTGCAGGTCGGAACTTACCCGACAAGGAATTTCGCTACCTTAGGACCGTTATAGTTACGGCCGCCGTTTACTGGGACTTCAATCAAGAGCTTGCACCCCATCATTTAATCTTCCAGCACCGGGCAGGCGTCACACCCTATACGTCCACTTTCGTGTTTGCAGAGTGCTGTGTTTTTAATAAACAGTCGCAGCCACCAATTTTTTGCAACCCTTTCATGCTCAGATGTTCTCATCACACTACTAGGGCACACCTTCTCCCGAAGTTACGGTGTCAATTTGCCGAGTTCCTTCTCCAGAGTTCTCTCAAGCGCCTTAGAATACTCATCTCGCGCACCAGTGTCGGTTTGCGGTACGGTCGTTACAAGCTGAAGCTTAGTGGCTTTTCCTGGGACCCCGTTCAGTTACTTCATGAGCAAGCTCACTCGATCGATAGCCTCGGTATATGTGTGCCGGATTTGCCTAACACACGCCTACTTCTATCTAAACCACCACTTCCAACCGGTGGATAACCTATTAAGATCCGTCCCCACATCGCACTTGTAATCGGTACAGGAATATTAACCTGTTTCCCATCAGCTACGCATCTCTGCCTCGCCTTAGGGGCCGACTCACCCTACGCCGATGAACGTTGCGTAGGAAACCTTGCGCTTACGGCGAGGGGGCTTTTCACCCCCTTTAACGCTACTCATGTCAGCATTCGCACTTCTGATACCTCCAGCAAACCTTACGATTCACCTTCTCAGGCCTACAGAACGCTCTCCTACCACGCACAGTAAACTGTGCATCCGCAGCTTCGGTAACTGGCTTAGCCCCGTTACATCTTCCGCGCAGGACGACTCGATCAGTGAGCTATTACGCTTTCTTTAAATGATGGCTGCTTCTAAGCCAACATCCTGACTGTCTATGCCTTCCCACCTCGTTTCCCACTTAGCCCGTTTTAGGGACCTTAGCTGGCGGTCTGGGTTGTTTCCCTCTTGAGTCCGGACGTTAGCACCCGGTGCTCTGTCTCCCAAGCTGTACTCTGCAGTATTCGGAGTTTGCCTTGGTTTGGTAAGTCGCCATGACCCCCTAGCCAAAACAGTGCTCTACCCCCGCAGGTAATACTTGAGGCACTACCTAAATAGTTTTCGGAGAGAACCAGCTATTTCCAAGTTTGTTTAGCCTTTCACCCCTATCCACAGCTCATCCGCTAATTTTGCAACATTAGTCGGTTCGGTCCTCCAGTACCTGTTACGGCACCTTCAACCTGGCCATGGATAGATCACTTGGTTTCGGGTCTACACCCAGCGACTAGACGCCCTATTCGGACTCGATTTCTCTTCGGCTCCCCTATTCGGTTAACCTTGCCACTGAATGTAAGTCGCTGACCCATTATACAAAAGGTACGCAGTCACCCCTAAGGGCTCCTACTTTTTGTAAGCATGCGGTTTCAGGATCTATTTCACTCCCCTCCCGGGGTTCTTTTCGCCTTTCCCTCACGGTACTTGTTCACTATCGGTCGATGATGAGTATTTAGCCTTGGAGGATGGTCCCCCCATATTCAGACAGGGTTTCTCGTGCCCCGCCCTACTTGTCTCTAGCCTAGTACCACACAGATAGTTCTTGTACGGGACTATCACCCACTATGGTCACCGTTTCCAAGGTGTTCCAATATTCTCTGTGCTATCACTAGAAGGCTTCTCCGATTTCGCTCGCCACTACTTTCGGAATCTCGGTTGATGTCTTTTCCTCTGGGTACTTAGATGTTTCAGTTCTCCAGGTTCGCTTCTTTAACCTATGTATTCAGTTAAAGATACCCTAAAAAGGGTGGGTTCCCCCATTCAGAAATCTTCGGATCAAAGCTCATTTGCCAGCTCCCCGAAGCTTATCGCAGGCTATCACGTCTTTCGTCGCCTATCATCGCCAAGGCATCCACCACATGCTCTTAGTCACTTGACCCTATAACTTTGGCCTCTGTCTTTCAACAAAGACTTCCATCAAAGTCAAGCAAACTGCTTACGCGTTATTGCCGTAATTTACGCTTGTCTTGTTAGCCATTTAGCCATGAAATAATCACAACCAAATAGCCGAGAACAATCGTCAATTACTTGAATCATCCAAATTTAATTGAATGTTCGTTATTGACGCAATCAAAATCATTGCTGATGGCACGGTGCACATATCCATTGATATATGCTTTCCATCAGCAACGCTGATTCGACTCTATGAATTTTTAAAGAACAGCCGTATTTATCAAACTATGTCGACAAACAACAAAAAAGCCTCACAAGTGAATTTCTCACTCAAAGCCTTTTTGGTGTTTAGCGAAACCGCGCATTGTACAGTAATTTAACTGCACTTTTTTGGTGGAGGATGACGGGATCGAACCGACGACCCCCTGCTTGCAAAGCAGGTGCTCTCCCAGCTGAGCTAATCCCCCAACTATCCTCTTGCACATTGGACGCTTGGTGGGTCTAGTTGGGCTCGAACCAACGACCCCCGCCTTATCAAGACGGTGCTCTAACCAGCTGAGCTACAGACCCAAGGGCTATAAATCAATTTCTCAATCTACAGCTTATGTTCCAACAACCGATAAGTGTGGACGTTTGGCAAGATGTCTTGCCTGTTTTTCCAGAAAGGAGGTGATCCAGCCGCACCTTCCGGTACGGCTACCTTGTTACGACTTCACCCCAGTCACGAGCCCTGCCGTGGTAAGCGCCCTCCTTACGGTTAAGCTACCTACTTCTGGCAGAACCCGCTCCCATGGTGTGACGGGCGGTGTGTACAAGACCCGGGAACGTATTCACCGTGACATGCTGATCCACGATTACTAGCGATTCCGACTTCACGCAGTCGAGTTGCAGACTGCGATCCGGACTACGACTGGCTTTATGGGATTAGCTCCCCCTCGCGGGTTGGCAACCCTTTGTACCAGCCATTGTATGACGTGTGTAGCCCCACCTATAAGGGCCATGAGGACTTGACGTCATCCCCACCTTCCTCCGGTTTATCACCGGCAGTCTCATTAGAGTGCCCAACTAAATGATGGCAACTAATGACAAGGGTTGCGCTCGTTGCGGGACTTAACCCAACATCTCACGACACGAGCTGACGACAGCCATGCAGCACCTGTGTTACGGCTCTCTTTCGAGCACGAATCCATCTCTGGAAACTTCCGTACATGTCAAAGGTGGGTAAGGTTTTTCGCGTTGCATCGAATTAAACCACATCATCCACCGCTTGTGCGGGTCCCCGTCAATTCCTTTGAGTTTTAGTCTTGCGACCGTACTCCCCAGGCGGTCAACTTCACGCGTTAGCTTCGTTACTGAAGAAATAAATCCCCAACAACCAGTTGACATCGTTTAGGGCGTGGACTACCAGGGTATCTAATCCTGTTTGCTCCCCACGCTTTCGTGCATGAGCGTCAGTGCAGGCCCAGGGGATTGCCTTCGCCATCGGTGTTCCTCCGCATATCTACGCATTTCACTGCTACACGCGGAATTCCATCCCCCTCTGCCGCACTCCAGCTATGCAGTCACTAATGCAGTTCCCAGGTTGAGCCCGGGGATTTCACATCAGTCTTGCATAGCCGCCTGCGCACGCTTTACGCCCAGTAATTCCGATTAACGCTTGCACCCTACGTATTACCGCGGCTGCTGGCACGTAGTTAGCCGGTGCTTATTCTTACAGTACCGTCATGACCCCAGGGTATTAACCCAGAGCTTTTCGTTCTGTACAAAAGCAGTTTACAACCCGAAGGCCTTCGTCCTGCACGCGGCATTGCTGGATCAGGCTTTCGCCCATTGTCCAAAATTCCCCACTGCTGCCTCCCGTAGGAGTCTGGGCCGTGTCTCAGTCCCAGTGTGGCTGGTCGTCCTCTCAGACCAGCTACAGATCGCAGGCTTGGTGAGCCTTTACCTCACCAACTACCTAATCTGCCATCGGCCACTCTAGTTGCGCAAGGCCCGAAGGTCCCCTGCTTTCATCCTTAGATATCATGCGGTATTAGCTACTCTTTCGAGTAGTTGTCCCCCACAACTAGGCATGTTCCGATGTATTACTCACCCGTTCGCCACTCGCCACCAGGTGCAAGCACCCGTGCTGCCGTTCGACTTGCATGTGTAAAGCATGCCGCCAGCGTTCAATCTGAGCCAGGATCAAACTCTTTAGTTCGATCTTGTTAAACTCACTCACTTAGCGGAATTGAAGTAAACCTGTAAGCTTTAGATATCTCTATCAAAGGCCTACACACTTCTATTCTGTTTGCATGAGCGTTTGGCATTGCTGCCTTGCATCTCAGTCTCTCAACCAAGACGCTTAAATGCAGGCTTTCTCTACATCCAAACGCCCACGCTTATCGGCTGTAATTTGTTAATGAACAACTTAACTTCAAGTAACTTGCTGCGATCAGCGAAGCCCTCTACTATAACACAGAATTTTAAGAAGAAGAAAGAAATTTAAAATAATCTCTAACCAACTCAAAACCCC
>NZ_STFG01000046.1 GCF_004833285.1 Lampropedia puyangensis
CATCTGGCCTGGGCCTGGGGTTTTGAGAGGTTCCCCTTTGCGAGCTGTTGCAGTGAAGAACCATCTGTCTACACTGTCCGCACCAGAAAATCTCGGAGCTATACCTCTAGCCAGGGGCTCGGTGTGCTTGGGTTTGTGAATAAAGATTACTAGCAGACAAAATGACTCGAATACATAACAAAAGAAAAAAAATTTCAGATTATTTTGTTATATTAACGGCTTGTCGGATTTATTTACCACAAAAAATGATTACCTCAAAAAAAAATATTGTATCCAGATCATTGAGATATGTACTAAAAAGTATCACTGCTGGGTTGTTTTTGGCCACACCATTGCTGGCTTGGTCTCAAGTCGTTGACCTCGTCGCCAACAACTCAGGGCCCATCAATGCTTTTCAAGGAGACGGCTTTGAGTATGTGGTGACACTCACCAACAACGGCCAGGTCGCGGCCGATGGAGCGAGTTTCAACATCTCCATGCCTCTGAGAGCGCAAAACGTTGCGGCCACTTGTTCAGTCGAAAAAGCTGGAGACAGCGTATTAGGGCCCGATACCGGCGTAACAGAGTGTCCAGCCTCATTCACGATTGGCAACACGTTAGTCGCTGGCGTCTTGCCGTATCTAGCAGACCAAGGTGAGATAAAAATCAGAGTGACCGGCTCTTTCGGCGTCGGACAGAGTACGGTCAGCAGCACTGCCGTGATCGCCGTCCCCGACGGGTTCACCGAACAAGTGCCAAGTAGCAACTCAAGCACTGTCAACACTGCCTTGGGGGGCGATGCCCGTTTGAACGTCACCAAAGTCATGGAGCCCGCCAATCCAGGCCCGAACGACCCGGTCACCTACACCGTGACGTTCACCAATGAGGGGCAAGCCGCTGTGGACGGCGTCATCATTCGTGATCATTTGACGACAACCAGCTCCACATCCCAGTATCTCAGCAGCCTCAATGCGGACTATCTGGGTTGCACCACCACCGGACTTGCTGAGTGCCCCCCAGACTCTGAATTCGTCAACGGCGACCTTCCCTCCATCGGCAACAGCTATGGCTCTTACCTGTTCAACACCCCAGCGCCCAAGTTGCCTGCGGGCAGCAGCATCCAGGTGCGCTACACGTTATCGGCCACCCCTTTGACGAGCTGCGGGATCAGTACCCACACCCTCAGCAACCGCGCCATGTTCGTAAATCTGCCTGCCGGCATCACGAACACCGGCGACACCGGCTTGAACAGTCCATACGTGCGCTGGCAATTCCCTGCCACAGCCAGCTGCCCAGAGGCCAATCTGGCCGTCACGAAAACCCAGACCACTCCTGTGTCCAACCCCGACGGCAGTTGGTCCACACGGTACACCATCGTGGCACGTAACGATGGGGTCGACGCCCATGGCGCGCGGTTGGCTGATTACGCCCAATTTACTCGTAACGCAGGCAACGCCACCAGTACAGCCCACTTTGTTTCTTGTACCCCCGCCGGAGGCGCTGTTTGCCCAACGCTGCCACAAACGACCACCGCAATGCGGCCGATGTTCAGTGAGACGATCGACACATTTCCTGCAAATTCTTCACTGACCATCGTCTATGACATGGTGGTCACAGAAAACACGCAATGTGGAATTGACGCACAGCAATTTGAAAACCAAGCCCGGCTGAGCCCACCAGCGGGCTTTCAGGTCCGCCAGCGGACAGACACTGTTCAAACCCCCATTGCGGCTACTTTGCCATGTCCGCCTGCGGAGTTTGAAATTGAAAAAACACAAAGCACGCAGACCCCTATCTCTGGCGTACCTTTTGAATATGTCGTTACTGTGCGCAATGTAGGGGATGTGACCGCCGACGGAGCCATGTGGCGTGATGCCATGACTGCGACAGGACTGGGTGCGGAGTTCGATGCCACCATTGTTTTTAACGGGTGTGAGGCCACAGGCGGTGCCACCTGCCCACCGAACAATCAATTCCAGACTTACAACACCAGAAGGTCTTTGAATGCAAGCGGTAATGGGATCACCTATTTGCTGGGAAGCACGCCGAACTACACAAGTGGTCGACCAATCCCACAGTTTCCAGCCAAGAGTGATCTGACATTCCGATACACCGTCACACCTTATTTCGATAAGGACAGCTGCATCAACGGCAGCGGCATCATCTCCAATTCCACTGTGATCCGCGCTCCTGTTGGCGTGACCGCAGAAACCAAATCGGCGACCGTTCAGATGCCGGTCAGTTGCGCCGATGTGGCCATCACCAAAGCCGTTCTGGTAGAAGGCCAGCCATCGAGCTTTGTCACTGCCGGGCAAGCGCTTTCTTACACCATTGACTTGACCAATGCCGGACCTGGTGTGGCCAACGATGTGGTATTTTTGGATGAATTGCCCGAGGCGTTTGTCTACAACCACCAAGATGGTGTGAGTGTGCGCTGCGAAAGTACAGGCACTGTGCCGGCGCAATGCGGCGACACAATCACCTATGATTCCAGCACGCACACCTTGCGCAGCACCATCGCTGCACTGCCGGCTAACAGCCGACTGCGCTTTACCGTGACGGGTGTGGCAGGCTCAGAGCCTGGCACTTATACAAACGTGGCACACGCGGAGATTCCGACCGGATTGATCGACGTCAATATGGGCTCCAACAGCTCCGACGTCAGCATCCAAATTCGCAACACCCAATCGCCATTCACCGTGACCAAAGTGGTGGATGGGCTGACCCAAGGGCTTCCCGTGGCCATGACTTTCAGTGGCACAGTCACTTGCGGCGCCCAACCGACGCAAAACTGGTCCATCGCCATTGCCGCAGGCGCTACCACCGGCACCAGCGCACCACTGACGTTCTATGACCGCGAAGTCTGTACGGTGACCGAAAACTCGCCGTTGCCAGCATTGCCTGCAGGCTACGAATGGGTTGGCTCTCCCCAAATTGCCAATACCACCGACACGCTGGGCCCAACCACAGCGCGCAATGTCGTGGTCACCAATACCGCCAGAGGCTGGCCTCAGGTTGCGACGGCGAAACAGTTGACTCAGGAGTCTGGCAGCCGACCTGGCTATGCCGAAGCAGGTGAGAGGCTTGACTACACCATCCGTGCGCGCAATACCGGCACTGGCGTGGCCACATCGCACCAATTTTTTGAAGTCTTGCCTGCGCACACCACTTTGCAAGCCATCATCGGTGGCACCAGCCATGATTGCGCTGCAGGCCAGAGTGGACCGGCTGTTTGCACCATCACGGTGACCGAACCCATCGCGGTGAATTCCGAGAGACAGGTGGTCGTGCAACTGCAGGTCATCGACCCTCTGCCGGCCAACGTCACCGAGCTGGTCAACCTCATCACCGACGACACGACCGCCCCACCGCCAACAGTGTGCGATCCCACCCGTCCCGAGCACTGCGTTCGCACACCACTCCTTGATCCAGCAGTGACTGTGCGCAAATCGGCTGACCCAGCCAGCGGCACCGCCGTCAAAATCGACGATGAGATCACCTATACCCTCGCCGTGACTGTCAGCAACGCACCGACCAAAGGTGTCGTGCATCTGCACGATACCTTGGGCAATGGCCTCGAGCTGGTGTCTGGCTCCACGACCGCCCCTGCAGGCAGCGCCTGCAGCGTGAATCCCCAGCTGGTGCACTGTGAGCTGGCTGCCAATGCTGCGGTCGGCAATCATTTCTTCAGCTACCGCGCCAAAGTTACCGCTGATGCCGTGACTTCCGTGCGCAACAGCGTGGCCATCAGCGGGGACGATGACCCTACTTGCACCAACTGCACCACAGAGCACCGGCTTGTCCCTCCTCCTGAGGATGCAACGCCTGTACCAGTGGGAGGGCGCTGGTGGATTTTGATGCTGGCATTGCTGGTGGCTATGCATTTACATCGTAGACAAAGGCCAAGTCTGTGATGAATAGAGGAAATGTGTGGATATAACACACGATGGTTTTTTTGCACTTTCTGGACATCTTTGTAGTTCAACAAAGCTTGCCGAGAAAAAAAGGGAGTACCGACGTGTGACGTCCCCCCAATAAAAAGGACACCTCAAAACTAGAGAATTCTGGTGAAATCAGCCCAAGGAGGGCAGTCACCATGAAGAAGTCGAAATTCACCGAAGAGCAAATTGCGTTTACGCCGCACCAAGCCGAGACAGGTGTGTCGGTTGAAGAGGTCTGTCGAAAGACAGGCGTCTCACAGGCCACGTTCTATGCGTGGAAGAAGAAGTATGCAGGCATTGGTACCAGCGAGTTAAGGCGTCTGCGTCAGCTTGAAGAAGAGAATCGCAAGCTCAAGCAGCTCGTTGCAAATCTCAGTCTGGATAAGGTGATGCTGCAGGATGTCATCAAAAAAAGCTCTAAGGCCCAGCCAGCGTAAAACGCTGGTGGGCCACCTCATTGACCATTGGCAGGTGAGTATCAAGCGCGCTTGCGCAGTATGCAAGCAGCCTCGCTCGGGGTGGTATCACCGCCCTCAACCTAGAGTAGAAGATGCACCGCTGGCTGCTCGCATGTGCGAGATTGCCGCCACCCGAGTTCGATATGGCTTTTGGCGAATCTATGTGCTCATGCGCCGTGAAGGCTACCGTGCCAACCACAAGCGGCTCTATCGTATCTACAAGCAGCATGGCTTGAACTTGCGCACCAAACGGCCAAGAAGGCGCAAAGCAGCAGCCCATCGCCTTGCGCGGCCTTCTCTGACTGCACCGAATCAAAGCTGGAGTATGGATTTTGTCAGCGATGCGCTGTTCAATGGCAAGCCCTTCAGGGCATTAACCTTGATCGACAACTTCACAAGGGAATGCTTGACCATTGAAGTGGGTCAGAGTCTGACTGGGCAAGATGTGGTGCAGGTTCTGCAACGCGTTTGCAAACAACGCCCAGCGCCCATCCGCATCCAAGCCGACAACGGCCCGGAGTTCATCTCATTGGCGTTGGACAAATGGGCCTATGACAGGCAAGTCACTTTGGACTTCTCTCGCCCAGGCAAGCCAACTGATAATCCCTTCATCGAGTCCTTTAACCGCAGCTTGCGCGATGAGTGCTTGAATACAAGCTGGTTTATGTCCCTGCCGGATGCCTGCGAAAAGCTTGAAAACTGGAGGTGCGATTACAATCATCTAAGACCCCATTCAGCGCTGGCTGACACCGCGCCCAGCGTGTTCGCAAGCAAATTCTCCCCATCCCAAACCACGCCAGTTTCTCTAGCTTAGCTTGTCCTATTTAGGGGAGGACGTCATCACGCTCAGCTTCGACAACACCTGGCTGACTTTATCAATGCCTACAACTTTGGGCGAAGGCTCAAAACTCTCAAGGGCCTGACTCCCTTCGAATTCATCTGTCAGTAGTGGACAATGCAGCCTGATCGATTCAAGATAGATCCGATCCATCAAATGCCGGGACTAAACAATTAGCGTCTGACCAGAGGTTCTTCTTGGGATGCA
>NZ_STFG01000047.1 GCF_004833285.1 Lampropedia puyangensis
CTGCATAGGCCATGGTTTCGACGAGATGGGACATAAGAACTCCTTTGAAGGGAAATAGGGGCGACAAATAAGCCCACTGGACAAAACCATTGGGCTTATGAGTGGAAGAACAAGGAAAAGAAAACGCTGAATGATCAGCGCAGCATCACACTCGGAAAGTGTGACCACAGTCGATGCATTCGATGTTGTCCAAGACATTGGCATCCAAGCTTTCGCCAACGGCTGAGCCGACTTCACAGCCGATCTTGCTGCCAAGCAGGCCACCAAGGGCTGCACCTGCAATTGAGCACAAGACAGAACCAATGGGACCAGCAACAACGCCGACCATGGCACCAGTGCGTGCACCATTCAAAGCACCGGCAACACCTGCGGCACCTCCAGCAACACCACCAATGGAACCTGCCACGGTTTTACCAAGGGTGCGTTGTTTGAGGTTGTGAGACTGACAGTTGGGGCATGAAGCCATGAATACTCCTTGAAAAAGACAAACAAAAAGCCCCAGGTCGATGACGAGGGGCTGATGGATGAGCCATAGATGCTGCGAAAACAGGCAAACATCTGTGTGTTCAAGGCTGTGATATGTGGCTGAAAACTTTTTATTTGAAATGTTTATAGACAAGGATTAGCTTCTCAAGTGACAATTTTTTTGCAAAAAAAATCTTGAGTCCAATGTTGTGCGCAGATGTCTAATTTCATTCAACGAATTGTTGTCACCAGATTGTCACCATATCTAAGACAAAGAAAAAGGACTTACCGCTAAAAGCGCGTAAGTCCTTGATTTATTTTGGTGGGCCCTGCAGGGGTCGAACCTGCGACAAACGGATTAAGAGTCCGCTGCTCTACCAACTGAGCTAAGAGCCCTTTGCCTTAAGCGCAACAGTGTGGTTACGTTTAGCAAGGGCGAAATTGTAGCGCAATTTTGAATTGGTTGGGCGGCTTGATTGACTTAATGCTTGCTGCCCGTGTTTATGCCGCCGTTGGTTGCAAGTAGCGGTGCTTGAGTTCCAACTGGGCCTCAGGCGTGAGGCCAAGCTCGTGGCGAAGATAGTTGGGCATGCTGCCGTATTGTTGGTCGATTTCTTGATAGGCAGCATCCAAAAAACTGGGGGCAACGCGCCATAAGACGCTGAGAACCTCTTCGGGAAGTGTGGTGTGCGGTGTGGCAACCCGTTTGTACAGACTGTTCGTGAGCAGGTAGTCTTGCATGATCGTGGCGCGGTCTACCCCTAGGGCTTCCAATAGCAGGGCCGCTGCAAAGCCGGTGCGGTCTTTGCCTGCGGTGCAGTGAAAGAGGATGGGGCTGTCGGTAGCTAACAACGTATCGAAAAATGCGCTGTATTGCGCTGTGTTGTGGCTGGCGAAGGCGCTGTATGTCTGCTCCATGAGAAGATGCGCAGTGGCCGCGTTAAGTGCGTTGCCTTCAGTCACAAGACTCTGCAGGCTTTGTACGACTTTGGGCTCGATGGGGATTTCGATGCGCTGGAGTTGGGGAATGCTGTAATTGTGAATGTGGGCCTCAGCTGCGCCGCGAAAGTCGATGCTGCGGGCAATACCCAAGGCTGCGAACTGCTGTAAATCTTGGACGGTAAAGTCAGAAGGTCTGTCAGAGCGGTAAATTTTTTTCCATTGCAGTTGACGCTGGTCTTGGGTGGTGTAGCCACCAAGATCACGAAAGTTGCTGACGCCTTGGAAAGGAATATGACGTGGTGGATGCGTGTTGGTCATGACCATGATTGTGGCGTTGAATGTGGGTTGCTTGTGAAAGCTTGGTGACAGTATGGGGCTATCGTGTTGCACGATGTTTGGAGTCCCATTTTTGTTTCAACCGGGCTTTCATGGCTTTCAGGGGTGTCTTCGGGTGAGGAGTGTTGCGTTCAAATGGATTTTTCTGAAGCGTTGAAACAGCATCAGCGGGAAGGGCTGGCCGTTGCGCGCTATGTGGGCCGGTTTGCGCCATCACCAACAGGGCCGTTGCATGTCGGATCTGTGGTGGCCGCTTTGGCGAGTTGGTTGGATGCGCGTGCTGCTGCTGCACAAGGCGTTGCCAGCACTTGGCTGGTGCGCATAGAGGATGTTGATGCGCAGCGGTGCTCATTAGCTTGGGCCCATACGGTATTGAAGCAGCTGGATGCGCTGGGCTTACAGGCCGATGGGGCAGTGCAGTGGCAGTCCGGCAGAAGTGCGCTGTATGCGCAGGCTTTGCAGTATTTGCAGCAAACGCAGCGGACCTATGCGTGTCGCTGCACTCGTAAAGAGATTGAGCAGGCATGGGCCTTGCGTGGTGTGCAACGCCAGCGTTTTCAAACCTTGATTTACCCGGGGACGTGTCGACACGAGGCGTACGTGGAGCCAGTGCGCGCTTGGCGGTTTGATGTACAAGGCAACGAGGGCGCACCAAGAGCGTTGTCATCCCATGCTGTGGCATGGAGTGACCGAAGATTGGGGCCGCAAATGCAGGATGTGGTTGCAGATGTTGGCGACTATGTACTGCAGCGTGCGGATGGGATGTGGAGCTACCAACTGGCCTGTGTGGTGGATGATGCTCTGCAGGGCATCACCCATGTGGTGCGTGGAGAGGACTTGACCGACAACACGGCTAGGCAATTGTTGTTGCAAGAGGCTTTGGGGGCTGCCCATCCACAGTATTTACACGTGCCGCTGGCCTTGGATGCACGGGGAGAGAAGCTGTCTAAAGGCAACCATGCCCCGAGTATTGATGAGGTTTCGGTGCAGCACAGTTTGCTGGCTGCCGCGCAGGTGCTGGGTCTGCCTACGCAGGTAGGGGATGAGGGGGCTTTGGTTGCTGATTTGCTGCAGCGCTGGGTGGCGGCTTGGGCGGCACTGTACCCGTTGCGCTGGGTTTAGGAAGCTCTCAAGAGGGCGTCTTCTTTACACCGCCATCGGGGCGGTCAGGTGGGCGTGGTGTTGGTAACCTTGCAGGCTGAAGTCGCCGGGCTCAATCTGTTCTAGCCATTGCGGTTCGTACTGGCCTGTTTGGGCAAAGTCCGGAATACGGCTTGACAGTACCAGCTGTGGTGCGGGCAGAGGCTCGCGGCGTAATTGTTCTTGCAGCATCTCCACATGGTTTTCGTAGATATGCGCGTCGCCAATGAAATAAGTAAACCAACGCGGTGTGTATCCGGTCAGGCGCCCAACCAAGTGCAGCAGTGCCGCGCCTTCGGTGAGGTTAAATGGTGTGCCAAGCCCCACGTCATTGCTGCGGATATACAGGCATAGCGAAATTTCACGTTTGCTCTGGTTTACCAAAAACTGGTAGAGCAGGTGGCAAGGCGGCAAGGCCATTTCTTCCAGCTGCGCCCAATTCCATCCATGAAAAAGAATGCGACGGCTGCCCGGGTCTTTCATGATGGTATCCAGGCACTGGCGCAATTGGTCAATCGATTTGTACAGCAAGGTACCCGTGGTGGTGTGTGTGGGGTTGGCATCGCTCGCTGCTGGCGCATTGACCTCGCCAATGCGTTGGTAGCCACGTGCCAATGCGTCTTGCAGTTGCGCGGCGCCTTCAGGCGCTGCGGTATCAATCAATTTATAAGCAGGCCATTGGCGCCACTGCACGCCATACACAGGGCCGAGATCGTCTTGCCCCAACCGGTACGGGTTGGCCAGCCATTGTGCATTTTCGTTGGCGTTCTGATCCCAGACTTTGCAGCCTAGCGCACGGAAGGTTTCAGCACTACGGCTGCCGCGCAAGAAACCAACCATTTCCCCAATTGCGGATTTAAATGCCAGCTTTTTGGTGGTGACGGCGGGGAAGCCTTCTTGTAAATCAAATTTCATCATGGCACCAGGAATGCTCAGGGTGCGCACGCCGGTGCGGTTGTCCTGCCAGGAGCCATTGTCAAAAATATCCTGAACCAATTGGAGGTACTGCTTCATGTGCGGAGGGGGCTGTCGAGGGGCTGAAAACGAAAGACGCCACAATATAGCGCAAGCCGCTGGCTGGCGTAGTGCAGCGGTGCGGATGACGCACTTGTGTATATGTGTTGCGTTGTTTGAGTGCAGTCTTTAAGAACGTGTTTAGGACCTTCACACAGTCGCACAAGACTCAAAAAAGGGCCGGTGTCAAGCCTTTCGTGAAGATCACGCGGGACTTGAAACCGTATAAGGGGCAATAGGTTAGCTCTGTTTCGTGCCGCTTGCAGGGGATGCGGCGTTGTGGGCTGGGAGCCACATGAGAGCCTTGGGAAAGTAAGCCACGTCATGCTGTGACGGTGACAACTATCCAGAGACAGCGGGCTTGTTAGCCATAGTAACCCTTTCTTTCGTACACCGGCTTTGTTGCACAAATCAAATTTAGCGTGATCGGCTCCTGACCCCAGACGCACTTATCCCACTGCCACCGTGTTAGGGCGACCAAGTTCGGTGAACCGATTGAG
>NZ_STFG01000048.1 GCF_004833285.1 Lampropedia puyangensis
AAGGCGCAGATCATGGCACTGGAAAATGAGGGATTCAGCTTCACCGATGATGGAATGCAGCTGGATCTGTCAGGAAGAATTTTGTTTGACTTGAATTCTTCTGACGTGGATCTTAGTACGACGCATCGCATCAAGAAGATCACAACCATGTTTTTAGAGATTGGAATCGACCGTATTCGCTTGGACGGGCATACCGATGACACCGGGGACGCTCGCTATAACGAAGCCCTCTCAAAGAGGCGTGCAGATGCAGTGGCGCAGCTGATGGTCGAGGACGGATACCCAGCAAATGCCATTCAAACGCGTGGACTTGGAAGTCAAAAACCGGTTGCCAAGAACAACTCCAGCGAAGGGCGTGCTTCCAACCGGCGCGTGACTGTCATTGTTGGGGCTATGAAGTGATTGTGACCGCAAACAACGCGCCACTGTAGAACTGATCTTTAATCTCATTCTGCTAACGGTTGAGCTAAGCGGATGCGAAGCAGTCCGCTTGAGCGATGGGTTAGGACGGTGAAATGACCGACCCTACGTGAAAAATCAAGCTGCAAGGTCGCGTTAAAACCGAAAGCACGCGCAACGAAAAGAACAAATGCTTTGGTAACTACGCCAACTACACGTTGCATTGCCAAAACCAGCGAAATGCTTGCGACTGAAAACCCAACTTTGCAAGGAACGCGAAGCAAACGCCTGGTAATCTCCCCATAAACCCTAGTTCTGAGAAGTAGAACTATGCGGCCATGGGCAGCCGCTGTTTAGGGGTGATGCCGCCCAAGGCTATGTTTGGGCGTTCGTGTTTATATTGCCATATCCACTGGGTGGCATAATCTCGCACCTCATCGAGGTTACGCCAATGGTACTGTGACAGCCATTCGTAGCGCACGGTCCTATTGAACCGCTCGATATAGGCGTTTTGCTGAGGCTTGCCAGGCTGGATGTATTGCAGGCCAATTACTTGGGCTGTCGCCCAGTTTTGCAACGTTGCGCTGATGTACTCAGAACCGTTATCACAACGAATCACCTGAGGCTTACCACGCCACTGGATGATTTGCTCCAGCGTTCTAATGACGCGCAGTGCAGGCAGCGAGAAGTCCACCTCAATACCGAGTGCTTCGCGGTTGAAATCATCAATGACATTGAGCAGCCTGAAGCTGCGAGCATCTTCAAGCTGGTCATGCATAAAGTCCACAGACCAAACGACATCACGACTAGCCGGCACTGCCAATGGCTCAGGTTTATCACGTACCAAGCGCTTACGGCTTGATGCGCAGATTCAACTCCAACTCCCTGTAAATGCGATACACACGCTTGTGGTTCCATTTGAAGCACCTGACGTTACGCAGATACAAAAAGCACAGGCCAAAGCCCCAATTGCGGTTGTTGTCCGTCAAGCGCAGCAGCCACAGGGCAATCTCATCTTCCTCGTGACAACGCAGCGCTTTGTATCGATAACAAGCCTGACTAATTTGAAATGCTTGGCAGGCAGCCCGGATGGACAGGCCCCGTTGCGCAACAGCTTGCTGAGCCATCTCGCGCCTGCGAGATGGCTTCACCACTTTTTTGAGAGTGCCTCAGCAACGGCCTCAGCCTTGAGCTTTTCTTCGACATACATCTTACGCAGTCGTGCATTCTCCGCTTCGAGCTCCTTCATGCGAGCCATGAGCGAGGCATCCATCCCTGCGAACTTTGCTCGCCAATTGTAGAACGTCGCCGAACTGATGCCCAGCTCACGGCAAAGCTCGGGAACCGTCAAGCCAGCTTCTGCGCGTTTGAGGGCATCGATGATTTGGCTGTCTGTAAAACGTGACTTCTTCATAGTAGAGATTCTCCTTGGATATCTCTACTTCTCAAAATGATGGTTTTGCGGGGGGATTACCCCTAACGCTTGAAGACCTTGTTAGGTGCAAACCCTGGATCAGTGGGTACTGGTCTTGGAGAGCAAGTTGAGAACAGCTACTCCGCTAACTATCAGTCCCATGCCAACAAAAGCCCAAGCGTCGAGCTTTTGTCCATGGAAGAGCCATGCAACTGCTGCGATCAGCACGATACCGAGGCCGGACCAAACAGCGTAGGCGATGCCGACCGGGATGGTCTTCAAGACGAGTGACAAGAAATAGAACGCCACACCGTAGCCGATGACAACTACGACAGATGGGGCAAGTTTTGTGAATTCTTCACTCGATTTGAGTGCTGACGTTGCGATCACCTCGGCGACTATCGCAGCGGCAAGATAGATCCAAGCTTTCATGCGTTAACTCCCAAAATATCAGCAACCGATTATTTCGCTTGAATATCAAGATCGACAGAATTTTATTGCTTCTAAAGCTGTGCGCGCACAAGAACTATCGCTGGCATCTAACGTGTGAGGTAACCGGCTTGCGTAGCAAGCCCGGTTGACCGATGGGTTAGCCCGGTCTAAAAAGGGAGTTGATCGCCATCTCAAAACTCGGGGCGATTCAGGCTGTTTTATGTGGCTGCTTCACGCGCCTTTGAAACGACATCTTTTGTATGTCACCCGCATACCTACCCGTCGTCGCATGGAGCCGTGCGGGAGGTGAGAGCCTGTGTGGCAGTTGCTATCGATAAGGGTAATTATCGATAGTGCAGCCCATGGGCTTTGTTGCATAAATCAAATTTAGCGTGAAGTGCCCTAAACCCCAGACGCAGCTATCCCACAGCCACCGTGTGAGGGCAGCCAAGTTCGGTGAACCGATTGAGATGTCCTAACCTAGACTTGATCTAACAGACTGGGTTCAATTGGCAATGTTTGAGCGTTGTTGGATCGAAGGAGCTTCTGTCTGCACTGTCCGATCCAGCTGCTTTTCAAGCGCGATGTGTTTTGACTCGAGCAAGGTCTGCCAAGGCGTCTTGCCAAAACAATGTTTGCCAGAGTGAGTGCGCTCCATATTGTAGTCATGCCCCCATTGATCCACATCTGCTTGTAATTGCCCAATGCTGGTGTAGATCTTTCGTCTGAACGCACTGGCATAGAACTCGTTTTGGATGGTTTGGTGAAAGCGCTCACAGATCCCATTGGTTTGAGGGCTCTTGGCCTTGGTTCTCGTGTGCTCGATGTTCTCCAAGTTCAGATACAGCGCAAACTCGTGGTGCTCGCGGTTGCCACAGTACTCACTGCCATGGCTCGAATCTGCAAAGTATCGGCATCTGTGCCTAAATGCACTTTGCACCATTGGCGTCTTCGTTCTGCTCCAAGCTTCTTGGCCTTCCATTCACCTTCACCCAGAAACTTGATACCAGTGGAGTCGAGTCAATGCGCAGGTTCAGGGCACCTTGGCTAGCTTGGTAGTGCACGTTGACCTGTAGGTCTTTCTGACGTCGACAGACGGTACTGAAATCAGGCACTGACCAATTTAAGCCTGCCAGCTGTAATAGAGATTCGACCAATCCCAAGGCTTGGCGTAGGGGCAGACCAAACAGACATTTAATAGTCAAGCAGGACTGGATGGCAGCTTCAGAATATTTTTGATGGCAGCCTCGTTTGCCACTGGCAGGAGCGAGCCACTGCATGTTCTTATCCAGCCAGACCGTCAGGCTGCCTCTGGCTTTCAATGAGGCGTTGTATTCTTTCCAGTTCGTGGTGCGGTAGGTTTTTTTGCCCCAGGTTGATTCACTCATCCTGCAATCCTACCGCTCAACTTCCGGCATTTGTGCAACAAAGCCTTGGGGGGACGTCAATGGGGATCGCCTCGGATCGAAAGCCCTAAATGTAGTAGATTTTGGGGCGAAACGCGGCTCCAAGAAAGGAGGTGTCGTATTTAGCTAGGTGGTCAAGCGGATTGAAGTAGTGATGTCCTAATATCGTGTTTACGATCTTTGTAAGCGTATGCTCATGCT
>NZ_STFG01000049.1 GCF_004833285.1 Lampropedia puyangensis
ATTAGCGTCTGACCAGAGGTTCTTCTTGGGATGCAGTGACCGGCAAACTTCAACCATCTGCGTGAATCAAGCAATTACCCCTCAACACAATCAATACCAAGCTGCAAATCAATGCGCTCTCGTCCAAACACCACGCGATCGATTTGGACAGACCGCATTGCTTCAGCCATCACCTCATTTCCTTTGTTGGGCAGGCAGTTGAACTGTCCAAACTGCACAAACTCTTCAGACAATTGAGCCACTAGCCGATCGTTCATCTTCTGCAGCGCAGGTTGAACCTCCTCATCATCGAGGTCACGCCCGAACGCCACTTCTATGTTCCTATTGGCATTGTCACCAGGCAGCCAGTAATACACATGAGATGGAACACCGTTGCCGCATAGATAGATGCAAGATGCTTTGTAGTGCCATTTGCCAGCTATGGACTCCACGCCTTGGAACGTCAAGCCATGGATGGGCGTACTGTCTTCCTTGGAAAGAAATTGCCCCATGGTGAACGGACATGCCTTTGATGTCCTAATCTCCACCATGTGGATGCTGCGCCCCTGCTGATCTGTGGTCAGCGTAAATGCGCAACCATTCACCATAAAGCTGTGCTCGTTACCATCCGAGCGCATCGCAGGCCCTAACTGCTGCTCAACATACGCGAGGTTCATTCCGATGGTATCCAGCCCGATCGTTTCTCGAAGCTTAGAGGCTGGTGTTTGCGCCGCAGCCAATACCGGTAATGTGCAAACTGCCACGATCCATACAGTTTGCTTGAACTTTTCTGTATTGCTTGGCCGGTAGTGCAGTGGTTCTGTATTTTTCATGATCATGCGTGAAATCCTCTGTCTGTCATCCTGCTGTCCTTGGGCCTCTCTACAAAGCATCGGTACGTTTGCAAAGAGGCTGGTCTATGGCGCATAGCCTCTTTTGCAAGTGAAGAAGCATTACTGCAAGCTATCTCTGATACGCCCATGCTCAAACACATAGCGTTTCATCTGCGGTGTTCCAGATGGACTGCGCTGTGGCGCTGCTTCTGCCAGATTCCATTCGGGCATGACCAGCGACAACACTTGCTTTGCGGGCAGGTCTTTATCCCCCAACCACTCGAACTGAACCAGCTCTGAACAGGAGCCAAACTCCGGTGTACTGGTCGCGCCATTGCCATTCAAGGTCACAAGCCTGAACATAGCCGGACAAGCTTGATCACCTGTATTCATCACCAAGACCCAATCATCACGTTCGTTCTCAAAGTGCTGCACGATGCGCAAGCGTGCATTGCCTTGCACGGTCTCTTCTTTGGCAACACCGATCGATCGAGTACGCCGCTCAATAGCAAGAGCGTCATCAGGTTCGTCACCAAACACGAATCGGCTGATCCGCTTGATCCAGCGCTCAATGAATGAGAGGTTTTCCTGTTCGTATTGCTCTCGGCTTAACACTTCCACAGGTGCTTCTACAGTGGCCAGAACAGGGCGCGTGTTAAACGTCAGTTGTTGGCTGGCATCAATGGCCAACGTACCAAAGCGGGTGCTCAACGTTGTTGAATCTAAGCTGAATGCTGTGCTGGCATCCGCTGTTTGCGCCGATTGAATCCAGAACATGGCAGATGCTCCCTCGACAACAGGAAGCTGCGGCATCTCTGACGGACTGAATTCGACAAGTTCTGTGTGATCAACGATGCAAAGCATGTTGGGCATGCAGCGCTGCAGGATCAATTGACCTGCCGCACTGTGGTTTTCAAACACGTACCCCACCACATCACCGGTTTCACCCCCCATGTACACAATGGTGGAATAGTCTTGCCCTACCTCTTGCAGAAAGCCTTCTACATCGGCGGGCTCTGCTTCAATAGCGGTTTCAACTGACGCTTGGATGGTGCCGTGGCACGCTAAACACAACAGGGTCACCATGAGCAAACGCCATGGTTGTGCTGAGCCAGTTCTTCGCAATGGGATCGGCGGCTTCATTTCCTCGCTCTGTTTCAGCCACCTCATTGGTAGTACTCCTTGCAGGTTTTGCCCTCATAGAGCGCTTTGATCTTTTTATAAGTGTTTCCGCGACGAGGTCCCTCCATCGGCAGCTCTTCCGTAAACATCTGATCCAAACGGGTAGCCGTGCTGGAAAACCGTTCCGTGCCATTTTTTTCCCACAAGTCTGCGAGTTTTTGAGCACTTCGGGTAGCGGCTTGGTCATTGCCCATCAAGGTGGCGACTTTGCCGCACTTGTAGGCCGTGTACATCTCGTCTTCCCCGCAACTGCGCAGCACGCTCATGAGCACTACGACAATAAAGCAAATGGAAGCGAGCTTCATCACTATCTTCATGGGTGATTCCTTTGCCTCACGCCATCAACGGCGGTTTTTGTTGCACTTATTGCCTTCCGCCACCAGCCCGGAGAAGTCCTCCCCGTCCAAATGCTCACGCACCTGACGTCTGAGGTTCTTGAAGTACGGATCGCTGTTCGTGGTGGAGCGCATTAACTGCATCGGATCTGTGAAGTCGACACGCTTTTCTTTGTCAAAAAGCCGCATACACGCATTCAACGCGTTGCCAATCATGCCAATTGACTCTGAGCGCCTGCTGCTCGACGAGCTGCCTGCAAACCACTTGGTTCTTCGATACGTCACCAGCTCTTGTATTGAGTCAGCAAAGGCTTCATCGGAGTCGCCATCCAGCTCAGGCTCAATAGAAAACAGATACGAGGGCCAAAACAACAAGCTCGCCGTCAGTGTTGCCCCGAATAGCGACGTAGCCGGTGCTGGCCGACTGCCGTTGGCGTTATTCCAGTAAATGAATGGCATCAGCAGCACACCAATCAACAAGTACCCCACGATGAAACGTTTCATACGTCCTATTCCTCTTTCTGTTTACTAAAAACCCATCTGTAAGCCCCATGACTGACCATCACTTGTCTCATCATTTGCTGTTGCCCCCAAGGAGAGTCATGATTCCCATGAAAAACAACCAGAGCATCAAGCCCCAAAACCCCATCACGGCGATGGAGACGTAGACCACTGCACAAAAGAAAATCACTCCGGCCACTAGCCTGATCAAGATCATGTTGGTTCCACCCTTTACCGCTAATTCGCCTGACTACTGAAGCTGCCGCCGATCTCATCGGCCCTCGCATCCGTGCAGGCCAAAGGTACATGGGATGTTCTTCGCCATTAGCAATGCAGAAACACCCTATATGTGAAGCATACTCCGTAGATGCAATTACAACATGAAACAATCATGCGTGGGTGTCTGCCAAGCCCACTCCCCCAAAAAATCTACCTTCCAGTGATGATCTGCGAGGGATATTGGCGTACTGGATACGCCTGCATCGTGTAGAAAAAGGTTGGTCTCAGGAGAGACTGGCTTTGGAGTGCGAGTTAGATCGCACCTATGTCTCTGCGGTAGAGCGTTCTCGCTGGAATGTGTCTCTGTCCAACATTGAGAAAATCGCCAAGGCATTGGATGTTGCGCCTTGGGCTTTACTCAAACCGCCTGAGTAAAGGCTCCAGTGACGGCAATGCTTTATCCACAGAAGCTGTATTGATTCGTGTGGGATTGCGGCACTTGTGGCTTGCAACTGTTTCTTTGCCAACAGCGCAGCAGGCAGGGGAATTGGTACAGGAAGAGATCAACCAGATTTCTGACCAAGACTCGGTTCTGGAGAGCGGATACGAACGCCCGATGAATGAAACGCAGATCAAGCCCCT
>NZ_STFG01000005.1 GCF_004833285.1 Lampropedia puyangensis
TACCAAAAGATACTCGCCAGTGTTCGTGCCAAAGTTGAGCACGCGTTCCGCATCATCAAGCAGCAGCTTGGCTCTACCAAGGTGCGATACCGCGGCATTGCCAAAAACGACAACAAGCTGCAGACGATGTTTGCGTTGGCCAATTTGTGGATGATGCGGCGCGCTTTGCCACAGCTGCAGGCATGAGTAGGCCTGCAATATGGCCCGACAGGGCCAAATACCTCAAATGAGGCTTAGAAGAGCTACTAATTTGCTCAAATGGGGTTTCACCACAAGTCGCATTGAACCCTCTTGTCTTGATTCTGGTAGTTTTGCAGAGTTTCCCTTAGTTAAGGCGCGCATCAACGGCGCCTATCCATTCAATAGTGAGGAGGTAATTCATCTCGCGGATCGCGAGTGCCTTCTGCAGAAGAGCTGCTTTGCACTTGCTGCAGGCGTTGCACTTGTGCTGTAAGGGTGTCAATTTGGGCTTGTTGCTTGTACACAAGTAAATTGAGCTGTTCAAGTAAATCGTCGTTGTAGCTTTGTTTGATTTCCAGGTCGGTCAAGCGGGTTTCGATGTGCGCTGGCAGTGTATTCGCTTGCGGCAATGGTGGTGTGCTGGTCATAGGAAAGTGTGCGTTCAGGGCGAGCGGCTTGCAAGATGCAGCTTGATTATTGGCTGCTGGAATGCGGTGGAATACGTTTGGCCGACCGTTCATGTCTGCGCAGAGTGTCTACATACAGCTGTTCTACCTTGTCTCGGGCCCAAGGTGTTTTGCGCAAAAATTTAAGACTGGAGGAAATACTAGGATCGAGCTGAAAGCAGCGTATGGGAATACGTTGTGCCAGTGCTTTCCAGCCGTAGTGGTCGACCAAATCGGTCAGGAGACGCTCCAACGTCACGCCGTGGAGCGGATTTCGCGGTTGTTCTTGCAAAGTCATGCGGTATTGTCAAGCATTTAAGACTGGATGGTTGACTGGTACTGGCAGTACTTTAATGTTCTGCCGTATGCAGACATGCGCGCATGAAGAGCTAGGTTTGCGCCTAGCAGTGCTCAGGTAATAACCAATTCAACTGGAATATTTCCGCGTGTCGCGTTGGAGTATGGACAGACTTGATGGGCCGCATCAACCAGTTTTTGTTTTATATCAGCATCCAAGGCTGGCAGCGCAATGACCAGTTTGACGGCAATGCCGAATGCGTTACCTCCTTGCGTTGGACCTAGTGAGACGCTGGAATCAATGGCAACGTCTTGTGGGACTTTGATTCCAATTTTGGGGCCAACTGCCTTCATTGCCCCAATAAAACAAGCTGCGTAGCCAATAGCGAAGAGTTGCTCAGGATTTGTTCCTGGCTTGTTAGAGCCGGGTGGACTCAATTGCACGTCCAGCGCGCCATCACTGCTTTTGCCAGTGCCATCACGTCCGCCAGTGGTATGGGCTTGGGCGGTATAGATAACTTTGTCGAGTGGGGTGCTCATGGTGGTCCTTTGCGTTCAGAGAGATAAGGCTTACAAGAGTAGACCCAACCGTGTGCTGGCGTAAAAGTGATGGCCAAGTCGCGGTTGCAAGTAATGGTATTGGCTCTTGGTCAGCAGAGAACGTCGGTAGAAGTTAGTGGTCCTGCTGTAATGGATGTTTGGACGATTCCTGGATTGTGAATTTTGAGGAACCCAACAATCGTGCATGACCAAGTTACGGTATACAACGTTTGCTTAGCTTGCTATTGTTTTCACGTATTGCTTCATAATTCCGTCTCGTTCGCGAGGCGGTGTTGTGCAAAAAAGGGCGGCCAGCGACGATCCGCAGTAATCGTGCTGCAGCAATTACATGAAGGAAATCGCGGCCATGGGTGCGCAATGGAAAGAAAAAGGCAAGGCGCTTGTCGCTGATGCCAAAGGAAAACTCTTCGGCAAACTGGTCAAGGAAATTACAGTCGCAGCTCGCATGGGCGGGGGAGATCCAGCAGGAAATTCACGCCTGCGCATGGCTGTTGAAGCGGCGCGTAAGGCATCGATGCCAAAAGATACGCTTGAGCGCGCCATCAAAAAAGGCTCTGGCGCAGGCGCTGATGCAGTCAATTATTCAACCGTGGTGTTTGAGGGGTATGCTCCGCACCGCGTGCCGGTGATGGTTGAGTGTTTGACAGACAACCCTAACCGCACGGCCCCAAACATGCGTGTGTGTTTTCGCAAGGGGCAGCTGACTGCAGTGGCTTGGGACTTTGATCACGTTGGCATGATTGAGGGAGAACCTGAGAATGGCGCTGATGTCGAGTTAGCTGCGATCGAGGCTGGAGCCCAAGATTTTGAAGCTGGCGAAGAAGAGGGTGTGACACTGTTTTTGACTGAGCCTGGCGATCTGGATTCTGTCAGCAAAGCGTTGCCGCAGCAGGGGATCAAAGTCATATCTGCCAAGCTTGGCTATAAAGCCAAGAATCCGGTCAGCATGGGCAGTTTGCCTGCTGAGGCACAGGAGGAAGTGCAGACTTTTCTTGCTGGTATTGAAAACGATGATGACGTGCAGCACGTCTATGTCGGTTTGATCGACTGATTTAGAAAGCACTCAAGGCCTGCCGAAGGGATACTTCAGCAGGCCTTGAGAGTCGGTTTGCAAGATTTAGATCTTGATGCTGTTCATATACTGGTTGAATGGGAATTCAGAGAAGCGGTTCCACAGAATTTGATCGCGTTGGAATGCGCGCATATCTTGGTGGATTTCTTTGAATTCAGGTGATTTGGCTTCGTGTTCGGCAAAAACCTCCATGGACGCCTTAAAGCCTGCATCCATGATTTCTTTTGAGAACATCTTGAGTTGAGTCTTGTCTGCAACCAACTTTTTCAAAGCGCCAGGGTTGTAGGCCGTGTATTTAGATGTCATGTCTGCTGCGGCCACGCGGGTTGCGGCATCCAAAATCGCTTTGTTTTCTGGTGAGAGTTCGTTGTATTTTTTTATGTTGATGAAGAACTCAAGTTCAGCACTGCCTTCCCACCAACCTGGGTAATAGTAAAACGGAGCCACTTTATTCAGACCCAACTTCTCGTCGTCGTAAGGGCCAACGAATTCTGCAGCATCCAACGTACCTTTTTCCAGTGCGGTGTACACATCACCACCAGGAATGTTTTGAGCCACAACCCCTAATTTGGCCATGGCTTCACCAAACACGCCGCCGCCCAAGCGCATTTTCAAGCCCTTGAGATCATCAACGGTTTTAATTTCCTTGCGGTACCAACCGCCCATTTGCGTGGTGGTATTACCCGCGCTTGCTGCACGGAAGTTGTATTTCTCAAAGAAAGCATTGAGCAATTTATACCCATTGCCGTGGTCTTTCCATGCGTTCAGTTGCAGGGTCGTCAGACCAAATGGAACCGCGCAGCTAAAGGCAAAGATAGGGTCTTTGCCTGTGTAGTAATAGGCTGCTGTTTGTCCAATTTCGATTGTGTCAGCTTGCAGTGCATCAACCACTCCAAAAGCGGGCATCAGTTCACCAGCTGGGTGAACGCTGATTTCAAATTTCCCACCAGACATGGCTTTGACGGAGGAAGCCAGTTTTTCAGCGCTGCCGAAAATAGTAGGGAGTGACTTAGGAAAGCTAGAAGCCAGGCGCCAGCGGACTGCTTGTTGGGCGTGCACGGCTGGGGCAACGCCAGCAGCTAAAACGCCAGCCAGCCCTGCGCCTTTGATGATTGATCGACGATCCATGAAAATTCTCCCGTGTAAATAGAGGGGCCATCCTGCGAAACAATGCAGGTCTCTTTGGCCGCCTGCGCATTGTATTGAACGTGTTTCAAAGCGAAATAGCGGGAAAACCCCGCTAACTGGCAATAGCCGTGCAGGCGGGTTGCGAGATGCCGAATGCACATGGCTAAACAAGGATGAATTGGGTGCAATCCGGTCATAATAAGCAGCGATAATCATTTCCAGTTTTGAGTCATTGTTGCTGCAGATCGCAGTCACCCTGGTGAGTTGATGACTCGCATTTTTTCTTTTTTGACGTGACTTGTCCGAACTCCCATATTGATGATGCGTTTTCGTTTGTTCAGACGTAGATATCCTTTGAACGGCCGCCGTTTGATGGTGCGTCGACTTGTTCCGAAGTCTTTGCGCTGGCTTCTGGGGATGCTGCTGACTGGAATAGCTGTGCTGGCTATTGTCGCGAGTCAATGGGGGCATGATGTCATGCAGCGTTTTAGTAGGCAGGAGCAATCGCAAGCCGAATTGGCTCGTTTGCAGCAGGAGATGCTGAGTTTGCAACACCAATTGCAAGCCCAAACACCGCAACCTCCGGCAATGCAAGAAAATTTTGCAGAGTTGCAAGGCTTGCAAGCGCCTGCCCTAAGGCATGAAGATGCACAAGCCTTGGATGCCTTGGCGGTTATGCATGAAGCAACACTAGAGGCATTGCGACAGCAAGTTAAAGAGCTGCAGCAAGAGAATCAACGCCTCAATAATGAGTTGAGCTTTTATGAAAACCTGCTGCCCGCAGAGGACAATGGCGGAGTATCCATCCGTAGTCTGAATGTGGAGCGGCGCGTGCCCGATGAGTTGTATTGGCAACTTTTGCTGATGCAGCTCAAACGCAACGCAGCTCCTTTCAAGGGCGAATTGGAATGGCAGGTGGCTGGCACATTGGACGGGAAAACATGGCGTCTACCTGCTAAAGATCGAAGGCAGAGCCTTACGCTTGAGACATACCAGCGTTTGGATGGCCGAGTTCCTATACCAGCAAATTTACAGCTCAGCAGTGTGACTATGATCGTGTGGGAAGGCAAACAAGAGCGCACGCGTCAGTCCATCGCCTTTGACACACAGTAGCCATCCGATCATCGAAAGTGAGTTTGAATATGTTTTCTAAAAACAAACAAGCAGCCATCCGAAGCCTAGTCGCACAGGGGTGCCAGATCCAAGGCAATATTTCTTTTACGGATGGCATTCGGATTGAAGGGGTCGTGGAAGGGGCACTCACTGGAGATGTGACTGCGTCCAAAAAGGGGACATTGGTTTTCGTGGCGGAGCATGGGCGAATTGCCGGTGGTATCAAAGCCGATGTGATCATCGTCAATGGTTTGGTTGAGGGGCCGATTCATGCAGCGCAGTTGTTGGAGTTGCAACCCAAAGCCCGCGTGTGTGGCGACATCAGTTACCGGCAACTTGAAATGCACCAAGGGGCATTGGTGTCTGGGCGAATGAATCCTATTTTGCCTGCACAAGAGCCAACCACCGCAGCGTTGGAAGTGCAACAGCCCGAGGCGATTGGTACTGAATTACCTCAACTGCAAGGCGTTCAGACTCAACGCAATACTGCAGCGCAAATACCTGCTGCTAGACGCGCTGAGGACAGCAGTAGCAGCACTGCTAAAACAGCAAAAACCAGCAGCGCAGCATAGACATCTAATTTGGCCTAATATGACGGCCATTACCACGCTGAAATGCAGCGTATTGTCCAGTGATGGCATGTGGGCTGCAGAAGTCCAATATCCATCCACTTTGGAGAGCAACGATGAATGCAGTAGCAGAGCAAGCACAAACAACAGATTTGCCGACCCCCATTATTTTTACCGATTCAGCTGCTGCGAAAGTGGCTGATCTGATTGCCGAAGAAGGCAACCCTGACTTGAAGTTGCGGGTGTTTGTTCAAGGCGGTGGTTGTTCAGGTTTTCAGTATGGTTTCACGTTTGATGAAATCGCTAATGAAGACGACACCACGATGACAAAAAATGGTGTTTCACTCTTGATTGATGCGATGAGCTATCAATATTTGGTGGGCGCTGAAATTGACTATAAAGAAGACCTTCAAGGTGCGCAGTTTGTCATCAAGAATCCGAATGCGACAACCACGTGCGGTTGCGGATCGAGCTTTTCGACCTGAGTTGCCCTTGTCGCTTAAACCAGCAATACAAGCGAATGGTTCATTGCAACTTCACTGAGGTTTGTTTAGAGCGTTATCCTTACTGCGGGTATTGAAAAAAACAAAAAGGTGCTATCGAAAGCGCCTTTTTTATTTTGAATGGAGTGTTATTCCTGTTCAATATGCTTTATCAGGATATCTCCAAAGCCTGAGCAGCTCACTTGCACGGCACTTTCCATCATGCGGGCGAAGTCGTAGGTGACGTGCTTGCTTTGGATGCTTTTGGTCATTGCTCGGATGATGACATCAGCCGCTTCTGTCCAGCCGATATGGCGCAAGAGCATTTCTGCCGAAAGAATGCTTGAGCCTGGATTGACATAGTCTTTGCCTGCATATTTGGGCGCTGTCCCATGCGTGGCTTCAAACATCGCGACGGTTTCATTCATATTGGCACCGGGCGCAATACCAATACCGCCGACCTGTGCTGCCAGTGCGTCTGAAATGTAGTCACCATTGAGGTTCAATGTGGCGATCACGCTGTATTCAACCGGACGCAGCAAAATTTGCTGCAAGAAGGCATCGGTGATGCAGTCTTTAATGGCAATGTTCTTGCCTGTACGTGGGTTTTTCAGGCGTAACCATACGCCTCCGTCAATTTCCTCTGCGCCAAACTCGCGCTTAGCCAGGGCGTAGCCCCAATCACGAAACGCCCCTTCGGTGAATTTCATGATATTGCCTTTATGCACCAATGTCACACTCGGTTTGTCATGGTCAATGGCATATTGAATCGCTTTGCGGACAAGTCGCTCGGTCCCTTCCTTTGATACAGGTTTGATACCAATACCAGAGGTTTGTGGGAAACGAACTTTATTGGCACCCAATTCGTTTTGTAAGAAAGCAATGAGTTTTTGCGCCTTCTCACTGTCAGCCTGAAATTCAATACCAGCATAAATGTCTTCTGAGTTCTCCCGGAAGATCACCATATTGGTTTTGTGTGGCTCTTTGAGCGGCGAGGGGACTCCATCAAAGTATTGAATGGGACGCAAACAGACGTACAAATCCAGTTGTTGGCGTAGGGTGACGTTCAATGAGCGGATTCCGCCTCCTACTGGAGTTGTTAGTGGCCCCTTGATTGAGACCAGATGTTCTTTGACCACATCAACCGTTTCGGTAGGTAGCCATACGTCGGCACCATACCGTTGCGTGGCCTTAGCACCCGCATAGACTTCCATCCACTCCAGTTTTCGTTCTCCAGCATAAGCTTTGGCTACTGCCGCATCAACGACCTTGCGCATCACGGGAGTGACATCGACCCCTACGCCATCGCCTTCAATAAACGGAATGATGGGATGGGCGGGGACATTCAATGTGTTGTTCGCATTGAGTGTGATTTTTTGACCTTGTGCGGGTACTTGAATGTGCTGGTATGTCATGGAAGTCTCCGGGGAATGCGAAAAAATCTTGCTTGCGTTTCAACCAAGAAACACAGTCAAAAAAAGAGAGTGGTTGTGGGAGTACCTAACGCAGGCCAAGCCTTCGGGTAGGTGTGGCTGGGTTTGCATACGTACTAACGAAATGCAGTGGTTTCGCATTTTAACGGGCACGGATGGATAACGGTGCGCAGTCGATTCTATCCATGCAGTATGTTCATTCCTTCCACGCACCTAGTGGGTTAGGGTGTGTGTTTTGTTTGGGGTAGACAAATTTTTTTAGCTGCGACATAAAAAAACAGCATTCCGTAGGAATGCTGTTTTATCTTGATGCATTTAACGCGATATGGAGATCAATGCGCTTCTTCGTGCATTTGCGACTGAAGGTAATTGGGCAATCCTGTCTGCTCGATCAGTGACAGTTGAGTCTCCAGAAAGTCGATGCGCTCTTCAACGTCTTCAAGAATCTCCAGCAACAGGTCTCGGGAGACGTAGTCCATCACCGTTTCACACTGGGTAATGCCTGCTTTGAGTGCGCTTTGTGAGTCGTGTTCAAGCTGCAAATCGCACTCCAGCAACTCTTGTACGTCTTCGCCAACGCGCAGTTTGCCCAAGTCTTGCAGATTGGGCAGGCCATCCAATAGAAAAATGCGAGCCATCAAAGTGTCAGATTGCTTCATGGCCTTGATAGAGGCTTTGTACTCTGCTTTTCCCAGCACACCAAATCCCCAATGCTGCAACATACGGTAGTGCACGAAGGTTTGGTTGATGTTGGTCAGCAGCACTTTGAGCTCGGCCTGCAAATGGGTCATGACTTGAGGGTCGCCAATCATGGGGCACTCCAATATAGGTATGTTATCAATGACGCTATTGTTTCAAGCTTGCTGTGCTCTGGCAATGCAATCCCATGCTTTGCCAGTCTGGTTGCGCGTGATATTAAGAACGGTTCTCTCTACGCATTGAGTGTGCCTAGTGCACAGGACATGCTGGGCACTCTGGCTGAACAGATTTGATTCAGGTTCAGCCAGAAGCCGTTATGGCTGAGCGACACAGTCGGCGAAGAAGCGTTTGTTGCCATCGGCGTCTTTTTCCATCACTAAACCGTGGATATCGGTTTCGAAACCTGGCAGTTGTTTGGCAAATTCGCGGGCAAATTTCAGGTAATCCACGATTTTCTTGTTGAAGACCTCCCCAGGAATCAACAGTGGAATACCCGGCGGGTATGGCGTGACCAAACCCACAGTGATGCGACCTTCCAAATGGTCGATTTCCACACGTTCAGTCTTGCGGCGGGCAATGTGCGCATAGGCATCAGCAGGGCGCATGGCCGGCGTTAAGTCAGACAGGTAAATTTCGGTGGTCAGGCGCGCAATATCGTGCTTGGCGTAGAGTTGGTGCACATGCTGGCACAAGTCGCGCAGGCCCATTTTTTCATAGCGGCGGTGTGCAGCAGAGAACTCCGGCATGATGCGCCAGAGTGGTTGGTTTTTGTCGTAGTCGTCTTTGAATTGCTGCAGCGCAGTCAAAAGCGTGTTCCAGCGGCCTTTGGTAATGCCAATGGTGAACATGACAAAAAAGCTGTAAAGCCCCGTTTTTTCCACAACCACGCCATGTTCGGCCAAAAATTTGGTCACGATGGAAGCTGGGATGCCGGTTTTGTCGAACTTGCCATCCAAATCCAAACCTGGCGTAACGATGGTTGCCTTGATCGGATCCAGCATGTTGAAGCCGTCTGCTAGGTCGCCAAAGCCGTGCCAATTGCTGCTGGCTTTGCGTGACTTGGTGCCGTTGCTGGAGATGATCCAGTCCGCTGAGCGGCCCACTCCTTCTTCGGCGAGCTTTTCAGGCCCCCACACTTTGAACCACCAGTCGTTCTTGCCAAACTCATCTTCCACCTTGCGCATGGCGCGGCGAAAATCGAGTGCTTCTAAGAGGCTCTCTTCGACCAGCGCTTCGCCGCCGGGCAACTCCATCATGGCGGCAGCCACATCGCAACTTGCAATGATGCTGTATTGCGGGCTGGTGGAGGTGTGCATCAGATAAGCTTCATTGAACAAAGCGAAATCAAGTTTGCGCTCTTGAGAGTCTTGCACCAGTACATGGCTGGCTTGGCTAATGCCGGCTAGCAATTTGTGGATGGACTGCGTGGCGTACACCACACTGGTTTTTGGGCGGGCGCGTTTTTTGCCCATGGCATGGTAGGTGCCATAGAAAGGGTTGAATGCGGCGTGTGGCAGCCATGCTTCATCAAAATGCAGGTTGTCGACATAGCCGTCGAGCATGCTCTTGATGGTTTCTGTGTTGTAGAGCACGCCGTCATAAGTCGATTGCGTGAGGGTCAACACACGCGGCTTGATCTCTTTGACGTTGACATCTTTGAGCAGCTCTTTCATCAAGGGGTTGGCCTTGATTTTTTTCTGGATGTTTGCAGGCTCAAATTCGCTTTTATGGATGGGGCCAATGATGCCAAAGTGGTTGCGTGATGGTTTCAAAAAGACCGGAATAGCGCCGGTCATGATGATGGAGTGCAGGATCGATTTGTGGCAGTTACGATCGACCACGACCACATCGCCTGGCGCCACATTGTGGTGCCAGACAATTTTGTTGGATGTGCTGGTGCCATTGGTCACGAAGAAGCAATGGTCGGCGTTGAAAATGCGAGCAGCATTGCGTTCGCTCTCGCCAATGGCGCCGTTGTGGTCGAGCAGTTGGCCTAGCTCTTCAACTGCGTTACAAACGTCTGCACGCAGCATGTTTTCGCCGTAGAACTGGTGGTACATCTGCCCAATAGGCGATTTCAGGAAAGCGACGCCACCTGAGTGCCCGGGGCAGTGCCAAGAATAGGAACCGTCATCTGCATAGTCCAGCAGGGCTTTGAAGAAGGGCGGCTGTATGCTTTCGAGGTAATTTTTTGCTTCGCGGATGATGTGCTTGGCAACAAACTCAGGCGTATCTTCAAACATATGGATGAAGCCGTGCAACTCGCGCAGAATGTCATTGGGCAAATGGCGGGCTGTTTTGGTTTCCCCATGGATGTAGATGGGCACTTCGTCGTTGCGACGTCGCACTTCTCCGATGAAATCACGCAAGCTCTGAATAACCAGTGGTTCGCCTTCATCGCTGGTGGTCAATTCTTCATCGTCAATAGACAAAATAAAAGCACTTGCGCGGCTTTGCTGTTGGGCAAATTGGCTCAAGTCGCCATAACTGGTCACACCAACAACTTCAAAGCCTTCTTCCTCAATGGCATGTGCTAAAGCACGAATTCCTAAGCCGGAGGTGTTTTCAGAGCGATAGTCCTCATCAATGATGATGATGGGAAAGCGGAATTTCATGGGGTGACACTCCCGAAAAAAGCTGCCAGTTCAGGCCAAAATGGAAGGCCGCCCGCAGATGCCAAAGACATGTGCGGGCGGAAATGCGCGAAGTGTAATCAAATCGTGTGGCAGATGCATGAAAAAACGCCAAAACATATCACTTCAGCAAGGCATTCAAGTGACTTTTGATGATGAATAGGCGGTGTTTTAGCCCAAACTAGGTTCTTCGCCTCCAAGGGCTTCAATCAATTGTGGGATGAGCTGGCTTAACTCTCCTGTCGTCAATGCCACATCGGCATCAAAATGGTCGTCATTTTTGTCTTTGTCTTCGTGTACAGCATCACTGAACGCGAGTTTTTTTACTTGGAGTGTCTCGGTGAGTACCAATTGGCAGCGGTCGGACCAGCCCAGAGACAGCCGGGTAGGGCGTTTTCCTGCTTGTAGGTGTCCGCGGATTTCCTCAATCTCCAAGGAGTGTCGTGCATAACGGACACTGGCTTTGGTGTCATCAACAGCTTTGAGTTCGCACTCATCCCCTAGGCTGAATGCGCCCGGCGCGCTCTGGTCTTCGAGCCAGGCGGTCATGGCTGTTGCCGGGCTTTCTTGTGTCTGCAAAATTTTGGGAATGAAACCGGGCAATTGTTCAACCAACGCTGTGAGGATTTCATCGGCTTTTTGTGGGCTGCTGGCGTCGATCACCAAGAAGCCTTGTTTGATATCAATCCAAACCCAATGGCCTTGGGTTTTGGTAAAGGCCATTGGGAGCAGGCTTAGGCGGGCTTCGTCTTTGAGATCTCGTAATTCTTTACGACCCGGCTTACGCCCTGTTTGGGCCTCAATTTGCAGGCTTTTTTCATTGACTTGCGCATCTACTACAGATGCAGGCAATATTTTTGTTTCCGTGACGTGGCGCAAGATCCATTGACCATTGATGGATTCGACCATTGGTGCATGGGGCTGGCCACGGGGCGCAACCCAGCCTAGTGCGCGTTCTTGCGTCGGGGTGCAAGGGGTGAATGGATGGGCCTCAAGGGCCTGGGTGGCGGCGGTAAGGTCTGGCGACCAACTCGAAGCAATGCGGTAGATCAGTAGGTTTTTAAACAAAACAATAGGTCCTTGCGATGGTCATGCACTGGTAGCGGTGGCAGTTCGTGCATGGGTGGGCAATGTCTGATTATCACCGCTTCGTGTTGCAATGCATGGACTGCGACTTCTTCAAGAGGCTTGGTGTGCAGTATGCTCAGAGGATTATTTCTATTGCGTTATACGAGGAGTGACCATGTCAGCGCTACCAGCTTGCCCCCAGTGCAGTTCAACATTTGTGTATGAGGATGGTTCTTTACTGGTTTGTCCAGAATGCGCCCATGAGTGGTCTAGTGTGGACGTTGTTGATGAAGCAGAGGAGCTTCAGGTAGTCAAAGATGCCGTGGGGAATGTGCTGCAAGATGGCGATGCTGTGACCGTGGTCAAGGACTTGAAAATCAAGGGCTCCTCAACAGTGGTAAAGGTAGGCACTAAGGTTCGTAGCATCCGCTTAGTAGATGGGGATCACAATATCGACTGCAAGATTGATGGAATTGGTCCGATGCAGCTCAAATCTGAATTTGTTAAGAAAGCTTGATGTACTCGCCGCAGCGAGCCACGCGTGCCAATATTCAGTAAGTCGGCACAGAAGAGTCAACCGTGGCAGACCATGCGTCGATTCCGCCCACAATGTTGGCGAGTGTAGAGAAACCGTTGGTGTGCAGGAAGTTGGCCACATTCTGGCTACGTACACCATGGTGGCAGAGCAGGGCAGTGGGGCGATCCGGGTCAAGGTGGTTCAGGGCACTAGGAATCTCACCCATAGGCAATTGCTTTAATTCACACGAAGCGAGAGGTTCAATGCTGGCGATTGCCCATTCCCAAGGCTCACGCACATCAATGATGAGAGGCTTTTCATCAGATGCTGCGTGGTTCTGAGCCCATCGCAATAGGTTCTGTGGTGTGATTTGTTCAATCATGGCTGCGGTTGTCTATTTGAGGAGGTTGGGATTTTCCCTAGCTAGGCGTGAGGAAAGGGTAATGAATCACAATGGTATGGCTTTTTAATTCGGAGAGTTTAGCCCCATTCGTACACTGATTTTGATGTGACAGCGGCACATTCAATGTTCTAGTCCTGTGCAAACAGTTGCGGTTGGCATGTGCTGCACGGGGTTTACGCTATTCTTGCAACTGTTTTATAGCGTCAAGCGGTTTGCGCATATTTGATCTGTTCGATAGACCGCATGACAATTTTTTTCATGCGCATTGCTTTAGATGCGCAATCGTTTTTATGACATCTTCACGTTCACCACGTATTGCATTAATTGCTGCATTGACGCGTAATCTTACTATTGGCCGCAGTGGAGGGATGCCGTGGCATCTGCCACAAGATTTGCGCCACTTTAAGGAAAAGACGATGGGCAGCCGGATGATTATGGGAAGCCGCACTTGGGCGTCTCTGCCCGGATTATTGCCAGGTCGTGAGCATGTGGTGGTTTCCTCTCGTGCCTTGGAGTTGCCGGGGCAGGTCATTTTGGTCTCTAGCCTTGAACAGGCTTTGGCTTTGCCAAGCAGATCAGAGGCAAAAGACGGGGCTGAGACGGTGTTTGTGATTGGTGGTGGCCAGGTGTATGCCCAAGCCTTGCCATTCGCGACGGACTTGTACTTGACAGAAATCCATACTGATATCGAAGGGGATACCCACTTCCCTGCATGGAATAAATCTGATTTTGTTGAGCAAAGTCGCCAGTCGCATAGTGCCCCCTTGGAGAAGGATGGGCCTGCAGTGCCATTCGATTTTGTGCATTACAAACGCCATGCGACGTAATTGAGTGCATGCCTTCTGGGCCTATAGATTTCTCGACAATTTTGGTTTTTAGGGGGATGCGCTATGTCTGCCTCAATTCTGGCTATTTTTCCAGGAACATTCGATCCTATTACGCGTGGGCATGAGGAGATGATTCGCCGTGCCGCACGCATGTTTGATCGTTTTATCGTCGCGGTTGCTGCGGGGCACCACAAGAAGACACTGTTTACGCTAGAAGAGCGTATGGATATGGTGCGCTCTGTATTTTCTGATTTGCCACATCTCAGTGTGCATAGTTTTTCAGCATTGATGCGTGATTTTGCGATGGAGCATGGTGCACAAGTGATGGTGCGTGGCGTGCGTGGCGTGACGGATTTTGACTATGAAGTGCAGCTAGCCGGCATGAATCGAAAACTGATGCCTGAGGTGGAGACCATCTTCATGACGCCGAGCGAGCGCTATCAATATGTCAGCAGTACCTATGTGCGAGAGATTGCGACACTTGAAGGCGACGTAGAGCAATTTGTTTCGCCACAGGTGCACCAGCGGCTCTTGGCGCGCGTGAAAGAGCGTCAGCAGACAGCAGGCTGATCGGGGAGAGTCGCTCTGTTTTTTTGATGGGCGTACCGACGGATGGCGTTGTGCACAAAGCCTAGTTTTTGCAGAACAGGTGACGAGAGTGCAAACGGATAGGCATCGTTATGCCCTAGGCTGCGATTGAGACTGTTGAGCACTAAAGAGATGCCCATACTTTGATTCAATAGGTGGCTAATGTCTTGCGGTGAATCATCCTGTGGCGCTTGTGCGAAGGTGGTGAACGGATTTTCTACCTGTGTGCAAAGCACTCCTTGCGTACCATGTATTGCGAATTGAAGCTGATAACTAGAAGCGGTTTCCTGTAAATCGATCAAATGCAGGTAGTGTGCCCAAGTTTCAGCCCAATCCTCCCAAGGGTGGGCTGAAGCATAACTGCTGACATAGTTGTTTTGCCAGTCCCCTTGAGGAGTTTGGTAGTGCTGCTGTAGTGCTTGGCTATAGTCCAGCCGTTCATCGCCAAACAGCAGTCGAAATTTTGCAAGCGCCCATTCGTCACGGATGAAAAATTGATCCCAGTAGAAATGGCCTACTTCATGACGTAAATGCCCCAAGAGGGTTCGATAGGGCTCGTGTAGGTTGATGCGTCTACGCGTGCGTTCTGCGTCATCAGCTTCGGCAATATTGAGCGTAATCAAACCGTTTGCATGCCCGGTCATTACAGGGTCCTGACCCTCTATATCTTCAAGAAAATCGTATTTAGGGGGGTGTTGGGTATTTTTCAGCCCTAGCTTGGCCAGTGAGTAAAACAAGCGTCGTTTAGCATTTTCAATGGTAATCCACGCATGAAGGTTGCTGAGGTTCGATAGATTTGGAATAGTTTCCGTCTGTCTGCATGAGAGGCAGTAGTCATGCGAATCAGAGGCTGCAAGGAGAAAGTTGCATCCGTGCGCGTCGATATGGTTTTTGCAAAACTTATAACCTCCCACAGGTTGTTGCGTATGGATTTGAAAACCCATCGCATTGTTGAGTTGCCAGTGTGACTGAACGATAAGGGGCGAATCACCAACAGGCGCAGTAGGCGCCGTCGTATCGTTTACTGCATCTTCTAAATTGAGGGCGCTTGGATGAGGTGCCTCAATAGATTGCAGCGCGAGCAGAGTGAGCGACTCTGGATCAAATCCAAGTGGGCTGCCGCAATTGACGCAAACTTGGCTATCAAAGAAAACCAAATTGGCGCATTGTGTGCATTGAAACGTTTGCATAATGCCCCTAGAGCAACCCTACAAGGGGTTAATAAAGCAGTGGGACTGGCATCAGACTCAACAAAAGCAACGTGCATTGCCGCATTAGCACAGCCGCTGCACATTGCGCGCTCAACTACACACGTAAATGTTGAAGATCGGTGAGTCCCTTACAGTGCTCAATAGCCTATGTTGAGGCAAGAAACAGCCTGCATATAGATGTTATTAATGCACAACGACAGGATGTTGAGCCAGTCCGGTATAGCTGTCCAGTGTGTCTTCCACTTCTTCTTGAGTTGGTGTATTGCGTTGCCACTCTTGAATTTGGGCATGAAACACCTCAGCCCAACTCCCATCTAGATAAACTTCGCGTCCGGAGCGTTTGTCGACGATTTCAAAGCCATGCCGTACGAGATTGTGCTCAGGCTTGGGCTCCCATAAAGAGTCTGCTTGCAATGGGTTGGGAATATCCTGCTGCATATGCACGACTGAAAAAGCTTCAGAGTCATACAAAGTATTCATGGAGTCCTCCAATGAGATAGGTTCATTCCACATGGATGGGGGCGTTTGGCTAACTTTCAATAGAACGGAAGTTTGTGGGGCAGGCCCCCAACTGTGAGCAGTTTTTAACTGTGTTGTCAATAGTGACCAGTATGCACGAAAAATACCAACATTTTCGCGAAGTGCGATGAAGCGTTTTTAAGTACGGCAGCTTGATTGAAATCGTGCTTTTACGTATGGCTTTATAAAAAAAGCCCGGCATATGCCGGGCTTGAAAGGATCCATGAAAATGGTTTCGAAAGGATCCAAGGAGACAAAGGTTACCTGCCTTGCAAAGGCGCCACCGCTAGGTTGTGCTAAGTGACTCCGTTCCGGGCAATCGTCTATGCAGGCATTTGTACAAAGCAATGCCTTGCACTAAATATCAGGAGCGGCGACGTGTGGTGCTTTTGGCTGCGTTCGATGCACTTTCGGTCACGGCGTTGAAATTTGCTTGTGCAACATCAGAAGCTTGCTTTACCGTTTTTTGCACTGACTCAAAAGCATTGTTGGCTGCGGAAAGAGCACTGCGCACAACGGCGACAGAAGCTTCAGTACCTGCAGGAGCGTTTTTTGCTGCGCTTTCAACCAAATTGGTCACAGCCTGTTGCGCCTCAGCGGTGCGTTCTTCAACGACTTTGTTAAGCTCCTGACCGCTTTCAGAGGCGATTTCGTACAACTGGCGGCTGTAGTTGGAGACTTTTTCAGCCAATGGTTGGAAGATACTCGATTGCAGAGCCGCCAACTCTTGTGCGTCTTTAACCGACAGAACAGCTTGGCTGTGCTTGGCCGCATCGCTCAAGGCTTCGCGTGAAACCTTGACGTTCAGTTCAATGAGTTTTTCCACGCTGGCAAAAGCTTTGTTGGTCAAACCAAACAATTGCTCGATATTGGCTTTGTGTGCTGCGAGAACTTGTTCTGGGGTCAGTGCCATGTCAATCTCCAAATTACAAATGGTAAGAGGGGTAATCCATGCTGCTACTGGGGGATGCCCATTTTTCAGGTCTCATACAACTCATGTTGCGCTGCAGCATGCTTGTGATTATGCACGACGCACCAAATACATGCAATCTTTTTGTTGCAATGCAGCATTAATTGGATTGCATAGCGCAAAGCCGGCATCATTCAATCGACTTGACAGAGGGTACTAGTGCAAGAAGCTGCTGAAGTGCATGCTTTGTTGCAGCCTGCCTTATGGATGCACGATCACCATGAAAGACAATTTTCTCGCTGACAGTTTTATTGTATGCAGACCATGCAAACCAAACGGTGCCCACAGGCTTGTCGTATGAGCCTCCCCCAGGGCCGGCAATACCGGTAATGGCAACGCTGAAGTGCGCGTTTGAATGGATGATTGCGCCGTGGGCCATGGCCCGCGCAACGGGCTCGCTGACTGCACCATGCTCCATAATCAATGCGCTCGGCACACCGAGCAGATCCGTTTTGGCGTCGTTGGAGTAGGTCACCATGCCTCGGTCAAACCACAGACTTGATCCTGCCAGATCAGTGCATGAGGCTGCTACGAGGCCTCCTGTGCAGCTTTCAGCGGTCACCAGCATGGCGTTTTGCGCAATTAATGCACCAGCCAGATCAGATACTAGCTGTGTAATGGTTGCTATCGTCGTTGGTGGGGAGTTGCTTGTCATGGCTGCGTTGGATCTAAAGTGATGGAGGTACCAGATGTGGTGCCAGGGATAGGCTCAAGATTCGTTTTTAGCCTAGCCATTGGTGTAGGACTGCAAGCACGAGGAGACTGCAAAAGGCGGCCACCAAATCGTCCCAAATGATTCCCCAAGCCCCACGCCAACCTGTGCCTTTGAAGGTGCTGTCAGCCCATTTGACTGGTTGTGGCTTGGCTGCGTCGAAAAAACGAAACAGCAGGAATGCGAGCAGTTGTAACCCAAAAGCACTTGGCCCAAGCAGCCATAACACTAGCCAGAACGCCAGAATTTCGTCCCACACAATGTGACCAGAGTCAAGCGAGCCTAAAGCATCCGATGTCGCTTTACATGCCCACCAACCAAAAAATAAGGCAGACAGCCAAACAATAGCAATGGTTATATCGTTTCTTTGCGCTAGAAACAGATTAAAGCTCAGCCAACCCCATGCTGTGCCTACAGTGCCGGGGGCGTATTTACTTAAACCTGAGCCAAAGCCGAGTGCGATCAGTCGGGCAGGGTGTTTGAGGTCTTGAATGCTTGGAGAACGTTCAATGGAGGCGGTCTGTGAGGCCATGGATGGTGGATTTGAGCGTGAAGTCGTGGGCAGTTTGGGCGTGCATGCCTGAGGCTGTGTGCGTGTTTGCGAGCTTAGGAATGTCACCTATGTTAGAGCGTAAATAGGTGAAAAATGACAATATTCCGTCAGAATGGACTGTGTTGGAATCAAAGAGACAAGGGCTGCGCTTGGCGCAGCTTTCAATAAAAGGAGTTGAATGGTATGAATCATCGCCCCTGGCTTTCAGCCTATCCAGATGGTGTTCCTTCCGATATTGATCCAGATCAATACAGTTCTTTAATTGATTTGATGCGCATCGGGTTCGCGCAGCATAAAGACAAGGTGGCATACAGCTATCTGGGGAAAGATTTTAGTTTTGCCCAGATTGATGAGCAGAGCAAAATATTTGCAGCCTATTTGCAAGGGCTTGGCCTTAAGAAGGGCGATCGTGTTGCTGTGATGATGCCTAACGTGGTGCAGTATCCGATCGCTGTCGCAGGCATATTGCGCGCAGGATTGATACTTGTGAATGTCAATCCGCTCTACACAGCACGCGAATTGGAGCACCAACTCAATGATTCTGGCGCAGCCACCATTGTGATTATTGAAAATTTTGCCCAAACATTGCAAAAGTGCTTGGGCAACACGCCCATTAAGCACATTGTTTTAGCCAGCATGGGGGACCGTCTGGGCATGATTAAAGGCTCGGTGGTCAATTATGTGGTGCGAAATGTGAAGAAATTGGTGCCAGAGTTTGCAATGGCGGGTGCGATCCCTTTCAATACTGCGCTGAAACTAGGCACTGGAAAACCGTTAACGGCAGTATCGATAGACCGGGATGACCCTGCGGTTCTTCAATACACAGGTGGAACCACAGGCGTGAGTAAAGGCGCTGTGCTGAGCCACCGCAACATCATTGCCAATATCCTCCAGTCCGAGGCCTGGAATGCGCCAGCGATGAACCGTATCCCCAGTACAGAGCAGCCTACCTCAGTATGTGCCTTGCCGCTCTACCATATCTTTGCTTTTACGGTGAATATGATGCTGGGCTTGCGCAATGGGACGAAAAACATTTTGCTGCCTAATCCGCGTGACTTTCCAGCTGTTTTGGGGGAGTTATCAAAGCACACATTCCATCAATTTCCTGCAGTCAATACATTGTTCAACGGCTTGCTGCACCACCCTGATTTTGCAAAAGTCAATTGGCGCAATTTGAAAATATCGATTGGTGGCGGTATGGCCGTGCAGGGGGCGGTTGCGAAACTGTGGCTTGAGAAAACAGGCTGCCCGATTTGTGAAGGCTATGGATTGTCAGAGACCAGTCCTTCAGCAACATGTAATCCTGTGACGGTACGTGAATATACGGGAACGATTGGGGTGCCTTTACCGAGTACGTTGCTCAAATGCATTGATGACGAAGGCAATGAGGTTGCACAGGGGCAGCCAGGTGAAATTGCTATCAAAGGGCCGCAGGTCATGCAGGGATACTGGCAGCGCCCTGACGAAACAGCCAAAGTGATGACAAGCGACGGTTTTTTCCGCTCGGGCGATATTGGAACAATGGATGCCAATGGTTATTTCAAAGTTGTAGATCGTAAAAAGGATATGGTGCTAGTGAGTGGCTTCAATGTATTTCCCAACGAAGTCGAAGACGTGATTGCTGGGTTGCCTGGTGTTTTTGAGTGTGCAGTTGTGGGCATTCCTGATGACAAAACAGGTGAGGCGATCAAGCTGGTGATTGTGCGCAATGATCCGGCGCTGGATGAGGCTGCTGTGCGTAGCTATGCCGCTGATAATTTGACGAACTACAAGAGACCCAAAGTCATTGAATTCCGTGACGCATTACCCAAAACTTCTGTGGGAAAAATTTTGCGCAGAGAATTGCGCGGGTGAATTTGGCCCAGGGTGACGATTTTTTGAAGTTTTCCGCAGATTTTTCGACTGACTGAGTCTTTATAAAAAAATCCCCGCTTGCTTAAGCGGGGATTTTTATGTATGTGCCATTGCTGGCACTGTTTTGACGCAATCAGTGTGTTTGCAGCAACCGGCGAATATCACGGTTGTTGGGCAATGCGTAGTCATAAGCGCTAATGATGCGGCTGTCTTCTGTACGCACCAGCTTCAAGCTGACATACGTAAAACGTGAAGCAGCAGAGTAGGTGCCGACCAATACGATAGCAGAGTTCTGGCTCTTGGCTACATTCTGAACTTCGCGCGACAGAAGCAGCTCACCTGTGCCTTCTTGCACAAAGACGTTGCCGCGGAGTTTGATTTCGCGCACATTCAGCCCCGAATTGGCCAATGTCGAGGAATACTGCTCCGACAGTGTACGCCCCAAAGGTGCTGAAACGCGTGTGTCGTTGACATCGACAATGGTGGCAACCAGCAGCGGATTATTCTCAAAATTAGCGGCGCCATAGCCCGCAATCAGCTTTTGAGCAGCCTCTTGATTGGTGCTCAAAAACGTATTTGCTGTTGCGTCTTGGTAGCTGGGCTCTGAGCGGACAGCGTTCGTGTTGTAAGAGCAGCCGGTTAGTGCGACTGCTGCAGCCAATGATGCGAGGAATTGGATTTTCATTGATTCACCACTTTCAGATTCACGCTTTTGAGGCTATTGCCGTTGTCGACGCCAAACAAGCCGGCATCTACATTTTCAAGGTAATACACATCGGTTGTACGCGAGATAAAACGATCTTGGTGCAAGACAGCCGTAGTTAGCACCAGTTCAGTACCTGTTTGTGCAGAGTAGGTTGAGAGCTCTGGATGTCCGTAACCTTGGTGCAGTGGCACAGATTCAATGTTGTGCGCACCATGGCGAACGGTAACGCCATCACCGAGGTTGTAATAGTCGCGCCCACCATGGCCGGTCACCCATAAATTGGATGGATGACGCACAACTTGCGTGTGGTAAACCACCGTGTATTGACCGGCTACGGGGTGGGCTTGCACCGTTGCGCCGCTATCAACCAGAGCGGTTGTCAGCATGTCGCGGAAAGCCCAGTCAAAGCTTGATGCATTCTCCGGCAAGGCGACATACAGAGGTGTACTTTGTGTCGCCCCTGCTGCTTCCAGTGCTGCAACAGTACGATTTGTTGCATCGGCACTGATGGTGCTCCAGTGCTTAGCCGAACGGACTTTGTATTGGGATGTTTGATCAAAGTTCTTTGATAAGGGGATGGCACTGCTGCCGCAGCCAACAAGACCTGCTACGGCTAAACACAGCGCAGTAGTGCGAAATACGCGTTGATGCATTTTGACTCTCCTAAATACTGTCTGACCTTAAAGGTCGTTCGTTTATGCGTAAAAGTAACTATTAGTGACCTGATGCCTATTGGAAAACAATCTTGAGCTTTTCTCACGCATTACAAAGCATTTTTATAGTTTATTTGCAAAAAAAAGCGATTGATTGACGAGAAAGCTACGTTTTTGAATGCCCTCCAGTGGTAACGCGTATTTTTTATGCTTTGGCTAAACCTAATGGGTAAGCATAGGTTTATCTAACCCAATTCAGGATGCGCGTTTTGCCAGAATTTCAAAGGCAGGAAGTGTTTTGCCTTCGAGAACCTCTAAGAACGCACCTCCCCCAGTGGAAATGTAACCAATTTCCGACTCTAACTGATATTTGGCAATTGCAGCAAGAGTATCTCCACCGCCTGCGATGCTGAATGCCTTGGAGTGTGCAATAGCTTGTGAGAGGGTTTTTGTTCCATTTTCGAACGCATCGAATTCAAAAACGCCAACTGGACCATTCCATACAATTGTCCCAGCAGATTGCAGTTGCGTAGCCAAGTGTGCGGCGGTATTTGGACCAATATCCAGAATCATGTCGTCATCTTCGACATCCTGCGCATTTTTAGTGGTTGCGGGGGCGTTGGCTGCGAAGGTCTTTGCTGTCACCACATCTTCTGGAATGGGAATGATGGAGCCCCGCTCTGACATCATCTTGATAATGCTTTTGGCTTCTTCAACCAGATCCGTTTCGGCCAAGCTTTTGCCTATGGGTAAACCGGCTGCCAGCATGAAGGTATTGGCAATGCCCCCTCCGACAATTAGAGCATCGACCTTCTCAGCAAGGCTGCGCAAAATCGTCAGTTTGCTGGAGACCTTTGAGCCGCCAACAATAGCGATCAATGGCCGTTGAGGTTGGCTGAGCGCTTTGCTGAGCGCATCGATCTCAGCGGCGAGCAAGGGGCCTGCACATGCAACAGGCGCGTATTGGGCCACGCCATAGGTGGATGCCTCTGCACGGTGGGCTGTGCCAAAAGCATCATGAACAAACACATCACAAAGCGCTGCCATTTTCTTTGCAAGTACTGGATCGTTCTTTTTTTCTCCAACGTTGCCACGGCAGTTTTCAAGCAGAACGACGTGTGATGGTGTAACGTTGACGCCATCGATCCAGTTTTGAACTAGGGGTACTTCTTGACCTAGTAGCTCGCTTAGGCGTTGTGCCACAGGGGCCAATGAGTCTTTGGCCTGCAATTGCCCTTCCGTAGGGCGCCCCAAGTGACTGGTGACCATGACAGCAGCGCCTGCGCCGAGTGCTGCTTGAATGGCTGGGATGGAGGCGCGAATGCGTGTGTCTTCCGTGATCAGCCCTTGTTCATTAAGGGGCACGTTCAAGTCAGCGCGAATCAGTACACGCTGATCTTTGATACGCCCTTGTTGACAAAGGTCGGTGAAACGGATGAATTGCATGCTTGACTCCGATTTGAATAAAGTGAAATCAACTAAGCTGGCACAAGCGCCGCGTAAGCCGTGCGGTGTGCGAATGCCTCACTCAGTAGGGGGCGCTTAAAAGGCCGTATTGTCGCGTAAATTGGTGCGGTGAAACGGCTTGGTGAGGTGTGAGCGTTGTGGTTAGCTGTTCTGCAGTGGTGGTTCACCAGCCTAGTAGCAGTCGCAAGGGTAAATACACCGCCATGCCCGCAAGAATGGTCCCAAGAATGCCTTGCCGCCAAAAATAGTAGGCGCAAGCGGCAGGGACTGCATAAAGCCGAGCGTCTTGCCAAGTCGCGATCAAACTGCCGTTGCTTGTGACTATTTCCGGGATGATTACGGCTGCCAATGCTGCTAAAGGCGCGTATTTCAAGCCACGCTTGAGCCAGGTTGGCAGAGGAATTTCTTTGTTGGGGAACATGAAAAAGCCTCGGGTGATCACTGTGACGATAGTCAGTCCAATGATTGCGCTCAGTACCCACCAGTCGTCGTTACTCATTTCAACTTACCTGCAGAAGATGGGGCCCCTGTTTTCAAAGCTTGTTCGAGAGACTCAAAAATCAAGCCGATGACGATGGCCGCGGAAATCGCAACCAAAATGTTGAGTTTCAGGGGCAGGGCATAAGCCAATACAGCAACTACGCCTGCAACGGCAATGGCAATATAGGTGTAGCGATCAACCAGCAAAGACAGTGTTACGCCAAGAAGGGCCAGAATACCGGCAAAGCCCAAACCCCAATGAAGGGGGATGAATTGGGCAAGAAAAATGCCTGCAAAGGATGTGCCTTGCCAAACACACCATGTCACTAGCGCACCACCTAGAACATAGTATTCATGCTCTGGCGATGGCTGAATATTTTTGTAGCGTTTGAAAAAAAGCACGAAAAGCATATCTGTGGTGAGGTACATCAGCCAAATCCGCTTGCGGCGAGGTAGGTGGCCAAAGGGCTCGCGCCAAAGACTGCTGAAAATCACAAAGCGCAGGTTGACGCATAACCCGGTAAGCCAGATGACCCACAGTGGAGAGTGACTGGCTAACAGCGGAAGGACTGCCAATTGGGAGCTGCCTGCGTAGACCAGCAGTGACATCAGTCCAGCCATCGGAACAGATAGCCCGCTTTTGACCATGGCGACACCAGTGACCAAACCCCATGCCCCGACGCCGAGGGCGACCTGAGCTTGGTCTTTTGCACCATCACGAAACGCTGGATGTTTGAGCGTCGTTTGCAGCCGTTGGCTTAGCGACAAAGGAAGAGGGGCGTGAGGGCACATGAGCAGAAGTAGGGAGCAGAAAGTACTATTGTTTTTTTAGTGATGAATGTGGCTCAAGCAAGTAGTTTGGAAACCAAAATTGCAATCTCTTGTAGCAAGCTGCTTGCAGATATGGATTGTCAGTTGCTGAGCAAGGGACCCAGAAGCAGGCATGCAAAACCAATAATGGCAAGCGCGCATCTAGACTTGCGTGGCCCCACCGCAGCGAGCTCTGACTCTGTCCATAGGCTATGCAAAGGAGCGTTCAGTACCGGAGGCTGGAGAAATGCCAGTATGCCAAGCGCGATCCACCCCATTACCTGCCAAACCCCGCCTGAGGCTGGCGTTACTGCCATGTTCCAAACTTCAAACATGCCCATTCCAATGAGTAAGCTGGAAAAAACGATTCGCGACGTAATGTGAGGCCACAGCTTGGTCATAACGGGATTGGACTTTTGGGGAGCAGGCAGCGGAGTGCGCAAAAGAAATGGCGCTCTTGGCGCCAACATGAAACGGTATTATGCCTTTACTGCGCAAGCATCATTGTGTGATTAGGTTAATCCAGAGCTGCAAGCTCATGCTCATGGAGTAATAAGCTCGAACCGGTCACCAACTTGGAGATCAAAACCATTGAGGAACTGCTGCACAGGCAGGCGCTTGCTGCCAGCACGCTGCAATTCAATAAGGCGCAATGCGGTGTTTTCTCCGCAAGCAACGAGAATGCCTTGGCTGCGGTCAATGGCCACAACCGTACCGGGTTCATCTGCGTTATCTGTGGGGGATTGTTCAACCCGAGCGGTCCATACTTTCAAGGTCTCGCCCTGCGCTTTATCCGCTGTTGTGTCGCGTTTGAGTAATGTGGATTGGGCTGCGGGAAATGGATTGAAGGCTTGTATTTTCTTGACCAATTGTGGTGCAGGAAGCTGCCAATTCAAATTGCTTTCTGCGCGGCTGATTTTTTCTGCATAAGTGATACCTTCTGCAGCTTGAGGCGTGCTAGGTAAGAGGTTTCGTGCTTGTGCCAATTGTTCCATCGCTTGGACTATGCATTGGCCGCCAAGTATGGCTAAACGATCGTGCAACTGCGCAGTGGTTTCATTCGCCTCAATAGCCAGATGCGCGATGGAAATGACGGCACCTGTGTCCAGGCCTTCATCCATTTGCATGATGCTGATCCCGGTTTCAGCGTCCCCTGCCTCAATAGCGCGGTGAATTGGGGCAGCTCCGCGCCAACGTGGGAGCAGACTGGCATGGATATTTAAACATCCAAAACGCGGCAGCGTAAGCACCCACTGGGGAAGGATCAATCCGTAGGCAGCGACCACCAATACATCCAGATTCAATGCTTGCATTGCAGCCTGCGTGCTCTGCGCTTCTTGGGCGAATTTACCATCGAGACGCAAACCATGCGGTTGGAGTACAGCAATGGAATGTTGCTGTGCTAACTGTTTAACGGCCGAGGCTTGCTCTCGCATGCCACGCCCTGCAGGGCGATCGGGCTGGGTTAAAACGAGTGTGGGTGTATATCCTGCTTCAATCAGGGCCTGAAGCGCATGTTGGGCAAATTCCGGGGTTCCTGCAAATGCAAAGCGTATGTCTGATCTCATTGCGTGGTGTTATTTGGGTCTGCAGAAATTTCAATGTTTGATACCACGCCTTTAGCGTCCACTGTAATGGTCACTATAAAGTAGCGGTTGAATTCACGGCTGCCGTAGATCCAGTTTCTACTGTCTGTATCGGCCTCCGCTTGAACGTTGCTTGCTGGTGCATCGTCACCGAGACTTTGCAGTAATCCAGCTCGTGGCATTTCTTGCCGGATAGGTGGGCCAAAGTGTTGAAGTAGCTGTGCCGTCGTCCATGTTTGTGCTTGCACTAGAGAAAATGCTGCCCGTGTCCACGCCGGACCAGACGTGATCAATTGCTTTTGTGTGTCAAAAACCACGCGATCCCGCTGCATGTCACGGATGGCGGTGTTGTAAAACCAAATACTACCTTGATCATTCGTATAAATGGCAAACGGTTCGCCACGCTGCGCGCGCAATTGGTCTTGGTTTAATCCTTGAACAACGCGTTGACCAAAGAGTGTGGGACTGGCTGGGTGCGGGGCGCCTCCATCAGAAGAGGCACAACCGGCCACAATGGTGCAAAGGAGAGTGAGGCAAACGAAGAGTCGCACGCGCATAAACTTGTATGTGAGTGATGAAGGAAAGGGGGGGACTGCAGATTGTCACATTTGATAGCAGCCATGCGCTGACAAAAATAGCATTGCTGATCCTGCTTAGCTGCGAAATAGCATACCAGTATTGCTGTGGCCTCACCGCGTTATCCCGGCTTTGGCATTCCTACTGTACAGAGTGCAAGCTTTAATTTCTCATCTACCCTGGGTAGCAACGGGCCTGCGTCCGGCTCCTCAGTCTGTAGTTTTGCTTTTTTGGCGTTTAAGCAACTTGGCTTTAATACGATTGCGTTTGAGAGGGGATAGGTACTCAACAAAAAGTTTACCCATGAGGTGGTCCATCTCATGTTGAACGCAGACGGCTTGTAAACCCTCCGCCTCAATAGTGCGCCATTGACCATGTTCATCCTGCGCTTTGACATGCACACGTACATGCCGCTCAACACCGTCGTAAATTTCAGGAACCGAGAGGCAACCCTCATCGCCTGTGGATGTTTCGTCACTGGCCCAGACAATCTCCGGATTGATGAGGATAAAAGGCTCTTTGCGTGATTCTGACGTATCCATGACCAGCATTCGCTGATGGATGTCCACTTGCGTTGCCGCCAAACCCACGCCGTTGGCTGCATACATAGTTTCCAGCATGTCGGCGGCAATTGCCCTGATTTGATCGTTAACTTCAACGACAGGAACTGCCACTTTGTGTAAACGTGGATCGGGGTACTCAAGAATATTCAGGATAGCCATAATACGTTGCTTAGTAATCTGTCGTTATTTTCGCGACTTTTGCGATTGATCACACTCAAGCCAGAAGAAAATCATTGATTAATGAAGGCCTTAGAATGAGAATCTATGAGGATTGTCACAATTTGGGACGCTTGTTAGTCTCTTGAAACCATGAGGTGAGGCGGTGCATGGAAGTGGCCCAGTCGCTCATTTTGGGTTTTGCCACGGATTCTTGCTGCTAGGATCGCGTGTTGCGTAAGCGGCGCTTCTCCATCTTGATTCAGATTTGTTTATCACCATGATTTTGAACCAATTTAAAAAATTTCAATACAACCGCGTTTTCTTCGCGCAAAAAACAGGCCTTGGATTGGCCGCTACATCGTTGATATTGGTTTTCGCCATGCCCTTGGCACAAGCTGCCAGCACCACTAGCGTGACGGTGGCACAGAACCAGGCTGCACAGCAAGCTGCAAGTCAGGGCGTTCCTGTTTCGGCCTTGAATGCCAACGCACCTAGTTCCTACACCGTGCAGCGTGGGGACACACTATGGGCTATTTCAGGCTTGTATCTTAACCAGCCATGGCGTTGGCCTGAATTGTGGGGAATGAACTTGGATGCGGTTAAAAACCCGCATCTCATTTATCCTGGCCAAGTCTTGCACTTAGGCGTGCGTGATGGCTATGCTCGCTTATCTGTTGACGCCTCGTCCACAGGAACCATCAAACTGTCCCCGTCTGTTCGCTCGGAGCCCTTGGCGGCCGCCGCGCTGCCCACGATTCGCCGCGATTTGATTGAGCCGTTTTTGGTGCGCCCGGTCATCAAGGATGAGGCAGAGCTGGAACGCCTGCCGGATATCCTTTCCTCCGTAGATGATCGTTTGATCATGGGGGTGGGGGACAAAATTTATGTGCGCGGCACTGACCAGTTGCCGTTATCCACTCGAGATGGCTCTCCAAAACAGTTTTCTATCTTCCGCCAAGCAAAACCACTCAGAGATCCTGAAACTAAAGAAATTTTGGGTTACGAGGGTGAGTACGTGGGACAGGCGCGCATTGTGCGCGATGAGTTTTTTGAAGAAGTGCCTGACCGTCGTGGTCGTACCGTAGAAGAGTACCGTCCTGCGACTTTGGAGATCACCAAGTCGGTTTCGGATGTGCGCGTTGGTGATCGACTGGATTTATTGACTGAGGATGCTGATTACTCCAGCTTTGTGCCCCGGCTTCCGCCCCCGGAAACTACTGGCCGTGTGATCTCGCTGTATGCGGATGTGTCGGTGGCCAATGCGACATCAGGCCAAGTGGTGGCTGTGAATTTGGGCACGGATGATGGAATTGAAGCAGGGCAGGTTTTGCAAATTCTCAAAAAAGGGCGCTTGAGTCGTGACCGGGAAAATGGGCCGAATGCGCGCATTCGCCTGCCAGATGAGCCCAATGGCGTGCTCTTGATGTTCCGTGTTTTTGAACGCGTCTCTTATGGCTTGATCATGGATAACAATGATCCAGTCACGGTTGGAGATAAGCTGACAAGCCCCGAGTGAGATAAAACGTTTTTTTCTGTGCTTGTATCTGGATTGTCCCGCCTGCACCTGCTGTAGGCGGGATTTTTATTTTCTTATCCTCGCCTGAATTTTAAAAAACAAAGACATGGCCGATTGCGTTCGGCAATACTGATGGCCTTGCCACGCGTATAGAGGGCCTACCGACCTAAATTGCAGGAGGAGACAATGATGCGAGAGCAATTCGACCAAGAAATTGCACCATGGTTGCGCTTACATGGGTGCGCACATATTGGAGCATTACGTGCGGCCCAGTTGATTAGAGCATTTGGATTGCCGCAGCACGTTTTTGCGCAATCTGAGCAGACGTTGGCGCACGTATTAGGTAGTCAGCGCTACGCCCAATCTGTTTTGCGACAACCATCTCCGACCATGTTGGCGACGATAGAAGCCTGCTACCGCTGGCTGTCCGAGGGCAATGTGAAAGCGTCCGGCTTGAGCAAGGCAATAGTGACGTTGGGAGATGCACGTTACCCTCCTAGCCTCAAAGAAATTGACGACCCACCATTGTTTCTATTTGCCATTGGGGCTGAGCGATGGCTGGATCTCAATACACGACCGTGGTGGCAGAGCTGCAATGGATTATTGGCTGTTGTGGGCAGTCGGGCGCCAACAGGGCAAGGGCAGCAAAATGCACACGTACTAAGTGGGCAAATTCAAGCGCAAGGTGTATGTATTGTTTCAGGGTTGGCGCGTGGTATTGATGCTGCAGCGCACGAAGGTGCCTTGGATGTGGTTAGTGGCCAAGGGCCTGCAACAGTTGCAGTCATGGGGACAGGCGTTGATCGAATCTACCCTGCATACCATAAAGAGCTTGCTCACCGCATTGCCCAAAATGGCTTGCTGTTGAGTGAGCAGTTGCTTGGGGTCGGGCCATTGGCCACAAATTTTCCCAAACGCAATCGCATCATTACTGGGATGTCGCAAGCGACCTTGGTTATTGAGGCGGCTGAAAAATCCGGTTCCTTAATTTCTGCTCGTTTGGCCGCTGAACAGGGGCGTGATGTGATGGCTGTTCCTGGCTCCATCCATTCTGCGCAGTCCAAGGGGTGCCACTGGTTGATCAAGCAAGGGGCTAAATTGGTGGAAGACGCAGTAGATATCTTGGAAGACTTTTCTACGCTTGGTACTTTGGATCTATCCCTAACACAGAGCCCAATAAATACTGTGAAACGCACCGGAACAAACACTTCTGAAGCGTCGCAGGCATTGCCATGTGAGGCCGAGGAGGATGACGCGTTTTTGGTCGCAATGGGTTATGACCCCATTGACCTAGAACAATTACAGGCGACGACAGGCCTACCTACCGCAACACTTCAAGCACGGCTGCTTGAGCTGGAGTTGATGCAAAAAATAGTCCGATTGCCAGGCGGATTGTTCCAGCGACTGGGGCGTTGCTGAGTACGCATGCATAAGGCTTGCCTTCTTAAGGTTCATGAGGCTTTTTGAATGGCATTTTCGCGCTTGCGGCCTTTCGTATTGAATGGGGCCGATGAGTAAAGAAATAGCGTTTAAAGTCTTGTAAGTGACAGTTTGCTGCACTGCACTGGGGGTTACCCGGTGCGATGGTTGGGCGCTGGCCGATACCCTTGCGGATATTGAAGTTCACTGTAATTAAAAAAGCGCAAGGAGACCGACATGAAGTCACTTTATCGTTCCTTACCGAGCCATCTCGTTATGGCTACGCTGGCCGGTTTGCTGGCAGCGAATGCTGCTCAGGCACAGCAAGGTGAGTCTGTCAAAATTGCTTGGATTGATCCTTTATCAGGGTTGATGGCTTCTGTGGGCAGTAATCAACTCAAAAGCTTTCAATACACCGCTGATTATTTCAATACGCAAAGTAAGAATAATCCCGCTGGCGTTAAGTTCGAAGTGGTTGGTTTTGACAACAAGCTGAGCCCACAGGAAACGGCAAGCATTGTGCGCAGTGTTATTGATCAAGGCATTCACTACATCGTGCAGGGCAACGGTTCGGGCAATTCGTTGGCCATCATGGAAGCGTTAGAGCGCCATAACGCTCGCAATCCTGGCAAGGAAGTGATATTTCTCAACCATGCCGGTGTGGATTCGGACATGACCAATGAGAAGTGCAGCTTCTGGCATTTCAGGCTGGATGCCGACAATACCATGAAGCTCAAAACGATGACCCAGTTCATTGCCGACAAGCCAGAAGTCAAAAAAGTTTTTTTGATTAACCAGAATTATGGCCATGGGCAACAAGTTGCGCGTTTGGCCAAAGAATACCTGAAGCAGGTTCGTCCAGATATTGAAATCGTCGGAGACGATTACCACCCATTGGCGCAGGTGCGAGATTTCGCACCCTATATTGCCAAAATTCGCCAATCTGGGGCTGATGCCGTCATTACAGCCAATTGGGGGTCAGACTTGTCTTTGCTGATTAAGGCGGCAAACGACTCTGGGCTACATAACGTGAACTTTTATGTCTATTACGGCACTGCCAGCGGTTCCCCGACACAGCTGGGCGCGGCTGCTGAAGGTAAAGTCTATGAGGTGTTTTATAGCCACATGAACTTGCCTGGTGAGATAGGTGAGGTGACCCAAGGTTTCAAGTCCAAATTTGGTGAGGACATGTATACCACTGCGGTCTATAACGGTTTGGCCGCCTTATCGCATGGGATGGCGAAGGCCCAATCGACTAATGCTCTGGCCGTTGCCAAAGCAATGGAGGATCTGGAGTTCCCTGGCGCTTATGGCACGGTGCAAATGCGCAAGCAAGACCATCAGTTGCAACAAGGCTTGTTCATGACCCGCTGGAGTAAGGTGAGTGATGCACTTCCCTATTCACAAGAGAATACTGGCTACGCGTTCCAGCCGGTGAAGTTCTACCCGCGCGAAGAAACCAGTACGCCTACGACGTGCCAAATGAAACGCCCCTCCTGAGGAGGATTCATATTCACCGTACAAACAGGTAGATCAACTCATGAGTTTTGAGTTCTTTGTCATATCGCTGCTCAACGGATTGAGCTATGGGCTGCTGTTATTCATGCTCAGCTCTGGGCTGACCTTGATATTCAGCATGATGGGGGTGCTGAATTTTGCACATGCCAGTTTCTATATGCTTGGAGCATATTTAGCCTACGTCGTCTCTAATGCAATTGGCTTTTGGGCTGCATTGATTGTGGCGCCATTGCTTGTTGGTGCGTTAGGCGCTGCGTTTGAACGCTACAGTTTAAGGCGAGTGCACAAGTTTGGCCATGTGCCAGAGTTACTGGTCACCTTTGGGTTGTCTTACCTGATTCTTGAGGTGGTCCAACTAGTCTGGGGCAGAGCGGCTGTGCCCTATGGTTTGCCACCATTCTTGCAAGGCCCACTTTTTACGCTGTTCGATACGCAGTTTCCTAAGTCGCGGGCTTTCATCATGCTGGTGGCCGTTGTGATGTTGGTTTCCATCTGGCTTGTCCTGACACGCACGCGCATTGGTCTGGTCATCCAGGCCGCGCTGACACATCCAGATATGGTGGAGGCATTGGGCCACAACGTGCCGCGCGTATTCATGCTGGTTTTTGGTGGCGGTGCAGCGCTTGCTGGGCTTGCTGGGGTGATTGGTGGCAACACCTACATCACCGAACCTGCCATGGCGTTGGCAGTGGGGCCAATTATTTTCGTGGTCGTCGTGGTTGGAGGCATGGGATCGCTTGGAGGGGCGTTTGTTGCATCACTGTTGATTGGCATCATGCAAACTTTTGCTGTTGCGATGGATTACTCGCTGCTCGGCTTGTTGCGTAGCGCCGGCGTGGATGCAGGGCCTGATACGTTTGGCTATCCTGTTTTGAGGCTGACTATTTCCCAAGTTGCACCGATTTTGCCGTATTTGCTTTTGGTGTTGATGCTTGTGTTCCGCCCACGCGGCCTCATGGGTAAGCGGGAGGGATAAAACCATGAACTCGACTTCGATCACTTCATCTGTCGCAGGTACTTCTCCTGTGCATGTGCCCATGCTTAATAAATGGCGCATTCTGGTTTGGGGCGCATTCGCACTGATTTTGATTATTGCGCCGCAATGGTTCAACAGCGGTTTGGCCCTGACGATGCTCTCACAAATGGGCTATCTGATTATTATTTGCTTGAGTTACAACATTTTGCTCGGTCAAGGTGGCATGCTCAGTTTTGGCCATGCTGTGTATGTTGGACTGGGAGCTTTCATTGCCATCCATGTGCTCAACAAAGTTGGAGATGGTGCATTTTTCCTTCCGGTCTCGCTGATTCCATTGGTCGGCGGTTTGGCTGGTGCCTTTTTCGCTGCGTTGTTAGGCTACGTGACGACGCGCAAGTCCGGTACTACTTTTGCCATGATCACGTTGGGTATTGGTGAGCTGGTGGCATCCATGGCCTTGATGTTTCCAGAGTTCTTTGGTGGAGAGGGAGGTATTTCAACCGATCGTGTTGTAGGTAATGCCTTTATGGGCATCACCTTCGGCCCTTCCATTCAGATGTATTACCTCATTGCCGCGTATTGTTTCGTGTGCACGGCCCTTATGTTTGCGTTTACACGTACGCCATTGGGGCGCATGCTCAATGCTGTCCGCGACAATCCTGAGCGGGTGGAGTTTATTGGGTACAACACCCACAAAGTGCGTTACTTCTCCTTCATCATCGCAGGCTTTTTTGCCGGTATTGGTGGCGGTTTGATGGTGTTGCACTTTGAGATTATTACTGCAATGGACAGTTTGAATGCCATCCGTTCAGGCACCTATTTGCTATTCACATTTTTGGGGGGAGCAACTTTGTTCTTCGGCCCCATCATTGGTGCGGTACTGATGGTGTTTGCGATGATTTTGATGTCTGAGCTGACGCAGGCATGGATGCTGTATTTGGGGCTGATTTTCCTGTTTATGGTGATGTTTGCGCCAGGAGGGGTTGCCAGCATCATTATGGTCAATATTCGAGTTTACAAATTTCACAGATTCAGGCCATTGGTATTGCCTTACATCGCGTTGGCAATCACAGGTGTCTTGGCATTCATAGGTATTGCTGCATTGATTGAAATGATTTATCACCTGCAAATGAATGCCATTATGAGCACCCAATTCACATTTATGGGGCAAACGCTGGATGTGGCCAGCGCCATGCATTGGTCGGTGATTGTTGGCTGGACAGTCCTAACTGTTGGCGTGTTTTTGTGGGTTCGAAAAGGCTTTGTCAAGCGCTGGCATCAGCAGCAAGAGCTGATTGAGGCAGATATTCGCCGTATGCAAGAAGGAGGTCGCACATGAGTGTGCAGCAACCATACGCTTTGGAGTTGCGCGACCTGCGCAAAGCATTTGGAAAAACGGAAATCATCAGGGGTGCCAATTTAGCTGTTCAAAAAGGTGAGCGAGTTGCCATCATCGGCCCTAATGGCGCAGGAAAGTCAACCTTATTTAACCTCATTAGCGGACGCTTGCTGCCATCTGGTGGAGAGGTGCAGCTCAATGGGCAGCGCATTGATGGAAAGACTCCTTACGACATTAATCGCTTGGGCTTGGCACGCAGTTTTCAGGTCAGTAATCTGTTTTCGAAATTGAGTGTTTTTGAAAATTTGCGTTGTGGCTTGCTTTGGAGTGCAGGCTACAAATACACCTTTTTCCGCTTCTTGGCGAATCTGCATGATGCAAACCAGCGTGCGGAAGAGTTGCTGCACAAGCTCCACCTTGAGAAACGGCGTGACGACCTGGCGATGAACCTGACCTATGCAGAGCAACGCGCTTTGGAAATTGGCGTCACCATTGCCGGTGGGGCAGATGTGATTTTGCTCGATGAGCCCACTGCAGGAATGAGCAAGACTGAAACAGCCCATTTCATTGAATTGATCAAAGAAGTGACAGTAGGCAAAACCCTTTTGACTGTGGAGCATGACATGGGCGTGGTTTTTGGCTTAGCTGACAAAATTGCCGTGGTCGTCTATGGGCAGGTAATTGCATTTGACACACCAGAGAAGGTGCGCGCGAACGCCGCAGTGCAGGAAGCCTATCTGGGATCTACCTTGGCAGATAACCAAGCCAACGCAGTACTCACTGGCGCTTCACAAGCAGAAGGGAGCGACTATGTTGCGCATTGAACAATTACATGCCTACTATGGCAAAAGCCACATCTTGCACGGCGTGCAATTCCATGTGGAAAAAGGCGAAATCCTGGCTTTACTTGGGCGTAACGGTTCAGGTCGCTCGACCACTGCCAAGGCCATTTTGGGGTTAGTCGATTGTCAGGGGGAAATTTTGCTTAAACAAGCCAATGGCCAAGAGGTCAATTTGGTGGGCAAAAAACCGTATGAAATTGCCTATATGGGAATAGGGTACGTACCTGAAAATCGAGAAATTTTCCCAAAGTTGACGGTGCATCAGAATTTGATGCTTGGAGAAAAACGTGGCCATCAATCCACACGATGGAGTTTTGAAGACTCTTATCGTTTATTTCCAAGGCTGAGAGAGCGACAACACACAGAAGCGGGTGTGCTTTCTGGGGGGGAGCAGCAAATGTTAGCGCTGTGCCGTGCGTTGATGGGCGATCCCGACCTTGTTGTCATTGATGAGCCTACAGAAGGCTTGGCCCCCAAAATCGTCGAGCAAGTGGGCGAGTTTCTTATTACTTTGCGAGAGCGCGGTGTTTCTGTATTGCTTATTGAACAAAAACTCACCATCGCTTTAGAGATCGCTGACCGTTGTCTGCTGATGGGACATGGCAGTATCGTGTTTGAAGGAACTCCTGAGGAGCTCAAGGCTGATTCAGCAATTCGTAAAGAATGGCTGGAGGTGTAATAAATTTACATGGATTTTTATGCCATTGCTAAGTGGGCTGTGGCGTCATCAAATGCAAAGACCATTCACGTGCGCTCCATTGTCGTGAGCACCAACGAGGTGGGCGACCTTTCAGTGGTGCCGAATCTGCTCGATCAAATACCAAAAGAAGAGACTGAATCGACCAGTATTTCCTACACAGTTTTGAGGCTCATGGAATTGCGTTTCTCGAACGCTACAGGATATAGACCGCTCTACAGAGGGATGGCTGCGTCTGAGGTGTTTGATAAGCGCGCCCTTCATTCGATTTATGCAAGGACTCCCCATATACGTGCAAACGGCCTTCATTGAATGGAGTTCGTCCTATAGGCGGTTGGCATCGCTTGTCAGCAGTTGTTACATATTTGAGGTTGAATCAAGCATCTTTTCATCCTTGTATAGTTTAGTTTGATCGGTATGCCATGGTTTAATGCCAATCAAATGCACTCTCAGCGTTAAGGCCGTATGGCTGCTATCTTTGTAGGATAACCTGAGTTTTTGACAGTGCTCTGGCGTTGAATTATTTCGCTTTTAATTGATATGGCAATGGCTCCTTTTCATTTGACTACCTCACTTTTAGGCCTTGGACTTGCGATCTTGATTGTGTTGTTGATTCGTCGAGATGATCTTTATATAAGGCATGCATTATTTTGGCTTGCCGTTGCCTTTGCCGCTGCCGTTTTGGGGGTGTGGCCTCGTATTCTGGATGGGATTGGGCATGTGGTTGGGGTTCAGTATTCTCCCGCCTTGGCATTGCTTTGTGGTGTGATTGTGCTTTTCATCAAAGCCTTGCATGCGGATGTGGTGAACACCCGTCTGGAGACAGATCTACGTCATATAGAGCAATCTGTAGCCCTGCTTGAAGCCGAGTTGGCTCAATTCAAGGTGTTGCGTGACCAAGTTTCCAGTGAAGCTCAAATGCGACATCAAAATAATTCACAATCTCCCTCATAATGCACTAACAGGTTTCAGTGTTCAGAAGTTTGCAACCGCCATTTCTGTTTGAATAAACCTCTGCCCGTAGTAGGCGCCCCTTGATGGCGTGCCTTTTGTGTTTACCCCAACTACAGAGAGCTGGTCATATTTGATCACGCGCTGCTGTCTTCGATGATCTCACTCAATCAACAAAACAACAATTTGTTAACCATGGGGCAGCCATATGAGCGTGTCGTGAAAATGGCTTTCATCGCGATTGCGCTGGTGTGCATAGCGGTGTATTGTCATGGTTTGGGAAATGGTTTGGTGTTTGATGATCGGCGCTTATCCGATGGAACTGTGATGGATGCGTATGGGGGCCTCTGGCCTTTTAAGCAGCGCTTGTTGTCTTATGGAAGCTTTGTTTGGATTGCCCACATTTTTGGGGAAGACAATTTTCTCGCACAGCGAATTTTCAATTTGATGCTGCATGTGGCAACAGCCATTGTTGTTGGACTCTTGTCACAGGCATTGCTTAATCAATGGCTGAAAGAGGCGGCATTGCGAGCCCCGCAGAGCGAGCTCGATGCAGTGCTTGATAAACGTCTGTCAGTCCAAGAATTGAGCACTCGTGCTCGCGTCGCTTGGGTGGTTGCCGTTGGTTGGTTTGCGCTCAACCCTGTGGCGGTCTATGCAGCTGGCTATTTGATTCAGCGCTCTATTGTGATGGCCACCATGTTTACTGCTTTGGCCTGCTGGGCATGGGTGTATGCATTGCAGCAGCAGCAATCAGGCCGCTCGCGTGGCTGGGGCTGGATGATCTTGGCCCTAGTGTCTGCTCTTATGGCATTTTTGTCTAAGGAACATGCTGTTTTAGTGCCAGCGTTGGCTGTGCCTCTGTATGTTTATGTAAAACGGCCCTCTGCGAAGTCATTGCTATTGGTGCTGGTAGGGGCTGTCGTTGCTGTTGCGTTGCTCTCTGCTGTGCTCTGGAGTCGTTTTGGCCAAATCTTGGGAGCCGCTGCGTTTGATGAGACGTCTGGCGCATATGTGCGTGAGCTTGCTGCACTCCAAACGGATGGCGCTGCGGGCCCATTTGTGCTGAGCATTTTTAACCAAGCTAAACTGTTTTTCTTTTATTTAGGTTATTGGCTGGTTCCTGACGTTACCTCTATGTCGATTGACATGCGTCCAGAGTTTCCTCTAAGTTGGTCGAAGCCTATAACGCTATGCTGGATGCTTGCATTCATTGCGTTTGTTCTCGCAAGCATTTGGGCACTGCTAAAGCGACGTGATGGTTGGAGCTTATTCGGGCTGTGTGTTTTGTGCGCCACGGTTCTTTTTGGTACGGAATTCGCTACAACCTGGATTCAAGATCCATTTGTTTTGTATCGCAGTTATTTGTGGGCTATTTTTCTTCCTCCAGGCATGGCCATGCTCTGGACCGTATTGCCACGTAAAGCCATTTTGTTGCTAGGTGGTGGGATTTTGTTTGCGATGGCAGCATTGAGCTACCACCGTCTGACGTCCTTCAAAAGTGAATACACCGTTTGGGATGATGCCGCAGATAAAATTGATCAATCTGCGTCTGCGCAGGCATTTGGTCGCTGGCGTCCCTTCATGAATCGTGGCGCTTATTACCTTGAGCAAGGCGAAGGTAATGCGCAATTGGCGTTGGATGATTTTGATCATGCGGTGCGACTTGGGGAGCCTTTAGGCAGTGCCTTGTTCAGCCGAGGGATGGCTTTGCAATTACTGGGTAAGTATCCTGAGTCCGTTCAAGCGTTCCACCAAGCTGAACAAAAAGGTTTTCAAGATACTTCCTTGTATTACCAAGCAGCAGTATCGCTGCGAAGTATGAATGCAGCTCAGAACGCGGTGGCGGCGATTGAGCAAGGGCTCAATCGCAACCCCGATGCAGTGATGAAGGAGCATTTGATTCTTTTGCGCGCGGAGATTTACAGCCAAGCCGGTGCGCATGCGCAAGCAGCGAAGGAATATGCTGATTTGCTTCAATTGGTGCCGGAAAGTGGAAAATATCTGGTCGGCCTTGGTATGGCATGGATGGCGCAGGGCAATAAAGATAAGGCGCTGGAGCAATTCAATCGGGCAATTTCACTTAGAGATGACTCTGCAGCGTATTTTGCGCGCGGCTTGTTGCAAATGCGCATGGGTGATGGGCCCGTAGCTGCATTGGCAGATGTTGAAAAAGCTGTGGCACTTGCCCCTCAAAATCAACTCTATCGGCAGGCTCTTGCTAGCCTACGCAACCAAACCTCTACGACGGTTGTGCCTCAGTTGGGGCCGTTGCGGCAACTTGAGCGTTAACCTCACATCGCTCTGTGAAGGTAACGACTTTGACATGGCTCTAAGGCAACGCTAATGCGGACTTTTGTCACGGAACCTCTGGACGGTCAAGCTTCCCCCAGTGCAGATGGGCCCTCTTCATCAGATGTCGGAGGGGACGGTTTGCGCAGGGCGGATAACCAGTTTCGAATCTTGCATATCGGCAAGTTTTATCCTCCTGCGCGCGGCGGGATCGAAACTTATCTCGCAGACTTGATGCAGCAGCAGCGTTCGCATGGTATGGATGCCCGGGCACTGGTGCACGGCCAACCACTGGCCGATGATCCATCTTGGATTGAGCGTTTGCCCGTCCATATTCGACTGATTTTTACACCTATTTCTCTTGGCTTTCCTTGGGCTATCAGACGCCAGCTTAAAAGTTTTCAACCTGATGTTTTGCATCTGCACATGCCTAACGTGGCTGTGTTTTGGTTGCTTTCTTTGCGGCGTGCAAGGCGTATCCCATGGGTCATTCACTGGCACTCAGACGTAACGTTCAGTGCAGGGCAAAAAGCATTGTCATTGGCCTACCGCTTGTATCAGCCGTTTGAACGTTCTGTTCTGGCTCAGGCTCGCTATGTGATCGCAACTTCTCCTCCTTATTTGCAGGCAAGCGAAACACTGAAAGATTGGCATGACAAATGTGTCGCAATTCCTTTGGGATTGCAGTTGCAAGACACCAGTCAGGCACAGTGCATGTGTAAAGGGGGGCGTGACCAGCAAGACCTGTGCGATGAGAGCGTAATTACAAAGGCGCAATGGGTAGAGGGTAAGTTACGCGTGCTCTCTATTGGACGTTTGACTTATTACAAGGGTTTTGAAATCTTAGTGCAGGCTGTGAGCGCCATGCCAAATGTGCAATTGCAGATTGTTGGCGATGGTGATTTACGTTCTGAATTGCAAGAGCTTATTGCAGCGTTGCGCGCCCAAGGTTTGCCTGCGGATGTACAGTTGCTCGGGGGCGTTAGTGAGGATACTAAACACAGTTTGCTTGCTACATGCGATGTTTTTGCCTTGGCTTCTCGTGAAAGAACTGAGGCCTTTGGCTTGGCGTTAGTAGAAGCAATGCAATTTGCACGCCCCTGTGTGGTTACTGATTTGCAAGGTTCAGGGATGCCGTGGCTGATTCGACAATCTGGCGCAGGTTTATGTGTGCCGATGGAGGATGTTTCTGCTTGGCGGCGTGCCTTTTCTACGCTTGCCTCTGATCCGGGATTGCGACAGTGTTTTGGCAATGCGGGGCGCCTGGCTGCACACGAGCTATTCTCAATAGGGGCCAATAGTTCGCATGTCAAATCGCTATACGCATCGCTGGTGCCGGAGCACCAATCCACTCACAGAGGTACGGTAATGGTTATGTCGCTTCAAAAAGCCATTTCCGTATCTCAGTTACAAACATGGCATACATGGCTAAAGCACAGTCATGACGGAGATATGGTCCTGATTGAAGAGGCGCAAGCCTTCGATGGAGGGGAGGCAGGACTTGCTGATTGGCTCCGTGCCAATGGTGTGGTTGTGATTCATGCGCCACGCGACTTTTCTACATTAAGTGCTACGCAAACAGCCATGCGCTGGGCTTTGCGACAGGGTTATAAACAACTACTCTTTGTTCCAGCGCAAATGGCTCTCATGCCTGACGTTTGGTCATCGCTGAGAGCCTCCATGGGAGGCTTGCTTGAGCAAGCAGAAGCCAATGATGTGGATATTGTGCAAGTCGTTGCAGTAGCCCCTTCTACCAAATTGTCGAAAGGTTGGGTAGAACGTTGGTTAAGCTTTCTTATGAAAACTGACGTTTCGCTCGACAGCGGGCAGAGTCTCTATGTGTTTAAACGTGCTGCGCTGGAGAAGTCCTATCAAAAACGTTTGTCGATTCTGGATCAGCCAGAAATAGGATTGCGCCTGCTTGCGATACAAGCGCAGATCAAGATAGAGGTCATTCCTTTAGAAATACAGCTTGCTACGCCCAAAAAAACACGTTGGCGAGAGCTTGGTCGTTCTGCCCGTTTGTGTGTAGTTGGCACTTTGATGTATTTTGCAAAACGCACAAGCTGTAATAGCAATCAGCATTAAATGGCGCATCAAAAGCGCTGCATATTGGCCTGCCAGGAGGGACTCGAACCCCCGACCTGCTGCTTAGAAGGCAGCTGTTCAATAGAAAAAATATATTAAAATCAATGACTTACGATAGCAAAAAATCTATTTGGGAAAAATTTGGGAAAAATTTTGGAAAAAATAAGAGTTTCTTCACTAAAAGCTTTAAAAATCTTAAATAGGGTTTTTGTAAGCTATTGATTTTACTTATATATTTTCTTGTTTCTAATGTTTGGAGTGGGGCTTTGAGATGGAACAGCTGCCTCAAAGGTAGCTGTTCTATTTATGAAATTTTTTTTTGGTTTATATTCCGTAATTTTTCTCTAAAATCAACCAATTTTGATTATTTTTCTTGCTGATGGGCATCGTCCGGTTGAACTTTCATTTAAGGAGAACTGAACTTTAGCGCCCTCGTATATTTCGGCTTCATTTTCCAAGTCTTTGTAAAAAAAGAAAACGTCTTTTCCTTTTTCTCGTCTGATAAAACCATAGCCTTTGAATGGAAAAAAGCATTTAATAGTTCCAGTTTCCATGTTATCTCTCAGATCGGTTCGTTGTAAAGAAGTTCATCTTTCATGCCTAATGGTTTGCATGATTTAAGATTCCCTTTTATTTGGTTTGCCAGTGATTTGTTGTTTCTAGTTAAAATATTTAATTTGTATAAGAGCTTGTGATATTTTTTGAAATAGACATATTTTTTTCTATAATTTGGTTTTGATTTTAGTAAATAGTTTGCCTGTTTCCGAATACTGACTTCTTTACTTTTATCGAATAGTGGCAGGATGCCTCTTAAAATATATCTATATCTTTCGGACTCTTTATGTTTTAGATATGAAAGTTTTGCAACTTTTCCTGAAATGCTATTGTGTATCTCATGATACTCTGCACTAAAGCGATCTTTTTTTGCCATTGTTTGACATTTATGCATTTCTGCTCTTATTAATTTTCTATCGTATGTATGCGCTTTGGGGGTTCCTCTGTTTAGCCATAGGCCAGTCACTTCCATGAGTATTTCAGGATTCGATCTTGATGTTATTTTTTGTTTTTTATTGTTGAGCTTTAAATCTGATTTGCTGATTGTTTCTTTTGTTTTTTTGATTATTTTTGTTATTTCTTCTTTGCTTATTAAATGTTTGGAAGAAATATTTATATCATCCAGTAGGCGTGTGTATGTATATTTTTTACTGGATAGCCAAGATACTAGTGAGTATTCTGTATTATTCAGAATCAAATTTGCAATGTGTGAGCTGCTGCAGCCGCCTTGTGGAACCGAATTGTTTAAACAACAAAGTTCTGCTAATAATTTAGATACATCTTTGGGGAAGTGACAGAAAAATTGAAAAATCTCTTCTACTTTATCAATTGAAATTGATGGATAGAAATTTTTAATATCTAATGCAATTACAACCTCTGCTGAGGAGTGACAATTTGCATTTTTAACATAATCTTTTTCTGGCAATCCACCGTGCAAATACGATGGATAAACAACATTTTCAAAAATGTGTTTGTTAATTCTCTTTTGTATTATTTTTAAATGATTGCTTGGTATATTGATTTCACGAGTGCCGCCACTTTTTTTAACTATTTCATGAGCATGATAATGCTCCTCAATATTAGAGGCTGTTCTTTGGAGAATGCTTAGCTCAACTTGTAATGTCTTTGATAGAGCAGCCAAGGAGCCGATAGGGCGAGCATCGTAAAATGGGCGCATAAATGAAAAAGGTAAATGTCAACTTATATCGAGAAAATATTTTACTAATTCAACGATAATCAGTTTTGAAAAAAATATTGACTGTTTAGAGAAAATAATTTTTTCGAGCCAGCTATTAGCGCTGTTTTTAATCGGAAGTTGCTCTCGCTTCTTCTGATTTTTTTTGTGGTTCTCTTGCGAGATCCCGAATATGATTTTTTTTGTGACTTTTTAGTCATCTTAACCTCTTTTCCGTTAAGCACACCGAGATTGATATGCAGCACAACGCGGAAAAGAAGTGTTAGAGAATTAAAAACTTATAGCTGACCCAGACATTTACTTTTTTAGCACAACAACCGACTCTATAAAAAGAGTTCTCAGGAGTCTTTGCCGCTCAATGGGATTAGAGGGGGGGGACTGCCTGACCCGCCGGTACAGTTCTGTTAAACAGAACGTTTTCCAAAAAAGAAAACTCAGACTTCTCTAAAAAAAAATCAAAACAAAAATACAGCCCAGACGAAGCATCTGGTATGAGACATACTTTAACGCAAAAAATACTTCCGCTAACTTTTCTGGAATAGATTTTTCACATTTATTGTTTATTTTTGTATCATGTGTAATTTTAGTGGTGTTTTTGAGTATTTTTATCGAAATACATCTGAAGATGTGCTAAGTTTTTTGCTCTATGGATCTAGCATCCCAAACTTTTCCTGAATGGTACTTGTGATGCATTTTGAGAGGTAGCGATAGGTTTCTTATGAGTGAAATAAAACTTCCACGTGTAGCTTAAACCTCATAGGTACTTCTTTGCAGGCAATAAAAAAGCACCCTTTGGGTGCTTTTTGTTTATGGTGCCCCGTGCTGGGTTCGAACCAGCGACATCTCGCTTAGAAGGCGAGTGCTCTATCCAACTGAGCTAACGGGACAATTTGGGAAAAATTTGGGAAAGATTAGATAAGAATAGGCAAGAAAAGGCCGGAAATAACGGTAGTTCTAAGGATGGCTTATTTTTGTAAGTTGTTGATTTTAAATATATTTTTTTAGATTTTGCACCAAATCATTTGAAATTAGAAGGCAGCTGCTCTATCCAGTTGAGCTACTGGCAGCTTGATTGCTGAGCCGATAAGAGCCTGGCATCATACCAGTAGTCATCGGCCCTTTTGTGATGGTCACGCGTTTTCATGTGGAGTTACTTTGTGAGGGGCATTGCCTTGAGTGGGCTGTGCGCTTGTAAATGGTGTGCGTAGTCCTGTGTATGCTTGCGTTCTCGCTCAAGATAGCGACCTATAGCCGCTTGAAATGGGCCGTCGGCGATCCAGTGGGCGGAATAGGTTGTTTCAGGCAGCAAGGCCCTTGCGAGTTTGTGCTCGCCTTGGGCGCCACCTTCGAAGCGGTCATAGCCATGCGCAATGCACCAAGCAATGGGCTGGTAGTAGCACAGATCAAAATGCAAACTGTTGACGCGCGCGAGTGCGCCCCAATAGCGGCCATAGGCGATGTTTTCGCTGCCGCCGTGCAGCGATTGATCGTGTAATGCCAATAGGCTGCAAGCAATAGGTTCGCCCTTTGATTGCGCGATGAATAGCAGCCAGTGGTCCGGCATGGTGTGTTGCATGTCTTTCCAGAATGCGGGCGACAAGTAAGGGCTGTTGCCGTGTTCGAGGTAGGTTCTTTCATAGCAGCGATAGAAAAAGGCCCAGTCTGCTGAGGTGATTGCCTTACCTTGTACTGTTCTGTATTCAATGCCTGCATCTGCGACTTTGCGCATTTCTTGCTTGATTTTTTTACGCTTATTTCCTTGAAGGGACTCAAGAAATTGCGTGAAAGAGGCAAAGCGTTGATCGGTTCCGGGCGCAGCGTTGTGCCAGTGAAATTGCACTCCCTGACGAATCAGCCAATGCTGTTGAGTGCATGCTTGGCGATCTTGTTCAGATAAAAAGAGGATATGTGCTGTCTCCAAACCCTGTTCGTTACACCACTGGCTAAGAGTCTGTAGCAGCCAAGTGCGAGTGGTGTCATCTTGGGCCATCAAGCGTGTACCAGGCGCAGGTGTGAAAGGGGGGGCAACCAGAGCTTTTGGGTAATACGCTTTGCCATGTTCGGCGTAGGCATTGGCCCAGGCGAAATCAAATACATATTCGCCCCATGAATGGGACTTTAAGTAGAGCGGACAGGCTGCAATAAGTCGCTGGGCATCCCATAAGCACAGGTGGCAAGCTGTCCAGCCGTTTTCAGGCCTTGCGCTTTGGCTTTGTTCCATTGCCAGCAAGTATTCATGCCGCATAAAAGGAGTGGGCTGCTTTTGCTGTGCCAGCAGCGTATTCCACGCATGGGCATCAATCTCGCTGATGGCTGAATGCAGGCGCGCGATAATGCGGCTATGCCCTGAGGGCGTTGGGAGAGGGTGCATCTGAATACGGTGTTTTCTTACCTGATGACCGATTGTGCGCTTTCTTGGTGGGCGATGCAGTTGGCACACGCATTGTGTGTGAAACGTTTAAATATGTGCGCGCCTATTGGTTTTTGCCAGCTATGCAGTGGCGCTGCGGCTGGCAGTCAACACAAATGAAGTCATGACACTGTCTATTTGTATTGCGCAGCTCAATCCTGTGGTTGGGGATGTGAAGGGCAATCTTGCCAAAGCGATTGCAGCGGCAGAATCTGCACACCAACAAGCCCATCAGTTGGTGGTCTTTCCTGAGTTGTTTTTATGTGGCTATGCCGCTGAGGATTTGTTTTTCAGGCCTTCGTTTCTTGAAGACTGTGCGTTGGCATTGCAAGAGTTGATTCAGGCCAGCATTCGATGGCCTGGTTTGCATATCTTGATGGGGCACCCGCAAGCGGTCGATGCCGCCGCACCTTGGCCGCGCGACAGTGATTTTTTGCCACCTGCATGGAATGCGGTCAGTCTGATTTCACAGGCGCAAGTGTTGGCCACTTACCGTAAACAAGCTTTGCCTAATTACGGAGTGTTTGACGAGAAACGTTACTTTGCTAGCAGCACAGTGATGGAGCAAGGGCTAGCAGCAGACCACATAGAAGCGAGCGCTGCGACTGTGGTTGACATTGCCGGTGTGCGTTTGGGGTTACTGATTTGTGAGGATGCTTGGGTGCCGCAACCAGCGCTGCGCGCCAAGGCGGCGGGTGCGCAGGCGTTGGTGGTGGTGAATGCATCGCCTTTTGTGGTCGGTAAACCGCAACAACGAGCCCATATTTTGGCCCAGCGTGCACAGGAAACAGGGCTGCCATTGGTTTACGCCCACATGGTGGGCGGGCAAGATGAGCTGGTATTCGATGGGCACTCATTTGCGTTACAAGCCGATGGCGGCATGGTGGCGATGGCCCCTGGTTTTGAGGAAATTTTGTGGCCGTTGGTATTGATTACTGATAGTGCGAGTGCGCAGCAATGCCGTTGGGCAGACGCGGAAAAAACGCAACCACAGCCATGGGACGATGCCTCATTGCAAGCTTGGCCGCAAATCTGGCAGGCTTTGGTATTGGCCACGCGTGACTATGTGCGTAAAAATGGGTTTGCCCATGTGCTGTTGGGGCTCTCTGGTGGGCTCGATTCGGCGTTGGTGCTGGCGATAGCCGTAGATGCATTAGGCGCTGACAAAGTGCGTGCCGTGATGATGCCTTCCCCCTATACCGCATCGATCAGTCTGGAGGATTCCCGAGAAATGGTGCGTCGACTGGGCGTACAGTATGACGAGATAAGCATTCGAGAGACATTTGAAACTTTCAAACTCAGCTTGGCTGCGCAGTTTCAGGGGCGAGCAGAAGATACCACTGAAGAGAATTTGCAGGCGCGCATTCGCGGTGTGATGCTGATGGCGCTGTCCAACAAATTTGGAGGGCTGCTGCTGACGACGGGCAATAAAAGTGAGGTGGCAATGGGCTACAGCACTTTGTATGGCGACATGTGCGGTGGCTTTGGCCCGCTCAAGGATGTGTATAAATCTGATGCGTTTGAACTGGCGCGTTGGCGCAATAGCTGCGGTGATGCTTATGGCGTTGCCAATCCGATTCCAGAGCGCATCATCACGCGGCCGCCGAGTGCAGAGTTGCGCGAGGGCCAGACGGATCAGGATAGCTTGCCTCCGTATGACATGCTGGATGCTATTTTGCGCTTGCGCATGGAGCAAAACCAATCGCGCGCGGAGATCGTTGCAGCAGGCTTTCCTGAAGACCGTGTGGACCAAGTGATTCGACTGCTTCGCATCAACGAATACAAGCGCAGGCAAGCTGCTCCCGGGCCTAAATTGAGTGCGCGGGTGTTTGGTAAGGATTGGCGCTACCCCATCACCAATGGTTATAGAGGGTGACGGTGCACAGGCCAGGTGCTACGCGCTATTTTTAAATGTCAAATCGCCTGGGTAGATATCCCCCGCACCACAATGGCACGGAGCCGCGCTTGCATGGTAGGAGGCGATTCCGCGTTACTATTAGGTATGCGGGCGCATGCACAGTGCCCGATTTATCTGTTTGACCTATTACAAGAGGCAGGAGTATTCCAATGAGCATGAAACTGATCACCGCCATCATCAAACCTTTCAAACTCGATGAAGTGCGTGAAGCGCTGGCCGATGCAGGCATTACTGGCTTGACCGTGACTGAAGTGAAAGGCTTCGGACGTCAAAAAGGCCATACGGAACTCTACCGTGGCGCTGAGTATGTGGTGGATTTCCTGCCTAAAGTGAAAATTGAAATTGCAGTAACAGAAGACGTGGTCGAGTCCGCTATTGAAGCGATTACGAATGCTGCGCGTACTGGAAAAATTGGTGACGGCAAGATTTTCGTGACCCCTGTGGAACAAGTGATCCGGATTCGCACAGGCGAGCAAAACGAATCTGCCGTCTAATTAGTGTGACGTGCCTGTGGCGGTTGCGCTGGAGTCCCTCAGAAAAAAGCGGATGCAACCTCGATGGCTTTCTAGCTTGCCCGCTTGTTATCGTGATGGAATGCCAAGCTAGAGCGTATTGCGATTAGGTGCGCCCAAGCCGTGGGCGAATTTCAGCGGCATAAGAACAAAAAATTTAGGAGCACAAGCATGGCATTGCCTGCCAAAGTCAACATCATCGACGTGGGCCCGCGCGATGGCTTACAAAACGAAAAGCAATTGGTGCCCGCGCAGGTCAAAACCGAATTGGTGCACTTGTTGCAAACGGCCGGTTTGCGCGAAATTGAAGTGACCAGTTTTGTGTCGCCAAAATGGGTGCCGCAAATGGCTGACAACGCGCAAGTGATGGGGCAAATTCAACGCCGTGACGGAGTGCGTTACTCTGTTTTGGTGCCAAACATGAAGGGCATGGAAGCGGCCTTGCTGACACAGCCTGACGAGATCGTGGTGTTTGCTTCTGCCAGCGAATCGTTCAGTCAGAAAAATATCAATTGCTCCATTGCTGAGAGTATTGAGCGTTTTGCGCCGGTGGTTCAGGCAGCTCATGCGCAAGGTATTGTGGTGCGTGGAGCCATGTCATGCACAGTGGGTTGTCCTTATGAGGGTGATATTGCACCTGCCCAAGTTGAGTATTTGGCGCGTTTGTTGCACGACGTAGGCGTTGATCGTGTTGATGTGGCAGACACCATTGGTGTAGGCACTCCACTGAAAATTCAAAGGGCCCTGGAGGCCACATTCAAGCACTTTGGCGTAGATAACGTCTCAGGCCATTTTCACGATACCTACGGTCAGGCCATCGGCAACACATTGGCCGCGCTTGAATTGGGTGTCTGGAATTTTCAGTCCTCTGTCGCAGGCTTAGGTGGTTGCCCTTATGCAAAAGGTGCAACGGGGAATGTAGCTACAGAAGATGTGGTGTTTATGCTGCATGGCATGGGCATTGAGACTGGGATTGACCTGGATCGGTTGGTGGATGCTGGCTTGTACATCAGTGCCCAATTGGGGCGACCCTCTCACTCGCGCGCAGGTACTGCCATCGCAAAAAAACGCCCTGTGCAAGAGGGGGCAGCAACAGGGCAAATCTGCGCTTGAAACGGCTTAGTGTGTTGCAAAAAATGACTGAACACGACCCGACTTGGCCTCTTGGTGTATTGCGCGTAGCAGAGGCATTGCAAACCTGCGAGCCGGTGGCCGAGCCTTTCATGCTGGAAAGCGATGCACGCACGGCGCAAGAGGCTGCAGATGCTTTGGGAGTTGCCTTAGGGCAGATTGCCAAAAGCGTGGTATTTCGCCGTTTGGCTGATGATGCGCCTGTTCTGGTGATGACTGCAGGGGATCGGCGTGTAGATGAAAAAAAGGTAGCAACCTTAATTGGCCCGGTTGGCAAGGCTGATGCGCAGTTTGTGAGAAGTCGCACGGGGTTTGTTATTGGTGGTGTGGCGCCTGTCGGGCACCTTACTCCCCCTATGGCTCTGCTTGATGCCAGCTTGCAGCGCTTCAGCCGCATTTGGGCAGCCGCGGGGCATCCCCGCGCTTTGGTCGCGTTGTCACCCCCTTTGCTTGAGGCGCTGACGGGAGCGCCGTGGGCCGAGGTGACGGCATGATTGTTGTTTTGTCGCGATTTTTAGTGATGGGCTGTTAACCTCATGGCTTGCGCTTCATCTGATCAACCTCTTTGGGGCGCATGTGCGCCGAAACTCCCGGCCCGCGCATTGTTGCGACTGGCTGAGCATGTACAGCGCAAAGGCATGTTGGCGAAACCGCTTCAGGCCAATTCGCGCAGCTGTACAGAGCAGAGTTCCATACCTTCCCCGTGTATTAATGTATGCACCATGCAGCAGATAGAAGCAGCGCAGCAGGAGCTGTGTTTGGGCTGTTTGCGAACGCTACCTGAAATCGTGGAGTGGGGCAGTGCGTCGCGCATACGCAAGCAGGCCATTTGGTCGGAGGTGTTGGTCCGCATTACAACAGTACAGGCATGGTCTGATGGTGCGCAGCAGCCTATGGAGGGCAGCGCAATGCAATCTGCTATGGCTAAAGCCAACGCAAAGGAGGTAAAGTGAAATCCATTCAGTTTTTCTTTGATTTTGTTTCGCCTTACGCATACTTGGCCTTTCAACGTTTGCCAAAGGTGCTGCAAGGCAGCTCATACCATGTGGCATACAAACCAGTGGTTTTGGGCGGTATTTTCAAGGAGCAAGGCATCACGGCGCCAGCCTCCATTCCAGTCAAGCACGATTGGATACGCCGCCACACCTTGTGGCTTGCGGAAGAGCAAGGCGACCATGCATTTCGATGGCCTGATATACACCCATTCAATAGCGTTGGATTGAGCCGATTGGCATTGGCCTGCAGCGTCCATGGCAGTATCAATCGCTTTACCGCGCAAACCATTTTTGAGCATGTCTGGCATGGTGGCGCAGATCCATTAAGTCCTGCCCGCTTGCAGGCCTTGGAAGTTCAATTGCAAGCGCAACTGGCCCAATCCACTGCCTATCCATTAGGCAGTGACGCCAATAAATTGCTCTTGCGGGCGCTTACGCAAGAGGCGGTTGATGCGGGCGTTTTTGGCGTGCCTGCTTATGTGGTCGATGGTCAAATGTTGTGGGGACTTGATGCCTTGCCCATGTTGAAGCAGTTGATTCAGGAAGAAGAATAGGCCTGATTTGATGGCAGGTGGGCAGTTCAGTCTGTATTGAAAAACCTCAATGCGACTCTCGATAGGCAAGTGCGAAATTTTGGTGTGCAGCCTGTACTGCTTACGATTGCGTGTTTGATTTCCCTCATAAATTTTCGGCCTGATCGCTCGTTGGTTGCATTTAATGGTAGTTCAGCCAGAGTCACGGGCTTTCCATGATGCAAACCTTGGCCTTGCGCGCAACGCACCCTTATGTAATGCGCGATAATCGACAGATCGCCCCAAGATCGACTCAAGAGGTTGTTGTCAGGGCCAGAGATGGTGGATTGATCCTCGCGCCTCTCACTTCTGCGCAGTTGATGCGATTTTTTTTGCCATAGTTTGAGCAACCACGATGCCTGTATACCGATCCAAAACCTCTACTGGCGGCCGCAATATGGCCGGCGCGCGTGCCTTGTGGCGTGCCACCGGCATGAAGGATGATGATTTCTCCAAGCCGATCGTTGCGGTCGTCAATTCATTTACTCAGTTTGTTCCGGGCCATGTGCACCTGAAAGACTTGGGCCAACTCGTTGCGCGCGAGATCGAAGCTGCCGGCGGTGTCGCCAAAGAGTTCAATACGATTGCCGTGGACGATGGCATTGCCATGGGCCATGACGGCATGCTTTATTCACTGCCGAGCCGTGACATCATTGCTGATTCTGTGGAATACATGGTCAATGCGCATTGTGCGGATGCGATGGTGTGTATTTCCAATTGCGACAAGATCACCCCCGGTATGCTGATGGCCGCGATGCGCCTGAATATCCCTGTGATTTTTGTTTCTGGCGGTCCAATGGAGGCGGGTAAAACCAAGCTGGCCAATCCAACGACCAAAACCATAGAGTTCAAAAAACTGGACTTGGTGGATGCCATGGTGATTGCTGCCGATAACCATTACTCTGACGAGCAAGTTGCACAGGTGGAGCGTTCGGCATGCCCAACTTGCGGTTCTTGCTCAGGCATGTTCACCGCCAACTCCATGAACTGTTTGACTGAGGCCTTGGGGTTGTCCTTGCCCGGCAATGGCACGGTTGTGGCTACCCATGCAGACCGTGAGCAGCTGTTCAAGCGAGCGGGACACCGCATTGTTGAGCTGGCCCGCCAACATTACGAGCAGGATGACTACAGTATTTTGCCGCGCTCAGTGGGGTTCAAGGCATTTGAGAATGCGATGACGCTTGATATTGCAATGGGCGGCTCGACCAACACCATCTTGCATTTGCTGGCTATTGCGCGTGAAGCGGAGATTGATTTCACGATGACCGATATTGATCGCTTGTCGCGTGTTGTGCCCCAGCTGTGCAAGGTTGCTCCTAACACCAACAAATACCATATTGAGGATGTGCATCGTGCAGGTGGCATCATGGCTATTTTGGGCGAGCTTGAACGTGCAGGAAAACTGCACATCAATGTGCCAACCATTCATGCCAAAACATTAGGCGATGCATTGAACCAGTGGGACATCGTGCGAACCAACGACGAAACTGTGAGGCATTTTTATTTGGCGGGCCCTGCAGGAATTCCAACGCAAACGGCGTTTAGCCAGAATACCCGCTGGCCAAGTCTGGACTTGGATCGGGCCGAAGGCTGCATCCGCTCTTACGAGCATGCCTTCTCTAAAGAGGGGGGCTTGGCCGTGCTGACAGGCAATATTGCACTGGATGGCTGCGTCGTGAAAACAGCTGGTGTTGACGAAAGCATCTTGGTGTTTGAGGGGCCAGCACGTGTTTATGAAAGCCAAGATGCCGCAGTGACTGGTATTTTGGCTGATGAGGTGCAGGCTGGTGAAGTGGTGGTGATCCGTTACGAAGGTCCTAAAGGGGGCCCTGGCATGCAAGAGATGCTGTATCCCACCAGCTATTTGAAGTCCAAAGGTTTGGGTAAGCAGTGTGCATTGCTTACTGATGGGCGCTTCTCTGGAGGTACGTCGGGGTTGTCTATCGGCCACGCTTCGCCCGAAGCTGCTGGTGGCGGCGCGATTGGTTTGGTCCAAAACGGTGATCGTATTCGCATCGATATTCCTGCCAGAACGATTGATGTGCTGCTGCCAGAGTCAGAGTTGGCCAGTCGCCGTCAAGCGCAGAATGTAAAAGGGTGGAAGCCTGCTAACCCTCGTTCACGCAAAGTCTCGACTGCCTTGAAAGCGTATGCGAAATTGGTAACATCTGCAGACAAAGGCGCTGTGCGTGATGTGACTTTGTTGGACGATTAAGTCGACGTTAATCGCACTTTTGCTTATTACCCACGCGGTTGATGCGTGGTAAACAAAAACCGCTTGTAGAAGCGGTTTTTGTTTTGGTTCTATGAACAGTCCAGTCTTTGATGTAAGGCAGGCGCAGGTTGCCGGAATAGTTTAAAAATAATTGGCGCAATGAAATTGAATTGATATGTTGCGCTGCACAATATTGCCCCATGATTTTACGACCTAAGCTCCACTGGCTGCGCATGCTTTTTGTTTGGCGCGGTTCGGTCTTACCCATCATCATGCCCCAACTGGTGGCAACAACTACGTTTGCGATACTGATTACGCTGCTGCATGGCGCCATCTTGTCGTGGAAGGTGTCATTGAATTTTGTGCCTTTCTCCTTAATTGGTATCACGCTGGCAATTTTTTTGGGGTTTCGCAATAGCACTGCCTATGCGCGGTATTGGGAAGCCAGAACGTTGCTCGGAACGATTCTTGTGGCCGCCCGCAGTTTGGCAGGGCAAGGAATGAGTCTTAGCAGCGATCCACAAGCAGCGAAATCATTAGCGTATCGGCTGTGTGCTTTTTCGCATGCAGTAAAGCACCAATTGCGGGGGACTGATCCGCGAGACGATCTGAGGCACTTTCTTTCTGCAGAAGATGCGCAAAAGGTGCAGGAGTCCCGTTATCCGGCAGCCAAATCCTTGTGGTTCACCAATCAATGGGTGGGTGAAAATTTGCGGCAAGGGAATATCCAGGCTGCAGTGGTTCCCGCGTTGGAGCAGTCGATTGCACAGCTTGGTGCCGCCTTAGGTGGCTGTGAGCGCATCGCCAGTACGCCTATTCCGTTTACGTATTCCGTCATCATCCATCGGTGCATTTATTTGTATTGTTTTTGGTTGCCATTTGGTTTGCAAGACGCGATTGGCTACATGACTCCGGTGATTGTGTGCATCATTGCCTACACATTTTTTGCGTTGGAGGCTTTAGGCGCTCAACTAGAAGATCCTTTTGGAACGGAGTCCAATGATTTACCCCTGTCCGCGATTGCGTATACGGTTGAAGCATCGGTTCTGGAGCTGGTTGGCGAGGCGCCTCGCACGGAACAACCGATGCTGAAGGATTTTGTCTTGCTATAAATGCGCTGGTGGTACACGTAGGTATTCATTCTGATTGCTGGATTTTGTAATCTAGTAGTCAAGCGAACAAACCCAGGAGCGTAAAATCTGGGTTTACACCGTTCGGTGCATTTTGCCTCGAACGCACAGCCCTTGATTTGTTGTTTGACTGTGCATGTTCAACAACACAACACGTTTTCCCACACATGACGATTAATCGCGACACCCTGCATATCATTGACCACCCATTGGTTCAGCACAAATTGACTTTGATGCGTGTCAAAACAGCAAGCACCAATAGTTTTCGCAGATTGCTCAATGAAGTCAGCACGCTGATGGCATACGAAGTCACGCGTGATATGCCTGTGCAAATGGTAGAGATCGAAACGCCCATGGAGTCGATGCAGGCCCCTATGATTGATGGCAAGAAGCTGGTTCTGGTTTCCATTTTGCGTGCTGGCGGAGGCATTCTCGATGGCGTGCTGAACATTGTTCCTGGCGCGCGTGTGGGGCATATTGGTCTTTACCGTGACCCTGCCACTTTGCAGGCGGTGGAGTATTACTTCAAGATGCCTTCCGAAGTTGCAGAGCGCGATGTGATCATGGTCGACCCGATGTTGGCCACAGGCAATTCTATTGTGGCTGCAGTCAATCGCATCAAGGCACTCAAGCCTCGCTCCATCAAATTCATGTGTTTGTTGGCTGCCCCTGAAGGCGTCAAACTCTTGCAGAAAGAGCATCCTGATGTGCATATCTATACTGCATCGTTAGATCGAGAGCTGGACAGCCACGGTTACATTTTGCCTGGTCTTGGTGATGCCGGCGACCGTATTTTTGGCACCAAATAAAGGGTGCACCTCGCTTTTTGTTGAATGCTTTATTCCTACCGGAGCGTGTGATGTGTGATGCCTGTGTTCTGTGCCGAGAGTCAGGTGGACGAGTGGTGTTTAGCGCTTCACAATTTCGATTGATTCATGCGCAAGAGCCAGGTTTGGAAGCGTTTTATCGACTCATTTGGAATGCGCATGTCGCGGAGTGGTCAGACCTGAGCGCTGAGGATCAGGTGCTCTGCATGCAGGCGGTGACGCAGGTTGAGCAAGCCATGCGTGAAGTATTGGCACCACGCAAGATCAACTTGGCGGCATTGGGCAATATGGTGCCGCATTTGCATTGGCATGTGATTGCTCGCTTCGAATGGGATGGGTATTTTCCTGCTCCTGTATGGGCGCAGCCGCATACCCCGCCAGAGCAACTGCCGGTTGCTCAAGTAGACAGGGTGCGCAGATTGCGGGGGGATTTAGAAGCCGCTATGGTCGCCAGGCTGCAGTCGCTCTGAGTATTCTCTGCGAATGCATGATTGGCTCATGTGATAGCCTGTTGGCGGCAGGGTACTGAACCTTTTTTATAGTGATGCGCACAACCCCTTGTGCACAATTTTGATAAGTAGATTTCCATGGCAGGTTTGACGTCGACCACTCCTACGCCCACAAATATCGTGGTGCATGGTACTTCCAGAATTTTGGAGGTTGCCTTTTCCACCGGTGAGGTGTTTGAGCTGCCTTTTGAGTTGCTCCGCGTGTATTCGCCATCCGCCGAGGTGCAAGGGCACGGACCTGGGCAGGAAGTGCTGCAAACGGGAAAACGGCAGGTGGATATCTTGGCTGTCGAGCCTGTTGGGCATTACGCCATACAGCCCCATTTCAGTGATGGCCACCGCAGTGGTATTTTCTCGTGGGCGTACTTGTATGAGCTGGGCCTCAATCAAAGCAAGTACTGGAATGAATACGAAATTCGCATGACGATTGCTGGTGCATCACGCGATGCTTGAGCAGTAATCACATGACTTGAATGATGAGTGCTAGAGCAGCCATTAGATCTGTTTGGAGCAGGCGTTAAGCTGCTGGAGAAAGAATAACGGCCATGATTCCATGGCCATTAATTTGAATAGAAGCATCTCTCGCAGACATGCCTCAGTACAGCTTTCGCTTCTTTAGCGGAAGACCACCGTTTTGTGGCCATTGATCAGAATGCGGTGTTCGCTATGCCATTTGACGGCACGGGCCAATACTTGGCTTTCGGTATCACGGCCGCGTGCAGTCAGGTCTTCTACTGTGTCGGTGTGGAATGCGCGGGCAACGTCTTGCTCGATGATCGGGCCTTCATCCAGATCTGCCGTCACGTAATGGGCTGTGGCACCAATGAGTTTCACACCACGCTCATGGGCTTGGTAATAAGGCTTGGCGCCTTTGAAACTTGGCAAAAAGCTGTGGTGGATGTTGATGGCTTTGCCACTGAGCTTCTGACTCAGATCGTCAGAGAGAATTTGCATGTAACGTGCCAAAACCACCAACTCTGCCTGCTCGGCTTGGATGATCTCGTATTGGCGCGCTTCAGCTTGTGTCTTGGTCGCAGCCGTCACTGGAATATGGTGAAACGGCACGTTGTAGCTGGCTGCCAGTTGGTAAAAATCGCGGTGGTTGCTGATGATGGCGCGAATGTCGATAGGCAGCAGACCACTTTTCCAGCGGAACAACAGGTCATTGAGACAATGGCCTTCACGGCTGACAAACACAACCGTTGGGACTTTCTTCGCGGCATCATGCAGACTCCAGTGGATATTCAGTGGAGGCGCGAATTCAGCCAATGCCGTTTGCAGTTCTGCCAGATTTTTGCCTTCTGCAGAAAACTGCAGGCGCATAAAAAACAAACCTGTCGTCTGGTCGTTGAATTGCGCGGCCTCTTCAATATTGCCGCCGTTGTCGAGCAAAAAGCCAGAAACAGCGTGCACCAGCCCTTTGCGGTCAGGGCAGGAGAGGGTGAGAATGAAGGTGGTAGGAGCGTGATTCATAAGGGCCAATATTGTCGCATTGATTCATGCAGTGTGCTGCATTGCACCACGATGATGCATGCCAATTGCAGGTGCGGTTTATTTGGCTGCGTGCTGTTTGGCGCGGCGTGTGCGAACAGCCTCGGCTAATGCGAGTAGTACCGGTTTGGTTTGTTCAAAGCTGATGCAGGCATCTGTAACGGACACGCCCCATGCCAGCGGCTGTCCTTGTACATGGTCTTGTCGCCCTTCGTTCAAATGGCTTTCAATCATGATGCCTGTGATGCGCGTATCGCCAGCAGCAATTTGCTGCGCTACATCGTAGGACACGTCGATTTGTTTCAGGTGTTGCTTACTGCTGTTGGCGTGTGAGACATCAATCATCACTTGTGGGCGAATTTGGGCTTTGGCAAGCATTTGGCATGCTTCTTCAACATGTGTGGCACTGTAATTGGGCTGTTTGCCGCCGCGCAGAATGACATGGCAGTTGCGGTTGCCTGCTGTCTCAAAAATGGCTGCTTGCCCCATTTTTGTCATGCCCATGAATGCATGTGGTGCACTGGCAGCCAAAATGGCATCGCAAGCGACTTTGATGCCACCGTCGGTGCCATTTTTAAAACCCACAGGGCATGAAAGTCCGCTGGCGAGTTGGCGGTGACTTTGGCTTTCAGTCGTACGCGCCCCAATTGCGCCCCAGCTGACCAGGTCGCTTATGAATTGTGGGGAAAGTAAATCCAGGAATTCCGTGCCAACAGGCAAGCCCAGCTCCAGCACTTCCAAGAGCAGGGCGCGGGCTTTTTCCAGACCTTCATTCATGGCAAAACTGCCATCCATTCGAGGATCGTTGATGTAGCCTTTCCAGCCAACGGTGGTACGCGGTTTTTCAAAATACACGCGCATGACTACGAGCAAGTCGTCTTTGAATGTTTGTGCTTGCTCGTGCAATTGACGGGCATAGGCCAGGGCCTGCTCATGGTCGTGTATAGAGCAGGGGCCAACTACGACGATCAGCCGATCGTCTGAGCCGTGTAATACGTTGGCAATTTGCGTGCGGCTGGACTCGACCAAATCCAAGGCAGCTTGTGGCGCAGGGAGCCATTCTTGCAGCAGTGCAGGGGTGATCAGTGGTCGAATAGCTTTGATAGAGCGGTCATCTACGCGTTTAGCCTCTTCATGGTTGATCGGTGTTGCTTGGCGTGGTTTGTTATTGGCTGTCATGGTGAAATATGTCTGTGTGGGCGCAGGCCTTTTGAAGGCCTGTGCTATTGGGGGGCATGGATCAGGCTTTGCGCCCAAGCATTTTGTGCAAGGTGCCATCTTTCCAGACCCAATGGTGAAGGATGACCATTCCGATATGGCCAACAATGATCAGCAAAAGCAGCCAACCTAGCAGGCCGTGAATGCTGGCGCCCAAGGTTTCGCGTGTGCCATTGATGAATTGCCCAATCGCTGGAGTCGCCGTGCCCGGAGACAAAACAGGAATGGTATTGAACAGGTTGAAGCCGCGTCCTGACGCCCAGGAACGTACGAGTGCAGAGAGTGGAACCAGGAGCATCAACAGGTACAGTGCAGCATGGCCCAAGCTGGCGCAGCGTGCCAGAAATCCTGTGCCATAGGAGGGGCGGCGATGGATGTTGGCAATGGCCCAGATGGCGCGCAAGACCATTAGTACCATGAGCACAAAGCCGACATGCGCGTGAGTACCGAGCAGCCACGAATCACGTGGGTGCAGGCCGAGGGTGACTTTGAGCACCATACCTGTGAACTGCCATAGAAACAGCAGCGCCATGCTCCAGTGCAGGATGCGACTGATACGGCCATATTGAGTAGGGCTGTCAAGCCAAAGCGTGGGGGGGGCTGCAGTGGCAGTCATGGGGAGTAGAAATTGTCAGAGTGAGAAAAATGGTTGGTTGCGGCTCAAGGAATCAGCCTCACCTTGGAAGCTTGGCGATGCTTAAAGTCCAGCATTTTGAAGCAAGAACGCCAACACAATCCCCGCAAACAAGGTAAAGCCTAGCCAATGGTTTTGAGTGAAGGCGCGAAAGCATTCTGCACGCTGGCGGTGGCGGATCAGACGCCAATGCCACACCACTTGCAACCCTGCCAGTACAAGTGCAGCATACCAAGGCCATCCTAGCGAGAGGCTCCATAGGCCCCAAGCCCAGCACAGCAAAAACAGCACGTAGCAGGAGGTCACTCCTATAACATCAAAGCGCCCCAAGGTAATCGCAGAGGTTTTCATGCCGATTTTCAGATCATCGTCTCTGTCTACCATGGCGTATTCGGTGTCGTAGGCGATTACCCAGAACAGGTTGCCCAGCAGCAAAATCCAGGCGGTAGGGGCAATGGCGGCATTGACTGCTGCGTATGCCATAGGGATACCGAAGCTGAAGGCAACGCCCAGCACGGCTTGTGGCATGGAGAAAAAACGTTTGGTGAATGGATATAAAAGCGTGACAAGTACTGCAAAGACCGAGCAATAAATCGTCAGCGCGTTGGTAGTCAATACCAGCGCAAAGGCGGCCAGTGTGAGTGCCAGTCCCACCAATAATGCTTCTTTGACCGAAACACGACCGGAGGTGACGGGGCGGTTAACTGTACGTTTGACGTGACGATCAAAATCCCGGTCGGCTACATCATTGATGCAGCAGCCAGCGCTGCGCATCAAGATGGTTCCCAGCGTGAAGACAACAACTAAATGCCACCCAGGAAAACCATCTGCAGCCAGCCACAATGCGCTTAACGTAGGCCATAGCAACAGTAACCAGCCAGCAGGGCGGCTCCAGCGAATCAAATCCAGATAGTTGTGCAAACGTTGCGTACAGGTTGGCGCAGCAGAAGGGGCGGTGTCCATGAGGTAAGCGAGATGGGATGTTGGAATTGATCTGGGCTGAGCAATGGCTGTTGGTAGGCCGTCTCTTGCGCTCAAACTGGAGGCGCGCCGTTGGCGACTACAGCGGAGGCGCCTTGCGCTTGGGGAGAGGGCAGAGCGCGGTCAAGCGCACGCAGCAGATCGGTCTGGGTGATGATACCTTGCAAATGTTGAGCATCGTCAACGACAGGTACGTGGTAACGCCCACCCTGGCAGAGAATAGGGATGATTTCCATCAGCGGTTGTTGTGGATGGGCAATGACCAGCGATGGCACCATTACATCGCGTACCCGTTGTGGCTGCATGGCATTGTGGAGTGAGGGCTCTTGCGGTGCTGCTGCGGAGGGCGTTTGGTCGGCGCGGCTATTGCCTAAACGAGCCAGTCCAACTATGCTGAGGATTTTTTTACTCCATCCAGTCTGTGTCGCTGGTTTGAGCGTTGGCTGAGATTCCTCGGATGCAGGCGCTGAGTCATCACGATCGCTGGTGTTTGGTGTTGTGGTTGAGACCGTGTTGTGAAGGACGTCAAACCATTGCTCCAAGCCAATGGTGCCTAGCAAGCGATTGTGCTTGTCAACTACGGGCAACTCCCGATGTTTGCCCTGACCGAGCAGGGTGCGCAAGTCATCCAATGGGGCATCGGCAGGTGCGCAGCGGACATTGGTGATCATGGCATCAGCGCAGAGCAGGTCGCCCAAGTGGCGTTGGTAGGCTGCACCGCTGGCAACTTGGAGCAAAGACGTTAAGTCATCGCGACTGATGGCTAACACCTCGTTATAGCGCGCCAACGCCTGGTCCACATCGGATTGGGATACTTGGCCGCGCCCTGATGCAGGGGCGGAGCTGGCTAATTGCCGATAGGGATAGCGTCGGCCAGTCAGTCGGTTGTATGCCGTCCCTACAGCCACTAGTACAACTAAGTTAAAACCTAGGGGAAAGAGCAATATCTCAGGCGCATGCACATGCTTGAGCACCATGTACAGGGCGACGGCAGTGGCTGGCGGGTGTACGGCACGCAGTTGCATCATTGCCAGCACTGACAGTGGTAGCGCAATAGTTGCCGCAACTACGGTATTGCTGAACACGTAGGTACAGCCCATGCCGATAGCTGCGGCGCTGAGGTTGCCTACCAAAATGGCCCAAGGTTGTGCAAATGGGCTGGAAGGCAGGGCAAACAAAATGAATGCTGTGGCGCTGATGGAGGCGCCTTGCCAAAACATTTCCAGTTGGTCATGCGCAACCCACTGGCTGGTGAGTGCGGTGATACATATGGCCAGTGCCATTCCCGCCATGATCCGTGCGCATTCGAGTGGCGTGATGCCTGGAGATGCGGGGCTCAAATCTAAAAGCAGTTGCTTCCAGTAGGGCGGGCGTGGCGGTGTGGATGGCATGGCTTTACGCGCAAGAAGGTGCGCGGCGTGCGGCTGTTTGGGAGTGGCGCATCATTTCAATTGCGCCAAATGGCTAGTTAGACGACGCAATTTTGCCCCTGCTTGGCTGTCTGTTTCATAGCTTTGTGTCACTTCGTCGATTTCCAGCTTCAACTGGCGAATCATGATGTGCTTGAGCACATTGCGGAATTCATCTTCATAGTCCATTTGCGGATGGCTTGCAATCGCCTCAATGTGTGGCAGCAAGCGTTTGAGTGGGCCCGGCGCCGCCGCAAGAATGGCTGGTTTAAGTTGTTCCCAGGATTGGGCACCCTGGTGTTGGAAATGGTCGTCGACAAGACCAAAAAGCATCCCATCTGGGGCAGGTAGGCGGCACAACAGTGTCATGTCTTGCTCGCCAAGAGTTTCCAGTAATGGCATGTGGGCGAGCAAAATGCAGGCGGCGTGTTCTTCGCGGCGAAGGGGGCGTTGGCGCAGCGGCCCTTTGGCGGTAGTCGGTGATGAACGTGAGGCGTCTTTGCTACGGAAAAATTTGCCGCCATCTTTGTCACCACGTCCTTGCCATGGGCCCCGTTGGCTATTTCTGTTCTTCGTATAGCCTGAATCCGTAGCCTGAAACATGCTGTCTGGCAGCATATGCTGCTGCTCGTAAGTGTTCAAGGCTGGTTCGTACCCCTGCATATGCGATAAAGCTCTGCTGTCGTCGTGCTGGGGCAACCATGCTGGCGGTAGGTCGGCTTCATCGTAGGATGCCGGGGCCATCATGTCTTCCTCGCTCCAATAGCCTTGGTCTATGGGTGCTGGTTGTTGCGCATTGATGGGGTAACCGTCGTCTGCAAATGTCGGCGTGGATGGGGGCGCTGGTGCCTGGTTACTCTGGGGCGTGCGCTGGCGATACCCGTTGGATGCATTGGCCGCATGCGCATCCCATAGCATTTGCAGGTCTTCGCGGGCCATTTGTGCTACGCGCGCAATTTCATCGCGCATTTGCAGCTTCAAGGCTCCGGTGGGGAGCAATGCCCACAATGGCCGTGATTGATGTGCCATGCGAGCGCGCCCTTCAGGAGTGGCTAAATTGCAGTCCTGACTGGCAACTTGCAGCAAATATTGGCTAAGTGGCAGGGCCAGTTCGATCTGCTCTGCAAAGGCTTGTTCGCCACGATCGCGGATAAAGCTATCGGGATCATGCTCTTTCGGGAGAAATAGAAAGCGGATGCTGCGGGTATCGGTTGCAAAAGCCAGGGCCACTTCTAGCGCTTTGGCCGCCGCTTTTCTTCCCGCGTTGTCGCCGTCGAAGGAGAAAATAATATGGTCCGTATGCCGCAGCAGCAGCTGAATGTGTTGTTCTGTACAAGCCGTTCCCAAACTGGCTACGGAATTAGCAAAGCCCCATTGCGCCAGCGCAACGACATCCATATAGCCTTCGCACACCAAGGCAAAACCTTTGCTGCGAATGGCTTGGCGCGCTTCATACAAACCATAAAGCTCGCGGCCTTTGTGAAAAATCGGGGTTTCAGGTGAGTTGAGGTATTTGGGCTGGCCATTGCCCATAATGCGGCCGCCAAAGCCAATGCATTCGCCGCGGACATTGCGGATGGGGAACATCAGCCGATCGCGAAAACGGTCATACCTTTTGCCCGTGTCTTCTTTGTAAATGACCAAACCAGCATCCTCCAGCATGGGGTCTGCGTAGTCTGGGAACACGGATGCCAGTGCATGGTCGCCTGTGGGCGCATAGCCCAGTTGAAAGCGGGCTGCAATCTCGCCACTGACGCCTCTGCCTTTGAGGTAAAGAATGGCATCTGGCGCGCGCTTGAGGTGTTCTTTATAGGCTTTGGTTGCTTGGGCGTTGAGATCGGCCAGCGTCTTTTTTTCTTCTTTGCGCTGTTGCCGTTCTGCTGCCTGGGCAGGCGAGACGTTGTCTTGTGGCACTTGCATGCCTGCCAATTGGGCCAAATCCTTGACGGCATCTACAAAGCCCGTGCCGGCGTAATCCATCAAAAAACCAATGGCATTGCCATGTTTTCCGCAGCCAAAGCAGTGGTAGAACTGCTTGCTCGGACTGACGGTGAATGATGGCGATTTCTCTTCATGAAAGGGGCATAAACCCAGTAGGTTGACGCCCCCTTTTTTGAGCGTGACATAACGGCCGACCACGTCAACAATGTCTACGCGTTCGATCAATTCATCAATAAAGGTTTGTGGGATGGCCACGGTAGGAGGCGAGAAACGGTAGGAGGAAGAGCCAAGTCAGCTAAACAGCAGGTAGGTGATTCGCTGTGTTGATGCCATAGGCCCAAGGGGCTGTGGCTGGTAGAAGGGGCCAATTATCCAACTTTCTCAGCTGCGCGCTTTTTCTTGTTCATTGCTCACATTGGGATTTAAACGGGTAATCGGTAAAAGCAGCTGGCTTGAAGACAGGGCCCATTGTTGTTTGAGGGCGCTTCAGACTCAATATGCCGAATGCTGAATCAGCATTCGGCAACTGCCTGTGCTGTTTCGCCTTAAATGTGTTGCGTGAGTTCAGCGGCATTGTGCTGCGGCATGCCGGCAGCTTGCACTAAACCTTGCAGCAAAGTCGGAACATCTTGACCAATTTCTACCAATTGCATTTGCCAATCATTCATAAAACCATTGCTGCTGCAATTGCTCAGAAATGATTCCAGTCCATCGTAATAGCCAGCAGCATTGAGAATGCCGATGGGTTTGTCGTGGTAGCCTAACTGGCGCCAAGTCCAAATTTCGAAAAGCTCTTCGAATGTGCCAATTCCACCGGGCAGAGTTAGAAAGGCATTGCTTCGCTCGGCCATCATGGCTTTGCGCTGGTGCATGGTCTCAACCACGTGTAACTCATCGCATGCGTCATTGGCCAACTCTTTGTGAACCAATGCTGTAGGGATGATGCCAATGACACGGCCACCTGCTTGCTTGGTCGCTCTAGCCACCGTACCCATTAAGCCAGTTTTTCCTCCTCCGTACACAAGTTGTCCGCCGTGCTCGCCAATCCAGTGGCCAACTTGTTCGGCAGCTTGATTCATCAGTGCGCTTGTGCCGTCACGAGATCCGCAGTACACGCAAATAGAAAAATGAGGGGATGTCATGCAATAAACCTTTCATATAGTGCCCACGCCCATGTCATGAGACAAAAGACAATCGCGAGCAAAACCGCTGCACTACCCAAATCTTTGGCATTTTTCGATAGGGCATGCCATTCGGGACCTACTCGGTCAACAACGGCTTCTACCGCTGAGTTGAGAATCTCTGTGACCAGAACAAATACAACCGTACCTATTAGAAAGCAGATTTCCAGCCAGTTTTTTCCAACTCCGAAAGCAGCGGGAATCAAGATGATGGCTAGCAGCAATTCTTGTTTGAAAGCGGCTTCTTGGCAGGCTGCGATTAACCCATGACAGGAGTTTCTAAAAGCAGAAATGATGCGCTGGAGGCCTTTTCGAGGGGCGTGCTGTTTGGTTGGCATGGATGATTTGTCGACCTTAGCTGGGCCATGCCATGATCAGTATGCGGGGGCCGCATGGAGTCTGAGCAGGCAAAAGTGTGAGTATGCCCTGAGAAATGTTGATGCAAACCCTGATGGCTAAATCTGAGAACATGACAGGCAGTGCTGCTAATACCCAATGCCTTGTATTTATTGAGAAAGAGTTTGGACTAATCGGTATAAATTTCAGGGGGCTCTGGCGGAGTGATTGGAATGCCATGCCAGTAGATGACACGCGGTGCAGTTGGAGCAGGGGGCACGGGTAAAGTTTGCTCGGGCAGGTCGACCGTTGTGACTTCGGTTACTGGCCGAGCCTCCGTTGCTTCCTGTGCAGATGCATCAGGGATGTTAGGCGTTGGCACACGTGTGCGTGCGGGAGAGGTGAATTGGACAGGTTGAAGTGGTATTTTGGGTAAATTGCTTAACCCAGGTGTGACTTGATTGGCTGCAGGGATGCGCACAAGGTTGTTGCGACGCGCAGGCTGTCGCGGTGGCGCACTGGCTTTTTGGGCTGCTTTGGCTAGCTGTTGGCGTACGTCGGGTGCCAGTGCTCTGAAGTTTTGCCAAGCTTGGTTGAGTTCACTGACGTCAGAGTCATCCCACTGGCGGTACTGCTGTCGCAGTGCCTGTCGTTGATTTTCGTTGAAGTTTGCCCAGTTGGTGATATTCAGGCTTAGCCGAGAGCGATCAAACTCGCTCATTTCGCTGGCACGTTTTGCAATGGAAAGCCAACGGCGCTTTTCTGCGTTACTGATGAATGGCCAGATGGCTTCAAGTCCCGCCAAAGTAAGTTTTTCATCATCAGATAGATCGCCCCATATTGGACGCGTGATGTGCATTCCTTTGGGAGGGGGTGACTCTTTCTGTGAGATTGTGTTTGAAGTTTGCCGCAATTCAGTGGCTACTTGAGGCTCTCCGGCTAGCATCAATGGTCCGTTGTAGCTGATGCCTGCAGGTAAAGCGGGCTTCAGTAAGGGAAGCTGAAATGACTGCCAGGACAGTAACAAGGCCAATAGCAGCGCACAGGAAATAACCGAGATAAGACGGTTGGAGCGATGAGGGGCTGGAAGACTTCTGAGAGGCACAACGCAGGGTTTGGGGTGTCTAAATAGATAAAAGGCCGCTGCCGGGAGGTGCTGCGGCCAAAGCTATCATATCAGTGGGCGGCAGTTGGTGCTTTGGCGCCTGGATGAGAAACGTCTATTTTTTGGCTTTTCAGGTATTGAAGGAAAGCCGGATCAGAGAGCGCAGATGGTGGCACGGGGCTGGAGAGAATTTGCAAGTCCGTTTGCGCCAGTTCGTTTTCACCATCGTCACTGACTGCGCCTTGCATGAAAGCAACACCAGCGCCAGCAGCAATAATTGGGGCTGCTGCAAGCAATTTTTTCCACCAGGCGCCTTGCTTTTTGCCAGCGGTATTGGTTTTTTCCGATTTAGCCGCATGCTGGTGAGCCAAAACCACACGGTGTGTTTCTATGGCTTGCATGCGCGCTATACGCAAACGCTCAGAAATGTCTCTGGGGACATCGTTTTCATGCTGTTTGAGTGGCTTGGCAAATACTTTCCCAAGTTGATCAATCTCGCTGTCACTCAATTCTGTTTTGATTTCATTCATAGTTTCACCCCTAGTGCGCTGAGCGTTGAGCTCAATGCTTGAACGGCACGAAAGCAGTGGGTTTTAACGCTCCCTTCCGAGCAACCCATTGCTGCAGCCGTCTCTGCCACATCCATGTCTTCCCAATAACGCATGATGAATGCCTCGCGTTGACGAGCAGGAAGTTTTTTTAGCGCTTCTTCAATTTGCTGAAATACTTGCTTGCGTTCTGTGGTGGTTTCAGCGCTCTCCACCAGCTCTGAGCCATCGGGCCCAGCATAGTTCTCAAGCAATGAAAACGTGTCGTCTTCGTCGGTGTGGCGTTCAAAATCACTGAAGTTGCTGAAAACGGCATTGCGCGTTTTTTGGCGCCGAAACCAGTCGAGTGTGCTGTTGGTGAGGATGCGATTGAACAACATCCTCACTTCTTCAATAGGTTTATCGGCATAGTTTTCGGCAAGGCGCATCATGCTGTCTTGCACGATATCCAGTGCCGCGTCCTCATCCTTGACGTGAAAAAACGCTTTTTTAAATGCGCGTTTTTCAACTTCTTGGAGAAAGTCTGCGAATTCTTTTTCGGAGGCCAAAGCGAGCTCTGTAGTCGAGGGGTAGGCAAAAATGCATCGGTTGTATAGAAGCAACGCATGCAGTTGTGCTGAGTGAAGGAATGAAGGTCAGTCAGAATCAGGGCAAATTGTGCCTTGTCTTTGTAGTAGCGCCATTGGTTTCAAGTGGTTTCTTGCTCTCAATTTTGGAAGGCGCCAGTCTAGGGATTATTACGCATAAGCGCATAAAGTGCGTTCTTGGCTTGTTAGGCTGCAATATTTGATGCCATAATTGACAGCTATTCTCCCGCAATTAATGCAAACGGGGTGTAATGGGGTGGGCATAAAGCCCTGTATCAGGCCCGTTTTACACTCTTAAGTCTTGAGTCTGCTTCACAAGAGTTAGGCAAGGGGCACCGAAGGTTTTTCAGTTTAGAAAATCAGAAGGTTCATCATGGAAATCTCTAAAGCCGAGTACCAGTCAGCAGCCGACGCTGCGCAGCGCGCCAATACTCCCGCTCAAGCCCCCACCGAATTGATGGGCGCTGACATCCTCATCAAATCCCTCGCTGAAGAAAACGTCAAGCACCTCTGGGGCTATCCAGGTGGCGCCGTTCTCTATATATACGACGCGCTGTACCGCCAAGATGCCGTACAGCACGTTCTGGTTCGCCACGAGCAAGCTGCAGTGCACGCAGCCGATGGCTATGCACGCGCTACTGGCGATGTTGGGGTGGCACTGGTCACCTCCGGTCCAGGCTTGACCAATGCCATTACTGGCTTGGCGACTGCTTATATGGACAGTATTCCGATGGTGGTGATCTCTGGCCAGGTGCCAACGCCCGCCATTGGCCAAGATGCATTCCAAGAATGCGATACCGTGGGTATCACGCGCCCGGTGGTCAAGCACAACTTTCTGGTCAAGAACGCAGAAGACATTGCAATCACCGTCAAGAAAGCCTTCCACATCGCCCGCTCTGGCCGTCCAGGCCCAGTGGTGATCGATATTCCTAAAGACGTCTCGTTCAAGAAGGTGCCCTACAACGGCTACCCCGAGACCGTCGAAATGCGCTCCTACAACCCGGTGCGCAAAGGCCATTCCGGTCAAATCCGTAAAGCCTTGCAGTATTTGCTGGCTGCCAAACGTCCTTATATCTATGTCGGCGGCGGCGCTATTTTGTCCAATGCGACCGACGAAGTGCGCGCCTTGGCCAATAAGCTGGGTTACCCAGTGACCAACACCCTGATGGGCTTGGGCGCATTCCCTGCATCGGATCCCAAGTTCTTGGGCATGCTCGGCATGCATGGCACGGTGGAAGCCAACAACGCCATGCAGAACTGCGACGTGCTGATTGCCATTGGCGCACGCTTTGATGACCGCGTGATTGGCAACGTCAAGCACTTCATGCAAAACGAGCGCAAGATCATCCACATCGATGTCGATCCGTCGGTGATCTCCAAGCGCGTCAAAGTGCAGGTGCCGATTGTGGGCGACTGCAAGGACGTGCTGATTGAATTGCTCAGTATGCTCGATGAGAGTAATGAGAAGCCCGATGCCGAAGCCCTGCAGCAATGGTGGGCACAAATTGACGGCTGGCGCGAGCGCAAATGCCTCGATTACGACCGTGGTAATCAGGATGTGATCAAGCCACAGTATGTTGTTGAGACACTGTGGAACATGACCAAGAACGACGACGTCTACATCACCTCCGATGTGGGTCAGCATCAAATGTGGGCCGCGCAGTACTACCGCTTTGATGAGCCGCGCCGCTGGATCAACTCCGGTGGTCTGGGCACGATGGGCGTGGGCATTCCTTATGCCATGGGCATCAAGCTGGCCAAGCCGCAAAGCGAAGTGTTCACCATCACCGGTGAAGGCTCGGTGCAAATGTGTATTCAGGAATTGTCGACTTGCAAGCAATACGACACGCCGATCATCATTTGCGCGCTGAACAACCGCTATCTGGGCATGGTGCGCCAGTGGCAAGAGATTGAATACTCGGGCCGCTACAGCAACAGCTACATGGATGCCTTGCCAGACTTCGTCAAACTGGCCGAAGCCTACGGCCATGTGGGCATGCTGATTGAGCGCCCGCAAGACGTTGAAGGCGCACTGCGCGAGGCGCGCAAGCTCAAAGACCGTACGGTGTTTTTGGACTTCCGCACCGACCCTACTGAAAACGTATTCCCGATGGTGCAAGCCGGTAAAGGGATTACCGAGATGCTGCTAGGCGCAGACGACTTGTAATCTCAGCCTTCTTTGAATTGTTGTTTGAGTGCCAAGCCGCTAGTCAGATTCACCATGATCTGACAAGCGGCTTGGAGGCAAGAGCACGATTCGCCTCCCGTTTATTGTTCGATGAATCAATTGCTTGCCAAATTCTGCTGTTACCGCTGCAGGGTGAGGGCAACGAAAAGAGGAGTCTTTAGATGCGACATATCATCGCAGTCCTGCTCGAAAACGAGCCAGGCGCTTTATCCCGCGTTGTCGGTTTGTTTTCTGCACGCGGCTACAACATTGAATCACTGACCGTCGCTCCGACGGAGGATCCATCGCTCTCGCGCATGACGATCCAGACAGTGGGCTCAGATGACACCATCGAGCAAATCACCAAACACCTCAACCGCTTGATTGAAGTGGTCAAGGTGGTCGATTTGACCGATGGCGCTTATACAGAGCGTGAATTGATGATCGTCAAAGTGCGTGCTTCAGGCAAAGAGCGTGAAGAAATCAAACGCACTACGGACATCTTCCGTGGCCGCATCATTGATGTAACCGATAAGAGTTACACCATTGAATTGACCGGCGATCAAGGCAAAATTGATGCCTTTCTCAATGCCATCGACCGCACGGCCATTTTGGAGACTGTTCGCACAGGACCCAATGGCATTGGTCGAGGTGAGCGCATTTTGCGTCTCTGAACCCCCTGTTTCAATCGCACTGGCTAAGTAGCCTGATTGGCGCAAAGAGGGTGCTGAAAGAAATGGTTTTTTGTTTTTTTACCGGTTGAGAACAACCCCCAAAGCAGGAGCAAACAATGAAAGTGTTTTACGACAAGGACTGTGATCTGAGCTTGATCAAAGGTAAGACTGTCGCCATCATCGGTTACGGCAGCCAGGGCCACGCCCACGCACAAAACCTGAATGACAGCAAAGTGAAAGTCATTGTGGGCGTGCGCAAAAACGGTGCATCCTGGGAAAAGGCTGAGAAAGCCGGCCTGAAAGTCATGGAAATTGGCGCAGCGGTGAAAAAAGCCGACGTCGTCATGATCTTGCTGCCTGACGAAGACATCGGCGCAGTCTACAAAGAGCATGTTGAGCCCAACATCAAAAAAGGCGCTTCGCTGGCTTTTGCTCACGGTTTTAACGTCCACTACAACCAAGTCGTGCCACGTGAAGACCTGGACGTCTGGATGGTCGCTCCTAAAGCCCCAGGCCACACCGTGCGCAGCACCTACGCCCAAGGCGGCGGCGTGCCACATCTGGTCGCTGTTCACCAAGACAAATCCGGCAAAGCTCGTGACCTGGCCCTGTCGTACGCGACAGCCAACGGCGGCGGCAAAGCCGGCATTATCGAAACATCGTTCAAAGAAGAAACCGAAACCGACTTGTTCGGCGAACAAGCCGTATTGTGCGGTGGTGCTGTTGAACTGATCAAAATGGGCTTTGAAACCCTGGTTGAAGCCGGTTACGCTCCAGAAATGGCCTACTTCGAGTGCTTGCACGAGCTGAAACTGATCGTCGATCTGATCTACGAAGGCGGTATCGGCAACATGAACTACTCCATCTCCAACAACGCGGAGTATGGCGAGTACGTGACTGGCCCAGAAGTGATCAACAGCGAGTCGCGCACAGCGATGCGCAATGCGCTCAAGCGCATTCAAGACGGCGAATACGCCAAGATGTTCATCCAAGAAGGCCGCCTGAACTACCCATCGATGACAGCCCGTCGTCGCAACACGGCCGATCACCAAATCGAAGTCGTGGGCGGCCAACTGCGTTCGATGATGCCTTGGATCGCCAAGAACAAGCTGGTTGACAAAACACGCAACTAAGCGACTCCCCGTACACGCTGGTCTTGACTGGCGTGCACAAAAAAACCATCCATGCGTAGGCGTAGGATGGTTTTTTTACGTTTGCGACTAAGTTTTCTTTTATCAAGACGTAATGCAGTTTCGTTTTTGCGCGATGAGACTATTTGAAGTAGAGGGGCTGTTGATTGCGAGTGGCTCAAGCGCGCCATGCTGCAGCGTAAGAAATTCTGAAAATAGCCAGCGTTTCTTCAAGATGCTTTATTCACGTATGCTGGGGTGCTTTTTCCTGCATGGTTGATGGAATAATTGTGGTAACAAGCGTTTTGAAACTCAGAAACGCTCGTCCGCGATAGCAGGCAAAACCAACTCTCGTACAAATGAGGCATTAGAAAGCCGAGTCAATGCGCGCACCATGGACACCACATCGTGTACCGGAATTAGGCCGCCTTCTCCGCGCGCAGCTGCAGTGGCTATAGGCGTCGCTAATGCATCTTCGGTATTGAGGTAGCCCAGTTGCAAGCTGGTGACGGCCAAACTTCTATTGCGGTAACTTTCCCGCAATGCGTCAGCCATGCCGGTCAAGGCGAATTTTGAGGTTCCAAATACCACTTCTGGTCGACCGCTTTGGCGCAGACCCGAGGTCGAGCCAGTCAAAATGATCTGTGGTTTTGTTGATGACTCCAGTAACTTGGGCATCAGGTGCTTGATAAGTAACAAGGCTGCGGTGATATTGGTGTTGACCATGGCCATGATCTGCGCATCAGAATCACCCTCAAACCGGTAGGTGTCGGTAAAGGCTAACTCCTCCCAAACCCCCAAGTTGTAAATTAGTACATCTAATGTGTCGGGCGCTTGCTTAGCGATGGTTTGTGACGCAGTAAGAGGCTGGCTCATGTCGGCTTCAATCCAGTCCAAGCTTACACCAGTGGGCAATGTCAAATCAGTTGGGCGCTGGCGGGAGATGCCTACGATATGGTCGCCAGCTTGGCCAAGGCCTTCGACAAACGCTTTGCCCAGCCCTTTGCTGGCGCCGATGATGAGGTAGTTCATGATGAGTTTGAGCGTAGCAATGGGAGCTGCTGCATGACATAGGCTAAGCGCAGGAGCTGAATAAGAGACTGCACAGCTACTTGAGCCAGACGTAAGAGAGGGGGCATGAAACCCTGCACATTGCCATTTTCCAGGCGGCGATAGGCATCCTATTGAATTGACTTGAGGGTAAATACGGAGATCGTCTAGCTGGCACTTTATAGCCAAAAGCATACACTCGCGCCGAGCCCATAAGAGATTCGTGCAGTGTATGTATAGAGCAAGATAGTGCGGCTCAAACAACGTCTTTGGGAGATCATTCAATGGTTGAGGCGAATAATAAACAGAGGTGGTTGAATCACCTCGGCTGGCTGGCGCTGGCTTTGTTGGGTGCGTGGTCTTTAGGTGTAGTGGCCCTGCGACGCGGCGAAAGTATCAATGCGTTATGGCTGGTTATTGCGGCAGTATCTATTTATTTGGTGGCTTATCGATACTACAGCCTGTTCATCGCTACCAAGGTCATGCAGTTGGATCCTCTGCGGGCCACTCCTGCAGTGCTTAAAAATGACGGTTTGGATTACATCCCGACCAATAAGCACATTTTGTTTGGTCACCATTTTGCTGCCATTGCAGGGGCAGGCCCTTTGGTCGGTCCTGTACTTGCAGCGCAAATGGGTTATTTGCCTGGAACGTTGTGGTTGATTGCAGGGGTGGTGTTTGCAGGCGCGGTGCAGGACTTTATGGTGTTGTTCATCTCAAGCCGCCGCAATGGTCGCTCATTGGGCGAGTTGGTCCGTGAAGAGATGGGGCAGGTGCCCGGCACCATTGCCTTGTTTGGCGCTTTCCTGATCATGATCATCATTTTGGCTGTGCTCGCTTTGATTGTGGTCAAAGCCTTGGCCGAAAGCCCATGGGGCATGTTCACTGTTCTAGCCACCATCCCAATTGCCTTTTTCATGGGCGTATACATGCGCTTTATCCGCCCGGGGCGTATTGGTGAGATTTCGATCATTGGTGTGGCACTGCTGCTGCTGTCCATTTGGGCTGGTGGTTGGGTTGGGGCTCACCCATACTGGGCTAACATCTTCACATTCACTGGCGTGCAAATCACCTGGATGCTGATTGCCTACGGTGCAATTGCTTCGGTCCTGCCCGTCTGGTTGCTGCTCGCACCACGTGATTACCTGTCAACCTTCTTGAAAATTGGCACGATTGTGGGCTTGGCCATCGGCATTGTGATCGTCAACCCCGAATTCAAAATGCCTGCAGTCACGCAATTTATTGATGGCACTGGCCCGGTCTGGAAAGGCAGCGTTTTCCCATTCATGTTCATCACCATCGCTTGTGGTGCGGTATCTGGCTTCCATGCTTTGATCTCTTCTGGCACCACACCGAAACTGCTTGATCGTGAACCGCACGCACGCTATATCGGTTATGGCGGCATGTTGATGGAGTCGTTTGTGGCCATCATGGCCATGGTGGCCGCGACCGTGATTGAGCCCGGCGTCTACTTTGCGATGAATAGCCCTGCCGCCTTGGTGGGCAGCGATGTGGTATCTGTGGCTGCGGCTGTCTCGCAATGGGGTTTCCATATCACACCTGAGCAGCTCACAGCTGTCGCATCGGACGTCGGCGAAAACACCATTTTGGCCCGTGCCGGTGGCGCGCCCACTTTAGCTGTCGGTATTGCTTACATCTTGCATCAGGCGCTGCCGGGTGAGAACACGATGGCATTCTGGTACCACTTTGCCATTTTGTTTGAAGCGCTGTTCATTCTGACGGCAGTAGATGCCGGTACACGTGCTGGCCGCTTCATGCTGCAAGATTTGCTGGGCAACTTTATCCCCGCTTTGAAGAAAACTAATTCCTGGTCGGCCAATATCATCGCCACTGGCGGTTGCGTGGCCATGTGGGGCTGGCTGCTTTATCAAGGTGTGGTTGATCCATTGGGGGGTATTAATACCTTGTGGCCATTGTTTGGTATCTCTAACCAGATGCTGGCAGCGATTGCTCTGATGCTGGCGACGGTGGTTTTGGTGAAGATGAAGCGCGAGCGTTATGCTTGGGTGACCGCGTTACCAGCTGCTTGGCTGTTGCTGTGCACTACAGCGGCTGCGCTGATCAAACTGTTTGATCCCAATCCTGGCATGGGTTTTATTGCACTGGGCCGCAAATACAGCGAAGCGGTGACGAAAGGCGAAATCGTCGCACCAGCTAAGAGCTTGGAACAAATGAATGCGATCGCTTTCAATGCGTATACGAATGCGACCTTGACGGCCATTTTCTTGGTGGTGGTTTTCAGCATCTTTGTTTACAGCATCAAAGCCGTGATCAAAGCTAAGCGCAACCCAGAACGCACCGACAAAGAAACCCCGTTTGTCGCCATTTCAGCCAATGCGTAAATATTTTGCTGGTCGATTGGGTATATCCATCCAATCGACCAGCGAAGGAGTGTTATTAGTATGTTTAAAGACTTGGATATCAAGCAAGTGGGGGCTTATCTAGGGCGTGCGGCTCGGATGATGGTCGGTATGCCTGATTACGGGACCTACGTCGAGCACATGAAGAAAACGCATCCAGATAAGCCCTATATGTCTTATGAGGAGTTCTTTAAGGAGCGCATCAACGCCCGTTACGGATCAACTACGACCAGTCGTTGTTGTTGAGTGTGGCGGGCATCAGCATATGCTTAGCCTGCAGATTTCTCCCAGCCTTGCAGCGCATGCACCCACAAGCGCGCAGGCAACTTCCACTTCGCTTCAATGATCTCGGCCCGCTGGCGCAACACCGCCATACTGACCTCAATCGGCGCTTTGCGCGCCAGAATCACAGTATTGCCTTCACGGGTGGGTTTGAAGTGCCACACATTGGCATCGCCAAACGCCGCCGCGATATTGCGCATATTGCGCTCAAAGCTGGAGGTGCGGCCAAACAGGTTGACGGTCATGCAGCCGTTGGGGGCCAGCATGCCAAAACAGTCGGCATAAAATTCGGCGCTCTCCAAGACGGGGCCAGCGGCATCGTGGTCGTACAGGTCGATTTGCAGGGCGTCAATGCTGCTTTGCCAATCCGGGTCTTGCACCGCGTCGGCGGCGTTGGCGACCAGCACTTGCAGGCGCTCGTCATTTTCGGGCAGTCGAAACCAGCGCATGCAGGCAGCCACCACTTGCGGGTTCAGCTCAATGGTGGTGGTGCGCATGCCCAAGCGTTTGTAGCAAAACTTGGTCAGCGCAGCTGCACCCAAACCCAGTTGCATGGCTTGCAAGTCAGCAACTTCTTCGGGCTCCACAAACAGCAGCCAGGCCATCATGCGCTGCACATATTCCAGCTCGATCTCAATGGGCTTGGCAATGCGCATCGAGCCTTGGATCCATGGGGAGTCCAGGTGCAAATGGCGCACGCCATCTTCCTCGGAGATGCTGACATCGGGTAATTCGTAGGAGTCTGACAAAGCGGTTTTCCTTATGGGTGCGTGTTTGCAGACCTTCCCTAGGTGAAAAGAGTGCACATACGCTGCAAGCTAGCAAAACGCTTATTGTCCACTGACTTGGCGTCTTTGGTCGGCTTGGTCGACCTGAGTGATCGATTCAAAGACCAAGAGTCGGCACAAAAGCCGCGCGCCAGGCGTCGATTTTTTGCTCCAGCCGCATGCTGGCGTTCGCTGGGCTGGTCGAGGGTAGGCGCACCGAGGGCAAACCCAAGTGCTGCAAGCGGGTGTGGTGGCGGTAGCTTTCCTGGCCGTTGTGGGCAATCAAGGCCAGTTCTGGGCTTTGAGCGTGCAGGTGTTCAAAATCGTTGCAGATGGCAGAGCGTATGGCGCTGTCCAGGCTGCCTTGGCGCTCGCAACTGGCGTATACATCCCACAGCCCCACGCCATGCGCGAGCAACCACGCGCAGCGCTCTGCATAAGCGCTGGGTTGTGGATCGCTCGGCCACAGCGCGGCCATGATGGGCCAGAAGTGGTTGCGTGGATGGGCGTAGTACTGCTGCTGCGCCAATGAGGCCGCGCCGGGAAAGCTGCCAAGCACCATGATCCGCGTGTGGGCGTTGGCGATGGGAGCAAGGCCTTGCAGCGTCGGCACTGGGTTGGATGGGGCGGGTGTGGCGTTCACCATGTGGCTTTGCTTATTCATAGGCGTTCATTCAATGCTTGAGCGCTTATGGGGTGAGCCTTTGCATCGGCATCTACATTCGGCAGCAGCTGCGCCAGTTTGGGCAGCGCTGCCAAAGCATTGCGGGTGGTTTGCGCGGCCCAGGCCTCAAGTTCTACGCCCCGAAGTTCGGCGATGTGTGTCGCAATGCGCGGCAATTCTGCAGGGCTATTGCGTCCTTGCGGCTGGCCTTGCGCACGGGCTTCGGCATCTACATACAGCCAGTGCGGTGGGATGTCGGGGGAATCGGTTTCCATCACGATGGCATCACAGGGCAGGGTGCTGGCCAATTGGCGCAATTGCCTGGCGCGTTCATAGGTCATTGCGCCGCCAAAGCCGAGTTTGAAGCCCATGTCTAAAAACGCATGGGCTTGCTGCACGCTACCATTGAAGGCGTGGGCAATGCCGCCATGCGTGAAATGCGTTTGGCGCAGGTATTTGAGCACGCGGTCCACCGATTTGCGCACGTGCAAAATCACCGGCAATCGCTGGGTTTTGGCCAGCAGCAATTGTTCATGGAATACGCGTTCTTGCCAGACCGGATCCAGATTAACGAAATAATCCAGGCCAATTTCACCGACGGCGACCAGGCGCACATCGCTGTGGTTGGCGCTGAGCATGGCGTCCAGCAGTTGGAGATCATCGGCTTGGCTCTCGGGCGTGTAGAGCGGGTGAATGCCTAGCGCGTAAGCATCGCCAAAACGGTGGGCATCTTGTCTGGCATCATCCCAGGTGCGCTGCGCGACTGCGGGAATCACGCAGCAGGCCACGCCCAGCGCACGGGCACGTTCGCGCTCTTGCGCGCGGTCGGCGGCAAATTCGGGGGCATCCAAATGGCAGTGGGTGTCAATCCAGATCATGCGGCGATGATACGGCGGCATGCAGATGCCTGCATTCAGTCGAGCTGATTTCTTTTATTTCTGTCTTGACAGAAATAAAAGAAGGAATAAAATTGCGGCCATGGAACTGAGTCAAAGCGCACACAAATTTGTTCTCCATTGGGGTGAGATGGGAGTGGCATGGGGGGTTAACCGAACTGTGGCCCAAATCCATGCCTTGCTGTTTTTTCATGGCAAACCGCTCAATGGCGAAGAGATTGCCCAAACCCTGAATGTGGCGCGCTCCAACGTCAGCAATAGCCTGCGTGAATTGCAAAGCCTGCGTTTGGTGCGGCTGACTCAGGTGCTGGGCGATCGGCGCGATTACTACGAAACCTCGCACGATGTGTGGGAGCTGTTTCGCACCGTGGTGCGCGAGCGCAAGGAGCGGGAGTTTCAGCCCACGGTGCAGATGCTGCGCGACTTGGTGGCCTCGCCCGATTTTGAGCACGAAGCGCCCGATACCCAGGACCGGGTGCGCGAAACCCTGGCCTTGATGGATTCTTTGGGCGTGTGGGCCGATGAGATGCTGCGCTTGTCGCCCAGCACCTTGGTCAAGGTGCTGAACTTGGGGGCAAAGGTGCAGAAGTTTGTGCGTGGAGACAGTGCAGACAAATAGTCAGTGGTAAACGCGCATTAGAAAATGGTGGATCACATCCTTTTTATTTGAATAGTTATTTCTTTTTAGACAGAAATAAACGAATGAACTGAAATGCACGGTAGGTGATGTGTTTGGTAGTCGATGAATTGTTCAAAGGGGGTTCTATGCAAGCAGCTCACAAACCAGCTACTCAGTGGCCGCTAACGGTCTTTTATGACCATAGTTGCACCCTGTGCCGCAGCGAAATGCACAATATCAAAGCGCGCGACCATGCAGATGTGCTGCGTTTGGTCGATGCCTCGGATGCGCAAGCGCTGCTGCCACACGCGCCCGTCAAACCCCAGCAGGACCTAATGGCTTTGCTGCACGCTCGTGATGCGGCGGGTGTTTGGTATGTGGGGGTTGATGCCTTTGTTGTTATATACAAGGCGACTGATATGGGCTGGGTGGGGCGCATATTGTCTTGGCCAGTGGTGCATTCCATCGCGTCGGCCTTGTACCCCAGCGTGGCGCGCAACCGCTACCGCATGCCCAGCCGTTGGTTGTCGAATGCGTTTGAGGCCTCGCGCCAACGCGCCAGCAACCGCCAGGCGCAAGCTGTGCAGGCAGAGGCACATTGGCAGGCCAATCGTTGTGAGGCGGGCGCTTGTGAGCTGCGCGACCATGCTCCGACTGCGAATGTGGCAGGCAACCAAGCGGCCGCGCCTGCAGGTCATCACGAGGCCAGTGCAAGACCGCATCAGCCTGAATAAACCCACTATCTAAGGAGATCCAAGCATGAAAGTACTGGTTTTAGGTGGCAAAGGATTTATTGGCCGGCATATCACCGCTGCCTTGCAGCAGCAGGGCCATCAGGTCGTGCAAGGCGTGTCAGCCCGCCATGCGCAGTCTTTGCAACCGGGCGATGTGGTGGTGGACTACGCGCGTGATACGCAGGCCGATGTCTGGCTGCCACGTCTTGACGGCGTGGATGCGGTGGTCAATGCCGTGGGGGTCTTGCGCGACACGGCCCAGCGCCCGATGCGCGCCGTGCACACTGACACGCCCGCAGCCGTGTTTGAAGCCGCCAGACGCCTGCAGCTGGCGCACCTGGTGCAAGTGAGTTCGCTCGGCATCTCGCTCAACACCACACCGTATGGCATCACCAAACGGGCGGCTGAGCAAGCCTTGCAAACGCAAATGCAGGCCGGTTTATCGGCCACCTTGGTGCGGCCCAGCGTGGTGTTTGGCAAGGGCGGTGATAGCTCCAACCTGTTTTTGAACCTGGCGCGTTTGCCTGTGTGTGTATTGCCCGCCGTGGCATGGCGCACGCAAATCCAGCCGGTGCATGTGCTGGAGCTGGCCCAAAGCATTGCCCGCATATTGGCCCTGCCACAGGCCGAGCGGCCTACGAGTTTGGATGCGGTTGGCCCGCAGGCCGTGCCTTTGTCGGGTTTTATTGCCAGCCTGCGTGCGCAACACCAGCGCAAACCGGCGCTGATGCTGAAGTTGCCAGATGGCCTGACCAAGGCATCGGCCAAAGTGGGCGATTGGGTGCCCGTCACCCCTTGGGGCAGTGAAGCGCTGGGCTTGCTGAGCCATGACAACGTGGCCGATGCCGCAGGCATCACCGCCTTGCTCGGGCGTGTGCCAACGCATTACAGCCAGCTGATGCAACACGCTTAGTTTGGTACTCTGATATCGCTCAGCATCTGAGGCGATCTTCACTTTTGAATACACCGGCGGGCGATCAATGCCGCAGGTACGGGGTCACCTCGCCCTAAAAATTGGTTTTTATCAGAACGTAATCGAAGGAGCCCGCATGTATTCAGCAACCCGTCAATGGTGCGCGCAGACCGGCATGCCTGCATCGCTGCATTACGCGGTCGTGGCTGTGTGGTTGATGACCGCCTGGGTCAGCTGGTTTGACCACTACGGCTTTGGCGTGGCGCTGCTGGCGCAAAGCGGTATGGAGTCGGCTCTACTGCGCAGCAGTCTGATTTACGCAGGCGCTGCCTGGGATGCGCTAATTGGCCTGGGGCTGCTGTTCTGGCCCTCCAGGCCAATGTACCGCGTAGCCTTGCTGGGCATGCTGGTGATGACCTTGGCGGCCACCGTGCTGCAGCCCAGCTTGTGGTGGCATCCGCTAGGGCCGTTGTTTAAAAACATTCCGATTGCGGCCGTGCTGTGGTGGGGTAGTCAAGGGCCAGTGGCCAAACCTGAGGCGCGGGTTGAAAGCCCAGCGCAATGAACACAAGGAGTTCGCTATGAATAGCTATTTGGTCCTCAAGTACGTGCATATTCTCTCCAGCGTGTTGCTGGTAGGAACCGGTTTTGGTAGTGCGTTTTACTTGTTTTTTGCTAATCGCACGCGCGATGTATCAGCGATTGCTGCGGTTAGTCGCTTGGTTGTGCGGGCCGACTGGTGGTTCACCACGCCTACGGTTGTCCTTCAGCCACTGACGGGGATTGCGTTGGTGCATTGGGCTGGCTGGGGGTGGGATGCCGCTTGGCTGCAATTGACGCTGGGCTTGTATGCCCTTTCTGGTGCGTGTTGGCTACCTGTAGTGTGGCTGCAAATTCGTATGGCACGTATAGCGCTGCAGGCCCACCAACAAGGCGAGAACACATTGCCACGCCGCTATTGGCAATACGCCAGGGTATGGGAGTGGTTGGGCTACCCCGCATTTATTGCCATGCTGGTGATTTACTGGCTTATGGTGCAAAAGCCACCGTTGTGGAATTGAATGAATGTTGTGGGCTCTGAGTGTGGTGAGAGAGGGGTGTTGTGCAGGGAGGGCTATGGCATTGGCTCTGCACTTGAGATTCACAAATGTGACGATGAAAAAATGTTTTGCAGTAGCGCAAAGAAAACGCTGAAAACTGGTATGACCTCTTGTGCCTTCAGTTATCACATGATTTTGCTGCTGTGCTGCTAGAGTCCTCAGGTTTTACAAGGGGAGATGTGTGATGGGGGTTCTGGCCATTGTGGTGTCATTGGCACTGTTGATGTTTTTTGCATATCGTGGTGTCACGGTGCTGCTGTTGGCGCCATTGATGGCCGCAATGGCGGTAGTTTTGTCGGGCGAAATGGCACTGTTGCTGCCGTTTTACACTGGTACGTTCATGCCCGCGCTGGCCGGATATGCCATGAATTTCTTGCCAATTTTCTTGCTTGGCGCTTTGTTTGGGCGTTTGATGGCTGATTCTGGCGCTGCGCATACGTTGTCTACATGGATTGTGCGCGTAGTGGGGCAGCGCCATGCTGTTGTCGTTGTGGTATTGGCTTGCGCGCTGCTTACCTATGGGGGCGTTTCTTTGTTTGTGGTGGCTTTTGCCGTCTATCCGATTGCCAAAGATCTCTTCAAAACAGCGCAGGTGCCCAAGCGGCTGATTCCTGCATCTATTGCGTTGGGTTCTTTCACGTTCACGATGACGGCTTTGCCAGGAACACCGGCGATTCTTAATGCGATTCCAATCAAGTATTTTGGAACCAATTCGTTTGCAGCGCCCGGTTTGGGCATCATTGCTGCCTTGATCATGATGTTGGGTGGTTTGTGGTGGTTGCAGTCACGTGTTTCGGTTGCACGCAACGCAGCCGAGGGGTACGGTGAGCATGATGACGATGACGAAGCGCTACAGGAAGAGGGCATCAGTACCACGGAAATGCCCGTGTGGCAGGCGCTGCTGCCTTTATTGCTTGTTGTCGGGGTGAATGCCTTGTTCACATATAGGGTGTTTCCGGGCATGAACTTGGCGTTTATGACGGAGGCTTTTCCAAAGCTCAATACGGCAACAAGTGTGGGGCTTTGGTCGCTTATTATTGCGTTGGCTGTAGCTTGCACGACTTTGGTGGTAATGCGCCTTGGCCACTGGAGCGATTTGAAATCAACCGTCAATAAGGGCGTGTTTGGTTTCATGCTGCCATTGTTCAATACGGCTTCTGAAGTGGGGTATGGCGCTGTGGTAGCCAGTTTGGCTGGGTTTGCATTGATCAAAAATGCGGTGCTTAATGTGTCGCCTCACAATCCGCTAATCTCCGAAGCGATTGCCATGAATATTCTGGCTGGGATAACGGGCTCATCGTCAGGTGGTTTAAGTATTGCGCTGGAGGCTTTGGGCGCTGATTACCTGCACATGGCCGAGCAAGCGGGCATCAGCCCTGAGTTGCTGCACCGTGTGGCCGTGCTGGCCGCTGGCGGTATGGACACATTGCCGCATTGCGGCGCCATCATCACGTTGCTGGCCATTTGCAAACTAACGCACCGCCAGTCGTACGCCAACATTGCCGCAGTCACTATGCTTTTCCCTATGACTGCATTGGTTGTGGTGATTGCGCTAGGCTCTATGTTTGGAAGTTTTTGATACAGATGAACGCCATAAAGGTTTCCTGATGCAGCAGCGCCGTTTCGCTCAAGTTGATGTTTTTACCAATACGCCTTACCGTGGAAATCCTTTGGCAGTAGTGCTGGATGCGCAGGGGCTGAGTACGGCGCAAATGCAGGACTTTGCGCGCTGGACCAATTTGTCTGAAACCACGTTTGTGCTGCCAGCAGAACACAGCGCAGCTGATTATCGGGTGCGAATTTTCACGCCTGATGAAGAGTTGCCTTTTGCTGGCCATCCGACCTTGGGCACGTGTTTTGCCTGGTTGGCGGCGGGTGGGGTGCCAAAAGCGACTGATGGGCGCGTGACGCAACAATGCATCAAAGGGCTGGTCCGCTTACGACCTCAACCTCATGCGTCAGGGCTGTGGTCTTTTGAGGCTCCGGCACTTCAGCGCAGTCAGGTAGACCATGCGCGCTTAAGCGCGGTTGCCAATGCATTGGGTTTATCGAATGAGCGCATTGTGGCGCATCAACTGTTGGACAATGGGCCGCAGTGGTTGGTTCTGGTTGTGCCTTCTGCGCAAGAGGTAATGGCGTTGCGGCCTGATTTTGCTGCACTGCGTGCGCTCAAAGCGGATGTGGGTGTTGTCGCCTTGGGGGATCGCCATGCTTCTAATACTCCCCAGATGCCGTTCTTGACCGTGCGTGGATTTGCGACTGCCATGGGCATTCCTGAAGATCCTGTGACGGGAAGTCTCAATGCCAGTTTGGCCCAATGGTTGATTCATGAAGGTTGGGCGCCTGCGCGCTACTGGGCCAGCCAAGGGGAGACATTAGGTCGGGCGGGGCGTATTTTTTGTGAGCAAGATGAAAATGACCGCGTATGGGTTGGAGGGCACACGGTGTTGTGCATCCAGGGACTGGTTACTTTGTGAGATACGAGCGATGCATCCTATCCATAGTGGCAATCAGCCGTGCTGTTGAGGCGAGTTCTGCAAGATTTTTAATGCCGAAACAGGTTGTTTGGTTCAGTTAAACATAGACGTTTGCGCAAGCTTTGCTATAATCTTTGGCTTTGCAGCGTAGTCGCTGGCCGGGTGGTCATGTCGCGTGTCTCAAACGCTGTGGATTTTTCGCCTTGAATCGGTTGAGTAGGTGAAGAGGTATTGATAGTGCACGTTGGATCTAGGCGTGTATTGTTATCTTGACCTGGTTGAACTGCTAAAGGCAACCCCAAGGAAAATTTCGCAATGGTCGTAATCAGACTCTCCCGTGGCGGCTCTAAAGCACGTCCTTTCTTCAATATCGTTGTGGCTGATAAGCGTGTTCGCCGTGACGGTCGTTTCATTGAGCGTATCGGTTATTACAACCCTAACGCCCGTGGCGCAGAACAAGGCCTGAACTTGGCCCACGACCGTCTGGCTTACTGGCAAGGCGTTGGTGCACAAGCTTCTGACACTGTTGAGCGCTTGATCAAGCAATCTGCTAAGCAACAAGTGGCTGCATAATTTTTGCGCACTCTCGCACATCAATGGCCGTGCTCAAGCATGGCTGTTGGTTGCAAACGAACAGGTATTGGTTGCTACGACCGTAGCACAATGCCTGTTTTTTTATGGTTTTTTTGGGACTTGACTATGTATTGCTTGTGCATGGGTTGAGTCTGTGTTGTTTGGGTATTGTTTATGGCAACCTCTTCAAATCAATCTTCAAATGGGGCGCGAGTGGTCGCAACGACGAGTGCTGCAGAGCGTGTGGCTGAAGGCGTGCGCCAAGGGCTGGCGCAATTGGTTGCCAAGCAGGCGCCTGCCGAGGAGTTGATTGAGCTGGCGCGTATTACCGGTGCTTTTGGCGTCAAAGGTTGGGTCAAGCTGGCGCCATTCAGTGCGGATGCGGATGCCCTGCAAGATGCCGACGAGTGGTTCATTCAACCAGGTACTGGCAAGCAGCAAGCAGGCCCAAAAATGTTCAGTCAGTTGCTGCACGTCAAGGTTCTGCAACTCAAGCCCCAGGGTGATGCGTTGGTGGCTCAACTGGAAGGCGTCAACGATCGCGATTGGGCACAAGCTTTGCGCGGGGCGAGTATCGCTTTGCCGCGAAGCGCTTTTCCTGCTTTGGCAGAAGGAGAGTTTTACTGGGTTGATTTGATTGGGTTGGTGGTTCGCAACCGCGAAGGCTTGTTGCTGGGGGAGGTTTCTGAACTGCTTTCAAACGGGCCGCAGTCTGTATTGGTGGTGCAGCAATCTGCTGAGGGGGAGGCCAAGCCGCAAGAGCGTTTGATTCCTTTTGTGGATGCGTATGTGGATGAGGTGCGCATTCAGGAAAAATTGATTGTGGTGGATTGGCAGCCTGATTACTGATTTGGCCGTGGCCTTATTTTTCTGAGAGTCATGGGTATGCGTATTGACATCATTACTTTGTTTCCTGAATTGATCGCTCCATTTTTGGAGCATGGCGTCAACCGGCGTGCGGGGCAGGCAGGGGTGCAGGTGCAGTTTTGGAATCCACGCGACTTTGCTCAAGGAGGGTATCGCCGCATTGATGACCGGCCATTTGGTGGTGGGCCGGGCATGGTTATGCAGGCAGAGCCGTTGGCGCTATGCATGGATGCGATTCGTGCAGCACGCTCAGAAGTGTTGGGCCCTTCTTGTGTGGAGGGGCGCCCCATTTGCGCCACCAGTGATCGTGCACCGTTAGTGTTTTTTACGCCGGTTGGGCGTGCGATTACACACAGCGTGGTTGCGCAGTTCGCGCAAAGTGCGGGAATGGTGTTGCTGTGTGGGCGTTACGAAGGGGTGGATCAACGGTTCATTGATGCATATGTGGACTGCCAGCTCAGTTTGGGGGATTTCGTACTCTCGGGCGGCGAGGTCGCTGCTGCAGCTTTGCTGGATGCGGTGCTGCGTTTGCAGCCGCAGGTCTTGCATGATGCGCAAAGCCATATGCAAGACAGTTTCAATCCTGACCTTTCTGGCCTGTTAGATTGTCCTCATTACACGCGGCCTGAAGTGTGGCGCGGTCAAGCGGTGCCCCCCGTTTTGATGAGTGGTGACCATGCGCGTATTGATGCCTGGAGGCGGCAGCAAAGCCTGCAGTGGAGTGCGCATTTACGCCCAGATTTGCTTGAGCAAGCCAGAGGCAACGGGCAAATTACACAAGCCGATGAGAAACTACTAGCCAAAAAATCGGATTCATTCTTATAATGCTCTGTTTTGATCCTCTACTTGAGCGCATAAAACACCAAATGCTTGAGTCGGCTTCGTGATTGGGGCTTGATGAAGCATTTGGGCCAATGCATGGCATTGGGCCAATCAGGGCGTGATACTTTTTTGCCAAGCATGATCGAGAAGGATAGAGATGAATCTGATTCAAACCCTTGAGGCCGAAGAAATTGCGCGCCTGAATAAAGACATTCCTGATTTCGGTCCTGGTGATACTGTGATCGTCAGCGTGAATGTGGTTGAAGGTACACGTAAACGTGTGCAGGCTTATGAAGGCGTGGTGATTGCTAAGCGCAACCGTGGCTTGAACAGCAGCTTCACTGTGCGTAAAATTTCTAGCGGCGAAGGCGTTGAGCGTACATTCCAAAGCTACAGCCCATTGATCGCTAAGATCGAAGTCAAGCGCCGTGGTGATGTGCGTCGTGCCAAGTTGTACTACCTGCGTGAGCGCAGCGGTAAGTCTGCTCGCATCAAAGAGAAGCTGCCTTCTCGCGTTAAAACAACAAGCCAAGCGTAAGCATCGGTTCTGCTGTTCAGTGTCGCGTTGTAAGCAACGCTCCCTGTGCGCGATAAAACCGCTAACAGTTGCGAAAGCAATTGCTAGCGGTTTTTTATTGGGTCATGCTGAGGCTATTGCGCCGAGCTTGATCGTTCTATTTGGTTTTTTGTTAGGCTGTCGGCTATTTTTGTGACCTTTTGAACAGCTCGCTTCTGAGGTGGCCACATTCCCCATGCAAGACAACTCTTTTCTTTCGTCTTCACGTTCGCCAACCAGTGCAGATGGGCTCTTGGCGTCCTCTGCACCAAGCCGTTTGCCTAGAACACGTTTGCCACTTGGGGTGCGACCAGAGGATGTGCCAGTGGTGGCTGTCGATGATGGTTTGCCCGCTATTCCTTCTGCACAGCAAAGCATTGCTGCACTGCGTCAGCATTTTCAAGCGCAGCCGGTCTGGACTCCAGAGTGGGTGCGCGAAAGCGATGGGATAGATGTCACGCCGGTGCAGGCTGCCGTTTTGGTGCCCATTGTGGTCAGGCCACAACCCACCGTGCTGCTGACAAGACGGTCTGCGCATTTGAAAACGCATTCTGGGCAAGTTGCTTTTCCGGGGGGGAAGGTAGACCCATTGGATGCCAGCGCTGTCGCAACCGCGCTGCGGGAGGCGCAAGAAGAAGTGGCGATTGCTCCACGCTCTGTAGAAATATTGGGGCAGTTGCCAGGCTATATCACAGGAACAGGGTTTGAGGTCGTGCCTGTAGTCGGCTTGATTCCTGCTGATTTGGTGTTGCAACCCAACCCAGGTGAGGTTGATGAAATATTTGAAGTGCCATTGAGTTTCTTGCTCAATCCGGCCAACCATCGCCACCATGTTTTTCGTTTGGGCGAGCATGAGCGCCAATGGCTTTCTATGCCGTACGCAGCGCATGGAAAAGAACATTTCATTTGGGGCGTTACGGCCAGCATCATTCGCAACCTCTACCGTTTTCTTCAGGCGCCCGTTTAGTCATGAGTGTTTTTTCGCTATTTTGTGCTTTGCTGTTGGATCAGTTCAGACCTTTGCAATCGCACCATCGTGTGTATGCGGTCATGCGTGCAATGGCCCGGCGGTTGCGCCAGCATTTGGATGCGGATACGGCCCAGCAAGCTTGGCTGATCTGGGCCTTGGTAGTGGTCATTCCTGCTATTTTGGTTTGGCTGGTTTATTGGCTTGCGGGTCATTTCTTGGGGGGCTTCTTTGCCTTTCTGTGCTCCCTGATGGTGTTGTATGCCTGTCTCGATTTTCGTGCTTTTGGCTTGCACTTCACCGATGTGCGTAATGCGGTAAATACAGGCGATCTCGATGCGGCAGGAGATGCATTAGAGCGCTGGTGTACCGCGCGAGGACAAGAAGGAGAATGCGTAGCATCGCATGCCATCGATGCAGAAGATATGGGCAGTGGTGCGATGAAGATATCTTTGGAACATATGCATCGCTACGTTTTTGGCGTTTTTACGGCATTTTTGCTCTCATCCTTTGTCGGCTTAGGCCCATTGGGCGCAGTGCTGTTTCGCAGTGCCGCCCATGCGTATCGTTTTTGGGTGGAGCAAGACGAGGAGCCTTGGACGGATAACGCCAGCCCGGCCTTGGTGATCGCGACGCGTATGGGCTGGCAGGCCATCAACTGGTTGCCCGCACGGGTTACTGCATTGATGTTTGCCGCCGTTGGGCGCTACGACGATGCTCTGAGCGCCTGGCGCACCTATTCACTGCGATGCCCGGGTGATGGCGATGCGCTGGTGTTGGCTACAGGTGTTGCGGCAATGGGAATGGCGCCAAACGTGGTGGACCGTGTTGTAACTTGGTCCCCATGCAGTCGCAGTGAGGGGGAATCGTTCGAGCGCGATACAACTGATGAGGCAGAAGCGCTGTCGCGATTGCTGCATGCACTGGCCACGATGATTTGGCGCGTCTTGGTTGTGTGGTTGTTGATTTGTCTAGTTATCGGCCTGATTGACGCCGTTCTTTGACCACAGTTGCCCAGTTTTCTGAGCTGCTTGATGGAAATTCTGATTCCGTGGACTACGACTGCTGGTCGTTGGCTGATAATGGCCTACGCAAGTTTGCGGTCAAACGCGCATTGCCGGAGCCGAGAAACTTTTGGCTGCTCTCAAGCAGGCTTGCCCTTTATTGATACCGCACAATCTAACCACATCCCAACACCATGAATTACTGGAGTGATGGCCTTGACCTGCTCGATCCTTATGTTCCTGGCGAGCAGCCCCGCGTCAACAATTTGATCAAGCTCAATACCAACGAAAATCCTTATGGCCCATCACCACGGGTGATTGAGGCGGCTGCGCAGGCTGCCCAGCAAGGACTTGAGCGCTACCCTGATCCGCTTTCCATGGCGCTACGTGAGACAGTGGCAACCCACCATAGCGCAGCGGGTTTGAATAGCGGCCATATTTTCGTTGGCAATGGTTCTGACGAGGTTTTGGCCCACGCCTTTCGGGCGTTTTTTGTGCGTGGTGCACTTCCTTTGGTGATGCCTGACATCAGCTACAGCTTTTATAAGGTGTATTGCAGTTTGTTTGGTATTGAGACCAAACAAGTGCCGTTGCGCAAAGACTGGTCCATCGCGATCGAGGACTATTTAGCCATTGATCCAGCGCAGTGCGCCGGCGTGGTGATCGCCAACCCGAATGCCCCAACTGGCATGGCCTTGCCGTTGGCCGATATCGAGCGCTTGCTGCAGCACTTCAGTCAGCAAGTCGTGCTGGTCGATGAGGCGTATGTGGATTTTGGGGCTGAATCGGCGGTGTCCTTGGTGCAGCGTTATTCGAATTTGCTGGTCGTGCACACCTTGTCCAAAGCCTGGGCTTTGGCGGGATTGCGTGTTGGCGTCGCATTTGCGCAGGCAGGCTTGGTCGATGGCCTGACTCGCGTCAAAGACAGCTTCAACTCCTACCCGCTGGGCCGCATGGCGCAAGCCGGTGCGAAGGCCGCGTTTGAAGATTTTGCCTACTACCAAGGCACCTTGGCCCAAGTGGTGCAAACCCGTGAGCACTTGGTGGCGCAGCTGGCCCTGCGCGGTTTTGAGGTATTGCCCTCCAAAGCCAACTTTATTTTTGCGCGCCACCCGGCGCACAGCGGAGCGGCCTTGATGGCCGGTTTGCGTGAGCGCAATGTCTTGGTGCGCCATTTTGCCAAGCCGCGCCTGGAAAACCATTTGCGCATCACGATTGGCACCGATGCCCAGGCCCAGGCCTTGCTCGATGCCTTGGATGCGGTGCTGGCCAAAGCGGCCTGATCCATTGCACATTGAAAACATGCCACGCTTCACAGTCGCCCTTGGTTGGTTTCTGCAAATTGCAGGCGTCTTGCTGATGCCCTTGTTTGTTGCGGGCAGCTTTTATTTGTTTGCACTGGGCTGCGGCATGAGCACCACGGGCTGTAGGCTCACTGCCGGGCAGCGGTTCATGCAGTTGGCCTTTTCGAGTGAGTCCTGGTGGTTTTGGGGCGTGTTGCTGTTGCTGGCTGCAATGGTCTGGCTGGGCTATTACTTGCGCGCCAAGGCGCGACTGGCGCACTGAAGGAGCGTCGCGGTGCTTGCGTCCGTGATCACGCCAAGCGCGTGCGCTTAGATCTTCAACACGCTCTTGGCCAATCCATCCGATCGGTCGTTGGTATTAAAGCATCCCCGGCAGGCCTGCATTGGACCATGCCAGGGTGGTGCTAGTATCCTGGCACTTTAACGCGTGAACGCTTTATCCCAGCATGCTGGCCGTGTGCAGCTGCTGCGCTTGGTAATTGCGCGATTTCACGGTGTCCACCGCATGCCAGGAGCCAGTCGCCGCTTCTGGGGTGAACTCCATCAGCAAAAAACCGCGTTTTTGCGTCTCCAGGAATTTCAAGCTGTCAATCACTCCCAAAAAGGCTTGCTGAATCAAGGCCGGGTCAATGCCGCTCAAATACGCCTCAAAGCCAGGCGAGCTGACGCTGCTGGTGGCAAATTCTTCGCCGACTTTGGTCGTGCCATCCAGCAGTATCAAATCACTGTGCCAGGCGTTGTGCGTGTCACCGGCCAGCACCACCAGCGGTTTGCCCAATTGGTAGGCGGTTTGGAAAATGGCTTCACGCGCGGCCGGGTAGCCATCCCAAGCATCGAGGTTGTAGCCGATTTTCGGGTTGAGGCTAGGGTCCAACAGAGCTGCTTGTTCGGGAGTTAGCAACTGCGGCGCTTGGGCGGCAGTGGCTTTGGCGGTCAGATACGCTTGAATTGCGGCAATGGCTGCCTGCTGGGCGGTCGCATCCATGTTCTCGGCATTGAGATGTTGCAAGATCGAGGCCGGAAACTCCATGCGTGCCATCAAAACTTGCTGGCCCAGGACCTGCCAGGTGGCGTTGGAGTTTTGCAACTGCTGTGCCAGCCAGGCCTGCTGTTCCTGGCCAATCATTTGGCGCGTTGGTGAGACCAGCTCCGCTTGCGCTTGTGCGGCGGTAGCCGGGTTGGCCAAGTCGGAGATCGACACCGGCTCGTTACGGGCCGTCAGGCGGGTCTCCAGCATGTGTAGCGAGAGCAAATTGCCAAAATCAAAGCTGCGCCAGATCTTGCTTTGCACGCCACTCGCATCCAGTCGAATCGGCATCCATTCGTGGTAGGCCTTGAGCGCGGCCGCCACGCGCTGAGCATAGGAGCCCTCGGTGGCTTTGTTGTGGTTTTCTGCGCCGTCGGTCCAGGCATCGTTGGCGATTTCGTGGTCGTCCCAGATGGCAATCATCGGCATGCTGGCATGCAGTTGCTTCAAATCTGGATCAGTGCGGTACTGTGCATAGCGTCGGCGGTAGTCATCCAAGCTGATAATTTCGTGTGGCGGCTCCACCATGCGGTTCAATGCCTGAGCATCTTGCGAAGCGTAACCGCCAGCTTCATATTCGTACAGATAATCGCCTAAGTGCAGCGCGTACTCAGCGCCGCTGCGGCGTGCTTCGGCATACACGTGAAAGTACCCTGCGGGGTAATTGGAGCAACTGAGTACGGCCAGCTTCACATTCTGCACGCCTGCTGCTGGCAGGGTTCGGGTTTGCCCGACGGGAGATAGGTTGCTGCCATGGCGAAAACGGAAAAAATATGAAGTGCCTGGGCGTAGCCCTGTGGCATCGACTTTCGTGGTGTGGCTTTGACTTGCCGCAGCAGTTGTCTTGCCTTGGCTGACAATCGTTGTGAATCCCGCGTCGGTTGCGATCTCCCAAGTGAGCTCTACATCGTCTGAGATAGCATCAAAATCACCGTACTTGGCATGGGTCCAAAGTACCACTCGATCAGAAAGTGGGTCTCCGCTGGCAACTCCATAACGGAAAGAAATAGGGACTGCTGAGGAGGAGGCGTCATCGTCCTCAGAGCCAGCGCCGCATGCAGACAGGACACTGCCTGCAGCCAGCGCTGTGGAAATAGAGCTCAGGCGAATAATGAATGTGCGGCGGTTCGTGGAGGACTTGGCCATCGTGGATTTCCTTGGGATGTATTGGATTTGGCGTCAACCGCATCAATTTAAGGAGCCTGTATGTCACCGGTTTGACAGTCGATTGAATAAGCGCAGAAACCCCGCTGGGTGTTTGTTTCAATAGCCGTTCACAACTCTTGAGTGAACAGTGAGGAGACAAACCATGCAGTGCGGTCCAAAACATGTTGATGTCCTGAGGTGTTTTCTTTTTTGCGGTTGGATGATTTGGGCTGTATCGCAAAGCATTGACGCCTATGCCAAAGAGGTTGCTCCGGTGGCAGAGGAGATCTCGCCCACGCTAGCCAATGCATTCCACCCAGGTGTGGCGCTTGATCAATATTGGGTGAGTGAGAAGTACGATGGCATTCGCGCTATCTGGAACGGCCGACAGCTGATCAGCCGCCAAGGTTTGGTGATTGCAGCGCCTGCATGGTTTACCGCGCAATGGCCTTCGCAACCTATGGATGGCGAGTTGTGGGCCGGGCGAGGGCGCTTTGAGTGGGTTCAATCCACTGTGGCAAGTGCATCTCCGCAAGAGATGCAATGGAAAAAAATGCGTTATATGGTTTTTGACATGCCACTTCACCCCGGTTTGTTCACTGCACGCCAGCAAGCATTGCAGGAGTTGGTAAATACCATCAACCAACCATGGGTGCAATGGGCGCCGCAGTGGCAGGTAGATAGCCATCAGCAGTTGCATGCTCAGCTGCGGAGGATGACCGCGCAGGGGGCTGAAGGTCTGATGTTGCGCCGCGCCAATGCGCCTTATCGCGGAGGGCGCAGTGATGATCTGATTAAATTAAAAACGACAGAAGATGCAGAGGCTGTTGTCGTTGGTTATGTGCCTGGAAAAGGCAAATATGAGGGAATGACTGGCGCTTTGGTCGTGGCGATGCCCAGTGGCCAGACCTTTCGCATAGGCAGTGGGTTAAGCGATGTTTTGCGGGCGCAGCCGCCAGCCATTGGAAGTGTGATCAGCTACAAGCACAATGGTTGGCATGCCAGTGGTCTACCGCGTTTTGCACGCTTTTGGCGAGTGCGTGAAGGGGCTTCTGACGTAGCAAAAGCGCCTTGATTAGCTTCGAATGAAACGCTCCTAGTCAACGCGCATTGACTAGGAGCAGGCGGTCACTTCGCTGCCTTGCGTGAGACGGGATTTACCCCTCAAACGCCATGGTGCGGCGATACCATTCGTGGAAGTGCTGCATTCCATCTTCCATGGGGCTTTGGTAAGGACCTACTTCGTTGTCGCCGCGCTCAAACAATGCTCGCCGACCTGCATCCATGCGTTCGCCAATTTCATCGTCTTCAATGGCTGTTTCCATGTAGGCCGCACGTTGGGCTTCAACGAATTCACGCTCGAAGGCCACAATTTCTTCGGGGTAATAGAACTCCACCACATTCATGGTTTTGTCTACGCCCATCGGGTGCAGGGTAGAGACCGTTAGCACATGGGGATACCACTCGATCATGATGTGCGGATAGTAGGTCAGCCAGATGGCCCCGTGCGAAGGCACCTTGCCGTCGTTGTATTGGAGCAGCACTTCATGCCAACGACGATACACATCGCTGCCAGATTGTTGCAGGGCATTGGCAACGCCTACTGTTTGTACCGAATAATCTTTGCCAAATTCCCATTTCAGGTCATCACAGGTCACAAAGTTGCCAAGACCTGGGTGGAAGGGGCCGACGTGGTAGTCCTCTAAGTACACCTCAATGAAGGTTTTCCAGTTGTAGTTGCAGACGTGCATTTCCACGTGGTCTAGCGCAAAACCTTCAAAATTCAGGGCGTGCTTTGGGCCCAGTTGGGCCAAATCAGCAGCAATGTCGCGGCCATTGTCTTCAAACAGCAACCCATTCCATGTTTGCAACGGATACTGATTCAGGTTCAGGCATGGATCCTGCGGAAAGTGTGGTGCACCCAGTAGGTCTCCACCTTCGCTGTATGTCCAGCGGTGCAGAGGGCAGACGATATTACCCGCAGCGCTGCCTTTTTGGTTGCGTTGCAAGCTGCCTCGTCCATTGAGCATGATGGCTTGGCGATGGCGGCAAACGTTGGAGATGAGTTTGATGGAGCCATCGCGCTGGCGCAACAAAGCGCGACCTTGATTTTCATGCGCGAGCGTGAAGTAGTCGCCCGCTTCAGGGACGGCAAGTTGGTGCCCCACGTAGCGGGGCCCGTGCTGGAAGATGGTCTCCAACTCGCGCTGTAAAAGCGCCTCATCGAAATAGCTGGAAACTGGTAGTTGGCTTTTGGCCTGCTGCAGTTGAAGACTTAAATCAGACATTTCATCCTGACCTAAAGACCCCCCACAGGGGCGCGCGCTGTTGTTATCGAGTGCGCAATGGAAAAAAACAAGCCGGCATGGTCCAAGAAAAACCGCCGGCTGCGAAAGGAGTGTGATTCTAGCAGTAGTGCTGGCAATAGGGAGATTGTTGAGTTTGCTGACTGTGAATTGTCATATTGACGGGTATTTGTGAAGAGGTGTGCATGCATATAGCCCCTTGTGCCGCTTTGGCGTTGATTGTTTGCGCATTGCATGGGTGTATTGGGGCCGCTGATGGTCCAGTAGGGTTGTCTGTTCCTGTATGAGCAATGAATCCCGTAAAATGGCCCGTTTTATCCAAATGCATGGCGAGTGGGCATTGAGGGCTTATTTCCCCATGTTTTTTTATGGTTACAAAATCCAAAAAAATTGAGCCTGCTACCTACGAGGCGGCTTTGCAAGAGTTGGAGCAGTTGTTGGTGCAAATTGAAAGTGGTGCCTTGCCCCTAGATCAATTGCTCACAGGCTATCAGCGGGGTGCAGAATTATTGGCGTTTTGCCGTTCTAGGCTTGAGGCGGTGCAAACACAGATTCAAGTGTTAGATGCGAATCTCAGCCAGCCTTTGGGTGAGTAGGCATACTGAGTTTCCAGGGAGGGGGAACGCTCCTTTTTTACACCTTATGGCGACCGCATCTTTTTTTGCTGGTGTATAGGCTTGAATGCCTGGGCCGTCTCGGGCGCGTATGTCCTTTAGTTGGATTGCTGACTCATGCCAGCTACCAAGAGTACGTAGAAGTACATGCTACCGCCATTCCTTTGCTGTTTTAGAAAGACTGTTTTGAACCTCTCTGTCGCTTCCATTTCTACAGCACCAGATCTTGCTGCTAGCAATACTGCTGCAGCCACCAATTTTGCTGTCTGGCTGGACACGCATTTACGCCATATTGAGCAATCCCTTGAACGATTTGTGTTGCCACAGCCGCCTGCTGATTTGCAGGGATTGGCCCAAGCCATGCAATATGCCGTTCTGGGCGGCGGCAAACGTTTGCGGGGGCTTCTGGCGTTGGCTGCGCAGCAGGCGGTGGCACAGCAAGTGGCAGATCAAAACGCACTCCCTTCTATTACCAATGCGGCCACGCGGGCGGCATGTGCGGTTGAGTTGATCCACGCCTATTCCCTCGTTCATGACGACATGCCTTGTATGGACAACGATGTCCTGCGCAGAGGCAAGCCCACCGTGCACGTCCAGTTTGGAGAGGCCACTGCGTTACTGGCAGGGGATGCTATGCAAGCATTGGCCTTTGAACTGTTGACCGAGGAAGAACTGCCCGAGAGCCCTGCTGCTATTTCTCCTTGCGTTCAGGCGAGACTGTGCCGTCTGTTGGCTCAAGCCTCGGGGCCTGCCGGAATGGCAGGCGGGCAAGCGATTGATTTGGACCATGTGGGCAAAAGCATGTCGCAAGTGCAACTGCAGCGCATGCATGAATTAAAAACCGGTGCTTTGCTGAAAGGCAGTGTGTTGATGGGCGTACACAGTGTTCCGAACGTGCCAGCGTCCATCGCGGAGGCGCTGCATGCCTACGGACACGCGCTGGGTCTGGCTTTTCAAGTGGTCGATGACATTTTGGATGCGACGGCTGACTCGGTCACACTAGGAAAAACAGCGGGTAAAGACGCTGCCGACAACAAGCCTACCTATGTGTCCATCATGGGGGTTGATGCTGCCAAGGCGTATGCCAAGCAATTGCACCAGCAGGCCTATGCGGCCTTAGCGCACAGCGGTTTAAGCGCAGACAGCTGTATGGCTTTGCGCGGATTGGCGGACCTCGTCATAGAACGTTCTTACTGAGGTGTAATGGCCGTGCGAGGCCATTGTGCAGTTGCTGCGCGCCAATCATTTCCTGACATGGCTTGATAAAGCCCGATAAAGACAACAAGCTCCATCATGACAAGCTCAGACTCTTCAAACGATTCGTACGGATTACTCAAAACGATCAACAGCCCGAGCGACTTGCGCAAACTGCCACGAGAAAAGCTCAAGCCACTGGCTGATCAGTTGCGTGCGTTTGTGCTCGACAGTGTCTCTAAAACCGGTGGGCACTTGAGTTCTAACCTGGGCACGGTGGAGTTGACAGTGGCTTTGCACTATGTCTTCCAAACGCCTGAAGATCGATTGGTCTGGGATGTGGGGCATCAAACCTATCCACACAAAATTCTGACCGGGCGGCGCGATCAAATGGCGACGCTGCGTCAGTGGGAGGGGCTGTCAGGTTTCCCATTGCGCACAGAAAGCGAATACGACACTTTTGGCACCGCCCATTCGAGTACCAGTATCTCGGCTGCCTTTGGCATGGCACAAGCGGCTGCCTTAAAAGGTGAAAACCGCTGGGCCGTTGCCATTATTGGTGATGGGGCGATGACTGCAGGCATGGCGTTTGAAGCACTGAACAATGCTGGCGTTGCAGACAAAGGGCGCTTGCTCGTCATCTTGAATGACAACGACATGAGCATTAGCCCGCCAGTGGGGGCGCTGAACCGTTATCTGGCGCAACTGATGAGCGGGCAGTTTTACGCGGCGGCCAAAAATGTGGGCAAAACCGTGCTCAAGCCAGTTCCCCCGTTGTTTGAATTGGCCAAACGTTTTGAGCAGCAGGCCAAAGGGATGGTGGTGCCTGCAACCTTGTTTGAGAAGTTTGGCTTCAATTATGTTGGGCCTATTGATGGGCATGATCTGGAGTCACTGATTCCGACATTGGAGAATTTGCGTCAGCTCGATGGCCCCCAGTTTTTGCATGTGGTGACGAAAAAAGGTCGAGGCTACAAACGGGCCGAAGCGGACCCTATCGCCTACCATGGACCTTCCAAGTTTGATCCTGCTGTGGGCATTGTCAAACCCAGTACAGCACCTAAGCAAACCTTTACGCAGGTCTTTGGCCGCTGGCTATGCGACATGGCTGGGCACGACCAGCGATTGATTGGAATTACCCCCGCGATGCGTGAAGGCTCAGGCATGGTGGAGTTTCATCAACGCTTTCCCGCTCGCTATTACGACGTGGGTATTGCGGAGCAGCATGCGGTGACCTTTGCCGCTGGTATGGCTACCGAAGGGCTTAAGCCAGTGGTGGCTATTTACTCAACGTTTTTGCAACGCGCTTACGACCAGCTCATTCACGATGTGGCACTGCAAAATCTGCCCGTCGTATTTGCGCTGGATCGTGCTGGTCTGGTTGGGGCCGATGGTGCAACCCACGCCGGAGCCTACGACATTCCATTTGTGCGCTGCATTCCTAATATGGCTATGGCATGCCCTGCCGATGAGCGTGAATGCAGACAGTTGCTTTCCACCGCGTATGCCCAAAACCATCCTGTTTGTGTGCGTTACCCTAGGGGGGCAGGCGTAGGGGTTGAGCCGTTAGACGATTTGCAGTCTTTGCCATATGGCAAGGCAGAAGTGCGTCGTACTTTGGATGTGAGCCTGCTGCAAGAAAGGCAGCCACGCACCGCCATTTTGGCGTTTGGAACATTGCTTTACCCTGCGTTGACGGCAGCCGAGGCATTGAACGCCACTGTGGTGAATATGCGATGGGCTAAACCCTTGGATGAGCAGCTGCTGCAGTTGATCGCCCAGCAGCACGATATTTTAGTGACACTGGAAGAAGGCGCCATCATGGGGGGCGCAGGTAGCGCTGTGCTGGAGGCTTTGCAGCGGGCCGGAATCTCTAAACCAGTGTTGCAACTGGGTTTGCAAGATGCCTTCATCGCACATGGTGATCCTGCCAAGCTTTTGGCGATGCAGGGTTTGGATGCCGCTGGTATTGAAGCGAGTGTGCGTCAGTTCTGGTTGGCAAAAAACAGCCAGTCAAATTAAACGCTGTACAGGAAAATGTGAAAGCCCCATGCAGTCTCTGCTGCATGGGGCTTTTACGCTTTTTGAAGCGTGCGTAGCATTCCTTCAGTGCCTGAAGGTCACTTTAGTCTGATTGCAGACTCGGTTGTTTCAGAGCAGGATACAGCTGATGCAAGGTTTCCAACATGATGTGCGACAGCAGTGCCTGTAGCTTGGTTGTCGCTGTTTCTGAGGCTTGCATGGTGTTGGCTCCCTCCATTGCCGCTTGACTGCGCAGTTGTTCCCATATCGTGTGCAGAGAGTCTAAGTGCGGGGCGGTTTGCTGCGTCAGCGTTTGGGCCCAGTGCGCCGGGGCTTCTGATTCTGCGTAATGGCCGCGTCCCCGACCGAAGTGCGCAACAGCCAAATACTTCAGCAAGCTGGTGTGCAATACCGTGTCTAAAAAATCATTGTTCAGGTGAACTTGGTGTTTGGCTTGCCCGCGCAATTTATTAATGCCTAGCGCAGCCCCAGCAAACGTGATGGCACCTGCCAATGCCCCAAGCACAGCGCCAGCCCCCATGGTTAAACCGCCTGCGGCCAAATCGGCGCCAAGACCGCCAGCGGCGCCCGTCGTCAAGGCGCCCCACAGGCCCATTTGGCGCGAGTCCAAGGGCTGGTGCACGGTGAAGTATTCGCGCAATTGCTGGTGGATGTGACCTGCGACTTTGCCGTCAAGGTGGTGCAGTTCCAATAAGGTTTGGGTATTGCGTGCGTCTTGTTGCTGCAAGTGCCGTAGTAAGCGTTGCATGGCTTGGCCTTCGGGAGTGTTCTCGGCACCCGTTGGCGCTGTACTGATTGCATTTTTCAGGGTCGACCAACTTAGTGCAGCGCCGGGCTCTGCCACTGCTTCATTCCACTGGGCGGCTTCTACCAGCATGTTGGCCACGGCGCGCATGCTGTTTTGAAAGCGCTCATGATTCTGTGCCTGCCAGGTTTCTATGATGCGTTGGTAGGCTGCTTGTTTGTCACTCGGAATGGCGTTTTGCACCACCTGAAAAAGCCGTTGCTCATGAATCCAGCTGCGGGTAAATGCATCCAGAGCCACGACGTGGCGCACCATGGGCGTATAGGGTGTCAATGCGGTTTGCCATGCCAGCATGTCACGCTCTTGCTGCTCTGGGGTTTGTGCAGCCCCCAATTGGTTGAGCAATACGACGACTGGCTTACCCAGCCATTGGAGCAAGTGCATTTCTGCATCCAGGTAGCCTGCATCGCCCGGGTCTTCTGCAGCGTTGACCAAATACAACACGACATCTGCACTGTCGCGTGCCGCTTGCATGGCGCGTTGGCTCATCCAGAAGGGCTTGTCGCGCCAGCGGTCCCACAGGTTGGTTAGAAACCACCCCATAGGATTGCTGTGCTGGCGCAGCCGTTGGTATAGGCGTACTGAATCTCCAAAACCAGGGGTATCCCACAACGTCAGCACATCGCCTTGTGGGGTTTGCACAAGCGGATGGCCTTCAGCTGATTCGGTGACATGCGGCGCATCCCGGATGTCTCCCACATCTTGCCCAAGCAGGGTGCGTGTGAGTGTGGTTTTGCCAATATTGGTGTGCGAGATCAAACACCATTGAACCAGTGTTCCTTGGGGGATTGGGCTGAGGTCTTGGGTCATGGCCGAGCCGAGGTAAGTTCAGTGAGGAGAAGAGGGGCGTCGCAGAACATTGTCAGGGTGCATCTATGAATGCAATGTGCAAGTCATGTATCTGCGCATAGTGTTGCCATAAATGTTTGCGCTCGTCCAGGCGCTGCAGCGCCGCTGCTCCATTGCCCATTCGTTCGGCCATCTCAGCGCTATACAACCAGATGCCTTTGGCGCCAGAGGTCGCTGCTTCAAACTGCGCCATGACAGCGCCATGGGTTTCCTCTTCTGGTGTGGCAGAGAGGTTGAATAGCAGTATCTGCAGGTTGGGCTCAGTGTCTTGCAGCGTGTCTCGGAAGTAGCCGCTGTTGCCTGCAGCCTCGCCATACTCAATTTTTGGCGCAAACTGCAAATGCGCTGCCGCACCGAGGTGGGCATGCACGTAGTGCTGCAAGACCTGTTGGCGCTGGGCATTCATGGTCATGCTGAACGGGTGGATGAGTACCAGGGTCGTGTCACTTGAAAAGTCACGCGCAAGCTTTTGGAAATATGGGCTGGCCAAAGGCAGGTGCAACGATTGTCCCATTTTGAGCATGGCAACGGCGTTCCACAATGCCAGTAATAGCCGAGGCAGTACCACAACCAAAACCAGCAACAGGCTATAGGCCACAATCCATTGCTGCCCGCCTTGTTGATTGCCTGTGGGCCAGGTTTGCAGTAGCTGCATTTGCTCCAAAGTCCAAGCAGGCATGCCGAGTATTTTTTGCGCAGGCCAGGTCAAGAGATTGGTCAGGTATTGCATATGTTGAGCATTGAGCCAAGTACTTTCCCAGCCAATACGGTATTCAGCAAACATCCCTGTGACCCACAAGCCAGCAACAACACCCACTGCCAGCATGGCCGCGCACAAGTGCAGCATGCATTGCACCAGGCGCGCTTGTTTGCGTTGCAGGTAGGGACTCCAGTCTTGCAGAAAACGCTGGTAGATGCTTCGAATGGCTGGTTCTTTCATGGCGGCGGTCGATCGCGACCACCAACGCTGTACGGGGGCAGGTACCGCAAGCAATGTTTCAGTTGCTGTGGCGTGCTTTTTATTCCTGCGTAGCAGTTTGATCAGCAAGCGGGCCAGCATGGCCAGGTACATCACGAGATTCCAGACCACGATGGCCAGCAGAGGCAGGGCTATTAAGCTGAGGCGATGGGGTTCAGTGATTTTTTCGCTGCAAAAGCCCAAAATCAACGCCAGTGCAGGCAACCACCATAGCCATGCTGACCAGCGCCGAGCTGGCGTGCGCAGAGCAGCAATGTGTTTTTCTCGTGACGCTGCTGTGTGCAGCAGCAATTGTGCGCGGCGTGCAGCGAGTCGTTCTAGCTTGCGTGTATTGCTGCTTTTGTTGCTGCGCAGCTCATGGAGTGCTTTTTCTGTGGCCACACGTGTATCGTGTTGGCTCAATAGGGCCGCATCAGGGGATGTGGGCGTTTCGATGGCCTTAGCCAACAATACGTCACGGTACTGCTGTTCGTTCATGTGTCGTTGCGACTTGGCACCACCGTGCCAGCCAAGGATAAGGTTGTTGCCTTATGATAATCGGTCTTTGGTTAATGAGACGACTATGCCTAAAGCCTCCCCCAGCGCTCTAGTGTCAGCCGATGCGGCCGATGAAGGAGTGCCGGTTTCCGTCAAAATTCGTGAACGCCTGCGTGCACAAAATCGCCGCTTTAACGCCAACGACAATATTGCCGACTGCATTGAACCCGGTGAGTTGGCCGCCTTGCTTGATGAGGTTGAGGTCAAAATGCAGGGTGTACTCGATAGCATGGTGATCGATACTGCAGGTGACCACAACACCGTCAACACAGCACGCCGGGTTGCGAAGATGTACCTCAACGAGGTGTTTCGTGGCCGTTACGTGCCTCAGCCTGAAATCACCGAGTTTCCGAATGCAGAACACCTCAATGAATTGATGATTGTGGGGCCCATTACTGTGCGCAGTGCGTGTAGCCACCACCTGTGCCCTGTGATTGGGAAGATTTGGGTGGGAGTGCTGCCCAATCAAAACACCAATGTGATCGGCTTGTCGAAATATGCACGCTTGGTTGACTGGGTAATGGGCCGTCCGCAAATTCAAGAAGAAGCCGTGGTGCAACTGGCCGATCTGATCATGGAGCGTACCCAGCCCGATGGATTGGCTATCGTGATGGAGGCCAGCCATTTCTGCATGTCCTGGCGCGGCGTTAAAGAGATGGACAGCAAAATGCTCAACTCCGTCATGCGTGGCGTCTTTTTGAAAGATGCCAATTTACGCCGAGAGTTTTTGTCATTGATTCCAGGTCGTCGCGCCTGACGCAACAGGGAGTGTGGGCATGCTTGTTCAACTGATTTATGCCAGCGTGGGCAAGTCCATGTCTGCCGCCACTATCAACGCCATCGTCACGCAAGGGCGCAAGCACAATCAGGAGCGGGGCATCACTGGCGTGCTTTGCCATGGATATGGCATTTTTTTGCAGGCCATTGAGGGTGAGCGCGCGGTGGTCAATCAAACCTATGCCGAAGTGTTGCAAGACGAGCGCCATTGCGATGCGCAGTTGTTGTACTTTGCCGAGGTAAGCGAACGCAGTTTTTCCAATTGGGCTTTGGGGCAGGTCAAGCTGGAAAAGCTCAATGCCCCATTTGTTCTTAAGTACGCAGAGCGCTTGCCGTTAACGCCTTCGCAGCTCTCCGGTGCATCCGCCAAAGCCATGGTGCTGGATTTGGTGGCCACAGCGGCTGTCGGCCACCGTTAAAACGCAGGTGTATGGATGGGGCGATTTGCCCCTTTCGCGCCTTTTGGGCACCTGCGTATAGGGCTGCGTCGCCATGCTTTCGTTTGAGTCTTGCGCGACTGTGTGGGGATCGTAAGCACGTTCTTACGACTGCACCGCAGGGCGACCAAACAGACTGACAGCCAAGCCCAGCAGCACCAAAAGCATGACAGCATTGACGGCGTTCCAGCCTAGCGTCTGAATCAGCATGCCACAGCTCAGCGACATCGCTGCAGCGCTGCCGTTGTTGACCCATTCCATCAGTGGTTGGGCCTGTTGTGCCTCTTGTGGCGTACTGGATTGAGACAGTAGGGTGGTGCCAGCAAGAATCATCAAGTTCCAGCCAGCACCCAGTAATAACGAACTGACAAGAAAAGGCATGACCTGCAGCCCAGTCAGTGCAATCAGTGCGCTGGCAACCAGCAGCAATGCGCCAAGCCATGCAATGCGGCGAGCGCCAAAGCGGTCAACGGCAAAACCAGCCAGAAGGGATGGCAAGAACATGCCCAATACATGCCATTGAATCACATGGGTTGATGTGGCCAAACTATGGCCCGCGTCGTGCATGGCCAAAGGCGTAGCATTCATAACCAAAATCATCAAACCATGGCCACATGCACTCAACACAATGGCCTGGCGAATGGCAGGGCGCTGCCATAAAGCGCTGCGCGATATCTTGGATGCTGCAGATGTTTTAGAGGATGTTGGTGCCGGCGCTTTGAGTTGAGCGGGCAGGCATTGCAGTAGTGCGCATGCCAGTAAGGCCAGTGCAGCAATGGCCAGATAGGCTCCAACCATCGGTGTTGGCAATGCTGAAGAGGTGTAAATGGCCAGCGATGGTGCAAGCAATGCTGCAGCGATACCGCCAGCCAATACGATGGCTGCGGCGCGGCCTTTGTGCAGCACGTCCATGCCATCAAGCGCAGCAAAACGGTAAAAGCCTGCAGATGCCTGGTAGGCACCCAGTAACACCATAGCGGCGCAAAACCATGCAAATTGCGCATGGGCGACTGCCCAGGCAGCCAGAAGGCCTGCTGCCATGCCCAACAATGCGCCGTATTGCAGACCACGTGCGCGACCAAAGTGTTGCATCCATCGGGCCAGCAGACCAATGGAGAGCAAGTTGCCTGCGACCAATAAAGTTAAGGGCAGGGTAGCCAGCAGTGGCCATGGCGTAAGCCGCTGACCAGCCAGACCCGTTAGGGCAATACCAATGATGGAGCACGACCAGTACAGGGCTTGGGCCAGACTCAGCGTTAGCAATTGGGGGTAGCGCTGTAACAGCATATAAGACTTTCAAAAGGGGTGAAAAATAAGCGTCATGGCCACTCGCTCTGTGCCTATCTCTGCTAACACGGTCCTTGATACGTTGTTGCAAAACCTTGCCGTACTAACGTGCTGCCTTGGGCTTTGCGCTTGACCTCAAACGCAAACCTTTCGTTTGCTGGGGTGTGTGAGCAACGCCAAGAGGCCCATGCGCTCGTGTTGCGACTTTCAGAAATTGCGTTCAACTGGGCGGGTGCATGCCAAACCGCTCAGCAAAGGCTTGCGGGCTGATAGCCATGGTTTTATGAAAGCTGCGCCGCAGGTTTTCAGGGTGACCAAAGCCACAGAGTCGCGCAACTGTGGCAATGGAGGCATGCGGTTGACTTAGTAATGCGGAGGCGGCTTCCAATCTGACGCGTTCCACATACTTCGCAGGGCTTGTGCCCAGTTCTTGCTGAAAGACCCTGGCCAGCGTACGCGGTGGAAGGCAAGCTTGAATGGAGAGTTGCTCAACACCAAGGTCATCACCCAAGCGGCTTGGAATCCATTCCAGCAACTTGGCCAAGCGTGGGGCATGCCGTGTTTCTGCAGCCAATAAGGGACTGAATTGCGCTTGGCCTCCAGGGCGGCGCACGAACATAACCAATTGGCGCGCCACGGCCAAAGCCATGGCGCGTCCCAGATCTGCTTCTACCAAGCTGATGGCTAGATCAATGCCTGAGGTGACGCCTGCTGAAGTGAAAATGTGTGCGTGTTTTGGGTGTGAGGCATCGTAAGTATGCAGACGATCCCCTTCAATGTGGATGTCGCGTGCTAAAGCGCTGAGTTCGGGAAGGCGACACCAATGGGTCGTGGCACTGAGCCCGTCCAGCAGCCCAGCACGGGCCAGCACCAAGGCCCCGGAGCAGATTGAGCCCAAACGCTGTACGCGTGGCGCCACGCGTTGCACCCATGCGCGCAAGCTGGCATCGTGCTGAGCCACTTCAATACCGTCACCACCAGGAATCAGGATGGTGCTGTTGTTTTTGATGCTCAATTGCGCAATTCCATGGGTAGCCACGATTTGCAGGCCACACGAGAGCGTGACTGGGCTAGCGGTCAGGCCTGCAAAGGTTAAATCGTAAAAAGGCGCAAGGCCTTGTTTTTTGCGCATGTCATTGGCCGTGGCAAACACCTGCATCGGGCCCGTAATGTCCAGGCTCATGGCGCCTTGGTAGGCAATGCAGACTACCCGGTGCAAGGCTGTGGCTGGGCTTGACGGTGAGGCAGTTGGGCTGTTGTGGCGTTTCATGCGAGCAGTGTGCATGCAAGTGCATTTGGCTGCAATGACATTGTTCCCACATATTCGGCCAAAAATGTGCAGACATGTTCATGCTGCATATCAAACGTGCGGATGCCTGTATGTGTGGATATTGGAGGCTCTGCATCGCATCCGTATTTATACGGGGGTAAGCAGAAAGGCCCCAAAGATGGCACGCGCCGACGTCGGACTGGTACATAATGCGGCCTCTACGCAGGGGTACTCACGAGCTGCGGCTGAACAGGCCAACGCCAGTGGGTTGAGAGAGTCCCTTTGCACCAGTACGGATAATGCCGACGCTGGGAGCGCGTACTTCCACATGCCAAGGGATTGCCACGCCTTGGCAGTTGGTGGTATTCATCCCCGTTCGGCTCCAAATTGTTTTTCTTTGGAGCTTATATGAACCAACCTTCCTCTTTTCCTGAATCCAGCGCCACACGTGTGCGCTTTGCTGCGGCCACTGCCAAGGTAGACAGTGCCGCCATTGCGCCGTTGAGTGCATCGCGGAAAATTTACCAAACTGGCTCACGCACGGACATTCGTGTGCCATTTCGGGAAATCACGCTGACGGCAACCCCGACCACTTTCGGTGGTGAGGCCAATCCGCCGATCACGGTGTACGACACCAGTGGCCCCTACACCGATCCGCAAGTGGATATTGACATTCGCAAAGGCTTGCCTGCACTGCGCACGGCCTGGATTGAAGAGCGTGCAGATACGCAGGCGCTGAGTGGGCCAACCAGTGCGTATGGGCAACAACGCCTGCAGGATCCGCAATTGACGGCCATGCGTTTTGGCTTGGTGCGCCAGCCGCGCCGTGCACGCAGTGGTGCAAACGTGACCCAAATGCACTACGCAAGGCAAGGCATCATTACGCCGGAGATGGAGTTTGTGGCCATTCGTGAAAACCTGCGGCGTGATGCGTATTTGCAGTCGCTGCATGACAGTGGCCCTGAGGGTGCTAAGTTGGCATTGCGTATGGCGCGCCAGCATCCTGGGCAGTCGTTTGGTGCGGCCATCCCCGCAGCCATAACGCCAGAGTTTGTCCGCGATGAAGTCGCTCGTGGTCGCGCCATTATTCCTGCGAACATCAACCATCCTGAGTGCGAGCCGATGATCATTGGTCGAAATTTCCTGACCAAGATCAACGCCAATATCGGCAATTCCGCGCTCGGCTCAGACATTCATGACGAGGTTGAAAAAATGACGTGGGCCGTGCGCTGGGGCGGCGATACGGTGATGGATCTGTCTACAGGCAAGCACATCCATGAAACCCGCGAGTGGATTTTGCGCAATTCACCCGTGCCCATTGGTACGGTGCCCATGTACCAAGCGCTGGAAAAAGTAGGCGGCAAGGCCGAAGACTTGACGTGGGAAATTTTTCGCGACACCTTGATTGAACAGGCCGAGCAAGGGGTGGACTACTTTACTATCCATGCGGGGGTGCGCTTGCCCTATATCCCCATGACGGCCGATCGCATGACCGGTATCGTCTCGCGCGGAGGCTCCATCATTGCCAAATGGTGTTTGGCACACCATCGCGAAAGCTTCATTTACGAGCACTTTGAAGACATCTGCGACATCATGAAGGCTTATGACGTGAGCTTCTCGTTGGGCGATGGTTTGCGACCAGGCTCTATTTGGGATGCCAATGACGAGGCGCAATTTGCTGAGCTCAAAACGCTGGGCGAACTGACCCAAGTGGCATGGAAGCACGATGTGCAAGTCATCATTGAAGGCCCAGGCCATGTGCCTATGCAGATGATCAAGGAGAACATGGATTTGCAGTTGGAGCACTGCCATGAAGCACCGTTCTATACCTTGGGGCCATTGACGACGGATATTGCGCCGGGCTACGACCACATCACCTCAGGTATTGGGGCGGCGTTAATCGGTTGGTACGGCACGGCCATGCTGTGCTACGTCACGCCCAAGGAACATTTGGGATTGCCCAATAAAGACGATGTGAAAGCCGGCATCATCACCTACAAAATTGCTGCGCATGCAGCAGACTTGGCTAAAGGGCACCCAGGGGCAGCCATTCGAGACAACGCGATGTCAAAGGCTCGGTTTGAATTCCGTTGGGAAGACCAGTTCAACATTGGCCTAGACCCTGATACGGCCCGTGCCTTTCACGACGAGACTTTGCCCAAGGATTCGATGAAGGTCGCACACTTTTGCAGTATGTGCGGTCCGCACTTTTGCAGCATGAAAATTACGCAGGATGTGCGTGAATATGCCAAAGGCAAAGGGCTGTCCAACCAAACCGCCCTGACGCAAGGGATGCAAGAAAAGTCCATTGAATTCCGCAAAAAAGGAGCTGAGCTGTACCACGCGGAGTGAGTTTGTCGCGTCATTGACTACGCAGCGATGATTTGAAATCGGTGGTCTGGATTGACGCGCGATGGGTAGGTGCTTGAGCCAAGAGGCTGCGAAGAGATTTTCGGCTTGGTAGCTGTAGGCCTTTGCGCCAGTTTCGCTTACGATAGGCGCCCTATGATTGCCGCCTTGCCTGTTGTATCGCTTTTTTCTACTTGCTATTGGGCCATGCGTCCGGGCCATGCGTCCTGTGCCACGGCGCTGGTTATGGCGCGCCAACGAACTGGCTCTGTTCTGGGGAGTTGTGGCGTGAAATATGCGTTATGGCTTGTGGCTTTCATACTCGTTTGGCCTCTGCATGCTCGGGCAGCAGAGGATGTGGTTAACGCCTGTACGCCGCAAATTGTGGCGATACAGGCCGCGCGTGCAGATCCTGAAACGCCTGAAATCCGCCCTGTACAAGGGTGGGTGGATGTCAAGGTGCCTGAGGTATGGTTCAGACGTTGGCTAGGCTGGGGCGGCTCGGTGTGGTATCGCATTGACTGGAAACGTGCTGCCGAGAGCGTCTGTGAAGATAGTACGTCTCCTGTTGCTTTGGGTATTGATGGCATCATGGTTGCCGGCGAAGTTTTCAGCAATAACGACCTTTTGTGGCGTGATGCTTCATTAGTGGAGCCGCTCTCGCGCAGTTGGAATGTGCCTCGTTGGGGTATTCTGCCCGCGTCGAGTTTGCACACAGGCATCAATTCTGTCTGGGTGCGGGCGGTTGGCGCCATTGGTGTGTCTTCTGGTTTGGGGCCAGTTCGTCTGGGCGAGGTGCATGACGTTGCTGAAAAATACAACAGCGCACTTTGGCGGCAGCGCTTGGTGTATTTCATCAATGCCGTGCTATGTACGATGGCCGCTGCATTGTTTCTGTTGGTGTGGGCTGTTGGGCGAAGAGGCCGCTCACAAGCACAAGGCACAGATATCAATGCTTATGGCTGGTTCGGCTTGATGGCCCTGTGCTGGCTGGCCTATCTCACCACTTATTTGGCACCTTCGCCATGGCCGTGGCCTGACTCTTTGGCGCGTGCGCGCTTTAGCCAGGTGGCGCTGATTGGTTATGCACTGTGCGTTTGCATTTTCACCTTTCGCTTTGGCGGCCAACATTTCCCGCGAATAGAAAAAATACTTTATGGGCTCGCGGCATTGGGAACGGCGGTGCTGGCACTGCTGCCGCATGAGGCGGTTATGCATTGGCTTAACCCTCTGTGGCAGGCCACGATGTGGGTAATTCTGCTCAACGGATTGCAGTTTCAGTGGCACGCATGGCGTCCTAGGCAAGGGCGCATTCATGTTTCGCACCGTTTGCTTGCCGTGTGTTGGCTGGTTTTTGTTGTGGTCGGGGTGGCTACGCAACTGTCCTTTGTGGACATGTGGCAAGTAGCGCGCTATTGGGCCGCTCTGTCTGGCTTGTCTGTGATTGGGCTGGTCATGCTGTTGTTAGGGGCTCAGTTGGTGCGGCAAATGCGCAGCATGGCGCTATTCAATCGTTCCTTGGAAGAGCGTGTGGCCCAAGCCCGCAATGAGTTGGAACAGGCACAAGGCCGTGCGCATGCCCAGGCCTTGGAGAACGCCAAGTTACAAGAACGCATGCGCATTGCCCATGATTTGCACGACGGTTTGGGGGCCAGTTTGGTGCGGGGGATGGCTCTGGTTGAACAAGCCGGGCAGACGCTGCCCAACGACAGGGTGCTTTCACTTTTCAAAACCTTGCGCGACGATTTGCGCCAAGTTATTGACTATGGCTCCAGCGCAGGGGCTACAGTGCCCGACACACCTGTGCAGTGGGTCGCTCCGCTGCGCCATCGCTTTACGCATATTCTGGACGAGTTGGACGTAGCGTCTGAGTGGAATATCTCACCCCAATGGCCCGCACCCTATCTGCCCAGCGCGTTGCAGTGCTTGGGGTTGACGCGCCTGATGGAAGAGGCTCTCTCCAATGTGATTAAACACAGCCACGCCCGGCATTTGCGGGTAGCGATTGAGACGGGCATTGCCACGCCGCGGCAGGAAGGTGTGTTGGTCGTGCGCATTGAGGATGACGGAACAGGCTTTGATGTAGCGGCAGTGCGACAAGCCGGCTTGTCGGTGGGAATGCGCAGCATGGCCGCCCGTTCTGAGCGCATTGGCGCGCAATTGCAGGTGACATCAAGCCCATGTGGCACGATGGTCAGCGTGCTGATGGTGCTAGCTGTGGCGCCTGCTTCTGCTGCGAAGACCTGAGCCGTGCGTGAGCGGGCTGCTGCAAACATCCATTTTCAGAGGGCGCAATATCTGCTTGCTGTTGCAATGCTCTTAGGTATTGACCAATACCAGCTTGCCCCGCACTGCACGCTGGCCCATGCGTTCGTAAGCTTTGTGCAAGTCGCTCATGGGCATGGTGCCATCCATCACGGGTTTGATCTTGCCTTGCACATACCACTGCGCCAACTCTTGCAGCATGGCGCCATTGGCCGCAGGCTCTTTTTGGCTAAAAGCGCCCCAGAAAACGCCGACGATTGACGCACCTTTGAGCAACGGCAGATTCAACGGTAGTGAGGGGATTGGGCCAGCGGCAAAGCCAATGACGAGGTAACGCCCGCGCCAGGCGATGGAACGAAAAGCCGCTTCAGCGTAGTCGCCACCAACTGGGTCATACACCACATCAGGCCCTTTGCCATTGGTCAGCGTTTTCAGCGTTTCACGCAAATCTTGCGTTTGGTAGTTGATGGTTTCGTCTGCCCCAATGCTTTTGCACAGTGTGCATTTGTCGTCGCTGGAGGCTGCGGCAATGACTTTGGCGCCTTGTGCCTTGGCAATCTGAATGGCTGCTGTGCCTACACCACCAGCTGCGCCAAGCACCAACACGGTCTCTCCTGCTTGCAGGCCGCCTCGGTCAATCAGTGCGTGGTGTGATGTGGCGTAAGTCATGATGAAGGCCGCAGCATCTTCATAGCTGAACGCATCAGGCAGGGGAATGCACAGGTGCGCGGCAACCGTTGCGTGCGTACCAAACCCACCGGTGCCGCTCAGGGCTGCCACGCGTTGCCCCACTTGCAGATGCTGGACGCCTTCGCCAACGGCTTCAATTTCACCTGCGTACTCAGAGCCCGGCACGAATGGCAAAGCAGGCTTCATTTGGTATTTGTTCTGCACGATCAGCAGGTCAGGAAAATTCAAACTGGCGGCATGAATACGCACCAGCACTTCGCCTTTGCCGGGTGTTGGTGTGGGTAATTCTTGCCACTGCAGGTTGTCTACGCCGGTGGGGTCTGTGCAAAGCCATGCGTGCATTGTGTGTTGCTCCTTCGTTGCTGTTGTGTTGGGCTGAGATCGGCCAAAGATCGTGATCGCGGTTAAGCACTTGTTTACGGCCGCTGCGCTATCTGTGAATATGCAGAACATGCATTCAAGCGCAGTTTGGGAGTTTGCGCAGTAACCTAGGTGTCGCATTGGGGGCTGTTCGCGTTTGAAAGATCTGCAAAAGCAGCGCTTCCTGGAACGGCAGAAAACACCCACTGGATTCAATAAGCGTTGTGCAGCGTTGGGGCACCGAACGTATGCAAACCGCCTAGAATCGTGGCCATGATTCGATATACCTTGGTTGTCATGGCCCTTGCTGCATGTTTGCTGCTGGGCAATGTGGTCATTCAATGGACGGGGCTGCCAGTGCCGGCAGCTTTGATTGGGATGCTGTTGCTGCTCGGCGCATTGCTGTGTCTGCCCCGCGTTCCTGAGGTTTTGGCACGTATCTCCGATTGGATGCTGCGCTACCTTGTGCTGTGGATACTGCCTTCTGCATTGGGGGTGGTGGCTTATGGCGCTGCTTTGAAGCAGCACTGGCTGCCCATTGTGTTGGCTGGTGTGATTGGTACCGCGTTGACTGCTGTTGTGACGGCCTGGGTGTTTGTGGTCACACTGCGTTGGACTGAAAAGAATAAACAGGCGCCAGCCTCCTCGGCTCTCGCTACAAATACAGACAATGGCGCAACCACGCCCGCTCATCAGGAGTTGCCATGATGGATGTCGATGCCATGCTCTCTTGGGGGCAAACTTGGCTGGCCGGACTCACTTGGCAAGCGGTGGCCAGCACATGGTTTTGGAGTGGCTTGACCATCATGGTGTACTTGTTGGCTGTTGCGGTATACCGGCGTTCAGGCGGCCATGCTTTGGCTATCCCTGTGCTCACCGGTGGTGCGGTGATGGTGGCCGTATTGGTGCTTTCAGGCACGGCATACCAGGACTACGCGCAATCGGTGGCGTTGCTCAAATGGATGCTAGTGCCCGCTTTGTTGCTGTTGGCTGTGCCGATGCGCCAGCAACTGCAGCGTTTGCGTGCCGTATGGTTGCCTTTGACGGTTGCCGTGCTAGCAGGCAGCGCCACGGCCATTGCCAGCACGATGGGCATTGCACTGTTGTTGGGCGTGGACGAAACGACCCTGATTTCCATGTTGCCCAAGTCGGCCACAATGCCCATTGCCATTCAAGGTGCACAGGCGCTTGGCGGCGCAGGCGGCATTGTGGCGTTGAATGTCGTGGCTACAGGCGTTCTCGGGGCCATGATGGTGCCTTTGTTGCTACGCATGCTGCGTGTGGAAGATGAAGTGGTGCGCGCCGCAACCTCTGGCTTGGTCGCTCATGCCATTGGTACAGCACGCGAAATGCAAGACGGTCCGACGGCAGGGGCTTTTGCCGCATTGGCCATGAGCATGACAGGCTTGTGCACCGCGATCATGTTGCCCATTGCCGTGTGGCTGATGCGGTGTTTCATGGCTGGTTAACCCTGCGGTTTTTTTGTTCAGTCGTGTTTGGCTGGCCGCCTGGTTTAACGGCCGGTTGTTCAGATCAAGGTCTAAAGCGCAAGGCTGACTGTGATGGTTCTAGGGCAGTCTGTTGCAGGCCACCATGGCAGCACGGATAATGCGCCCCTTATGCCTTCAAATGGACAGAAAACCAATTCCCAAGCAAGCTTCAATAGCTTGCAAGATTTGCGCAATGTGCGTGCTAGCCAGAACAAACCAGGTGAGCCCTTGGCCGAGAGTGACTTGGTGATGAAACCGGCTGCGCCGGTTGTTCCTACTGCGCTGCACATCGACTTTCCCGATAACCTACCGGTCTCAGCCCGTAGAGCAGAGATTGAGCGAGCCCTGCGTGAGCATCAGGTCATCATCATCAGTGGGGAAACCGGCTCCGGTAAAACGACCCAACTGCCCAAAATTGCGTTGGCGCTTGGGCGTGGCTTAGGGCGAGGTCATCAAGACGCGAAAACCGGTAAGCGTGGCCAATGGATTGGACACACACAGCCAAGACGCATCGCAGCCTCCAGCGTGGCCAAACGCATCGCAGAAGAACTGCAGACGCCTATGGGTGAGGTGGTTGGCTACAAGGTGCGCTTCAATGACCGTTTGGGCCCCCATGCCCGCGTGAAACTGATGACCGATGGGATTTTGCTGGCCGAGACGCAAACCGACCCGCTGCTCAAGGCGTATGACACGCTGATCATTGATGAAGCGCACGAGCGCAGCCTGAATATTGATTTTCTGTTGGGATACCTCAAGCAGATTTTGCCGCGTCGTCCTGATCTGAAGGTCATCATCACATCGGCCACGATTGATGCAGACCGCTTTTCTCAGCATTTCGCCACACGGCGTGGTGGTAACTTGGTGCAGGCCCCCGTATTGCATGTGTCGGGCAGAACGTATCCTGTCGAAATTCGGTATCGCCCCTTTGAAGAAAGCCGCGAAACCGATTTGAATACCGCTATTGCCGATGCGGTCGACGAGTTATGGAGCGGCCATGTGGGCGGCGACATTCTCGTTTTCCTGCCCGGTGAACGTGAAATTCGTGAAGCGGCAGACCATTTGCACAAGCATTTGTCACATGATCCCATGCGCCGCCACAGTATCGTGCTGCCCTTGTTTGCGCGTTTGTCGCAGGCTGAGCAAGATCGTGTATTTGAAACAGGTGGGCCGCCCCGCGTAGTACTGGCTACCAACGTGGCTGAAACGTCTCTGACGGTGCCGGGCGTGCGTTATGTGGTCGACGCCGGTACCGCACGCGTGAAACGCTACAGCTACCGCAGTAAGGTCGAGCAGTTGTTGGTTGAACCCATCAGCCAAGCCGCAGCCAACCAACGCAGCGGGCGTTCAGGCCGCGTAGCCGATGGCATTGCCATTCGCTTGTATGAGCAAGAGGGTTTTGACAGCCGTCCACGGTTTACTGATCCTGAAATCCTGCGCTCATCACTCGCTGGTGTTATCTTGCGCATGAAGTCGCTTGGTTTGGGGGCGGTAGAGGACTTCCCATTTCTGGAAGCCCCTACGCAACGCGCCATTACCGATGGCTACCAGCTCCTGCAAGAGCTTGGGGCTATGGACGAGTGGAACCACCTCACCGATGTGGGGCAGCAAATGGCACGTCTGCCGTTAGATCCGCGTGTCGGCCGGATGTTGCTGGAAGCTAAGAAACGCGGCGCGTTACAGGAAGTGCTGGTCGTGGCCGCAGCCCTTTCAGTACAAGACGTGCGTGATCGCCCGCTGGATAAGCAAGCGCAGGCTGACCAGCAGCATGCCCGCTTTGATGATGAAAAAAGCGAATTCGTCAGTTACCTCAAGCTGTGGCAATGGATTCACGATGCGCGCGGCGGTAAAACGGGTGGTTTGCCATCGGCTAAGCAGCAAGCCGTGGCAGCTGCCCAAGCTAAAAAAAGTGTACGCAACCATGCTGCTTTACCTGTGGCGCAGCGCAGCAGCTCAAGTGTTGCGGTGGAACAGGCCTCCCCCATTTCCCCTGCACCTGTCAGTTCAACGCAGGGCAGGGCCGCGCATGTCAACGCGCAGCCCTCACACCGCCTAACAAACCGGCAATATGAACAACTGCTCAAGAGCAGCTTCATCAATATCCGCCGCGTGCGCGAATGGCGAGATATCCATCAACAACTCACCGCAGCAGTTACCGAACAGGGCTGGAAGCTGGCTGAACAAAAAAATGCAGCCAGCTATGAAGCTTTGCACCTGTCACTGCTGGCTGGCTTGCTTGGCAACGTGGGTTACAAGCAAGATGAGAACGACTGGTATCTGGGGGCACGTGGCATCAAGTTCTACCGCCACCCCGGCGCGCATTTGCGCAAAAAACCAGGGTGCTGGGTAGTGGCAGCGGAACTGGTAGAAACCACGCGCCTATTTGGGCGAGAGATAGCCACGATTGAGCCCCAATGGCTGGAAGAAGTGGGCCACCATTTGCTGAAAAAACAGTTGCTGGATCCACATTGGGAGCAAAAAGCGGGCGAAGCCGTTGCGCTGGAGCGTGCGACTTTGTATGGCTTGGTTGTGTATAGCGGGCGCAAGATTCCCTACGAGCGATTGGACCCGGCAGCAGCGCGTGAAATCATGATTCGCCAAGCCTTGGTGCAGGGCGATTACGTGGATGACTGGGAACGTAAATTTCCTTTTTTAGTGACCAATCGCAAGCGCATTGCCAAGGTCGAGGAGCTTGAACACAAGTCGCGCCGCCAAGACGTGCTGGTGGATGAAGAGTTGATCTATGCGTTTTATGACCGTCTTATCCCTGAGGCAGTGGCCAATGGCCGCCAATTGGAAAATTGGTACCGGCAAGAGCGCAAGTTGCAGCCGCAGTTGCTGGAATTGCAAAAGGACGAGCTCATGCGGCACGAAGCCGCAGGCATTACAACGCAAGCCTTCCCGCCCACCATCAAGCTGGCGGGTATGGACTTGAATGCCACGTACTTGCATGAACCGGGCAACCCGCGTGATGGTGTTACGGTCACGATTCCACTATATGCACTCAACCAAGTGCAGGAAGAGCGGGCCGATTGGCTGGTGCCCGGCATGCTGAAAGTCAAAGTGCAGGCCTTGATTAAAAGCTTGCCGCAGCGGCCGCGCTCACGCTTGCTGCCGTTGGCTGAAACAGCCGAGGTGATTGCGAACACATGGATGCAAGAAGGTGGCTTTGCACAAGGCGATTTGAGCGAACGCCTGCGCCAGTGGGTACGCACTAAAACAGGCTTGGAGATCAAACCTACCGATTTCAAGGCCGATATGCTCAGCCCGCACTTGTTCATGAACTTTCGCGTGGTGGATGAGCATGGTCGCCAACTTGGGCAAGGCCGTAATTTGGCGGCCCTGAAGGCGCAGTGGGGCCAGCAAGCGCGAGGGGCCTTTCAGGCTTTGGCTGGTTTGAAGTTGGCGCAAACGGTCGAGGGGGATGTAACGGCTGATGCAAGTGCCGCAGGCAATTTAACATCAGTCCACGCTCAGCCCTTTGGAGGGGCAAAAGCCGCAGATAAAAACCGTGTTCAAGATTCAAAACAGGCTCGTTTTGAGTCTTCCGGTTCAGCACACGTTAAGGCGGCTCAAGAGCAAGGCCAAAATGCCACAACGACCATAACGAATACGCAATCTGCGTTGGGTGAGCCTGATCAACGCCACACCAGTTGGGATTTCGGTGAGTTGCCCGAGATCATGGAGTGGGGCAAGGGCTGCCGTAAATTGGTCGGCTTTCCTGCACTGGTAGACCAAGGTGACGTCGTCACCATTGAAGTGTTTGATGAGCCAGAAGCGGCAGCCAAAGTGCACCGAAAAGGCTTGCAGCGCCTGTTCGCCCTGCAGATCAAGGATGCCCTTAAATACCTAGAAAAAAATATCCCTGACTTGCAGAAGATGTCGATCGCCTTCATGCCGCTTGGTACTTTGGAAGAACTTCGGGAGCAAATTATCCAAACGGCATTGCAGTTGGCTTTTTTGCAAGAGCCTTTGCCTATCAATACGGAGCAATTTGCACAACGCCTGCAGGACGGCCGTCCGCGGCTGACATTGTTGGCGCAAGAAGTGGCACGTTTGGTAGGGCAAGTGCTGGCTGAATACAGTCTGGTGGTGCGCAAACTCAAAGACACCAAAGGTGCAGACGGGGCAGTGGCAGACATTCGCCAACAACTTGAGCGTTTGGTGGGCAAGCGCTTTGTGCAAGACGTTCCGCAAGCGGCGCTAAAGCACTTCCCCCGCTACCTCAAAGGGATGCTGATGCGGCTGGACAAATACCGTGAAGACCCCATGCGCGATCAAGTACGCCAAAGCGAAATGGCTCCATTGGAGGCGCGCTATTGGAAAAAGCTGGCTGAACGCCGTGGTCAGGCCGATGACACTTTGCAGGATTACCGGTGGTTGCTGGAAGAGTTGCGCATTAGTTTCTTTGCTCAGCAACTGCGCACCCCTCAGCCTGTGAGCGTGAAACGGTTAGATAAAGTCTGGGCGCAAGTGGTGGCGTGATGGTGCTCGGCATGCGAGGGAGTATGTTGGTGTCGCCCCTGGAATGGGCTGCATCAACCTTGCCTCAGTGTTCTCAGTAAGCAGACTTTTCAAGCGATTGCCGCTATTTTCAGTGGGCGCATCAGGTAACTTGCTCCGGGGCCGTAGGCGGCCAGTTTTTCTTGCAAATCGCGCGAGTGCACCATGGGGGGATTGAAGCCGCGTGCTTGCCAATAGGTGGTCGCAGAAGCTAACGCCACCAGTGCAGCAGAGTCAAAGCCATCTTGGCGCGCTGCCTCTATGGCTGCTGCATACAAAGCCTGACCTACACCAAGCCCTTGTGCATCAGTTGCAACTGCGCAATCGTGCAAGAACCAATGTGTGGCCGGTTGCGGAATTTGTACCAGCTTTTCGTTCAAAGCAGGAGGTAACCCTGCGTGCCAAGGGTAAGCAATCAAATAACCCAGCATGCGTTGCGTTTGCTTTTCCTTCGCAGCCCAACAGGTGCCAGGAGACAGCGCCAGGCGGTTAAGGAAAAAGTCGGCATCTTCCAGTAGCTGTGCGGGATAGGCGCTTGCCTGCACACTCAAAAGCGCATCAATGTCAGCAGGCAAGAGGGGCGTAATGGAATAGGGCATGTTGAATGGAGCGCAACCAGAGACCAGCCGCGTAGGCTTTGCCTCTCAACGAGAATGTGTTGTGCAGAGAGAGCTGGGGCAATACATGCTTAATGCATGGAATCTAGCTGTGGTAACTACTCACTTACTGTGTATTTCTGCTTGAATGTCAATTTTTAATGGTATGTTCAATATTGTGCAGCCAGTTCGGTTACCTATTTAGATTCCCGTAAAGGCTGTTGCGAGTCGTTTGTGCTTTGTTGTGCAGCAATTTGGTGCATTAGAATCGGTCGCTTTTTGGTGTGCAAAGTGTGGTGCGAGGCGTTCGTTGGGGCGCATGGAAGTACGTATTTTTTAACTGCTGCGAATAAACGCTCTGTAAAAGATTCTATTTGCAGCGTTCTATTGCATCAATCATATGGGTGAACGTGCGTCAGAAGATGGCGGCGAAACCTGCCAGTGTTTTATTCATCACTTATGCCTTCATTAACGCCAGTTATTCTGTGTGGTGGAAGCGGTACACGCTTGTGGCCCCTCTCGCGTGAACATTACCCAAAACAATTTTTAAGCTTGGGTGGTAACGGCCAATCCATGCTGCAAAACACAGCAGTACGGCTCAGTGGCCTGTGCTCAAGCATTGAAACAGCACCTCCTGTTTTGGTGTGCAATGCTGAGCACCGTTTTTTGGCAGCGCAACAACTGCAGGAACAAGGCGTGCAAGGCGCTAAGCTAGTGCTCGAACCCATGGGGCGCAACACTGCCCCAGCACTGACTTTAGCCGCGCTAGCCGCCCAGCCTGATACCGTGCTGCTTGCCATGCCTGCGGATCACGTAATGACACGACCACAAGCACTTCACCGCGCGGTGGAGGCCGCCTGGCCTTTGGCTGTAACAGGTGGTATGGTGACTTTTGGTATCGTGGCCGACCGCCCAGAAACTGGCTACGGTTATATACAAAAAGCGCAGTTTCACACCAGCGGAGCATTTGGAATTGCCAGTTTTGCCGAGAAACCAAGCCTTGAGCTGGCGCAGCAATACCTCTCTAGTGGGCAATATTTGTGGAACAGTGGCTTATTCATGGTGCGCGCTGACCAGTGGCTCAAAGCAATGGCCCACTTGCAACCGACCATGCTGCAGGCCTGCCAACAAGCGATGGCGCAAAGCACTGAGGATCTGGATTTCATTCGCCCTAATGAGTCAATCTTTGCTGCATGTCCTAGCGACTCTATCGACTATGCCGTGATGGAGAAGTTGCCCAACGATTCTGAATTGGGAATTTCAGCCTACGTCATGCCACTAGACTGTGGCTGGTCAGATCTAGGGGCTTGGGACGCTTTATGGGACGTCTTGCCTAGGGACGCGCAAGGCAATGCTGGCAGCGGCGAAACCTTGGCTGTTGATACCCGCAATAGCTTGCTGTTTTCGGAAAACCGACTAGTAGCGGCTGTGGGAGTGGAAAACATCGTAGTGGTTGAAACAGCAGATGCGGTTTTGGTTGCAGACAAACGCCGAACCCAGGACGTGAAGAAAATTGTGGCCGAACTTAAAGCTCAAAACCGCAGTGCAGCCTCAACACACCGCAAAGTGCATCGTCCGTGGGGCTGGTACGACAGCATTGATAGCGGCAGCCGTTTTCAGGTCAAGCGTATTGTCGTCAACCCTGGCGCACAGCTGAGCTTGCAAATGCACCACCATCGCGCTGAACATTGGATTGTGGTTAAAGGGACCGCTCAAGTGACCAAGGGGGAGGAGACCTTCTTGTTAGGCGAGAACGAATCTACCTTTATTCCTTTAGGTCACATGCATCGCCTAGCCAATCCAGGTATGTTGCCTCTAGAAATCATTGAGGTGCAGTCGGGAAGCTACTTGGGTGAGGACGACATAGTCCGTTTCGAAGATCCTTATGGACGGGCATCTCCCACATCTTCAGGTGTCCTCGGGAAGAAAACAATCTAAGTTCCAACCCGATCCTACTCATGGGGCGCTGTCTTTTTTTATTGCGTCGTAGAGTCTGCGCATACGATGATGAATTTCTTATGACCATTACCTCTGACCGAAACTCCATGTCTCCGTTGGCCATTGCGCGCGCTATTAGAAATAATGGAAGTCTTATCAATGAACTGATTCAGCGAGATATTGTTGGACGTTATCGCGGCTCATTCATGGGGTTGCTTTGGTCATTTTTTAATCCCATCCTGATGCTTTTGGTATATACCTTTGTATTTGGTATTGTATTTAACTCGCGTTGGCCGGGTGGGACTGGATCTAAATCCGAGTTTGCATTGGTGCTATTTTCTGGATTGATGATATTTAATTTTTTTTCAGAATGTATAAATAGAGCGCCAGGGCTTATCGTCGGGAACGTGGGTTACGTTAAGAAGATAATTTTTCCATTGGAGATTTTACCTGTTGTGGCGATGGGTGCGGCATTTTTCCATTTTTGTATTAGTTTTATAGTTTGGCTATTGTTCTACATTACATTCTTTGGTTTTCCCCAGTCTACGTTACTGCTTCTGCCTGTAGTGCTTTTGCCTTTGCCTTTTGTAATTCTCGGATTGAGCTGGTTCTTGGCATCGCTAGGTGTCTATCTGCGTGATACTGGACATATTATTGGCGTCATCTTGATGGTCATGATGTTTATGACCCCTATTTTTTATCCCATATCAGCTTTGCCTGAGAAATATCGGCCTCTTCTCAGGCTCAATCCTTTAGCAACTTTGATCGAGCAAGCACAGAGTGTCATGATTTGGGGGCGCACCGTTGATTGGTCAGTCTGGGGTCTAACGTTGATGGCATCGTTGATGATTGCATTTTTAGGCTTTGCCTGGTTCCAAAAAACAAGAAGTGGATTTAGTGATGTCCTCTGAAATTGCAATATCTGTCGAAAGCGTTTCCAAGCGCTACGAGATGTATTCGAAGCCACGGGACCGTCTGTTGCAGTTCTTTTCCTCTGGTAATAAGCAGTACTTCAAGGAGTTTTGGGCATTGCAAAAGATCTCCTTTGATGTCAAAAAAGGAGAAACTCTAGGGATTTTAGGGCGCAATGGTAGTGGTAAGAGCACCTTATTGCAAATTATTGCCGGGACACTCACCCCAACAACTGGTAGCGTGCGTACCAGTGGTGTCATGGCTGCTCTGCTTGAACTGGGTTCTGGCTTTAATCCTGAGTTTACGGGGCGCGAGAATATATATCTGAATGGCGTGATTCTTGGGTTTTCCAGGCACGAAATGGATAAGCGTTTTGATGAAATAGTTAGCTTTGCAGATATCGGAGATCACTTGGATCAACCGATCAAGACATATTCCAGTGGTATGACCGTTCGGTTGGCATTTTCCGTTCAAGCTTGTGTATCGCCGCAAGTATTGATCGTTGATGAGGCTCTTTCGGTTGGCGATGAAAAATTTCAACGCAAATGTTTTGAATATATTGAAAAGCTGCGAAAAGATGGCTGCTCTATTCTCCTTGTTACTCACTCGACAGCTACAGTCGAAAAATTTTGCCAGCGCGGAGTTTTGTTGCATAAAGGTGAGATGCGAGGTATAGGTCCAGCGAAAGAGATCGTTGATCAATATCATGCGCTCTTATACTCAGATGAAAAAGCCTATTTGCGCTATCAAGCAAGTAGGGATGCGAACCAGCATTCCTCTGCGATGCAGAACCAGCATGCCAAGGAAGATACACCTTCAAGTGGCTTGAGCACTGAAGATACTTCGGGTCTTCGAGCAGTTATTTCTGGTTGGGATATCTTCGATACCCAGGGGAATCCATGTGAGCAATATCAGACTGGTGACACTTTCAGGGTTAAGTTGCTTATTGATGTACTCAGTTCCGTAGAGGAAATTCAGGCAGGCATGCTAATGCGTACGGTCGAGGGGGTCAGTGCATTTGGCACAAGTACGCTTTACCACAAGAAAAATATTACAGCCCCTCAAAAAGGCAGCCGCTATGAAGTGGAATTTGAAGTTGAAGTGAGTCTGTGTGCCGGCAGCTATTTCATCACCTTGGCCATTGCAGAGGCAATATCACATAGTGATATGAGATACCTTGATAGAAAGACGGATGTCATTGTTGTTACCGTACACCAGCCGCGCACGCTTGCCAGTGGCATCGCCATGCTTGATGCGAAAATCACCGTAAGCGAGGTTCTGTGATGAATATGAAATCTATTCTTATAATCACACAGCAGTTCTCTATCGGGGGACTTGAAACACATATTCGCGGAGAGATTGAGCAGCTGTCCGCCATGGGCATAGATGTACATCTGGCAACTGGCTCAATACTCGAGAAAGCACTTTTGCCATCTGGTCTGGCGTCAATTTCTGCTGGCTTAGCTTTGGAACCCTCAGCTACTGCGCAGCAAACATTGACTGCAATTGAAAAGTTAAGAGAACTGATCCGAGAGCATTGTATTGATCGTGTCCATATCCATCCTTTTACATCAATTGTGCCCGCTGCCATTGCTGCGGAGCTGGAAGGCGTTCCCTATGGCGTAACCCTGCATGGGCCGGATTCGCTTGGAAGTTTCTATGGTCCGACATTCGATGTAGTTCTCAAAGATGCAGTTCTACCCAATTGCAGTTCCGTGATCGGAGTGTCGCCGGAGGTAAAAGAGATGGCTGCAGCCTACGCTGCTGACAGCCAAATACATTACATCCCCAACGCTGTGTCAATGGAGCGTGTTACTCAGTCGACGAATGTTGCTGGAGTGGATCATTGGCTTGTGGTCTCGCGTCTGGATGATGCAAAAGTGCCAGGCATTTTAGATTTCTGTGTCAAAGCCAGAAAAACGGATATACCACATATCTTCATTGCGGGAGATGGCGCAGCGCGACCGATGCTCAAATACTGGTTGCAGGAAAAAGGCCTGAGCGATTTTGTGCAATTTTTGGGTAGCAGTGCAGAGATTGGTGCTCTCATGGCACGTGCCTCAGGTATTGCGGGTATGGGACGGGTTTTGCTTGAAGGTATCGCTGCACGCAAGCCAGTGGTAATGGTGGGCTACGATGGCGTCAAAGGCGTGCTTGATCGTAATCTTTTTGAAAGCGCCGCGCATGCTAATTTTTCTGGGAGAGGGCTTCCTACAGTAGGGGGCGAAGCTTTAAATCAACAGTTGTTAAGGCTCTCTAATTCAACCGAAAACAGCCATTTATATACCCTCCTGCAGAAAGACTTTGACGAAAAAACCGTATGGGCGCGCTTTGCAAAATTTATGGAGATGGCCCAGCCTCCACGAAATTCCTACTTACAGCATATCTATGCTTGCCTGCAAGCGATGCCTGTGAACGACGAAACTCCATACCTTAACAGCCTAGAGTTCCTGAGCAAGTTGGCTGAATGTCGAGCAAAGTCTCCCGTTGAAAGACGGTTCGAGACGTCAATTGCATTGGCTAACTGTCGTCTGAAAATGGCAGCGCAGATTGCGCAGAAAGATGAGCAGATTGGAAATCACAGTATGCATAAAGATACGAGGATTGCAGATCAAGACGTTCAAATTGCGGATCTGAAAGGGCAGCTGGCTGAATTGAGCCAGCACATCGCCGCTTTAAATCAAGACATTATTGATCGTGATAGGCAAATTGATCAAATCAGCCAATCCGTTGTCGTTCATCAAAATGATTTGAAAAATATTCGTTACTCTGCGTCTTGGCGGATTACTCATCCGTTGCGCGTAGGTTATTCCTTTATTAGTAAGTGGGGTTCACCTATATTTTCAAGGCTTCCGCAAGGCTTGCGTAAGGTGGCTCTTGGTCAAATAAATCCTGTTGCTCATTCTTCGAGTCCTAAAGCATCGCAGCAAGTTAATAAAGATCTATCTTGGAGTGATTTTTCCAGGAAGGTACTTGCGCGACGTGATAGTTATAAAGGAATATTTGTCCAAGAAATCGTAATTGATTGGAACGTGCCATTATATCAACGGCCTCAGCATATGGCCGTAGCAATGGCTCGTCAAGGTTACTTGGTTATTTATAGAACTACCAATTGGACAAACGATGATGTAAATGGTTGTCGAGAGGTCGAGGAGAATGTATGGGTTACGAATTGCGATGAAGTGGATTCATTAGAGGATGTGGTTCGTTCTTTGTACTCCACGGCATATTCAAACTCTGTAAATAATATTTTAAAAAATGGCGCGAGAGGGAGAATTGTATACGAATATATTGATCATATAGACCCAGAAATTTCTGGAGACGATGAAAATATAAAACGCCTAATTTCGTTGAAGGATTTTGCGTTTTCGGGAGGTGCTGATTATGTCGTCGCGTCTGCACAAAATTTATATAACGAAGCTGTAGATGCGGTTGGCGTCAATAAAACTATTTTGGTTCAAAATGGTGTGGATACCCGTCATTATCGTAATTCTTGTCATAAATCACAAGTACTCCCTGCATCACTTGCAGAGTTTAGGAAGAAATATAAATATATAGTTGGCTACTTTGGGGCGCTGGCGCCTTGGTTGTGGTATGAGATAATTGAGCGGCTGGTTAATCAGAAAAATGATGTGGGCTTTGTATTTATTGGTCCCGATTATTATGGTGGCGTAGCAAAACTACCAAATGCAGATAATGTAATATATCTTGGTTCGGTTGATTATAAAATATTGCCGGCTTATGCTATGAGTTTCGACGTATGTTTTATACCGTTTAAGCCTGGAGATATTGCAAAATCAACGTCGCCTTTGAAGCTGTTTGAATACTTTGCCCTTGAGAAGCCAGTGGTAGTAACCTCGGATATGGCTGAGTGCACTAGGTATCCGGAAGTTTTCCATGGTGCTTCGGTGCAAGAGTTATCTTCAGCAATTGACAAGGCAATTGCAATTAAAGATGATGCTCATTTTAAAAAGCGTCTTTCGCAACTTGCGGATGAAAATAATTGGGATATGCGCGCCACAGCATTAATTGCCGGTCTGAAGATTTAAGGTTTTAAGAATGAAAAATATTCTCTGCGTCGTCGGCACGCGTCCTGAAGCAATCAAGATGGCCCCTGTGATCCTCGAGTTGCGCAAGCAGCCCTGGGCCAACGTGCGCGTGTTGGCAACAGCCCAGCATCGCCAGATGCTGGACCAAGTGCTGTCTTTTTTCGATATTCAGCCTGACATTGATCTGAACATCATGCGCCCCAACCAGGCGCTGACTGAACTCACTGCGCGCCTCTTGCTGGAGCTGGACGCGGTACTCAAGGCAGAGAAGCCGGATGTGGTCTTGGTTCAAGGCGATACAACGACGGTCATGACCGTCGCGTTGGCTTGCTTCTATCACCGTATTCCAATCGGTCATGTGGAGGCCGGCCTGCGCACCTGGGATATGCAGAATCCATTCCCCGAAGAGGCCAATCGCGTTATCGCGGGCAAGTTGGCCCGCTGGCACTTTGCTCCTACAGAGGGCTCGCGCCAGAATTTGCTGAAAGATGGTATCGCTGATTCAGACATCATCGTCACGGGCAATACCGTGGTGGACGCCTTGCTGGCCACCGCGCAGCGAGATCTGGATCTGGGCATCACATTGCCGGCAGACAAGCGCATGGTGCTGGTGACCTCCCACCGACGAGAGAACTTTGGCGCGCCGTTCCGCAACATCTGCCGCGCATTGCAGACGTTGGCGCAAAACAATCCGGATGTACAGTTTCTCTATCCGGTTCACCCCAATCCAAATGTGAAGGATGTGGCGTATGAGTATCTGGCGCATATCCCGAACGTCACCTTGTGCGAGCCGCTGGACTATGCGCCTTTTGTTGCGGCGATGAAGCGCGCCTATCTGATCCTCACTGATTCCGGTGGGGTTCAGGAAGAAGCACCCGCTCTGGGTAAGCCGGTGTTGGTGTTGCGTGAGGAAACTGAGCGACCAGAAGCCGTTGAGGAAGGTGTCGTCAAACTGGTGGGTTCCGACTACGACAGGATCGTCGCCGAGGCTCAACGCTTGCTTGACGATGAAGCAGCCTATAAAGCAATGGCTCGAGGTGTATCGCCCTACGGTGATGGACACGCTTCTGAGCGCATCGGTCGTCTACTTCAAGAGCAGCTTCTGTGAAGGTTCTGCTGATTGCCTATGAGTTTCCCCCAATCTTGGCGGCGCAGTCTTTGCGCTGGCTCCATTTAGCGAACGAACTGGTTGCACAGGGGGTTCAGATAGAGGTGATCTGCCCGGACATCGCTCCCAACCAGGCGTTCCCGTTGCTGCTGGACCATCGCGTTATCACCCACCGGGTTTGGCCAGGCCCATTCATCGGCCTTGGTGAATATGCAGCCAAGCGTGCTGCAGCGCAAAGTTCAGTGTCTAGCGGCGCAGCATCGGCTGCGCCCTCGGCTAAGCCTTCGCTGCTTTCAAGAGCTTATGGGATCGCTCGAGATCTGCTCAATCGCCTTGTCTATCCCGACATCCGAAGCGAGTGGTACTTTTTTGCGCGCAAGAAACTCAAGGAGCTTTTGGCTGCGAATCGGTACGATATCGTGCTGAGCTCGCACGAGCCTGCGGTGGACATCTTCGTAGGGTTCTATGCGAAAAAGGCGAAGCTGCCATGGGTCGTGGACTTGGGTGATCCTCTGCTCACACCATACTCTCCGCGTTGGCGCAGGGGAATCGATCTGCGCGTGGAGCGCCGCATCATGCGCCATGCAGACCACGTCGTGGTCACAGATGACAAGGTCATTGAATTGCTGGTGGAGCGGCATGGCGAGCATCTGCGAGAGAAGCTGTCGACGATCTCTCAAGGGTTTCCTGCATCCGCACCTGCTGAACGAAAAAGTGCCAACGCCAGCTTCAGCATTTGCTTCACTGGCAACTTCTACAGTGACTTCAGAAATCCCACGCAGCTCGCTGAAGCCCTACGCACGCTGCAAGGGGTCGATTTCACTTTTCAGATCATTGGCAACAATGGCCGGTTCAAGCCCCTCTTCGAGGGAATCCAGGGCGTTGAGTTTTTGGGCCAGAAGAACCATAGTGAGTGTCTGGAGTGGCAGCGTCGCGCTGATCTATTGATCAACATTGGTAACGTGCAGAATTACCAGATCCCCGGCAAGATCTATGAGTACCTGGGGTCTGGCACCGCAATTCTGCACATTCAGACCAGCGAATCGACGGATCCCGGTGCGACCTTGATCAATGAGACTCGAGCTGGCGTCGTTGTGAAGAACGACTCCCAAGAGATTGCTGTTGCACTCAAACAGTTGTTTTCAGAATGGCAACACCAGCAGCATTGGCCCCTGTCTTCTAGAAACGAGGAACTGATCCAAAGCCATACTTGGGCCAATAAAGCGAATCTTTACAGGCGACGGCTTTCCCTTCTCGCTAGGCTTTGTTGCACAAACGCTCACAGCTAAGCGGTAGGATTGCAGCATGAGTGAATCGACTTGGGGCAATAAGGCCTACGGCACCACGAACTGGAAAAAATACAACGCCTCATTGAAAACCAGAGGCAGCTTGACGGTCTGGCTGGATAAGAACATGCAGTGGCTCGCTCGTGCCAGCGGCAAACGAGGCAGCCATCAAAAATATTCAGAAGCTGCCATTCAATTCTGCTTGACTATCAAACGCTTGTTTGGACTGGCTCTGCGCCAAACTTTGGGATTGGTCGAATCGCTATTACAGCTAGCTGGCTTAAATTGGCCATTGCCTGATTTCAGTACCGTCTGTCGACGTCAGAAAGACCTGCAGGTCAACGAGCGCTACCAAGCCAGCCAAGGTGCTCTGAACCTGCTCGTTGACTTTACTGGTATCAAGTTCCTTGGTGAAGGTGAATGGAAGGCCAAGAAGCATGGAGCTGAACGAAGACGCCAATGGCGCACAGTGCATCTGGGCATAGATGCCAATACTTTGCAGATACGAGCCATAGTAGTGACCACAAACGATGTGGGCGACTCCTTCATGATCGAGCCCTTGCTGGATCAAATTCCAATCAATGAACCGATTGCAACACTGATCGGTGATGGTGCTTATGACACCGAAGCTGTATATGCCGCATGTCAACACAGGCAGATCACCCCCATCATCCCACCACGCAAGAGAGCTCGCTTGCGTAAAGGAGCTGCCTTTGCCCATCGCAACCAAGCAGTCATAGCATGTAGACGACTAGGCAGAGCGATATGGAAAGACTGGAGCGGTTACCACCGACGCTCCCTGGTGGAGACAAAGATGCATTGCTTCAAGAGGCTTGGAGAGAAGGTGATGACGCGTACGTTTGAGAGACAGGTCACGGAGTTGAATGTGCGTGCATTCATTCTCAATCGGTTCACCGAGCTTGGCTGCCCCAACACGGTGGCTGTGGGATAGCTGCGTCTGGGGTCAGGGGTGGTTTACGCTAAATTTGATTTGTGCAACAAAACCATGCAAATGAAAATAGATTTGATTATGGGGGCCGATGCTTTACGGCCTCCATTGACCGGCATCGGCCGTTACACCTACGAACTGGCTAGGCGTTTGGCAGACAGTGAAGATATCGCTCGCTTGCGCTATTTCTCGATGGGCCAATGGGTTGAGGACCCGATTGCGGCTTTGAGCCAACCCGTTGCCGACGACGCGCCGGTGGCCGCGCCAGAGCGCAAAACCTTGCGCGACCACTTGTCCTCCAGCCGGGTTGCGGTGCGCGTGTTTGCTGCGCTCACTCCCGCACTCTTTGGCTGGCGGTTGCGCGGCAACAAAGCTGCTATTTACCATTCGCCCAATTACATCGTTCCACCGTTTTCGGGCAAGACGGTCAGCACGGTTCACGATCTTTCTCACCTTGTGCACCCCGAGTTCCATCCGCAGGCACGGGTAGACTATCTACGTCTTGCTCTTGCTGCTAGTTTGGTCCGCACGGATCAGGTCATCACAGTATCAGAAACTGTGCGGCAAGAGATGCTTGCTCATAAGTTGATGTCTGAGGATCGTATTCAAGCCATTCCTTTGGCTGCAGATAGGGTGTATCGCCCTCACTCTTCAGAATTACTAGTGCCTGCAATGCAGGCACTAGGCTTGCGTAGAGGCCTTTATTCTTTGTTTGTTGGCACGGTAGAACCAAGGAAAAATGTCGAGCGGTTAATAGAGGCTTATGCATTGTTGCCAGTGGACTTGCGGCGCGAATGGCCGCTCGTGATTGCCGGCGGCAAGGGCTGGAACTCGGAAGCCGTCCACGCCCGCATGGCAAAGGCACAAGCTGAAGGTTGGCTGCGTTACTTGTCATTTGTTGACCAGCGCTGGCTGCCTGCGCTTTATGCGGGTGCTCGCCTCTTTGTATACCCATCCCTTTACGAAGGCTTCGGCCTGCCTATTGTGGAGGCGATGGCCAGTGGCACGCCGGTGCTGACATCCAACACGTCATGCATGCCTGAGGTCGCAGCAGGGGCTGCATATTTAGTGAATCCCTTGGACGTTGAAGAGTTGGGGCATGGCTTGGAGCAGTGCTTGACCGATGAGGGGTGGCAGGCAAATGCACGAGTTAAAGGCTTAGAGCGATCCAGCCAGTTGTCTTGGGACCGCTGTGCGAGCGAAACGGTGGCGGTTTACAAGCAGCTTGTATGACGAATTGGCCGCTATACCGAGTCTATGGGGGCCCGGTTGCGGTCAGTTTGCTTTTTGCCGTATTGGCTTGGGCTATGCGTTTTCATGGTGGTTATCCAATCTGCCATAACGATGAAGTGAATTGGATGGGCATTGCCGAGCAGCTCGATAGTGGGGTGCATTGGCCTGTTTCGGGCCCAGCGTTTATCGAGACGGTGCGCTTTATTTCCGCGAATGCAGAGCTGCCCCATGCACATACGCTTTCCGCTTTGGGTATTGGGTGTGTTTTTTTATCGATTCTTCTTCTGTGGTGGGGGTATCGCAAGTTAGGGTTGGTATCGCCTGCTTCCGTCTTGATGGCGCTGGTTTTATCTAGCTATTTTTGGGCCCCGCTGATGGAGTCTCGCCCCCAGCAGTGGGGGCAAATGCTGGTGTTTGCCGGCATCATTTGTGCTTGGCAATGGTTGCATCGGCAGGGCGGATGGATGTTTTTTCTGATCGTTCCTGTCATTGCGGTGTTGCATATTCTCAGTCATGCCATTTTGATTTTTCTTTGTGCGGTATTGGTTTTTGTGGATTGCCTGGAGAGGCGGCCGCTGGGTATTCGGCATGTATTGCTTGGTGTTTACCTGTTGATCAGTTTGGGGATTTATTTGCTGCCACATGGGCCTTATGCTGCGATGTTGATGGATCTGCAGCAGGTGCACCTGAAACGATTTTGGGCTACCGGTAATACGGTGTTTTGGGTGTTGGGTGGTGGCGCAATTCTATTTCTTTTGTGTTTACGCTATGGTCATTGGCGCCCGAGTTGGAATGATGCTATTGCGCAGGCGATGCTGCGCAATAGCACCGCTATGGCTTTGAGTCTGATGTGCATCGTTTTAACAGCCTTGGCTATGCAGGCCTATTTGCTGCCAGCGGCGGCTTGGATGCCCTACAAAGGTTCGTTGTTGCGTTTTGTGTTTGTGCAGCTAGGAAATGTGCTGTTCGCTGCTTTTTTTGTGGTGGGTATTTTTGGCTTAGTCAGCGGTGTTCGTGCTGACCAATTTGATGTTCAGAAGGCAAGGGTGTTGATCGTCTTGCTAATAGGATTCGGGGCGCTTTCGGGTGTCGCTATTGCTGCATCCTGGTGGTTGCTGGATACAAATTGGTTTTTACGTGTGCTGAATTACGGAGTATTTTTTGCCGCGATTATTTGCTCTATTGGTGTGCGGATCACTATGCAGAGCAGGCCCATTTACGCCATATGGGGTGTTTTGGGTGCAGGTGTTTTGGCCAGCATCATTGCAGTGATCCGACCTCCTCAATTGCTGGGCTGCTAGATGTCGAGACTCATGTGATCATATCCCCTATCGAAGCTGGGCACTGTTCGAAGCCAGAGCAGTGATGCACAGCGTTATAGAGTCATTCAAGCGGGAGCCAAGCAGATGAGTCGAGTACACGCCCAAGCGCGCACCACACCCAGAGTCAGAGCCGAGATCAAAGCCTCATCGGCCCCTCTCAAAGAGCTTGCTGCGCGCTACAACATCAGCCTTGCCACCGTGCGCAAATGGAAGCGCCGTGATCTGCCAGACGATCTCTCGCACCGCCCACACACCTTGCACACCACGCTCTCTGAAGTGCAGGAGGCCATTGTTGTAGAACTGCGCCGTTTGCTGCTCTTGCCGCTTGATGACCTGCTGGCGGTGGTGCGAGAGTTCATCAACCCCGATGTCTCCCGTGCAGGGCTGGGCCGGTGCTTGCGGCGCCACGGTGTCAGCAGCTTGCGCGAGATGCAGGCGCAAGAGAGTCAAGGAGAAGAGCAGCCCAGTAAAACCTTCAAGGACTATGAGCCAGGCTTTATCCATGTGGATATCAAGTACCTGCCGCAAATGCCGGGTGAAGCGCATCGGCGGTATTTGTTTGTGGCCATAGACCGCGCCACGCGTTGGGTATTCGTACACATCTACGCCGATCAAAGTGAGCAAAGCAGCGTTGACTTTCTCTCTCGTTTGCAAAGGGCAACTCCCATCAAAATCACCAAGGTGCTTACCGACAACGGCAGCCAATTCACGGATCGTTTTACCAACAAGAGGCGTCAGGCTAGTGGCAAGCACGTGTTTGATGTGCGCTGCAAAGCGATGGGCATTGAGCATCGTCTGAGCCCACCGCGGCATCCCCAGACAAACGGGATGGTGGAGCGTTTCAATGGCCGAATCAGCGAGGCGATCAAGCAAACCCGATTTGCCTCAGCGGCGCAATTGGAGGTCACGTTGAAAAACTACGTGAAGGTCTACAACCAGCAAATTCCGCAGCGGGCGCTTGAGCACGTCGCACCGCTTCAGGCTTTGAAGAACTGGTATGCCAAGAAGCCGGAATTGTTTAAGAAGCGGGTTTATAACCAGTCGGGTCTTGACAGCTAGACGACTAAAGGCGCAGCATTGATGAGGTCTTTTCAGTTCAAGTTCAATGGCCTCTGATTGCTTTGCTTTACGCAAGGGTGCAGGAGAAGGCCATTCTGGCATGTGGCTTCGCAAGAATTTCAACTCTAAGCTGAAATCTGCTGAAATGTATTTTCATAAACTATCTGAATTATCAGAAGCTAGCGGCAGCTGCAGTCAGTCCACTCAAGATATGTTTACCCATTTCATACCTTGCTGTTTCGGCATTGCTTTTGATGATGGCTTGCATGATGGCTTGATGCTCCATTAAAGACTCTTCGATACGGCCTTGCTTGAGCAATGAGTTGTGGCGATGCAGCTTCATGACTTTGCGCAGATCGGTAACGATCTGCAAGCGCCAACGGTTGTCAGCCAATTCCAAAACTTTGAAGTGAAAGGCTTCATTGATGCGGAAAAAGGCTTCGCGGTCATGGATTTGTGCTTCCAGATCTGCATGAATCGTCTGAAGCTCCTGCTTTTGAGCGATATTGGCCTGCACAGCCACTGTGGCTGCGGCATCTGCTTCTAGAAGGCTGAGCATTTGGTAGACCTCGCGCAGCTCTTTTTCATCGACCTCGGTGACATAGGCGCCACGGCGTACCTTCATCGTGATTAAGCCTTCCGCAGCCAGCACTTTCAGAGCTTCGCGCAAAGGGGTGCGACTGATTCCTAGCTCTTGTGCGATAGCGATTTCGTCAATCCATGTGCCTGGTTTGAGGGCGTGCGAAAAGATACGCTGGCGTAGCCAGTCAGCGACGTCTTCGTAAAGCGCGCGGCGACCTAGGGTTATCACTGATTCTGTCATCGCTGGGATTTTATCGTATTCCAATTATGAATTCATAATTATGAATGATGTACACTTCTCGCGTTTCAGTTTGTAGACCCTCCGTTGAAGAGTTGGAAGAATCCATGAGCACACCCGAATTCAAACCGCAAAGCCTGGCTGACTGGGAAAAAGCCGCTAATAAGACTTCACCTGGGGGGGATGTCAATAACCTGAACTGGACGACGCCCGATGGCATTGTCGTCAAGCCTTTGTATACGGCGGAAGACATTAAAGATCTGCCGTTTACCAATACGCTGCCAGGTCTTGAGCCTTTTATTCGGGGGCCGCAGGCAACCATGTACGCTGGCCGCCCTTGGACGATTCGCCAATACGCGGGCTTCTCCACCGCAGAAGAATCCAATGCGTTTTACCGCAAAGCCTTAGCGGCTGGCGGGCAGGGCGTATCGGTTGCATTTGATTTGGCCACGCACCGTGGTTATGACAGCGACCATCCGCGTGTAACTGGCGATGTGGGCAAGGCCGGTGTGGCCATTGACTCTGTCGAAGACATGAAAATCCTGTTCGACGGCATTCCGCTGGATAAGGTGTCCGTCTCCATGACCATGAACGGCGCGGTGCTGCCGATTTTGGCGGGCTACGTGGTAGCGGCGGAAGAGCAGGGCGTCTCGCAGGACTTGTTGGCCGGAACGATTCAGAACGACATTCTGAAAGAATTCATGGTGCGCAACACCTACATCTACCCGCCCAAACCGTCGATGCGCATCATTGGCGACATCATCGAGTACACGGCGCAGAACATGCCCAAGTTCAACTCGATCTCGATCTCGGGCTACCACATTCAAGAAGCGGGTGCGAATCAGTCGCTGGAATTGGCGTTCACCTTGGCCGATGGCAAGGAGTACGTGAAAACCGCCTTGGCCAAAGGCATGGACGTGGATGCATTTGCCGGTCGCCTGTCGTTCTTCTGGGCGGTGGGTATGAACTTCTATCTGGAAATTGCCAAAATGCGCGCGGCACGTTTGCTGTGGACGCGCATTATGAAAGAGTTCAATCCAAAGAATCCAAAGAGCTTGATGCTGCGCACGCACAGCCAGACTTCGGGGTGGTCCTTGACCGAGCAAGACCCGTACAACAACGTGGTGCGCACCACCATCGAAGCGATGGCTGCGGTGTTTGGCGGCACGCAATCGTTGCACACCAACGCGCTGGATGAGGCGATTGCTTTGCCGACCGAATTCTCAGCGCGCATCGCTCGCAACACGCAGCTCATCATTCAAGAAGAAACGCATATCACCAGCGTGGTCGATCCATGGGCTGGCAGCTACTTGATGGAAAAACTCACGCAAGAAATGGCCGACACCGCTTGGGGATTGATCCAAGAAGTGGAAGAAATGGGCGGCATGACGCAGGCGGTCGATTCCGGCTGGGCCAAGCTGAAAATCGAAGCGGCTGCTGCGGAGAAACAAGCGCGCATCGACTCTGGCAAAGACGTCATCGTTGGCGTCAACAAATACAAGCTGGCCAAAGAAGATCCGATCGACATCTTGGACGTGGACAACGTCAAAGTGCGCGAAGGCCAAATTGCCCGCTTGACCAAAATCAAAGCGACCCGCGACAGCGCTGCCGTGCAAGCTGCGCTGGATGCCTTGACCGATGCTGCTGCCGATGGCTCCGGCAACCTGCTCGATCTCTCGATCAAAGCGATTCGCTTGCGCGCCACGGTGGGCGAGGTGTCGGATGCTTTGGAAAAAGTCTTTGGGCGCCACCGCGCCGATACGCAAAAGGTGACCGGTGTGTACGCTGCCGCTTACGACTCGGCCGAAGGCTGGGAAAAACTGAAGTCCGAAATCAACCAATTTGCCGAAGAGCAAGGCCGTCGCCCCCGCGTGATGATCGCCAAGCTGGGGCAAGACGGACATGACCGTGGCGCGAAAGTCGTCGCCACTGCTTTTGCCGATTTGGGCTACGACGTGGACATGGGGCCGCTCTTCCAGACCCCGGAAGAATGCGCCCGCCAAGCGATTGAAAACGACGTGCATGCCGTGGGCGTTTCCTCTCTAGCCGCTGGCCACAAGACATTGGTGCCCGCCATCATCGAAGAGCTGAAGAAGCAAGGCGCGGACGACATCATCGTGTTCGTCGGCGGCGTAGTGCCGGCGCAGGATTATGACTTCCTCTACCAATCCGGCGTCAAAGGCATTTACGGGCCGGGAACACCGATTCCGGCCAGCGCCAAAGATGTGTTGGAGCAGATTCGCAAAGCGGTGACGGCTTGAGGCTGACTTGTCAGTGAGGGGGCGCCTGTTGAAGGCCGTTCACAACCACCGTTCAGGCTAAGCTTGTCGAAGCCGGGCTACGCGAATTTTCTGGCTTATTCCATGTCCTTCGATAAGCTTGTCCTGAGCGGGGTTGAAGGGCTTAGGATCAAAGGTGTTTGGGGAAGTATTACTGTGGTACTGCGATGCATACGGATTAAAGATGAGTGTGTTCAATAGCTAAAGAAAATTGAAGTTGTGAAACCTTTTTTTGTTTATATCTTGCGTTGCCAAGATGGCTCGTACTACACAGGTCATACCGATGATCTGGAGGTGCGTTTGCGTCAGCACCAAGATGGCAAAACGGGTTACACGGCCACACGCAAGCCGGTAGCGTTGGTTTGGCAGGGTGAGTTTGAAAGCAGAGAGGCAGCATTGGCTTTTGAATTGCAAATAAAGGGCTGTTCACGATCTAAAAAAGAGGCGTTGATGGTTGGGGATTGGGAGCGGGTTCAACAGTTGGCGAAGTCACGCAGCAGTGTGGTTGCAGGTGAATGCCCTTCGACAGGCTCAGGGCGAACAGTGGCGAGCATGGTTGATGCAGTGGCAGGAAAATTCGAGAAGAGGGCGAATGGTCATGGCATTTGATCTGTTTGCAGGCATTCTCGAAGGCAATGCTGCGCAGCAGCGCCGTGCCATGGCCAAATCCATCACCTTGCTGGAATCGACCCGTGCCGACCATCGTGCGCAGGGCGATGCCTTGCTGACGCAGTTGCTGCCGCATACAGGAAAGGCGTTTCGCCTCGGCATCAGCGGTGTGCCGGGTGTGGGCAAGTCGACCTTCATTGAAACGCTGGGTTTGTATTTGATTGGCCAAGGCCATCGCGTGGCGGTGCTGACGATTGACCCTTCATCCAGCGTGAATGGTGGCTCGATTCTGGGCGATAAAACGCGCATGGAGCAGCTCTCTGTGCATGAGAAGGCCTATATCCGGCCCAGCCCATCCGGCGGCAATTTGGGCGGTGTGGCGGAGAAAACGCGTGAAGCCATGCTGGTGTGCGAGGCTGCAGGGTACGACGTGGTGATTGTCGAAACCGTGGGCGTGGGCCAGAGCGAAACGGCCGCTTGGGGCATGACGGATATGTTCGTGTTGCTGCAATTGCCCAATGCCGGTGATGACTTGCAAGCCATCAAAAAAGGCGTGATGGAGATGGCAGATTTTGTCGTCATCAACAAAGCCGATATTGACGCTAAAGCGGCCACACGGGCGGAGGCGCAAATCACCAGTTCCTTGCGATTGCTGGCGCTGCACGGCTCAGCCGAGCAGCACGATGGTCGCCATTGGTCACCCAAAGTCATGCAAATCAGCGCGCTCAATGGCACGGGCGTGGATGCCTTCTGGAATACGGTGCAGGCATACCAGCAACTGCAATCAGGCAATGGCCAATTGCACAAACGCCGCCAAAAGCAAGCCATGACGTGGATGTGGGAGCGCATTGAAACCGGGTTGAAGCAAGCCTTTCGCCAGCAAGCCGACGTGCAAGCTTTGTTGCCGCAGTTACAAACGCAGGTGTTGGATGGGCAGTTGGCGGCATCCACCGCAGCGCGGCAGTTGCTGGATGTGTACGCAGGCGCGGCGGCAACGAATCCGCAGTTGTTGCAATCATCAAAAGAGGGAGGCAGTGCATGACGGCCGTGATCCCGATTTTGCGCAGTTTTGATGAAGCCAAAGCGCGTGAGTTTTACGTCGATTTTTTAGGCTTTCAGATCGATTGGGAACATCGCTTTGAAGCGAATTTTCCGCTGTACTGGCAACTCTCTCTGGCAGGCTGCGTGCTGCACCTGAGTGAGCACCACGGCGACGCCAGCCCCGGTGCACATGTCCGTGTTGCCGAGGCCGATGTGGATGCGTTGCGGCAAACCTTGATTGCCAAAGATTACCGCTATGCCAAGCCTGAGGTGCGCGAGACGCCTTGGGGCAACCGCGAGATGACAATTGCCGACCCGTTTGGCAACCGGCTGACTTTTTATACCGAAGGCAAAGCGCTCAGCGTTGGCTAACGGTTTGAATGTGAGATGTAAAGACCAACCCGATGGGAATGTGAAGGAAGACCATGCAAGACATCGTTGAACAGTTAAAGGAAAAGCGTGCACAAGCGCGTCTGGGTGGCGGGCAAAAGCGCATTGATGCGCAGCATGCCAAAGGCAAGTTGACAGCGCGCGAACGCATTGAGCTGCTGCTTGATGAAGGCACGTTTGAAGAGTGGGACATGTTTGTCGAGCACCGCTGTGCGGACTTCGGCATGCAAGACACCAAGATTCCCGGTGACGGTGTGGTGACTGGCTACGGCATGATCAACGGCCGTTTGGTGTTTGTGTTCAGCCAAGATTTCACGGTGTTCGGTGGTGCGTTGTCGGAAGCGCATGCTGAGAAAATCTGCAAGGTGATGGAGCAGGCCATGAAGGTCGGCGCGCCAGTGATTGGCCTGAACGATTCGGGTGGCGCCCGCATTCAAGAAGGCGTGGCATCGCTCGGTGGTTATGCCGATGTGTTCCAGCAAAACGTGCTGGCTTCCGGCGTGATTCCGCAGATCAGCGTGATCATGGGGCCTTGCGCGGGTGGCGCGGTGTATTCGCCTGCGATGACCGATTTCATCTTCATGGTCAAGGATTCGAGCTACATGTTCGTGACGGGCCCTGAAGTGGTGAAAACCGTCACGCACGAAGAAGTCACGGCCGAAGAACTGGGCGGTGCGGTCACACACAGCACGAAGAGTGGTGTCTCTGACTTGGCGTTTGAGAACGATGTGGAAGCGCTGATGATGGTGCGCCGCCTCTATAACTACCTGCCGCTGTCCAACCGTGAGAAGCCGCCGGTGCGCCCTACGAATGATCCGGCAGATCGCAAAGATTTCAGTTTGGATACCTTGGTACCCGCCAACCCCAACCTGCCTTACGACATCAAAGAGCTGATTTTGAAGGTCGTGGACAACGATGATTTCTTTGAACTGCAGCCCGAATACGCGCAAAACATCGTCATCGGTTTGGCGCGCATGAACGGTGAGACCGTCGGCATTGTGGCCAACCAGCCGCTGGTATTGGCTGGTTGTTTGGACATCAAGAGTTCCATCAAAGCCGCGCGCTTTGTGCGCTTCTGCGATGCGTTCAACATCCCGTTGGTCACCTTTGTGGATGTGCCGGGCTTCATGCCGGGCACCAGCCAAGAGTACGGCGGCATCATCAAGCACGGGGCCAAACTGCTGTACGCGTACGCTGAAGCGACAGTGCCAAAAATCACCGTCATCACCCGCAAAGCCTACGGCGGCGCGTACGACGTGATGGCCTCCAAGCACCTGCGCGGTGATGTGAACTTGGCATGGCCACGTGCTGAGATTGCGGTGATGGGCGCCAAGGGGGCGGTGGAAATCATCTTCCGCCAAGACAAGAACGACCCGGAGAAACTCGCTGCTCGCGAAGCCGAATACAAAGCCCGTTTTGCCAACCCGTTCGTGGCTGGCGCACGTGGTTTTATCGACGATGTGATTCACCCGCACGAAACGCGCAAACGCATTTGCCGCAGCTTGGTCATGCTCAAAGACAAACAGCTGGACAACCCGTGGCGCAAGCACGGCAATATCCCGCTGTAAGGCATTGGTAGAAGGCGATTGCGGATGAACGCAGACCAACGATTTGAAGCGGCCGCACAACGCTTGGGTTATACCTTTGATGGTGCGCTCAAGATTGGCGGTAACTACACGCCACTGCTTGAAGATGGCAAGACCCTCTACATCAGCGGGCAAATACCGCGTGTGGGAGATCAAGTGGTTGTCACGGGCCGTGTGGGAGCTGCTGTGTCGTTGGCGCATGCGCAGTTGTCCGCGCAGATCTGCACGATGCGTGCTTTGGCGTTGCTGCAACGTCATTTGGGTAGTTTGGACTTGGTGGCTCGTGTGCTGCGTTTGACGGTGTATGTGCAGTGCACAGAGTCATTTACGCAGCACAGTGAAGTCGCCGATGGTGCTTCTAACCTACTCGTAGAGGTGTTGGGCGATGCAGGTCGTCACACCCGCACGTCGGTTGGTGTGTACCAACTGCCCAAGAACGCCAGCACCGAGTTGGATCTGATTGCCGCAGGAGCTTAAGACATGGACCCCCGCATCACCATCATCACTTTAGGCGTGGCCAACATCGCACGGGCGACGGCGTTTTACGAACGCTTGGGTTTTGCACGTGCGCAAGACAGCAACGAGAACGTGAGCTTCATGCAAGCCGGTGGCGTGGTGTTGTCGCTCTACGGTCGTCAAGCTTTAGCCGACGATGCGCAGTGGCCGGCAGATGCAATAGCACACGATGCGAGCACATTCACAGGCATCAGCTTGGCGCATAACACGCGCAGCGAGACTGAGGTGGATACCGTGCTGAAACAGGCCGTGGCGGCTGGTGCGCAATTGCTCAAGCCTGCACAGAAAGTATTTTGGGGTGGGTATTCCGGCTACTTCCGTGATCTGGATGGGCATTTGTGGGAGGTGGCATACAACCCGTTTCTGCAACTGAATGCCGCAGGGGCGCCGGTGCTGGAAAGGGTTGAAGAAAAGACATGATGTGCCTTGTAAGGCTGTCTGCAATATCGAACAGGATGATATTGCTTGTGGTGGAGATAAGCGTGGTTGGCCGATGAGTGCAAATCACCTAGTTTGATTTTTATTGGAGTTGCTACGATGTTTACCAAAATTTTGATTGCCAACCGCGGCGAGATTGCCTGCCGTGTGATCGCCACTGCGAAAAAAATGGGCATTGCCACGGTCGCGGTGTACTCCGAGGCGGATAAAGAAGCGCGCTTTGTGAAACTGGCCGATGAGTCGGTTTTGCTCGGTCCTGCGCCATCGCGTGAATCGTATTTGGTGGCTGACAAGATCATTGCTGCGGCCAAGCAAACCGGCGCGCAAGCCATTCACCCTGGTTACGGCTTTTTGAGTGAGAACGAAGCGTTTGCGAAACGTTGTGAAGACGAAGGCATTGCGTTTATCGGTCCTAAAGCCCACTCCATCGCGGCGATGGGCGACAAAATCGCTTCCAAGAAGTTGGCCAATGAAGCCAAGGTCAACACCATTCCCGGCTACAACGATCCGATTCCGGATGCGGAAACTGCGGTGGGCATTGCCAAAGGCATTGGCTACCCCGTGATGATCAAAGCATCGGCCGGCGGCGGAGGCAAAGGTTTGCGCGTGGCCTTTAACGACAAGGAAGCGCTGGAAGGCTTTGCTGCTTGCCAGAATGAAGCACGCAACAGTTTTGGCGATGACCGCATTTTCATCGAGAAGTTTGTGGAGCAACCGCGCCACATTGAAATCCAAGTGCTGGGCGATAGCTTTGGCAATGTGATTTACCTGAACGAGCGCGAATGCTCGATTCAGCGCCGTCACCAAAAGGTGATTGAAGAGGCGCCATCGCCTTTCATCAGCGATGTCACACGCAAAGCCATGGGCGAGCAGGCCGTGGCGCTGGCCAAGGCAGTGAAATACCAATCCGCTGGTACGGTGGAGTTTGTGGTCGGCAAAGACCAAGATTTCTATTTCTTGGAAATGAACACCCGCTTGCAGGTGGAGCACCCGGTGACCGAGTGCATCACCGGCTTGGACTTGGTGGAGCAAATGATTCGCGTGGCCGCTGGTGAGAAGCTGAGCATCACGCAGGCTGATGTGAAGAAAGAGGGCTGGTCCATCGAATGCCGCATCAATGCAGAAGATCCGTTCCGCAACTTCTTGCCATCGACCGGTCGCTTGGTGCGCTTTGAAACACCGCAAGAAACCATGTGGCAAGGCGATACCGAGCACCGCTATGGCGTGCGCGTGGATACAGGCGTGTACGAAGGCGGCGAGATCCCGATGTTCTACGACTCGATGATCGCCAAACTCATCGTGCATGGCAAAGACCGCAACGATGCAATCGCCAAAATGCGCGAAGCCTTGAACGGTTTTGTGATTCGCGGCATCAGCAGCAACATTCCGTTCCAAGCGGCTTTGCTGTCCCACCCGGATTTTATTTCTGGCAACTTCAATACCGGCTTCATCGCCAAGCACTATCCAGAAGGCTTTCACGCCAGCGATGTGTCGCACGACGAGCCGGAGTTTTTGTTGGCCTTGGCCGCATGGACGACGCGCCGTTTCCGCGATCGCGCCAGCCGTATCTCCGGCCAGTTCGCTGGGCAAGAAGTACGCGTGGGCAAAGACTTTGTGGTGGTTGAGCTCGACCCCCAAGCTGGAGAGAACCAATACACCGATGTGCAAGTGGAAGACTTCCATGCCGACCACAGCAAAACGGTGGTGACGGTGGGCAGCAAGCGTTACGAGTTGGAGTCGGATACGGCGCTGGGTCACATCGCAGTGCAAGGTACGGTCAACGGTAAGCCCTTCACAGCGCAGATTGAGCGCGGCACGGCGAAAAATCCGCTGGCTTTGCGCATCAGCCATAACGGTAAGCAGATTGATGTTTTGGTTCTGTCCAAACGCGGCGCGGAGCTTTACCAGATCATGCCGTTTAAAGCACCGCCTGATTTGTCGAAATTCTTGTTATCGCCCATGCCCGGCTTGCTGGTGGATGTGGCGGTTAAAGAGGGGCAAACCGTTCAAACCGGTGAGCGCTTGGCAGTGATTGAGGCCATGAAAATGGAAAATGTTTTGTTTGCCGCGCAAGATGGTGTGGTGAGCAAAGTGGTGGCAGTCAAAGGTGAATCTTTGGCGGTAGATCAGGTGATTATTGAGTTTGCCTGATCGCAGCAATGGTTTGGTAGGGTGGTTTTGGTTTGTTTGTGCAAATTTGCATATGCCATCTGAATGGCATTTAAAGGCCATTCGCAACTCCTTTATTGCCATACCAAACCGTTGCGAAACTTGCCTTAAACATTAATTAAAAGACACGATTTGCTTGGTATCGATTGGGGAAAATTGCAGATTGAACGGGATAGTGCGGCGATGGAAAACAATGTGTTTTGGCGATAACAATGGGGCTTTGCGAGCGAAACAGATTTTGTTTGCGCGTTTTAAAAACAACGGAGCCACCCATGACGATGATTCAACCTACTGCATCCCATCCCCATACAGGTCGTCCCTTGACGATGGCAACACCCGTTGCACAAGCAGTCGTTCTGCACCGCAAATCCAAGCCTGTAAATCAGCCTAAGGATGTTGAACGCTGGAGTGTGGCGCAAGTGCAAGCACTGCTCGATTTGCCTTTCATGGACTTGCTTTTTCAGGCACAAACTGTGCATCGTGCGCATTGGCCTGAAGGCGATATTGAGTTGGCGACCTTGCTGTCAGTTAAAACTGGAGGGTGTCCAGAGAACTGCGGCTACTGCCCACAATCTGCTGAATATGAAACAGGTGTCAAAGCGCAAAAACTTTTGTCTGTTGTTGAGGTGACGGCAGCTGCGCAGGCGGCTAAAGATGCCGGAGCGACACGTTTTTGCATGGGCGCTGCGTGGCGTGCACCCAAAGATCGCGACATTGAAAAAGTGGCGCAATTGGTTACAGCAGTCAAAGGCCTTGGCATGCAGACTTGCGCCACCTTGGGGATGCTGGAGCCTCATCAAGCGCTCGCCCTGCGTGATGCAGGTTTGGACTATTACAACCACAATCTCGACAGTGCGCCAGAGTACTACGACCAGGTGGTTGATACACGCAGCTACCAAGACCGTTTGGATACTTTGGCTGCAGTGCGCTCGGCAGGGATCAGCGTGTGTTGTGGCGGCATTATCGGAATGGGCGAGGCACCAGTGCACCGTGCAGGTTTGATCGCGCAGTTGGCCAATTTGGCGCCTTATCCAGAGTCCGTGCCCATCAATAGTTTGGTACCAGTACCAGGCACTCCGTTGGCAGATTCTGAGCCTGTTGATCCGCTTGATTTTGTTCGCATTATTGCGGTGGCACGCATCACTATGCCCAAGGCGCGTGTGCGTCTTTCTGCAGGGCGTCAACAGTTGGGGGAAGCCACGCAGGCGCTGTGCTTTTTGGCAGGAGCCAATTCGATTTTTTATGGCGACAAATTATTGGTAACTGGCAATCCCGAGGCGGGTGATGATGCTGCTTTGATGGCCAAGCTTGGCCTGCGTGGTACGCGTACACAGGTGCAAGATGAGCACCATAGCCATGCGCACCAACATCTCCAGATTCAGGCTGCTGTTGGCGCAGCTGGCTAATGGTGTAGCCCGCCTTGCATTTTTGTCGTCATACATTTTTTGTTCCAATTTTGTCTATGAAACACTACAGCAAGGAGGCCGCATGACCATTCAACCCCGCCCATTCAAAGTTCTGGGCATTCAACAAATTGCCATTGGAGCTTTAAGCAAGGACAACCTCAAGCGCCTTTGGGTGGATGCTTTGGGATTGGAGTTGACCGGCACATTCCAGAGTGAGCGTGAAAACGTTGATGAGGATATTTTGGCAATGGGCAAAGGTCCTTTCAAAGTGGAGGTGGACTTGATGCAGCCTATTGACCCTGATAAAAAACCTGCGGTGCATGCAACCGCCTTGAACCATGTAGGCTTATGGATTGACGACCTACCTAAAGCGGTGGAGTGGCTTGCTGCTCAAGGTGTGCGTTTTGCACCCGGGGGCATTCGTAAAGGGGCTGCAGGGTATGACATCACTTTTCTGCACCCCAAAGCCAATGATGAATTTCCGATTGCAGGAGAGGGCGTATTGATTGAGTTGGTGCAAGCGCCGCCAGAAGTGATTGCTGCTTTAGGCTAAGCGGCCTGCCATCTACGTGCGCCCATTCATGGGGCAGTGTGTACAGTGGCGTACCGATTGTGACATCGTGACAGGAGATTACTGCGCCGCGGGGGATGGGCGCAAACCCACGGTAAGTAGTGCTCCTCCAACGCCACTGGCGACAATCATTGCAATCCCTATCAGCGACGTGGCATCTGGCATGTTGTCAAAGAAAAGCCAACCCAGCAAGGTGGCAACTGCCACTTGTACGTACAGATAGGGCATCAAAACGGTACTACTGGCGAAACGGTAGGCATGAATTAATAGCAGGTGGCCAACGGTGCCACAGATACCTCCGGCGAGCATGGCAGGCCAGAATGTCCAATGAAAATCCGGCGTTTGCCAGAAGAATGGCAGTACAGCACTTGCCAGGACCAGTCCGAGTGCGCCTGTGTAGAGGTGCGTTGTTAGGGGCTCGTCGTAGCGTGCGACATGGGCGGTGACGAGCAGGTATACAACGTTAGCGGCCACTTGCATCAATGGAAACAGCAAGAACCAGCCCATTCCCACATTGCCTGGCCTGACAATGACCAGAGCCCCCATCAGTGCCAATGGCAACAGCAGCCAGCGCATGAATGAGAGCTTCTCATGCAAAACCAGCATGGCCAGAATGGAAACAATCACAGGGGCAATCAAAGCAATGGCAGTGAATTCAGCCACCTTCATATAACGCAAGCTCAAAAAAGCAAAGATATTGCTCAGTACAAAACAGCAGGCCCGCACAATTTGCCATGACCAATTGTTGCTGTGAGGGAGCCAGTTGCCTGTTTGCTTGCGCAGCATTGCCATTGTTAAGGCCGTGTGGATGGCATAACGAACCCATAGGGCCATCAGCACCGGTACAGCTACCGCAACATAGCGCACACTGCTATCGAGCAAGCCAAAAAAGACGACTGCCATGCATGTGAGCAAAATACCGGTGAGAGCAGAGGGAGCGGTAGGGGATGACACGGCGATTAACTATGCAACAAGAAATGAAAATGCGAGAAAGAAAAAGTGCTTGAATAGGAGGCGGTCATAGCCATAACCATCGTTTGTACTTGCTTCTTATGTTTCGAGCCAAAAGGTGAGCGTAACCGCCTTAAATTGCCGCAAGGCGTATCTTGCGCATCCATGATTATGTTGCAAGGCGATTGCAAAAAAATAATGGGGATGAGTTTACGGCAACGATTGCGACTCAGATTAAGGGGGATATGCCATCAAGTCGATTTATAGGTGGGAGGGGCCCAACTCTTTTTGTTGAAGGCAAAATAAAAGCACCTGCATGAGGTGCTTTTAAATATTTGGCGGAGCGGACGGGACTCGAACCCGCGACCCCCGGCGTGACAGGCCGGTATTCTAACCAACTGAACTACCGCTCCTGGTAGCATTTTGGCATAAGCCAAAACCATTAACTGTGGCGACCCTACGGGGAATCGAACCCCGGTTACCGCCGTGAAAGGGCGATGTCCTAACCGCTAGACGATAGGGTCACAGAATTTCAAATTATAGCTTATATTTTTGCTATTNCAGAATTTCAAATTATAGCTTATATTTTTGCTATTTTTTAAAAAATCTTATTTGGTCGGCGTGGCGGGATTCGAACTCGCGACCCCTTGCACCCCATGCAAGTGCGCTACCTGGCTGCGCTACACGCCGAAGAGCGAGATTATAGACTGTATTTTTGAATGCCTTGGGCTAAAAAATCACGAATTTCCATTAATTCTTTTTTCAGATCTAAACCAGCGCTTACCACATCAGATTTTGGTTGCAAGTGGCCTGAAAACACTGTTGTCTGCGGCGTTGAATCGGAGAGGTTGGATACCGCATCCGATGGCTGCGACGCATTCTCTGGTGTTGTGGTTTGCTGCGCAGTGCTTTCTTGCGTCGTCAAGCCATTGTGGTTGGTTTCGTTGGGGCTCCAGCTTTGCAGACGGGTACGCGCGCCACTGATGGTGAATCCTTGCCCATACAACAATTCGCGAATGCGGCGAATCATCAGCACTTCATGGTGCTGGTAGTAGCGACGATTACCGCGCCGCTTCATGGGGCGCAACTGAGTGAACTCCTGTTCCCAGTAGCGCAGCACATGGGGCTTGACATCGCACAACTCAGCGACTTCACCAATGGTGAAATAGCGTTTAGCAGGGATAGGGGGCAATGGGGTGTTCATGTGCGCGTACGAGAAACCGATGGGAAATAAAGCTGATACACCAGTGCATGGACTGGCTTGCGACTCTGTGAAGATTCACGCCCAAAAGGGAGAATCAAAATGAGAACTCTCTTTTAGACGATCAATATTGCTACGGCTTAGCTTGAAAGCTGCAGCACCTTTTTGGCGCGATCATACCTTGATCGTGCATGGAACAATGGCGCAGATGTAAATACATGCACAAATCAATGAGATCTGGACGGGGACGCCTTCTTTTTATATAAAAAATGTCCTCAACGCGATTGCGGTTTGAGGACAGGTTTGGATGCAGCTATCGCAAATATGAGTAAGCGCACGCTAACGTCTCATGGCGTTGCAGGCCGATTACATGGCATCTTGTTGCACTTTCTCTTTGAGCTTGTTGCTTGCATGAAAAGTGACCACACGCCGCGCTTCAATAGGAATGGCTTCGCCAGTGCGGGGATTGCGGCCTGGCCTAGCCGCTTTAGCACGAACCTGAAAGTTACCAAACCCTGAGATACGAACGCTGTCGCCATCAATCAGACGCTTACCGATCAAATCAAAAAAAGCATCTACGATGTCTTTTGATTCACGCTTGGACAAACCAATTCGCTCATACAAAAGTTCTGCCATTTGCGCCTTGGTTAGCGATGCGGGCTCTAGGCTGTCGATATCGATAGGCAATTCGTTCATATCTCATTCACTCAGGTGATGAATTTCAGGTGCGAAGGCGTGCCGAAACGGCGCTTGCGAGCTCTTTTACCACAGCCGTAACGGTTTGATCAATGTCGCTATCGGTCAATGCCGTGCCCGCGCCATCAAGAGTTAGCCGAATGGCCAAACTTTTCTCTCCTTGGCTCACTCCGGTTGCGGTTTGGCCTGCAACAGGGCGGTAGATGTCAAACAATAAAACGTTGGCAATTTTGATGGCGGTTTTGGCTTTGCCAATGGCTGTTTGAACTTGTGCAAAGCTGATCGATTCAGCCACGACAACAGCAACATCACGCTCAATCAGTTGGTATTTTGGAACTGGTTTTGCAGCCGGCACCGGACGTTGTAACGCAGCGTTTAAATCCAATTCAAACAACACGGGGGCTTGAGGAAGTTCCCATTGCTGGCGCCATTTGGGGTGGAGTTCGCCAATCCAGCCAATGGCTTGCCCTTGCAGCAGCACTTGAGCACTACGGCCAGGGTGCAGTGCGGGGTGTTCTGCCGCCACAAATTCCAGGGTGTAAGGCGCCAGCAACGCCTCTACATCACCTTTGGTTGCGAAAAAATCGCTGCGTTGCTCTGCCTTGCTCCATTGGCGTCCATCGACATCCCCATAGGCCAAGCCTGCCACTCGCATGGGTTGGTGTACCCCTTGGACGGTGGTATCTGTTGTTTGTACCGATTCGTCGCGCAAGAATACGCGCCCCACTTCAAACAATCGTACACGTGTTGCTTTGCGATCCACATTCGCGCGCAAAACATTCAAGAGCGAGCCTAGTAAGGTCGAGCGCATCACGCTCATGGGGGCTGCAATTGGGTTGAGTAAGCGAATAGGGTTGACATTCCCAGTCAAGTCACGTTCCCAAGCCTCTTCAACGAAACTGAAGTTGATGGTCTCCTGGTAGCCAAGATCTGCCAGTAAGTGACGCAATGCAAATTTGCTGCGTTGGGATTCAGGCTGAATACGAGCCACGATAGGGGCTTGGGGCGGCGTATCAGGCAAGGCATTAAAGCCAATAATGCGTGCAACCTCTTCAATTAAATCCTCTTCAATTTGAATATCAAAGCGGTAGGTAGGAGGGGTTACACGCAGCACATCACCCTGTGCGCCGCTGATTTTTTCGTAGCTCAGTTGCAGGCGTTGGAATGCGGTTTCACATTGCTCTGTGGTGATTGGCATGCCAATGACTTTGGCTGCGCGCGCAACACGCAAATCAACGGGCTTGACTTTGGGGAGTTGAATGATTTGATCATCAATCGGATTTACTTGCGTATTTGGTGTGCCGCAAATATCCACAATCAACTGACTGATGCGTTCAATAGCCGGTATGGTCGCGCTGGGATCAACACCGCGCTCGAAGCGGTGCCCCGCGTCAGTCGAGAAGTTGTAGCGGCGAGAGCGTCCTTGGATGGATTCAGGCCACCAGAAGGCGGCTTCAACGTAGATGTTGCGTGTGTCATCGCTCACAGCGGTGGCATTACCCCCCATGATGCCTGCCAGCGATTCGACTTGATGTGCGTCACTAATAACGCCCACTTTTTCGTCCACTTCAATGGTATTGCCATTGAGCAGCTCTAATTGCTCGCCAGCCTTACCCCAGCGAACTTCCAGGCTGCCCTGGATTTTATCGAGGTCGAAAATGTGGCTTGGTTGCCCCAGTTCAAACATCACATAGTTGGAAATATCCACCAGCGGAGAAACACTGCGCTGGCCGCAACGGGCAAGTTTTTCAACCATCCAAGCAGGTGTTTGGGCTTGGGTGTTGATTCCATTAATTACCCGCCCAGAAAATCGACCGCACAGATCAGAGGCTTTGACACTGACGTGGAGTTTTTGCGCGCCATTGACTTGCACATTGGCCGTTGTGGCTGGTGGTAACGCTGCTCCAGTCAATGCAGAAAGCTCACGTGCAATGCCATAGATACTCAGCCCATGTGCCAGATTTGGGGTGAGCTTGAGTGTTAGCAAGGCATCGTCAAGTCGCAGGTAGTCGCGAATATTGGTGCCCACAGGAGCATCTGAAGGCAGTTCTAGCAATCCACCTTGATCATCTGCAATTTTGAGCTCTTTGGCTGAGCACAGCATGCCAAAACTTTCGACACCACGCAGTTTGCCTATTTTAATTTTGAATGGCTTGCCATCTTCACCAGGAGGCAGTTCAGCCCCTACCATGGCACAAGGAATTTTGATACCTACTCGGGCGTTGGGCGCACCGCATACGATCGTCAGTGGTTCGCCTTGGCCTGCAGGGCCAACATTGACCTTGCAAACGCGCAAACGATCCGCATCAGGATGCTGAACCGCTTCAAGAATTTCGCCAACCACAATGCCGTGAAAGGGCGGTGCGACGGTGTCAATTTCTTCGACTTCAAAGCCGCCCATGGTCAGGGTATCGGCCAATTCTTGGGTGGACAAGGCGGGGTTGCAGAATTCGCGCAACCAGGATTCAGGAAATTGCATAGGGCTTATCTCGTGGCAAGAGGTGAGATGAACATCAACCTTATTGGAATTGGCTCAGGAAGCGAATGTCGCCATCAAAAAACAGGCGTAGATCATTGACTCCGTATCGCAGCATCGTGAGCCGATCTGGCCCCATACCAAATGCAAAACCAATGTATTTTTCAGGGTCTAAGCCCATGTTGCGCACCACGTTCGGGTGCACCTGACCTGAACCGGCCACTTCCAGCCAACGCCCAGCCAATGGGCCGCTGGCAAACTGAATGTCGATTTCTGCGCTCGGCTCAGTGAATGGGAAGAAGCTGGGTCTGAAACGCAAAACCAAGTCATCACGCTCAAAAAATGTTTTGCAGAAATTGGTGAAGACGAATTTCAGGTCTTTGAAGCTCACGTTCTGGCCTAGCCACAATCCCTCACATTGGTGGAACATAGGGGAATGCGTCGCATCGCTGTCAACGCGGTAAGTGCGGCCAGGAGCAATGACGCGCACATCAGGTAATGTTTGGTCAGCGTCAGTGCAATCGGCGTACTTTTTTACGTGCTGATGGGCGTAACGCACTTGCATCGGGCTGGTGTGTGGCCGCAAGTTGTAGTACTGGCCTTGCTCGTCTTTGATGTCCACGTAAAACGTGTCTTGCATTGAGCGGGCAGGGTGGTTTGGGGGATTATTCAGTGAGGTGAAGCTGTGCCAATCAGATTCGATTTCCGGGCCGTCAGCCACATCAAAGCCCATAGAGCCAAAAATCTGCTCAATGCGCTCCATCGTACGAGAGACTGGGTGTAAGCCACCAGGCTGGCGTAGTGTGCCGGGGAGGGTGACATCTAAACGCTCGGCCTGCAATTGGCGCATCAACTCTGCATCCGCCAGATCTTGTCGTCGTGCTTGCAGTGCTTTTTCTATGGCCTGCTTGGCTTGGTTGATGGCCGCCCCACGTGTTTTCTTTTCATCAACACTCAGCTGCGCCATGCCTTTCATCAGCTCTGTGATCTGGCCGCTTTTACCTAAAAAACGCGCCTTGGCGTCTTCCAGAGCGGCAGGAGTGTCGCTTTGTGCAAACTGTGTTTGGGCTTGTGCAATCAATGCATCCAAATCAGTGCTCATATTCATATCCTCAAAGCTGCGGGCGTGTGCAACACCGTATTGATGTGTGCTTGGTTGAATCCAATAAAAAAAGGCTGGTGCCTTGAGAATCTGCTTAGAGGCAGATTCGCGAAGCCCAGCCCTGTGCGAGGGAATGTGGCGCGACTGAACGCGCGCTCCAATCCCTATCTTTACGCTGCCAGTTTTGCCTTCGCCTGATTAACCAGGCTACCAAAAGCGGCTTTGTCATGAACAGCCAGATCAGCCAGCATTTTGCGGTCGATCTCAATCTGAGCTTTCTTCAGACCGTTGGTGAATTGGCTGTATGTCAAGCCCAACTCACGAGAAGCAGCATTGATACGAGCAATCCACAACTGACGGAATACACGTTTTTTGGTACGGCGGTCACGGTAGGCGTATTGACCTGCCTTCATGACTGCTTGTTTAGCAACGCGGAAGACGTTACCACGACGGCCGCGGAAACCCTTGGCCAGTTTCAGAATTTTCTTGTGACGGGCATGTGCCGTAACACCACGTTTAACGCGAGGCATGTGTGAACTCCTTAATGCAGATTACAGACCGGCGAATGGCAACATTTGTGCCACATGACCGAGGTTGGACTCATGCACATTCACTGCGCCGCGCAATTGGCGTTTGTTTTTGGTGCTCTTCTTAGTCAAGATGTGGCGCTTGAACGCTTGACCGCGTTTAACGGTACCACCTGGGCGAACGCGAAAACGTTTTTTCGCGCTGCTCTTGCTTTTCATTTTTGGCATAACAGCTTACCTTTGGTTTGACATTGTGCCTGCTAGGCGTGACGCATATGCAAGCCTTGATGCTGCATTCGCAATCCCTTTATGAGCCCACAGTGCACTTGTTTTGAAATTCTTTGTACGGTATGTGCCCATACAAAGAACTGCGGATTATATATCTATTAAATCTTGCTGCCTATTGCTTGATGTGAAAGAGGCATGTGTTCGCTCTGTAAAAGAGACGTTTTCACAACGGTTGCCGGTGGTTATTAGCATCAATCAACTTTGGCCGTTGGCTATTGTGCGTCGTTCATCGCTGTTCGTTGCTCGTGTCGGCGAGTGTGCTTTGATTTGCAGGCGATGTAATAGCATCCAAGGGCCAGCGCGGTTTGACATCAAAGCTCCAATCGCGATTGGGTTCTTGCAAACCGGCCTGTAAACGCATAGCTGCAGCGAGCGCAATCATGGCGCCGTTGTCCGTGCATAAGTACAGCTCGGGGTAGTGCACACGGACGCCTCGTCTCGCGCATTGCGCATTCAATTGGTCACGCAAATGTTGATTGGCACCAACGCCGCCTGCGACTACCAGACGATTCAGACCTGTGTGTTTGAGAGCGAGCATGGATTTTTTGACTAAAACCTCCACAATGGCCGCTTGCGTGCTAGCAGCGAGATCGTTTTTTCGCGTCTCCAGATCAGCATCAAGTTTTTGCACTTGCGTTAATACGGCAGTTTTTAATCCAGCAAATGAAAAGTCGAGATTGTCACCACGCAGCAAAGGGCGTGGCAGTGCAAATGATTGCGGATCTCCGTCGCGAGCCAACCGCGCCAGAATCGGACCTCCAGGGTACGGTAAACCCATCAATTTTGCGGATTTGTCAAAAGCTTCTCCTGCTGCATCATCAATGGTTTCACCCAAAATCGTGTACCGGCCAACCGCGTCTACACGCATTAACTGCGTATGTCCTCCGGAAACCAATAACGCAACAAATGGAAATTCGGGCGGGTCTTCACTCAGAAACGGCGAAAGCAAATGGCCTTCCAGGTGATGCACTCCTAACACGGGTTTATTTAATGCTGCTCCCAGCGCACAAGCCACGCCAGCGCCTACCAATAGCGCACCAGCCAGACCCGGACCTTGCGTGTAGCCTATGACATCGATGTCTTTAAGCTGGCATTGTGCTTGCTGCAAGGCTTGTTCGGCCAGCGGAATTACGCGGCGGATATGGTCGCGGCTGGCCAACTCAGGCACTACGCCACCATAGAGTTGGTGCATATCAATTTGGCTGTGCAGTGCGTGTGCAAGTAATTTCGGTATAGCTGGCTTGTTCGCAGCATGCGATGGAATGTCTGCGCGAACCAGTGCAACGCCAGTTTCGTCGCATGAAGACTCTATGCCTAGGATTAGCATCGAGGCCTGTTTTGCTGGAGAAGGAGGTGTCATGAAAATTTTGCTGTGCCGTAGTGGTTATACCTGCTATTGCCATTCAAATAATGGAAAGCACAGCCGTGCGGCGTGGTGTCAAGTATGGAGGGGTGTTGGGTATGTTTGGTTCTCAAACTTCTTGTGCAGCGCGGTTGCGTGTTGATGCCTCTAGTGTAGTGTTCTAGTGAGTCTCCGTGCTGTATCTGGGTTTTACTGCATCAGTCAGATTGAGGTTGAGCATCCCTTGATTCCAGGCGCATTTATTACTAGGACACTAGGGCATCGTTGCAGATTGGATTAGTCCAATGAAACTGTTGATGATGCTCGAATATTCAGTAACTAAAACTGGGTAGAACGAAAAGAGTTGCGTTTGACTTTGGGCCGTTGCAGACGCTGCTCTTCTTCCCATTGTTTGTTACTTGGGGCTTGGTCCAGCCGAATGTGTGCAACCAAACCACCAGATTGCGCGTTGGTCAAGGCGAAGCGGCCTCCCATACGCTGAATGGTTTTGTCGACAATCGACAGACCAAGCCCTGCGCCTGCCGCTGCGGTACGCGCGCTGTCACCACGGAAGAAAGGCTTGAGTAGATTGTTCAAGTCAGCCTCCGTCACGCCTGCACCATGGTCTCTGATTTTCAACAGTACGTATTTTCCGTTGGCAAAAGTAGTCGCCAGAATATCAACTTTGCTGGTGTTCGTACCTGGCGTCTTGCCATAGCGGCGCGCATTTTCTAAAAGGTTGGTGACCACGCGGGAGAGCTCGACCTCATCGGCGTATACGTACAGCGAATCAGGGACGTTGGCTTTGACTTCCATTTCCCCTGTTTCTTGAATAGAAAAGACACAGTTGGAGACCACACCCTGCAAATTGACGCTGGCACGAACACCTGATACTGGGCGAGCATAGTCCATGAACTTGTCAATAATGGCATCGAGCTGGACGATATCAGCCACCATGTGTTCACGTGCAACATCATCGCTGACGCTCATTTCTGTTTCTAAGCGAAGGCGTGCCAGGGGGGTGCGCAAGTCATGTGAAATTCCAGCCATCATGACGGCACGGTCTTGCTCTACTTTAGAGAGCTGCTCGGCCATGCGGTTGAATCCAATATTCAACTGTCGAATCTCACTGGTTGCTACTTCTTCATTGAGCTGGCTGTTGCCAAAATCACCCTCCCGCATGCGGTACGTAGCATCAAAAAGTTGTTGAATTGGTTTGTTGAGTAAGCGTGTGATGATCGCAGCCCCAAGTAACGATACGGCAATGGCCGTGATCAACCACACCAACACCGTTCGCCCGCCGACTGGAGAAAGGCGGGAGTCGTCCATGAGCAGCCATGTGTAATCATCGCCCAAGCGAAAACTAACCCATAAGCCGGGAACGCCATTGACGCTTTTAGCAACCAAGGTTTCTGCACCTATGCGCTTGCGAAGCTCTTCTGTGATTTGTAAGCCCAAGGGCGTATCGGGCATTAACTCATAGGTGTCAGTCGGCTCATGGGGTTGTATCCGCATGCCTTCTTGTTCTGACATCGTTTTGAGCAAAGAGACGCGCGCAATCGAGTCTGAATGCGTCAACCCCACGCGACTGAGGTTGACCATGCTGGCGATTTGCTGCGCCGTGTGCAGTGTTCTTGGCTCTGTATCCAATGCGCGGAAAGACTGAAGCCACGCCAGAATTGTGGCAATCAGCAGCAAGGCCAGCAAAATGAATGTGCGCCAAAACAGCGTGACACGAATACGCCGCTGTCGCGATCCAAGGTTATCCAGATACATCAACGACGTGTCGTTGGGCGTGTCGTAAGCTTCCATAGCCAAGTAGTGTGGGCAGGCAGTGTTGGGCGCAATGACGCATTAGCATGCGAAACAGAGCGCGTACGAGAATAGATGAAACGTTTCTATTTGTGAATCATAGGCGATGATGGAATGCCTTGATGATGCTGCGTGATTGAGCTTGCTCCTTCACTTTTCTTATGGGTGCCGCTCTGAAATGCCGAACCGGCACACAAATGCCGGTTCAATATATTCAGGTCAACACGCACACAAAAATCACATTGCTTGCTTAGCTTGGCTATGAGGTCTTTGTATGGCAGCCAGTTCACGCTCCAACTTACCGCCACGGCACAACCCTAATGCCTAACACACATGATTTGTGTGCTGCTGCCTGTTAGTTATTGCCATCCGGAACAAAAACATAGCCAACACCCCAAACGGTCTGAATGTAGCGGGGGGAGGTCGCATCTTCTTCAACCAATTTGCGCAAGCGGGAGACTTGAACGTCCAAACTGCGGTCAAATGGTTCAAATTCACGGCCGCGGGCCAATAACGCCAGCTTTTCACGTGACAGTGGCTGCCTTGGATGGCGTACCAAGGCTTTGAGCATGGCGAATTCACCTGTCGTCAAAGGCAGTTCTTCACCATTTTTATGCAGAGAACGGGCTCCCATATCAAAAGTAAATGCCCCAAAGTGGGCCACAGCACTGTCGCCGGCTGGCGCGCCTGGCGCCTCAATGGCAGGGCGGCGGCGCAGCACTGCATGGATGCGTGCGAGCAGCTCCCGTGGATTGAACGGCTTGCCAAGGTAGTCATCTGCACCGACTTCTAAGCCCACAATGCGATCCACATCTTCGCTTTTTGCCGTCAGCATGATGATTGGGGTGCGGTCGTTATTTCCGCGCAAGCGACGACATATGGATAGGCCATCCTCTCCCGGTAACATCAAGTCAAGCACGATCAAATCGAACGTGTCTCGCAGCATCACGCGATTGAGCGCTTTACTGTCCTCTGCGACCATGACCTCAAATCCTTCCTGCGCAAGGTAGCGGCGCAACAAATCACGGATTCGGGCATCGTCATCAACGATCAGAATTTTGTCGCCGCGACCAGTCGTCACGGGTTCTTGAGCGTCATCAATCAATGTATTTTCTTCAGTGTTCATGGCATTTTCTGAATTTGTAACATGGCTATTGTGTCCAAAAAATTAAAAAAAATCCCGATAAGCCTTTGATTTTTATAATTGTTACAATTTCATATTGTGAACTGTTTACTTCTTTGCGTGAAAATCATACTGCGAGGGAATATTTGGCAGGTACAGTAAAAAGAACGCACAAAGTCTTGTCTGGCCGTTCTGATGCTTTCAAAAGTTAGGTGATAAACAAGGCCTGTAAGTCGCTCAAAAAATCAAAACCGCGCGTAGTGGGGCGAATGTGTCCGGGCGAGACTTGTTCAAGCAAACTGCGTTCTATGCCTTGCTCAAGGGCGGCTTCAATGCTTGATAGCGGCATGCCTGTACGGCTTTGGTAGTCCTCAAGCAAAAAACCAGCACGCAACCGTAAGGCGTTGAGCATGTATTCAAAAGGGAGATCTTTGCGACTGACTTCGCTGTCCTGGGCTATGGCTTGCCCCTGCAGTGCAGCTTCGGTATAGCGCTGCGGATCGCGTATTCGCACTTGGCGAACAATGCGGTGCGCAAAACTCAGTTTGCTATGGGCACCGGCACCAATGCCAAGATAGTCACCAAATTGCCAGTAATTTTGGTTGTGCTGGCATTGATGAGCAGCTTGCGCGTAGGCAGAGACTTCATAGCGGTGTAGCTGGTGCAGCGCTGTGTCCTCAGTGATCTGGTCGAGCATGTCGTAAGCCAAATCATCATCCGGCAGGGCTGGAGGGTACTTGGCAAAAAAAGTATTAGGCTCGATGGTCAAATGGTAGACAGACAGATGGGGGGGGGCAACCGATAAAGCCGTTTTCAAGTCGTCTTTGAGCATGGCGAGCGTTTGCCCGGGCAAGGCATACATCAAATCCAAATTGAACGTATCAAAAGCCTCTTTGGCTTCGTGTACTGCTGCTAAAGCTTGGTCGCGGCTGTGTACCCGACCGAGCTTTTTCAAATGCTCGTCATCAAAGCTTTGTACTCCTATCGACAAACGAGTTACCCCGGCTGCGCGGTAGGCTGCAAACCGGTCTGTTTCGAATGTGCCTGGGTTGGCTTCGAGTGTAATTTCGCAGCCTGGGACTAAGCGCAAACGCGCACGCACACTGGCGAGCAGTTGGTCAATCTGCTCAGCAGAAAACAGACTGGGCGTACCGCCGCCAATAAAAATGCTGATGACACTGCGTCCCCAAATCAGAGGCAGTGCCGCATCAAGATCGGCTTGTACCGCATCAAGATAGCGCTGCATGCGGTCTTGCCCATCCGGTGATTGTGGCGAAGAAAGCGCATGCGAGTTGAAATCGCAATAGGGACACTTTCGAATACACCATGGCAAGTGGATGTACAGCGACAGTGGCGGCAGCTCTTTGAGTTGGAGTATGCCTGGGCGCATGTAATGCTGGATATCGGCAGGGTAGGACATGAATAGAAAAAACGAATACCACTGCAGCATGACAGATCGGATCTGTGTTGTCAGAGGGCTATGGCGCCGATGCGGTGCAGCAAAGTGGCCGAATCTTACCTGCGTGCACAGTCCTCCGCTGGCGATGCCATCAATACCATTGCATGCCGCAGCTTCTATTGGTTGCCCCCCCCTGCTGTTAAGCGATTAAAAATCATCAGCACTGATGTGAAGATTCAGCGCTAATGCTGAGATCACCCCCAATACAATTGAGCCACTTAGGAGAATAATGCGCAGCCAGTTGCACTAGCAGGCGCTGCGGTATTCAAACTAAAGCATCATCCATGCGCATATTAATTTCGTTTCGTGTATGTGCGGCTTTGCCGCATCCAACGCGACACCTGACTTTGCCTGTGGTTGAGAAATTTATCGTTTCACTAGAGCAACAGGGCATAAGCATGCACGCACTTTGGATGGTTTTGGGCGCTTTTCTGTTTGCAACGATGGGCGTTTGCGTTAAATATGCATCGGAAAGCTTCTCTGCTGCTGAGATGGTTTTTTACCGGGGTGTCATCGGCATGGCGATTTTGGCGTTGCTGGCAAGGCAACAAGGGGTTTCACTTAAAACGCACCATCCGGGCATGCATGCGTGGCGAAGTTTTATTGGTGTGCTGGCTTTAGGTGCATGGTTTTATGCCTTGGGTCTGTTGCCGCTAGCAACGGCCATGACGCTTAATTACATGAGCAGCGTGTGGATTGGCGTTTTCATCGTGGCCAGTGCACTTTTGTATTGGCGCCCCAGCGTGGGTAATAGCAAGCCACCACTGCATGTAGGCTTATTGCTCACGGTACTTATGGGGTTTGCTGGTGTCGTCATGATGCTGCAGCCCAGTTTTCAGGCGGACCAGAGCGTGCCCGCCATTGTAGGCTTGCTTTCGGGGATGTTCGCTGCGTTGGCGTATATGCAGGTGGTGGTTTTGGCGCGCATCGGTGAGCCCGAAACACGAGTCGTTTTTTACTTTGCAGCAGCAGGCATGCTTGCTGGTGGTGTGGTGATGCTTTTTACCGAAACGCACTCACTACTCACGCCGCAAGCGTGGTGGCTGTTGCCTATTGGTATATTGGCTGCACTGGGGCAGTTGTGCATGACACGCGCGTATTCCACGGCAGCCGGCCCCCGAAATACGCTTGTAGTAGCTAGCCTGCAGTATTCAGGCATTGTGTTTGGCGCTATATATAGTGTGCTGTTGTTTTCTGAGGCATTGGGTTTATGGGGGTGGATTGGGATGGCGCTGATTGTGGCTAGCGGCTTGGCGGCCACCTTCTTGCGCACGCGCGCTGTTAAACCGAGTTGAGCAGCCAATTCAGGTTGCCGTTCTTGTCAGATTGATCGATTAGAGGTTGTCACCGCTGACCTGAAGCACCGGTGTCAAGTGCGTATACAACTTAAGGTCTCCATGCATGCTGCTTTTCCAACGGTTATGATGGCGCTCTTCTTTTGTTCGCTCTTTGAGGTTGGAGGTTTTAGCGTGGGATCTGCATCCCAGATCATGACTCGTTGCTATGCTGCGCTGCTGGTTAGCGGGCTGTGCCTTGCCCCACTGCTTTCCTATGCCCAAGCCGCTGTGGTAACGGACTCGCCAACAAAAAGTACTCTTCCCGCCGATAATTCTGCGGCAACTGGAGAGGATGCTCAGGTTGCCAGAGTCATTGCAGGGATGTTGGGCTACACCTACTGGCCGGAGCAGAAAAGTAAGCGAACCTTGTGCGTGGTCGCTGAGAGTTCATTTGCAAACCAGTTGCAAGAACATGTCAGTGCTCTGGCCAACCGCGAACAGTGGGAAACAAAAACGCTTCAACCTCCTTATGGCACCAGTTTGCCTGAAGGCTGCGATGCGTTGTACTTGACGTCAGCTTTTGCGCAAGCACATGCTTCGGTGCTCTCCAGTATTCAGAATTTACCTGTGATGACGGTGATTGAGAATTCACCATTTTGCGATGAAGGGGCTGTTTTTTGCCTAGATGCAAAACAAGGTAAGCGCATCACATTTCAAGTCAATCTTGACGCGATGGCTTTGAGTACCCTGCGGGTGAATCCTCAAGTCTTACGTATGGGGCGCGAACAGGAGCGCAGTGCCCCATGAAAAACGGGGCCGAAGTTCGAGAGCTTTCGCCCGCCTCCGAGATGAGCCTGCGCAGGCTAATACGCAGGACCCAACTCAAAGGAGCGCTGGTGATCGTGCTGATCACCAGTCTTTGCCTGATTGCTGCAGGGATGTGGACGATTGGCAGGTATGCCGATATGCATTTAAATCTGTTGGCGAGGACCTTGGCTTACAACGTTGAGGCGGCCATGGTGTTCGATGACCGTGTGGAAGTGCAGCAAATACTTGACTCCATTGCTGAACCCGAAGGCTTATCGCAGGCGCAGGTGCAAGATACACAGGGAGTAGTTTTGGGAGCCTACCGGGATGAAGGCGCTGTGACTGCATTTGCCAATATTCTCTCGAACAGGGTTATCAAGCAACCGGTAGTGGTGCCTGTGGTGCACGAAGGAAAAATGATTGGGCAAGTGAGTGTGCGCATCAAAGCCCATACTCTATTGGGTTTTCTTGCTGTTGGTATTGGTTTGGTTTTGGCTGCGGTTGTGCTGAGTGCTGGCGTATCAACCTTAGTATCCAAATACTTGCAGCGTAAGCTTTCGCAGCCTTTGGGCGTTTTGTCTGGCGCCATGCGCCGTATTGCCCGCGAGCGAAGCTTCCATGAGCGTATTCCCCACACCAAAATTGCTGAACTCGACCGCTTAGGCCGTGACATCAATAGTTTGATTGAGGAGGTTGAACGTTGGCATAGTTCACTTGAGGGTGAAAAAGCCTTGCTGGCATACCATGCAGAGCATGATGCGTTGACTGGCGCTGCCAATCGCAGGCAGCTGGAGCCTCTTTTTCAGATTGCTATCAAGGAATCAGAGCGAACAGGACGAAGTTTTGCTTTACTGGCTCTTGATTGTGACGACTTCAAACAGGTTAATGATCGCTATGGGCATGCTGCTGGCGATCAAGTGCTTAAAAAACTCGTCTATGTGATCAAGCGATCAATCAGGCAGACCGATGCAATCGTTCGAACTGGCGGGGATGAGTTTGTCATTTTGCTTGCAGGAGTTAAAGGCAGGGACAATACACAGTTGATTGCGAGAAAAATCATTCAGAGAATCAGCCAAACCGTTTTACTTGGTGAGACTCAAGGCCAGCAGCTGTCCATCAGTATCGGGGAAGCTTTATATCCAGAAGACGGGCTAACCCTTGAGCAGCTGATGAAGGTTGCTGACGTGGCCATGTATTCGGCCAAGAGGCATGGACAGGACAGTCCCGCTTTGTGGCCATCAAAATCGCAATAGAAATAACCTTTTAGGAGAATGACAGTGCTGAGTAAACGACATTTTTTGACTAAGAGTCTCGCCATTTTGGGGGCGGGCTTGGTATTGGCAGCATGCCAGACGCCGCCTGCAGGCCATGCAGGCCTGAGCGCTGCGCAGGTTGCCGCGCTCGAGCAAGAGGGGTTTCACATCGTTGATGACGGAATGCAACTGGATTTGAGTGGACGTTTATTGTTTGCGTTGGATTCGTCGACAACAAGCCCTGAAATCAAGACCGTTGTGACCAAAATGACAACGGTGCTGTTGACAGTCGGAGTGAACCGCGTTCGTCTTGATGGCCATACGGACAATGTTGGCAATGAGGCGTACAACATGCAGCTGTCTGAAAAACGTGCGCAATCGGTTGCGGCGCTGATGGAGGAAACAGGTTTTAACCCGGCTGCTATTCAAGTTCGCGGCTTGGGCCCCACACGACCGATTGCAGACAATGCGACTGAAGAAGGGCGCGCTATGAATCGCCGTGTCTCTGTAATCGTTAGCAACGTCAATTAACCTATGTTTTTTTTGATCTAGTTCGATTTTCTGGCAGGGTTTTTTAAAGCGGTATGGCCACATCTTCTTCAGTAAATCCTGCTATTGGCAAAGCACTGGATAAGCTGGGCTTGTTGCGAGACATCGATTTGGTCTTGCACTTGCCGCTGCGTTACGAGGACGATACGCGTATCGTGCCCATTGCCGAGGTTAGAGATGGGCAAGTCGCCCAGATTGAAGCTACGGTGATTTCCAACGAAGTGCAGCAGCGGCCAAAGCGACAACTGGTGGTTGTGGTGGAAGACACTTCTGGCAGTTGCCAGTTGCGGTTTCTGCACTTTTATCCATCGCAGCAGAAAACCATGGCACCGGGCAAACGCTTACGCATTCAAGGTGAAGTGCGTGGCGGCTTTTGGGGCAAGCAGATGGTGCACCCGCAACTGCGCAAGGTTGAGGCGCCTTTGCCTGTTGCATTAACTCCTGTATACCCCACAAGCAAAGGCCTACCGCAGGCCTATTTGCGGCGCATGATTGTGATGGCGCTGCATCGTGTGCGCTTGCGTGAAACCTTACCTGATGGAGTTTGGCAGACCATTGGTCCGCCGCCCATCCTTGCCCAGCCACGCGCACAAGCTCAACCGCTTTGGTGGCCTTTAGATCGCGCTTTGCAGTTTCTGCACCATCCGCAGCCTGATGTGGCGATTCAGACCCTGGAAGACCACAGCCACCCGGCGTGGCAGCGCCTCAAGGTCGAAGAGTTGCTGGCCCAACAGCTCTCTCAGTGGCGGGTACGCCAGCTGCGCGAGCAGTTCACAGCCCCTGTGTTAAAACCTGTTCGTAAGAGGGGTGAGCTGGCCTTGCATGAGCAGCTTCTGGGGTTGATTGCATTTGAACTTACTAAGGCGCAGCGGCGTGTCGTCACGGAGATTGCTGACGATATTGCTCGCGACGTTCCAATGCACCGGCTGTTGCAAGGCGATGTGGGCTCGGGTAAAACGGTTGTGGCCGCATTGGCTGCCTGCATCGCCATCGATTCAGGCTGGCAGTGTGCTTTGATGGCCCCCACAGAGATTTTGGCCGAGCAGCACTTCAGAAAACTCTCTGATTGGCTCTGCCCCTTATTGGTGGCACGCGGCAAGCAAGTAGCATGGCTGGCTGGAACACAAAAGAAAAAACAACGGGAGCACATGCTGGATATGGTGCGTAGCGGTGAAGCCGCACTGGTTGTGGGCACTCATGCGGTTATTCAAGAGCATGTTGAATTTGATCATTTGGGTTTGGTCATCATTGATGAGCAGCATCGTTTTGGTGTCGAACAACGCTTGAGTCTGCGCGATCGCCAGCGCAGTAAAGGGGCTAATGCGCAGCAGGCTAGTACAGGAGCGGTACTTGAGCCGCATATGCTGATGATGTCTGCCACGCCTATTCCGCGCACGTTGGCAATGACCTATTACGCCGACTTGAGCGTTTCAACGATTGATGAGTTGCCGCCAGGAAGAACTCCAGTAGTGACCCGATTGATTGTTGATAGCCGCCGAGAAGAGTTGATTGAGCGGCTCAAGCACCAAGTGACCCAAGGGCGTCAAGCTTATTGGGTATGCCCTTTGATTGAAGAGAGTGAGGCGTTGGATCTTTCTAATGCGACCGCCACCTACGAAGATTTGCAAGAAGCCATGCCACATATTCCTATGGGGTTGTTGCACTCGCGCATGCCTGCGGCACAGAAGCAAGAAGTTATGGCTCGCTTTTCGTCTGGTGAACTTGGTATTTTGGTCGCCACTACAGTGATTGAAGTAGGGGTGGACGTGCCCAACGCCTCACTGATGGTGGTGGAGCATGCCGAGCGGTTTGGTTTGTCTCAGTTGCACCAATTGCGCGGCCGTGTTGGCAGAGGTAGTGCTCAATCGGCGTGCATTTTGCTTTACTCAACTGGTGAGAGTGGCCACTTGAGCGATACGGCCAAGGATCGACTCAGCGCCATGGCACAGACCAACGATGGCTTTGAAATTGCCAGACGAGACTTGGAGATTCGCGGCCCCGGTGAGTTCATGGGAGCGAGGCAGTCTGGTGCGGCCTTGTTGCGCTTTGCCGATCTGGAGACTGACCAGCACCTGCTGGAGTGGGCCAGAGAACTGGCGCCGATCATGCTCAAAGACCATCCGCATTTGGCCGAAGAGCATATGCAGCGCTGGCTGGGTGGGCGCTGGGATTATTTGAAGGCCTGAGCACCTCTTACGGCGCTCAGCGCATTATCCAAGCGCAGTCGCTTAACTGCTTTTCTTGGGCAACCAAAAGGTCGCCATGCCCAAGAGCGGCACCCAAGCCATCACCTGGTAGACCCAGATAATGCCCTTCATATCGGCCAGCAGCCCCAGGCCCGCTGCGCCAATGCCGCTGATGCCAAACATAAGCCCAAACATCAAACCCGACACCATGCCCACGCGGCCAGGCGCGGCTTCCTGTGCGTAGACGACCATCGCGGCAAAGGCCGAGGACATCACCAAACCAATGCCAATCGAGATCGCCGCGGTCCAGAACAGGTTCGCATGCGGCAAGACCAGCGCAAACGGGATCACGCCCAAGAACGACGTCCAGATCACGGCGCGGCGGCCAATGCGGTCACCGACCGGCCCACCGGCAAACGTGCCAATCGCCACCGAGGCGAGGAACACAAACAGGAACAGCTGGCTTTGCTGCACATTCAGCGCAAAGCGCTCAATCAAATAAAAGGTGAAGAAATTGGTGAACAGGGCGATGTAGATGAACTTGGTGAACATCAAAATGCAAATCACCACAATCGCGCGCACGGCCAAGCTCTTGTCCAGACCGGCGGTGTGCTTTTTGGCCAAAGCCATATGGCGGCTGGCACCGTGCGCAATCACCCACACAGTCATACGGTACAGCACGACGCTCGCCAAAGCGGCCACTAGCATGAACCAGGCGGCGCCTTTCTGGCCAATTGGGATGATGATGGCTGCTGCCAGCAAAGGGCCAATGGCCGAGCCCGCATTGCCGCCAACCTGAAAAGTTGACTGCGCAGTGCCAAAACGCCCGCCAGAAGCCAACCGGGCAATGCGCGAGGCTTCCGGGTGGAAGGTTGCCGAGCCAATGCCGATGATGGCCGCTGCCAGCAGCAAGGTCGCGTAATTGGGTGCAATCGCCAATACGCCAATGCCGATGAAGGTGCAGCACATGCCCGAGGGCAGCAAATACGGCTTGGGGTATTTGTCGGTGTAGAGCCCAATCCAGGGCTGCAGGATCGAGGCCGTGAGCTGGTAGACCAGGGCGATCAAACCAATCTCGGCGTAAGAGAGCGTGAAATTGGTTTTGAGCAGCGGGAAAATCGCTGGCAGCATCGCCTGAATGGCATCGTTGAGCAAATGCGCAATCGCCGCCGCGCCCACAATGGGTAATAAAAAGCCGTGGTGGGCAGTAGCAGTAGCAGCAGTGCCAGCAGCAGGCGCTGGACTGGGCGGGTGGACGCCGATGGGCTCGGTGGTCGCGGTAGAGGCGGTCATGGTGTCTCGCTGGAACAAAAGCAATAGCAATAGCAAAGGCATTGGCCAAAGTGGTGGCAACAATGCTGGGCTGCCCGCAGAGCCATGGGAGCATCGATCAAGCAGTCGGTGCATTCCATTCTTCGATGGACAGCCGGGCGAAGCATACGCCTGGTAACAAAGACAATCGTACGCCAATGCGTCATAATCTGTCGCGATCCTGCCATGTCCGATTCACAAACACTCAAATCCAAACAATACGACAACCTGCCAAGAGCACTGGTGGTCATGGAAGAGGCCAGCCCGAATGGCAAAGCCACCGGCTGGCACAGCCATCCGCGCGGGCAGTTGCTGTATGCCACCAAGGGCGTGATGCTGTATGCCACCAAGGGCGTGATGCTGGTGCATTCGGATTTGGGCTCCTGGGTCATACCGCCCAACCGTGGTTTGTGGCTGGTGGCGGGCGTGCGGCACAACGTCATCATGTCGGGCGATGTGTTGATGCGCACCGCGTATATCGATGCCCGGCAAATTCCCCATTTGCCCAGCCAGAGCTGTGCGATTGTGGTCTCGCCCTTGCTGCGTGAGCTGCTAGTGGCCGCTTCCTCGATCTCGCCCACCGCGGCTTTGGATGCCCGGCAAACGCGCATTCTGGAATTGATCGTGGATGAATTGCGCGTCTCCAGCACCATGGCCTTGCATTTGCCGATGCCCAGCGATGCCCGGCTGGCGCGCATTTGCCAGGCCTTGGCCAGCAACCCGGCGGACCCGACCGATGCGGCCAAGTGGGCTCTGCGCATCAATGTCTCAGAGCGTACCTTGCACCGCTTGTTCAGCAAGGAGCTGGGCATGCGCTTTGCCCAGTGGCGCGAGCAAGCGCGGCTGATGCTGGCGCTGCAAAAAATGGCCGCAGGCCACAAGATGCTCAGCGTGGCGCTGGATTGTGGCTACGCCAGCCCCAGCGCGTTCTCGGCGATGTTCAAGCGGCATTTTGGCTTGCCGCCTTCCGAGTTTTACCAGTAGCGCTGCGGTTTTTAAGACGCGGCCGTAGCGCCTTCCCATTGCTGTAGCAAGGCTAAAAACGCGGACTCGTCGACAATCGTCACGCCCAATTCCTGTGCCTTGGTGAGCTTGCTGCCTGCTTCCAGGCCTGCAATCACGTAATGCGTTTTCTTGCTCACTGAGCCCGAGACCTTCGCGCCCAAGGCTTCCAGGCGGTCTTTGGCTTCGTCGCGGCCCATTTGGGTCAGGGTTCCGGTCAGCACAATCGTTTGGCCAGTCAAAGGTTTGGCCGCCGGGTCTTGGCTGGCGCCATCGGTTTCTGGCCAGTGGATGCCCTGGGCTTGCAAGTCGCGCAGCACTGCGCGGTTGTGCTCTTGCTGCAAGAAGGTGTGGATGCTGTGCGCAACCACTGGGCCGACATCGCGGATCGTGAGCAATTGCTCTTCACTGGCGACTTGGCTGGCGTCTGCGCCCATCAAGGCGTCGAGCTTGCCAAAGTGCGCAGCAATGTCCTTGGCAGTGCGCTCGCCGACATGGCGAATGCCCAGCGCGTACAAGAAGCGCGCCAAGGTGGTGGTTTTGGATTGCTCCAAAGCTGCAACCAGGTTTTGGGCCGAGCGCTCGCCCATGCGATCCAGCGCACCCCATTGCGCCAGTGTCAGCCGGTACAGATCGCCCAGCAATTGGATATGGCCGCCTTCGACCAGTTGGTCAACCAGCTTGTCGCCCAGACCTTCAATGTCCATCGCGCGGCGGCTGGCAAAGTGGATCACCGCTTGTTTGCGCTGGGCTGGGCAAAACAGCCCGCCGGTGCAGCGGTGGTTGGCTTCGCCTTCTTCGCGCTCGACATCGCTGCCGCAAACCGGGCAATGCAGCGGCATCACAAACAGCGGCGCATCGCCTTGGCGCTTGTCGGGCAGGCTGGCAACCACTTCGGGAATCACATCGCCCGCGCGGCGCACGATCACCGTGTCGCCCACGCGCACGTCCTTGCGCTGGGCTTCGAGTTCATTGTGCAAGGTGGCATTGGTCACTGTGACGCCGCCGACAAAAACGGGTGCGAGTTTGGCCACCGGTGTCAGTTTGCCGGTGCGGCCCACTTGCACGTCAATGGCCAGCACGGTGGTCAGCATTTCTTGCGCCGGAAATTTATGCGCGACGGCCCAGCGCGGCTCGCGCGAGACAAAGCCCATATCGCGCTGCAAGATCAGGCGGTTGACTTTGTAGACCACGCCATCGATGTCAAACGGCAGCGCATCGCGGCGCTGGCCAATCGATTCGTGAAAGGCCACCAGTTCTTCTGCACCGGTGGCGATAACGCGGTCGGCATTGACCGGCACGCCCCAGTTGGCAAAGACGTCCAGCGTCGCTGATTGCGTGGTGGGCTGCTCACTCCAGCCTTGCAACTCGCCCCAGCCATAGGCAAAGAACGACAAGGGGCGCTGCGCGGCAATTGTCGGGTCGAGCTGGCGAATCGCGCCTGCAGCGGCATTGCGCGGATTGACAAAGGTTTTTTCGTTTTTCTCACCCTGGGCAATGCGTTCGCGCTGGCGCTCATTGAGGGCTTCAAAATCGTCGCGGCGCATATAGACCTCGCCGCGAATTTCCACCACCGCAGGCGGCGTGTCGGTGTTCAGGCGCATCGGTATTTGGCGCACGGTGCGGATGTTATGGGTCACGTCTTCGCCGGTTTCACCATCGCCACGGGTGCTGGCCTGCACCAGGACGCCGTTTTCATAGCGCAGGTTGATGGCCAGGCCGTCGAACTTCAGCTCAGCCTGGTATTGCACCGGCTCGTCGCCGGGCTCCAGGCCCAGCTCTTTGCGCACACGGGTATCGAATGCGCGGGCGCCTTCTGCAGTGATATCGGTTTCGGTGCGAATGCTGAGCATCGGGACGCGATGGCGTACGGGAGTGAATCCATCCATCGCTTTGCCGCCTACGCGCTGAGTAGGGGAGTCTGCGGTGATCAGCTCTGGATTCAGTGCCTCCATCGCCTGCAATTCACGGAACACGCGGTCGTACTCTGCATCTGGAACTTGTGGCGTATCCAGTACGTAATAAGCATGTTCCCATTGCTGCAATTGGGCTCGCAACTGCGCTGCAAGCTGCGCTTGATCTGTGGTGGCGCAAGGAAATAACGGCAATGTTGAGTCTAATGGTGTAGATGACGGCATAGTGCGCAGGGATATGGGAGGGGGCAGATCCGCATCACGCGGTAATTTTTGCTTGAGCAACAACCCAATAAAAAAGGCGGCTACTGCCGCCTGCTAGGGAGGGGGTTAGCTGAATAGTTTTAGCGCCGATGGACTGCCTGCTGGAAAACCACGTGCTTCAAGCGCATCATAAATGCGCTCCATGTCGGCCCCAATCGATTCAATGGCCATTGCCGGAAGTTTGCGGCCCTCGGGGTCGGTCACTGCGCCCTCCATGGTTTGGGCCATGCTATCAAGAATGCTTCGCAAGCGTTCATAAGCATTCTCGCTGCGATCCACGTTGGGCACATCCAAAGAAAACAGAATTTCATGAACCGGCGCATGGTCGAGGTCATCAGCCATGGCTGCTTGCGGATCATAGTTAAGCACCAAGACCGGCGGAGAGTTCGGGGACGCTGCAGGCAAAATCAGGCGTCCTGGAGTAACTGAACTCTTGAAACCGAACTGAGCCGCCGTCTGACGGACATACCCAGGGCTCCAAGTTGCCCTTTGCGCAACCAGCATGAGGTTCAAAATAGCATCATTTTGCGCCGCAAAGTGGTCGACTTCACGCCCACGAGCAACCTCATGCAACATGTCTGGGAAGTCGGGCGATGCGCCAATCGCATCTGCAAATTCCTGCGTTTTCAATACAAATTCTGAAAACTCAATTTCATTGAGCGGCCCTTGCCGGTTGGCCAATTGAATCGCTGCTTGAAACTGGCTGTAACGTGCGCCGGCGCGTGGAGACTCCCACAAATGGTTTTGTTGGTTCAAGCCTTGAATCAAAAATTGTTTTTTGCCAATTCGTCGTGTCGGTGGCAGTGCTGCCAACGCTGCATCACCAGAGACGGTTTTTTCCAACTCCAGCGGCACGACGCTAAAGACCAAGCTGTCAAATTCTTGTGCAGCAACAGCAAGGGGTGTGCTGGACAGCTGGCTTGGTGTTTCTAGCACTTGCGCAGGCGGAACGAGCCCTGCAGAAGGGGCCGCCTCTTGCTGGTGCACAGGCTCTTCTGCAGGCGCCATTGAGCTTGGTGCCTTGCCTTTGCCGAATAGGCCGCCCTTATGGTTGTTTGTGGCTGCTGTGTTGAGTAAAGGTTCTTGCGCATGCGCTGTGTCATCGACGTTGTTCAGTGAGGCGATTTCACCAGCCAGCGATGGTTCTCTGCGATTAGAAGCAGGGGCTTGCGGCTTGTCTGCATCTTCATCAGACACAGGGCGTGCTTTGCGCGGTGCATAAGTGGCGCTGTACCAAGCGTTGTATCCAATGACTGCTAAAACAATCACAACGCCCAAGATGATGAAGGTGGTTTGCAAGGTGCTCATAGTGCTTGCTATTGTAGGAATATCGGGCACTGATTTAGACCGGGAATGCGGGGATTTTTTTGCCGCATTTGTTACCGCGAAGGCTGTGTCAGGGCAAGTAGAAAACGGTTTATTTGGAGTGCGTCGCTGGCAATGGCAGTTGCGCCTGTTTGGCGACTTCAACGCATTCGCGCAAATGTTGCTCTCCAAGGTAGCGCAACGCGGCATAACCAATCGTGGCAGAGATCGCTTGCCCCGCAAAAGGAACAAACTTGGCAGCTTGTTTGCTGCTCATGCGTACACCGATGGTGGTGGCAAGCTTGACCACCATTTCCCGGGTGATGAGCTTACCAATAAGAACAGACCCTACCATTGCAACGGCTCTTTGCACTTGTTCACGTTTTTCGGGGTGCAAGGCGTCGATTTGTTCTGGGCTAAGGCCGAATTCCCGGTTGATTTGTGGGATTAATTTGGTCAAAAGAGCCGCATCAGCAGCCCAATCCAGACCGGGAATGGGGACCGAGCTGGCGACTGCTGCCATCAAGGCCTTCTTGTGAAGAATTTTCTTGCTGCGTTGAACGGCCTGCTCAAGTTCAGGATAACCCTCAGCAAGATTTGCTGCACTGGCCGTAGCGGATTTAGGCAACCAATTCATAGGTGTTGAGTTTTCAAGCAGGAAACATACCAAGCACCATTGGCTATTGCCTTTCTGGCAATAGGACTAGACGTGGTGCAGCGTTCTGCACAGCACCCACACTGCATGAGTGGAGTGCTGTGTGCACTAAACCTTATTTTTTCTTGGTGACTAGGCCCCAGATGATTAAAAGCACAATGGCTCCAATCACAGAGGCGATAAACCCTGCGGCTTGACCTTCTTGGTAAAACCCCATCTGTGCACCAACAAACTGGGCAAAGAAGGAGCCGGCAATGCCAAGCACTGCGGTCATGATCCAACCCATCGGATCGTTACCCGGTTTGAGGAACCGTGCCACAACCCCTACAACCAAGCCGATCAAAATTGTCCAGATAATTCCCATAATCACTCCTTCAGTTTTCTTGCTACTAGAGAACAATGTTTAAGGGCGGCAAGCCCAATATCAAGTCAGATGCAATGCATTTGCTCGCATGCATTGCCCTGCGACCTTACACCAAAATGCTTGAGTAATGGCGTAAGGGATTGTTTGTCAAGTCATGGCGAAGGGATGAATGCTGTTGATTGGTTTCAATCTCGCCTGTTCCGTGCTTTATTGCGGTTACGACTTGGGTTTGCTGTAGCCACTTTGAATTGGCTCGAAGCCCTACAATCGGCGCCATCTCAAACGATTAAACGGAGCTTTTCGTGCAAGTGTCCCCTGCTATTTTCAAAGCCTACGACATACGAGGTGTGGTGCCTACGACGCTCACAGCAGATGTGGCTCGCAACATAGGCCGTGCATTTGGCACGGTTGCCAAAGCGCTCGGTGAGCGCGAGGTGGCTGTGGGGCGTGATGGTCGTTTGAGTGGCCCAGAGCTGCAGCAAGCACTGATGGCAGGGCTAACGGATGTGGGGCTGAATGTATTGGATGTGGGGATGGTGACCACGCCGATTTTGTATTTTGCTGCGGCAACCCACACCCAAAGCGGCATTCAAATCACCGGCAGCCATAATCCAAAAGATTACAACGGTTTCAAGATGGTGTTGGCTGGCAAGGCTATTTACGGTGATGACATTCAGCATCTGCGGCAGTTGATTGAGGTAGCGCAGTGGGACTTTGCACACAAAGGCAGCATTCGTGAGCACGATGTGGTGCCTGAATACATTGCCCGCATTGCTTCAGATATTTGTTTGGCGCGGCCCATCAAGATCATTGTCGATGCAGGCAATGGTATTGCCGGTGCAACTGCGCCAGCCGTGCTGCGTGCAATTGGTTGTGAAGTGGAGGAGCTGTTTACCGAGGTCGATGGCAGTTTTCCCAATCACCACCCAGATCCCAGTAAGCCAGAAAACCTGCAGGACCTTATTGCCGCACTGAAAAATAGCGATGCGGAGTTGGGCTTGGCGTTTGACGGGGATGGAGACCGTTTGGGCATTGTCACCAAAGAGGGGCAAAACATTTTTCCAGACAGACAAATCATGCTGTTTGCGCAAGATGTGCTTTCTCGCGTACCCGGGGGAGAAATTATTTACGACGTCAAATGCTCGCAGCAATTGGCCCCCTTTATCCGTGATGCAGGCGGGCAGCCGGTGATGTTCAAAACGGGGCATTCTCTGATCAAGGCCCGCATGCGTGAAACTGATGCGCCATTGGGCGGTGAAATGAGTGGCCATATCTTTTTCAAAGAGCGCTGGTATGGCTTTGATGATGGCACCTATGCGGGCTGCCGTTTGCTTGAAATTCTTACCAAAGGGGTAGATCCCTCAGCCCAGCTCAACGCTTTGCCCATCAGCCATAGCACCCCAGAGATGAACATCGCCTGCGCAGAAGGTGAGCCGCATCGTTTGGTTGCCGAGTTGGTCGCCAAAGCGCATTTTGAGGCACCCGCTCAATTAAGCACCATTGATGGCCTGCGGGTTGATTGGCCTGATGGTTTCGGCTTGGTGCGCGCCTCCAACACCACGCCTGTGTTGGTGCTGCGCTTTGAGGGACAAACGCCTCAAGCCCTTGAGCGTATTCGCGCGGCATTCATGGCATTGGTTCACAGCGTCAAGCCCGACGCGCACATTGCGGCGGCGGCCCATTGAGTGGGCAACAACCGTTTATGGGGCCAACCCGCTGCGCGGAGTCTGTGCGTACACCGCTGCGTTGGGTTGAGCGTGTTGCCTTGGCTGTGTATGGTGTTGCGATAAGCGCGGCGTCTCCCTTGTTGCGCAAGAAGCTGCGCAAACGTGCATTGAAAGAACCTGGATACGGCGAACACGTCTCTGAGCGCTTTGGCTTTTACAAGCATGAAGGCAATAACCCGGCGCAATCGCCAGAACGGGCGCCAAACGGCCCCTTGCTTTGGGTGCATGCAGTCTCGCTGGGCGAAACCCGCACCGCAGGTTTGCTTTTGGGTGCGCTGCGCGCGCGTATTCCGGGTTTGCGCATTCTGTTGACGCACGGCACCGCCACAGGGCGCGAAGAAGGCCGCAAGTATTTGCGCGAAGGAGACCTGCAGGCATGGTTTCCTTGGGATTCACCACGTGCAGTAAGGAGGTTCCTGGCGCACTTCAGGCCTCAAATGGGCGTGCTGATGGAAACCGAAGTCTGGCCCCATATGGTGCAAGGCTGTGCGAATCAAGGCGTACCGCTTTGGTTAGTCAATGCGCGTCTGAATGAGAAATCTCTGCAAGGCATTCAAAAGACGCGTTGGCTGATGGGGCCTGCATACCGCGACTTGGCAGGAGTGTTTGCGCAAACAAGCACCGATGCCGATCGCTTGCAATCTGTGGGTGCTTCAGTGCTAGGGATAACAGGAAACATCAAGTTTGATGCCCAACCCGATGCGCAACAGGTCGCGTTAGGACTGCAAATGCGCCGTGAATACTGGCAGCGTACTGGCAAAACCATCGTGGTGCTGGCCAGCTCACGGGAAGGTGAAGAGGCGGCTTGGCTGGATGCGATTGTTCAAAACAAGTTGCAGCAAACCGTACAGTGGATGGTGGTGCCCCGCCATCCTCAACGCTTTGCTGCTGTTGCAAGTCTGGTCGAGGCCAAAGGGCTGACGCTGGCGCGCCGCAGCGCATGGGGTGTGATGCAGGCAGCAGCGCTGCCCACGCATGCTAATGTGTGGCTTGGTGACAGCATGGGCGAAATGGCGCTGTACTACAGCATGGCCGATGTGGCTTTACTGGGGGCTTCGTTTGAATCGTTAGGGGGGCAGAACCTGATTGAGGCTTGTGCCTGTGCTTGCCCTGTTGTCATGGGGCCGTACACATTTAACTTCACACAGGCGGCGGTTGATGCCTTGGAGCACCAGGCGGCCATCCGTGTCAATACGATGCCTGAAGCCGTTGCGGTTGCAGTGCAGTTGGCACACGACAGCCATCGCCTACCCATGATGCAAGAACAAGCGCTTGCCTTTGCCCAAGCGCACCGCGGTGCTTTGGATGCGTTAGCCAGCCATTTGACCAACCTTTGGCTGTGTCGTAATTCAGGCAACAGGGATACGCCTGCTGCTTGATTGTGGATTTTGTTGAAACCTTCTTTGATCGATGCCAAGGATGGCCGCTATAACCTGGCCACCGTATCCAAGGCATTTAGAATTTCGCTATGAATGAAGAATCCGACTTGCTTACCCTTTCTGATGCTGCTTCTGAGGGCCAGCCGCCAGTAGAGCCACCAGTGGCGGCACCTGCCATTGGCGATGACGATGGCTCTTCGTTGGCCGCTTATGCGCAAAGAGCCTATTTAGAGTACGCCTTATCAGTGGTCAAGGGCCGTGCTTTGCCTGATGTCGTGGATGGTCAAAAGCCCGTGCAGCGGCGCATTTTGTTCACTATGGATCAAATGGGGCTGGGCTATAGCGGTAACACTGCCGCAAAGCCTGTGAAAAGTGCTCGGGTAGTGGGTGATGTGCTGGGTAAGTACCACCCGCACGGCGATAGTGCGGCCTACGATGCCATGGTGCGGATGGCGCAAGATTTCTCACAACGTTACCCGCTTATTGATGGCCAGGGCAACTTTGGCAGCCGTGATGGCGATGGCGCAGCCGCTATGCGTTATACCGAAGCTAGGCTAGCCAAAATCACCCGTTTACTGTTGCAGGAAATCGACCAGGGCACCGTCGATTTCGTACCCAATTACGACGGTTCTTTTGAAGAACCTTACCAGCTGCCTGCACGTTTGCCGTTCACCTTGCTCAATGGCGCCAGCGGTATTGCTGTGGGGATGGCCACGGAGATTCCTAGCCACAATCTGCGTGAAGTTGCTGATGCGGCCATCGCCTTGGTTAAAACACCCAAGCTCAGCGATGAGGAGTTGCTGGCGTTGATTCCTGGGCCCGATTTCCCCGGCGGAGGTCAAATCATCAGCAGCAGCAGTGACATTGCCGCAGCCTACCAAGGTGGCCGTGGCTCACTCAAAGTGCGTGCCCGCTGGGAAACTGAAGAGCTGGCGCGTGGTCAATGGCAGTTGGTGGTCACCGAATTGCCGCCCAATGTCAGTGCGCGCAAAATCCTGGAAGAAATTGAAGAGGTCATGAACCCCAAGGTCAAAGCAGGTAAAAAAGCCTTGACCCAAGAGCAGACCCAACTCAAAGCTACCGTGCAAGCGGTGCTCGACGGGGTTCGTGACGAATCCAACAAAGATGCACCTGCGCGTTTGGTGATTGAGCCCAAATCGAGTCGCACCGATGCACAAGAACTCATTGGCGCGTTGCTGGCTCATACCAGTTTGGAGACATCTGCATCCATCAACTTGACCATGATTGGCATTGATGGACGTCCCATGCAAAAGTCGCTGCGCCAAATGCTTGTCGAGTGGATTGAGTTTCGCCAAACCACCATTACGCGCCGCAGCCAACATCGTCTGGACAAAGTGCTCGACCGCATCCATATTCTGGAAGGTCGCCAGCTCATCCTGCTTAATATCGATGAAGTGATTGCCATCATTCGTGCAAGCGATGAGCCGAAGTTGGCTTTGATGGAGCGCTTCAAACTCAGCGACCGACAGGCTGAAGACATTCTGGAAATTCGCCTGCGTCAGCTGGCGCGTTTGGAGGCGATCAAGATTGAGCAGGAACTCTCTGAGTTGCGTGCTGAACAAGCCAAACTCGAGGACATTCTGGCCAATCCCAACAGCCTCAAACGCTTAATGGTCAAGGAGATCGAGGCCGATGCCAAAGAATTTTCAGACCCACGCCGCACGCTGATTCAAGAAGAGAAACGGGCTGTGGCTGAGGTGAAGGTGCTTGATGAGCCGGTTACGGTGGTCATCTCTGAGAAAGGCTGGGTGCGTGCCCGCACAGGGCATGGGCATGATCCACAAGGCTTTAATTTCAAGGCCGGGGATGGGCTGTACAGCACCTTTGAATGCCGCACTGTCGATACTTTGCTGGCCTTTGGCAGCAATGGCCGCGTCTATTCAGTGGCTGTTGCCAGCTTGCCCGGCGCGCGTGGCGATGGGCAACCACTGACCACCTTGATTGAGCTGGAAAAAGGCACCGATCTTGTGCATTATTTTGCTGGCCCCGTGGATGCCCAACTGCTGCTGGCCAGCTCTGGTGGCTATGGCTTTATTGCGCAATTGAGCAGCATGATCTCCCGGCAAAAGGCAGGCAAGGCATTCATCAGTTTAGGCGAGGGCGAGACCGTGTGCGCACCTTCACACATCGCCGGCAGTACCGCTTCACAGGAGCTGCTTGCCGCTACCCATGTATGTGCCGTATCCAATGCGGGGCGTATCTTGACCTTTGCCATCACAGAGATGAAAACCATGACCAATGGTGGTCGTGGCTTACTCCTGCTCGACCTTGAAGACAAAGATGCATTGGCTGGCGCAGCCGCTTACATACGCAGTGTGTGCATTGCTGGTGTCGGCCGCGGGGGCAAAGAGCGTGATGAAACGCTAGAGATTCGCAGCCTAAACAACGCCATGGGTAAACGGGCACAAAAGGGCAAGAAGGGTGATTTTGGCTTCAAGCCCAATGCGGTAATGCGGATGCTTTGATACACAGCCAATACCCTGTTGATGGCGTTGTCTCGTTTGAGGCAATCACAAAAAAAACCACTGACTCTAATTGGAGTCAGTGGTTTTTTTATGATGTGAAGATTGCTCACCAAGCAATACGGGCGACACTTTCTTTCGTGTCTTTAGGGTCTTTCTCCCCATTTTTGATGGACACAAACAGTACATTTTCCTGTGCGTCTTGTGCCAACGTATTTGGGTGTGTTGGCACGGCAATAGTGTCTAGCTTGGTGTAGCTGTTGCTGTCAAACACAGTGATGGTGCCTGCGCCGCGATTGGTCACGTAGAGGCGTTGGCGTGCGCTGTCAAGCCACAACTGCAACGGTTCCGCATCAGTTGGAATACTGGCCAATGCTTTGCCGCTGTCAGCATCTAACACAACAACACGGTGACCAAGGCCATTGGCTTTGAATTCAGGCACAACCTTTGCGAGATAGTTATTGAGCGTTTCAGAGCCTTGATCGGTCACGAACAGGCGGTTGGTTGCAACGTCGAGCACCATGTTCATGGGTTGTTCTAAATCTGTTTTGACGCGTTTATCAATCGTCAGCGTACGGGTGTTGATGGTCAACACTTCGCCAAGCAAATTACTGACGAATAAGCGCTCGCCTGCAGCATCAAGCAAAATACCAGGGGCTTTTGCTTGGCCTAAGCCTTCAATTTTTTTCTCCACTTTCAGTGTTTGCGTATTGATGGCATATAGAACACTGCCGGCGTCAAAACCATGCGCGGCAATGTAGACACGTTGTTTGGCAGGATCTACCACCAACTGGCGCAAATCCCGTGCGTAGCGGGCTTTGCCATCTGCCCCCGTGGTTTTTTCTTCCAACTGAATCACGGCCAGCTCACGTTGGCTTTGAATATCCACGACAGTCAAAGAGGTGTCGACAGTATTGCCGACATACAAGCGACCTGCCGCTTCATCAATAGCCAAGCCAAAAGCTTTACGCTGGAGCGGAATTTCAGCCTCAATAGCCAGAGTGTGAGGATTCAGGCGCAAGACCTTGGGTGTATCGGCTTGTTCGCCCCAGCCGCCTGACGATGTGACAAATACGGCTTGGTATTTTGGCGAGTAGACCAACTCGTACAAGCCTTTGGCAATGGCCTTGCGTTGGACGCTCTCAGCGTTAACCGGCTGATAGATGGCAGAAGCTGTACCTGATTGGAGCGTATCTGAATTGGCGCATCCCGCTAATGTAGCCAGCGCAGCGATGGACAGAGCCATTGCGCCCCAATACGGTTGAATTCGTTTCATAGAAGTGCCTTTCGATAGTGCAGTGAAGAATGTGGTTTCAAAATGGGGCTGAATTCGCTTTAGCTAAGAAATTGATAAAGGCGTTAATCCATCACCCAGGTTCCGTGACGTTGGCTAAGCAGTGCGGACGCTTAGTTCGCGCACTCAATTCAAACGCTCTTGGTGGCTCTGGCTTTAATTGCTGAGTGCGCGCGCCTGCGCGCAAGCGCAACCAAAACCGATAAAACGACTGCCGCAGCTGCATTGAGGTGTCCAAACCAGGCAACCATGGCCAGTGATGGTCTGGATGCCACCCCTACAGCGATAAGTGACCCCACCAGAGCCAGCCAGCCAGCACTGCGCAAGACGAGGTTGCTGCGTGCCGAAAGTTCGCGGCCATACCAATCACTTTGGTACTTGTCCATAGACATCGCCAGCGCTGCCATGGAGATCAGGCATAAAGCATGCATTCCGATATGGTTCATAGTGCTTGATCGTGAGAGGAGTGGGCCACAGGAGTGGCTGCGGTTGCCGCATCTGTTGCTGAGGCAACTGAAGGTGCGGCTTTATGGCTTGCATGGCTGGCAGAGGGCTTTGCTTTTTTAGGCGTAGCCGATTTAGGAACATAGCGCTGCACGCGCCACCACAGCATGGCATGCAGAGCCGCCAGTGCCAACAAGGTCAAGTCCAGGCCGGCAAAGACCCAATCTCCAGCAAATAAACTCGTCACCAATCCGCGTTCAGTGGTGAGGGCATTGACGATGGGAAGCCCGGCCAGCATCACCACCGCCAATCCGAGCGATTCCAGCCACGCTTTTTTGACTGGCCTCACAAAACACCAAAGTGCCACGACTGCCCAGACGATGAACATCACATCCACCTCCCATGTTGCGCGGGTTTTCAGTTCGACCGGCAATAGACGGTTGGCCCAAAGCATGGTAGCCATACCGCATGACAGGCCGGCAATGGTGCCAATATTCAAACGCTCGACCAATCGAAAGCCAAAGTAAGGCTTGCTGGGGTCAGGCAACCGGGCCCGTCGCTTGACCGTCCACAGAACCAAGCCTGTGCCAACCATGGCTGTTCCAGCCAGACTCGAGAGGAAGTACAGCCAGCGGGTTGCCACATCACCAAAACGGCCCAAGTGCAGTGCATACAGCACGCCTCTGGTTTCTGCGGCTGCACCAACCCCATTTTGCTGCGCCAGCAAATGGCCCGTTACGCCATCGAATTGCAGCCAATGGGGACTGATGTTGGGCCGCTGGATGTCGCTGCGCAGAACGTAAACGCGGGCGTTGGCATCACCTGGGTTATCGATCGAGACCCGGCTGACCGAATCCGGCCCCCACATTGCTTCTCCTTGCGCGATCATGGTTTGTAAAGAAACCATTGGTGCCGCTTGGCCTGCGGCAGGTTGTGGATCATTAAAGAGATACATTTTGGAGTTCAGCGCCTGCCGCTCTTCTGCATTGCGAAAGGCTGCATCGCTGCCCCAAGGCATGTACATCAGCATCAACGTCACCAAGCCTGTGTACGTGATCATGGCGTGAAAGGGTAAGCCAAATACCGAAAGCAGGTTATGGGCATCCCACCACGAACGTTGGCCCTTGCCCCAGCGGAAGGTAAAGAAATCTATGAAGATTTTTTTATGAATGATCACTCCAGTAATGATGGCCACCAACATGAACATGCCAGCCAAGCCTGCCAGCCAGCGTCCCCACATCACGGGCATGTAGTGCAATTGGAAATGAAAACGATAGAAAAAATCGCCTCCACGCGTAGCCCTGGCGTGGCGCTCCAATTGCTCGCCTGTTTGAGGGTCGAAATCTCCTGAGTTGAAACCGCGTCTGCCGCCTTCTGGCGTGCGCCAATAGGCACTGGCGATGGGATGGCGCTGCGTTGGTAGCGAGATTGACCATTGCGTGGCCGTTGGTGCTTGCTGCGCCAAAGTTTGGGCGACCCGATCGGCCACCCCGCTGTAATTGGCTGTTGGAGTAAAAGGCAGCTCAGGCCGCATCCATTGGCTGATTTCCTCTTTGAAGAAACTGACTGTGCCTGTGAGGAACATGGCATACAGAAGCCAGCCCGCGAGTAAACCCAGCCAAGTGTGCAGCGGCGTCATCGACTGGCGAAACCCCGCTTTGGCTGCTGGCTTGGCTGCTTTTTTCGGCTTGTCTGGTGCTGGAGGCTGATCGTTGTTGGCAGCTTGTTCGGGGTGCTTATTTGTTGTGGAGAGGGCCATCATGCACTCCACACCACAACAGCAAAAGGCAGCAGTGCCAGCGCGGCGCATCCAAGACCCCACCATGCTTTGCTGGCACTGCTTGCGGCAAACACCCATAAAACAGCCATAGACCACACCAAAAAACTGCCCAGCATTCCCCATAACACGTTGCCAGCTGTTTCGCCTGGCAAGGCCACTAGCGCAACACTAAAGAGCGCGCCAAGTGCATATCCCCCAAAGGCTGCCGCCGCAATGCGCGAGAGCAATGGGCCTTGGCGCAGCACTGCAGCCACTGGGGCTAGGGGGCCTGGAGTTGATGAGGAAGGGGAGTCGTTTGGTGTAGACATGGTTGCTTTAAAAACGTGCGTTGAGCGACAGTTGCCAACTGCGCGAATCGCCGTAGTAGTTGTTAATTCCTGAGCCCACTTGCATGTAGTAGACCTTGTCGAACAGGTTGTTGACGTTCAATTGCATTGACCAATCCTTATTGAAGGCGTATTTGGCCATTGCGCTGTATAGGGCCAAGCCGCCTTGGCGGTAGGTCACGCCGCGCGTGGTGGCGTACTTGTCGCTTTGTGCTTGCACGCCGCCACCAAGCGTCAGACCACTAAGGGCGCCATCAAAGCGATAGCTGCTGTACAGACGCAGAATGTGCTTGGGATCGAGTGAGCGCAGTGGCTTACCCACGTTGCTGGCAGTGCTGTCACGCAGGTATTTCGTGCTGGTGTTGGTATAGCTGCCTGAGAGGTTCCAGCGAGGTGTGATCTGACCTTGCAGCTCAGCTTCCCAGCCTTGGCTGCGGGTCTTTCCACCTGCCATCTTGCAATATCCCGTTGTATAGCTGGGCAAGCACGGATCAGGCGTAGCCGTGTCATCCACAGCCTTACCTATGTTGTTGATGCGAAATACTGATAGAGACGCCTGCAGGCGTCCATCCATCAAATCTCCCTTGATGCCGGTTTCATAGTTTTCACCGCGTACTGGCGCAATGATGTTGCCTGCCGCATTGAACGCTTGCTGGGGTTTGAAAATTTCGGTATAGGCCGCATACAGGCTCCAGTCTTGGGAGACGTCATACACCAGCCCCAAGTATGGTGTGACTTCACGATTGACGGCGTAATTTCTCGATGGTGTGGCAGGAACTTGGTAGTTCCACCAGCTTACGCGGGCTCCGACAATGGCTGTGAGCGGGTCCGTCAACGACAGGCGTGCGGTGGCAAAAGCACCGCGTTGGCGCGTATAACTTGGGGCATAACGTGTGGGCTCTCCACTGATCACAGGCATCGGAATGTCGTTGTACGGATCCAGTGTACGGATATCGTCCACATCGACGGTGATCTGACTGCTCCAGCCATAGCCAAAACCGTTGTCGCGCACGCGCTGCAAATCAGTGCCGAGCACCAGCTCATGCTTGCGACCAGCCAGTTCAAATGGGCCGTTGGCCGTAAAACCTAGATTGCCTTGAGTCACAGCCATGCCGCCATATACAGAGGCGGTCATCTCGCCTGCGTAAGGATTGCTGGGGTTAGGCGTGAAATAGCTTTGACGATAGGATTTCAAACCGGTTTGCGACCAAGAACCCATTAATTTCAAGTCCCAACCATTGCGCAGTGCGTGTTTGAGATCAAAAAAAGTTTCATGCTTATCGCGGTCAGCTTGGCTCCAAGATGCACCAATGTATGTTTGCCGTGGCAACCCCAGTTGTGAGCCATCCGGATGGGTTGGCAAGCTACCTAACGCCCCCGTGGCATTCATCCGTGAATATTGCCAGCCAGCAGTCAATTCAGTCTCAGGGGCCAAGTCCGCTTGCAACACGCCATACAGAACGCGGCGGTTGTCATGGCGAACCGTTTGCATCAGGTTTTTGTTTTCGCCCGCAGCCACAAAGCGGCCGCGCACTGTGCCTGCTGCGTTGAGTGGCCCAGAAATGTCGAATTCGCCACGGCGTTTGTCGCGCGATCCGACGATCGCAGCTACTTGCGACTGGAATGCATGGGTTGGCATTTTGCGCACCACGTTCACCGTCGCCGAAGGATTGCCCGCACCCCGCATAAGGCCGTTGGCACCTCGAATGACTTCAACGCGATCCAATACGGCGGTATCGGTTTGGATGCCGCTGATACCGGCCTGATAGTCGCTTAGTCCATCAACCTGCATGGAGTCGATCTGATGCCCGCGTGCGTAAAAGCTGATGCGCTCACTATCTACGTAGTTGATCGTCACGCCTGGTGCCGCAGTGGTTAGCACATCCTGCAAATTGGTCATGGCTTGTTCTTCCATTTGCTGGCGAGAAACTACCGTCACCGGTTGCGGTGTATGGCGCAAATCCTGTGTTCCCTTGAAGGCGGTGATGGCCGTGCCACCATACGCACCAGAGTTTTCTGTGCGAGGGCTCGCTTGTGCCGAGACCACTACTTCAGGCAAGGTATTGCCCATCGCTGAAGCATTACTGCGCGGTGCAGGTATCCCTTGCAGTACATAAATTCCATTGACTTGCTGCACCACTTCCAGCGCAGTGCCTTGCAGCAGTTGTGCAAAGCCAGACGCCACACTGTGTGGCCCCTGTACACCAGCACTGTGCAAGCCTTGTGTCAATTGCGCATCGGCAGATAACTGCACACCTGCTTGCGCTGCAAAACGTGGAAGCACCTGTGCCAAAGGACCAGCTTCAATCGCGAAGTGCTGCATGCCTTCTGCGGCTGGCGCTGGCGCGACAACTTGCGCTGTACTGATGACCGGATTGGTCAATGCAAGCGCAGCGGCACATGCACTGGCCAAATGGCTCATGCGTAGTTTGGGCAACCAAGTTGGGCTTTGCATTGGGCAGTCAACGAGGCCGATTAAGCGCTTCTGTACGCCTGGCGTGGTCATGCGATAGTCCTTTCTGAGGTGGTATGGGCAACGGTTTGCATTCAAAGCAGCCACCACAATCGCGGTGGCTTCTCTTTCATGCCACTTGGCACAGGGCTAAGAGGAACCTGTACCCCTCAGAAAGTTGTCAGTAAATGTAGGCGCGGAGTATGTTGGCATCTCAACGTGCTCCTACACGAATCCACCATGGCGTCACACGCATCACTTTGATGGGCAAAGCCTCTGCCAGCGAGTCGAGTACCGCATCAGTATCATCGAGGCGGTAGACCCCAATCAAATGCAAATTCGCCACCTCTGGGGCGCAGTCAATTCGGCCTCGCCGGTGGCGCGCAAGTTCGCGCAAAAATGCATCGAGCTGAATGTCTTGTGCAAGCAGTACGCCGCTGCGCCAGAGTTGCCTTTCAGGCGTTGCTGCTTGCTGCGCCTGAATACCGGCGGCGGAGAACCGCACGCGCTCACCTACTGCAATCGTGTGCGCTTTCAAGCCAGTTTGCGTGGCAAAGGGCAGGGGTTCTATTCGCACAGCGCCTTCATATACGCTCACATCGACTGCATCCGCATCAAGCCAGACACTGAATTGCGTGCCCAGTGCGCGCAAGCGAGCCAATGGGGTTTCGACCAATAAATCTCTCGCTGGAATAGTTGCATCCTTGCCGCTTTGCAGCCACAGCTCGCCTTCCAGCAAGGCAATTGAACGCTCATGCGCGTTGTAGTTCACTTGAGCAGTGCTCGCACTGTTGAGCCACAGTGCGCTGCCATCAGCCAATGTAAAGCCCGCACGCTCCCCAGTTGCCGTACGGTGGCTGCCCCGGGGGTAAATCGCCCAAGGGCTATAGTGCAGGGCAGACCAGCTCCCCAAACCCAACGCGGCCATGATGGTTAAAGCAGTAAGGCTGCGGCGCTTGTGTAAGCGTTGTTGGCCAACGCGGTCCAATATACGCCCCACGTGCTCACGTTCGGGTTCATGCAAACCTTGCAAGTGACCGATGCGTGCGCCTATCTGTTCAACCCGTGCCCAAGCTTGGCGATGTGCAATATCGGCATCCAACCAGGTTTGCCATTGCACTCGGGCTTGACTAGGGGCGCAGTCATCCCCCAAGAGCGCGAACCAATGGGCAGCTTCGCTCAAGACTTTGGCATTCAGTGGAGCAGGGCGGTTGAGGTCCATTGCAGCGGTATATGCAATACAAATATCGAGCTGGCTTAGGCTTCGCTCAATGCCGACTCCACATTGCCCCAAGCGTCGCTGAGCAAACAGTGCAGCATGGCTTGCGCCATGTATTTGCGCACCATGCGTGTGGAGACCTGCAACTGCGCAGCAATCTGCGCGTAGTTCAGCCCTTCCAATTGAGCCAGAACAAAGGCACGGTAGGCTTTTGGATTCAAACCAGCGAGCAGCGCATCGAGTTCCATGACGATTTGCTGCAATTGCAAACGTTGTTCTGGTGTGGGCGCGTAGTGCTCGGCAACCAAAGCGAGCGTCTCAAGGCATGCGCGCTCTACATCCAGATGCCGCCAATGGTTGACGACCAAACCATGGGCTACTGTGCGCAGCAATGCGCGGGGCTGCTCGATGCCTGCGAAGTCAAAGGCGTCTTTGCTTGCTAAACGTACAAAGGTGTCTTGTGCCAAGTCCTGTGCATCGAAGCAATTGCCCAGTCGCCGCTCCAGCCATGCCAATAGCCAACGATGGTGGCCTTGGTAGAGCCCACTAAGCGTTGCCACTGGTGCTTCGCTAGTTATTAAGGGCAGAGGCGTAAGTGCCTGATTCATGGGCTATAGAGCAAAAAAGTGCGCTAACGCGCAAGTGGCAGGGATACAAACACACAGCTGTCTTGCTCTATGGATCGAGCACTGATGGTTGACTGTTCGAGAGCGACGCCCAGTCCAAGTGCTTAACTTCACACTATTTGGAAGTCGCTAGATGAGGCGTGTTTGCATCTAATTTTGCGTATTATATTAAGAATCAGTATCATTAAATTTCAATTGCCGGCAACCATCTTTGCTATCAGGGCCATCCTAGGAGTTATTCAGCTTCTATTGCGCAGCAAAAGAAGTAATCTCCACTCGTAAATTGGGAGAGTGAGTAAGCAACTCAATGGGCTTTTTGGTGCAAGCGCGCACACCATAAGACGCCAGCAATCAGCGCAGTCATTGCTAACCACTCTTGCACACCAGGCCAACGCCATTCGTACAGGAACCCATAAACAAGAGCAAAGATGGTTTCAAAAACGATCATTTGCCCAATCATCGTCAGGGGTAAAAGGCGGCTTGCATGGTTCCAGAATGCATTGCCAACAACAGAGGCCAAAATGGCCAAGGTACCCGTAATCACCCAAAACCGCAGCCAGTTTTGATCTGAGAAATCAGACGCCGCCGTCCACCAAGGGACGCCAAAAGCAGGAATTGCGAGAAGGATGGCCAACGCCCCCGTGACCAGCCCAGTCAGTAAAGACCAGTCCCATGGAGAAATATCACGGCGGCGCATCAGCCATTGGCTATTCCAGATGGAGTAGGTTGACCAAGTTAATAAAGCACCTGCTGCCGCAAGCAGTCCCAGTGCACGTTGCCATGTATTGGTCGATTCCGTTGCGGCAGAGCCATGCGTGAGGCTGTGCATGGCCACCAATGCCGTGCCGAGGACACACAGACATAAAGGCGCCAACATAGCGGTTAAGGAAACTGTCTTGTGGCTGCGAAGTCCCATCAATGTGGAAACTACGGGGATGAGCCCAATGATCAATGCAGTGGGGGCTGCACCTGCCCACTGCACTCCCCAAACCAGCAACACGTAGTAGACGATATTGCCCAGAAGACTCAGGCCCAGCAGCGCTTGCCATTCGGCACGCCCTAAACGACCAAATACCTGGCGCCAGCGCGGCAAAATCAACAAAAGTGCAACCCCGCCATATACAAGGTAGCGGGCCGCCGACAATTGCCATGCATTGGCTTGGGGAAGCAGTAGTGGGATTACAAAAATCAAGCCCCAAAAAGCGCCCGCAGACATACTGCTGAGAATGCCTGCGCCGACTCGGTATGACGGCGCAGTGACTGGGTGTTCTGCTGGCGTGAGTGCAGCTTGGTTGGACGTGGACATGAACAATAGATCAAGAGGAAACAGCGGGCGATACTAGCACCATCACAGGAAAAAAAGAGCCTTGGCATTGCCAAGGCTTCTAGACTTGATGCATGCAGGTGCATCAGTGCAGTCCATGTTTATGCTGTTGGTAGTTGATAGCCTTGCAAGCTTTCACGAACTTTGGTTTTGAGCATCTTGCCTGTTGCCCCAAGCGGGATGGCTTCCACGAACACCACGTCATCTGGAATTTGCCATTTCGCCAATTTGCCATCATAAAACTGAAGAAGTTCTTCTTTAGTGACTTGCTGCCCAGGCTTGAGCGAGACCACCACAATAGGGCGCTCATCCCACTTTGGATGGGGCATGCCGATGGACGCCGCCATCGCAACAGCAGGGTGGGCCATCGCGATGTTTTCAATGTCAATGGAGCTGATCCATTCCCCCCCTGATTTGATGACGTCTTTGCTGCGATCGGTGATCTGCATAAAACCATCGGCATCAATGGTCGCCACATCACCAGTGGGAAACCAACCTCTGCCCTGAGCGTCGTAGACCAGCGGATCATTGCCTTCTTGCTTGTAATACTTTGAAATGATCCAAGGTCCACGCACCAGCAAGTCACCATAGGTTTTACCATCCCAAGGTTGATCTTCGCCGTTTTCGTTGACAATTTTCATATCAACGCCATAAACCGTACGGCCTTGCTTTTCCAGGATTTTTTGCTGTTCAGCTTCGCTGAGTTGGAGTTGCTTGTTCTTGAGCTTACCCAATGTGCCCAGTGGGCTCATTTCGGTCATCCCCCATGCGTGCAAGACTTTCACATTCAAAACATCTTCAAAGGTTTTGATCATGGCTGGCGGGCAAGCCGAGCCCCCAATGACGGTTCGGTTGAGTGTGCTGAATTTCAAATTGTTGGGCAGGATGTGGCCCAGTAACATTTGCCAAATAGTAGGAACGCCGGCCGCCATGGTGACGCCTTCGGCTTCAACCAACTCATAAATGGATTTGCCATCCATGGCCGGCCCTGGAAACACGACTTTGGCCCCTGTAATGGCCGCTGCATAAGGCAAGCCCCAAGCATTGACGTGAAACATAGGCACCACAGGCAATACGGCATCGGTTGCGGACAGGCACATTACATCTGGCAATGCGGCGCCATACGCGTGCAAGGTGGTAGAGCGATGGCTGTACAGCGCAGCCTTGGGATTGCCCGTAGTGCCACTGGTGTAGCACATGCTGGAGGCAGTGTTTTCATCCAAATCAGGCCATTTGTAGGTAGTGGCTTGTCCGCCAATCCAGGCCTCATAACTGAGCAGTTGGGGGATACCGGTATCTGCAGGCAATTTATCTGCATCGCACAGAGCAACCCACTGCTTGACCCCCGGACATTTGCTGTGCACGGCTTGAATAATGGGCGTGAATGTGGTGTCAAAGCACACAATCACATCTTCAGCATGGTTGATGATCCATGCTACCTGTTCCGGGTGCAGGCGTGGGTTGATGGTGTGCAGCACGCGGCCTGAGCCACTGACACCGAAGTACAACTCCATATGGCGGTAGCCATTCCATGCCAGACTGGCTACGCGATCGCCTTGGGCAACGCTCGATGCATCCAACGCATTGGCTACCTGGCGTGAGCGTGCGGCCAGCTCGGTGTAGGTGTAACGGTGAATATCGCCTTCTACACGGCGCGAGACAATTTCACCATCATGGTGGTGGCGAGCCGCATGCTCGATCATGGCTGAAATCAAAAGTGGTTGGTGCTGCATTAAACCCAGCATGTGTTCTCCTTAATCGTTTTGTTTGTCTGCATTGGTGCTTCACATCCTCGTGCGCCGGGGCCGACGCAGGGGTGAAGAATGGAAAGCGATGTCTCGCTCAGAACCATTGTCATCCAAGTTTGCGCGTTCGCAGGTCATTTTGTTGTCAACACTTGCCACTTTTTTATGCATAAGGAGGTGGGCAAAGCATTCGCCTAACGATACATGCATGTATGCACGTGCTGTGTGCGGCCGTTAACCCATCTGTCTGAATGGGCTCTTGCGCAAGAGAAATGGGGTGGAGCACATGCATGCAGCTGACGAACACGCTTGCACGCAGGGCTGCATGAGGGCAGGCCTGCACGAAGTGAAGCGAATCAATAGCGCGTATGGTTGCTGTCAGTGCGACTCAAGCGTAGAGGGGGCAAAGCTTGTCCACCGTTCGTTGAATCGCCGAATGCATACAGAACAATCGCCTCATCACTGGTGGGGCGTTCAATACGGGCAATACGACGCCATCCTTGAGCCAATAAATGGGGCTCGTAATGCCGGACTTGGTGTGCGGCAACCATGCTCTGTGGGCATGCGACGTTCGCCGTTGGTGCCTGCAGTGGCCATTGCGCCTGTACTGCAAAAGCCGCACGTTGTGCCGCATTGAGGCCGTATGCCCAGATGCATTGCGTCTGCTTAGGGATGTACGGCGCCATCTTCTCGATTTGAGGCGCAAAGCTTCGACCGTAATCAAGCATAGGCAACCACAGCGTCATCACCAAAACAACGCACCATGTGGCTCCGCCTGCAGGCAGCACCAAGCTCTTCCACAGCGCCGCTTGGTGTCTACCCGTACGCCACACTACGACAGAGAGCCAAATTACCGTCGCAGCAACAGCCAAACTGAGATCGACAGCAGAAAATGTAGGGACATATTCAGGAGCCAATTTGGCGACATTGGCAGCTGGTTTAGCGGGAAAGCCGGTTTGTGTTGCCGTCCAAATCACCCAAATGGCGATGCCACAGATGGTGAAGAACAGCATCGTGAACCAATCAATCAGGGACGACACGCTGCGCCGCATTGTCGGCAGCGCAAATGCGGCCATGGTTGCAGCCATGGGCAAGCTCAAGAACAGTGTTCGATCACGGGCTGACCCGGTCGAACACGCGGCCAATAACACCGTCATGGCGATCAAGCCCAGCGGCAATGCTAAATGGAAGCTCGGAGCGCGATTGAATAGGTGAGCACGCCAACGGTACAGTGCCCAGCAGGCCAGCGGCCAGGCTGGCCAGCCAAACCAGATCAGAAGTTTGAGAAAACTGGTCCATTGAGAGAGGGTTGACAGTTCCCACCGGTATTGCTCAACCTGAAAAAAATTAGGCAACCAGAGTTTGGCCAGCAGAGCAACCACCGTGCCTGTTACAACGTACGCACCAATAGCCCGTGTATTCGGTGTGCGGCGCAATAGGGCCAATACCAGCAGACCTACAAGCGTAGCCCCTCCTGCAAGTCCCCCCCATGCAAGTCCTCCGCTGGTTAACAGCACGAATGCGGCAACCACGGTGATGAGGCAGCCGCGTAATATGTGATTGGTCGGCTGCGCAAATCCTAGAAACAACAAGCTTGCGCCGAACAGCTGCACCAGTGTTGCGCTGACTTCATGGGAAAACTGCACAAGCCCAAAGCAGGCAATCAGGGCCAGCACGCTGCCATCCGCAATAGCGCGTGCATAGCCTTGAGGGTCGGCTTCGCCGCCAAAGGCAAAAGCCACAGGTTGGGCTTCATCTCGCCGGGCCAGATAAAACGTCGCCCACCACACAGCGGCAAAACTGAGCAGCACCATTCCCATAAAAGGCAGACGGGCTACCAATTGTGGATCAATCCACGATGGTGCTATTTTCAGTGCCACTGCTCCCAACCAGATTGGCAACACATGGTTGGCAGGCTCTAGAGACAGCCCCACCAGTTCAGGTGTGAACCAATCGGTATGCCCTTGTGCAAGCGCCTGGATATAGCCGTAAGTGGCCATGTCCTCGTTTTTCCATGGATGGCGTCCAATAAAGCCGGCACAGGTATAGACCAAGCACAACAACCATAACCACAGTCGCGGCAGGGTGCGAACGGCTGCTTGGGTCACAATGGCTGGAGTAGGGAGTTTGGTATTCACGCGCTAGACAATCATCTTGGCCATGCATCGCATCATCGCATGCTAGGCCGCTAGTAAAACGCTAGGAGGGCGAGCTTGAGAGGTTACATAAAAAAAGCAGCGCGACCACAAAATCGTGCTGCTTTTATTTTCCTTCGAAGAGAAGGACTGCGGAAAGCGAAAATTACTTAGCGCCGCCGATTTTGCCGAAACGGTTGCGGAATTTCTCAACGCGACCGCCCATGTTGTCCACAGATTTTTGAGTACCTGTGTAGAAAGGGTGTGATTCGCTGGAAGTATCCAGCTTGAACAATGGCAGTTCACGGCCATCGTCAGTCGTACCTGTTTCTTTTGTTGGAACGCAGGAACGTGTTACGAACTTGAAGCCGTTGGACAAGTCAACGAACAGCACTTCGCGGTAATTAGGGTGAATGCCTTCTTTCATGGCGTATCTCTTTAACTTTTCTCTTGCTATTTGGGATAAGGGCAAGAACCTCGCGCCAGCCACGCCGGACACCCATTGCCCAAGCACTTAGCGCAGAAAACGGCGGATTATCGCATGTTTGTCTGACTTTTGAAAAGTCTTTTACAGCGCGCTATCTTCCAGCTCTGCGATCAACTCGATTTCAACGCATGCCCCCATTGGCAATTGGGCTACGCCAAAGGCGCTGCGCGCGTGAACGCCTTTGTCGCCAAGTATCTCAACGAGAAACTCACTTACCCCATTGGTCACCAAATGGTGCTCGGTGTAATCTGCCGTGGAGTTGACCAGGCTGAGCACTTTAACGATGCGCTTGACCCGCTCCAAATCACCGCCTGCTGCGGCCTGGAGGGTCGAAAGCAAGTCAATACCAACAGCACGGGCTGCGAGCTTGCCTTCTCCTGTGGTCAGGTCTTTGCCCAATTGACCAACCCATGCTGCGCCGTCTTTTTTTGCGATATGGCCACTGAGGAAAACCAGATTGCCAGTTTGCGAATACATCGAATACGCTGCAACTGGCTTTGCTGCCGGTGGCAAAGTGATTTGAAGAGCTTGGAGTTTCTCGTAAATTCCCATGGCAAACCTTTCGTTGATTGGGCAAATGGCTCAGAAGCAACTGCAGCGCCATCAACGATGCCGTAAGGCCATGGATATGTTGGTGGACGCATATGCAAACGCAGCCGCGATCATACGGCAATGCGCTTGTGCGTAGATCGCAGGCAATAGATGGCTAAAGCACAGCGATTGCCAAGCATATGCAAAACAAAATACTGTCATTAAGAGTGAGGGGCACCTTTGGGCATATCAAACGCATTACACCCCTCAGTGGGGCGTCAATATGGCACATACCGTTTTGGTTTACTGGGCTGGCTGACTGCGTTTGCAGTGGGCATTGCGTTGCAAATGCACCAACCGGAGTTATTTGCAGCTTGGGTTTATATCTTCCTCACGGTTGTAGCAGGAGGGGTGTTGGCCATCGTGCAGGTTCTGGTGCACCGCTGCCTACCACAGGCGCGGTCAGTATTTTGGCCTCAACGCAATTTCGCTATTCAAGCCATGGCGCCATGGCTGATGGTTGCCTTACTAGGCTTTGGCTGGGCAGGCATGCGTGCCGCATGGTTTGCGCAATCTGCTTTACCAGCTGCGTTGTACGGTGCTGATGTCTCTGTGCGTGGCGTGGTTGCGGGCTTGCCACGCGTGCAGGATGGTGTCGTGCGTTTTCGGTTTGACGCCGAAACTATTGGCCAAGAGGGAGATGCACACCACCAGAAATTGCCGCAACTGATCGAGGTGGCTTGGTATGCCCCGTCATCGACGCCATTTGCATCGAAGGCAATGGCTGAGCCGCACCAAGATCATGTGCAATTTCACGTTTGGCCCGGCCAAACCTTAAAAGTGGGAGATCGCTGGATACTGACTCTACGCTTGCGTCAACCAAGAGGGGTGCGTAACCCCGGCATGTTTGATTACGAAAAATGGCTATGGCAAGAAGGCGTTCAAGCCTCGGCTGTCGTGCGAGATCCACCAAATAATACCGCGCCATTATGGCTAGGTGATTCTGGAGGTTATCGTCTTGATCGTATGCGCCAATGGGTGCGTGACCATTTGCTTGCGCCACGTGCACAAACCAATCCGAGTGCACTATCAGAGCGCAGCGCAGGCGTACTGGCCGCATTGGTTACAGGAGATCAACGCAGCATTGACCAAGAAGACTGGGAAGTCTTTCGTATTACAGGAGTGGCCCATCTCATGGCCATTTCGGGGGTGCATATCACCATGTTTGCATGGGTCGCCATGGCCATTGTTGGCGGCTTATGGCGGCATAGCCGCCGGTGTATGGCTTGGCAGCCTGCACCGACAGCTGCGCTATGGGGTGGTTTGGCTTTGGCAGCAGCTTACGCGTTGTTCAGTGGTTGGCAGGTGCCGGCGCAACGTACAGTGCTGATGTTGGGTATCTGGGCAGTGATTCGTACCGCTGGCTTGCGCTGGCCTTGGCATGCGACGCTGGCATTGGCCGCATGCATTGTCCTGTTGGTACAGCCATGGGCTTTGCAACAAGCAGGGTTTTGGTTGAGTTTTGTCGCCGTGGGCGTTTTACTGGTATTGGCCCAGCGCACGCAAGATGCAGCAAAAGGCAGTCTGTCGTCACATGAGCATGAAAAGGAAACCCCCAACTTTGCGCCACCTAATGCCGCCTTCGCAACACTTTTGCGTGGTTGGCGTAAGTTGGTACGGCAAGGGCATCAGTTCTGGCAACTGCAATGGCGTTTGACCTTTTTGCTGGTGCCATTGACCGTGTCTTTATTTGGACAAATTTCTTGGTCAGGCCTGCTTGCAAACTTGATCGCCATTCCTGTAGTGACGTTTGTCGTCACGCCTTTGGGCATGTTGGGCATTGTTTTGGAGCCTGCATTGTGGTGTGCCACTTGGTGTATGGAGCAACTGCTCGCTATCCTTCACTGGATTGCGCAGTGGCCTTTTGCGGCGGTGTTCTGGCCTGCCGTGCCATGGTATTGGGCGGCAGTGGGGCTATTGGGGGCGCTGTGGATGGTTGGGCCGTGGCCTTGGTGGCTCAAGACGCAAGGTGCGGTGCTATTTGTATTGATGCTGACGTGGCGCCCGGCCCCAGTCGCTGAAGGTGAGTTTGCCATCTTGGCATTTGATGTGGGGCAGGGGGCTGCAATATTGGTGCAAACACGCCACCACAGCCTGTTATTTGATGCCGGCCCAAGTTACCGCGGCGGGGGCGATGCAGGTCAGCGCATTGTGTTGCCTGCGTTGCAACGTTGGGGCGTTGCGCTGGATAAGCTGGTACTCAGCCATAGCGACAGCGACCATACTGGCGGCGCTTTTGCGCTGATGCAGGCTTTCCCAAACATGGAGGTGGTTGCGCCTTTTGCTCAGGCTCCTTGGGCACAATCTTCGTTGGTTCGCCCCGACCATCAAATGGCAAGAGCAGACAGGCCCATAAGTCCATGCCACAGCGGCGTAGCATGGGAATGGGATGGTGTTGAATTTGCCTTTCTTTACCCAAGTCACGCCCAGCTGCAGCACTGGTTTTCTCCTGCCGAGAACGGGACAAAGCCCCCCAGCAATGCCACCAGTTGCGTACTCAAAATCCGTACGCGTCAATCAGTACGAGCTTTATTGACAGGCGATATTGGTCGCCTCCAAGAGTTGGAATTGCGCATGGCTGATGCTGCCGCGCTCAAGGCAGATTGGCTTCAAATTCCGCATCATGGCAGTAGCAGTTCCTCTTCTGCTGGGTGGATTGAGGCTGTCAGTCCTCGTTTTGCGATTGCACAGGCTGGCTTTGGCAACCGATTTGGCCACCCCCATGCAGATGTCGTGCAGCGGTATGAAGATATGGGCAGTATTGTCGTGGACTCGCCCCATTGTGGTGCATCACGATGGCAGTCGATGCATCCTCATGCCGTGGTATGTGACCGCCTCGCCCAGCGCCGTTATTGGCAGCGTACAGAGGACTGATGACCAGAGAATGGGCGCCACCCGAAGTGGTGTGGGGCAGGGTTTTTCTGAGAACGAATGCAGGGATTTAAACGGAGCACGCGGCGCAAGTGCGCTACTATTTTGTGCATGGGACGCCGCATAGCCAGTGCTGGCTGAACGTGTTGGTGCATGAGAGGGAGGCTTGCACCAAGACTGGCTGCAAAGCTGGCTAGCTAATTGCTTATGACCAATTGGGGCAACTGATGAGGTGGTAGGAGTTGCCCCATCACACTGGAAAACAATACTATGCAAAAGTTTGACGAAATGTATCAGACCCTGCCCATTGAGCAGGCCAAAGAGCGAGAGCATTACCAAACCTATGCCAAATGGCTCAAAGGCATCCCCCGAGATGAAATGGCGTTGCGGCACGAAGAGGCTGAGGTCATCTTCAGGCAAGTGGGCATCACCTTTGCGGTCTATGGTGAAAAGGATGAAACCGGCGCGGGGACCGAGCGGCTGATTCCTTTTGACCTGATTCCACGCATCATTCCTGCGCATGAGTGGCGCAGCATGGAGCAAGGCCTGATTCAGCGTGTGACAGCCTTGAACCGATTTCTGCACGACGTCTATCACGATCAAGATATCTTGCGTGCAGGCGTGATACCTAAAGACTTGATCCTCAATAACGCGCAATACCGCCCGGAAATGCGTGGAGTCGATGTGGCCAGTCAGATTTATTCGCATATCTCTGGAATTGACATCGTGCGGGCGGGCGATGGGGACTACTATGTTCTGGAAGACAATTTGCGCGTGCCCAGCGGCGTCAGCTACATGTTGGAAAACCGCAAAATGATGATGCGTCTGTTTCCCGAGCTTTTCAGCAGCCATGCCATTGCTCCAGTGGCACATTACCCTGATTTGCTGCTGGAAACACTGCGCGATTGCACCCCTGACAACATTCATGACCCGACGGTCGTCGTCTTGACCCCTGGCATGTACAACAGTGCGTATTTTGAGCATGCCTTCTTGGCCCAGCAAATGGGGGTAGAGCTGGTGCAAGGCCAAGATTTGGTGGTGCAGGATAAATTTGTGTACATGCGCACTACCCGTGGTCTGCAACGGGTCGATGTGATTTACCGCCGTGTGGATGATGACTTCCTAGACCCCGATGTTTTTAGATCCAACTCCACATTGGGCGCGGCTGGTTTGATGGAAGCCTACCGCGCAGGCAATGTGACCATTTGCAATGCAGTGGGTACCGGTGTGGCTGATGACAAATCGGTTTACCCCTACGTGCCAGAAATGGTGCGCTTTTACTTGGGTGAAGAACCCATTTTGAAAAACGTTCCAACTTATATGGGACGTAAACCTGATGACTTGGCTTACGTGTTGGACCATTTGGATGAATTGGTGGTCAAAGAAGTGCATGGGGCGGGCGGCTATGGCATGTTGATTGGCCCACAAGCCTCCAAGGAAGAGTTGCAATATTTCCGTGATGCGCTTAAAGCCAATCCAAGCGGCTATATCGCCCAGCCAACACTGAGTCTCTCCAGTTGCCCCACCTTCGTGGAAAGTGGAGTTGCCCCGCGCCATATTGATTTGCGTCCGTTTGTGCTCAGTGGCAAGACCGTGCGTATCGCCCCTGGTGGGCTAACGCGTGTGGCACTCAAAGAGGGCTCGCTCGTGGTGAATTCATCGCAGGGCGGTGGCACGAAAGACACTTGGGTGCTCGAAGACTGGCCAAGCAGCCGTCAGGAACCAGATTGGAATGATCTGGAACTGCAACAACAGCAATAAGCGCGAGGAGAAAAAACATGCTATCGAGTACGGCTGACCATATTTTCTGGATGTCGCGCTATGTTGAGCGCGCCGAAAACACCGCACGCATGCTGAGCGTCAATAACGACACGGCCCTCATGCCGCAATCTCGCGATGCAGCTATGCAAGCCTGGGCAGGGGTGCTGTCTATTAGCGAATTGCAACCGGACTACACCAGCCGCTATGGCAAAGTCACGCCTGAGCAGGTAATGTCATACATGGTGCTAGATCCCCTCAATCCCTCATCCATCTATTCGTGCTTGAAAGCTGCTCGCGAAAACGCCCGCGCTGTGCGCGGCGCGTTGACCACTGAAGTGTGGGAAACCCACAATATGACGTGGCTAGAGTTGCATCGCTTCACGCGCAGTGGCATTTTCGAGCGTGACCCCGGGCGTTTCTTTGAATGGGTGAAATACCGTTCGCACCTTTCACGCGGTGTTGCATTGGGCACGATGCTGCAAAACGAAGCATTTCACTTCTTGCGTTTGGGCACTTTTTTGGAGCGGGCAGATAACACCGCCAGATTGTTGGATGTGAAATTCCATGCCATGGAAGCCGCCAGCCCTGGCCGTAAAACCCCAGAGCCACGCAGCCATACGCAAGAGTATTACCACTGGGTTGCGTTGTTGCGCAGCGTTTCTGCGTTTGAGGTCTACCGTCAGGTTTATCGTGATGTGGTCAGTCCCAAGCGCATTGCTGAACTGCTGATTTTGCGCAGTGACATGCCCCGATCGCTGCACGCGTCCATGGTGGAGGTCATGACCAACCTTAGCAGCGTATCCAATGGCCATTCAGGCAAAACCGAACGCCGTGCGGGCCGCTTGCTTGCGGACTTGCAGTACGGCACGATTGATGAAATTCTGGCCAATGGTCTGCACGCGTTCTTGACGCAGTTCTTAGAGCGCGTCAATGACCTTGGGGTTGGGGTGAGTAAGGACTTTTTGGTTCACTGATCCGTATTGACACGTCAAGCCAATGCCCTCATGCAAACCATGAGGGCATTGTTATTTCTGAGGAAATCAGCCCATGCGAGCTCAAGAATCCCCGGGTACGATGCGCCTTACTTTTGACCATGCCTTTTTGGGACACGATGGATTGTTCCTTGACCTTAAGTGTCAAATTCGAAGTTGTCGATCAAGCGAGCCCCGCCAATGCGCGCAGCCCCAAGCACCACTAATGGCGGCAAAACATTAGCCCTTGTGGGAGGGAGTTGCAGGTCACTGCGTTGGCGCACTGTGAGGTAATCTGGCTCCCAGCCCGCTTTACTCAATTGCGCAATCGCATCTTGTTCAAGCAGATTCCAATCGCGTGCACCGGCCTGCACTTTGCCAGCTATCTGCTGCAAAACCTGCGCCAGTTGAGTGGCTTGCTGTCTGGCTTGGCTGTCCAAGTACTGGTTGCGTGAGGACAGGGCCAAACCATCTTCTGCGCGTTGCGTATGGCCCGCAAGAATGGCCACAGGCATGGCAAACTGCTGCGCCATACGGCGAATCACGGCCAGCTGCTGGTAGTCTTTTTGACCAAAAATAGCATGTGTGGGGGACACACACTGCAGTAGTTTCATGACAACGGTGCAGACACCGGTGAAAAAGCCTGGCCGAAAGAGGCCTTCGAGCATATCGGCAATGGCAGGGTCTGGCTGCACGCGGAAAGTCTGCGGCTCTGGGTACAGATCCGCCTCGCTGGGTGCAAAAACAATATCGCAGCCTTCAGCGCGGAGTTTTGCGCAGTCATCTTCCAAGGTACGTGGATAAGTGTCGAAGTCTTCGTGCGGCAAAAACTGCAGCCGATTGACAAAAATAGTCGCCACGGTTGTTCCGCCCAAGGCTTTGGCTTGGCGGATCAGGCTGAGGTGCCCGTCGTGCAAATTGCCCATGGTGGGCACCACCGTACGGGGTAGAGGTCGTGCAGCCAAGGCCTGCCGCAATTCAACCAATGTATGAATAACTTGCATGGTGTTCTCAATTTTTCAATAGTGGGGGAAATCGGGGCGTTATGACCAAGCATGCTCAGCATCGATGGGAAACTGCCTTTGCTTGACTGCTTGCACATACGTTTGCATGGCATTGGCAACACTTTCGCTGCCTTGCATGAAATTGCGTACAAATTTAGGCATTTTGCCAATATTCATTCCCAGCATGTCATGCAGAACCAGCACTTGGCCTGCCGTGCCAACACCTGCACCTATACCAATCGTTGCGCAAGATTGCAGTGCTTGGGTGAGTGATGCCGCTAGTGCCACAGGCACCATCTCAAGCACCAGCAACTGGGCTCCGGCATCCGCCAATGCCTGTGCATGTTCGCGCAAGGTTTGTGCCGCATCGTCACTGCGGCCTTGTACACGGTAACCGCCTAGTGCATGCACAGTTTGTGGGGTTAAGCCCAAGTGCCCACAAACAGGAATGCCGCGTTGCGTGAGAAAGTGCACGGTCTCTGCAGTCCAGCCGCCTCCTTCAAGCTTGACCATGTGCGCGCCTGCCTCCATCAAAATAACCGCATTGCCCAGCGCTTGTTCATGCGATTGCTGGTAACTTCCAAAGGGCAAATCGGCCACTACCCATGCGGTACCTTGAACACGGCGTACACCGCGCGCAACACATGCTGTGTGGTAGCGCATCTCCTCCATTGTGACGCCCACCGTACTGTGCCGGCCTTGGCACACCATGCCCAGAGAGTCCCCGACAAGAATGCAATCCACCCCAGCTTGATCCGCAATCGCAGCAAATGTGGCGTCATAGGCCGTGAGCATCGTGATTTTTTCGCCGCGCGCGTGCATTTCCATCAGTCGCGGCAAGCTCACAGGCTTGCGTTGTGCCAACGCAGCCGCAGGCGGCAAAGTTCCGTATGGACTGGCGCTGATGTTGGGCGCAGAAGAGGGGTGTGCCATGGGTTGATGTCTCCAGTTTGTTTTATTGCAATGCAGCATTTCAATGAAGCCGCGGCGATTGTGACATGTATTGTCAAAAAAACGTAGTGACTGTCGCCTAATTGAAGCAGCACGGTAGTGCGCTTTTTCGCTCTCTTGGCTGCGCGCTGTATGGGCCAAGGCTATGATGTGCAGTAGTGATGAACGCAGAATTTTTGCTTGCACTCACCTATATCCTTGCTTTTCATTTGAGCCTAACCATGCAATTCGCACAGCGCCTTCAAAACGTCGAGACATCGGCCATTCGTGAAATTTTCAAACTGCTGAGTACCCCCGGCATCATCAGCTTTGCAGGCGGTTTTCCCGACGCGGCTTTATTTGACGTAGAGGGTATTAACGAAGCTTCTCAACGGGCACTGTCGCAACATCCTGCACTGGCACTTCAATACGGACCAACCGAAGGCTATATGCCGCTGCGCGCGCAAATTGCAGATGGTATGCGAGAGCAGGGCAGTGATGTTCAGGCGACACAATTGATGGTGACAACAGGCAGCCAGCAAGCGCTGGACTTGCTCGGTAAAACAATGCTTTCGCCTGGCGACAAGGTATTGGTAGAAGGTCCCACATTTTTGGCCACCATCCAGTGTTTTCGTCTGTACGGTGCCGAAGTGGTTTCTGTGCCGATTGACCAAGATGGTGTGCAAGTGGATTTGCTGGAGGCACAAATACAGCAGCACAAGCCTAAACTGATTTATCTCATTCCCACTTTCGGCAACCCAAGCGGAGCCATGCTGACATTGGAACGGCGAAAGCGGATTTTGGAATTGGCCGCACAATATAAAGTTCTGGTGGTTGAAGACAATCCCTATGGCGAGCTGTATTTTGATGCGCCACCTCCACCCACTCTTTTGGCATTGAGCGCGCAAGTGCCTGGTAGCCGGGAATGGTTGGCCTATTGCGGCAGCTTTTCAAAGGTCGTTTCCCCCGGTTTGCGTTTGGGCTGGATTGTTGCCCCAGATGCACTGCTCGCCAACGCGGCCATGTGCAAGCAATTCAGTGATGCCAACAGCAGTATGCTGGCCCAAGTTACCGCCAGTGAATATTTGGCTGGTGGGCGTTTACCGCAAGCCTTGGCCAGGGTGCAGAAAGTCTATGCAAGCCGCGCTAAGCTGATGATGGACACACTCAACCAAGAACTTGGCGACGCTTTGCATTACACCGCACCCCAGGGCGGCATGTTCATTTGGGCCAGCCTGACAGGAGCAGGGGGACGCAACAGGGATGCAGCAGCTTTTGTTAAGCGTGGTATTGAGCACGGGGTTGCCGCAGTGCCTGGCGCGCCGTTTTTTGCAACAGACATTGACCACTCCACCTTCCGCATGAGTTATGCCAGCGTGCCTGAAGAGAAAATCATTGAGGGCGTAAAGCGCTTGGCCAAAGCGCTCTGAAAAACTTGTGGTATTGAGCGCTAGGTGCGTTCTGAGCCAAGGCTGCGTTGAAATTTATGGCTCAAGTTAATTGGGAAAGTGTAGTTTCAAAACACTCTTTCGATCTCGACGCAGACCGTTTGGGCTCGCGCTAAGAACGTGTTTACGATCTTTGTAAGCGTATGC
>NZ_STFG01000050.1 GCF_004833285.1 Lampropedia puyangensis
GAACGCCCGATGAATGAAACGCAGATCAAGCCCCTAGCAGGTCTCTCAATGGCTTTGAGGGAAAGCTGACCGCCAGTAATTGGACTGCATTGACCAAATGCTCCAAAGATACTGCGCTTGCGCGACAACAGTGAACCAATGAAGCACAAAAAATTAGTGAAACCACCGACCAGTCAACTCAGTGCCAGTTATGAATTGATTGAAACATTTGGTAGCATAGAGGTTTAGGGCTGGTTTCGGCCAGGATCGGAAGTTCAGAACAGGCAATTAAAGGTTTGTTTTGCAGCGTAAGTTGGCACTGGAGTTGGCTGCTCTAACAACGGAGCCCGGCCAAGAATCGGGCACTGGTAATGACCGCTTTGAAGCCGCGAACTTTTGGATCGTGAATCTCTGCGGCTAAATTGCATGCAAAGCAGCTAAACTGCGTGTCCACCTCTCAAAAACGGCGAGCAGCTACGATGGCAACAAATTTCGTGTTACCCAAACGTGCATTAGAACGTATTAAGGTTGGGCAAGCATTTGCAGAGTACGACCTCATTCGGAATGAGCCGGAGCTTTTTGTTTCCACCCCAGCAGCTTTGGCTGCCCTTGACCAGTCGTCACAGAAGTGCTTTTTTGTGGGTAGACGAGGCGCAGGAAAAACAGCCATCACCTATGAGCTTCTTCGTCGCACCCAAGACTCAATCTCCATAGTCCCGCAAATTTTCGATCTGTTGCAACTACCGCTGGCACACGATGAATTTCGCGACACAAGGCAGCGCCCCTTCAAGTCACTTACTCACACATTCGAGCGCGCACTTCTCGATGAATGTATTCGCCATTTGTTAGCGACCGGTCGCGTGAAGGAAAGAGCCCTCCCACCAACAATTACAAAAGAGAGAAATCTTATCGAGGATTGTGATTTTGACCAGCGCATCTTAAACCTGACTCAAGAGATATTTGACGCATACTCAAAGTCGCAGGACAAGCTTTGGTTAAGGCAAATCAATCGCAGCAAAGAAATTTCTGCGGAGCTAAACGCTCTAGGTGAAAAGAGTGGCCTACGCGTTACACTTTTGATTGATCGTTTAGATGAGTCATGGGATGGATCGGAATCAGCAATTATTTGTCTGATGGCATTGATGCACGCGACTGTAAAACTCTGTGCATCCACCCCAGCAGTTCGACCTTATATATTTATTCGTGAGAACATATACGATCGCATTCGGTCGATTGATAACGAGTTTGCCCGCCTAGAGACTGCGGTTGTGTTCCTGGATTGGTCTGAGCAAAAGCTTGTTGAGCTTGTTGAGCGTCGTCTTGTTCGTCCATTTCCGGCGAAGCCCAAGTTAGGAGGAGAGGCATGGAGCTGCTTTTTTGAGGAATCGGCGGAGCGTAGCAGCCGAGCTGCGGTGATGGCACTTTGCCAACATCGACCAAGAGATGTTCTCATGCTGACAAGCTATGCAATTGAGGCTGCCATCAACGGCGGCCATCAAATGATGATGCTGGAGGATGTGCAGGCTGCGTCTCGGAGATACAGTACTAGTCGCCTCAAGGATCTTGGCGATGAGTTTGCTGAAAACTACCCAAATATTAGTGTGCTCTTAGAGCTCTTCTACGGGCTTGGCACCGAATATTCGCTGATTGGCATCGAAGACTTTATTGCCAAGTTGTTGGTTAACGATAAAATTAAAAAACATTGTGCGTCATGGTTCTTTGATTATACAACTGCTCCCAGACTTGTTGAGTTGCTGTATGGGATAGGATTTTTAGGACTCCGACGTGCGGGCAAAACTTTCTTTAAGGAGCCTGGAAAAGACTCGAACGCCAAACTACCCATTGATCAGGCTACTCATTTTGTAATTCATCCAACATATCAACCCGCACTAAATCTTCGCAACATTCTAATTCAGGCGGTTTCCGAGGACACCCCTCTAAAGAACGAGGGAATACTGGAAGATCTACCTGATAATTATCGATTCGATCAGTACAAAGACGAACTAAAAACAGTGCTTGAGGATTTAAAAACACTTCCATTGGGACATGCTGGTGCTCAAGCGTTCGAAGAGGTTGTAGGTAAGGTGGTAAGGCTTTGCTTTTTCAGATCACTCACAAACGTCCAGCCAAAGTGTCGGACAGTAGATGGTTCTCAGATTCGAGATTGGATAGCTTCAAATCGAGCGAGCGGTGGCTTTTGGGATATCGTTCGCGGGAAATACGGTGCTACTCAAGTTGTGTTTGAATGCAAGAATTACGAAAATCTCTCCGCCGATGATTTTCATCAGGTTCAATACTATTTCAGCGAAACGTTTGGCCGTTTCGGATTAATTTTTTTCCGTGGGAGCGAAATCAAGGATTCCTATTTGAGACATATTGCAAATGTTGTAAACAAAAATCAGGCTGGACTCATCCTCCCATTGACGCAGAGAGACTTGGAGGTATTTCTTCGGCAGGCCATTAATGGCGTTTTTAAAGAGAGTCATATACAGGATAAGTTTGATTTTTTGATCCGCTCCATTTCATAGAAATCGAGAAAAATCGCTCGCTTTACGGCAGTCAATCAACTAGATTGGCTTGGCATTGCTGTTGTCGACTTTTCAGAAATTAATCAAGTATTGCCGTATTCACTTTGGGGTCTGATCGGCCTATTAATCAATTTTGGCGAAAATCCGCAATCCAGCCTTCATCGGACATTGAAGTCTGTGGGCTGAATTTCCGCTTTGGGTCGACCTGAGCCATTCATTCAACCCCATCCGAATCATTGAAGCGCCATCGTCCATGGCTTTGCTCTTATTTTCACAAAAAAGAAAGCAGGATCCCTCCTGCCTTCTATGCTGGCACTCCAGCATTCAAAAATGCCTCAACGCATACTGACTGAGTCAAGCCCTATTCCGAATCACAACCATGCGCTGCACCGTACAAGCCAAGTACCCACCATCCAAGGTCCGGTAAATACACAGCTTGTTTTGCAAGGCGGTTGAGTCGCTTTGGCTTTTGCTTGGCAAACTCACACGTGCGTTATGCCCACACCCCCATAAGGCTGGCATTTGTTGGTCCAGCACCAACAAACTTCTCAGCTTTGCTGCTCCAAAGGCGCTGTGCTCACACTCCACGCCAGTGACCAACATCCAACGCTTGCCATTTTTCGGTAAAGCCAGTTGCACCAGAATCACCCCCTCTGAAGACAAGCCCTTAAGCAACGGCTGTGCCAGTGCATGCAAAGGACCTTGAATCATTCGTGC
>NZ_STFG01000051.1 GCF_004833285.1 Lampropedia puyangensis
TTGGTTTGTGTGTATTGCGCAATGAGTTCAGGCTGGTCTTGGGCCAGCTTCTTGGTGTCGATGCTGCTGGACTCTTTGGCTTGTTTCCAGCTCACAGAACCCGTTTCAAACAAGGCCACACTGGCACTGCCCATCGCTTGTTGAATGGTTTGCTTCAGTTGGCTTTCTTGCTCCTGGTATTTGGTCAGCTGACTGCGTACATCCAGCAAATCACCAAACGTGGCGCTCATGGATGGATCTGCTTTCCAGTCCACGATAGAGCCTGCATCTTTGGGATACAGACACCGCAGTGCCAAATCTGCTGAATCGGAACCATCGGCATTGGGCTCTTGGTTGGTTGTAACCAAACTCCAGAACTGCTGCTCCAGTGCAATGAGTTGCGCAATCATGGTCTCGTCCCGTTCAATGCGGTGCACCTGCAGCTCTTGACCACAGATGAGTACGGCGACGTCAGCGGCTTGTTTGCCTGTGACTGCCAGTTGGTGCATGACTTGCAGTTGGATGTATTCAGGCACTCCATCTTTCCAGAGACGGGCTCCGTTCAGGCCTGCTGTTTTGCATTCCAGAATTTGTACATCGCTCGACCCCACCACTTCACGGTCGATATTGGCCAGCATCCAAGGGTGTTCTGGATGCTGCAATACGGCGTTGACTCGGCGTACTTTGTTGCCTGTGCGTTTGGTGTAATGCGCAGCCACAATGGGTTCCAGCAATGTGCCCCAATACATGGGACTCGATTCGTCATTGGAATCGTCTTGCGGCAGCAGATGTTGTCTGCCGGTCTTAACCATCCACAGCTCCAGTTGGGAGCAATAGGGGTTCAGGCCCACAGCAGAAGCGGCATCGGATGAGCCGATACCTTGCATACGCACATCCAGCCATTCATCACGGGAGAGGTCATTGGTTTTAACCAAGCGTAATGCGGGGCGTGTAGTGGATCCGTTAGAAGAAGAACGAGAACGCAAAACACGTTCTGTTGGTTCAACGGTTGAGGAAAATTGAGACATACAACCTCCATGAATTGGAAACTAGGAAACGTTCATTCATCTCCATCCACCCCATAACAAAAAAAGCCCCTGTATCGCTACAGGGGCCTTATGACGGGGTGAATGGGATTGAGACATAGGGCAGATCACTCCACCATCGATAAAGCTTGTTCTAGGGCTTTCTGTTTGATGGCGGCACCTTGACCAAACCAGGCACTATCCAGACGGTTGTCTTGTGAACGTGCACGGCGTTCATGATCGACAAACTCCGTAATGGATGACAGCAAGCCCCAAGCGGTGCCTTTGGCTGCATGCAGCTCTGCACCACGGCCTGCACCTTGGTACAGAGATTGGGCTTTCTTCAATGCACGCTCATTGGTCAAGCCAGAAGAAGCACGAGAACCAGTGAAGCTGCGAGTGCCATGGTTATTTCCTTCATTGGTGCATAACACTTTGAGGAAGAAGTCCATGGCTTCGTGGGTTTTGACTTTGCGCTCGGTGAGCATCTTCATGCGGTACATGAAACCATCCCACTGGGTCACAGCAATACCCAATTGGCGTTTGACCTCTTCTGGATTGAATGAACGGCTATGGGGTACACGAATGGCGCCAGAGGCGTTGCCTGCAGCACCAGCCAAAGCAATCGACAAGGTGTTGTTGCAGACGACCCGTACAGTCGTTGGCGTCGCAGTGGTTGCCAAGGTGCCATCACAAGAAGTCGCCAAGAGCAAATAGCCTTTGACCACGTCATTGCCTTTGAGGGCGGTTTCTTTGCCAGTGCGGGCCAAGGCCCAGAACTTACGTCCGGCACGCAAAACACCGGCAGTTTCTAATTCAAAGCCAGAGACTTCGGTGAGATCGCGGTAGAACTCCAGCACCTCACGGGGTTGAACAACCTTGTAGCGACTGCCGACCACGGACAGTGGGGCTTTAGTGTCTGAGCGGTACAGAACCCGTTGGTCTGGAAACTCCAGGGCTTCGCCATAGCCAAGGCCCAAAGACTTGTCTTCTGCCATGTAGCGCACTGGGGTGGATTCAATGGTCCAGTCCATACCAGCCTTTTGCGCCCAGACATCTATGGGCTGACGACGGGCCAGTTTGTGGCCCAAACCATGCCAAGGGGTTTGGCCTGCATAAGCCATGGTTTCAACGAGATGGGACATAGGAACTCCATTGAGGGGAAATAGGGACGACAAAAAGGCCCACTGGACAAAACCAGTGGGCCTATGGATGAAAGAGTAAGAGAGAGGGGCAGATTCAATCAGCTAAAGAATCACAGTCGGAAGGTGTGACCACAGTCGATGCACTCGATGTTGTCCAGGACATTGGCATCCAAGCTTTCGCCAACGGCTGAGCCGACTTCACAGCCGATCTTGCTACCAAGCAGGCCACCAAGGGCTGCACCTGCAATAGAGCCTAAGACAGAACCAATGGGGCCAGCAATGACACCGGCCATGGCACCAGTGCGTGCACCGTTCAAAGCACCGGCAACGCCTGCGGCACCACCGGCTAAGCCACCGACAGAACCAGCAACGGTTCTACCAAGGGTGCGGTTTTTGAGATTGTGAGAATGACAATGAGGGCATGAAGCCATGAAAACTCCTTGAAGAGGACAAACAAAAAGCCCCTGATCAAGAATGAAAAGGGGCTGATGGATGAGCCAGAGATGCTGCGAAA
>NZ_STFG01000052.1 GCF_004833285.1 Lampropedia puyangensis
CATCTGGCCTGGGCCTGGGGTTTTGAGAGGTTCCCGGTTGATAACCCAATGTATAAACTCATTATGTATTTAAACAAGTACGAACCAGAAATTCTGGATGATGAGAGCATTCATTTTCTCTTTAAAAATTTAAAAACGCACTTTAAAAAACTATTTTATACAGTTACCTATATTAGTAAAATTCAAAAAGATAGTGATTTTATTAAAAATTACGATCAAACTTCGGTAGTTAGCATAAGTTCCGTTGAATATTGCTATTATAAAATTAGCACAATTTTTGATATTGCGTATCAAATAGCAGACAAGCTAATTTTTCCTGGAAAGAAAGAAGGCAATAGGTACGAATTTTTGGAAAGACAATTTGAGGTTTATTCAAATAAACTCATTGCCTTGCAGTTGGATTGGTATAAAATTCTTAATAAAATTAGGAATAGAATAGTTCACGGCGGGATTACAGTTAATCCTTTCTATGTGAATAATGAAAATGTGAAAAATAGAATATGTTTTCAGGCCTACAATTCCAACTTAGATGATTTGATTAATCCTCATCATATGTACTCTAACCAGTACAACAATAATATTAACTTTGCTGACAATTATTTTGTCTTTCATACACATCTTTTATACTCTTACCTCACCGATTTTTTTGAATTTGTTCTGGCAGAATTTAGTAAAGATAAAATTCATGATGTAAAAAACTTAAGCCTTGGTGACATGCCTTATGAGTTTTTTGAAAGAGATCAGAAAACGTGGTTGCTTTCGGAGGTGGATACATTTGCTGAAATTACCAAGAAAATGATAGCTCTACAGTTAGCTGATGGGGATTTACATCACATTAATCAGGTGAAATCAGAAGATATTGAAAATTTTTTCCATAACTTCCCATTCACTATGATGACTAGAATTAGTCAAGGTGACTGGGTCTTGGCAGAGAATGAAAGCTAACAAGGAAAATTGACACGGACGCTTCGCTGTCGCGCAGCGCCGGTTATTTGCGTCGTTAGCAACTGTCTGCTTCGGGTCGATATGTGATGGTCAAATAAGACTATCTGGAGCTACTACTTCGCAATTGCTTGCCGAAGAGTCATGCCTTTTAAGGATCTTCATGTTGTAAGTCATTTACAGGATCAGCAAAAGAGCCTTTACCTGTATCGTATCCCTTGCCTATAGCGCTTGGATCATTTTTATCGCAACATTCCCACAGTGCAGTGCATTTCTCAACCTCAATCAGATGAGTCTCAGTCATTTGCAAGTGCGGGACCGGAGTCTGACGGTTTGATGCGATCTAACTCAAACTGAGGCTTGAGGCATTGGAGTGTGATTTCGCTAAGTTTTTCGAGCAGCTCAACTAGAGCTTGACACGGGAATACACGGCACTCCAGATCAGTCGATGATAAATTTTTATACCTTGATGATCTGTGCGAGGTCCTCAGAGACTAAAAATCGCCCGCATATAACCATGCATAGAGAATGGTTAATAGAATTATTTTGCTTCAAGCAGACGCACGAAACTTGCCTGCGGATGCAAAAATTGCATCTTTGAGGGATTTTTGCACGGCCCCATTAAAAACGTATTATTTGTTTTTATTAAAAAATGAAGATTTCAATTTCATAAATCCTTGCCCCTTATTGAATCCAAATTAATAATTGTTAAAAAGACATTTTTCTGGTTGAAAAACAGCTCTCTAGATTCGCTTAGAAATTTTCATGACATTGAAAAATATCATGTTTTCTTCAAAAAATCACCGCTACAGAAGTTTAAATATTAGGACTTGATGACTTCGGAAGATTTCATTAAACAAACTCAGACTAAGTGGCTTTGTGACGTATAGTCCGTGACATTCGTTTATCTGCGGCGGATTAATAATTATCTGAATGCAGGCTTATTAAATAATTTAGAGCCTTTATTGGGCGCTCAAACTCAGTACGAAGATCACGATTCATCATGGCAAAAATCTGCGAGCAGAACTCAACAGAACGGCTCAAGGACCAGCTTTGGTCTGAATTCGGGCCATTAATGGACTCAGAGGCGCTTTGCAAAGTGCTGCACTACCGCTCGACCAATGCGCTGAGTGCCGCGCACAGCAGAGGGCGATTACCGTTGAACTTGTTTAATTTGCAAGGGCGGCGCGGCCTTTTTGCTTGGACTCAAGAAGTTGCTCAGTGGCTGGAAACTTCGGCAGAACAACAAATCGGGAGCACCTCACATCCAGAGTGATAGCTGGGGCTGTGATGCTTTGTCATCTTTGACCTCACCCACATCAAATATCAAGAAGGAGCGCACCCTATGAGCTAGCCCCCACCTGCACCGCTCATCCAGAAACGCAAAAGCCCAAGGCGCTAACCTTGGGCTTGCGTCCGGCAGATACCGGATCCAATTTCGACTGGAACCCGTAGTGTCTACTGGAAACACCAATTCGTCAAGGTATTGGTGCTGGATGAACTCGCCCTTCTAGGGCATCTTGTTTAATTCACATGAAATGAGATGAATCGCACCGGTATCCGTGGAGGCTGAATCTC
>NZ_STFG01000053.1 GCF_004833285.1 Lampropedia puyangensis
TAGTCACATTTTGTTGAATGTCGCCTATCGGCCAGAAACAGTCATTTCAATATTGGCCTTTGGTCTCTCACAACAAGCTGCAATCTCGAAATTTTAGGTTTGCCTAAACAGGTTTATTTGTAATTGCTCACTCTCGAAATTGCAGATACCTTCATTTTATAAAAACGACGAACTTTTTTTGCTTGTCGTCTAAATTTAGTTAGCTGTTTCTACGGACAAACCAATGCTCGATTTTAAAGAGTTGAATAAAGATGGAAAAGATTTCGAACTACTAATTAGGGAGTTGCTTTTTTCAAAAGGATACAAAGTTTACTGGAGTGGTGTCGGCCCCGATGGAGGGAGAGATCTTGTGTGTGTGGAGGAACGCCAAAGTTTCTTCGCACCCGACAAAAAAAGATGGCTTATTCAATGCAAGCATAACGCGCATAGCGGGAAGTCCGTCAGCGTAGAAGATCTTGATGACATAGTAGATTCATGTACACAGCATGATGCCGCAGGTTTTATACTTGCTTGCTCGACGCAGCCATCATCTGCTGTGGTGAATCGGCTTGAGGCAATAACGAACAATTCCAAAAACGACATAACAGCAATCTATTGGGATTATGTGTTTATTGAACAGGCGCTCTCTTGTGCCAGTTTGTGGCGTGTCGCACAGAGATTCTTCCCAATATCGGCGGAGTCTACAACTTGGAAGGTATATGCCACCGAGAACCCTAATCACTGGGTTGTCAATTACAAAGGTTATTACTTTCACCTCGCCAACAGAATTGGTTCATATCACGAGCATCACTTCGATTCTATTAGTCAGAGAATTTCTGAAATAGAATCATTGACAATGCCAGAGAAGCACTTTATTTGTGTTAGATCGATATATTACGACGACAAGAATGGGGGCTATACATGGTATTTGGATTGCATGTATCCAAATGATGAGTCGCCTCGCTACAGCTCTGCACAAATTAAGCACTATCTAGGCGATGGTTATGCATTGGAAGATGGTCAATGCTATTCGTTTGATGTGAAGCTGCGCGCCTACCTACAATTGAGTGATCACTATGACCCCGATCATTATGATTACTACACGCGTTACATGCATTCTTATCTGTATGGCGCGAAGCGTGAAAGCAATTGGGATGATCTTGAAGAAGCCTACAAATCAGATGAAGAACTAAAAGAGAGGCTCAACGCAAGCAAAACCGCATCGTTTGACAGGCTTGTTGCGAAGTTTTCTGAAATCGGCTTCTTGCGCCTAGTGAGGGCGTCCAACGCCAGGGTGGAAGATCTAGATAAATTTCACCTACAGAGAAGCTGGTCAGACCTAATATCATCCCTTGATATAGATACAGATCGCTTCTTCTCTGCATGGTTTTTGTTTGACGTGCAAAGCGTTGATAAACTTCATCAGCTGATATCCTATATACCCCAGCATGTCTTATACAGTTTCAGGCTTACAAGGGCCTACATTTATCTACCCGAAGACAACGACAGAAGCAGGCTTGACTCAGACGAAGACGAGTACCTATTTGAACTCACAATGTCGATACATCCGGCGGAGCTTTCCAACAAGTTCACCGCACGTGAAAAGCTAAACGAGTATTTTGAGCTCGCCATACAAGGTATCGGTGCCTTCCAAGCAAACAACAGCTAAGAGATCGTTCCAGCGGACCACTAAAAGCTGCGCTTTTGCCGTCCGCTGAACTCCACGTTAGCTTTCAAATGAGGATGTGCGATGTATTTCGATGTAAATTCGAAAAGGGTTGGGAACCTCTCAGAACCCTGCTATAAAACGTCA
>NZ_STFG01000054.1 GCF_004833285.1 Lampropedia puyangensis
ACCGTGCAGGCTGACGCCTGCACTTCAACTAACTAACCTCCATCAAATCCGGTGTGATTCATTGGCGTTTGCGCCTTCACATGAGACATCACCAGCAGCGCAATCGGCCATCGACTGGCTCTTGAGTGCACAAGAGACGGACGGAAGCTGGTTTGTGGCCAGCGATGAAGATGGTGTTGTGCCAACAGCCTTGGCGATTCAAGCGCTGCAAGTCAATTCTTCCAAACCCTAGCCATGCCAGTTTCTCCAGTTTAGCGCGTCCTGTTTTTGGGAGGACGTCACTAGCACGGTGGCTGTGGGATAACTACGCTTGGGGTGACTCACGCCAAATTTACTTTGCGCAACAAAGTCTTACAGATTCTGAAAATTAAAAAACCAACTTTAAACTCGTAGAGGAGAAAATATGCCAATTGGCAAACTAAAAAATCAGTATACATTTCTTAGAGTGATGGCAGGTTTCATCATTTTAACCATATTATCTTTGTCGGCGCATGCTTGGCAATCGGCGCAATTACAACCCCTTCAGGCTCGCTTGCTTGGACCAATAACTCCGGGAAAAGTAGGTGAGGTAGTTCAGATACCGCTGTACCTGGATAATGCTCCAGATTGGGATAGTGCAACAATAACCCTTGAGATTAATCCAGATAAACAAGTCGGAAATTTTGATCCATCTCTGGTTTCTTTCGAACACGCGATTCAACTTGGCCCTAAAAAAGAAATTGGCAGAATTATTTTTATTCCGATTAAGGTGCTTGGTGATGGCGACTTCAATATCACCGGAAGAATTGAGGCGAAGGCTGCAAAAGGGTCTGTATTTAAATTGACGAACACTGAAAATATAATATATTATAAATTGAGGCTTGGAATATTTTCTATAAATAATGCAGTTTATTTTGACTGGGTAAGCTCTGAGGCAAGCAAAAAATACTCGGATGAAGAATTCGCAAAAATCAACAAAGAATTCTCAGATATATACTATAAACAAATTGAATTGCAGCAGGAGCGGTTCAATGCTATGATTGGCGAAGGCGTTAATAAAAAGAAAGACATCACCTCTGAAAGCATACAAAATCTTATCAATCAGGGAGGACAATGGAGAGAAGAAAGAGATAGATTATTTAAGGAAATGCGTAATAATTTTTTGAAAAACAACTCGCCTGAATCAGCTACAGTACCGACATCCAAGGATCTGCAAAAAAAATCAGAAATCGCAGGAACCGAAAAAACAATTGAGGTGTATTTCTCGACAGATTCTTCAGAAAGCAAATTTTTGCCTCTTGATGGGGCTGAAATTCAATTGAAAGATAATGTAACTGGCGAATATATTTCAGGAATTTTGGTTGCGGGAAAATTTAATTTCATTATACCAAGGGTATGAGTACAGTTTTACTGCCACTGTAAGCGCTAGAACGGTGGATTTTGATATTCGACTTGGAAACCCATCTTCAGGATGATTACTCGGATTACATAACAAATGTTAGTTTCACTGATATCTATAGTCATGAGATAAAACATAGCAATATTGATTTATCATTGCCAACTGATATCAGGCAAGAATTGTCTAATTCTTGGTCTATCTTTCAAGCCGTGCACGAAAGCTACAAGCTATCTAGAGAAATTTTTGGGAAACTCTGCAAAAGGTCAGTCAAAGCCGACGAG
>NZ_STFG01000055.1 GCF_004833285.1 Lampropedia puyangensis
CCAGCAGGGTCTGTGGCCGCAGCGTAAAACGCTTTTGCTATGTTATTAGACTGAGTCGGCTGAAGGCCTCCGCCACCGATGGTATTGGAGAATTGGGAGGTATCGGCCACAAAAAACAGACAAGCGCCCTTGCCGGCATTCGACGCCGCTTGTGGGATGAACAAGCCATAGGCATCGGAGACAGTGGGCGGGGCCGGTGATGCTACGGCGACCTGTGTGTACAAGGCATAGTCGGTTGGGATCGGTGACATTCGCCCCCACCATCCCCCGACGATCGACGGCAACACCGATTGAAACGTGCTTGCGTACAGCGATTGCTGATTCAGCGGTGCACTAAGTTCATTTAGCGTAGTTTCTGCCTTGATTGTGCTCCATGTGTCAGGTTTGATGGCGTTGATGGCATCCGTGACGCGAGACAAATGCGTGGGGCAATCCCCTGCATTGGAGCCATCCACAAAACCAATCACCATCAAGTCGGGGCGTGTCTCAAGGGCAGCTTGCACCTCGTCCCAGCGATCTGGATTGGTACTACTACAAACAGTGGTAAGCACTAACAACTTGGCATTGGCAATGTCACTGGTCAGCGAAGTTGTGCCAGAAAGCCCTCCCGTGCGATTGACAAACGTGCCTGCTGGGGCCACTTCATCAAAAGCATTACGAGCATTGGCGATATAGGCGTTCCAGCCAGGGTTTGAGGATTCATTCGAACTGACAAACAGCACGTTGTTTTGAGCCTTCGCCCCTAGGGGCATGATCAGCGTCGCCAGTCCGAGCATGCCAGCGCTGCACAAACCAAGTAATTTGGTGTGGGGCTTGAGCACGCCTTTAGCTTTAAATGTGTGTTGGAGGTTTTTGTTGAGGCCGTTAATAATACGCATGGGTGTGAGGTAATTTTTTGGAGTGAGTACGTTATAAAAAGCAAATGGACTGGGCTGAATGAATACAAACCAAGCACCAAACACGCCTCTAATCATCTACTCGATGAGTAGGCGTAACTCTCGCCCATTCTTCAACGTTTAGCTACTGCAGTGGATTACTACAGTAATTAATTGTCTGCTCGGCGTGGGATTTACCGCGCATCGTCTCGCGAACGCGACTCCACCCGGAACTATAAACAAATCAACATTGCTCTATTGATAGACGGAATGTGAACTTCTGCAAAAATTTTCACTCTCGCCGTGAAAGGATTTTGCGAATGTCCAATGTGCATGGAACGCTTGCGCGAATAGGCAAGCATGTTTACGAAGAACTCTATGGCGATGATTCGCAGAGTTTGTTTTGTTTCATTGCCAGATTTAATGCAGATTCTGTTTTTACTGTTGACAGCCGTTCAGCCGCTTGAAGGGATGCAACTATGCGGCACATCAAATTTTAGGGAAGGTTCTCAACAGCGACAGAACGGCTCTAGAAAAGTGAATCACACCGGATTTGATGGAGGCTAGTTAG
>NZ_STFG01000056.1 GCF_004833285.1 Lampropedia puyangensis
GATAAAGAGCAACCCGGCCTTGTGCTGCTGGGCAAACAAGCCATTGATGATGATGCAGGCCAAACAGGCCAGATGCTCGCTGCGCTGGCAGACCTGCCCCAAGCCACCTTCGCCTCCAAAGTCGAAGTTGCCGATGGCCACGCCACCGTCACCCGTGAAGTGGACTCCGGTCTGGAAACCATCCGTGTTTCTCTGCCAGCCATCATCACCACCGACTTGCGCCTGAACGAGCCACGCTACGTGACCTTGCCCAACATCATGAAGGCCAAGAAAAAGCCGCTGGAAAACGTCACCCCAGCCGACTTGGGAGTGGACGCCGCCCCGCGCCTGAAAACCCTCAAAGTCTCTGAGCCGGCCAAGCGCAGCGCGGGTATCAAAGTGCCAGACGTCGCCACCTTGGTCGACAAACTCAAGAACGAAGCCAAAGTCATCTGAGACAGGGGAGAGACACCATCATGACCACACTCGTTATTGCTGAACACGACAACGCCAGCATCAAAGGCGCCACCCTCAACACCGTTGCAGCGGCCGCCGCCATTGGTGGCGACATCCACGTTCTCGTGGCAGGCGCCAACGCAGGCGAAGCCGCCAAACAAGCTGCGCAAATCGCAGGTGTTGCCAAAATCCTGCACGCCGATGGCGCATCGCTGGAAAACGCCCTGGCAGAAAACCTCACTGCGCAGGTGCTGGCCGTCGCTGATGCTTACAGCCACATCCTGTTCCCAGCCACCTCCACCGGCAAGAACGCTGCACCGCGCGTAGCCGCCAAGCTCGACGTGGCGCAAGTGAGCGACATCACCAAAGTCCTCTCTGCCGACACCTTTGAGCGTCCCATCTACGCAGGTAACGCCATTGCCACCGTGCAGGCGACCGACGCCAAGAAAGTTATCACCGTGCGCGCCACCGGCTTTGATGCCGTTGCTGCAACGGGTGGTTCTGCTGCGGTGGAAACCATTGCAGCCGTGGCCGATTCGGGCAAGAGCAGCTTTGTCAGCCGTGAAGTCTCCAAGAGCGATCGTCCAGAGTTGACCGCAGCCAAGATCATCGTCTCCGGTGGTCGTGCGCTGGGCAGCGAAGAGAAGTTCAAGGAAGTCATCACACCATTGGCCGACAAGCTGGGCGCCGCTATTGGTGCCAGCCGTGCGGCAGTGGATGCAGGCTACGCACCGAACGACCTGCAAGTGGGTCAAACCGGCAAGATCGTGGCGCCTGAGCTGTACGTGGCGCTAGGCATCAGCGGTGCGATCCAGCACTTGGCTGGGATGAAAGACTCCAAGGTCATCGTTGCGGTGAACAAGGATGAGGAAGCACCAATCTTCTCCGTGGCTGACTATGGCCTCGTGGCTGATTTGTTTGCTGCTGTGCCTGAGT
>NZ_STFG01000057.1 GCF_004833285.1 Lampropedia puyangensis
TTAAGCAATGATCTTAGCAACCACGCCAGCGCCCACAGTACGGCCACCCTCGCGGATAGCGAAGCGCAAACCTTCTTCCATAGCGATCGGAGCGATCAGCTTGACTGTGATTTGCACGTTGTCACCTGGCATCACCATTTCTTTGCCTTCTGGCAAAGAGATAGAGCCTGTCACGTCAGTCGTACGGAAGTAGAACTGTGGACGGTAGTTAGCGAAGAAAGGCGTGTGACGGCCACCTTCGTCTTTGGACAACACGTACACCTCAGCAGTGAATTCTGTGTGTGGCTTGATCGAACCTGGCTTGGCCAACACTTGACCACGTTCCACGTCTTCACGTTTTGTGCCGCGCAACAACAAACCAACGTTGTCACCAGCTTGACCTTGGTCGAGCAGCTTGCGGAACATTTCCACGCCAGTAACAGTAGTCTTTTGGACATCACGGATACCAACGATTTCGATTTCTTCGCCGACTTTAATGATGCCGCGCTCAACACGACCTGTCACCACTGTACCGCGACCAGAGATGGAGAACACGTCTTCCACAGGCATCAGGAATGCACCGTCAACAGCGCGCTCTGGTGTTGGGATGTATGTATCCAACGCGTCAGCCAGTTTGACGATAGCTTCTTCGCCGATTGGGCTTTGGTCGCCTTCCAGGGCCAGTTTGGCGGAACCGCGGATGATCGGTGTGTCGTCGCCTGGGAAGTCGTATTTGGAGAGCAGCTCGCGCACTTCCATTTCAACCAGTTCCAGCAATTCTTCGTCGTCCACCATGTCGGCCTTGTTCAGGAACACGATGATGTAAGGCACGCCCACCTGACGAGACAACAAGATGTGCTCGCGTGTTTGTGGCATTGGGCCGTCAGCAGCAGAACACACCAAAATAGCGCCGTCCATCTGAGCAGCACCAGTGATCATGTTTTTCACATAGTCAGCGTGGCCTGGGCAGTCAACGTGTGCGTAGTGGCGGTTGGCTGTTTCGTATTCAACGTGCGAGGTATTGATGGTAATACCACGTGCTTTTTCTTCTGGGGCGTTGTCGATTTGGTCGTAACCTTTGGCTTCACCACCGAATTTCTTCGCCAAAACAGTAGCGATCGCTGCTGTCAAAGTGGTTTTACCATGATCCACGTGACCGATAGTACCGACGTTAACGTGCGGTTTCGTACGTTCGAACTTACCTTTTGCCATTTC
>NZ_STFG01000058.1 GCF_004833285.1 Lampropedia puyangensis
AGGGAGGTAGTAAAACGTGGATTTTGCGTTACACCCTGAACAAGAAAACCCGTGAAATGGGTTTAGGGTCGATTTCTGATTGGTCCTTGGCTGAAGCACGAGAGAGAGCGCGCAAGTTCCGGCAGTCACTCAGTGATGGAATCGACCCGATTGAAATGCGAAAGGAGACTGCGGCACAAATTCGCATTGAACAAGAAGAGAAAACCCGTAAGTCACGCACCTTTGAACAATGCGCAACTGAATACTTTGAAGTGAACCAGACACAATGGAAGAATGTCAAACATCGGGCTCAATGGATCAATACATTGACAAGCTATGCCTTCCCAAAGTTAGGCAGGATGCCTGTTTCGGAAATTAGCCGCGATCATATTCGTGAAGTTCTTCTGCCTATCTGGAAAACCAAGGCTGAAACTGCCTCTCGCGTGCTGCAACGCATACGTACTGTCATCAATCATGCCGCAGCCATGGGCTATTGTGCGGGCTTAGATTCACAGCAATGGGAACAGTTGAAGCTTGCACTGCCTAAAAACACGGTTGAACGCGAAGTGACCCACCATGCATCATGCCCACATCATGAAGTAGCAAGCTTAGTCACAAAAGTACAAACAGGAACAGCCTCACAGGTCGTTAAGCTAGCTTTTGAATTTATTGTTTTGACCGCCTGTCGCTCAGGGGAAGCACGAGGGGCTGCGTGGGAGGAAATCGATTTTCGCACAAATACTTGGACTATTCCTAAAGAGCGAATGAAAGCAAACCGGAGCCACAGCATCCCCCTGTCAGAACGCGTATTAATGATCCTGCAACAAGCCAAAGGGCTGTACTTTCAATCTGAAGATCACCCATCTGGTCTGATATTCCCTAGCTCGAAAAAAAGCCCGCTCAGTGATATGACATTCACCCAATTACTGCGTCGCTTGGGTGTGAACTACACCATGCATGGTTTTCGGGCCAGTTTCCGCACATGGGGTGCTGAACTAGGACACTACGAGCACGATATGTTAGAGGTCGCTTTGTCACACGTGATCGGAGATGAAACAGTTCGGGCTTACCAACGTTCAGATATG
>NZ_STFG01000059.1 GCF_004833285.1 Lampropedia puyangensis
GGGCCAATGGCAGTGGTGATTCCACAACCCCTCAGGTAAGTGGCGCAGGCCTCTACAACCAAGGGGGCAGCCCCACCATCACCAACGTCTCTTTCAGCGGCAATCGGGCAGACTCGTACGGCGGGGGGATGTTCAACTGGGACTACAGCAGCCCCACCATCACCAACGTCTCTTTCAGCGGCAATTGGACAGACTCGTAAGGCGGGGGGATGGTCAACTGGGACTACAGCAGCCCCTCCATCACCAACGCCATTTTCTGGAATAACCAAGACACAAGCAGTAATGGTACTGCGCAAGCATCGGTTGCCAACGACAACGACAGTACTCCCGCCTTCCGCTACAGCCTGATTCAGGGTTGCAACCCCGATGGAACATGGAATACTGCCTGTGGCACAGATGGCACAGATAACCTGCCCGATGAAGACCCGTTGTTTGTGGCGATGCCTGATCCTGCCGATGCGCCTAGCACGGGCGGGGATTTGCGTTTGCGACCGAATTCTCCTGCGATCGACACAGGCAATAACGCAGCGCTTCATGCGTCTATCACCACCGATTTGGCTGGCCGTCCACGGATTCAAAACGGTCGCATTGACTTGGGGGCGTTTGAAGTAAATTGGCTGAGTGTGGCGGTCACTGCAGTAGCGCATGGCCGCATTACCGCGCCGACCAGCAGCCCGGTTGGT
>NZ_STFG01000006.1 GCF_004833285.1 Lampropedia puyangensis
TCATGCGATCTCGGTAACAACGGCCAACATCACCGACCGCAAAGGGGCATTGCAAGCGCTTGCCCATAACAAAGCTCGCTTGGATTGCGTGCAAAAGCTATTGGTGGATGCTGCTTATCGTGGCGCACCTTTTGCACTAGCTGCTACTGGTTTGCTTCACGCTTGCACAGAGGTGCAAGTGGTGAAACGAGATCAACTACACACCTTCGCTGTTTTGCCAAAGAGATGGATTGTCGAGCGCAGCTTCGCGTGGTTAGAGAAGAATCGAAGGCTCTGGAAGAACTGTGAGCGATGGCTCAACACCAGCTTGCAGTTCATCCATCTCGCCTTCATCGGATTGTTGTTACGAAGATCGTAAACACGTTCTCAGAATCTTCTTTAGTAGATCCCCTCAATATCCTACGTGCGGCTCACGTTAATCATCCAACTTTTCACGCAACACAGCGCCCGTTTTGGAATCCAGGCGCAACTCAACGCGCTGGCCGACTGGGTTTGTGGCATCCGCGTCCCAGTAGCCATCCTCAAAGTCCAGATCGTGGATACGGGTATAGCCAGCTGCCTCCAACACGCTACGCACTTGTGCAGCAGATAGTACATCGTTGCCCACACCGGGCACCGCCTGCCCCATGCCGTCGACCACTTCACTGAGTACCGCTAAGCTAACAGGGTGCAACGTCAAATCCACTTCAAAGCCAGCGAGGTTATTGGCCTCTGCTTCCCAAAAACCATCATCGAGCTCCACATCACGCACGCGCTGATACCCCAAGTTTTGTAGGTGTTGCACAACTTGTTGGGCTGTGGCCAGATTGTGCTGGGCTTCGGGGCGCCCCACTTCCAGCAATTGGTCATTGGCATCAAGCATCAAGTGCACACGTTTACCATCCCAAGTGGTGCCTTTGGCAGTCCACAAACCATGCTCACGCTTGAGATCATCAATCGCAACATAGCCTTGCGCATTGAGCGTATCCCAAGCTTGGCGTGCATTATCAGCAGCCCATGTTGCACTGCCCAGACCCAATGTGGCAGCAACCAGGCCAACAGCCAACGGCTTGAAGCGATTTACAGAACGAATAGATGCAGTTTTTAGATTGAAATTCATCACGTACCTCTTGGTGGTTGATTAAAACGTGATGCAGTATTTCAAACCTGACTTAAACAAACTCTGAAGCGCCTGTTCATGCTGTGTTTAAGATGTGCACTACAGAATGAAACCTCATGAAAACACTGCGACACCCCTTTTTGGTATGCACCCTGTGCATCGGGCTTTTCGCGCCTGCATGGGCTGACGAGCAACGCAACGTGCGCCAAGCCGTCTCCAGCGGACAATATTTGCCATTGGCCGAAATTCTGAAAATTGTGGAGCAGCATGTCCCGGGTCGCGTGCTGGAAGTGGATCTGGAGGCAGACCGGCAGCAGGGCGCGGTATACGAAGTGGAAGTACTCGATAGTCAAAACCGCAAACGCGAAATCAAGGTGCATGCCGAAACGGGCCAACTGCTCGAACTGGATGATGTTCCCGCCGCCGCGCAAGCCTTGATTCCCTTGCCGACGCTTTTGCGGCAAATTCTGGCCCAGTACCCGGGTCATATCGAGGACGTGGAGCTTGAATCAGGCAGCAACCATCTGGCCGTTTATGAGATTTTGCTGATTCAACACAATGCGCAGCGCTTGGAGCTGGTCGTCGACGCAACAACTGGCCAAATACTACAAGGAGCGCCCAAGGTTGAAAACGCTGTTCAAAGCATGATGGCTTTGCCCGATATTCTCGATTTGCTGCTCAAAACCTATCCTGGCATCGTGCTAGAGGCGGAATTGGAACGCGAGCGCCACCAGCGCAGCAACAGTTGGTACTATGAAATCGACATTCGTCTTAACGACGGCCGCCAGATGGAATTGCATGTGGATACCCACACCGCCAGCGTTCTGCGCGAAAAGATCAAAAATGAGCCCAAGGCGCCTTAAACGTCTTTACTCCTTACTCTTGCCCGGGCGCCATCGGCGCACTCACCTGCTTTTAATTTCATGCGTATTTTGCTCGTTGAAGACGACACTCAATTAGCCCAAAGCCTGCAAGCGCTGCTGCAAGAAGCGGGGTTTGTTGTCGATGTGGCAACTGATGGCAATGACGCCATTTTTGTGGGCGAAACCGAGAGCTACGATGCTGCCGTGCTGGACTTGGGTTTGCCCGGTCTGGACGGTATTTCAGTTCTGCGCCATTGGCGCGAACACGGCAGCCATTTCCCGGTGCTGATTCTCACTGGACGCAGCCGCTGGAGCGACAAGCTCGCAGGCTTTCAAGCCGGGGCAGACGACTACCTCACCAAGCCCTTTATTCACGAAGAAGTCGTGCTGCGCTTGCACGCCCTGTTGCGTCGTAGTCTGCAAGGCAGCGGCGATACGGTGCTCAATGTCGGAAACTTAAGCTACGACACTATTAACCAGCGCTTCACTATAGGGGACGCAGCCATTACGCTAACTGCGCAAGAACACAAAATTCTGGTGTACTTGATGCACCGTCCGGGGGCGACCGTGACACGCACAGAAATCAATGAACACGTTTACTCTCGCGATCTCGATCCTGACTCCAATTCCGTTGATGTACTGATTGGGCGAATCCGTCGCAAAATTGGCAGTGACCGCATTGAAACACAGCGTGGTCTTGGCTTTCGCCTTGCTACGCACCCGTTCTCGGCATCATCATCAACGGCCGCATGACACAAGGCCGAGGCTTAGGGCTCACCACCCGTCTGCTTTTGCTGGGACTGGTGCCCAGCATCATGCTGACGCTGACCTTGGGATGGTTGCTGGACAATAGCATTCGCGAGAGCCTCTATGGCGGCCTTGAACAACGCCTGAATGATCGCGCTGACCGCATTCAAGCCAACATGGTTTTTATGCCCACACAGCAATGGCGCTATGAGGCGGGTCGCAGTAGCGACGAATTTACCCACATTTTTTCTGGCTGGTATTGGGTCTTACAAACACCGGATCAGCAACTGGTATCACGCTCGTTATGGGACGGCACATTGCCCGCCCCACACCATACCGCACCACGAGACATGCTGACCAACACCGACCCTCGTGGCCAAGCCTTGCTCGGCATCACACGCACCATCACACAAGAGCATGGTGCCAGTGCCACACTGTATGTGTATGGCTTGGCTCAAGAAGTCACCAATGACCTCAGCCGCGTGCGCCGTAACCTATGGCTGGGGCTTGCAGCGTTATTGTTCAGCATCACCGTCACGACGCTGATTCAGGTGCGTGTGGGCTTGAAACCGCTACAGTTGCTGCGGCAGCGCCTAGCCGCCTTGCACGACACCCAAACCAATAACACACAGCTTGGCCAAGGTTATGGCCCAGATCTAGACCCGCTGGCCTCCGAAGTAGATGCCCTGCTTGAACGCAATGCGCGGATGGTGGCGCGAGGGCGTGCACATGCTGCAGACCTGAGCCACGCCTTAAAAACCCCATTGGCACGCTTGAGCGCAGAAGCTGCACGCACTGCGCAAGTACCCAGCAGTATGGTGTTAAACCAAGTAAAAAGCATCGATGGTTTGATTGAACGGCACCTCAGTCGCACCAGCGCAGCAGGCGATCACGCCCCTAGCCTTCAAAGCACCGTGCTGTTGCAAGACGTCATTCGCCCTTTGGCACAACTGATGCAGCACATTCGCCCGGAAAAACAACTGGAATGGCAACTGAACATTCCTCCCACATTGCACTGGCGTGGCGACCGTTCAGACTTGGAAGAAATGCTGGGCAATCTAATGGACAACGCCAGTAAATGGGCGCACGCACGCGTGCGCGTTCAAGCCACAGCCTTGCCGCAGAAGAGCCCACAGCACAACCAACTTGTAATGACAGTTGAAGACGATGGCCCAGGAATTGCCACGCACCAACTCGCGCAAGCTGGGAAACGTGGCGAGCGCTTTGACCAAAACACCCCAGGCACAGGACTGGGCCTGTCGATCGTGGCTGATATTGCCCATACCTGGGGCGGCACCCTACTGCTTCACACCAGCGAGCTTGGTGGCTTACGCGCACAAATCACCTTACCGACTTAATCCCCACACGATCGACTGCATAGAAATAGATGCAGCCTGAAAGCCTTCATTAAACACCATGGGCTTTTCTCCCTCATGCACAGCTGCAGCTGCGTACAACAGAGGTAAATAGTGGTCATGGGTGGGGTGCGCCTGTTGCATGACAGAACCCAATTGCTGCACGTTTTGTAATGCGGCCAAATCGCCTTTATCCACCAGCGCATGGACATGACGGTCAAATTCAATCGCCCAATCATAGGCTTGGTTGGCTGCCGCGTCGCGCTGCGTGAGGCGCAGGTTATGCACGATGTTGCCGCTGCCCACAATCAGAACGCCGCGCTCACGCAGAGCGCGCAACTGCAGACCGATTTGGTAATGCTCGTTCAACGGCCTTGCGTAATCCATGCTTAGTTGCACTACTGGGATACGCGCTTCTGGAAACATGGGCAACAGGACGGACCAGGTGCCATGATCCAAACCCCACTCGCTGTGGTCTACCCCTACATCAGGCACCTCAGGTGCGGGGACATGAATGCTACGCGCTAAATTTTTCGCAAAATTTGGTGCCCCTGGCGCCGGGTATTGCATGTCATACAAGGCTTTGGGGAAACCACCAAAGTCATGGATGGTGCGGGGTTTGTCCATGCCGGTCACAAACCAACCACCACGAGTGAGCCAATGGGCTGAGACGCAGAGAATCAACTGCGGTGTCTCTGCCTGCTGCATCAATGCCCGGCCCAACTTTTCCCATTCACTGCGCCACGGGTTGCCGGGCAAGACATTCATAGGACTACCATGGCCCATGAACAGCACAGGCTGGCGTGCAGAAGGCTGGAGACTGGCAAAGGTTTTGTCTAGCCCAGCGGCAGAGACTGGCTGAACCCACTGAGAGCCCAAAGCCATGCCCGCCAAGCTAGGCCAAGAAGCGAGAAGATTGCGGCGAGTCATCATCGGGGGCCTTGTCGTTCGGTTTAATGGGAAAAAATTATAAAAATACGAACGGCATAAACCAAGCCAGTTACTCGCGACGACGTGTTACGAAAACAGCAACAATGCGCTTAATCTTCCGTAATGAATACGCGGCTCTAGGCTCTAGTTTGCGTTGTTGCACGACTGTTCCATACGCCACTTATCGGTGGGTTGTGCATAGTTTGCTCACCCGTTTTTCTAGCGCTTTCGCCCCCAATGCATGACCAGCATTCCAACCACAGCGAAAGCACCGCCAACCGCAAGCGAAAGATCAATCCGCTCCCCCAGCCATAGACTGGAAAAAAGCACTCCAAAAATAGGCACGAGCGAGATGAAAGCGGCCGCTGCACTGGCCCCCAAGGTTTTGACACCATCCAAGAACCAAGCATAAGCCAACACCGTAGCCCCCAGCGCCAGACCGACAATGGACAGCCAAGTCGTCGCAGGCGTCTGTGCCAGCGTGGCCCAAGCTCTGGGGCCTTCGACTACCCAGCTGGCCACAAACAACATGGCTGCCCCCATCAACGCCGTCATGGTGGTAATGCTTAAAGAGTCCATGCTCTGAAGCTGACGACCAATTAAGGTGTAAATGGCCCAACATGCAACGCAGCCCAACACGATCAGCTCGCCTGACCCCATGCCTCCTTGTATCAGCTTCCAAGGCTCACCCACGCTCAATGCTGTCACGGCTCCGACCATAGCCAAGGCCATGCCAAACAAAATTGGGGCGTTGAGCCGTTCGCGCAAAAATACCGCAGCCAACAGCAAGGTCGCTGCGGGATTCAGGGCAATGACCATAGCCGCCCTGCCTGCGGGAACATGCTGCAAACCCCACATAAAAAATAAAGCATACCCAAAAATGCCTGTAGCGGAAGCCATAGCCAATGCCCCCCACTGCCGCAGAGACAGGCGGCCCATGCGCTTCGGGCCTCCGGCATGCAACCACCAAACCATCAGCAGCGTGCTGGCAAATACAAACCGCAAGCACGCACCCAGCAATGGGGGCATGGTCAACACGACCACCCGGCCCATGGGCCAAGATGCCCCCCACAGTGCAGCCATGCCAAGCAAACGTAAATAAACACCCGCGCGCGCTTTGTCAGCAAACACAAGAGATTGAATCATGCAGAAACTGCCATAAGAAAAAAAGTAAGCGCCGCATACAAAGGGTGCTTCGCACCTTGATGGCTTTAGCCACCAAGGTGCGTATTGTGGTGCAGTTCAGTCCATCTTGCCTGCCACCTGAATGCATAGGGATTGCCACTACTGCAAGAGGCAGGACTGCTGCGCTAAAGTCCCACACGATGTGTACGCACCATGCCGTGTACATACGCCCACCGCCTTTTCTGCACATTGACCTTTCAGCACACCATCGTTCGCATGCACCACTCATTCCAAGCTCTTGCTGGCTGTCGCATTGTCAGCCTTGCCTTGAATTTACCTGGCCCTGCGGCTTTAATGCGCCTGTGCGGTATGGGTGCCCATTGCACCAAACTGGAAGCCCCCGCACCACAGGGCCACGCCACCAGTGACCCTATGGGCATGTACGCACCCCATGCATACCGGCAATTGCACGAAGGCATTGTCGTTGTGCATGCTGATCTCAAAACACCTGAAGGCAAAGCCCACTTCAATGACTTGCTCACCCATACTGACGTGCTGATCACGTCGTTTCGTCCGGCTGCATTGGCCCGACTTCAATTGGACTGGGAAACGCTCCATACCCGTCACCCACAGTTAAACCTGGTGCAGATCGTCGGCGCCACAGGCTTACGGGCGAATGAAGCGGGCCATGACCTGACTTACCAAGCTGAGGCTGGCCTAGTGCCTGATTTGAACGTGCCTGCCTCACTCGCAGCAGATATGGCAGGTGCCTTAACAGCGACTGAGGCCGTCTTGCAGACCTTGCTCGCGCGCCAACAAACAGGCACGGGGCAAAGACTAGAGGTTGGTTTGCTTGAAGCAGCCCAATGGCTCTCCATTCCACGCCAATGGGGTATGACAACGCCTGAGGGCATCACAGGCGGAGCCCATGCAGGCTACCGCCTATATGCATGCATGGATGGGCGTGTTGCTATTGCCGCATTGGAACCCCATTTTGCCCAGCGACTGTGGCAACACATCTGCCCCAATACTACTCCTGCAGATATGCTCGATGCGGCCACCCACCAGGCCATCAGCCAGTTTTGCGCCACTCAAACGCGGGCAGCGCTGGAGCAGCTTGCGCAAGAGCATGACATCCCCCTGCTAACACTACCTTGATTACAGCCAACGGGCTTTGATCTTCAAGGCCAGCCCGATCGTGGCGAACATGGCGGCGCCAAAGACCCAGCCAGACACGGCCCCAGCCTGGCTACCTGAGAGCAATGTGCCCACAGTGCAGCCCAGCCCCACCATCGCACCCCACCCAAGCAGCAAGCCACCACTCAAACCCCGCACTACATCGCGTGCACCAGGGATTTTGAAGACAAATTGCCGACTGAGAAAAGCTGCTGCAAACGCCCCACCAACAATACCTGTGAGCAGCACTGCATTTGGCATCAGCCAAGTTGATTGCGGAGTGGTCGAGCAACCGGCAAAACCATCCAAGCCGTGCATGGTGGCAGGAATCCAGCCTTGTGCATCTGCCCATTGGCGCGAAGCCGTGCCCAAAAATGCCGTTACGCCCAACGGCTTCATGCGGATGATGGCCAGCACCCCTACCAAGCCCACTACCAAACCACCAGTCCAATAAGGCCAACGCCCTTGCCACAGCTGCGCCCAGACCTGGTGCAAATTCGGTACAGAAGCCGCCGCCGAAATGCGGCCCTGCGTCGCCTGAGCTTGCTTGTGATGGTCAACCTGCTGGCCTAGCTGTGCATTCGCTACTTTCTGTTGGTACAGGGGCGATGCAAAACCGCGCCACAAGTACACGACCACGGCTACCAATACCGCCAACTGCACCACCAGTGCCCCACCGTAGCCAAGGTGTGCAGGCAGCCACACCACAGGCGCATCGGCAATGGCCAAGCTGTAGAGCCCATTCCAGCTTTTAAAACCCACCACAAACCCCATGGCCGTCCCAATCAACGCAAAAGGGGAAACAGTCGATCCCTCCGATAAGCGATACCAGTGGGCACTAATGCATGACCCCGACACGACCATACCTAAACCAAAGGCAGCGCCGGCCAACAACAACACCCAACTGACTGGTCCGATGTGTATATCTGGCGGCAAGCGCCCGGCCGCAGGATTGACGATCCACCCACCTAACACAGCGGTATAGCCAATCAAACCAATCGCCACAGCCAAAACGATAGCCAGCATGCCGCGTGGGTCGCGGTTTTCAAACCAGTCTCTGGCGTGGCAATAAAAGCAAAACCGGCTACGCTGAAATGCCACTCCCAACGCCACGCCGCAAGTCAGTGCAAACACCAACGTGGCGCCTCCCGCTTGCGCCTGCAGCCATGTGCCCCATAGCAGCAGCAAGCTCCATACGCCCCATGAAGCAACTCTTTGCATCCCTGATTCCTTCTGTGACTACACCACGAAAAAAACGCCCACCGAAGTGGGCGCAATACACCTTGCTCAGAAACTTGCCGCAAGCTGTGCAACAACGCAACCAGCCTGCAGCCCCATACTTGCTTTTATTTGGCCGCCCACACCGTACCACTGGGGTTGCTAACCGGCACGCCCACGGCATTGCCGTATTCCGTCCATGAGCCGTCGTAGTTTTTCACGTTGTAGCCCAGAATTTTTGACAGGGCAAACCATGTGTGGCTAGAGCGCTCTCCAATACGGCAGTAAGTGATGATGGGTTTAGAACCATCCAAACCCACAGCCCCGTAAATCTTCTTCAGCTCCTCTGCAGACTTGAAGGTGCCATCCTTATTCACCGCCTGACCCCAAGGCACATTCACGGCACCAGGCACATGGCCTGCGCGAATGGCCAACTCCTGCACTCCTGCTGGTGCAAAAATCTTGCCGCTGTATTCGTCGGCCGAGCGAATGTCGACCAATTTGGCGTCGCTGGTACCTTCAGCCGCAGCCAAGGTATCACTCAAACGCGCACGCAAGTTGGTGTTGATACCACTGACCGTATAGCTTGTTTTGCCGTATTCAGGCACACGATTGTTCAAAGCGCGGCTCTCAGCTTCCCACTTCACACGGCCACCATCGAGCAGTTTGACGTTTTTCACACCATAAATATCAAAAACCCAGGCACCCCACGCGGCAAACCAGTTATTAGTGTCACCGTACAGCACCACGGTGGTGTCGTTACCCACGCCAGACTGAGACAGTAGCTTTTCAAAATTTTCTTTGGAAACAATATCGCGTCGCACCGTGTCATTCAAATCGGTGTGCCAAGAAAAATTCACCGCCCCCGGGATGTGCCCACGCTCATACACACCAGGATTGACACTGACTTCAATCACGCGGATTTTGTCGTTATCGAGATTGTTGGCCAGCCATTCCGTTGTCACCAATGGCCCTTCAGGAACTGGTGTCGCGGCATTCGCAGCACTTGCAATAGCCAAAGTCCCCACCAGTGCAGAAGCACGTAACCATGTTTGCAGCGTTGTATTCATTGGCTCGCATCCTTTCAATTTGTTTCGATATTTGAACTTGGACGCAACTATAGAAAACAAGCGATCAAACACCAACCAATCATTTCTCATGACGTTATGCAGCAGGGCCATAAGCGCTGCTGCGCTTGCTTCTGCGCCATTTCACCGTGTTTGAAATGCACAAATCAACATGAAAATAAACATAAAAAAAGAGGCCTCAAAAGGCCTCTTCTGCTTAGCGTTGCAACAGGTTATTGCGCCAGCATAGCGTGCATTTCCTGAACAGAAATCACGTCCAAGTCGTGCAAGGACTTCATGCCTTCCACAGCTGCTTCTGCACCAAAGATGGTAGTGAACATCGTTACACGGCCTTGCAATGCCGAAGTACGGATGGAGCGGGAGTCGGCAATTGCATTGCGACGTTCTTCCACGGTGTTGATGATCAAGGCCACTTCGCCATTTTTGATCATGTCAACAATGTGCGGGCGGCCTTCAGCCACTTTATTGACCACGCGCACCGTGATACCAGCCGCTTCAATGGCAGCGGCCGTGCCGCGTGTCGCACTGATCTCAAACCCCATGGCAGCCAAATCTTTGGCAATGGCCACAGCCCGGGCTTTGTCGGCATCGCGCACAGTCAGGAAAACCAAGCCACTTTCAGGCAAGCGGGTGCCGGCTCCCAACTGGCTCTTGACGTAGGCTTCACCAAAGGTTTTGCCCACACCCATCACTTCACCAGTGGACTTCATCTCTGGGCCTAAGATCGGATCGACCCCAGGAAACTTGACGAATGGGAACACAGCCTCTTTCACACTGAAATACGGCGGCACCACTTCTTCAGTTACACCTTGCTCTGCCAAGCTTTGGCCAGCCATGCAGCGCGCAGCGATTTTGGCCAATGGCAAACCTGTGGCCTTACCCACGAAAGGTACAGTACGCGAAGCGCGTGGATTGACTTCCAAAACGTAAATCACGTCTTGTTTGTCTGCGCCTTCACCGATTTCTTGAATGGCGAACTGCACATTCATCAAACCAACTACGTTCAACCCTTCAGCCATGGCAGCAGTCTGGCGTTTCAACTCATCCACCGTGGCTTTAGAGAGGTAGTACGGTGGCAGGGAACAACCGGAGTCACCGGAGTGCACCCCCGCTTGTTCAATGTGCTCCATCACACCACCGATCAGAACTTGACCGGTCGCATCGCGCACGCAATCGACATCGCACTCGATCGCGTTGCGCAAGAAGCTATCAAGCAGCACAGGCGAGTCATTGCTCACTTGCACGGCTTCACGCATATAGCGCTCCAGGCTACTGCGTTCATGCACGATTTCCATCGCACGGCCACCCAGCACGTAGGACGGACGCACCACCAAGGGGTAGCCGATTTCTTCGGCTTTTTCCAAGGCTTCGGCTTCAGTACGCGCAGTCGCATTCGGTGGCTGGCGCAGCTTCAAGTCCTGCAGCAAGTGCTGGAAACGCTCACGGTCCTCTGCCGCATCAATCATGTCAGGGGTTGTGCCAATAATCGGCACGCCATTGGCCTCCAGACCCAGAGCCAACTTCAGAGGCGTTTGGCCGCCGTACTGCACGATCACACCAACAGGTTTTTCCAGATCCGCGATCTCCAGCACGTCTTCAAGCGTCAGCGGCTCAAAATACAAGCGATCAGAGGTATCGTAATCAGTCGATACGGTTTCAGGGTTGCAGTTGACCATGATGGTCTCGTAACCGTCTTCGCGCATGGCCAAAGCGGCATGCACACAGCAGTAATCAAACTCAATCCCTTGGCCAATACGGTTCGGACCACCTCCGAGAACCATGATTTTTTTCTTGTCGGTAGGCGCGGCCTCACATTCCTCGTCATAGGTGGAGTACATGTAGGCGGTATTGGTCGAAAATTCCGCCGCACAGGTATCTACCCGCTTATAGACTGGGCGCACGCCCAAGGCATGGCGTGCCTTGCGCACCTCATGCTCGTTGGTATGCAATAGCTTGGCCAAACGGCGATCAGAGAAGCCCTTCTGCTTGAGTACACGGAAGGTCTCTTGGTCGACTGCAGCAAGAGCGGCAGCACCTTTGTCTTCATAAAGCTTATCCAGTTGCAATTCGATCTTCACGATCTCTTCAATCTGGATCAGAAACCATTTGTCGATCTTGGTGATGTTGTGCACTTCATCCAAAGACCAGCCCGCAGCAAACGCATCGCCCACGTACCAGATGCGCGATGGGCCAGGTTCGCCCAGCTCACGCTCCAGCACTTCGCGGTCTTGGGTTTTTTCATTCATACCGTCCACACCCACTTCCAGGCCACGCAAGGCTTTCTGGAAGGACTCCTGGAAGGTACGGCCCATGGCCATGACTTCACCGACTGACTTCATTTGCGTCGTCAAGCGGTCATCGGCCTGAGGGAATTTCTCAAACGCAAAACGCGGTACTTTGGTGACCACGTAGTCAATAGTCGGCTCGAACGATGCCGGTGTTGCACCACCAGTGATATCGTTTTTCAACTCATCCAAAGTAAAGCCCACAGCCAGCTTGGCTGCAATTTTCGCAATAGGGAATCCGGTCGCCTTCGATGCCAGCGCAGATGAGCGCGATACACGCGGATTCATCTCAATGACGATCATGCGGCCATCTTTAGGATTGACGGAGAACTGCACGTTCGAGCCACCAGTATCGACCCCAATCTCACGCAACACGGCCAGAGAGGCATCGCGCATGATCTGGTATTCCTTGTCGGTCAAGGTTTGGGCAGGGGCGACAGTGATCGAGTCGCCGGTGTGCACGCCCATGGGGTCCAAGTTCTCGATGGAGCAGACGATGATGCAGTTGTCTTTGGTGTCACGCACCACTTCCATCTCGTACTCTTTCCACCCCAAGAGCGACTCTTCAATCAACAGCTCATTGGTAGGAGAGGCTTCCAGACCGCGTTTACAAATGGTCTCGAATTCTTCTGCGTTGTAAGCAATACCACCGCCTGTACCACCCAGCGTAAAGCTGGGGCGAATCACCGTTGGGAAGCCCACGGTTTTTTGCACATCCCAAGCTTCTTGCATGCTGTGCGCAATGCCTGAACGTGCGGAGCCCAGTCCAATGCGCGTCATTGCATCTTTGAACTTCAAGCGGTCTTCGGCTTTGTCGATGGCTTCAGGCTTGGCGCCAATCAACTCCACTTTGTATTTATTCAATACACCATTGCGCCACAAATCCAGCGCACAGTTCAGCGCAGTCTGGCCACCCATAGTTGGCAAGATCGCATCTGGACGCTCTTTGGCAATAATTTTCTCCACCGTTTGCCAAGTGATAGGCTCGATGTACGTGACATCGGCCGTGGCTGGGTCGGTCATGATCGTGGCAGGATTGCTGTTGATCAAAACAACCTTGTAGCCTTCCTCGCGCAGGGCTTTACAGGCCTGAACACCGGAGTAGTCGAACTCACAGGCTTGGCCAATCACAATAGGACCAGCGCCGATGATGAGAATGGATTGAATATCGGTTCTTTTAGGCATAGTTCAGCGCCAACGGCGCTCTCCAACAAGATGTTTCAAGCCACACCACTGAGGGTGCGGGACTTGATGTGCTCAAGCAATTTTTCAATACGCTCTGGCTGCACTTTTTTCTGCATCAACTGCAGCATGCCTTCACCCTCAGCAATAGGGCGCAGCACATCCACCTCAGGTGGATAAAAAGTGGCATCCCACTCCAGTAACTCCTGGTCAAACTCCTCATCAGTCCAATTCTTGCCTTTGGCAATGAACACCACCAAAGGCATGGCTTTTTTCTCAATAAAAGCTTTCTTGTACGGTTTTTGCGCCCAACGCTCACCAAACCACTGTTTTGCTCCAGGCTCCAAAGTGAGCATGCGTTTGGCAATCGCCTTTTCCAGTGCCGCAGAAGGGAAGCTAAACAGTTTCATAAAGCCAATAATTGATTAAAAGTAGTGAAATGAAAAGAAGTAATCGATGGGCCGCAGCAAAATTAAGCTTCACACAGCCCACCACAGCAGCCTTAACTGGCAGCGGTTTGACGGCGCATAAGCGCAACAAACTGATCAAACAAATACGCAATATCGTGCGGCCCGGGGGACGCCTCTGGATGCCCCTGAAAACACAAGGCGGGCTTCTCCGTATGGGCCAGCCCCTGCACCGTGCCATCAAACAAGCTGCTGTGCGTCACACGCACGGTCGCTGGCAAAGATTGCGCATCAACCGCAAAACCATGGTTTTGGCTGGTGATACTGACCCGTCCGGAGTCATGGTCTTTGACGGGATGGTTTGCGCCATGGTGGCCGAATTTCATTTTGAAGGTTTTGGCACCTAATGCCAAAGCCATGATCTGGTGGCCCAAGCAAATACCAAAGGTGGGGATACCACTGTCAATCGATTCACGCGCTGCTTGCACCGCGTATGTGCAAGGCTCCGGATCACCTGGGCCATTGGAGAAAAACACACCATCGGGCTGCAAAGCCTTGACTTGCTCAAACGGTGTTTGAGCAGGCACGACTGTCACGCGACAGCCTTTTTCAGCCAAGATACGCAGGATGTTGTGTTTAACGCCGAAGTCATACGCCACCACATGAAAGCGTGGCGCAGTCTGTGAACCGTAGCCTTCGCCCAAAGTCCAGGTGGTTTGTGTCCACTCGTAGGACTTGTCGGTCGTGACGACCTTAGCCAAATCCAAACCACTCATATTGGGCGCAGCCTGGGCCTTTTGCACTGCTTCTTTAATCACCGTTTCGGTGACAGCCTCGCCCGCAGCCAAAGCCACGATGCATCCATTTTGCGCACCGTGCTCACGCAAATGGCGCGTCAACTTCCGCGTATCCACGTTGGCAATAGCCACAATATGGTGCTGCACCAAATAGTCTGACAACGACTGGTTTTGGCGAAAGTTGCTGGCCAACAATGGAAGATTCTTGATCACCAAGCCTGCCGCATAGGCTTTGCTTGATTCACTGTCTTCATCGTTAGTGCCGTAATTGCCGATATGGGGATATGTCAGCGTCACAATTTGCTGGCAGTAGCTGGGATCCGTCAAGATCTCTTGGTAGCCGGTCAAGGAGGTGTTGAACACCACCTCACCAGTTGTGGAGCCAGAAGCGCCCACAGCATTGCCAATGAAAATTGTGCCATCTGCGAGCGCCAAAATAGCGGCGGGAAGATTTCCCTGCTGGAGAGACAAGAGCACGCGATTACCTCGAAAAGGAAGCCAAGAAGTTCCCACCAAACAATATGAATATGGCCGGCACCGGTGGGCAGCAACTGACAGGCATTCAAAATGCAGGCTGGCAGCCTCCACCAAACGCACGCACACAATTCCTTAATGAATTGGCCCAGCGCGCCTCAGGCACCGCCCCGTATCGCGCCCACATTCAAAGACGCAAAAAGGGTATCAAAAGCGCCAAAAAAGGCGCAGCTTGGTGTGGAAACAGGGTAGATAAACCTGCCAATTATAGCCGAGGACTTACTTTAACCGCAGACAAGTTGACGCAAAGAATCCAAATCCGCAATCTGATGGGGCACGATATGAGGATGCCTCCAATCCTGCCGCTCACGATTGAGCCAACTCGCCTGCATACCCGCCTGCAATGCCCCCACCACATCCAAAACGGGGTCATCACCAACATGCAACACCTGAGATGGCTGCACCCCAACGCGGCGTGCAGCCATCTCAAAAATTCTTCCGTCAGGCTTTAACACCCCAGCTTCGCGTGCAGGAACACTGGCAGCAAAATACTGACCTATAGGCATATCCAGCACATTGGCATTGCCGTTACTCAACGCTACCAAAGGAAAACGGCGCGACAAAGCAACTAAAGCTTGCTCTACTTCAGGAAACAGATCCACCTGCTGACGAACGGCAAAAAAAGTCGCGAACCCTTGTTCTGCCAAGGACTCATCATCGCCCGCTAACGACAGCGCTCGGGCAATCATTTGTTTACGCAAAAAAGAAAAGTCGTGCGCTTGCGCCACAAACTCGGCCTTCACCTGCTCGCGAATGGTTTGCGCCACCCCTTCTTGCTGCCAATAGATTGCAGTTGCAGGGGCGAATTGCTGCATCCAAGCCAGCAAAGCAGCTTCAGCTTTTCGAATGGTGGGCCAAACAGGCCACAAGGTGTCATCCAAATCCAGGCTAATTGCCTGAATCTGCGACACATTGAGTTGGGCAATAGCATGCGATACGGTCATTTGCCAAGCATAGCTCAGGATCAAACCCTTTGTTTGCATAGCGTTACCGCCAAACAGTAAAAGCCACCCAAGAAGCCCCCAGCAACGTCCCAACCAGCGCGATAATGCGCAACCATGAATCCAAGACTCGATCGCCTCAATCCCTACCCATTTGAGCGCCTGCGCCAACTGTTTGCAGAGGTGCAGCCTAATGCGCACTTACGCCCTATCAGCTTGGGCATTGGAGAGCCACGACATGCCACACCAGCATTCGTGCTACAAGCCTACCAACAGGCACTACACTCCCCCACTGATGGACTGGCCAGCTACCCGGCTACCGCAGGAACACCGGCGCTGCGACAGGCTTTCGCAAAATGGCTGGGGCAACGCTATCGCGTTCAGGTCGATGCGCTGACGCAAACACTACCAGTCAATGGCTCACGCGAAGCGCTGTTTGCACTCACTCAAACTGTGGTGAACCCAAATCAGCGCGATGCGATTGTGGTGTGTCCCAATCCGTTCTACCAAATTTACGAAGGCGCGGCCTTACTGGCTGGCGCAACGCCTTACTTCGCCAACAGCGCCCCTGCGCGCAACTTTGCCGTGGATTGGGATTCTGTACCCGCTGATATTTGGGCGCGAACGCAACTCTTGTTTGTGTGCTCCCCCGGCAACCCTACAGGCGCAGTGATGCCGCTCAGTGAATGGGAAAAGCTCTTTGCCCTCAGTGACCAATATGGTTTTGTAATCGCCAGCGATGAGTGCTATAGCGAAATTTACTTCCAGGAAGAAGCCCCTTTAGGCGGCCTAGAAGCAGCCCGCCAACTGGGGCGGCATGACTGGAAAAATTTGGTCATTTTGACCAGCCTCTCCAAACGCAGCAACGTCCCAGGTATGCGCAGCGGCTTTGTCGCGGGCGATGCCTCTATCCTCAAACAATTTTTACTCTACCGAACCTACCATGGTTGCGCCATGGCTCCTCCAGTGCAAGCAGCCAGCATCGCTGCTTGGAACGATGAGGCGCACGTACAGGAAAACCGAGACCTCTATCGGCAGAAATTCGCTGAAGTCACCCCCATCCTCAGCGAAGTACTGGATGTTCGCTTACCCGACGCCAGCTTTTACCTCTGGGCCGCCATTCCTGCCTCGCTAGGGATGAGTGACACGGCATTTGCCAAAGCCCTCTACCAAGAGCAGGCTGTAACCGTCCTTCCAGGAAGCTACTTGGCGCGCGAAGCGCCAGCGGGCAATCCGGGCGCAGGGCGAATTCGCATGGCCTTGGTGGCAGAAACAGCGGAGTGCCTTGAAGCAGCGCGCCGCATTGCCGCCTTTGTTCATCAACACAACTGACGCTGAACCCAACCAACAAGTCGGCATTCACCATAGTGACCTCGTTTACACTCGAAGCCCTATGCCTCAATAGTGAACCTTGCATGCCTGCCGCATGGCGCAAGCACTTACAAATCTGTTGAGCGAATCCCCCACTCCGACACATCAGGTGCAAGCATTACCTGCGCTGATGTTGAGGCTCTGACTCCAGCCAATTTTTTAAACTTTAATCAACACACCTCAGCCATGACACAAGCTCTGCAAACTTTGATCGAAAACGCTTGGGAAGAGCGCACATCCTTTTCCCCCTCTTCGGCCCCTACCGATGTCCGCAATGCTGTGGAGGACGTAATCAACCAACTTGATACAGGCACATTGCGCGTAGCCAGCCGTAGTGGCGTGGGCAACTGGACCGTTCACCAGTGGATCAAAAAAGCCGTGCTGCTGTCCTTCCGCCTCAACGACAACGAAGTGATGCAAGCAGGACAATTGGGCTTCTATGACAAAGTGCCCACCAAATTCTCAGGCCTCTCGCAACAAGAACTGGCTGCTACAGGTGTACGCGTAGTGCCTCCTGCCGTGGCACGTCGCGGCAGCTTCATTGCCAAAGGTGCCATTTTGATGCCTTCCTACACCAACATCGGCGCGTATGTGGACGAAGGCACCATGGTGGACACATGGGCCACTGTAGGCTCTTGCGCTCAAGTGGGTAAGAATGTGCACCTCTCTGGCGGCGTTGGTTTGGGCGGCGTGCTGGAGCCTCTTCAAGCCAACCCCACCATCATTGAAGACAACTGCTTTATTGGCGCTCGCTCGGAAATCGTTGAAGGCGTGATCGTGGAGGAAAATTCCGTGGTTTCCATGGGCGTCTATATCGGCCAATCGACCCCCATTTTCAACCGTGAGACCGGCGAAATCACCTTTGGCCGCGTGCCTGCTGGCTCAGTAGTGGTCTCGGGCAATTTGCCCAAAAAAACCAAAGACGGCAAGGACTACTCCATGTACGCTGCCATCATCGTCAAGACCGTCGATGCCAAGACCCGCTCGACCACCAGCTTGAACGACTTGCTGCGCGACTAAGCCCCTCACCCGACATGCTCAGACAAGCTTTGCGCATGTCGGCTGCAGATTCATCAGCACACGCAGCCCCGTCCTGACTATTGCTCGCACATCCAACCATGCATTAGTGAACACTCGATCGTGTGGCTGCTGCGGCCATAGAAAATGGTACATTGGCTGCCTATTCTGATATTTACTTACAAAAACGCTTTTGAGGAGTCGCCATGCCGGCAATGGAACGTTTGTTGAAGATGATGGCGGACAATAAAGCGTCCGACTTGTATTTATCGGCAAATGCACCGGTGATGGTGAAGGTTCGCGGTGAAACGCTGCCCGTCAATAACCAACTCCTCTCCAGCGATGCCCCACTGAAATTACTCAGTGAGATTGTCTCTGCTGAACGCATTGAAGAGCTCCATGCTACTGGTGAGTTAAACGTGGGCGTCCCTTTGGCTGGTGTTGGTCGTTTTCGCGTCAGCGCCATGCGCCAGCGCGGCTCCTACGCCATCGTTATCCGCTTCATCCCGAGCGAAATTCCTGACTTAAGCCTGCTGAGATTGCCTCCCGTGATGGAATCTCTGTGCATGGAAAGGCGCGGCTTGATTCTCCTGGTAGGTGCCACCGGCTCAGGCAAAAGCACTACCATAGCCTCCATGATGGATCTGCGCAACAAGCGCACGGCCAACCATATCCTCACCATCGAGGATCCTATTGAGTACGAATTCACCAACCGCCGCAGTATCGTGAACCAACGCGAGGTCGGTTCTGACACCGAGTCGCTGCGCATCGGCTTGAAAAACGCGCTGCGCCAAGCTCCTGATGTCATTCAGATTGGTGAAATTCGAGATCGCGAAACCATGTCTGCAGCCCTTGCCTATGCGCAATCGGGCCACTTGTGCATCTCCACGCTGCACGCCAACAATTCTTACCACGCACTCAACCGGATTTTGAGTTTCTACCCTGTCGAAGTACGCCCCACCATGCTTGGAGACTTGGCTGCCACGCTCAAAGCCATCGTCTCCCAACGGCTGCTGCGCGGGCTTGATGGAGAGCGCATTCCAGCCGTTGAAGTCATGCTCAACACCAAGCTGGTATCCGAGTTGATTGAAGCCAGTGATTTTTCTGCCATTCGCGATGCTATGCAGCAATCCATGTCAGAAGGCTCTCAAACTTTTGAAGAGTCATTGGCCTTCATGGTCGCCGAAGGCTTGATTGACCGCAAAGAGGCCTTTGACGCGGCCGACTCCCCGACCAACCTGATGTGGCGCCTGCAAAACGACTTCGCCATGGCCGCCAATGCCGCAAAAGCCCGGGCCGAGGTTGAAGAAGAAAATGATGATGGGCCATCATTCACCGAATTCACTTTGGACGTGCGCGAATCAAACTCAAACGCCTGAACACCCATCCCCGCACTTTAGGCGCAACAACCATCTAAAGTGCCCCGGCAAATTCAGCAAACAGCAAGGTGCCAATCGGTTACGATCGGCACCTTGTTTCAGTTAGCGCCAGCGCGGTGTTTGCTTGCATTTCCGCAAAGCCAAACCGTGCAAATTACTCGATATTCCGCATGAGCCTCACGCCTGACACCCTCTCGCACACAGCCCACCACAATACCCTCGCATTGCTCAAAACATTGGTTGCCAAAGCTTCGGTCACACCAAACGATGCTGATTGCCTGCAGTTAATTGGTAAACGCTTGCAGGCACTGGGCTTTTCGCTTGAATGGATGCATGCAGGCCCCACCAGCGCTCCTGTTAGTAACCTATGGGCCACGCGCGCGGCCAGCACGGATGGTGCGCCAACCTTGGTGTTTGCAGGGCACACCGACGTAGTGCCCACTGGCCCGCTCGACCAATGGACGAGCCCACCATTTGAACCCACTGAACGCGACGGCCGCTTGTTTGGGCGTGGCACCAGCGATATGAAGGCCTCCATTGCAGCATTCATTGTTGCGGTGGAGCAATTGCTTGCAGAGCAACCACAACTGCCATTGCGCTTGGCCCTTCTTCTCACCAGCGACGAAGAAGGCCCAGCCATTGACGGCACCACCCACGTCATTGAAACCCTGCGCGCGCGCGGGGAACGTCTGGATTACTGCGTTGTGGGTGAGCCCACAGCAGTCACCCACACAGGGGACATGATTAAAAACGGCCGACGAGGCTCATTAAGCGGCCGCTTAACGGTTAAAGGCATTCAGGGCCACATTGCCTATCCACATCTGGCACGCAATCCGGTACACCAAGCCGTTCCGGCACTGACCGCACTGGCGGCCACCGAATGGGATCAAGGCAATGCCTTTTTTCCGCCAACGAGCTGGCAAATCAGCAACATCAAAGCCGGTACAGGTGCAACTAATGTGATCCCTGGGGATGTAGTGGTCGATTTCAATTTTCGCTTCAGCACCGAGTCAACCCCAGACAATTTGCGCCAGCGTGTTCATGCCGTACTCGACCAGCATGGTTTGGAATACCAATTGGACTGGACCCTGGGAGGAAGCCCTTTTTTGACACCGCCAGGCACTTTGGTCGTTGCTGCGCAACAAGCCATTTCAGATGTTACCGGTTTGAGCACAGAGCTATCCACTACAGGCGGCACCAGTGATGGCCGTTTCATTGCGACGCTGTGCCCTCAAGTCATTGAGTTAGGCCCGCCCAATGACAGCATCCACAAAGTGGATGAAAACATCTCTCTGAGCGAACTTGCACCACTGGCATTGATCTACATGCGCTTGCTGCAAAACCTGGCTCACGCCTGACTCAAAACCACCCTATTCACTCTCAGCCACTGTCCACATGAGTTCAACAACGCCCATTACCTTGCGTCAATCCATTGCTACTGCAGCTGCGGAACTGGAGACAGCTAACGTGGCCTTTGGGCATGGCACTGACAACGCCTACGACGAGGCCGCTTGGTTGGTGCTATGGGCACTGCAACTGCCGCTTGACAGTGATCTTGAAGGAAACACTGGCGACACGCTTTTGGACTCAACACAGCTGCAGCGCATTGCAGACCTCACGCACAAACGCATTACTTTGCGCAAACCAGCAGCGTACCTCACACAAGAGGCATGGCTGTACGGAGTGCCCTTTTACATTGACGAACGCAGCATCGTTCCGCGCAGTCTGATTGCTGGGCCTATTGCAGATGGCACGCTGGACCACTGGCTCAGTGACCGCACGCACCGCGTACTCGATATTTGCACAGGCAATGGCAGCTTGGCTATCCTCGCGGCTCTGGCCTGGCCTGAGGTTCAAGTTGATGCCGTAGACATTTCCAGCGACGCCTTGGATGTTGCTCGCATCAATATTGAAAAACACGACTTGGTGCAACGCATTCGTTTAATCGAATCGAACAGCCTCAACGCCTTAAGCCCGCAAGACCAATACGATTTGGTGTTGTGCAACCCACCCTACGTCAACAGTGCCAGCATGGCCGCTTTGCCACAAGAATACTTGGCCGAGCCTGCACTTGCGCTTGCAGGAGGGGCTGACGGCATGGACTTTATCCGCCCCTTACTGCAACAACTCCCTCAGCACATGACCGAAGAGGCTATTGTGGTGCTCGAAATTGGCAATGAGCGTGGCTATTTCGAACAGAGTTTCCCTCAACTCAATCCGATTTGGTTAGACACCAACGGCAACCACGACGCTGTACTGGTGCTTACTAAAAAAGACTTGCTACTGATTTAAAGCTGAGGCGAGCGCACATTGGCGCATCAAAAGCTAACGCCCCATAAATACCCCAAATAACACTTATTGGCGCCTAACCAATGGCAGCCAAACACTGGCCTTCAGACCCCGCCCACCTTCACCCGAGTCAAGCTGCAGGTGTGAGCCCAGCAAGCGCGCATACCGCGCCACCAAAAACAAACCCAAGCCAGCCCCCTGCCCAAGCAATTCCCCATCACTACCCTGGGTAGAGCGTTGCATCATTGCCGTGCGAACAGAAGCAGGAATTCCAGGACCATCATCTTCCACCGAGACGCTGCACATACGCGTGCGCGGATTGACATTCACCGCCACAGTCACTGTATGGCCCCCATAACGCAAGGCGTTATCAATCAAGTTGTCCAGTAAGCCGGTGAGCAAAGCGCTATCTGCTTGTACCCAACATCCCTGCGCCTCGCTCTCATCCAAACCTTGCGCGCCTAAGTCCACGCCTTGGCTATCGGCTTTATCCAAATGGCGTAAAACAGTTTGGCGCACCAAATCAGCCAAATCGACATCAACAATATGCAGCGCAACTTGGTCTTCATCGAGCATCGCCAAATCCAGTAATTGATTGACCAGCCTTGCAGCACGTTCTGTACTCGACACAATCTGGCTCAGTTGTTCACGCTGCACAGCCGGGTCTTGCCCAACCAAACCAAATTCGGCCATAGCCTTGATACCCGCCAACGGGGTGCGTAACTCATGCGCAACATTGCCGGCAAACTCACGTTGCGTTGCGATATTACGATCGAGCCGGTCAATCAAGTCATTCAAGGCCTTGCCCACCTGCTCAACTTCGCGGCTTGTGGTTGCCACTGTCAGTGGGGACAGGTCTTTGGCATCCCTCACCAACAGCGCATCATGCAGTTGTGCCAGAGGTTGCAAATCACGTTCTATCCGATCCCATAACCAAATGGCCAACGGGAAAAGCATCAACAAAATTGGTAGTGAACCAAACCACATCAAACGCTGCACCAAGTGGTTACGCGCTTGCGTGGTATGGGCGACCACTACAAAGTATTTACCATCCCCAATCGAATGCCGCAAAGCAATGGTGCGCATGGGCTTTTGCGCATACCGAATGAAGCCGTAACGGTACTCTTGAAAATAACTCGGCAAAAATGCCTCTTCCAAGTGCGCACCGATGACAGATTGGCCATTGGCATTGAGGATAGCGTACATCACAGTCTCGACTGGCTCATACAGCACGTTGCCAATCTCGTGCTCATCCAGATCCAGCTTTAAAGTGCCGTCATCTTGTTGTTGCAAACGGGCCGCCAGCGCATGCGCATGATCGAGCAAGGTGCGGTCAAAAACACGCCCGGTGAAATCTTTGGCCACACCGACCATTACAGCAGTGGCACACAGCCATGTCACGATCAAGGGGAGGAGCACGTTGCGCAACATGCGGTTGCGCAACAAAGGGGCTTGCTTGATGATCGCCTGCACCTGGCTCATGTCCCCGTGCTCTCAGCTTCCAGTAAATAGCCAATACCGCGTAGAGTGCGAATGGCTGCGCCACTGCCCACTAATTTCTTGCGCAAGCGAGAGATAAAGGCTTCAAGCGCGTTATCCCCCAAAGAATCATCAAAACCAGATAACTTGTCCGACAGGCTTCGCTTATTGACCACATGCCCCGGCGGAGTCATCAGCTCCCACAGCACCTCGAACTCCCTGGCGGGCAAGTCCATCAGTTTTCCTGCAATCGAAAAGCGCCTGGCACGTCGGTCAAGCTCAAGTTGGCCCAACACCACCAAGTCTTCCGTCCCTCGGCTGCGTCGAACCAAGGCGCGCAAGCGTGCCTCCACTTCCGCCAAGTCAAATGGTTTGCCTAAATAATCATCTGCACCAGCATCCAGGCCGTCAATACGTTCTTCCGTACGGTTGCGCGCCGTCAAAACCAGTACGGGAGTACTGTCTCCCCGCGCGCGCGCCTCACGTAAAAGGACCAAGCCATTAGCTGCCTCAACAGCGTGACGTTGCGTGATACTCGCCTGCGCGGGCAGATTCAAATCAAGCAGCACGGCGTCGAAAGGCTGTACTTCCCACAAATGCCGTGCGTCTTGCACATTCGAGGCCGCATCCACTCGGTGGCCAGCCATCTCCAGGCTGCGCTTCATCACTTCACGCAGCACGGAGTCGTCTTCAACTAAAAGAATTCGCATAGCAAGAAAGGATACCAGCACTGGCTGGACATCTGCGCCGACTTAGACCGCTTCAGCCAGCTTCTCTGCGGTATCCAACTGCTGTTTCGAGCGAACCGCTCCACGCACAGTAGTCCACACGGCCCACAGCAGCAGAGCAGCGGTAATGGCCAATAGCGAAGCACTGATAGGGCGTTGCACGAAAATGGAGGGATCGCCACGAGAAATCAGCATTGCTCGGCGCAAATACTCCTCCAACATCGGTCCAAGAATGTAGCCGAGCAGCAAGGGCGCGGGTTCAAAACGCAAGACCATCAAGGCGTAGCCCATGATGCCGAGCACCGCAACCGAATAAATATCGAAAACGTTGTTATTGACGCTGTAAACCCCCAAGGCAACAAACACCAAAATCGCCGGATACATCCAGGCAAATGGAATTCTGAGCAAGGCCACCCATAAACCAATGGTGGGCAAATTCAAGATCACCAGCATGATGTTGCCAATCGCAAAGCTCACCACAAGGCCCCAGAACATTTCAGGTTGCTCAGTGATAAACATCGGCCCCGGCTGAATGCCATGGATGATCAACGCTCCCAACATCACCGCCATCACGGCATCGCCAGGAATCCCCAATGACAAAGAGGGAATGAATGCCGTCTGAGCGGCTGCGTTGTTGGCCGATTCGGGAGCGCAAATCCCTTCAATGGCCCCTTTGCCAAAGCGGCTAGGATCTTTCGCAACGCGCTTCTCAATAGCATAAGACAAGAACGCCGCAATAGACGGTCCAACACCTGGCAAAGCGCCCAAAGCGGCCCCCAAACCAGAGCCACGCACCATCGGCATGACCGTTGCGTTGAACTCCTCCTTCGAAGGAACCATAGAACGCAAAGGTACCTTGGCAATCTTGCCACTCACATCAGCCGAATTAATGCACCGCACCACCTCAGCCACGCCAAAAAGCCCCATTGCCAAGGCCACCAAACTAATTCCATCCATCAACTCAGGCACACCGAAGTAATAACGTGGAACACCAGAATTTACATCCGTGCCGATCATGCCTAGCAGCAAGCCAAACACCACCATCGACAAGCCTTTGGCCGCAGAGCCAGAGCTGATAGACGAAGCTGCCACCAACCCCAGCAACATCATGGAAAAGAATTCTGCAGGTCCAAAGCTCAAGCCGATATTGGCAATCATGGGGGAAAACAGCGTCATGAGGATCAAACCGCTCATAGCCCCGACCAATGAAGCGATGGTCGTCACAAACAACGCAATCCCTGCTTTGCCCTTTTTGGCCATCGGATAGCCATCCAAGCACGTCACGGCCGAAGAAGGCGTACCAGGCAAGTTCAACAGAATCGATGCCGTAGATCCGCCGTATTGCGCGCCGTAATACACGCCTGCCAGCATGATGATGGCCGCAGTTGGCGGAATATGGTAGGTGAGCGGCAACAACAGAGAAATGGCAGCCAATGCGCCAATGCCAGGCAGAACACCCACCACCGTGCCCAAGAAGACACCAAAAAAGCAATACCACAGCGTGACAGGCTCAATAGCCACCTGCAATCCAAGCCACAAATTTCCAAGCAATTCCATGCGATTGACTCCTTATTTATGCCTTACAGGCTCCATGGCCAAATGGGCAACACCATTTGCAAGCTAATGGGAAAAATCAACGTCGTCAGCAAAGCGACAACCGCGCAAACACACATGCGTGTACGCAAGGCCATTTTGGAAGGCACTAGCGAAAGCAAAGCGGCTACAAATGACGCGATAACCACGCCCAGGGGATACAAAGCAGCAGCAAAAATCACAATGGCCAGCACACTCCAAAACAGATTTCCCCACTGCACCACAACCGCACTGCCTTTGCGCCAGCAGGCCGGCAAAGCCACCAAAATGCCTAGTACGGCCAATGTCCATCCCAGCGCCACCGGAAAGTAACCCGGCCCCATGCGAGCCGTTGTTCCCATATCGTATTGGCCGCCGTAAATAGCAAAAAACAAACCTGTCGCCGTCATCAGCAAACCGCCAATGATGTCGTGTAAGTCTCTGGTCACTTTCATGTTCTCAAGCACTCCACATCTAAAAAAACATTCGCATCTGAACGATGGCAACCTGCAGTTGGCATGGCACATACCCCAAGGGCATCGCACCCAAACCGCACATTCCAGCGCTCAAGCACGCTTTTTCTGCCTGCAGGCTACAGCCCGCAAATTACCGGAGCGCAAGAATAAAAAAAACACCTGACCAGCGCCTGAGTACACCCCATTTCTAGGGAAATCCCCGAGCGAAGACAGCACTAAACATCACGCAAAGGAGTGGTGATGCCATCAGCGTATAATCGCCCTCCTCCGAGGAGCGTTGCAGCAGCCCCATTCACGCGTGGCTGCGAGGCTCGGACTTCATGCATAGCGCTTGCCTAGCCTCTTTCAACAGATGAAGCAGCGGTGCATTCGCAACGACGCTCAACCGCCTGCCTGCGCAGGCAGGAACAGCGCCTCTCCTCCTCGCATACTGAGTCAAGGCCTCCTTCCTGCGCGCAGCGGTCATTCACCTGTTGCACAGAAAGCGAGTTTTAACCATGAACGCTCATACCGATAACTTGGCGCAGCAAAGCGTCATTGCCGATCCTGCACTGGCTGCATGGGGTCGTAAAGAAATCAAGATTGCCGAAACCGAAATGCCCGGTTTGATGGCCATCCGTGAAGAGTACGCAGTCCAGCAGCCCCTCAAAGGCGCACGCATTACCGGCAGCTTGCACATGACCATTCAAACAGCCGTGCTGATTGAAACCCTGCAAGCCTTGGGGGCGACCGTGCGCTGGGCCTCCTGCAATATTTACTCCACCCAAGACCATGCAGCAGCTGCTATTGCGCTGAACCAGGCCGATAGCGGCAAAGGCACCCCCGTGTTTGCCGTCAAAGGCGAGACCCTGGAAGATTACTGGGACTACACACACCGCATTTTTGAATTCGCCGCCAAGGGTGAAGCCGGTGAAGGCCCAAACATGATCTTGGACGATGGCGGCGATGCCACCCTGCTGTTGCATCTGGGTAAACGCGCAGAAAAAGACATCAGCGTGCTGGCCAACCCGAAAAGCGAAGAAGAGCGCATCTTGTTTGCGGCCATCAAAGCCAAGCTCGCACAAGACGACAGCTGGTATTCACGCAAAGCAGCAGAAATTGTTGGTGTGACCGAAGAAACCACCACCGGTGTGCACCGTTTGAACGAGATGTCTGCCAAAGGCGAACTGCTGTTCCGCGCTGTGAACGTGAACGACTCTGTCACCAAGAGCAAGTTCGATAACCTGTATGGCTGCCGCGAATCGCTGGTAGACGGTATCAAACGCGCTACTGATGTGATGATTGCCGGAAAAATTGCAGTCATCGCAGGCTACGGCGATGTGGGCAAAGGCTGCGCCCAAGCCATGGCTGCTTTGCGCGCACAAGTGTGGGTCACAGAAATCGATCCGATCTGCGCATTGCAAGCCGCCATGGAAGGCTACAAGGTCGTGACCATGGAATACGCCGCAGACAAGGCAGATATTTTCGTAACGACTACAGGCAACAAGGATGTGATTCGCCATGCACACATGGCTGCCATGAAAAACGAGACGATTGTTTGCAACATTGGCCACTTCGACAACGAGATTGATGTCGCTTCACTGGAGCAGTACCAGTGGGAAGAAATCAAGCCGCAAGTTGACCACATCATCTTCCCTGATGGCAAGCGTATTACATTGCTGGCAAAAGGCCGCTTGGTCAACCTTGGCTGCGCTACGGGCCATCCTAGCTACGTCATGAGCTCCTCTTTTGCGAACCAAACACTGGCGCAAATTGAACTGTTTACTAAACCTGACCAGTATGAAGTAGGTAAGGTTTATGTTCTGCCCAAGCACCTGGATGAACACGTCGCACGCCTGCAGTTGTCCAAACTAGGGGTTGAGTTGACTGTTCTCTCGGACGAACAAGCCGCTTACATTGGCGTGCAAAAACAAGGCCCATACAAGCCAGACACCTACCGCTACTAAGAGAAGAGCGGCTCACACAACCCAGCAAACCGAAGGTTTGCGGTTGAGACTAGGAGCAAAACCACATGCAGTACGAGTAGTACGACACGGTTTTGCAACGGCGTATCAAGGGTTGTGTTAGTCGCTCTAAGTCGGCCATTGCGCGAGTAACAGAACACTAGCCAGCGCCAAGCAAAACGCTTATTCTATTTCTCGCGCGCAGCGCATGCCTTCGCTGCCCCATCAACTTGTGAAAGGTATTTGGCCATGCTTGAACTTTTAGTGGTTTGGTTACTTAGTGCCCTGGCACTGATGCTGGTGGCTTATCTGCTGCCAGGCGTGCATATCAAAAACTACCAATCTGCCCTTATTGCGGCCGTCATTCTGGGCCTCATTAATGCGGTATTGCGCCCACTACTTGCCTTCATCACCTTCCCTTTAACTGTACTGACATTGGGTTTGTTTTACCTGGTGCTCAATGGACTGTTGTTCTGGCTCGCAGGCAGTATCAGCCGCGGCTTCAAAGTCGATGGTTTCTGGGCTGGCGTTTTCGGCGTCATCTTGTACAGCGTGATCAACTGGGCGTTGAGCAGCGTCGTCCCGTTCACCCCCAACTAATTTCTTTTTGCCCCGTTCTGCCAATCTCCGTTTGCACTCCGATTTGTGCAAAGTATGGACAGATGCGGCCCTTGCAGTTCATGACCCCTACTTCTTCTAACACCGTGCAGCGCATCCCGCTCAGCCTTGAATTCTTCCCCCCAAAAACGCAAGCAGGTGCGCAAAAATTGCGTGATACCCGCACAGAGCTCTACGTGCTCCACCCCGAGTTTTGTTCCGTCACCTATGGTGCTGGCGGCTCAACCCAAGCAGGCACCTTCACCACCGTGGCGGAAATTCTGGCAGAGGGCCAAGCAGCCGCATCGCACTTCTCCTGCATCGGCGCAACCCACGAAAAAGTACGTGCAGAGCTACAAGAACTCAAGACCATGGGGGTCAATCGCATCGTGGCATTGCGTGGCGATTTACCCAGTGGTTACGGAATCGGGGGGCAATTCCACTATGCGAGTGACTTGGTCGCCTTCATTCGCGCAGAAACGGGCGAGCATTTCCACATTGAGGTCGCGGCCTATCCAGAAATGCACCCCCAGGCCCATTCACCACAAAAAGACCTGCAAGCTTTTGCCGCAAAAGTGCAAGCCGGGGCCAACTCTGCCATTACCCAGTATTTTTTCAATGCGGACGCGTACCTGCGTTTCCGCGACGACACACACAGACTAGGGCTAAACATCCCCATTGTCCCGGGGATCATGCCCGTGATGGGCGCAAGCCAACTGCTGCGATTCTCTGATGCATGCGGCGCCGAAGTGCCGCGTTGGATGCGCACACGGCTGCAATCTTTTGGCGATGATGTGAACTCTATTCGCGCCTTTGGACTCGATGCAGTAACTGCACTCTGTGAGCGCCTCATTCGTGAAGGCGCCCCAAGCCTGCACTTTTACACCATGAACCAAAGTCCACTGGTACTTGAGATATCCAAACGTTTGCACTTGATCTGATACCTCCCTCAAACAACACCATCTCCCCTTTGAGAAAGAAAGGATCGTCACGAGCCATTGATGCACAGGCCCGAAGCCAAGTCAGCATGCACTTTCAAAAAAAGCGCAGCCATAGCCAATTGGATTGCTAACTAGCATATCCTGCAGCGCGCCTGTGAACATCCCATCGGTCAAAGTGGCCCCTCCAGCCACCTCAGCAGGCCTGTGCCAGCGTACTCAGCCCCCCCACGGCTTGATGCGTGCTCGTCAACGTTTACATGCCGTCCATTACTTTCGCCCACTATCGCCGTGTGCTCTCGCGCATCCACCGCTGCGCCTGGCTACTCTGCGCCTTACTGGTAGCGGCCTGCACCGTCCCACAAAAAGAAACCACAACGCCACTTGAGGCAACACGGTTTCTTGACATGGACATCATGCCACCCGTGTATGAACTGCTGCTACCCCCCTCTGCCATGCCCTCGCACTTAGGCCTGCGCGCATCAAACGAATCCGTGAATGCCAACCTCACACCCGGTTTTCACGATTGGCAGTTGCCTGAGCCACAAGACCTCTACCAAACGGGCCAAGCCTCTTGGTATGGCGATAAATTCCATGGTCGCCTCACAGCCAATGGTGAGCGCTACAACATGAACGCCATGACCGCAGCACACCGCTCATTACCGTTTGGTACCGAGGTATGCGTCAGAGGCTTGCTAACGGGTAAGGAAGTGCTGGTTCGCATCAACGACCGTGGCCCTTACGTCGGCAGACGCATCATTGACCTCAGCCGTGCTGCTGCAGAGTCACTGGGCATGCTCTCGCAAGGCTTGAAAACAGTGGCCATCTGGATTCCTGATGACAACGGCCCCGCTTGTGGCAATGGCAAAGCGCCGCTCGAAGGCAAAGGGCTGCCACCGCCCACCAACCCATGAGTAAAAGACGCAGACTTGGCTACCTTGTGCGCGGCACGCTAACAAGCATCCCAACAACAGCAGCAGCTTCTGCCAAGACAGCAACCGCTTTAGCGTAGCATCATGGCATGTACTGTCTGGCGCCTTAACACTCCCACACCACAAACACCCTCATGCAAATCGGTTCCATCACATTGGCTAACAACTTGTTTGTTGCCCCCATGGCAGGCGTGACAGACCGGCCCTTTCGCATGCTGTGCAGGCAGCTGGGGGCGGGGTACGCTGTCAGTGAGATGGTGACCTCTCAGCCGCATCTGTACGCCAGTCTCAAAACCTCGCGCCGAGCCAACCACGAAGGGGAGCCAGGGCCGATCGCAGTACAAATTGCAGGCACAGAAGCGGCCATGATGGCCGACGCCGCGCGCTACAACATAGAACGCGGCGCACAAATCATCGATATCAACATGGGCTGCCCAGCCAAAAAAGTGTGCAACGCATGGGCCGGTTCGGCATTGATGCAAAACGAACCCCTTGCCGTTGCGATTGCAGAGGCTGTTGTGCAGGCTTGCTTGCCGTATGGGGTCCCCGTCACGCTGAAAATGCGAACAGGCTGGTCAACCGAGCACAAAAATGCCATCCATCTTGCCAAAGCCTTTGAAGGGGTTGGCATCCAGATGCTCACAGTACACGGTAGAACCCGCGAACAAGGCTACAAAGGGCATGCCGAATATGCAACCGTTCGTGCCGTGAAAGAGGCTGTGGCCATCCCAGTCGTCGCCAACGGCGATATCACCCATAGTGAAAAAGCAAAACAAGTCTTGCAAGACACCGGTGCGGACGCCCTGATGATTGGGCGTGCAGCCCAAGGAAAACCGTGGATCTTTCGAGAAATCGCCCATTACCTTGCCACAGGCGAGCATTTACCAGCACCCGCAACGCAAACAGTTCGGCAATGGTTACTTGACCATCTTCAAGAACATTACAGTCTCTATGGTGAGCACACAGGCGTTCGTTCGGCGCGCAAACACATTGGCTGGTATCTCAAGGGCATCCCTGGAAGTGAAACCCTGCGTGCGCGCATCAATGCCCAAGAAAACTGTGCAGAGCAATGGCAAACGGTGGCCGACTTCCTGTCTGCACTGGCGCAATCGCACCCCATATGGCCCACGCAGGCAATACCTGCTACAGATATGCGGCCCAATGCATTGCAAGAAGATTGCGCCCCCACTGCCGATTGCGCCACGCTAGCTGCGGTATAGTGCCGCCTCCCCAAGAATGCCCCGACAAAAAGGGCCACGTGTATGAAGCCCAATATCAGTGAATGTGTCCGAGAAAATTTGCAGCAGTATTTCGAAGACTTGGACGGTCAAGACCCTGCGAATGTGTACGAGATGGTGATACATCTCGTGGAAAAACCCATACTCGAAGAGATCATGGAGCGTGCCAACCATAACCAGTCGCGTGCTGCGCAATGGTTGGGCCTAAACCGCAACACATTGCGTAAAAAACTGCAGCACCATGCCTTGCTGGATAGCGAATCCTAAGCCCCTTTAGGGCAACTGCTACTGGTGGCAGAAACAATTTGGCGTTACATTCCATGCGTTTTATCGGGCCAGACCTTGCGCGCACAGCAAGATCTGGCCTCGCACGTTTTTATTCAATTTCTTTTTCACACGGAGCCCTCATGAAGTCCTTCATCCGTAAAAGCGCACAATGGTTCTCGCCTGCATTAGTAGGCGCAGTAGCAGCCGCAGCCATCACAGTAAGCACTCCAGCCAGCGCAGAAACCACACTCAAAATGGCTTATGCCCTGAGCCAGCAATCCCATTACGGTGCTGCTGGCAATGCATTTGCAAAAACACTGGATGAAGGCAGTGGCGGCAAATACAAAGTCCAGCAATTTGCCAACAGTGCACTGGGTGGCGAACGCGAAGTGATTGAAGGCCTGCAATTGGGCACGATTGATGTGGCCGTGCTCTCCACTGGTGCCACCATGAACTTTGTGCCCTCTGCCGCAGTGTTTGACGTGCCTTTCCTGCTGCGCGATTTGGATCACGCCCGCAAAGTCCTCGATGGCGAGATCGGCCAGAACATGCTTGCAGAATTCAACAAGCGCGGTCTGATCGCACTGGCTTGGGGTGAGCAAGGCTTTCGCCACTTGACCAACAATGTGCGCGCAGTGAAAACGCCTGCAGATGCCAAAGGCCTGAAAATTCGTACCACCGAAAACCAACTGCACATTGCTGCATTTCGTGAAATTGGCATCTTGCCAACACCTATGGCATGGCCCGAAGTGATGACTGCCCTGCAGCAAGGCACGATTGATGGACAAGAAAACCCCTTGTCTGTGATCACTTCGGCCAAATTGTCGCAAGTACAAAAATACCTGTCCTTAACAGGCCATGTCTACGCGCCAGCCGTCATCATCGTGTCCCCTTCAGTGTATGAAAGCCTGTCTGATCAAGACAAGGCACTGCTCCAAAAAGCAGGCAAAGATGCAGGTCAGGCCATGCGTGACTACGTCTCTAACGTTGAAACCTCAGGTGTTGAGCAGCTCAAAGCGGAAGGAATGGAAGTTTCTGAAGTGGACCGCGCAGCCTTTGCCAAAGCCGTTGAGCCTGCATACAAGGACTACAACAAACGTTTTGGCGAAAAACTGATTGAGCAAATCCGCAATACACAGTAATTTCTCCTTATCACCAACGGCTGCGGACATCTGCAGCCATGAAGGGCGGAGCAGACTTGTTGCGATGATTGTCGCGATATCGGTCTAAAATCCGCCCTTCGTCGTCTTTGGCACCCCAGACCCGCAGCCCACCCCGCCGCGTATCTAGCATGTGCACCATTAGCCATGGTGAATTTCAGGCAGCCTCACAACAGGCCACCCTGCCAGTGATTGACGTGATGTTTGCAGCCTTTGTCGTTGGACTTCAACGCCTCAAGACTTTGCTGCCAGCTACCTTTTGCATACTCCTCGAGCCGTAGCCACTGTGAGGCATGGCTTACTTATATTGAGGCGGAGACTACATCCATGACTCTCATCCATCGTATTGACAAGGCCTTGTTCGGCTTGGTCTCCGTCGTGGCGCAAGCGCTGCTCTGGCTGGCTGTTGCTACCGGTTTTTTTCAGGTGGTGTCGCGTTTTGTCTTGCACTCGCCTCTCGACTGGAGCGAAGTCCTGACGCGCGCAGCCATTATCTGGGCGGTGATGCTGGGCGTTGCATTGGCATTTCGCCAAGGCTCCATGATTGCAGTCGAGTTTTTGCGCGAAAAACTCCGTGGCAAAGCCAAATGCTTGTTGGAAGGCATCGTCAATCTCACTTGCATTGGCTTCTTGGTTTTCCTGGCCTGGATGGGGGGCCAAATGACTTATCGCGTCCGTTTTCAAAGCGTTGCCGGACTTGAAGTCTCCATTTCTTGGGTGTACCTAGCCATTCCAGTAGGCGCTGGCCTGGCAGCGCTGGCCTTACTGCTGCGCTGGCTCACGCCCGATGCGCCCGCCTCACAAGCGCCCGTGCGAAACGATGCGCAAGGCTGATCTTGCATCTTGACCTCCAACTGAACACATACTTTAAGGACCCATCATGCCGCAGTTGATGATTGTCTCGATGATGATTTTCTTTGCCTTGTCATTGCCTGTAGCTGTGGCTATTGGTTTGTCGAGCATTACAGGAATTGCTTATGCAGGAATCAATTGGCTGGTTGTGCCCCAGCAATTGTTCGCTGCCCTAGACAAATTTCCCCTCATGGCTATTCCATTTTTTATCCTTGCAGGCAACTTGATGGAAGCAGGTGGAATTTCCCAACGGATGGTGGATTTCGCCAAAAGCTTAGTGGGCGGTATTCAAGGCGGGTTGGCCATCACCTGCGTGCTGACTTGCATGATTTTTGCTGCAGTGGCAGGCTCATCCGTGGCCACGACCTTTGCCGTTGGCGCCATTCTGATTCCTGCGATGGTCAAACACGGCTACCCCACGCCGTTCGCGGCCTCGCTACAAGCCACGGCCGCTGAACTAGGGGTGATCATTCCCCCTTCAGTTCCGATGATTCTCTACGCAGTATCGACTGAAACATCCACAGGTGAAGTGTTTATTGGCGGTGTAATTCCGGGCTTGCTGATTGGCGTAGCCTTGATTCTCTATGTCTGGCTCTACGCACGCAAACATGGTTTGGGCAAAAATGACGGGCAAGACCGCATGGCCGTGTGGCCTGCATTCAAACGCTCTTGGTTGGCACTGCTGATGCCTGTGATCATCTTGGGCGGCATTTATGGCGGGATTTTTACTCCCACAGAAGCCTCAGTCGTTGCTGTAGTGTATGCCTTGCTGGTCAGTGTTTTCATCTACCGCACCTTAAGCTTCAAGGCACTATCACCCGTATTTCACCGCTCTGTTGTGGGCACGGCAGTGATCATGTTCATCATTGCAAACGCTGGAGTCTTCAGCTTTTTGCTTAACCGCTCAGGAGTACCTGACATGCTGGGTCAGTGGCTTGGCGGTCTCTTTGACAGCAAGTACCTGTTCTTGCTCGGAGTCAACATTGCGCTGTTCATCATTGGCATGTTCATTGAAACGTCCGCGTCTATCGTGGTACTGGCCCCCCTATTGTTACCCGTGGCCGTTCAATTTGGGGTCGATCCGGTGCACTTTGGCATCATCATGATCGTGAACTTGGCCCTCGGCATGGTGACTCCACCCATGGGGGTCAATCTATTTGCCGCGTGCTCTATCGCCAAAATATCGCTGGAGCAAATGATCAAACCTTTGGTGCCCTTTGTCTGCGTTATTTTGTGCTGCCTCATGTTGATCACCTACATCCCAGAGCTCTCACTCTACCTTCGTGATGTGATTTATCGCTGACCAGTACAACGAATACCCCCGCCATGAGTGCATCTGAATGCCCCGCTTTTGCTTTTCTGGAGCCAGGTGACCCATTCCCTGTGCATGGCACAGTCACCGAGGAGTTGGGCCCCTTGGCGGTAGGGGCTGACCTATCGGTCTCTACGCTCAAGGCAGCGTATTCGCAAGGCATCTTTCCCTGGTACTCATCAGGGCCTATTTTGTGGTGGTCACCGCATCCGCGCATGGTGCTGCAAACCGCGCAGTTTCACCTCTCCAGTTCCTTGCGCAAAACCATTGCACGCCTGCATCAGGCAGGGCGCTTGCATATACAGGTTGATGCGCACTTTCAGACCGTCATTCAACGCTGTGCTCGCACGCCCCGCGAAGGCCAAAATGGCACGTGGATTGTGCAGGACATGCAAAATGCCTACTACGACCTGCACCTGGCCGGATTTGCGCACAGTGTGGAAACATGGCTCGATGGCGAATTAGCAGGAGGCCTGTACTGCGTGCATATCGGACAGGCCGTTTTTGGCGAATCCATGTTCAGTTTGAAAAGCGACGCCTCAAAAATCGCCTTGGCGGCACTAGTCGCCTTATGCCGCAAATACGCCATGCCCTTGATTGATTGCCAACAAAACACGGCACATCTGGCCTCATTGGGGGCCGCCGAAATGGACCGCAGCACGTTCTTGGCACACATCAGTACGCTTACTGCACAGCAACAAACCGAGTGGGCCTTTTCCCCTGCCGACTGGCACTACCTGCACCCGCACATTCTCCGATAACCTGCACGGTATACCAGCGCGCTTGGCGCGGACTTTTACGCAAAGCAGAACTTGCCGATAATGACTTTGTCATGAACGAATCTGCCCATTACCCCCTGCAGTTCTATGCGACGGCGCCCTACCCGTGCAGCTATTTGCCTGCACAAACAGCCCGCTCACAAGTGGCCTCGCCTGGGGAACTGGTCGACGGTCGCGTTTATTCCTTGTTGGTGGAACGCGGATTTCGCCGCAGCGGCCTCTTTACTTACCGCCCCTATTGTGATGCTTGCCAAGCCTGCCAAACGCTACGCATCCCGGTGGATGCATTCACCCCCACACGCAGCCAGCGCCGCGCCTGGCGTGACCATGCCCACTTGCAAGCTCGCCTGCTACCGCCAGAACTGCAGCCCGCGCACTATGCGCTGTACCAGCGCTACCTGAAAGCTCGGCATAGTCAGGCAGGCATGGACAACGACGATCCCGCCGATTACGAACAGTTTTTGCTCAGCAGTCGGGTCGATACACGCTTGCTGGAGTTTTCAGAAACAGCGCTAGATGCCACGCGCGCACCGATCTTGCGCATGGTCAGCGTTGTCGACGTGCTAGACAAAGGCATCTCTGCGGTCTATACGTTTTATGACACCGATGCCGCCAAAGGCATGGGCACGTACTCCATTCTCTGGTTAATCCAATGGGCCAAACGTTTAGGCCTGCCTTACGTGTATTTGGGTTACTGGATTGCAGACAGTGCCAAAATGGCCTACAAAGCTAACTTTCATCCCCATGAGATTCTGCAGGCCGGCACATGGATTCGTGTGCATGGCAGCAAGGCAGTAAATACAAAAAGCCAAGACCCCGCAAGCACGGTAATCAAGGGATCTGCCTCCTGAAAGACAGTCTTGGGGCTGTTCATGGGCTCCAAGGCATTTCTCATGCCAGAACGGCTGTAAGATAAGCCCATCATCAGCCCTTCTAACGCCATGCGCCCTACCGAAGCCACTGCCCGGCACACTCCCAGCATTCAAGTGTTTGAACGCATGTATGCGATCTTGGATTTTCTGGCCGGTCATTCACAAGCGGTGTCACTCAAAGACATCAGCGAGGCGACGGGGCTGCACCCATCTACCACGCACCGCATTCTTAATGACTTGGTGTTGGGCCGTTTAGTCGAACGCCCCGAATCAGGCTCGTACCGCTTGGGTTTGCGTTTGCTGGAATTGGGCAATTTGGTCAAGGCGCGGCTAAGCGTGCGGGACGTCGCCCTACCATTGATGCGAGAGCTGCATCGCACCACGCAGCAGGCCATCAATCTATCCATTCACCAAGGCGATGAAATCGTTTATATCGAGCGTGCGTTCAGTGAGCGCTCAGGCATGCAGGTGGTGCGTGCCATTGGCGGGCATGCCCCTTTGCACCTGACATCGACAGGCAAGCTCTTTCTAGCGGCGCAAGACCCGCACTGGGTACGCAACTATGCAGCGCGCACCGGATTAGCAGGCAACACACGCAACAGCATCACCAAGCTTGATGTGCTCGAACGCGAACTCCACCGTGTGCGCCAAAGCGGTGTCGCCCAAGACAAGGAAGAGCTGGAGCTGGGCGTGAACTGCATTGCTTCAGGGATCTACGATGACCAGGGCAAAATGATTGCAGGCCTGTCCATTTCTGCTCCTACAGGCCGCCTTGAGGAGAGTTGGGTAGCCAAACTGCAAGCCACTGTGCGCGAAATTTCAACAGCCTTGGGCAACCCCACTCGCCCCTAAAAAGCTGCATGCCGATATATACCGCAAATTGGCAGCGCTGCTATGTCAACGCAGCACCGTCCCCAACACCTGCTGATTTTTTGTGAACAGCTGAGCATGGAATCAGATGTATCGCCTGAAAACAGCCTGCCGCTAAGCGCCTTGCTGGCTCGCCAAGGCAGTAAAAATGCATTCTGGCTACTGCACGAAATCCATTCCGCGCTGACCACACACCTCACACAAACCAAGCAAGCACTGCCACCAGCGTGGCAACCATGGTGGAGCCTGATCCGCTTCAGCCTCGGCGTGCAATCCATTGCAGTGTGGCTGCGTGATGAGCGCAGCCAATTGCAACGCATACACGCCTTGGCCGCATTATCACAACAAGAAGCATTGGCAGACATTCTCAGCGAAGCCCTGCAAGGGCAAGCCCAAGCAGCCACCAGCATCACCTTCAGTCAACTCGGTGCTGAAGACATTTGCCTATCCATTCAAGACGGATCGTCGCACCACTATGAAAATCAAGACTGGAGCAGTACCGATACGCTGATTGCACTGGCCTGCGACGGTTTTACCCAAACGGTGGCAGCACTCATTACGGCAGAGCAAGACAAACTTCCTCTCCCGGCTGTCTCCGCTTGTACAAAGCTAGGAGCACAACTGACCAATGAAGCGAATGCCGACTCCATTGCGTTGCCCTGCGCATTACGGCAAACGTTACGCCTTACCCGTCTTGCCGCACGCAGCCTAGGTGTGCAAGGTGAGGTGACCCACTTGCCCATTCGGCACACGCCGGGCGATGCGATGGACAGTGCATTGCTGGAGTTTTACACTACGCTCTGGCCTGACGATGTCATACATGCCTTGCTAACGGCCTACAGTGCCTTTGATGGCGGACACTGGTTCTGCCATGGCGAAACCGTTGGCCTCACGCTGTTTCCTATTCAGATTTGGCAAGAACAACAGCAGCGCATGCTCGAACACGCTTATGCGCATGCATGGCACGAGCAGCAAAACGAAGTACCCGAATGGCTCAAGCATGCCGTGTGCTTCGCACAAAATGGAGCCGAAAGCGAATATTGGATCCTGATCACGCAAGGACATTTACGTGGCTGTGTTCTGCTTTCAGAAACAGATGCATGGAATGCACAACCGCGCTTTGCCAGTGTGGCTGAGTTCTTCACAGCCCTGCATGCAGCCCCAGAACGAATTCTCAATGCAAGTGGCAACCTGCACTTCAAATGGCAAGGTCAGTTGTATGAAGCTGTTGGTCTGGCTTCGCCTTAACCTAACAGTCAAAGAAAGCGTGTTTATTGCGCTGAGGTAGCCGCTGTAGCAGCCGTTGCCAACGCATCAACAGGCAGAAATTGCATCAATGGCCCGCCCACCAAACCTTGCCCATAGCCAATGGCCGCGCGGCGGTACTTCTCCGTTCCATACACAGCCATCAAATCTAAACGCGCAATCACTTTGCTCATTTCTCGCTCGAAGCTCAAGTTACGCTCCGCAGCCCCCATCTCATTGGCCAAAAGCAAAGGTGAACCGTCAGTTTTCTTGCGGGTGGCCAAAATCCATGAAGCGATTTCCATATTGCGCGCTGCGTTGTATATCGCTTGGGAATTGAGACCATCAATCATGGTGAAAAAGGTTTTTCCGCCATGCGCAGCAATCACCGTATCTGCAGCAGAGTAAATGAACGCGGCGACACGATCGTCGGCAAACTCCGCATCCAAAGCCCGCGACAGGGCCTTCACGTCACGCGCTTGCCCCAGCGGGGCCCAACCTTGGCGATTGAGCACGGTCAAGCGCACAAACTCCATCGCAGCTTCACGCGAGTCGGCTGTTTTAGGCCATTCACTGGGGTTGCGCTTGTAGAGCTTATCCATCAAAGAAAACAGGCTCTCGAGGTTTTGCTGCATTGCCAAGGTCGCCATGCGGTTGGTATCTGATTGCACCAACTCACCCTTGCCAAAGCGCTCGCCCTCTACCTCGCCATAAGGCGCTGGCGTGCTTGTGCAGGCAGCCAACACAACAGAACACCACCCCATCGCCAGTAACCGTGCGTAATAACGCCAAGCTCCCAAACGCAAGCCCTCCACTGCGCTGCGCGTGCAGTGTTCAAAAAAGCAAAAAAAGAGGAGTCGTTCATCACGCATGGTGCGGGCGATCATAGCAGCCGCGCGCACCAGCCACAATGCCCAAACCGCAAACGCTGGCGCAATACAAAGACGTTGACATTGCCCCCATAACGCGACACGCACCCCACAACAACACTCAGTGATTGAACCCGTGCCGGTGCAGTATTCCGCGGTGAAACAACAGCGGGGTTGTTAACGTCAAATCGCGATCGTGGTCGGTCCCATTCTGTGCGGCAGAAGCAGCTGCCTGCTGATGGCCAACACGCTGAACTTGTCCAATGAAGATGGTGTGGTCTCCTGCCAGATGTTCAGCGTAACGCTTGCATTCAAACCAAGCCAATGCCCCAGACAACAGTGGCAAACCACCAGTTCCTCGCGTGATGGGCACATTCAAAAAGCGGTCGGGGCTGCGCGATGCAAACTGCATCGCCAGATCATGCTGATGGGCGGCCAGCACATTCACAACAAAGCCTTTGCTGTTCAAAAACGCGTCCCGACTGCCTGCCGTATTGACCAAACTCCATAGGATCAACGGCGGCTCCAACGACACCGCAGAAAAAGAATTGATGGTCAACCCAACGGGTACGCCTGCTGCATCCACAGTAGTGACGACCGTCACACCAGTGGCGAACATGCCTAAGGCATCGCGCAGTTGGCGCGACGAGAAATCGCCCTGCAGCAAAGCCGATGGCTCCATTATGTGGATCGGCTCCGTCATGCGCATCCTCCGGCGCAAGCACTCATTGGCGCCTGCAAGCACTGATCAATCCTGCGCATGCGTAGCCACCAAAGCGTCCAATGCCTGCAGCAACTCAGGGGTGCGTTCATAGGCTTGCAATTGCGCCTGCAATGCATCCAGCGCCTGAACTCCATCAAGCTTGAGCGACTTGACTGCAGCCCCTGCATCACGCCCAGACGCATACGCTTTGCTTTGCAGCAAGAGCTCGCCCTTGGCTGTTGCCAACTTAAAATAGAACTGCCCATCCGACTCACGGTACTGCTTGATTTGCGGAACTGAATCTGCTGCTTTGTCCGTGGCAGGCACAGCAATCAAGGCGGTACGCAAATCACGCAAGCCCACGGCCTTTTTCAATTCAGCCAAATACGGTGTGGCCACTGCCCGGGCCTTTTCTGCACCTTGCAACAAGATGGTTTCAATCTTGGCAGGATCAGCCACCAACTCATCAAACACCGCCCGCATGGGGCTCAGTTCTGCATCAATGTGCTCAAACAATTGCTGTTTGGCGTCTCCCCATGCAATGCCTGCTTCAAAGGCTTGTTGCATGCTGGCTGTTTCCTGCTCTGTAGCAAAGGCTTGGTAGATTTGGAAAATGGCAGAACCTTCGCTCTCTTTAGGCTCGCCAGGCATGCGTGAATCTGTAGCGATGCCCATGATGAGCTTGCGCAACTGCTCACGCGGCGTGAACAACGGGATGGTGTTGCCGTAGCTTTTACTCATCTTGCGGCCATCAAGACCTGGCAATGTTGCAACGTGCTCATCCACCACAGCTTCTGGCGGCACGAGCAACTCTTGCCCGTGACCATAAATGTGGTTGAAGCTGGCCGCCATATCACGCGCCATTTCAATGTGCTGCACCTGATCGCGCCCCACAGGGACTTTGTGCGCCTTGAACATCATGATGTCCGCAGCCATCAAAACCGGGTACATGAACAGGCCTGCCGTAACATCAGCGTCTGGGTCTAAACCTGCTTCAGCATTTTTGTCGACCGCTGCTTTATAGGCATGCGCGCGGTTAAGCAACCCTTTGCCTGTGACGCAGGTCAACAACCATGACAGCTGGGGTATTTCTGGAATGTCAGACTGGCGATAAAACGTGGCTTTATCGGTATCCAAGCCACACGCAATCCATGTAGCGGCAATCTCCAGGGTCGATTGCTGCGTTTGCGCGGGGTTTTGCGATTTGATCAGGCTATGCAAATCAGCCAAGAAATAAAAGTTATCAACATCACTGCCACTTTGCGAGCGCACAGAAGGCCGAATAGCCCCTGCATAGTTGCCCAAGTGAGGAATACCAGAAGGCGTAATACCAGTCAGAAAACGAGTTGTCATACTCAAGCGTCAATCACATCAAAAATTCGTAAACATCACGTCCAGCGCTTTGTTAAGCACCAAGCGCCCAGCGTACAGGCATGAGCACGATCTCAGCGAACCAGCTCACCAAAGGTGTGAGCCAGAAACGATCAAGAAAGCCCACCAACAGCAAGCCCACCACGATGAAAAAACCAAAAGGCTCCAAGCGCGCCAACAGACTGGCCGGTTTGTAAGGCAGCAGCCCCACCGCGATACGGCCACCATCGAGCGGGGGCAAAGGAAAAAGGTTGAGTACGGCCAAAACCAGGTTGACCATCACACCGGTGCGTGCCATCCCGATAAAGAAGTCTTCATACAACCCCAGCGCCAGCATGACTGCCAGCAACAGCGCCCACAACACGGCCTGAAATAGGTTGGACAAAGGCCCCGCCAACGCAATCCAGATCATGTCTTGCTTGGGGTTCTTTAAATTACGTGAATTAATGGGCACTGGCTTGGCATAGCCAAACATAAACCCACCATTGGTCGCAAAAAACAAAATCAAGGGCATCACGATGGTGCCCAAGGGATCAATATGTTTGAGGGGATTGAGCGTGATGCGCCCAAGCATTTCAGCCGTGCGGTCACCAAATCGGCGCGCCATATAGCCGTGCGCGGCTTCATGCAGCGTAATGGCCAGCAACAGGGGAAGGGCCATCATTGCGATGGCTTGAATGGTAGTAGAGGAATTCACGGCAGAGATTTTCGCAGAAGTTACAAGCACGCACGCAGGTGCTGGCCAATTCTCCAATGTGTGGAGCACATGTGGCCAGCAGCAGGATAGTCGTTACAAAGACAAGCCCAACTTGTCCAAGTCCCCCTGCCCTGCACGCAGCACTGTGGCGTCGCCTCCGCCGTCCATCGTGGTCAGATCGAGCACCGTGGTCGGTTTCACGGCGACAGAGCCGGCATCCACAATGGCGCCTAGCTCTTTTTCCAACTGCTCTCGAATCTCGGCCGGATCGCTCAGTGGAATCTCGTCACCAGGCAAAATCAGGGTACTTGCCAGCAAAGGCGCGCCTAATAAATCCAGCAGTTCGCGAACAACTGGGTAATCGGGCACCCGCAAACCTATGGTTTTGCGCTGAGGGTGGCTCACGCGACGCGGCACCTCTTTGCTTGCTTCCAGTACAAATGTGTAAGGACCTGGCGTGGCTTGCTTGAGCAAGCGAAACTGGCGGTTGTCCACCTTGGCGTAGCTGGCCAATTCAGACAAGTCTTTGCAAATCAACGTCAACAAATGCTTGTCATCAACGCCGCGAATACGGCGTACGTGGTCTACCGCATTTTTGTCATCCAGCACGCATACTAAGGCATAGCTAGAGTCGGTAGGAATGGCCAATACCTGCCCTTGCTGCAGCAAGGCCGCCGCTTGCTTGAGCAGGCGTGGCTGAGGATTTTGCGGATGCACTTCAAAATATTGCGCCATATGCGTGGGCCATTGTGATCAAAAGAGGCAATTTTGCCCCAGAACGCGGCAACAAGCCGCGTGCCCAAACCTTTGCACTCACTGGCTATGGCCACAGCTGGCGAACTAACACTACAATTTGCCACTTCATTTCATGCATGCAGTGCGTTATTGCATGCCACACAAGACCCCCATCAAGGCAGTACGCAATGAGTATCAAAAGCGATAAATGGATCAGAAAAATGGCCGAAGAGCACGGCATGATTGAACCATTTGAGCCAGGACAAGTGCGCCAAATGGATGGCCAGAAAATCATCAGCTATGGCACCAGCAGCTACGGCTACGACATCCGCTGCGCACGTGAATTCAAAGTATTCACGAACATCCATAGCACGGTGGTGGATCCCAAAAATTTTGACGAAAAAAGCTTCGTCGATTTTGAGGATGATTACTGCATCATCCCTCCCAACAGTTTTGCGCTGGCACGCACAGTGGAATACTTCCGCATTCCCCGCAATGTGTTGACTGTGTGCTTGGGTAAAAGCACATATGCCCGTTGCGGCATCATCGTCAACGTCACGCCATTCGAGCCAGAGTGGGAAGGCTATGTCACGCTGGAATTTTCCAACACCACACCGCTGCCAGCCAAAATATATGCAGGCGAAGGCTGTGCGCAGGTCTTGTTCTTTGAAGGTGACGAACCCCCTGAAGTCAGTTACAAAGACCGTGGCGGGAAGTACCAAGGCCAACATGGCGTTACCCTGCCAAGAACCTGAATACGCCCTCCAGCAAAAGGCCCGCTCATGCGGGCTTTTTGCTGGGAGAAAATAACAGCGACCTGCGCGCCAACGTAGAGGAGCAACAGCAGCGCATCCCCTTCAATAGCCTGGCTTGGCATTGTCACGGCGTTTAGAAAACAAGCCCGCACCGCGGGCCCCTTGTTTGGCAAAACGCTCACGTCTGGCAACCTTAGGATCCACTAGCAACTCTCGGTAAGCCTCCACGCGATCTCCATCTTGCAGCACATGCTCTGGCGGCAGCACTCGCCCCCAAACACCCCACTGCCAATTCGGTAGTGAACAAGCATGCTGCGCAGGCTCTTGCTGCACCCGCGCCAGTGCAGCTTCAGCCGCTTGCCCCAACGTCGTTCCGACAGCCAAGTGCTGCACCCATGACTGCACAGCACGCGGCCCCAAGCACACATGTACTTCTACGGCAATCATGGTTTGTGAATTCGGTTGCTCCATGGAATTATTCAGCGCGAAGGCTGGTATAGGCTTTGCGCCCGCTTAACAAAGGCCTCGACCATGGTGTTGGCAATTTTGTCAAACACGGGCCCCACCACCATACGCAACGCCATAGAGTCAAAGTCGTAGCGCAGCACCAAACCCACCTTGCAGGCCTGTGATTGCTCAGCCGATTGACCGCCCACAGGCTGAAACGTCCACTCGCCCTCCAAGGTTGAAAATGGCCCTTTGACAAGTTTCATGTGCACCTTCTCTTGCCCCACATGGGTATTGCGCGTGACAAAGGATTGGCGCAACTTGGAAATCGCGATGCCCACCTCTGCCGTCATGCCTGATGCATGCTCTTCGATCACTTGCGCATGGTCGCACCAAGGCAAAAACTCAGGGTAGCGTGCCACATCAGTGACCAAGCCAAACATCTGTGCAGGACTAAACCAGACCAAGGCCGACTTCTCAACTTGTTTCATTCCAAACGCCAAGGGGGAAAGAATGCCGCCAAACCAACACACCCTCTACAGGCTTTGCATACAATGCGTGGTTTCGCTGCGTAATTCGTGGGATATTTGCGAAATAGTCGCAGATTTTACTGCCCACAACCTTGACGCAGCAGGAGCACTTCCCTAATCACACCATGGCCACCAAGAATAAAGCCCCCAGCAGCCGCATTGCAGAGAACAAACGCGCTTTCTTCAATTACTTTATTGAAGAGCGTTTTGAAGCCGGCATGGTGCTCTATGGCTGGGAAGTCAAAGCCCTGCGCAGCGGCAAAGCCCAGCTCACCGATGCCTACGTTCTGATTCGTGAAGGAGAAATCTTTCTGATCGGAGGGCAAATCAACCCTTTGCGCACAGCCTCCACCCATGTGCGCACTGAACCTGACCGCACTAAAAAGCTGCTACTCAAGAAAGACGAGATCAAGCGTCTGATCGGCAAAGTTGAGCAAAAGGGCTATACCTTGGTGCCGCTGCATTTGTACTGGAAAAATGGCTTTGTTAAATGCGAGATTGCGCTGGCCAAAGGCAAGGCCGAGTACGACAAACGCGCCACCATCAAAGACCGTGAAGGCAAGCGCGAGGTAGAGCGTGCCATGAAATCACGCAATCGCTGATTGGCAGCGATTGCGTTTATCAAACAAAGCACTTGCCCAGTTCGCAGCAGGCTGCGTGTTGAGAAGAGTGCCCCCTCATCTGAAATGTGCGGATGCAGCGATTCCCTAGCGGGAAGTGGCAGAAAGCCCCCCATCAGGCACACGCGACAAATCGAAACGTACCACGCTGTCTTGGTTGTTCTTGCGCCAGGCCGGGTGTTTCGCGTTTGGAGACTTCACAGTCACATACAACACCTGTCCATCAGGAGAAAGAGCCAAACTATTGGGGTGCACAGGCACATCGAAACGCTGCTTCACGGCAAACGTGCGCGCATCCAGGATAGTCACAACACCTATTCCCGAAGGCTGGCTGCTGGAAACACCGCGCGAAGAGGTGATGACTTCGTTGCGCACGGGGTTGTAGACCACATCAAGCAACCCCAAACCTTCAATGCCCACCTTGGATACGAATTGCCCTGTCGTGAGATCCAAAACATACAACTGATCGGTATTGGCATCGGTCGCAAACAAGCGCTGGCCCTTGCTATCCAACGCCAGATTGACGAAGAAGTGCTTAGCCCCTGCCCCGGTATTGTCAGCACTGTCGCCCGTGCTGAATGTGCGCATGACGCGCCCGGTGTCTGGATCAATCGCCAACACCTCATGCTGACCAGCCTGCCCAACATAAAGCACATTGCTAACCGAATCATAAGCGGCACCGGCCGTCCACAACCCTTCGCTGGCCACGGTATGCGTCAAAGTATTTGAGGCCGTATCCACAATCCAGACCATGCCCGGCTCGCTAGGGCTAGTCACGAAAACACGGTTGCGCTGTGCATCCACAATAACCTTTCGGGTGTGGGCATACGTGGTCACACCCTTGTCGTTCACACTTGGCTGTGCCAATTGAATCTGCCCTTTGACCATACCACTCATGGCATCTACCACGGTCAACGCCCCCTCCCTCGTATTGCCGACAAACAGTGTTTGAGTGGCTTGGTTCAGCCCCAAGGCATAACTACGTCTTGGCGTCTGGATAGTTTGCAGCGTTTGCAAAGTGCGGGCATCCAACCGATGCAGCAAGCCCCCTCCTTGTGCGTTGCCATCGCCAACAGTAGCCACAAAAATAGATAAGCCATCAGCCGCAGTGCTGATTTCGTAAATACCGTGAAACTGGTCTTGGCGCAAAACTGGCGCTGCAGCAAGCGACGCAACAGCAGTGTTGACCGGAGCGTTCAACTGTTGCGAAGTCTGGCAAGCAGCCAACACAGCAGCCAGTGCAACAGGAATGACAAAGCGAGTAATAGAGAAGGCGTACATAAGCGGTAATCCAGTGAAAAAAACGACCTGTATGGCGATAGAGGCGAAGCCCGCGCGATAACGCTATCGCACAGCACAGCACAGCACAGCAACCTCAGCCCAACACATTGAGCGTTGTCAGAACGTGTTTAAAAGCTCCACACAGTGGTGCAAGCAGCGTTTAGAAAGAGGCCCGTAAGCTCAGCATCACATTGCGTGGGTCACCGTAATGGCTGCTGTTCACCAAGTTCCCGATAGAAGTGTAGTAACGCTTATCGAACATGTTGTTGAAGTTCAGTGCCAATTGCCATTGGTCATTCACTTGATAGCGCACGTAGCTGTTCCATACTGCACGGCCTGGTGCATTAATCCTCACCGCACCTATCTTGCGATAAGAAGCGCTTTGTGTATCCACGCCACCACCAACGGTAAAGGCATTCAACGCACCGGGCAGGCGGTATGTCGTCCAAACACGCAACAGGTGCTTGGGTGTGTAGGTGTTGAAGTCAAGCCCTTCATTGTTGATGTCGCGCTCGTAGGTATTGCGATTGAAGGTATAGCCAGCAAACACATTCCAGCCACGCGTGAGTTCACCGCTGATCTCAGCATCAAAACCTTGACTGCGCACGCGGCCATCATCGCTGTAGCAGTAATAACCATCGCGGCAATCAGGCCCGGAAGCGATGTCTTCTGTCGCACGGTTCTTCTGATCCACGCGATACAAGGCAAAGGACGTATTCGCTCTGCCACCCCACAACTGCCCTTTAACACCCATCTCATAGGTGGAGCCTCGAATCGGCTTGAGGTTATTGCCCGCAGCATCGAGTGACCACTGTGGGTTAAAAATATCGGCATAGCTGGCATAAGCCGACCAATCGGTATTGAGTGCGTAAATCACACCTGCAAATGGCATAAAACGGTTGTTGTCCTGCAGCGTAGAGGACGGATTAGCCACCCCTGCAGTAGTCACCGTCGTATCCCAAATCGTTTTATACGATCCCATACGCCCGCCAAGCACCAACTTCAGTGGCTCACTCAGCTGCAAACGCAGAGCCCCATAGGCGCCGATCTGGCGCGTTGTTGCCAATCGATTTTCAGTATTGGCGTAGCGGATTTCGTCATCACCAGGCTCGGCTCTGTATGGGTCAGGAGCAAACACATCAATAGGCACGAATGGTGTCTTCGAGCTGTAGTCGGTATTCACCCGGGTGTGGTTGTAGCTGGTGCCCAGCACCACTTCATGCTGGCGACCCAGCACCTCAAAAGCGCCCGTCACGTTCGCATCAATGCCCCACGCTTTCTGACTTGCATCGGTCATGAGTGAGACGGTTCCGCCCTGCGTGCTGCCCGGCACAATAGTGCGCTGCGAAGCGGCGTATTTCAGGAAAAGGTCTTCCTGCACGTGAATTGCCGACACCTTGGCGCGCCATTGGTCGTTGAATTGGTGCGACAAGTCGGCATAAACCGTTTTGGTTGCATTGTCTTGGCGGTTCCATGCTGCCCCCAAAAAGGTCGAACGCGGCAAATCTATATCTGTCCCGTTGTTGTAACGCGGCAAGCCAGAGATAAAGGGGCGCCCTTTGAACGTTTCATAGCTGGCACCGATGCTGGCTTGCGTTTGGGTTGAAAGATCGTATTCCACCGTGCCATACAACGTGTTGTTGCGGTGATTGACTTGATCGATAAAAGAGTGCCCTCTATCTGTATCGATCACGGCACGTGCACGCAAAGAGCCATCTGCATTCAGTGCAGCACTGCCATCGACTTGTGCGCCATAACGGTCCCATGAGCCGGCCTTAGCGGTAGCGTTCACACCACCTTGGCGCAAAGGACGCTTGCGAGCCAGATTGATGGCGCCACCGGGGTCCCCGCCGCCCTGCAGCAAGCCAGCAGAACCGCGCAAAATCTCAGCGCGGTCGTAAATAGCAGTGCCACCGTTGTAGTTGCTGGAGCGACCGTACAAACGCTGTACGTTAACCCCGTCGTACTGCAACATCGTGATGTCGAAGCCACGTGAGTAAATGTACTTGCCGCCCTGTGGGCTTTGCAGCAAGGTAATCCCAGTCGTACTCTCCAGCGCGTCGTAGACCGAGGTGGCATTTTGCTCATCCATCAATTGGCGCGTGACCACACTGACCGACTGAGGAATATCCTTCAAGGCCTGCTCGCCTTTGCCGATGCTGACTGCTCGGGCCGCATAACTGCCGGTGCCATCGGTGCTCACACCTAAGGTACTGGCAGTCACCTCGACCGTGGGCAATGTATGTGAATCCGCACTTCTATCCTGAGTCGATACCGACCTGCCCACCACGACATAGCTGCCATTGGTTTGCCGTACCGCCTGCAGATTGTGGCGGCCAAGCAAGGCGGCAAACCCCTCTGCGACGCTATAACTGTTATTGAGGCCGCTGCTTTGCTTGCCTGCAACCAATGTGCCGTCTACCGTCAGCTCAACCCCTGCTGCACTGGCAAACGCGCGCAAAGCTTCAGACAGTGAACTGGCAGGGATGCTGTAGTGCTGAGCACTTGTGGCCTGGTTCGCTGGCGCGCTCGAATTTGACTGAGCTTGGGCCGCTGCAGGCACCAGCGACAACCCCAGCACACTTATGCCCATGCCTACAAACAAGGCATACCGTACCGCCACAGCCAACACGCCGGGCTGGCTTGGCAAGCTGATCGCATGCGCCGTTGCTCTGTGGATGCTGCGGCAGTTACTCCTGCCCTCGTTGGGCGCAATCGCGCGGTATGGTGATGCCATAAAGAGGTTCCTTTTGCTGAGATGGTGTGTGGGCAAGAGGCCAGCCCGCCCCACGCGATCGCATATAGCGATGCGCCGTGCAGGCATGAATTGCCCCACTCATCTTGTTTTCCGTATGAACACGGCTAAACCTCAATGGTTTTATGCAACAAATTGAAACAAGAACACTCGCAAAGACCCCAAAAGCCCATTGCACGCCGCCCCAACATACCCTCGACTCAAGCAATCAAGCCCCGCCCCCTTGCCTTCAACGCATGGGAAACGGGGCTTCATCATGACGCCCAAAATGGATAGAGGTTCAATGGCAGTACTGTTGGACAATACTGCATTCGTCAGGCCGCATGCTCGGTGCTTTGCGCTGCCAACGCATCCCCCCAACGCGCCCGCACTTGCTGCAGTACTGGGGGCAGGCCTTGTCCCAATTGTTTAAACAGGGCATCGTGCAACTGCAACTCTTGCATCCAGTCTCCCGCATCCATGCCGGTCACAGTGGCAAACTGCGTTTCATCAAAAGCCAGGCCACTCCAATTGATCTCGCTGTATTGCGGACTGATGCCCAAAAGATTCTCCGCCCCATCTGCACGCCCCTCCAGGCGATCCACCATCCATGCCAGCACGCGCATATTGTCGCCATAGCCTGGCCAGACGAATTGGCCACTGTCATTTTTGCGGAACCAATTGACACAGAAAATCGAAGGCAGCTTAGTGCCCGCATGGCGCTGTATAGCGTCTCCTGTTTGGAGCCAGTGGGCGAAGTACTCTCCCATGTTGTAGCCACAAAACGGCAGCATGGCAAAAGGATCGCGACGCACGACCCCTTGGGCTCCAAAGGCTGCGGCTGTAGTCTCAGAACCCATGGTGGCTGCCATGTATACGCCTTCGGTCCAATTGCGCGCCTGCGTGACCAAAGGCACGGTCGTGGAGCGCCGGCCACCAAACAAAAATGCATCGATTGTGACACCCGCTGGATCATCCCATGCGGCATCCAACGCTGGGTTATTCGTCGCAGCCACCGTAAAGCGTGCATTTGGGTGTGCGGCCTTCGCTCCGGTTTCCTGAGCGATAGCTGGCGTCCAGTCCTTGCCCTGCCAGTCAATTAAATGCGCAGGCACATGGCCGGCGTCTTTTTCCATGCCTTCCCACCAAACATCACCATCATCGGTCAATGCCACATTAGTGAAAATCACGTTCTTATTCAGACTCTTCATGCAATTGGGATTGGTCAGCATGTTGGTACCCGGCGCCACGCCAAAATACCCAGCCTCTGGATTGATGGCACGCAAGCTACCGTCGGCCTGCGGCTTGATCCAAGCAATGTCATCGCCAATAGTAGTAATGCGCCAACCTTCAAACGCCGCAGGAGGCACCAGCATTGAAAAATTGGTTTTACCGCAGGCAGAAGGAAAGGCTGCAGCCACATGGTATTTCTGCCCTTGTGGGTTTTCCACTCCCACAATCAGCATGTGCTCGGCAAGCCATCCCTCATCACGCCCCATGTTTGAAGCAATGCGCAATGCGAAGCACTTCTTGCCCAACAAAGCATTGCCACCATAGCCAGAGCCATACGACCAGATTTCGCGTGACTGCGGGTAATGCACGATGTACTTGGTTTCAGGATTGCAAGGCCACGCGGTTTGGTCTTTCTCCCCCGGCTGCAACGGAGCGCCAACAGTATGCATACAGGGCACAAACGCCCCTTCATTTCCCAATACGTCCAGCGCACCGTGGCCCATACGGGTCATCAACTTCATGTTAACGGCGACGTAGGCACTATCTGTCAATTGCACGCCAATATGCGCAATGGGGCTGCCCAATGGCCCCATGGAAAAAGGCACCACATACATGGTGCGCCCTGCCATGCAGCCATCAAACAAGGGCTGCAAAATAGCCCGCATTTCAGCCGGAGCCTTCCAATTGTTGGTAGGGCCAGCGTCTTCCTCGCGTTCGGAACAGATGAACGTGCAATCTTCCACACGCGCAACATCAGAAGGGTCAGTACGTGCCAAAAATGAATTCGCACGTTTGGCTGGGTTAAGCCGAATGAAGGTACCGGCAGCAACCAGCTCATCACACAGTTGCTGGTACTCATGATCACTGCCGTCGCACCACTGAATTTTTTCTGGCTTGCATAAAGCCGCCATCTCGGCAACCCAATGCAACAGCTTGGTATGTTCAACGGTATTTGGTGCTGCTACTTGCTGCTGAAGCTTAGTCAAATCGCTCATGTCTCTCTCCTTAATGATTTGAATGGTGAATTCTGCTGGCAGCGCCTGTTCGTCGCCTCCCCACCGCCAAGCGACGGTCAAAGAAGCAAATAAACACCATCGCTAAGCATTAACGATGCTTACTGCCTTATCTCAACGCACTCTGCGAGCAGGCTTTGAATTCGGTCTAAGTGCCTGTTCTACGATGAGCAGGCCAGGACACAACGTACACCTGTGTGCTTGCCTGCCTCTGCAATTCATTCTAGAGTTCGCCTCACGGCAGAGGTATTGGCCTTTTCCCGATAGCGGCCTACACCATCAGTGTTGCGCCATTGGGCAACCAATCCCCACACAACACCCCAATTGCTGCAATAAAGGATGGGATATGCATGCTGAAACCACACATTTGACCCACTTGCTGTACTTGCATGGGTTCCGTTCGTCACCCCAATCGGCCAAAGCGCAACAAACACGGGCTTGGTTTGCTACGAACTACCCCGAAGTGGTTGTGGAAATTCCTGCATTACCGCCCTCCCCCCACGAGGCAGCACAGTTCATGCAAGCGATCCTCAACAACTGGCCGCAGCGCAGCTTGGCCGTTATGGGTTCGTCGTTAGGAGGCTACTACGCCAGTTGGGTCAGCGCGCAATGGCATTGCCCAGCCGTGTTATTGAACCCGGCCGTCAATCCTGCGCGAGACCTGCAAGCCTATATTGGCGAACAAACCGCTTGGCACAATCCAGAAGAAGCCTTTTATTTCAAACCAGAATACATTGAGCAACTGCGTGAGCTCGACTGCGCAAACAACGCCGCAACAGCACCGCAATTGGCCTTGATCGCACAAGGCGATGAGGTGCTGGACTGGCAGGAAATGGTGCAACGTTACCCTCACGCAAAGCGCATCGTGCTCGAAGGCAGCAACCACGCTTTGAGTGACACGTTTGAAAGCCACTTGCCTGAAATAGCGGATTTTTTATATCGGCTGGGCCAACCAGCAAGTGCGATTTGAATACACCAAATCAGCCCCAATCCAGTGCAAATTGAGTCCTGCTCAAATAAAAAAAGTGGCATCAACGCAATCACGTTGATGCCACTTTTATCTTTCAGAACAATGCCTTTTTAGGTCTTCACCCTTCTTGCGCAGTAGAAGTCGCTGCGGGGGTAGACAAGTCCGCCTCTGCATCCCAGCCACCGCCCAAGACGCGGTACAGCTCAACGCGATTGGCCAATAGCGTTGCACGGGTTTGCAATACTGCTTGCTGAGCGCTAAAGAGAGAGCGCTGCGCATCGAGCGCATCCAAGAAGCTGGCAACACCGCTGCGGTAGAGCAAATCTGACAACTCGTAGCGTTTTTGCTCCGCCGTTACCAAATCTTGTTGCGCCTGCAATTGCTCACCCAACGTTGCGCGCCCTGCCAAGGCATCAGAGACCTCAGAAAAAGCCGATTGGATCGCCTTTTCATACTGCGCGACAGCTATATCGCGCGCCACTTCTGCACCTTCCAAGCGCGCACGATTGCGCCCAGCATCAAAAATGGGCAATAAAGCCTGCGGAGCAATCGACCACCCGAACGTGCCGCTTGAGAACAGATCAGACAAATGGCTGCTGACTGAGCCAGCACTGGCCGTCAATGAAATGCTAGGGAAGAACGCCGCACGCGCAGCACCAATATTGGCATTGGCCGAACGTAAACTCCACTCAGCCTGCTGAATGTCAGGGCGGCGAATCAGCAAATCTGAAGGCAAGCCCGCAGGCACATCAGCAAAGATATCCAGTGGCAATGTTGAAGTGGCCAGCAGCTGAGGATCAATCTCTTGCCCGACCAACAGCGTCAATGCATTGATTGCCTGCGCCTTGGCACGCTTTTGCTCAGCCAACGTCGCTCTGGCACTTGCACTGAGCGATTCAACCTGGCGCAACTCCAATGCCGAAGCAACACCATTGTCAAAACGCAACTGGGTCAACTTCTGCGACTCTTGGCGCGTGGTCAAGGTCTGCTCGGTCAGCTCCACCATCGCCGTAGCCGTTTGCATATTCAGCCATGCACTGGCTACACCTGCAATCAAGCTGGTTTGCACCGCTTCGCGTGCATAGGCGGTACTGAGAAATTGGGCGCGGGCGGCTTCGGTCAAGCTGGCCAGACGACCAAAAAAGTCAATCTCCCACGCACTCACCATCAAGCCACCACTGTAAGTTGAGGTGATAGACGAGTCATCCCCACTGCTTTGGCGTTGCCCTGTAACGCCCGCACTGATGGTTGGGAAAGGCCCCGCCCCCGCCAGGCTGTATTGGGCACGCGCTTGCGCAATGGCCAGTGTGGCCACGCGCAAATCACGGTTGTTGCGCAATGACTGCTCAATCAGTGCACGCAAATTGGCATCCTCAACAAACGCTTGCCATTGCTGCAACGCTTGGCCTTGCCCACCTTGGAGACCTTGGTCGTCCAAACCGTTGGTTGGCCATTGCGCTGAAACGGGCGGCTCAGGCCGTTCATACGAAGGCATCATGGAGCACCCCGCCATGAACGCGGCCAAGGCCAAAGGAGCAAGAGTTCGTCCGAATGAAGATGTAGTCATGTTTGTCTTACGCATGGTGCACAGGCTCCTGTGTTGGCAACGCAACGGAGGCGTCATCCTGCTCGCGGGGTTTGCCATTACCAAAAATTTTCCGCACCACGACATAGAAGATCGGTACGAACAACAACGCAAAGATCGTTCCCGTGATCATGCCGCCAATCACACCAGTACCAATGGTGCGCTGACTTGCTGAACTGGCGCCTGAGGCCAGATACAGAGGCACAACGCCAAAAGTGAAAGCCAGTGATGTCATCAAAATCGGACGGAAACGCAGATGCGCAGCCTGCAATGCGGCTTCAATCGCAGACATGCCCTGTGCCTGCAAATCCTTGGCGAACTCGATAATCAAAATCGCGTTCTTGGCCGACAAGCCGATGATAGTGACCAAACCAATCTGGAAGTACACATCACGCGGGATGCTGTGCAGGGCTACTGCGCCAACAACCCCCAGCACCCCCAGCGGCACAACCAAAATCACAGCCAGCGGGATTGACCAGCTTTCATACAAAGCAGCCAAGCAGAGAAATACCGCCAAGATCGAGAACAGGTATAGCACCATACCGGTGGAGCCTGCGAGCTTTTCTTCACGCGATTGCCCGGTCCATTCGTAGCCAAAGCCCTCTGGCAATTGCGCAACTAGCTTCTCCATTTCAGCCATGGCTTCGCCAGTAGAGAAGCCTGCAGCGGCATCACCCGTGATCTTCATGGCAGGATAGCCGTTGTATCGCACGCCCTGCATTGGGCCAGAAACCCAATCGGCCGTAGCGAACGATGACATCGGAACCGCAACACCAGCGTTGTTAAGCACGGTCAAAGCCAAAATATCTTCAGGCTGCATACGGGCCTCAGGAACAGCCTGCACCATCACGCGCTGCAAGCGGCCACGACTCAAAAAGTCATTCACATAGCTCGAACCCAGCAGCGTAGACAACGCGCGGTTGACCGTAGAGAAATCAACGCCCATGGCCTGCGCCTTATCACGGTCAATCTCAAGCTTCAGTTGGGGCGCATCCTCCAAACCATCGGGACGAACACCTGTTAGCACTTTGCTTTGCGAAGCCATGCCCAACAGCATGTTGCGCGCATTCACCAAGGCGTCGTGACCTTGTGCGCCGCGATCCTGCAAACGCAAGTCAAAACCTGATGCATTGCCCAATGCAGGAATTGGGGGTGGAGACAGCGTAAACATGAAGGCATCACGGAACTGCATCAACGTGCCTTTGGCTCGCTCGGCTAACGCAGAGGCTGAATGCTCTGCACCTTTGCGCTCATCCCAATCTTTGAGTGTCACAAATTGCAGTGCCGCATTTTGACCTTGGCCTGAGAAAGAAAAGCCCAAGATAGACACCACGTTCTGCACTTCAGGTTGCTTGCTGAAAAAGTCTTCAGCCGCTTTGATCGCTTCAAGCGTGCGCTGTTGCGTTGCGCCTGGCGGCAACTGGACGTTGTTAACAACATAGCCTTGGTCTTCATTGGGCAGGAACGACGATGGCAGGCGCTGGTAAATCAACGCCACAGCCGCACCAATGGCCAAATACAACCCCATCATGATCCATGCATGGCGAACCAAACCGCCCATGGCCCCTTCGTAGCGCTTGGCTGTACTGGTAAAGCTGCGATTGAACCAACCAAAGAAGCCACGTTTTTCCATGTGGTGGCCTGCCTCGACCGGTTTAAGGAAGGAGGCACACAACGCAGGCGTCAGAGACAGCGCCAAGAAAGCCGAGAAGGCAATCGATGTCACCATCGTGATCGAAAACTGGCGATAAATATTACCGATAGAGCCGCCGAAGAATGCCAGTGGCACAAACACGGCAATCAGCACCAAAGTCACCCCAATGATGGCGCCCGAGATTTGTCCCATGGCTTTGCGCGACGCAGCCAACGGAGAAAGCCCTTCCTCACTCATGATGCGCTCGACGTTCTCCACCACGATGATGGCATCATCCACCACAATCCCGATCACCAGCACCATACCGAACATAGACAACACGTTCAGTGAAAAGCCCGCTGCGTAGAGCACGCCAAGGGTTCCAAGCAAAGCAATCGGCACCACAATTGTAGGAATCAAGGTATAGCGCCAGTTCTGCAAGAACAAGAACATCACAACGAACACCAAAGCAATCGCTTCAATCAAAGTGTGCGCAACCTGCTCCATCGAAATATCAATGAACTTGGAAGTGTCATAAGGCACCAGCCACTCAACCCCTTTAGGGAAAAAGGCCTGCTGTTCAGCCATGCGCTCACGGACAGCTTGGGAGGTTGACAGGGCATTGCCATCATTGGACAACTGCACCCCGATAGCCACAGCAGGTTTCCCATTCAAACGGGACCCGAACGCATAGGTTTCAATACCCATCTCGACGTTGGCCACATCCTTGAGACGCACCACCGAACCATCCGCGTTGGCGCGCAATACGATGTCTTGGAACTGCTCAACATTGGTGAGCTGTCCATCAACCACCACAGTGGCAGAAATGGTCTGCCCTGTGGCGTTAGGCAAATCGCCCAGCGAACCAGCGGAAACCTGCGCGTTCTGTGCAGCAATCGCTGCCGTGACCTCTGCTGCGGACAAGTTAAAACCCGTGAGCTTGGCTGGATCAATCCAGATACGCATGGCACGTTCAGCCGCAAACATTTGTGCTTTACCAACGCCAGGAGTGCGCTGAATCGTCGGCATCACGTTGCGTGAAACGTAATCGCTCAGGTCATGCACACTGACATCGTCGCTGGTGGAAATCAGTCCAACCACCATCAAGAAGTTGGAAGAGGCTTTTTCCACCTGAATCCCTTGCTGCGTTACAGCAGCAGGCAAGCGGGGAGTCGCTTGCGTCAAACGGTTTTGCACATCCACCTGCGCCAAATCGGCATTGGTGCCTGGCTCAAAACTCAGCGTAATTTCACCACGGCCGTTAGCCTGGCTAGTCGACTCCATGTACACCAGACCGGGCGAGCCATTCATTTCACGCTCAATCACGGCCAGCACAGTTTCTTCCAACACCTGAGCAGAAGCACCAGGATAAGCGGCGGAGATTGAAATCGTAGGCGGCGCCACAGTCGGGTACTGCGCCACTGGCAGTTGCTTGTATGAAACCAAGCCGATGACGATAATGAACAGCGCCACCACCCACGCAAAAATGGGCCTATCAATAAAAAACTTTGCCATTGTTGCGGCTCCTTTTACTGCTGGGCAGCAGGCTCAGCTGCAGGAGTGACGGTCGCAGCACTGGCACCAACAGGCGTCCACGGAACAGGCTTGACCTTCACACTAGGCGGCAGCATCTGCAGAATCTGGAAACCATCGACCATCACTTGCTCACCAGCTTCCAACCCACTTTCAATCAGCCAACGGTTGCCGCTAGCTGCACGCACTTTTACTGGTTTGACATGGCGATTGCCTTCTGCATCCACCACCGTAACCGTGTCGCCTTGTTGCGTGCGGGTCACTGCTTGCTGGGGAACAGCAATGGCGTTGGCTAGTTGTGCTTGCTCAATCTTAACGCGCACATACATGCCGGGAAGCAGCAATCCATCTGCATTAGGCACTTCTGCACGAAGCGTCACTTGGCCAGTGGCGGGGTCTACTGACAAGTCGGAGAAAAGCAACTTGCCTTCGGCGCCATACTCAGAGCCATCTTCGAGCACGATTTGCACGCGCGCAGCATTCTCACCATCCACCTTGAGCAGGTGACCTTGTTGCATCTGCTTTTGGAGATTCAGCGCATCTGTACTCGACTGGGTAAAGTTCACATACACAGGGTTGACTTGCTGAATGACGGCCAACGCAGTGGCACTGCTTTGCCCGACCAAAGCCCCCTCAGTAACCAAAGCCTGACCAATACGGCCTGAAATAGGGGCCGTCACGCTGGCATAGCCTAAGTTGATTTCTGCCGTTTGCACTGCAGCGCGGCTAGCTGCCACATCTGCCTGAGCGGCTTTGAATGCCGCATCGGCATTGTCAAAATCCTGCTGGCTGATCGCATTCACGGCAACCAAAGGACGGTAGCGGTCTGCCAATGTTTTGGCTTGTGCCAAGTTGGCCTGAGCCTTGGCCAAGGTTGCCTTGGCACTTTGCAGATTGGCTTGGTATGGCGCGGCGTCAATTTTGAATAGCAACTGTCCAGCTTTGACGTTGCTGCCTTCTTTGAATACCCGCTCCTGCACGATGCCATCGACTCGGGCACGCACTTGTGCAACGCGCGAGGCTTCAACACGGCCAGGCAATTGAGTCACCATTCCCACTGTCTCAGGTGTTGCAATCACCACCCCCACATTGGGGCTGGGCATTTGCTGCTCTCCACCTGCGGGGGCCTGAGCTGCATTTTCGTCTTTACCCGGCAAGCAACCTGTCAGCAACACTGCCAATCCTAAACAGGACAACATGCTTGGGATACGAACCCGTTTGATCTGCGTGTTGATTTGATGGCTCAATGATCGTGAATGCGAGAGTACCTGCATACGGAGAAACCTTTTTTGGACGCTTAAAGAACAGTGGAAGATGTAGGCTTTGCACGGGAACTAGGCAAGACTGGCATGAACGCCTCATCCTGCCTCCTTTGAGTTGCGCAACCATGGCACCACTCGGCAAAAATATCGCATCCTATCGCCATCGCAGGCTTACGCACAAAAATGGTTATTCGATTACAGAATGCGACTGAACCCAACGGTTCGTTGCCAGAGGCCCAAGGGGAAACAACTAAGGTTTAACCCTGCAAAGCTTGAGTCAAGTGCGGGAGTATACATACATTCATGAATGTATATTGGATAATATCCTTACCGGATCGGCAATACACCAACACAGCAAACACCGTGCCTGCATCTCTATGGTGCGTGTACTGCATGACAGTTTGATCTCTGTGGCAACACTTCATCGCAATTTCTCATGGCACGCAAAACAAAAGAAGATGCGCAGGCAATGCGCAACCACATTCTGGATGCCGCAGAACGGCTATTCGACAGCCAAGGGGTTTCGCGCACCACACTGCAAGCCATTGCCAACGACGTTGGCGCCACACGAGGGGCTGTGTATTGGCATTTCAAAGACAAGGCAGACCTGTTCAATGCCATGATGGCGCGTATTGAATGGCCAATGGATAAAGAAGCTTTGTGCCGCCAAGACCCTGAGAGCGAGTTGCACAAAATTCCGCCCCTAGTGTCCTTGCGCAATGTCGTGTTGGATTGTCTTGGCACCATCGCGAATAACGACCAAGTGCGCCGGCTACTCAATATCTGCCACTACCAAATTGAGCTCACGGAAGACATGTATGCCGTGCGCCAGCGTATGCTGCAAGCGCACGACGATTTTTATGAGCGTCACCTGCAAGCCTTCTCACACCCGCATATCACGCCGCATCTTCAGCATGGCATGACAGCCCATTTCATGGCCTCTACCTTGCAAAACGCTGTGCTTGGTTTGATTGCAACCTGGCTGCTAGACCCACAAGCCTTCGACTTGGTGAGCACTGGCGACTCCATGATGGACTTGATCCTGCGAGGAGCAGGTCTTGACCCGCAATGGGCAAGACTGGACGCTACTACGTAGCGCACAGCCAAGCCAACATCATAAGAGGACTACTCCTCTCGGTACGCATCGCCCCATTGCGGGCTATCGCAACACTCACCCCAGCCGCGCGCTTTACTGGTGTGCCCGATTCCAGGATTGAAGGTATTGGTTGGATCAAGCGCACGGTAAAAACCAGCCAAAGCAGGCTTGGCTACATACAGATGGCCGACATTGTGCTCTGCCGGGTACTCAGCACGACGGGCATCAAGAAGTGCCCACATGCGGTGCTCCATATCAATCGGATCAACCCCTTTCTTGACGATGTAATCCTGATGGAACACATGGCAGAAGAAATGACCGTAGTAAAGCTTGTGGATGATCTCACCTTCCATTTCAGCAGGCAATTGCTCCACCCAATCGCGGTCATTGCGGCGTAATGCCACATCTAACGCCACAATATCCTGCACCTCTTTTTGGTGCGCTTCGCGGTAGCGAATCGCCGCCCCAGCAATCGCGAAGCGGTGCAAAAATGCTTTACGCCCCTCTTCTGCATCACACTCAAAATACGCACCACTATCACTGGCACCAAAGTATGCGTTCAAAAAATCCCGCGCAGCATCTGCCGTGTCGTTGGAGACGCGCACCAACAAGTGGTGCTCAAATCGGTCTCGCCACTGCGTCATGCGTGCAGGCAGGTGGCTAGGCAGCCGATCAGTGACCGCTTGCGCCACTTTGTCACTCACGCCTCGCAAGCCAAACCGTTCAAAAAAACCATCCACACGGCTTTTCATGGCAAATGCTTTGGGCACTTTCGCGGTACCGAACCGGTCAATCAGCAAAAAAGTGTCTTTGCCATATTTTTCGCCAATATCGTAGGCCGTGCGGTGGATGTACTCTCCTGCAATCGGCAAGCGTGGCAGTTGCGTCAGCATATGGCGGCGCACTTGCGTCAAGTCATTTGGATCATTGCTGCCAATATAAAAAACAGTGCTTGGCTCTTTAGGGAAGGTATCAAGTCGCACCGCAAACAAGCATAACTTGCCTGCTGAACCGGATGCCTCAAACAAACGCGAAGGATCAGCATTAAAACGTGCTGGTGTATCCGCATCGACTTGGCGCACATCTTCGCTATAGCGGGGATCAGAAGCGGCTAGCCCGGTGTCATTGTGGATATCGGCAGCCGTGTACTGCCCATTTTGCAAACGCGTGAGAATCTCTTCAGGCGTACCCCCCAAATCAATCCCCAAGTGGTTGACCAGCTCCAGCGAACCGTCCGCACGCACCTGCGCATAGAGTGCCAACTGCGTATAGGCCGGGCCCCGGCGTACCAAAGCGCCACCCGAGTTGTTGCAAATCCCCCCCAATACAGAAGCACCAATACACGAAGAGCCAATAACCGAATGCGGCTCCCGATTGAAGGGCGCTAAGGTTTGCTCCAATCGATCCAAAGTGGCGCCGGGTAAACACACCACTTGCGCCCCTTCGTTGATCACTTGTACCCCAGGAATGCGCAATGTGCTGATCAGCACAATGTCACGGTCGTATTGATTTCCATCTGGAGTAGACCCCCCAGTCAAGCCAGTATTGGCAGCCTGCATGATGACAATACGATCAGCCGCCACCGCAGTTTGCAACACTTGCCATTGCTCCCACAGCGATGCGGGCTGCACAACGGCCAGCACAGCACCCTCGCCAGTGCGATGCCCTTTACGAAAGCGCCGGGTACTTTGCTCATCAGTCAGCACATGGGCCTGGCCCACAACTCGGCGCAGTTGCGCCAAGAGACTGTCCGCCGATACCGTCTGCGTTACTCCACCAATAGGCTGCTTACTAGAAACGATGGAAGAATTTGAACCAGAAACCATGTTGATCTTTCTTTGGCAAAACTCAGGCTGACTGCACCAGTAAATCGGGCGTGATGTCTGCGACTTTATTCACGCTGGTCAATGTCATTGCCACGCGCATTTCCTTCTCAAACAAGTCCAGCACATGCGATACACCATCCTGCCCCGCAGCAGCCAAGGCATAAATGAAGGCGCGACCAATCATGGTGCAATCGGCCCCCAAAGCCAGCATGCGCACCACATCCAACCCATTGCGTACCCCTGAGTCGGCCAGAATTTTGATCTGTCCCTTCACCGCATCGGCAATCGCAGGCAATGCGCGCGCAGAAGACAGCACACCATCTAACTGACGGCCGCCATGGTTGGAAACAATGATGCCATCGGCACCAAAACGTACAGCATCCTTGGCATCTTCAGGATCCAAAATGCCTTTGATCAGCATGGGGCCCTTCCAGAACTCGCGAATCCACTCCAAATCTTTCCATGAAATGGATGGATCGAAATTGGCACCCAAATACCCCATGTAATCTTCCAGCCCTACCGCCTTACCCATGTACTTGGAAATGTTGCCCAAATCATGGGGTTTGCCGTGCACCCCAACATTCCATGCCCAATGCGGGTGAGTGACGGCCTGCCAATAGCGACGCATAGCAGCGTTGGGGCCGCTCATGCCAGAGTGGGCGTCGCGATAGCGAGCGCCCGGTACTGGCATGTCTACGGTGAATACCAGCGCAGAGCAGCCCGCAGCTTGCGCGCGCTCAAGCGCATTTTTCATAAAACCGCGGTCTTTGAGCACGTACAACTGAAACCACATGGGCCGCCCCAACTTAGGGGCCACTTCTTCAATTGGACAAACAGATACGGTCGACATACAAAACGGAATACCTTTTTTGTCCGCTGCATGTGCTGCTTGCACCTCTCCGCGCTGGGCATACATCCCTGTCAAACCAACAGGCGACAAGGCCACTGGAATGGAAAGTTTTTCGCCAAACAGCTCAATACTGGTATCGAGCTGGCTCATATCCTTGAGCACCCGCTGACGCAAGGCTACATCAGCCAAGTCGTCGACATTGCGACGCAGTGTTTTCTCGGCATAAGCTCCGCCGTCAATATAGTGAAAAAGAAATGGGGGTAGACGCTTTTGCGCCGCTGCGCGGTAATCACTTGGTGAAGAAATAATCATGTTCGCTCTTTCTACAACTCCATGCATGACATCAAATCAATACCATCAATACATAGGAGCAACCACAGCCCTTGTTACTTGATCACTAAAGGGCTGCGCATTTCATCCGGTAAATTGCTGTAACGCCTCTGCCGCGCTTCATCATCGTCATACCGTCTCACGGTATCGCGTACAAAGTTCAAATGCTCCTCAATCAGCCCTTTAGCCCTGGGGGCATCCCCATCCAAAATGGCATTGAGCAACTGCTCATGCTGCACAGTCAAATCTTCAATGGCTTCAGTCGTTGCCAGCATGAACATGGTTTTTCTGTTTTGTTCAACAGTAGACAGAACCAGTTCAAACAAACTGTGCATAACACGCAGCAGCACCACATTGTGTGATGCTTGCGCGATAGCCAAATGGAATTGCGCATCAGCCTTTGCAGACAACTCTTTATTGCCATGCCGCTGATGCATCAACATCACATCAAAACTATGGCGAATCCGGTCTTTATCGGCTTGTGTCGCACGCAGAGCCGCATGCCACGCAGTCGCACTCTCGAGTGCAGTGCGCGCTTCCAGCACATCGTACCGATAGACTGGATCACGGGCGAGCAACGCGGCCAAAGGCTCGAAGGTATCCGTCAACAAGAAGGCTTGGTTGTGCTCTTGAATATACGTGCCATCGCCCCGTCGACTGACCAATACGCCTTGGCTAACCAATTTCTGAATCGCTTCCCGCAAAGATGAGCGAGACACACCAAGTTGCTCAGCCAATTGGCGCTCTGCAGGCATTCGCTTGCCTGGCTCCCATTGGCCGTTTTTCACTAAATCATGCAGTCGCAAAGCAACTTGGTCTGCCAATCGCATCATCTTGCGTCAATCACCCATCAATGCCCAGGAATCATCCATGGGAAAACATATGCTTGCAGGGTCGTCATGATGCCGATGATGGCAGCGAATGCCAAACTATGTTTGACCGTGAAACGGAACAAATCAGACTCACGCCCAGCCAATCCAACAGCAGCACAGGCAATGGCAATCGATTGAGGAGAAATCATCTTGCCAGTCACCCCCCCTGTTGTGTTGGCAGCGACCATCAACACCTCTGGCAGATTCAGCTGCTGGGCAGTCGTAGCCTGCAATGCACCAAATAATGCGTTGGCAGATGTATCTGATCCAGTCAAGAAAACACCAATCCACCCCAAAAACGGCGAGAAGAATGTAAATGCACTACCCGTATGCGCCAAAGCCAAAGCCAAAGTCGTCGACAAACCAGAATAATTGGCAATGAAAGCAAAGGCAAGCACCATACCAATGGAGTAAATAGGCAGTGCCAGTTCCTTGAGCGTCTCGCCTGCGGTTTCAATCGCCTTAGCAGGCTTGAGGCCCAAGAAAACGATCGAGATCAATGCGGCGATCAAAATAGCCGTTCCTGTCGCTGAAAACCAGTTGAAAGAATACACCGCGCCATAGGGTGTTGCCGAAGCCACCACAGGTGGCATCTTCTGCACCAGATTATGCAATGCAGGAACCGGAATACTCACGACCCAGCTGGCCAATGCGCCATTGGCAGCAAAAAGCGCTTTGAAAGGCTTCAAACTCCAAACAGTCACCATGGCGGTCAAGATAATGAACGGTGACCATGCCTTGATAACCTTGGCAAATGTCAGCTCGACCTGTTTTGCATTAGCAACCGCAGACGCTGCGGCCACAGAACCTTCTCCAGCCTCCGTTTCAAAACGGAAGATGCGTTTAGGTTGCCAAACTTTCAGGAACAACGTCAACACAATCAATGACGCAATGGCTGAAGTGATATCAGGCAATTCAGGGCCAATGTAATTGGCCGTCAGGAACTGCACCACCGCAAAGGTTCCACCACCAACCAATACGGCAGGCCAAGTCTCTTTCACCCCGCGCCAGCCGTCCATGATGGCCATGAGCCAAAACAGCACGAGAACTGTCATGAATGGCAATTGGCGACCTGCCATCTGGCTGATCTCCATTGCGTCCACACCAGACACTTGCCCTGCCACAATAATTGGAATTCCCATAGCGCCAAATGCCACAGGCGCAGTGTTTCCAATCAAACACAAACCTGCTGCATACAGCGGTTTAAAGCCTAGACCAACGAGAAGGGCTGCAGTAATAGCCACTGGCGCGCCGAATCCAGCGGCGCCTTCCAAAAATGCCCCAAAACAAAATCCAACCAAGATTAGCTGCAACCGCTGGTCAGGCGTAATGGACAGAATGGATGAACGAATGACATCAAACTGCCCAGTCTTTACAGAGACCTTATAAAGAAACACTGCAGCCACAATGATCCAGGCAATCGGCCATAAGCCATAGAAGAAGCCATAAACGGCGGAAGCCAACGCATTGGCCACCGGCATTCCATAAAAAAGAAGAGCAACGCCTAATGCCAAAACGACGGTAATCGTCCCCGCAACATAACCTTTAAGCCGCAGCTTGGTTAACGCCAAGAAAAAGAAAATGATCGGAATCAACGCGATCAAAGCGGAAATCCAGATGTTTCCCGCTGGGTCATAGTTTTGCTGCCAGAGATGTTCCATTGCCTGACTACCTCAGTTTTAGGAGAAAAGAAGAGCGTCCACCACAAGACGCACAGTGGCGTGCTCCTGCAATAGTTGCAAACCTCTTTTCCTGGGCAAAGATCCAGCTTGGCTAGCCAAATCTCGCATGCGCTCCAAGCCAAAACCAACCTGATATGGAGTGGCGTTGCAAAACGACTGACCGAGAAAAGAGGCAAAGTACCCATCGCACATTGGTCTGACCAATAAAATTAATACGAGGGCGCGCAATTTTAATAATCCCTCTATGAGGCCATCCAAAAGGGTTAACCCTTAAGAAACAAGCAATAGCACCACTTTATTTAAATTGGTCTGACCTATAAAGCCATACATTCAAAAATTGAAAAAATATTTACATCAAGACGCACTCATACTATTCATCGAATCTAAGCCCTTCACCCCTTCAGCTTCACTCGTCAATACAGCAGCAGCCTCGAAGTCTTATATAAGATACAATAATACCGAACGGTACAGTACACCTGCGTCGTTATTGGTTTAGCCCAAAGAGACGGCAAGCATTGACGCTTGTGGTCAATACTTATCTTGAACACTCGAGGGGTGCAGGCACAAGCTGTCGCACTCCCCTTTTGCGATTCAAGCGTAGGTCGAGGCATTGGCATGTCCCCTTTCTGAGGATCTATTGAATGACAACTGTGAAGCAAGACGCAGTGACACAGCCCACTAGCCGGGTCTGGTCGTTGCGCATTTTTGGCGTTCTAGTCGCCTTAATTGGCCTGACATTGGCTGGCGGTGGTATCGAGCTGATTGGTTTGGGTGGTTCGTGGTACTACCTGCTGGCAGGGATAGGGTTGTTGATTGCTGGAGCGTTATTGGCCCTGCGAAAAACACTTGGAGCATGGATTTTTACCCTCGTGATGGTGGCCACCATCATTTGGGCCTTGGCCGAAGTGGGTTTGCGTTTTTGGCCGCTGATGCCACGTTTAGCTCCTTTTGCAGTACTGGCATTCGTGTTGGCATTGCTATTGCCATCGCTAGCTGGGCCTGGCATCAAACGGACATCCGGGGTATTGGCTGGCATATTGGGCTTGGTCTTGATCGCTGGCGGGGTCTCGGTATTCCAAGAGCACGGTGTGACACAAGCACAGGTGCAGCCTCAAAACGATCCCATCAAGATCGAGACCGATGGCAATGCCTCAGCTTGGCAATACTATGGCCGCACACCTGCGGGCACACGGTTTGCACCATTTGATCAAATCGACCAGAACAATGCGAAAGACTTGCAAGTGGCCTGGACCTTCAGGACCGGAGAAGACTCAGTCGGTGCATCGGAGTTCCAAAACACTCCAACCCAAATTGGCGACACGGTGTACGTTTGTACGCCATTAAACAAGGTCATTGCACTCGATGCTGAAACCGGGAAAGAGCGTTGGCGGTTCGACCCCAAAGTACAAGATCGCAAAACATGGAATCGTTGCCGCGGTGTTGGGTATTACGAGCCTGCAGCGGTGAAACAACCCTACAACTTTGCCGAAGATGCGGCATTCCACGCATCCCGCGCGACCCAAACCACAAGCGACGGTCAATGCGCAGGCCGCATCGTGCTCACCACCATTGATGCACGCATGATCGAGCTGGATGCTAAAACAGGCCAACCTTGCGAAGATTTCGGCCATGGCGGCACAGTAGATTTGAGCACTGGCTTGGGCAAAACGGATTACGACGGCGTGCTCTGGTGGTATCTCACCTCTGCACCCACCGTGGCGAACAATATGATTGTGCTCGGTGGCTGGGTGTTCGATGGCCGTGATGTGAATGAGCCATCTGGTGTAGTACGCGGCTTCAGTGCGGATACCGGAGAGTTGATCTGGGCTTGGGACATGGGCCAACCAGAAATCACCAAACTCCCTCCTGAAGGAGGTGCCTATTCACGCGGTACACCCAACGTATGGTCTACCCCGGCATTCGACGAGAAATTAGGTTTGGTGTATCTGCCAACAGGCAACCAACAACCAGACTTTTGGGGTGGTGACCGCCCAGAAAGCACAGAAAAACACTCCTCAGCCGTAGTGGCACTAGACATTGCCACAGGGCGCGTCAAGTGGGTCTACCAAACCGTGCACCACGACATTTGGGACTATGACATTGCCTCGCAACCTGCACTCTATGACATCCCCGATGGCAAGGGCGGCAGCACCCCAGCACTGATCCAGCTGACTAAGCGCGGTCAGATTTTCATGCTAGATCGCCGCACCGGCCAGCCGATTACAAAGGTAGAAGAGAAACCTGTTCCGCAAACAGTAGCCAAAGGCGACTGGGTCGCCAAGACCCAGCCGTACTCAACAGGCATGCCCGCTTTAGGGGCCGAGCCGTTGACCGAAGCGGACATGTGGGGCGCAACTTTTTTTGACCAGCTGGCATGCCGCATTGCCTTCCGCAAGCTCAACTATGAAGGCGAATTTACCGCCCCATCCACCAAGCCAACCCTGCTCTACCCTGGCTACTACGGTGGCTTCAACTGGGGCAGTGCCTCTATTGATGAACGCAATGGCTACCTGTTCGTCAACGACATTCGCATGCCACAGGTGGTACAACTGGAGCCACATGAGTCAGTCGATCCATCAAAGTTGGTGGCTGGACATGGCGTGGGTAGCACCTACCCGATGAATGGCACCCCCTTTGTCATCGACCATCGCGCATTCAACTCCCCATTGGGCATTCCTTGCCATGCGCCACCATGGGGTGTGTTCGCTGCAATCGACCTCAAAACCCAGCAATTGGTGTGGGAACGTCCAGCAGGCACCGTGGAAGATGCGGTAGTCAACGGTATCAAAGCCAAGCTGCCCGTACCACTGGGAATGCCAACGCTCGGTGGTGGCGTCAGCACCGCTTCAGGCTTGGTTTTCTATGCGGGCACGCAAGACTACTACCTGCGTGCACTGGATATTGCGACAGGCGAAGAAGTCTGGAAAGGACGTTTACCAGTGGGTGGGCAAGCAACGCCCATGAGCTATATCTCACCAGAAAGCGGTCGCCAATTTGTAGTGATAGCCGCTGGTGGTGCTCGACAATCTCCCGACAGAGGTGATTACGTGATAGCTTACGCGCTTCCCAAGAAGCCTTAAGCCACCACCTTGATGACCGCAGCCAATCCAAGAAAAAAAACAACCGTTAAAACAACCGAATCCCCCGTTTTAACCAGGCGCGGTCAACAGCGGCAGGAAGTGCTTCTGGCAGTGGCAGCCGAGCACTTCCTCAGCCACGGTTATCAAGGCAGCAGCCTCGATGCCATCATTGCCCAGGCAGGAGGCTCCAAAGGAGCCATTTATCGCCACTTCAATGGCAAAGAAGGCTTATTTTCTGCAGTCGTAGAGCAGCTTTGCTACGAATTCCTGACTGACCTACGTGCCATTGATGTGCGCGAGTGCGCCCTACCCGATGGACTGCGGATGGTGCTGCTGGAATTGGTGCATGTGCTGGCCCAGCCACGCCATGCTGCGTTCTATCGGCTCATCGTTGCTGGCTCTGCGCAATTTCCTGACGCGGGAAAAACCTGGTATGAACACGGCCCTGCCCGCTGGTTCGATGTGTTGATGCAACTGTTCAACCACCAGCGCGAACAAGGTATCGTCACCAGCGATATTCCGATTGAACACATTGCCCGCATACTGTTTGACGCCGTGCTCAGCAACCTCACCACACAGTTCGTTATTCTGGGCAAGCCCATTGAGGTAGAAGAAACAACGCCGCTGATTGAGGAATTAATCAGCATGACACAGGCACGGTTTGCCGTGCGTAGTGCCAATGCGGGCCTTGCCCCCCCTTAGCCGACTTAACGGCCAAAAGCAAGCCGCTCAAACGAGCGGCCAGCAAAAACTAAGCGTTGCCCCGCATGCCAGCGACTGCATGCAGGAATCATGTATAGAGATATATCGGGTCAGCTTCTTAAAACTGCCAGGTTGCCGTCAGCCCGGTACTCCACTGGCGCCCCGCGGCAGGCTCATAAAAACGGCTGTTGCCATCGTTCACGATGACCGAACCTACATAGTCTTTATCCTGCGCATTATCAACGCGGGCAAACCACTGCCATCGCCATGCGCCCTGCTTCCATGCATACCCCCCGGATAGCCCCAGTGTTGCAAAGCCATTGGCAAATTCAGCATTGGCATCATTAACCGCAATGCGGCTCAGGGCCTGCACATCCGCACCAGCCTGCCAGCCGGTATCCGGCGCCCAGCGCACGCTGGCGTAAGCACTTTGTTGTGGCACACCCGGGATACGCTTGCCTGACCAAGCCGCACCCGCATCTTGCCCATAACGCGCCCGCGTATAGGTGTAGGCAAAATCCAGTTGCGCATGTTCCAGCCAACTTTGGCGATACGACAGCTCCACCCCTTTTCGACTGGTTTTGGCCGCATTGCGGAAGCTGCCTTTACCGTTGTTGTTCTCGGCACTGACTATGTCCTGCTTGGTATCAATTTGAAAGACTGCAGCGGTTACCAAGCCTTGTGGATGAACACGCCATTTGCTACCCAACTCCCACGAAGTACTGCGTGCAGGCTTCAGGTCGAGATTGAGGCCCAACTGTTGTTGGCCCGCGGCATCCCGTGGGCGGTATGCCAGCTCATTGGCTGTAGGGGTCTCAAATCCGCGCCCGGCAGAAGCATAGAAACTCCAAGCCTCGGTCGGCTGCCAACGGATCGCCGCCGACGGCAGCCATGCGCTGTACCGGGTCGATCCACTGTCATCACCGTTGCTCAAATACAGGTCTCGCGAACGGAATCGGACTTGGCTATAGCGCAAAGCACCATCCACACTCCATTGTGGCGACAGCCACACCGTCGCCTGCGCATAGGGGTCAAGACTATTCACACGGTTGGTCTCGTCGCGGCGCATCGCACCTTTGACACCGTAGCTGGTATTGGCCGGGCGAATGAAGTTCTCATAACCACTGCGCGCATCTTTGAGTGCGTCGTAACTCAAACCAGTCACCAACAACGCGTCATACCCAGCCACTTGCAATGCGCTGGTCAAGCGTGCCTCTGCCCCGCCATAGTCTCTATTGAGGTCAATCACCCCACCGGAATGCCCGGCATTGTTGATCTGCGCCGCACTTGGAATGGATTGGTACTGCCGATTGCTGCGCTGGCCGTAATAGCCCATGACATGCAGTTGCTGGTCCGCATTGAGCTTCTTGTCCCACACCAAGCCTACTTGCGATTGGCGCACCGTTTTACGCGTATCAAACTGCACTGCGGTAGGGCTTTGGCGCCGGTCTTGTAGCATTTGCGCTCGGGTTTGACCCAGCGGATCTTGAGCCTGAACATCCACATGGTTGAGCACAATCTTCAAGCGACTGCCGTCGTGCAAGCCAATCCCTAACTTGGCATTAGCCAAGCCTTTTTGCGCTTGAGCTTGCTGGCGATAACCATCCGTGTCGAAACGGGTGGTGCTTAGACTGTAGTTCTGCACACCGACCTGCGCGTCGGTCGCCCCCTGAACGCGCAGCCCCCAGCGGCGCATGCCATCACTCCCGGCTGCTGCACTGGTTGTGATCGACGCGGGCCCCTGCCCATCTTGGGTGTACGCCAACAGCACACCGCCGGAAGCGTTGCCGTACATACCTGAAAGCGGGCCATTGAGCACCTCCATCCGATCCAACGTGAACAAATCAATATGTGAAGTCTGCGACTGCCCATCAGGCATGGTGGCCGGCACATCATCCACGTAAACACGAATGCCACGCACGCCAAATGTTGAGCGCGCACCAAAGCCGCGCATGATCAATTGCACATCTTGTGCGTAATTCTGGCGGTTGCGTACCTGCAAGCCTGGAACGGCCGCCAATCCCTCAGACAAATTGACTTGTACGTTCCGCTCAAAAGCAATGCCGTCAACAACTTGAATGGAGGCTGGCGCTTGCCACTGCGTGGTGTTTTGCCGCGTGGCTGTCACCGTCACTTCATCGAGCGTCTTGCCATCGCTTTGAACGCGCGTCTGCGTATCTGTGGTGGTTTGTGCCAGCACAACTCCAGCGCCACTGGCCAGCACCATACTGACAGCGCATTGGAGTAAAGAGGGGCGTGCAGGAACAAAGAGGCGGGGACGAAGACGCAAAATTTGCATAAAAAACGATCTATGAATGGCGGGGCAAACACCTGCCCGCTGGCTTGTGCATTCTAGGCATTCAGGCATACAAAACCAGAGGCGACTGAGACACATGGCATCACGCCAAAAAGTGTACCAATCGGTATTTTAAGCAATAAGCCATCATCCGCAGCATCAACAAGGTCAAGTGCAATGTCCCATGGCTCCATCCAATCAGATCAGTTTTTTGCGAACCTTGGCCGTCAACCATTCACTCAAAACCACCGTGGCCAAAATAGCCAACAAAATCAGTGTCACTTTCGGCCATGCGAGCGTGCCCAATGCGGCCTCCAGTTTCACCCCAATGCCACCAGCTCCCACTAAACCTAATACAGTGGATTCGCGGATATTGATGTCCCATCGAAACAAACTCACCCCCGCCAACGTGGGCGCAGTTTGCGGCGCAATCGCCCAAGCCATCACTTGTACGCGACTGGCGCCTGTCGATTCGATTGCTTCAACCTGTTTGGCATCAATCTCTTCGATCGCCTCGTACATCAACTTGCCGATAAAGCCGATCGAGCGCAACGCAATTGAAATGATGCCGGCCAAAACACCCGGCCCCAAAATCGCCACCAACAGCAACGCCCAAATGAGCGAATTGATGGAGCGCGAGCCCACAATCACCAGCAAAGCCAAAGGCCGCACAAAGCGCACACTTGGCGTGGTGTTGCGGGCCGCTAAAAAGGCCACCGGCAATGCCAAGGCCATCCCGAGCAAAGTCCCCAGTGTTGCAATATTCAGTGTTTCCCACATGGGTTGAACAATCTCACGCGCAAAGCCCCAATCGGGCGGCAACATACGTGCACCCACGTCCTGTACTTGGCGCGGCGCATCGGTCACAAAAGCCCAGATGGTGTCTTTGGTCATCACCTGAAATGCCCAGGAAACCAAAGCCAAACCGAGCACCCAGGCCATAAAAAGCAGTACTTCTTGCTTGACGCTGCGCTTGCGCCAAAAGGCAGACGTACGCAGAGGCTCTGGTGGTGAAGGAAAAGAAGATGCCATGGTTGGTGTGTTCATAGTACGGATCCTCCTGCCTTAATCAAACCGTTTGCGAATCCAGCCTGATGCGTACTCGGCCAACATCACAACGGCAATGATCACCACAATCACGGCAGCAGCCGTATTGAACTCATAGCGGTCCATGGCCGTATTGAGCGTGGCACCAATGCCGCCAGCGCCCACAATACCGACTACAGCTGACTCACGAAAATTGATATCCAGCCGGTACAAGGACAACCCCACCAGCCGCGGCAGCACCTGTGGGTACACAGCAAACACCAGCATCTGGCCATAGCTGGCCCCGGTGGCACGCAAGGCTTCCAACTGGCTTGAGCGCACCTCTTCCATATCTTCTGCCAGCAACTTGGCCATGAAGCCCACGGTCGCAATCGTCAGTGTCAGAAAGCCTGCAAAAGGGCCGAAACCAAACATCACCACCATGAAAATGGCAATGATGATTTCGTTGAGTGTGCGCGAAAGCGCAACGATCGTGCGGCACAAAAAATACACAGGAGCGGGCGCCAAGTTACGCGCGGCGCCCACCGCAACGGGAATAGACAAAACCACCCCCAACGCCGTGGACGTCAAGGCCATGGTCAGACTTTCAACAAAGCCCGTCAAAATGTCATGCTTGCGCGTTAGAAAATCAGGTTGTGCAAAAGCAGCCACAAAGCGCCAGCCACGCTCCAAACCTTCAGAGACTCGCAGCCAGTTCACCTCCAACGATCCAACTGCAGCCACCAGCCAAGCAAAAGCGACCAACGCCAGTCCGTAGCGCCACCACGGATTAGCAATCAAGGCGGGGCGCCGCCACTGTGTCGGCCATTCAGAGTGGCCAGACGCCACCAAAGAATCTGAAGCAGACACTCTCATGGTGTAACCACCTGCGCTGCCATCAAGGGCTTGGTGTTACCGGCCGACAAATGGCCTGAGTCCAACGCCAGCAAAGCCGCTGTGCCTGATGCCCGTTCTTGTTGAAGTGGGCTCTCCACAACCTCATCCTCCAGCGCACCATCCTGAGCGGCGTTGGTTTGCATGTTGCGGGTAATCGCAGACCAGTCCTCATCGCCATAAATGCGGGTAAGCACCACAGCATCCATGCCACTGGCAGGGCCGTCATAAACAATTTCGCCTGATTTCAGCCCCACGATGCGCGGCAAATACTGCGTTGCCAGCACCACGTCATGGATATTGACAATAGCAGCCAAACCACGCTCTGCACACAACTCCATGATCAGACGCATCACTTGGCGAGAGGTCTTGGGATCGAGACTGGCAGTAGGCTCATCCACCAACAACAGACGCGGCTGCTGCATCAGCGCACGGGCAATTCCCACCCGCTGGCGCTGCCCCCCAGACAAGGCATCGGCACGCTTGTTTTCCATGCCTGCCAACCCTACCCGGTCTAATAATTCAAAGGCACGCGCAATGTCATTGCCATCAAATCGGCGCGCCCAACTCTTCCAAAACCCGGTATAGCCCAACCGACCAGACAGAAGGTTTTCCATCACCGTCAGGCGCTCAACCAGTGCATATTCTTGAAAAATCATGCCAATTTGGCGCCTTGCGCGGCGCAAACCTCTGCCGGACACATGGGCCAAATCCACCCCATCCAGCGCGATGCGACCTGCCGTAGGCGTAACCAGTCGGTTCACACACCGAATCAACGTGGATTTACCCGCACCTGAAGGCCCGATCAAGCCGACTACTTCACCGGCGCGCAGTTCCAAAGAAACGCCTTTGAGCGCCACATCGCTGTTGGGGTAGCGCTTCTGCAAGGAGTCAATCACCAACATCACAAATCCATTCTTCAAGCCATCAACGCTACCGCAGGGCAGATTGCTAACCCGCCTTCAACGGCACGTCGTGGACTGGCCCATGGCCGCATCCACATCACGCACAATTTGCCACTGTGTCAGGTAGCTGATGGGAACAAAACGTTGTTGGGGTGGCTCGCTTGCACCGAATTCACGCTGCAATGCGGAACCCTCCCAGTCGAAAGTAAAAAAAGCCTTTTCAATGGCTTGTGCCAACTCTGGTTTCAAGTCATGCGCGTAGCCGTAGGCTGGCGTTGGAAAAGGGTCTGACTCATACAACACCCGAATGGAATCGAGCTGCACTACGCCACGTCCGGCCATGCGCCGTGCAATTCCACTGGCCACCGCCGCTGCGTCATAGTCCCGGTGCACCACGCCCAAAATCGAGTTGTCATGTTTGCCAGAAAAAACGGCTTGGTAGTCTTGCCCTTGGCGTAATCCAAACTGTTTCTCCAGCACCGCTGCAGGAGCTTTGTAGCCAGAGTTAGACGACTCGGAGGTAAACGCCAAGCGTTTGCCTTTCACATCAGCCACATGCTGCAATGGGCTGTCATTGCGGGTGATGATTTGCATGCGATAGCCAAAGCGGCCATCGTTGGCCGTCATCATCGCAAAAGGCACAAACCCTGCGCAATTAACCGCCAAAGGAACCGCCCCTGTTGCAAACGCAGCCACATGCAAACGCCCCGCCCGCATCGCCTCAATTTCAGAGGCATTGCTTTGCACCGCAAAGTACTGCACCCTTTTTCCCGTCACATCGGCTAAATGCGCCAAAAAACCCTTCCAAACATCGGCAAACACTGCCGGATCCTCTGCGGGGCTGAAAGCGAACACCAACGTCGTGGGGTCACGCCATTGGGCTGCATCCTCAGGACGATCTGCTACCAAATCGCCATTGGCATCCTGGTATCGACCATCCAGAGCTGATGCAGTGTGCACAGGAGCCATCAGCGCAGCTATGGCAGTGGCAGTGGTCGCGAGTGCAACCAATGCCGTACGATAAGCGGCTCTCTGGCGCACAACGCGGCCCGCAGGCACAGGAGAAGAAAAGGCAGAGTCCATAGTCGTTCGTATTGATGCAAAAGAGCGCAGCTGCGCCAAAACGCGCATGCTATGCCGATTGCCATACGGTGACAACCATACGCAGCCAAATCAGCGTCAGCGCATAGATCGCGCCCCTCTCACACTTCGCCTGACTTCTTGCACACTTTATTTGCAGCTGTATGCCACCCCCATAGCCTGGTCGATGTCACGCACCACTTGCCAATGCTCTTTGTAAGTAATGGGCAAGAACTTCTCTTGTGGCGGCTCAGAGGTATTGAACTCTTTGGCCAAGCCTGAGCCTTCCCAATTGAAAGTGAAGAATGCTTCTTTCACTTTTTCAGCCAACTCAGGCTTGAGGTTGTACACATAGCCATATCCCGTGGTCGGAAAGGTTTGTGACTTGTAGATCGTCACCGTTTGTGCTGGCTTGACCACATCGCGCGCTTGCATGCGCTGGAGCACAGAATTGGCAATTGCAGCGGCCGGATAGTCTTTGTTTGCAACACCGATGATGGAGTTGTCGTGTTTACCAGAAAACACGGGCTCATAGTCTTTGCCCGCTTCCATCTTGAATTCTTCGCGCAGCAATGCCGACGGCGCTTTGTAACCCGAGTTGGATGTCTCCGAGGTAAAAGCCAACTTTTTGCCTTTGATGTCTTGCACCTTTTCAATCCCGCTGGCTGGATAGGTGATGATTTCCATCTCATAGCCATAACGGTCATCGTTGGACGCCATCATGGTGAATGGCACAAAACCCGCGCAATTGACTGCCAGTGGGTTGGAGCCGGTATTAAAACCTGCCACATGCAAGCGGCCCGCACGCATGGCCTCTAACTGAGCCGCGTTGTTCTGCACCGGGAAAAACTGCACTTTTTTGCCTGTGGTTTTCGCCAAATGATCCAGAAATTCTTGCCAGACCTTGGCATACACCGCAGGGTCTTCCACAGGGGTATAGGCAAACACCAAAGTGTCGGGATCGATCCACAGCTTGGGATCAGTTGGTGCATCGGCCACCAAATCACCATTGGCATCTGTAAACCGGGAATCCAGTGCATGGGCTTGTGCGCCCAAGACCATGGCAGCGCCAGCGCATGCGGCACTCAGCCATGTACGCAAGCTGCGCGGGGTGCTGTTGTCTGTGCGTGTGAACATCTCGTCAATCCTGTGTAGCTGTGATGAAAAACACGCAGAATAAAAAGCCTCTGTGACAAGCGCATGAATACCCACATGACCAGGGTTTGGCTTATGCACGTTTCGCATGTGCACAATAGCGGCCATGCCGCAGTCCCTTACTCCCGCCCTGTCTTGCGCCCAAGTGCGTTACGTCGTCTTTGCTGCCTCCTGGGCATCGTTTGCCACCATGGCAGTAGAAATGCTGTTCGCTCGCATCGTGGCGTCTTACTTTGGCAGCGGCATCGCGGTGTGGGGCAGCATCATCACGGTTTTATTACTGGCCATGGCCGCTGGGTATTTATGGGGAGGAAAGCTCTCGCAGCGCAGCGTTGTGCACCCCACGCGGTTTTACCAACTGCTGTTGTGGCTGGCATGCACCCTCGTGCCCATGGTGCTGATTTCAGACCTTATCTTGTCTGAAATCACATATTGGATGACCGACTCTCGCTATGGCAGCTTGCTGGGCGCCAGTCTATTGCTGGCAGCACCCGGCTGGTTTGCAGGCAGCTTAACGCCTTATGCCATGCGTCTGATCGTCACGCGTGTAGAAGAAGCTGGTGCCCGGGCTGGCCTACTCAGTGCCATGACCACGCTGGGGGCTGCAGCCGGAACCATCTTGCCTTCCTACTACTTGGTGCTCTGGTGGGAAATCAATACGATTTTGTTGGGCTTGGTCATCATGACTGCGGCCATTGCTGGCCTACCATGGTTGCTGTGGTCCAACACTGCAGCGCCAGCACTCAAGTGAGCGCACAGTCCCTCGCCATGCGCCAATCTTCACTCTTACTCTGTTGTTGGCTACGCTTGCCATCTTTAATGGCATGGGCTGCGCTGATTGGTATCTTCTGCACGTTGAAGCCGCAAGCGGCACTTGCAACCCAGCCGTTTCAAACGGCCTCCACAACCTCCAACAACCAGCAAGCGCCAAGTCTGGAAACCCGTTTGATGGAGGACACGTTTGCGCTGCAAACCATCGTTCGCGGACAGCACGTAGATGTCATGGTGATGGAAGGGGCGGCCTTTCGGTGCATGAGCTTTGACCGGCGCAGCCTCTACCAAAGTTGCATGTTCAAAGCGCAACCGAATGCATTGGCACTGGAATACACGCGCGGCCTGCTAGCGGGCATGCGATTGCTGCGCAAACCGCCACAAAAATTATTGCTTATCGGCATGGGAGGCGGCTCGATTGCCAAAGCGGTGATGCATGACTACCCGGAGGTACAGCTCGATGTGGTCGAACTCGACCCTGCTGTTGTACAAGTTGCACGCGATTGGTTTGCCTTTACACCCAGCGCACAAGTGACTGTGTACGAAATGGATGCGCGGGTATTTGTACGCCAGCAACTGCGTAAAAATGCCGCCTACGACTTGATCATGCTTGATGCTTTTGACCATGACTACATTCCTGAGCATTTGCTGACAGTGGAATTTCTCCAACAAGTGCGCCAGCTTCTGACCACAGGCGGCATTGTGGCCGCCAACACCTTCGCGCGCGGGCGCTTACTGCCTCATGAAGAAGCCACATGGCAAGCCGTTTTCCCGCACCTGTGGCGAGCCCAGCGCCTGATGAATGACATCTTGTACGCTGCCATAGAGCCGCTGGTACAGTCACCCCAGAGCGATGCACTGCAAGACCAGCTTACCGGCCCCTGGCAACAATACCCAGCCTCTGAAGTGCCACGCAGCGCTGCCAGACCACTAACCGATCAATGGTCGCCCACCAATATCCTGCGTACGCAACCATGACAGCGTGATGAATTGGCCACAAGAATCCACAATCGCTGTGGATAAAGTTGTGCATAAGGTGGGCGCCTCCTAGGGATTGCCCTATAGCGGTCTGTCCATCGCTTAAAAAGTAGGCATTTATGCTTGGCAGCTCGGCTCCCACATTCACGCCGGATAGATAGCCCCCAGAACTCTCTCTCCACGGGCATGCGTAGCGGCAGGCACATTACCGGGTAAGCCCAACATGCATTGACGTGCTAACCATGCAAAAGCCGCTGCTTCCACTTGCTCCGGGCCAAGCCCCCACTCCAGGGTACTGTGCACAGCGACTGGCTCGCCCAGCAGCAATTGCAAATGCTGTGCAATGCGCTCCATCAGATAAGTATTGAACGCGCCACCACCGCACACCCCCACGCTGCGCTGACCTTGTTGATAACGGACAAATGTTTGGGCCACTGTCACTGCGGTCAATTCCACCAGCGTGGCTTGAACATCCTCAGGGGAAAACGCTTGTGCGGGGACCTGCAACTCCAAATGCGCTTGCAGCCACGACATATTGAACAGATCCAGCCCCGTGCTTTTAGGCGCGGGTGCATGGAAATATGGCTCTTGCATGCATTGCGCCAGCAACGCCTGCTGCACCGAACCACTGGCGGCCCACTGCCCATGCCGGTCAAAAGGCTGCCCGGTATGCACCTGGCACCATGCATCTAATAAGGTATTGGCAGGGCCGCTATCAAAGCCCATGGTCTGCCCTTGGCTATCAATCAAACTCCAGTTGGCAATCCCCCCTAGATTCAACACAGCAACACCAAGGCCAGATTGCCCAAATAACGCACGATGAAACGCAGGCACCAACGGGGCCCCTTGACCGCCTGCTGCCATATCGCGACGGCGAAAATCTGCCACCACGGCAATGCCCGTCTGTTCAGCCAGCCATGCCGGGTTATTGAGTTGAATCGTATAGCGGCCAACAGCCTGAGCCTGCTCAGCCAAATGGGCATGTGGGCAAAGACTACTAAGCGCAGCAATAGCGCCAGCCTCCCCGCGCACGCTGGGTTGATGCCGCACCGTTTGACCATGCGCGCCTATGGCCACCACGTCTGCTGCGGCCACTCCGGTTTGAGCGCATAAAGCCTGAACAGCTTGGGCATAACGCTGAGCCAGCGCATTTTCAGCCAGCGCCGCCCGGTGCAGCTCATCAGCTCCAGGTGCATTCAGTTGCTTGAGCCACGCCACTAGAGGACCCTCGAATGGCACATGCGCATGTCCAGCCACTTCAATCTGCTCCAAGCGCCCTCCCATCACTGCGCCCTCACGTGGAGAGAACCGCGCCAGCACAGCATCCACGCCATCCAAAGACGTGCCAGACATCAAACCCACATACCAGCCTTGTGCCAACGCTGGTACAGGCGCACTCTGTAGCGCACGGGTGTTTTCTGGCATGTTGATTCCTTCTAAAAATGGACTGATTCTGCAGTTTGAACGTAAAACCAATTGTGGCAGAAGCACATCTCGCCACAAACTACAGCAACACCCTTGATAATGCCGCCCATGATTACATTGAAGGAATTGGTGCTGCGCCGAGGCACCAAAGTGCTTTTAGACGGCGTGAACGTGACCATTCAACCAGGTGAGAAAGCGGCCCTGGTGGGTCGTAATGGCGCTGGAAAATCCACTCTGTTCGCATTACTGAACGGCAGCCTCCATGAAGATGGCGGCAGTTTCTTCATGCCCGCAGGCTGGCGCATGGCACAAGTGGCACAAAACATGCCAGAAACTGGCGAAAGTGCCACCGATTTCGTGCTCGATGGTGATAGTCGCCTGAGTGAGCTGAATGTGCGACTGCAAGCGGCTGAAACCGCCAACGACGGCATTGCCATAGCGCAAGTGCATGCAGAACTAGCCGACGCCGGCGCCTACGATGCACGCGCACGTGCGCAAGCCTTGATTTTAGGCTTGGGCTTTCAGCCCGATCAACTCGAGCGCCCGGTCAACAGCTTCTCCGGTGGCTGGCGTATGCGCCTGCAACTGGCCAGAGCCTTGATGAGCCCCAGCGATTTGCTTTTGCTCGATGAGCCCACCAACCACTTGGATTTAGACGCCCTCATTTGGCTTGAAGGCTGGCTCTCACGTTACCCTGGTACGTTGCTGGTGATCAGCCATGACCGGGAATTCCTTGATGCCACCACCCAAGTGACACTGCACTTGGACCACCAAAACATCACCCGCTATGGCGGCAACTACAGCTTCTTTGAAGAGCAACGCGCGCTCAAACTGGAGCAACAGCAAGCAGCCTTTACGCGGCAGCAAGACAAAATTGCACACCTGCAAAAATTCATTGACCGCTTCAAAGCCAAAGCCACCAAAGCCCGACAGGCACAAAGCCGCGTCAAAGCGCTCGAACGCATGGAACGGGTTGCGCCTGTGCTGGCTGAGGCCGAATTCAGCTTTGAGTTCAAAGAACCCATGGCTCTACCCAACCCCATGCTGGTGGTGAAAAACGCTGACATGGGCTACAGCAACAAAGAAGGCAGTGAACGCAAAACCATTCTGCACAACGTCAGCCTTTCCGTTCAGGCAGGTCAACGCATTGGTATTTTGGGGGCCAACGGACAAGGTAAATCAACCCTGATCAAGTCCATTGTGGGCGACACCCCACTGATCGCAGGAGAGATCACCCAGGGCAAAGGTCTCACCATTGGTTACTTTGCGCAGCAAGAATTAGACGTGCTGCATGAATCGGACAATCCGCTAGAACACTTCATCCGCTTGGCGCGCAGTTATGGCGCCACCCCTCCCAATCCCGCGCGCGAGCAAGACTTGCGCAATTTTCTGGGTAGCTTCAATTTCAGCGGCGACATGGTGGCCCAACCAATCGGCACCATGAGCGGTGGGGAAAAAGCGCGCTTGGTGTTGGCAATGCTGGTATGGCAACGCCCCGGCCTGCTGTTGCTTGACGAACCAACCAACCATTTGGATTTGGCCACCCGCGAAGCACTCGGCATGGCACTGAACAGTTTTGAAGGCACCTTAATGCTGGTGAGCCATGACCGCGCGCTACTGCGCACTGTCAGCGACCAGTTCTGGCTGGTCAGCCAAGGCAAAGTTCAAGACTTCGAAGGCGATTTGGAAGACTACCAACGCCATGTACTGCAGCAGCAAAAAGAACTGCGCGCCCAGTTGGATGCAAAAAAAGAAGCACCGAAAACCAGCGGCAGCAGCAATACGACAGCCACTGCAGAGGTTGCTCCAGCTACAAACATGCGCGAGCAAAGACGCCTGGATGCCCAAAACAGGCAAAAACTGGCCGAAAAAACCCAACCGTTGAAGAAAAAAATTCAGGCATTAGAAAAAAAGATGGCCGATGCAGAAAATGCAAAAGCAGCACTTGAAGCCGCGCTAGGCGCAGAAAGCACACCGCAGCAATGGGCTGAATCAGGCAAAAAAATCAAAACATTACAAGAAGATATTGAAGCTGCAGAAGAAGAGTGGCTCACTCTTTCAGAAGAGCTCCAGACACTGACACAAGCAGCTCAATGATAAATTTTTAAAAATTTGATTTTTTTGAGCGCGGCATGTCAACGCATCCTCAAAGGGCACGTTAAAGGATCATCTGTCATCTTTTTGAGGAACAAGACATGAATACGATGAACACACAAATTTGGCCTGACGACGAACGCGATCGCAAGCGTTAATGTGCCGAGGGCGATTGGCAAAGTGGGTTAGCCGCTCACGAAAGGTCAGCAAGATCAATGCCAATACCCCCGATCTGCGAGAGCACAACATGGATGCCAATACACGCTGAAGACCTCGATAGTGGTTGCCACACGAAAATGCTTGTATTCCTGGTGGAATAGGCTTTAGAACTCGAACAACATACGAAAATACTTCAAACCCCGCCTTGGCGGGGTTTATTTATGTCTGCAAGCCATCACCAAGGTTGCTTTCATTCATTCTCGCGGTTACTTACGACGAGCAGATCGCACTCCCTGTACCTGTGCTACCGCAGCCAATACGCCTTGCAGGCGCGTGGCATTTTGGATCTCCACAGTAAACGTCATGGTGGCGGTTGATTTGTGACTCCGGGTTTGCACACCAATCACATTGGTACGTTCGCGGGTGAACACATCGGAAATATCGCGCAACAATCCTTGGCGGTCCTGCGCCTCGACATGGATATCAACCGGGTACACGGACTGCGAAGCACCTGCGCCTTGCGCATGGCCAGCATCACTCCATTGCACATCAATAACCCGCTCAGGCGTGGTCTCCAGCATTTTCTGGAAATTCGGGCAGTCACTACGGTGAATTCCCACGCCTTTTCCACGCGTAATAAAACCACCAATGTCATCAGGCGGCGCTGGCATGCAACATTTGGCTAAATGGGTCATCAGAGAATCCATTCCCACCACCAACACCTTACCACTGCCGGTATTGCGCGGTTTACGCAATACCACGTCATCGCCAGCTTGGGCATCCTCAGGCTGCGCGGGGTGCAGCAGCACTTCCAACGTGCGTAGGGAAAACTCATCTTTGCCGACCATTTCGAAAAATGCGTCGGTGGATTTGAAACCCAGCTGCCCTGCAATGTCTTCCAGTTTGAGTGCTGTCTTCCCTTCGCGCTGGAGCACTTTTTCAACGATGTCACGCCCTTTGGCGATCGTGTCTTGCAATGCCTGCGCATTGAACCACGCACGAACTTTCGATCGCGCTCGCTGGCTGCAAAGGTAACCCAAGTCTTTATTGAGCCAATCTCGCGAGGGCCCCCCCTCCTTAGCCGCCGTAATTTCCACTGTCTGCCCATTTTGCAGTGGCGTATTCAAGGCCACCATCACGCCATCGATCTTGGCGCCACGGCACCTGTGCCCCAAATTGGTGTGCACGGTATAGGCAAAATCCACAGGGGTCGCCCCTTTGGGCAGTTCCACAATGGATGCGTTAGGGGTCATGACATAAATGCGGTCATCAAAGAGGCCCAGTGCCCGCACCTCATCGCTATCGGCAAACTCACGCTCCCACGCCAACAACTGACGCAAAACCGCAATCTTGGAGTCGTATTCGCCAGTAGCTGAAACGCCTGCGTAGCCTTTGGTTCCGGCCTCTTTGTAAGCCCAGTGCGCAGCCACACCATTCTCTGCATGGTCATGCATCGCTTGGGTGCGGATTTGAATTTCAACCGCCCGCCCCTCTTCATCACGCACAACCGTGTGCAGCGACTGGTAACCATTGGGCTTGGGTTTGGCGATGTAATCATCGAATTCGGCTTCGACAGGCGTGAATCGGGTATGCACCCAACTCAGGGTTTCGTAGCAGTCCTCCACCGTTTGCACGATGATGCGCATCGCCCGGATATCGAAGAGCTGATCGAACTCCAGTGACTTCCCGCGCATCTTTTTAACGATGCTGTAAATGTGCTTTGGTCGCCCTTGCACCGTAGCCTGAATATGACGCTCTTGCAGTTGCTCGCACACAGTATCGCAAAGCGTTTGCATGTAATGCTCACGCTCGCGGCGCTTTTCATCGAGCTGTTTGGCCACTTCGCGGTAGGTATCAGGCTCCAGAAAGCGGAACGCCAAATCCTCCAATTCCCATTTGAGCTGCCAAATGCCCAGCCGATTGGCCAGCGGTGCAAAAACGTACAAGCTCTCTTCGGCCAACAGCCGATCAATCGGCACTTTTGAATTGGCGTGGTAGCGCAAGGTTTGCAAGCGCGAGGCCAAACGAATCAGTACCACACGCAGGTCACGCGAAAACGCCAGCAACATCTTGCGCACTGTTTCCGTGTGCTCAATCTTGGCTTCACCGCTTTTACGTGCTCCTGACCCACTACGAGCCTGCCCCTGCACTTGCATCAACTTGGAGGTTTCTAGCGCCAAAGACGCATAAGTCTCCCCAAAACGGCGCGCAATGGCCTCGTGCGGGTTGCTCAAGTGGAACGAGGCATAAATCAGATAGGTGGCCGCCTGCATAGCTTCAGAGCCACCAATCTCATCGAGAATCCGCGCCACTGCATGCGCATGGTCGAGAACATTCTCACCATTGCGCAGCGTTTCATCAGTCAATAAGGGCTCTGCAAATGCCTTGGCCCTGGCCAGCATGTTGGCCTGCTTGGGCAGCATGGCAGTGGCTGCACTGAGCAGCAATGGCTCGCGGCCCCGCCCTTCCTGCGATGGCGCAAGAAGCGGCTGAGGGGTGTCTGCGATCGGTAAATTCATAAGCTTCAAATCAACGGCAAGACTATACGCCTAAGTTTTGTCAAATCGATGTCGATTCACTGGCTGCAGGCGGCGCAATATTTGTTAAATGGGCGTCCATTTGTCACAGCTATCGCCGCAACAATTGCTCTCTAGGCATGCACCATCATTTCACGTCAAGGTGTATCCAGCAAGAAGCGCACCACAGCCTCCACTTGGTCGTCTTGTACCAAAGTGGGGGCATGGCCTACCCCAGCAAATTCGACCACCTGCGCTCTGGGGCCACGCGCTGCCATGGCTGCAGCCGTCGCCACGCTGAGCAGATCCGAATCCTTGCCGCGTAGCAATAAAGTTTTTGCGCTCACCTGATCGTACAAAGACCACAACGTAGCCTCACCTGCTTTGGAGGCCTCTTGCGTCAAAGCTTGGTAAGGCACTGCAATAGCCGGGTCGTAATGGGTCGTGACACTTCCATCTTCTAACTGCCTAAACATGGCTTGCGACAAAGCCAGCCACTGTGCATCAGTATGTGGACCAAAACCAGCAGCAATGCTGCGCAAATAGGCAGCCCCTTCTTCCACAGAGCCGTATTGGCCGGACTTGCCTAAATACTGCCCAATACGCATTAAGGAAGACCATTCAATCACGGGCCCTACATCGTTGAGCACCAATTTGCCTACTGGTATTGGCAAACCGGGCAATGTGACAAAACCCAAGCCAATCAGCCCCCCCATACTGGTACCAACCCAATCGAGTTGACTAATCGGCTGCCCTTGGTTTTGAGCCTCCTGGACCAATTGCCCCATCAAAGACAACATATCTCCTACATAGGCAGGAATTTGGTAGCCCTGCGGGTCAGCCAGCCAATCACTGCGGCCGCGCCCCACGATATCAGGGCAAATCACCCGAGCCTTGGTACTCAAATGCTGAGCCAACACATCAAAATCACGCCCAGTTCTGGTCAAACCATGCACGGCCAGCACCACATGGCTATTGTCATGGGTATTCTCAGCAGGCCAATCCCAATAGGCCATACGATGCGCGACCGCACTGGCTAAGCCGTTAGGGCCAGTCTTGCTTGCTCCTGGACACTGCACATAGCGCAGGACTGGCTGCTTGGGTGTTGTGGATGTAATCGGCATAGTTCTGGTCTCCTTTATTCTCTCATGCACCTATTGCCCCCCCTAAAAGGGAAAAGCGTAAGTGCGGCAATGGATTTCACCCATCCTCCCATCACCTGAAAAACTGCGCGAGAATGGCAATGATTGCATGCAGTTCAACAACGCGCTTGCGTGGATTGATCAACGTTTTTCACATCCTAATTGATATGGAGGTAGTCGATGTCTTTAAAAGGAAAAACCGCCTTAGTGACAGGTTCCACCAGCGGCATTGGTCTGGGTATAGCCCAAGTATTGGCAGCGCAAGGCGCCAATATTGTGATCAACGGGTTTGGCGACCATGAAAGCCCAAGTCAGCAAATCCTCCAAGCTGGAGCAACGCACAACATTCGCACCGCTTTCCATGGCGCCGACCTGAGTAAGCCTGCAGAAATCGAAGACCTGATTGCTTTTGGCGGCAAAGAGTTTGGACACATCGACATTCTGGTCAATAACGCAGGCATTCAGCACACCTCACCTATTGACAGTTTCCCTGTTGACCGCTGGGACGCCATTATTGCGATCAACCTCAACAGCGTCTTCCACACCACGCGCTTGGCCCTGCCTGCTATGCGCAAGGCCAATTGGGGCCGTATCATCAATATCGCATCGGTTCATGGCTTAGTCGGCTCGGCAGACAAATCGGCCTATGTCGCAGCCAAACACGGTGTGGTCGGCTTTACCAAAGTCGCCGCACTAGAAACGGCGACAACCGGCATCACGGTCAACGCTATTTGTCCAGGCTGGGTACTGACACCATTGGTGCAAAAGCAAATTGATGCACTGGCACAAAAAAATGGCGTCAGCAATGAAGAGGCCACCAAAGAGCTGCTGCAAGCCAAGGAACCGTCACTTAAGTTCACCACCCCTGAAGAGCTAGGTGCACTGGCTGCCTTTTTCTGCTCGCCTGCAGGCGACAACATCCGTGGTGTCGCTTGGAACATGGATGGTGGTTGGGTCGCACAATAAGCCCCTGGCCACGCTCCCCTCCCATTCATTCTCAGGTCAAGCACCAGCGCATGCTGGTGCTTTTTTTATATGTCGTATGTAAAAAAATACGGTTGCAAATACAAGTGCACCAGCATTGCAAGTCAGCAGGAAACCCAGTGGCGCCACATGGCACTCAGGCATAGCGCATAATTTCGCCATTTCTGCACCTTGGCGCACGAAAGCAGATGATTGGATATCCACGAACCATCGCCGCGCCAAGGCCCCGCTTTTCCAACGACTTTCTTCATGTTGCAATTCGATCTCCTCGCAACCGATGCCTCCAGCCACGCTCGTCGCGGCCAACTCACCCTCAACCATGGTGTCGTTCAGACCCCTATTTTCATGCCTGTCGGCACTTACGGGACCGTCAAAGGAGTGATGCCGCGCAGCCTTGAAGAGATGGGCGCGCAAATCATTCTGGGCAACACCTTTCACCTATGGATGCGCCCTGGCCTGGACGTAATGGCTTCGTTCGGCGGCTTGCATGCCTTTGAACAATGGCATAAACCGATTCTGACGGACAGCGGCGGCTTTCAAGTGTGGAGTCTTGGCGACATGCGCAAGATCACAGAAGAAGGCGTGCATTTCGCATCTCCCGTCAATGGTGACAAACTATTCATGTCGCCAGAAGTCAGCATGCAAATCCAAACCGCATTGAACTCTGACATTGTGATGCAGCTGGATGAATGCACACCTTATGAAACCAAAGGCCACATCACTACGGAAGATGAAGCGCGCCGCTCAATGGAGATGAGCATCCGTTGGGCCAAACGCAGCCAAAATGAATTTGCACGATTGAACAACCCCAATGCCTTGTTCGGCATTGTGCAAGGCGGCATGTTTGAACATTTGCGCCAAGAATCTTTGGAGCAGTTGGTGGCACTGGACTTCCCTGGTTACGCGGTAGGCGGCGTCAGCGTGGGAGAGCCCAAAGAAGATATGCGCCGCATCATGGCCCACACCCCGCACCGTCTGCCAGCGCATAAACCGCGTTACTTGATGGGCGTAGGCACCCCGGAAGACTTGGTGGAAGGTGTGGCCAGCGGGGTAGATATGTTTGACTGCGTCATGCCCACGCGCAACGCCCGCAATGGAACAGTATTCACCCGCTATGGCGATTTAAAAGTGCGCAATGCCCGCCATAAACAAGACCATCAGCCGCTGGACACCAGCTGCAGCTGCCATGCTTGCGCTGGCGTTAGCGGAATCAGCTGGGATAAAGGCGGTCGCGCCGGGTTCTCCCGCGCGTACCTACACCATTTAGACCGTTGTGGTGAAATGCTTGGCCCCATGCTGACAACCATCCACAACCTGCATTACTACTTGAATCTCATGCAGGAAGTGCGCGATGCGCTTGAGCACAACCGCTTCAGCGCCTTCCGCCAGCAATTTGCAACCGACAGATCCAGAGGAATCTAAAAAACAAAAACGCAGCAGCTGCATCATGGCTGCTGCGGGCACGCAGCATCAATGCCGATCTGCCAATGCATGGGCGATTGTGCCCAAATCCACGAACTCCAGCTCCCCCCCGGCAGGCACACCACGGGCAATACGTGTGCTTCTGATGCCGCGCTTAGCCAAGCCTTGCGCAATCACATGGGCGGTCGCTTGACCTTCTGCCGTGAAACTGGTCGCAATGATGACCTCTTCAATCACACCATTGCTGGCACGCTCCATCAAATGCGATAAGCCTAACTCAGCAATTCCCACTCCATCCAATGGGCTTAAGCGGCCCTGCAATACAAAGTACAAGCCCTCATACGCGCCAGTGCGCTCCATGACGGCTTGGTCTGATGGCGTCTCCACCACACACAACCGGGTCTGGTCACGACTGGGATCAGAACAAGTGCTGCAAATCGCCTCTTCTGTGAAGGTATAGCAACGCTCACAGTGGCGCACGTTTTGCACCGCAGTCTGTAAGGCTTGCGACAAACGCAGCGCACCGTCACGGTCATGCTGCAGCAAGTGGTAAGCCATGCGGGCTGCTGATTTGACGCCCACTCCTGGTAATTGCCGCAAAGCTTGCACCAGGTGCTCAAGGCTTTTGGTGTTGTGATCCACAAAACTCCTGAAAAACTACGGCTAAATGGCTACATATGACAGGCATCAAGCAAAGTCCTCAGCAACGCTGATTGCTCCAAATGCTTGCACACTGCCAATGCAACAACCATTTAAAACGGCAGTTTGAAGCCACCCAAGCCCCCCATTCCACCCATCCCTGCGGTGAGTTTGCCCATTTTTTCCTGTTCCACTTCAGCGGCTTTGCGTACCGCAGCATTGAACGCTGCAGCAACCAAGTCTTCCAGCATATCCTTGTCGTCAGCCAACAAGCTAGGATCAATCGTGATGCGCTTGACTTCATGTTTAGCCGTCATCAGCACCTTCACCAGCCCCGCCCCCGATTCGCCTTCAACCTCAATGGTTGCCAATTCTTCTTGGGCTTTTTTCAGGTTGTCTTGCATCGCTTGTGCTTGCTTTAACAAGCCTGCCATTTGTCCTTTGTTGAACATGGTATTTCCTTCTCAATCGTGATGGGTTCAAAAACAAGAAAGCAACGCGGCACTGCTGGCACCGCGCTGCCCAATTCAACGTGTCTCAATGTCGCACGTCAATAGAAATAGGTTTTATGCTGCCTGGCACAATCTCCGCCCCTAAATGGCTTTGCAACCATTGCACACGGACGTCGTTTTCAACAATGCTCTGTGCAATATCTTGCGCACGGCGTTTGTCCGCTTCCATCTGGAGCATCAAACTGGCACTGACCTCGCCATATTCCAGCGTTAAAGTACCAGGAACCTCGGCGGCTTGAAGAATCGCTTGCAACTTACCTCGTAAGTTCTCATTCATCAAACTTTGGTTGTTGATGCGCAAATGTACGCCGTTGGCATCACGCTTTTGCGCCTGCGATTGCTGGGCCAACTCACGCACCAACGACACCAGGGTGCCTTGCTCATTCAACTGCCGCACCAAACTCTGCCACCATTGTTGTAGCGCAGGATCAGCAGCACTTGCGCCATGTGACACCGCCACTGCAGCCACTGGCCGCACGGTAGTGGCCAGCGTATCTTCTGCAGGAGCAGTTTCAGTCTGCGCCAAAGCATCGCCTGGAGAGGCTATGACAACAGGCGCATCAACCGCCACCAGCAGTTCAGGCGCCAATTCGACTGCTTTTTCTTGTGAAGCTTGCGCAGGCCATGCCACAACAGCGCTCTCTTGTTCCTCCCAAGGCAAAGCCTCCCTTGGCGCATGCTGCGAAGGTACCAGCTCGGCGAACTGAACCTCTTGCAATACTGGCTCAACGTTGTGTTCTGCATCGAGCGCCGCAGTCACCGGTTTAGTCTGTGCCGCACTGTCAAGCGCTGCAGTGTCCACCTCAACCATGTGGCTGCGCTCAACAGGTTCGACCTTCTGCTCATTTGGTGGAGAAGTTTCTGCAAGAGGGGGCTGAATCGTTTCTGCCGTGCTTGCTGCTGCGCCCTGCTCACAAGCTACTGATGATGACGATGCCGAACCTGACAAGCTATCGCCGTGGTTCGCATTGCCACCACCACCACCACCACCACCTGCAACGGGCGTTGATCCGGGAGGCGCTTTAAATGCCAACAGTCTCAACAGCACCATCACCAGGCCTGAATACTCATCAGGGGCCAAGCCCAGCTCTTCACGCCCTTTCAAACAAAAGGTGTAGAGCAATTGGGTTTCATCGGGCGGCAACTTACCAGCCAACTCAAGCAGCGGCTGTAAATCCACATCATCGCCACTGTCCCAGGCACTGGAAGGTACGCTTTGGTACAGCGCCATCTTCTGTAGTGCTAAGGCCATGTCTTCGAGCAAAGAAGCCGCAGGAATGCCTTGCTGGCGCAAGGTATCAGCCAAGGAAACAATCGCAACGCCATCGGCAGCTGCCAAGGCCCCAATCATCTCAAGCACATAGCGCTTATCCACCACACCCAACATTTGTCGCACGGTAGATTCTTGTAGAGCCCCATTGCCATAGGCAATGGCTTGATCTGTCAAGGACAGCGCATCACGCATCGAACCGCGTGCCGCACGAGCCAAAAGCTGCAAGCTCGCACGGTCTTGTGCAACCGCCTCTTTTTCAAGCACATGCTGCAAATGCTCTGTGATGGTTTGAGGCGCCATAGGCCGCAAATTGAACTGTAAACAGCGAGAAAGCACCGTCACCGGAACCTTCTGCGGATCCGTCGTGGCCAACACGAATTTCAAATATTCAGGCGGCTCCTCCAACGTCTTTAACATGGCATTGAATGCCGTGTTGGAGAGCATGTGCACCTCATCAATCATGAAGACTTTGAAGCGGCCTTGCACTGGCTTGTAGACCGCCTGCTCCATCAAACTCTGTACTTCCTCAACTCCACGATTGGATGCTGCATCCAACTCGGTGTAATCGACAAAACGACCCGCATCAATATCCCGGCAAGCTTGGCAAACTCCACATGGATGCGGGGTAATCGTCCCTTGCCCGTCTGGGCCCTGGCAGTTGAGTGACTTGGCCAAGATGCGCGACACCGTGGTTTTCCCAACACCTCGCGTGCCGGTAAACAAATACGCATGGTGCAACCGTTGCTGGGCAAGCGCATTAGAGAGCGCTTTCACGACGTGTTCCTGCCCCACCATTTCATCAAAATTATGGGGGCGATATTTGCGAGCAAGCACCAGATAAGACATAGCTTGGCATTCTAACTGTTGCACTGCAAATGCCCGGCATTTGCATGGTTGATATAAAAGCTCAGCACCCTAAGAACGGGTTTAGGATCTTAAGGCAGACCGGATTGAAATCCAAAAGCTTTAAGCGCACGCTCTTCACAAAGCAGCGTCAATGCCGATGCCACCGCAACGGCAAATACCCGGTGCAGAGCCCGTACTTACTAGGCGATCAAATTTTAATCATTCGGTTTAAACACCAAAACAGCTGAAGGCACCGAACGGCCATTGTCTAACGGCAACTTCTGAGTTTTATCAATCGCTCGCAGTACAGCCTCATCCCATGCAGCATTGCCACTGGACTTCACAATCCGACGGCCGGTGACTTTACCTGTGCTGTCCATTCGCACTTCAACTTCGGCCGATGGATTCCCAACAATCGCGGCAGGAAAAACAATATTGGGACGTACTGCAGCACGAACCTGCCCACCCCAGCCTGCCGATGGGCCTGAAGACTGCAATGCGGAGCCCGAAGCATTAGCCCCACCGCTGGCACCGGCCATGCCTCGAATATTTTGCAATTGCGCAGCGCGCCTGGCTTCCGCTTCTGCGGCCTCTTTCTTCGCCGCCGCCTCCTGCGCCGCTTTTTTCTTGGCCGCAGCCTCTTGTTCGGCTTTTTTCTTGGCCGCCGCTTCTTCTTCCTGTTTTTTCTTCAGTGCAGCCTCTTCTGCCGCTTTCTTCTTGGCCGCTTCTTCAGCAGCCTTTTTCTTAGCTGCCTCTTCTGCGGCCTTTTTCTGCGCAGCAGCCTCCTGATCCTGCTTGCGTTTTTGCGCCTCTTGCTCTTGCTCTTTCTTCTGGCGCGCGGCATCCTCTGCCGCCTTTTTATTCGCAGCCTCAGTCTCTTCCTGTTTCTTTTTACGTGCGGCCTCCTCCACAGCCTTTTTCTTCGCTGCAGCCTCTTCTGCTTGCTTATGCGCTTGGGCCTCCAACTCCTCTTGACGCTTACGCTCGGCTTCCTCACGTTTTTTGCGCTCAATCACCAATTGTGGATTGGGCTGAGGAGCAACCTGCTGCACAGGGGCTGGAACTGGCGCAGGTGCTGGTGGAGGTGCCGAAGGAGGGGGCGGTGGTGGCGGTGGCGGTGGCGGTGGCGGTTCAGGAACAGGATCTGGCTCAACCACAGGCTCAGGAGGTTTTGGCACCTCCTGAGGCGGTGTTGGTGGTGCGGGTGGCGCTGCAGGGGCCGCCTCTTGTGGCAACTCTGACCAAACCTCAGCTTCCAAAACGGAGTCCACAGGGCGCTGCCAACTCACGCCGACTAATGCGCCAATCAAACCGACATGCACCAACACGGCCAAGGCCACTGCGCGCAAGCGCATCGGAGGCTGAGGTGGCAGCAATGGTTCGTTACTCAAAGGAGGAAGTGCTGGCATGAAACGGAGATAAAAAAATTGTCAGCGAACAAAAAGTGCTCAACTATCAGTCCATGGGCTTATTTTTGATTTAAAAGAAAAGCCACCCGCTTGATCTGCGCCTCTTGCAAAGCGGTCATGGTATTCATCACATACTCGTAGCTGGCTTGCTTGTCACCCACAATAACAATGGCAAATTGCTCTTGCGTTTTACCTTGTTCAAGCTGTTTGGCCTGCCACTCACGCGCCAACTCTTTTACCTGCTCTAGCGTAGCGGTCTGCTTGCCTTGGCCAGTAATTTCCCATTCCATTTTCCCGGTCGGGTCCACGTACACGCGCGCTGTCTCAGGCGGCGTCTGATCTGCTTTACCAACCGTGGGCGCATTGATCACGCCTGGTGTCACCATGGGGGCCGTCACCATGAAGATAATCAACAATACCAACATCACATCAATGAAGGGCACCATATTGATTTCATTGACGGTGCGACGCCCTCTTCCACGTCTTGCTATGCCTGCCATTGCAGCGTCCTCCTTGAAAATAAGCTCACTACGAGCGAAGCTGCTCAGTGACCAGACGGAGACTGCGTCGCACCCAAGTTGCGCTGCAAGATATTGGTAAATTCATCGCCAAAGGTTTCCATGCGGATGGCTGTGCGATCCACATCACGGCTAAAACGGTTATAGGCTACTACGGCAGGAATAGCGGTAAACAAGCCCATGGCAGTGGCCACCAACGCTTCCGCAATCCCTGGAGCTACGGTAGCGAGTGAAATCTGCTCCATTCCCGCGAAACCCGTGAAGGCATGCATGATCCCCCAAACGGTACCAAACAAACCAACATAAGGTGCAATAGAACCAACGGTACCCAAGAATGAAAGGCCGTTTTCCAAGGCATCCATTTCGCGATTGAAGCTGGCCATCATGGCTCTGCGCGATCCATCAAGCAGCGTATTCGCATTGTGAATCTGGCGCTCACGGAGTTTATGGAATTCACGCATACCATTAGCAAACATGCGCTCCAACGGGCCAGAAGTACGGGCATTTTGTACTGCCGCAGTGTAGAGATCATTAAGACTGGCCCCTGACCAGAAATCTTCTTCAAACTCACCATTGAGTTTGCGCGCATCTTTGAGCAGCATGGACTTCTTGAAAATAGTGGCCCAACTCGCAATCGAGCCAACCACCAGAATCACCATTACGGCCTGCACCACCCAACTGGCGTTGAGGATGAGGTGCGTTATCGACATGTCTTGAGCGTTCATAAGAACAAATTGTGTACGTTTTCAGGAATTCGGCTTGCGCGAACAGTCACACTGTCCACCCACCCAATGCGCACTTGAGCATCACACAGTAGTGTGCCACCTTCTTGCGCCTCGTCATGCCGATAAATGTGTTGCTGCATAGTCATGGAGGCACGCCCCCTCTCTACCACGGACGCAGTCACCCATAACCAATCATCTAGCCGTGCCGGCTGCAAATACCGCAACGACAAGTTGGTTACGACAAACATACCGCCCAATTGTTCCCGAGCTTGTTGCTGACCTATCCCCTTGCTTCGCAGCCATTCACTGCGGGCCCGCTCCATAAACTTGATGTAATTGGCATGGTAAACAATACCTCCCGCATCGGTATCTTCCCAATACACCCTGAGATGCATTCCGTAGTGCGAAAAAATGGATTCTTTCACTTGCTCATCCACCCTTATTTTCTATATGGATTGGTCCACTATCACGACCGGCTCGTTATTCTAGAGAGATTCAATTATGAGGATAAAACAATTTGCAGATCATGGATTTGCACACCACACTTTAAGTTTCGCAAACACAGACAAAGCACAAATAACACATAAAAAAACAACCCGCACAAGGCGGGTTGTTTTTTTATAGCAGTCTGCCAACTCTTTATTTAGACAGATCCGTAGCACTAGGTGGAATGAAAGACGAATTTCCCATCGTATGGGGCATCATGTGTTCTTCTAGGTTGCGCATGACCCAAATAGAGCCAACCAGCGCAATCACCAAAGTAATGATCGTAAAGATCATGGCCATGAAAGACCAACCACCTTCAGTGTTGGGCTTCATATGCAGGAAATACACCACATGAACGATCACCTGCACCACTGCAAATGCCAAAATCCAACCGACTGTTGCTGTCTTGCTGTCGAGCACATCGCCCATCACCAACCAAAACGGAATCACAGTCAAGATCACCGCAAGGACAAAACCTACGACGTAGTCCTTCAGCGTACCGTGTGGAGCTCCACCATCAGTGTGGTGGTCATGGTTATGTTGGCTCATCCTACGACTCCAATCAGATAAACATAAGAAAACACGATGATCCAGATCACATCCAAGAAGTGCCAAAACATGGACAGACACATCAAACGGCGTTGATTGGCTTCATTCAAACGGTGTTTACGCAATTGAAACACCAGCACAATCAACCAAATCAAGCCAAACGTAACGTGCAATCCGTGCGTACCTACCAACGTGAAAAAGGCTGAAAGAAACGCACTGCGTTGTGGAGTTGCCCCCAAGTGAACCAAGTGCTGAAACTCGTAAATTTCAATAGCCAAGAACGCCAAGCCAAACACCGCCGTGATCAACAACCATTTGATAGTTCCAGCCACATTGCCTTTGTAGGACTGCAACATAGCAAACCCAAAGGTAATGGAAGAGAACAACAGCATAAATGTGTTGAGCAAGATCAGTTTGAGATCAAACAAATCAGCAGGTGATGGGCCCGCTGCATAGTTGCGGCCCAAGACGGCATATACAGCAAACAGGATTGCAAAGATGAGACAGTCGCTCATCAGGTAAATCCAGAAGCCGATACCAGTGGTGTTATTGGTATGACCATGGCCATCATCATGACCGTGGTGCGGATCTTCATGAACGAAGAATTCGCGCTGCCCTGCAGGCGCGTGTGCGGTTGTTACTGACATAGTTTGCTGCACTCCGAGCGATCAAGTTCTTGCACTGGCAGCGAGTTGCTGCGTGCGCGCATCTTCGATTTCCTGCACTTCTTTGGCAGGAATATAGTAATCCCTGTCGTAATTGAAGGTGTGGTAAATCGACAAACCAATAATGGCCACGAATGTGAGGATAGCCAGCCACCACACATAGAAGATCATGGCAAAACCAAAGACTACGCTAATAACACTGAGGACAACGCCCATGCCGGTGTACTTAGGCATATGGATTGGAACGAAACCAGACACTGGACGAACCGCACCGTGTTTTTTCATATCCCACCAAGCGTCCAAATCGTGCACACGAGGCGAGAACGCAAAATTGTAGGCAGGCGGAGGAGAAGACGTTGCCCACTCCAAAGTACGACCATCACCCCAAGAGTCACCAGTCAAATCACGGGTCTTCTCACGTTGGAGCCAGCCCACCACGATAGAAAGCACGAAGGCCAAGATACCAGCGCCGATCAACAAACCGCCCAGCAAAGCCACGACAAAGTATGGCTGCAAGGACGTATCAGCAAATTGGCTGATACGGCGAGTCACGCCCATCAAACCCATGATGTAAAGCGGTGTGAACGCCACCCAGAAACCAATGAACCAGCACCAGAAAGACACCTTGCCCCAAAACGCATTCATCTTGTAGCCAAACGCTTTCGGGAACCAAAATGTCAAGCCTGCGAACAAGCCAAACACAACGCCACCAATGATGGTGTTATGGAAGTGGGCAATCAAGAACAAGCTGTTGTGCAACACAAAGTCAGCGGCAGGAATTGCCAGCATCACACCAGTCATGCCACCGATAGCGAAAGTGACCATGAAACCCAGCGTCCAGTACATCGGCACTTCCATGCGGACGCGACCTTTGTACATCGTGAACAACCAGTTGAAAATCTTGGCTCCCGTTGGAATCGAGATGATCATCGTGGCAATGCCGAAGAAGGCATTCACATTCGCCCCTGCCCCCATGGTGAAGAAGTGGTGCAACCACACCAAATAAGACAACACCGTGATAGCCATCGTTGCAAACACCATGGAGGTGTAGCCGAAGAGACGTTTTTTCGTCAGTACAGGAACGATTTCAGAGAAGATACCAAAGGCTGGCAAAACCAAGATATAGACCTCAGGGTGACCCCAGATCCAGATCAGGTTGACATACATCATTGGGCTGCCACCCAACTGGTTAGTAAAGAAGTTCGTACCCAGATAACGATCCAAAGTCAACAACACCAGTGTTGCTGTCAGGATCGGAAAAGTCGCCACAATCAGCATGTTTGCGCCAAATGCAGTCCATGTGAACACAGGCATTTTCATCAATGTCATGCCAGGCGCACGCATGCGGATGATCGTCACCAGCATGTTGATACCTGAAAGCGTGGTACCCACACCAGCGATGTTCAATGACCACAGGTAGTAATCCATCCCTGTTCCTGGGCTGTAATCAATACCAGACAGTGGCGGGTAAGCCAACCAACCGGTTTGCGCAAACTCACCGACAAACAGAGAGATCATCACTAAAACAGCACCAGCAGTAGTCATCCAGAAACTGAAGTTATTCAGAAACGGGAACGCCACGTCGCGTGCACCAATTTGTAGCGGAACCAAATAGTTAAAGAAAGCCGTAACTAATGGCATAGCCACAAAGAAAATCATGATGACCGCGTGAACGGTAAACACCTGATCGTAGTGGTGGGCATTGAGATACCCTTCGCCTCCGCCTGAGGCCAAGGCTTGCTGTAAACGCATCATCAAGGCATCAGCAAAACCGCGCAGCAGCATCACGATCCCCAAGATCGCATACATGATGCCGATTTTTTTGTGGTCAATCGTCGTGAACCATTCTTTCCACAAATAGCCCCACAGGCGGAACTTGGTAATCAAAGCCAAAAGCGCAAGACCACCGAGCATTACCCCGATGAAGGTCGCCATAACGACGGGCTCCTTCAACATAGGGAATGTGACATGGTCAAACGTAATGCGCCCAAGTAACGGGCTCACGTTTTCATTAAAAAAAGCAGCTGACATTGTTCTAGCTTCCAGTATCAGAGTGCAGTGGAAACAGCACCCGTGTTGGCACTGATCTTTTGAGTGGACACTGCGCCATGCGCGCCTGCATCCTCGTTTTTAGCCGTATCAAATGGTGAGCGCACCAAGTCAGCAGTTGTAGAGTCTGGCGTGCACACAAAGGTGCCAGGAATAATGCCGGAGAACTTCACCAAATCCAATTGGGTCTTCAGCGTGCGGCGGCTGTCATAACGCAGACGCTTGAGGTTATCCAGGCTATCAACACCAGCACCACCGGCTGTATCAATAGCCATCATTTCATCCATGCACATAGAGCCAGGGCGAGCGCACAGATTCAAAATCGCGTGGTACATATCAACCTCTACGTTGGCATAGTGACGTGTACCGAAGTACTGCACAAAACCACGTTCATTGGTCTGATCTGCCACATCCAAGGCCATGTACTCCTTACGATCAAGCGTTTGCGGTGATTGACGAACCTGCTCAACCCACTGATCAAAGCCTTGCTGGCTCATCCCAGTGAAGTCAAAGTGCATTTGACTAAAACCCCAACCGGTGTAATTAGCAGAGAAGCCTTTGTATACACCCTCTTCATTCATGACTGCGTGCAACTTGGTTCGCATGCCCGGCATAGCATAGACCTGACCTGCCAACGCGGGGATGTAGAACGAATTCATCGCAGAAACTGAGGTGAGCGTAAAGTCAATTGGCGTATTGACTGGCGCAGCCAACTCATTCACGGTGGCTATACCGTAGTCCGGGTAAATGAAGAGCCATTTCCAATCCAATGCGGCCACCTCAACACGCAAAGGCTTGACATCAACAGTCTTCTCATTGACACGCCCCGGATCGATAACCGCAGCCGTCATGCGTTTGACTGCCCCCAAGTTTTCATTCACACCGGCGATGGCGGTATCTTTATCGATACGTGCCAGAGGGCGGTATGGATCCAGCAAGTGCGACGAACCCCATGTCACCAACGCCAGCACAATAATGATGGCAATCGGAGCGCCCCAGATCAACACTTCCAATTTGTTGGAATGGTAAAAATCAGGGTCATATTCCGCATTAGCCGATGCGCGGTACTTCCACGCGTAATACAACGTGGCGATGATCACCGGAACGATGATCAACAGCATGACATAGACAGAGAACAGCAACAGGTTACTTTGTTGCTTGGCAACATAGCCCGATGGGTTGATCACCGTCCAGTTACAGCCCGATAGCAGCGACGTCGCTGCCGCTGCTGCGACAAGGGGAATCGTTTTTTTCATGCACACCTCAAGAGAAGATATTCCCAACAAAACAAGCCCAATAGAAAGCCTTTAGTTAAAAAAACAAAGACAATCCGGCCTGATGGAAAGGCAGGCCGGATTCTATCCCTTTTCATTGAACTTTCGATGCTAGAGAAGCTCAGCAGCAGCTTTTCCTGCAAGCTAAAAGCCTATGCCACAGGCAAAAAAACTACCTATAGCGACCCAAACCCTCTATGGGCTTGGGATACCTCACATGACCTGCACTGCCCCCCCCAAGTCACTAGACGAAGTACTAGCAGAACGAAAAACAAAGAATAGTCGATTAGGACAGTGCGGAATTCTTCGCACGCTTGCGGTCACTTTCTTTCAAGTGACGTTTGCGCAAACGAATCGAGGTTGGGGTAATTTCTACCAACTCGTCGTCATCAATGAATTCCACCGCGTATTCCAACGACAAATCGATAGGAGGGGTGATTTTGATCGCATCTTCCTTGCCACTAACACGGAAGTTGGTCAGCTGCTTGGTACGTGTCGCATTCACCACCAGGTCGTTGTCTCGGCTGTGAATACCCACGATCATGCCTTCATACACAGGATCACCAGCTTTAACGAACATGCGGCCGCGGTCGTCGAGCTTGCCCAGTGCGTAGGTAAAGATTTCGCCATCATCCATCGAGATCAGCACGCCGTTTTTGCGGCCACCGATTTCACCGGCATAAGCTTCGTAGCTGTCGAAGATGTTGGAGATCAAGCCCGAGCCACGTGTCAAGTTCAAGAACTCGTTGGTGAAACCAATCAGACCACGGGCAGGAATGCGGTATTCCAGACGCACACGGCCACGGCCATCGGATTCCATGTTAACCAGCTCGCCTTTACGCTCACCCAAAGCTTGCATCACGCCGCCTTGGTGGCCTTCTTCGATATCAGCCGTCACCATTTCGAATGGTTCATGGGTTTCGCCATTGACTTCACGGAACACCACGCGTGGCTTAGACACTGCCAGCTCGTAGCCTTCACGACGCATTTCTTCCAGCAAGATGGTCAAGTGCAACTCACCACGACCAGACACTTCAAAAATACCGTCTTCGTCGGTTTCTTTAACGCGCAAAGCGACGTTGGAACGCAATTCTTTTTGCAAACGGTCCCAAATTTGGCGGCTGGTGACGAACTTGCCTTCACGACCAGCCAATGGGCTGGTGTTCACGCAGAAATTCATGGTCAAAGTTGGCTCGTCGATTTTCAACATTGGCATTGGCTGTGGATTGGCCACGTCGGTGATGGTTTCACCGATGCCGATGTTTTCAATACCATTGACCAGCACGATGTCGCTAGGGCCTGCTTCAGTGGCTTGCACGCGCTCCAGCCCCTGGAAGGTCAGCACCTGATTGACACGGCCTTTGTAAGTGCCACCGTCCACGCCTTTGGCAACCAGCACGTCCATGCCGGGCTTCAAGGTGCCTTGGGTAATACGGCCCACACCGATACGGCCAACGAACGTGGAGTAATCCAACGCTGAGATTTGCAATTGCAAAGGCGCAGTTGCATCGCCTTTGACAGATGGCACATGGCGCAAGATGGTGTCAAACAAAGGCGCCATGTCAGTGCCCCATTTTTCACCTGGCTCGCCCTCTTCCAGCGACGACCAGCCGTTGATACCGGAGGCATACACCACAGGGAAGTCCAACTGCTCGTCAGTCGCACCCAGTTTGTCGAACAGATCGAACGCGGCATTGACCACTTTGTCTGGGTTCGCGCCTGGCTTGTCCACTTTGTTGACGACCACGATGGGCTTCAGACCTAAGGCCAAGGCTTTCTTGGTCACAAAACGCGTTTGTGGCATTGGACCTTCTTGGGCGTCGATCAACAACACCACGCCGTCCACCATAGACAGCGCACGTTCCACTTCACCACCGAAGTCCGCGTGACCGGGTGTGTCGAGGATGTTGATGTGGGTGCCATTCCAGTTGACCGCACAGTTTTTGGCCAAAATCGTGATGCCGCGCTCACGTTCAATAGCGTGGTTATCCATCACGGTGTCGACCACTTTTTCGTGCTCTTCAAACGTGCCGCTTTGGCGCAGCAATTGGTCAACCATGGTGGTCTTACCATGGTCAACGTGGGCAATGATGGCTATGTTGCGAATTTCTTTAGTCATGGTCGTCTTTGGAAAAATCTAAAAATCGGAGGGATTCAGGTATTTAGCAAGCTCTGGGCCTGCACCAATGTTTGCTGTATCTCAATGGGGCTGAGCAAACGGTCTGGGATGAGTTCGCCGGTTTGCACATGGGCAACTCCCAGCAAGGCCCTGGGTGCGATACCGAATACGGCAGCCGATGGCATATCAGGCCACGTGCCGCGTCTGCGCACACCACTGAGAAAGCGTCCCGCATCCGAGGCGTCCAATTCAATGGGCACATGATGCGACAAAAGTATTTCGGTTGGATGCAGCGCTGCCATGCGCTGTGCCTCAGGCATGGCCTCCAAGGCTTCCAGCGTGATGGCTTGATCGACATGCAGGCCGCCGGTCTCGACTCTGCGCAGCAAAGTCAAATGTCCGCCGCAACCCAGTGCATTGCCAATGTCTTCACCCAAAGTACGGATGTAAGTGCCTTTGGAGCATTGCACCAGCAAGCGCAGATAAGGCGCCTCGCCTTGCAACTCCATCTCCAGCAATTCCAGCTTATGAATCGTCACGTGGCGCGCTTCGCGCTCCACGCTCACGCCTTCACGGGCGTATTCATAAAGGGCTTTGCCGTCTTTTTTCAACGCGCTGTGCATCGGCGGGACTTGGGTGATCGGCCCCATAAAGGCATCGAGCACTTCCACCACCTGCCCTACGCTGCAATGCACGGGCCGCAGCTCAACCACCTCGCCTTCGGCATCGGCGGTAGTGGTGGTCACGCCCAATCGCACTACGGTTTCGTAGGTCTTGTCCGCTTCCAACTGCAGCTGGCTGAATTTCGTAGCCGCCCCAAAACACAGCGGCAAGATGCCGCTGGCCAATGGATCGAGCGTGCCGGTATGACCGGCTTTTTCGGCGCGCAGCAACCACTTGGCTTTTTGCAAAGCTTGGTTGCTGGAAAGCCCCAGAGGTTTATCGAGCAGCAACACCCCATGCACAGGGCGCCGCTGCACCCTGACACGGGTAGGCGCTGTCATTGGCTTACTCCGCTTCTTCTTTGCCGCGCGACTCGACCGCTTTGGCGATCAAAGCATTCATGTCAGCAGCCCGCTCAGGTGTGCGGTCAAAAATAAAGTGCAAAGTCGGCACAGTGTGAATGTGCAGACGCTTGAACAAGCCGTTGCGCAAAAAGCCTGCAGCCTGGTTCAAAGCGTCCACGGTTTCCTGCGCATCGCCCACCAAAATGCTCACGAACACTTTGGCATGGGCGTAGTCAGGCGTGACCTCCACGCTCTGAATGGTGACCATGCCCACGCGTGGGTCTTTCAATTCACGCGCGATCAAATCGCTCAGATCACGTTGAATTTGGTCGGCCACCCGGTAGCCGCGATTGATGGTGGGGTTCTTGCGATGCGTCGCCATAAATCACCTTGCCTGCACGCTTACAGCGTACGCGCAATCTCCTTGATTTCGAAGAATTCGAGCTGATCGCCTTCTTTGATATCGTTGTAGTTGCGCAGTTTGATACCACACTCGAACCCCTCACGCACTTCTTTGACATCGTCTTTGATGCGACGCAGCGATTCGACTTCGCCGGTGTAGACCACCACGTTGTCACGCAGCAAGCGGAAGTTCGAATGACGAGTAACAAAACCAGAGGTAATGTAGGAACCTGCCACCGTACCAATTTTCGAGGCCACGAACACGGTGCGAATTTCGGCCGAACCGATAACCTCTTCACGGCGCTCAGGAGCCAACATGCCGGACATCGCTGTTTTCAACTCGTCCACAGCGTCATAGATGATGCCGTAGTAACGGATGTCCACATCGTTGGACTCGGCCAGTTTGCGCGCGCCAGCGTCGGCACGGACGTTGAAACCGATCACGATACCGCCAGAGGCAATCGCCAAGTTGACGTCGGATTCGCTGATGCCACCCACGCCGGAGTACACCACCTGCACCTTGACCTCGTCGGTCGAGAGCTTGAGCAGCGACTGCGACAACGCTTCTTGCGAACCTTGCACGTCGGCCTTGATGAGGATTGGCAAAGTTTTGACTTCGCCAGCCGTCATATCGGCAAACATATTTTCCAGCTTGGCCGCTTGTTGCTTGGCCAGCTTGGTGTTGCGGAAGCGACCAGCGCGGTAAGTGGCGATTTCACGGGCACGGCGCTCATCACTCATGACCATGAAGTCATCACCAGCTTGTGGCACTTCGGTCAAACCTTGGATTTCCACCGGGATGGATGGACCGGCTGATTCCACGCGGGAGCCGTTTTCGTCCAGCATCGCACGTACACGGCCATAGGTTTGGCCAGCCAGCACGATATCGCCCACTTTAAGCGTACCGGACTGCACCAACACGGTGGCCACAGGGCCGCGGCCTTTGTCCAGCTGCGCTTCAATGACCAAACCTTTGGCCATCGCGTCCACCGGAGCCTTCAACTCCAGCACTTCGGCTTGCAACAATACTTGTTCGAGCAATTCATCAATGCCCATGCCGGTTTTAGACGACACAGCGATGAATGGCGAGTCACCACCGTACTCTTCTGGCACGACCGATTCGCTGACCAACTCGCCCTTGACCTTCTCAAAGTTGGCATCGGGTTTATCGGCCTTGGTGATCGCCACCACAATCGGCACACCAGCAGCTTTGGCGTGTTTAATCGCTTCTTTGGTCTGAGGCATCACCCCATCATCAGCAGCCACGACCAAAATCACGATATCAGTCGCCTGAGCACCACGCGCACGCATAGCCGTGAAAGCCTCGTGGCCCGGGGTATCTAGGAACGACACGATCCCGCGTGGAGTTTCCACATGGTAAGCACCAATATGCTGGGTAATACCACCGGCTTCGCCTGAAGCGACTTTAGTGCGACGGATGTAGTCCAACAACGAAGTTTTACCGTGATCCACGTGGCCCATGACGGTTACCACAGGAGCGCGTGTGACTTGCTCAGCTTGGTATTGTGTTGTTTCGACTTCAGTAAATGCTTCTGGATCATCCAGTGTGGCAGGAATGGCTTTATGGCCCATTTCTTCCACCACGATCATAGCTGTATCTTGATCGAGGGGTTGGTTGATCGTCACCATCTGCCCCATTTTCATCAAAGATTTGATGACTTCAGAAGCCTTGATCGCCATTTTGTGCGCCAACTCGGCCACGGTAATGGTTTCAGGCACATGCACATCCAGCACGCGCGCTTCAACAGGCTGCTGCGGCTCATTGCGGCGCTGGTCACGGCGATCACCACCGCGCTTACCACCTTTGCCACCAGCCTTCCAATTGTTACCTGCCCCCGAACGCCCTACGCTGGCTGTCGTATCGCCACGGGTCTTGATTTCCTTGCGGCGGCCATCATCGGATGTCCAGCTGGAGGAGAGATCGGAAGACTTGACTTCTTTGACTTTGGCCCCTGCACCAGCAGTTGCGGAGGCGCCGCCTTTTTTCTTATCTGTCGTTTCCGGCTTAGACAATGTACCTTTTTTTGCATCAGCCGCCGCAGCTGGTTCTTCAGGCTTCTTAGCCACCAGCACTTTGCGCGGAGCCGACATCATCGAGCGAATAGCGGCAGCTTCCGCCTCCGCCTTGCGGCGGCGAGCTTCCAAGTCTGTCGCACGCTTGGCTTCTTCAGCGGCGCGTGCCTTGGACTCTTCTTCCGCTTTACGTCTGCCTTCTTCTTGCTCTTTCAGGCGCTGGGCAGCACCATCCTTTTGCTCTTGCAAAACCTGTTTTTTCTCCGCTACTTCACGGGCCTTTTTCTGGGCCTCTTGGCGAGCATATTCCGCCGCACGCTCTTCGGCCTCACGCTCTTTGCGCTCACGCTCTTCGCGTTCAAGCCGCTCTTTGGCTAGCGCATCCTCCTGCTGGCGCAGGGACTCTGCGTTGCGCAATGCTTCTTCCTCGCGGCGCACCAACTCCTGGTCTTGCTGCTGGACTTCTTCAACCTCATGCACACTCGTATCCGCTTCTGGCGCGTCGGCCTCTGTTGCATCGTCACGTTTCACAAACGTGCGTTTTTTGCGTGTCACCACATTAATGGTGCGTGCTTTTCCAGTCGCATCGGACTGTTTGATAGCGCTGGTTGAACGCTTGGTCAGCGTGATTTTTCGGCGGTCATCAGCATGACCTGTCACACTCTTCAAATGATCCAAATAGCGCTGCTTATCGGCATCGCTCAACACTTCGTTCAACGATGATTTTTCAATGCCTGCATCTTTGAGTTGCTGCAACACCACTTCAGGTGCTTGCTTGATCTCTGCGGCGAATTCTGTAACGGTATTAGTCGACATAAATCTGCGATTGCCCTCCCTGATACTCAAGCCTGACCGGCCTGATCTTCGCCATCAAACCAATGTGCACGCGCCTTCATAATCAGCGCCGTTGCAGCCTGCTCATCCATCCCACCAATCTGCACCAACTCATCAGTTGCCAAATCGGCCAAATCGTCACGCGTCAACACTTCGTTTTCAGCCAATTTGGCTAACAAATCTGCATCCACGCCTTCCAAATCACGCAAATCTTGCGCCACCTGGGAAACACTTTGCTCTCGCGCAATGTCTTGGGTCAACAAGGCGTTCTTGGCACGTGCCCGCAACTCATTGACCGTATCCTCATCAAAATCCTCGATTTCAAGCATTTCTTGCAAAGGCACATACGCAACTTCTTCCAGCGTAGTAAATCCTTCAGCAATCAAGGAGTCAGCAATCTCTTGATCCACATCCAACTTCTGCATGAACAAATCACGAATTTGTCCATCTTCGCTGGCCTGCTTCTCTGCAGACTCATTCGGATCCATGATGTTGATCTTCCAGCCTGTCAAATCGGATGCCAAACGCACGTTTTGCCCACCACGCCCAATCGCATTGGCCAAATTCTCTTCATCGACCACCACATCCATGGAGTGCGATTCCTCATCCACATAAATGGATTGCACCTGGGCTGGAGACAATGCACCAATCACAAACTCAGCCGGATCTTCTGACCACAAGACCACGTCCACCTTCTCTCCAGCAAGCTCATTGGTTACCGCGTTGACGCGCGTAGCGCGCATCCCCACACTGGTGCCAATTGGATCGACACGCTGGTCATGTGAAACCACTGCAATCTTGGCGCGAGAACCCGCATCGCGTGCGCAGGACTTGATCTCGACCACCCCTTGACCAATTTCAGGCACCTCATTACGAAAGAGTTCAATCATGAATTCAGGCGCCGTGCGTGAAAGCTGAATAGCAGGGCCGCGCAACTCAGGATTCACTTCCATGATCATGGCCCGCACACGATCACCGCTACGCAGGTTCTCCTTAGGAATCATGTGGGAGCGACGCAGACGTGCCTCAATACGCCCACTTTCGACAATAGCATCGCCACCTTTATCGATACGCTTGATCGTGCCCGAAAAAATCTTCTCACCATGAGAGAGAAAATCATTGAGCAACATTTCACGCTCGGCCTCACGAATCTTCTGCAAGATCACTTGCTTCGCAGCCATTGCACCAATACGACCAATCGGAATAGACTCCACCGATTCTTCAATGTAATCACCCACTTGCAGTGCAGGATCGCGATCCTGCGCCTCCATCAGCAACTCTTCTGCATCAGGATTCTGCAACCCTGCATCATCAGGCACAACCAACCAACGGCGCGCAGTTTCATAGTTGCCACTATCGCGGTCAATATGAACCCGAATATCCACATCTTCCTTGTAGAGCTTCTTGGTGGCCTGAGCCAGCGCTTGCTCAATCGCACCAAAAACCACATCGCGCTCTACATTTTTTTCAAGTGAAATGGCATCCACCAGCATCAACAATTCGCGATTCATGAACAACTCCTGCAGCCCGCGGGCTCCTATTTCATCTATCTAATTAACCGCCACAGTCGCCACTAACACCACGAACGACCATCAGCACCTTGCGATGTCACTTGACCGATCGCCCCTTGAAACTCACGATAGGGGCCAAGCGCACCTCCTTCACCTCATCCAACGTAAAGCCCAAAGCCTGCGCTGGCGGCGGAACATATTTCTTACTCACTTTCTGGCCCGGTTTGCGTTCAGGCTCATCGACCCAAACCACCTGCCAGCCGTCACCTTGCTCCGCAGGAAACAACTCCCCGCGGAAACGTTTACGGTTGGCACTTACCTGACCTTGCGCCGCTGAACCAATAGGCATCTTCAGCACCACATCCACAACTTGCCCCGTAAAACGACGCAAATCCTTCTCATCACGAAGCAAACGATCAATTCCAGGAGATGAGACCTCCAGGCGAGCGTAGTCAGCGCCATCGACTTCCAGCGCAAACTGCAACTGGCGCGTAACTACTTCACAGTCTTCAACCGTAATCGGGCGCTGCACCTGCACAGCCTCCTCACTAGGATTCAACGCCGCTGCATCACCATCAGCAATCTGAGGTTCTTGCCAAGGGTGATCAATCGTGACACGCAGCAACCCTCCGGTAGAGCGCTCCACCTCCACCAGATCAAAACCCAGACCAGAAACAGTCTGCTCAATCACTTGCTGCAATGCCAAATCAAACCCCATTTCCAGCGGACGCCAAGCTAACGCCCACCCTAATTTGCAAAAACAAAAAAACAAAAACCCGCAGGCGGCGAAACCTCGGGTCAGCCAGTGCTTGCTACTGCACCACTACCAAACTGTTTGAAGAACACCCTGGCAAATCCAATCCCTTTCGCCCCTACCAATACGCAAAGCAGACAGATAGGAACAAAAAAGGCGGCCCCTATTGTCCGCCTCCCAGCCTAGTCATCGCCAGATTCAGTCAGTCGCCGCCATTGGCGGCACGCACCGAAAACGTATTTGGTCGAATGCAAAACACTTCGCATTGTAGCCGCAAACCACTTTTCAAGCAAAGACTCTCTTGGATGTTTCGTATAGGCGACACCTATCCCTCCCAAGTCTCTGCATGATATCCATCAACCCTTCACCTCCAGCAAAAACCTGCACGACATACTCCACGCCAAGTCTCGCCATAATGAATGCATTCACCACTTACAACACAGCAGCCACACGATGAGCATCCCCACCCCCGTAGAGCGCAAGCTGGCACACACCCGCACCGTATCTTTTCAAGGCTTTGAACGCAGCGATGGTCTCTGGGACATCGAAGCCGAGATGATGGACACCAAGCCATTTGCGTTTGATTTGAGCGATAGGCATCGCCTGGAGGCAGGACAACCTGTGCACCACATGCACATTCGCATCACCATTGACCACCGGCTGATCGTGCAAGACATACACACATCCATGCAAGCTTATCCACACTCAGTCTGCATAAAAGCCGATCAACATATGCGCAAAATGATTGGTTGCACAATGATGAAAGGCTGGCGCAAAAGTATCGAAACCCACCTTGGCGGCATTGAGGGCTGCACCCACATGCGCGAACTCCTGTTCAATATGGCCACAGCCGCATTTCAAACATTGGCCCCCAAAGCATTGGCAAGCTACCGCACGCCCTCCGAAAATCCAAACAGACCACCTCCTCCGCATTTAGGAGGCTGTATGACATGGGATTTCAAAGGCCCGACAGTCAAGGCAATTTACCCAGTCTATTTCGACTGGCCCAATCGCACCAAATGATGGTCGCATAAGTTCAGGATGCCAAGGCACGCAAATGCGCCAAAGCCTCGTCCACCTGATCGATTAGCACCAAACAAAAATCACCAGGCTGCAGTCGAGCCATAGCGTTATCGATAGCCAGCATTTCTCCGCGCACCTCTTGCATGTGCTTGATACGGTAGCCGGGCTCTTGACTCACGCGCTCAAAGCCTTCTCGCAGCAATGCCATCACCTCTCCATCGCCACGCCCACGTTGCGCGGCATCTTGGTAAATCACAGCCTCATCAAAGGCAGGCGCCAAAATACTGGTTTGCACGCGAATATCCTCGTCACGGCGATCCCCCGCGGCACTAATCACCAACACGCGCTTGCCCGCAGGTGTTGCCTCCACCACTTGCACCAAAGCCTTCATGGCATCAGGGTTGTGGCCATAGTCAGCCACCACAGTGGCGCCATTGATTTTGAAGGTATTGAACCGCCCCGGTGCATTGTCCGTATCGCTAGCAAAACTGGCCAATCCACGGCGAATGGTCTCTGAAGGCAAACCCAATGCCCATGCAGCAGCCACTGCGGCCATCACGTTCTGAACTTGGAAACCAATACGTCCATTGTTTGTAATAGGCACTTCAGCCAGAGGAATACTGTCGCGCCAAGCACCCTCAGTCGCAACAATGGCTTCACCCTCCACAAACACGCTGCGCTTGCCTTGCGAGCGATGGGTCGCCAATACAGGATGGTGCTTGTCCATTGAGAAGAAAATAGTCTCAGCAGCCGTTGTGCTTGCCATCGCAGCCACCAAAGGATCTTGCGCATTGAGTACCGCATAGCCTTTGGGTGAAATGTTACGCACAGTCACCCCTTTGACCTGAGCCAGTTCCTCCACAGTTTGGATGTAATTCATCCCCAAGTGGTCGCCCTCGCCAATATTGGTTACCACGGCCACTTGGCTTTGGTCAAACCCCAAACCTTCACGCAGCACACCTCCGCGTGCAACTTCCAGCACAGCAGCATCCACCTCCGGATGGAACAATACATTGCGCGCACTGCGCGGGCCACTGCAATCGCCACTCTCGATTTGTTTGCCGTTGATGTAAATCCCATCAGTATTGGTCATTCCCGTGGTAAGGCCATGCGCCATCAACAAATGCGCCAACAAACGTGAAGTCGTTGTCTTCCCATTTGTGCCAGTCACCGTAATCACAGGAATGCGTCCGTTGTTGCCCTTTTCAAACAGCATGTCAACCACATACTTGCCAATAGGGCGCGGCTGACCATACGAAGGCGCCAAGTGCATGCGCAAACCAGGTGCGGCATTGACCTCTACCACCCCGCCAGCCTGCTCTTCCAATGGCCGCTCCACGGTTTCGCACACCACATCCACACCACAAATATCCAACCCCACCATTTGCGCAGCGGCAATGGCGCTGGCTGCCACAGAAGGATGCACCGAATCCGTCACATCCGTCGCAGAACCGCCCGTACTGAGGTTGGCGTTGTGTCGCAAAACAACCTTCTGGCCTTTTTCAGGAATGGCATCTGGCGTAAGTTGCTGCAAGTCCAACTGCCCCAAAGCAATATCGTCGAGACGAATGCGGGTTAAGGAGGTAGCATGGCCATCACTGCGACGCGGATCCAGATTCACCATATCGACCAACTGGCGCACCGTGTGCTCACCATCGCCAATCACTTGTGGTGGCTCGCGCCGAGCCGCCGCTGCCAGACGATTACCCACCACCAACAAACGGTAATCATGGCCGGGCAAATACTTTTCCACCATCACCACACCGTACTTGGCTGCAGCACGGTAAGCAGCATCCAGCTCTGCACGGGTGTTGATATTGACCGTCACCCCTTTGCCCTGATTGCCATCTTGAGGCTTGGCTACAACAGGCAACCCCACTTCTTGGGCCACGATCCACGCATCATCGGGCGACTCCACCGGACGACCAAACGGCACAGGAACACCTGCAGCCATTAAAAGCTTTTTGGTGAGCTCCTTATCTTGCGCAATCGATTCAGCAACCGTGCTGGTGGCATCCACCTCTGCGGCCTGAATGCGGCGCTGCTTGGAGCCCCAACCAAACTGAACGAGCGAGCCGCGAGTGAGCCTGCGCATAGGAATACCCCGCGCCAAAGCCGCTTGGGCAATCGAGCCCGTACTGGGGCCAAGGCGCTCATGCTCATCCTTGTCTCGCAAGGCATGAATGACAGCCGCTGTATCAAAGGTCCGTCCATCCAATGCCGCACGCACCAAAGCCTCAGCATGCTCAATCGCCAAGCGCCCAACGGACTCTTCCTTGTACTCAACAATTACCTGAAAGACGCCCGCATCAGGCGTGGGCACTGTACGTGCAAAACCAATGGCGACCCCTGCTTCCTGCTGCAATACAGCTGCAGCAAACTGCAACACATGCGCCAAAGAGACTGGACCACTATCCTCTGCACCAGGAGTACCCACAGCAGGAAATAGTGCGCGCAAACGCGCTAAAAAGCCGTCCATCTGGTTGATATCCAACTCATCACTGGTGCACTGCACTGTGGTCAACATCGCTGTTTTACGAGTCCACAGATTAGGGCCACGCAAAGCACGGGTGCGCAAAATTTCCATGACTGACAACCTTTTGATATGCCTAGAGAATTCAAGACAGATACAGCACTGCCACTTTATGAGCCGCACCTACTGCATGACGCACTCACCATGTACGAACGGCGCGTCAAATTGAATTCATCCAACAAAAATGCGAAAAAATATAGACCGAACCGCCTTTACTACACTCAATGGGCCATCAACACATGGCCACGCATCCCAAAGCGATTCCAATCAAACCTCATGCTTATTCCACCACCCGATTCACTGGCTGCACCCCTGGCAACCGCGGATCAAATGTACGAATGCCAGCACCAATGAGTTCTGGCGCAGTCCCCATGGCCCAAGCAATCGCAGTACTGGCAAGCAACTGCGTAGGCTGCAACCCCAAGGTGCAAGCATGCTGACTCAAGGCCTGCCAGCCCTCAATGCATTCACTGCCGGACTCACTCCACAACTCAATCGCATCACCGCGCACCAACACCCAACGCGACCCCGCAGCACTATCCAGAGCAGCTGCGTCCTCACCATCGTCTTTACCCTGCTCTGTTTTATCGCGTGCCTGTTGCGCTTGCTGCGCCTTCCAACGCGCAAAAGCCTCCGCATCGGTGGCATAAAACACCACACCGCCATCACTCAAGCGCGCCAAATCAGCCACTTGCGCATCGTCTGCATTGAGAATGGCCACACCACTGGATAACACCACGTCCACTTGGGTGCGTAACACGCGGGTCATCTGGTCTTTTTCCTGAATATCAAAATCGACCAATTCTTCATGCCCCGCCATGTCAGAAACGACACCGATATGGCAGCGGTCGTAGGACAAGCCCTCGGCCAAAATGCTCCGAGGGCTGTTTTCAATCACAGCGACCTCAATCTGCTGATTCATCAGCAAACGGTTGCCAGCCTCCCAATGGTCACTCTGGCGTCTATCCACGCAGCGCTTATCCAGAAAAATCCCTTGGCGACACGCCACCCCCGTGTGCTTGCCCGATAAATGCAAGAGCCAAGCCACTAGACGCGCAATGCCAGTTGTGCCATGGCGCCCTGAAATTCCAATAATCGGGATACGACCAGCCGCATCAACCCCATCTTGCACAGCGGGGACTGGAAATAGATGTTCCACAATCGCCTGCCCCACCGGCTGAGGCGACCCCACAGCAGGTTTCAGGTGCATTAACAACCCCGGCCCTGCATTCACCTCAATAATCGCCCCACCTTGAGCGGCCAATGGCATAGCAATGTCTTGCGCCATCACATCCACGCCCGCAATATCCAATCCCACCACTTTGGCCGCCAAAGCCGCTGCCTCAGCCGTTTCGGGATGCACATCGTCGGTGCAATCCACGACCAAAGTACTGCTACGCTGGATCAGCACCAGCTTACCGCTGGCGGGCACACTTTCAGGCGTCAACTCTTGCGCTTTGAGTTCATGCAAGATATCCGCTTGTCGCACATCCACGGGCTGCAAACGGAACGTGGTACTCAAATCATCAGGTACCGGCTTCACGGCTGAACTGTCTTTGGCTGCGATCTGGGGCTTTCTGCGCGGGTCACTGTTGACTTGCTTGTCAATCAGCTGCGCCACACTCGACTGACCATCGCCTGTGACCTTGAGTGATTCGCTTCGCGCTGCCGCAACCACCTTGCCACCAACTACTAATAGCCGATGCTCGTTGCCGGGCACCATACGCTCAACCATGACTTCGTAGCCGTGTGGCTCTGCTGCTGTCCAGGCGGCCTCCACCTCTGCCTGCGTGCGTAGATTCACGAATACGCCACGGTTGCGCGACGCATCCGAAGGTTTTACCACCACTGGCACACCAATATCTTGTGCAGCCTCCCATGCCTCTGCCGGGCTTTCTGCCACTTGCCACTCAGGCACCGGCACACCACAGATCTGGATCAAGGTCTTAGTCATATCCTTGTCGTTGGCGATTCCTTCGGCAATGGCACTGGTATTGGCCGTCTCGGTGGTCCAAATCCGCTTTTGCGCCGAACCATAGCCTAACTGCACCAAATTGCCGTCATTGAGCCGGAACGCCGGGATACGCCGCTCAAACGCAGCATCCACAATGGCTGCAGTACTCGGCCCCAAGTACCGCTCTTCGATCACCTCGCGAATAGCAGACACGGCAAGCGCCACATCAAAAGACTGGTCATTAATGGCCGCCATAATCAGACGATGCCCCTCGCGCAATGCCACGCGCGCAACCTGCTCATCCTTGGCGCGAAACACCATTCGATAAACGCCATATTGAGACGTGCTTCGTGTTTGCCCAAATGCCGTAGGCATGCCCGCCAAATTGAGCAACTCAATAATGATGTGCTCCAGGATGTGGCCTGGCCAGGTGCCTTCATCAAGGCGCATCAAAAAACCGCCACGCTCGCCTACACCGCAATGGTGCTCGACCAAGCCTGGCAACCATGTCTTCAGGCGCTCAGGAAATCCGGGGATTTTGTTGGAAGGATACTCTTCCAGCTCCCCCAAATCCAACCAGACCTCCAGTACCTCGCGGTATGTCCAAATACTGGGGCCACGCAGGTAGTTCACGCGCAATAGCGCAATATCCTTGAATGTGGGCATAGAGGGATCGAGACCTTCTCAGAAAAATAATTCAACGATCAAATTTGAAATTCGCAATTTTTTGTTTCAGCGGCCTTAAACAGGCCCCGAAAGGAATGCTTGAGGCCATTGCAAACAAACAGGCGAATTTTGGCACGTCTGGACTGGCCCGCTGACAGAAAAACCGTGTCAACAAAACCACAACGCTGCGCGTTCTTAAGGCCAAAGCCAGCCAGCAAAGGCCACTTTTTCATGGTGGCAAAGCGACTGTGCGATTGCTTGAAAACTTTATGCATTTATCGACCCATAACGCTGACGCTGATGGCAAGATACAGGCTAAAGGCAAAAATTAAAAATGACTTCTGCTTCATCGCTTTCCACCCCCATCGCGGCCAACCAAACACCACCAGAACCTGTACTGGCACAGGGTGAAAACGTCTTGTGCGCACTCTTCGTTGACTTGAGTGAAGACTTGCGCTTTAGTCAAGCCAAACTCGTGCTGACAGACAAAGCCCTGCTGAGCTGGCAACAAGGTCAAACCACCTGGCAACGCTGGCCAGTTGATGGACAGCACCAACTGCGCTTTTCTGAGCACGCAGGGCTGGTCACACTTAGCCTGCACACCCCAGCACAGCGTTTAGCAGTGTGGTACTTAACGCAACAAGGCAGCGTACAAACCCAACGGTTGGTCGAATGCTTTAAAGCCCATTTTCTAATGGACATGCAAAGCGCCTTGCGCGTGCAAGACATGTCCACTTGCTCAAGCTGTGGCGCTGCCCTGCCTTTGGATGACTCACACTGCACGGCTTGCGCTGAGAAAGACGAAGAAAAAGAAGTCTCCAGCTGGGTCTTATTGCGCTTGCTGCGTTTTGCAAAACCGTATCGCAAGCTTATCGCCTTGGGTTTTACACTGACACTGGCCTCCACTGCCGCTACGCTGGTGCCTCCGTACCTGACGATCCCGCTGATGGATGACATTCTCATCCCTTACCAATCGGGCGCTCCGATTGACCCACATCTCGTCTCCTTTTACCTCGGAGCCTTACTGGTTTCTGCCATCGTGGCCTGGATTTTGGGCTGGAGCCGCACCTACGTCCTGTCACTGGTATCAGAGCGCATCGGCTCTGATTTGCGCACCACGACCTTCAACCATCTGATGCGCCTGTCGCTGGACTATTTCAGCAACCGCCGCACGGGGGACTTGATCGCGCGTATCGGCTCTGAAACGGATCGCATCAACACATTCCTTTCGCTGCACGCACTGGATTTCGCAACGGATGTGATCATGATCGTGATGACTGCCATCATCTTGATCACTATTGATCCGACGCTGGCGTTGGCCGCCCTGCTTCCATTGCCGTTCATCTTCATTCTCATTCAGCGCGTGCGCGCAAAACTCAAAATAGGCTTTGAGCGTGCCACCCGTGTGTGGTCACAAGTCACCAACGTTTTGGCCGATGCTATTCCCGGTGTGCGCGTAGTGAAAGCATTTGCCCAAGAAAGCCGTGAAGAAGCGCGCTTTGCCGAAGCCAACAGAGTCAATTTAGAAGCCAATGACAAAGTCAACCGTGTCTGGTCGCTGTTTTCACCCACCGTCACTCTATTGACTGAAGTTGGCACCTTGGTGGTATGGGCATTCGGCATCTGGCTGGTTGCAAAAAACGGCATCACCGTTGGTGTGCTTACCGCTTTTATTGCCTATATCGGCCGCTTTTACACACGCCTTGACTCGATGAGCCGCATCGTCAACGTGACGCAACGCGCTGCCGCAGGGGCCAAGCGTATTTTCGATATTCTCGATCATGTTTCCACCGTGCCGGAGCCAGCCAAGCCTGTTGCAATGAACGATGTCCAAGGCCGCATCAGTCTGAAAAACTTGGGGTTTCGCTATGGCAGCCGCCAGGTATTGAAAAACCTCAACCTTGACATTCAACCAGGCGAAATGATCGGGCTGGTTGGGCACAGTGGCTCAGGCAAGTCCACCTTAGTGAACCTGATTTGCCGCTTTTACGATGTCAGTGAAGGCGCCATCCTGTGCGATGAAGTCGATATTAGGCAAATCGCTGTCTCAGACTACCGCCGCCACATTGGTTTGGTGCTTCAAGAGCCGTTTCTGTTTTTTGGTACCGTGGCAGAAAACATTGCCTACGGCAAGCCCGATGCGACAAGAGAAGAAATCATTGCCGCAGCACGGGCCGCACACGCACACGACTTCATCCTGCGCCTACCCCACGGCTACGACTCATTGGTTGGTGAACGCGGGCAAAGCCTCTCCGGTGGTGAGCGCCAGCGTATCAGTATTGCGCGCGCCTTGCTGATTGACCCGGCCATCCTCATCATGGACGAAGCCACCTCAGCGGTGGATACCGAAACTGAAAAAGAAATTCAAAAAGCACTGGACAACCTTGTACAAGGGCGCACCACCATTGCCGTAGCGCACCGCCTCTCAACATTGCGCAAGGCCAACCGTTTGGTGGTCATGGACCGTGGTGTCATCGTTGAGGTGGGCGGCCATCAAGAACTAATGGATAAACAAGGGGCCTATTGGAGGCTCTACCAAGCCCAGCAGCGTCGCAACGAACAACAAGACACGGAGATCCTCGCATGACAACCCCTGCACACCCGCACCTGCGCTATTTGCCTGAGCAGGTTGTTCTTCTGGGGCCCAATGCGACCGAAGAACAACTCACGCGTAATGCGCATGGACAATTGGTCCTAAGCATTCCGGGTGAAGCTGAGCCCACTGCCGTCCAGCCGGTTGTGGCTTTCGCGCTAACCGCACCGCGCCAGAGTATTTCTCTGGTGGACAACCGTGGTAAAGAGCGCGGCTATATTGAGCACCTGGACCAGCTCCCGCCCGCCTGTAAGGCTGCGGTTGAGCAAGCCTTGGCTCTGCGCGAATTCATTCCAACCATCACTGCCATCACGGCAGTTGACAGCTTTTCAACCCCTAGCATTTGGCACATTGAAACCGATCGCGGCAGTACCGAATTGCGGCTGCAAAGCGAAGACGACATCCGCAAACTCGGTGACGAAGGCAAAACCTTGCGTATCACTGATAAGAACAGCCTGCAATACCAGATCCCGGATATTGAAGCCTTACCCAAAGCTTCGCGTAAATTGCTGATTCGATTTATTTGATTGCAGCACCAAAACAGGGAGATTTATTCTTCTCGCGATCATGTGCACATCAACTGTGCATCCAAAGCCTCAACTGCGTATCGCCCACAACTGCAGCGATAGTCGACGAGATATTTCAAACAAAAAAAGAGCCGCCCACCACGGCGGCTCAAATGTCCTTGGAGTATCCGCTTGTAGGCGGCTGTAATGGTTATCCTGTCTCTTCCTTGCTTGAAGATGCTTCAAGCAAGGACAATGCCAGCTTTATCCTCGCTGGCCCGGCGGCTTAGAACTTGTGCACAATGCCGATACCGAATGTCTTGTCCTCGGCCGAGCGCACACGGACACCATTGACAGTTGAGCCGTTGAGCAATTCAGCTTCATCGTTGAGCGAGCCGTATGCTGCATAAACACGGGTACGCTTAGACAGCTTGTAGTTAGCAAACAGTTCGAAGGTTGTTGCATCTTCATAGGCCTTATTGGCGCTGTCAGTCAAACGTGCAGCTTGCAAGCCAACTGTGAAGTTTCCAAATGGAACTGCGGCGCCCAGACCAAAGCCCTTACCACCGGCTTTTGTCTCGCGCTGCGTGTACAAACCGCTGATCACAAAGCTCTTGAAGTCGTACTTGGCTCCTAACGCATAGCCAGTGCGATTGTCAGGAGCACTGCTCAACTTGGATTGAATGGCCGCACCCACAGTCAGGCCACCACCGCTGTAGCGCCCTGCCACTTGCAAAAAGTTTTTGTTGGGAGAGCCACCACGGTCATCTTTGAACACATAGGATACGCGTGCTTCAAAACCACCCATTTTTGGGGTTGCGTATTGGAACTGGCTGTTTTGACGAGAACCACCAAAGCTGCCATTAGCAGCCAAACCGACGTATTTCAAAGCGGAGGAGCCGTCTGCAGTATCGTTCAAATCAAACGTACCCATGATGCGGTTCTGCGCAGTAGTGGTGCGGCCCATCATCACACTACCAAAACCACCACTGACACCCACCCAAGCTTGGCGATTAAAGCTGCCGTTGCCCCCCACAGAGCCTGAACCCAAGTCAATCGTGCCTGACTCAAGGTTGAAATTCGCTTTGAGGCCGTTACCCAGGTCTTCAGAACCACGCACGCCCCAACGGGATGTACCGCTGTAGTTAGAAATAAAGCCTGTGTCATCCATGGTGTAACGCTGGCCAATGCCTGCATCAGCCTCACCATACAACACCACATTGGACTGTGCAGATGCACCACCAACCAAAGCGCTGAGCGCAGCTGCAGCTACCAATAATTTTTTCATAGTCGTCACTCCAAACAGATTTTGACTGCGCCCCACTATCGGACAGGGGGCTGCGTGGGTTGAGAAAAGCAAAAGGAGCTGTTTGAGCCCCTCGCCAAGCTGCGTCTGATCTCGCCTGCCCTATGCGGCTATTGCGCTACCAAGTCGTGCAGTGATGCGCATTGGAGCGTTTGTAAATGACAACTTGAAGACATTGATACGCAATGTCGCATCGCAACAACGTCAATTAACTGTCATAAATCGTGACAAAAGACTTACCTCGCATCACACACTGGTCAAATTCATCCTTCGCCTGTATGTGAGGCTCTAGGTGTGCTCAGGCACCATTCCACAGTCATGCAAATGCATTGCTGTGATGCAGATCCCTCACATGCATAGACATCCTCCTTCCTACTATTTGTCAGTACCGCATACATGACGCCCGTAGGTGGTTACGCTCCGTCCTTCTGCCCAAGTCTTGCCAGTACCAACAGACGCAATACCCCCACGTTGTTGCGTCTTGTTTCAGCACCTCACCGAGTGCAAAGACGGTATATTGCGCGCTTGGTACAGGCATGAAGGCCGGTTTGAAGTCATTGTTGTATTGCACGCCTGCATTGCATCCAACAGCCCGGCTTTAGACCGTATTCACGACTTCCCCCTAAAAAACCCACCACTTTTTTGTGTAGCCACCTTCCGCTGCACATGTGTTATGGATTAGATATTGATTGTTATGCGCGGTTTTTTGCAGCCACATCTACCTCAAACAGCCCCCAAGCCTGCTCATGCACGCTTGGCCGCCAAGGCTGCTGGATTGTTGACACTACTGAGTATCTGCTTGCACGCACAAGCACAAACTGTTGCGCTGCCTACTCCTCAAAATGGGATCTGGGTCGTTAAACAAGAAGCCGCGGCCAGTCCCAAGCGCAACCTCAGCATCGACGTTCAAGATGGCGTGCTATTGGCGCAAATCGCTGACTATGACAGCGACGGTAATCCGACATTCCAGGTCACTGCAGGCACCTTGCATGCGGATGCAGAGCAGCCCAACGCCATCAGCACCATGAAAGCCCCATTGCAACGCTATCGGGATGGCCGCTCCATTGGCGGACCCGCGCAAGCAGCCGTTTTGGATGGCAACGCTGGCGAAATTCGCTTGCGTTTTTCCAGCTCGTATGAAGGCACCGCAGAGTTCCCTGGCCAAGCACCTGTGGCCATTGAGCGCCTCCAACTCGACACCCGCAGGCTCGCCAATCCTGACGTGCAAACTGTTGATGCGTACACTGGCCACCTTCACCAAGTACAAGGCCCAGAAGACGTCTTGCGCGATTCAGCCTTTCATCTGCGTGTCATTCGTCAAGCGCCCAGCGGGCAAGTGCAGTTGCAATTGCGTGTCTCACAAGAGCGCATACCAGAACCCTTGACATGCGAGGCGGACTCCTCTTCGCCAGCACCTGACAACCAACCCGCGCTGCTTGCCGCACGTGAAACCCAATGGCACTGCACGGGCAATGCCACCAACGAGGACATTACTGCAGACTTGCGCATTCGCCTAGTGGCCAATGAAGTGGTTGGTCACCTCCAATACCACCGTACAAACTTGGCTGGCGCATCACAACAAGCCACCGCGCAGCTGCGCGGCATTCGGCGTTTCTATGAGACCAACAACGTACGAACAGGCGAGAGTCTGTACTACGCTTACTCTGCGACTGACGTGCAATACGTGGTGCCGCAAAGCGGCATCTGGGTTATCCCAGACGAGCTCAATGGCCAGCCAGGCCGCGGTTTTGCCATTGACGTAGATGGCGACACGCTTGTACTCGAAGTTTTTGGCTACGATGAGGCAGGCGATGCGACCTTCCATATCGGCACAAGCCCCTTTATTCCAGGCACCATCAGCCAAGTGCAGTTGCAGCAACCCAGCAGTACGCATTTGAAAAGCCCCGGAACAGCCAGTCTTTCATTTGACTCACTGACCTCCGGCACGATTGCGCTGCCCGGTGAACCTGCTCGCAAAATTGTGCGCTTTGCACTCAGTGGCCCGCCAGATGTGCGCAGCCTGCAAGGTCTATGGCGTTTCAACATCCCAGGCCGCGGCGCAATAAGCGTGCAGCTCAATACACTCAAAGACAATGCCATCGAATCTTCCGATGGCCTGTTCCGTTGTGAATTCGTCTCACCAGCCATCACGCAAGACGCTGGCGATACCCTATGCACCCAATACCCTGCCGCGCACGAGGCTGACCAGTCCCTGCGCCAATTTGTTTTTCAATGGCAGATGGATCTTTCCGACCTCTATGGACAATACTTCCATACTGACAGCGCCAAACGCGAGGGCACAGGCATCAGCCGAATCGCTTACCCGGGAAAAGACAACGCTGCACAAACCTATTTTGCGCAGGGCAGCGCCATCCATTTGCCACTGCGCACAGCGCCTTGAACTTCGACTTCACGCACTTTACGCACCGGCACGCGCGCAGCACCTCCATCAGGCTTGCGGCCGAATCATTTGGCATGTTGAAGGCTGAGCCAATGACTGGCCAGAAAATACCGCATCGGTACGGAAACCGTAGTTAGTCCCTTCCCAACCGGTCTTTACCAACTCCCCATCAACAGGGGCCACTGTATTGACCACTTGGGGAAGCAACAGTTGGTGGTCTTGCGCACGCATGGTCACACGCCCAATCACACTGTCGAACTCCATGGTCTCTAATGCACGGGCCACTTGCACCGTTTGTACACTGCCGGCCTTGTTGATGGCTGCGGCCAACAAGCGGGGAGTCAAATCAATCCGGGGGGCCAGAAATGGTTTGCCTGTTCGCTCTTGGTATGCAGCAGCAAGCTGATGCGCAGCATCTGTATTGGCTTGCCCAGGATGCCACTCAGCCACCCAAGTGAGCTTGCCTTTTTGAATCATCGACATCGCAGTGACCGTGCCTGGCATGCTACCTGCGCTGTGATTGAAGAAATGCCAGTCACGCCCAGCATCGCCAGCAGCACGCATGAGCAAGGTCAAATCTTGGCCCCAATTGCCTGTAATCAGCGCCGTTGCCCCTGTCTGAGCCACATTGCCCACATAAGGAGCAAAGTCTTTGACTTGCCCAATAGGGTGATAGACCTCTCCGGTGAACTGTATGTCAGGGCGCACTTGTGCCACCATCTTTCGCCCATAACTAGCCCATTGGCGTCCATGCGCATAGTCTTGATTGAGCAGGTAGATTTTTTGTACCTCGGACAACGTACCAATCACATTAGCCAAGGCCTGCATTTTCATGGTGGTGCTTGCCTCAGTCTGGAAATGCCAAAAACTGCAGGCCTTTCCTGTTAGTTCTGGATCAATCGAAGAATGGTTGAGCACCAGCAGCTCCTTACCAGGATTGCGGCGATTCCAACGCTCCACGGCCTGCACCAGCGAAGTCACAACCGAAGAGCCGGAGCCTCCAGTCACCACCGCTTTAGCGCCCTGATCAATCGCCGCCTGTAACACGCTTTGGCTCTCTTGTGCCGAGAGTTTGCTGTCAAACTGCAGCAGCTCCAATCGCGTACCGCCTAACACGCCTCCCTTGGCATTAATGTCTTCCACCGCAAATTGCAAATGGTTGAGCATGATCTCCCCCACATTAGCAAATGGCCCTGATAAGGGGTCGATGTAAGCCAGCTTATAGCTCTCTTGCGCATAAGTGCCTGGCACACCAACCAGCATTGCGGCAGCAGAGGCGATCAGTCCAATTTTTTTTACTTTCATTTTTGTCTCCTTGTATTGGTTGTAAAAAACATACTTTCCAGTTCTGTGCTGGATTAGCGGTAGTGGCCCATCTCTATGCCCTAAGAACGAGTTCAGGATCTCCACACAGTTGCGCAAAACTCAAGAAAAGAGGCAGTACAAGGCGCCTGTGGCCTCGCATACGCCTGTGTGCGCAAAACGGGCAACGCCACAATGCGCGTTGTTGAGTCTTGCCCTTGAGGTTGGAGTCCAAAAGTCGCGCTGCTGCGTAAAAAAATCCTCGCCGGGCAAATATCCCGTCTGCGTTTTTGCCGCGCATCGCATCCTTTTGAATCCCAATGCGATCTGCGTAGGGGTCGTAAACAGGTTCTAAGGCCGTGCATCCCATGATGCGCAAATACCGATCTTTACTCACCCTCCTCCTCACGCAGGCCGACAACACGCATGGCCAAGTCCGTCAGAACTTGGGCCAACTGCTCTTGCGTCAAACGTCCATCAGGCTGATACCAGGTGTATAAAAATCCGGGCAAACTGCATGCCGCCAACGCCGTGATCTTGGTGTCTTCAAAGTGCAATGCGCCCTCGCTTCTGGCTTGCTCCAGCAATGGGCACAACAAGGCGTAGAAATGGTTGGCTAATCGCGTTGTTGCTGCTAAGTAAGCACTGCTGTAGGCCTGCGGCTCTTTGTAAGGAAAGAAGGCACAGGGGTAATTGGCAATCGTGGCGCGAATCAAATCCCCGATACCTTGGCGAACCCGCTGCGCTGCGCACAAACCCGCATTTTCATCTCCATCCAAAACAGTGAAACACGCCACAGCGGGCTGCCACGACAGTGTCTCAAACAGCTCTTGCTTGTCGTGAAAGTAGTAATACACAAACGGCTTGGTCACCCCTAGCTGCTGTGCAATTTGGGCAATCGTGGTGTTGGCATAACCTTGCTCAGCAAACAGTCCGCTGGCCACTTTCAGAATGCGATCACGCTGCACATCCGTACTGGCAGTGGTTTTGCGCTGTCGTCCCGTCTTGGTAGATACCGCCCTGCGTTGTGGTTTTTTCAGGCGTAATGCCTTCTGCACAGGCGTTTGATTGCCTGCCTCATTCTTGGCCGATTTGTCTGCTTTCTGCAGTTTTTTCAACTGGCCAGCCTTTGGTGTCACCGATGTTATACCCATGGGTAGGATTGTTCAGGCAAACTGCCAAGATGACAAGACAGCCCTAGCTGCAAGATGCCAGAAAAGCTTCAAAAATGACACCAAGGAGACAAGCATGCCTAGCCAAGTCCACCATCAAACGGCCTCAAACACCGCACTACAACCGCTGCACGAGGCACTGCGCGCGCATGCCCACAATGTGCCGGATAAGGCGGCCTGCATCTGGTATGGGCAACACATCACATGGGCCGAGTTAGACCATGCCAGTGATGCACTGGCAGCACAACTGCAATCGCTTGGGGTTCAAAAGAGCCATCCTGTAGTGCTGTTTCTCAACAACTCTCCGCAATACCTGGTCGCCCACTTCGCCATCCAGAAAATTGGCGCGATCGTCTGCCCCAGTGGGCCGCTGAACAAAGCGCACGAACTGTCTTACCAAGTGGAAGACTTACAAGCGCGGGTCATCATTGCCGCAGACCATTTGCTACCCGTTGTCGATGCGGTACGGCCTCACTCCACGCTTGAGCATGTATTCGTAGTGCACTACGCCGACTGGCTCCCTCCTGCCCCCACATTGGATTTACCGCCTGAACTGGAAGCGGCCCGAAAAGCGCCACGGCAGGTTCGCAGCGACTGCCTCGATCTCTGGGCCATCATTCACACACCAGCCAAACCCGTTCCGGTCTCGCTGGAACTCGATGACGTGGTCTTAATGACCTACACCTCTGGCACAACCGGCATGCCCAAAGGGGCCATGCTCAGCTACCGCAATGCAGCATTCAAAACCAACGCATGTGCCAAAGCCAATGGCGTTGACGGCCAAGATGTGCTGCTGTCCATCGCCCCGCTCTACCATATTGCAGGCATGCTGATGGGGGTCAACATCCCCGTTATGACAGGGGCTACCAGTGTGCTGCTGCACCGTTTTGATCCCCGCGCAACGCTGCAAGCGATCGAGCGGTATCACGTCACGTGGTGGTACAGCATTGCCCCCATGAACGTCGCATGCATGCAGCAAAGCGACATTGCGCAATTCAACCTCAGCAGCCTCAAAGCCAATCCTGTCACCAGCTTTGGCATCACCTTCACCGAATCGCTCGCCAAGCAGTGGCAGACCTTTGCCACACACTGCATTGCACGCGAAGCCGCCTATGGTTTATCAGAAACGCACACCTGCGATACCTACATGCCAGCAGACAGCATCCGCTGGGGCACACAAGGTATTGCAGTGCCTGGCGTGACCATTCGAATAGTGGATTCGCAATCTGGCCAGCCCTTGCCCGCAGGCGAAGTGGGAGAAATCGCTTTACTCAGCGATGGGAATTTCTGTGGTTACTGGAACAAACCGGAAGCCACGGCTGCAACCTTGCGCGATGGTTGGGTCTATACAGGAGACATTGGCAGCCTCGATCAGGATGGCTACCTGCGTTTTATTGGGCGTTTCAAAGAGATGATCAAAGTCTCTGGCTACAGCGTCTTTCCAGAAGAAGTCGAAACCATTCTGATCAAGCACCCGGCCATTGCACAAGCAGCCGTCATTGCCCAGCCTGACCAGGAAAAGGGTGAAGTGGTCAAAGCTTTCGTTGTGCGCAAAGCCAATACACAACTAACAGAAGACGACATCATCCAATGGGCCCGCACCAACATGGCCAGCTACAAGGCACCACGCCATGTGCAATTTATTGATGCACTCCCGACCACCGGTGCAGGCAAGGTGCTACGCCGCCTGCTCAAGGACCTTTGAGGGCAAACGCCCAACGCATCACTTCATTTGAGAGCCATCATGCTGAAAAAAATACTGATAGCCAATCGCGGAGAAATTGCCGTGCGGTTGATTCGCGGCCTGCAAGACATGGGGGTGCATTGCGTCGCCGTGTATGCACAAGACGATGCGAACGCCTTGCACAGACAACTGGCCGACGAAGCACATCCACTGCAGCAGCAAGGCCCCGCAGCCTATCTGGATACGCAGGCCATTCTGTCCATCGCACAGGCTTCGCAATGTGACGGCCTTCACCCAGGCTATGGTTTTTTGAGCGAACGCGCCGATGTCGCCCTTGCTTGCCAGCAGGCAGGCATCACCTTTATCGGCCCCAGCGTTGAACAACTCCAGCTTTTTGGCGACAAAGCGCGTGCGCGTGGTCTGGCTGAAGAATGCCAAGTCCCGGTGATGCCTGGAACCGATGAAGCCGTGACGCTTGAGCAAGCCCGCGCATTCTTTCAACTACAAGCGCAAGACGGCAGCGGCATCATGATCAAGGCATTGGGCGGCGGTGGCGGTCGCGGCATGCGCGCAGTCGCCTCGCCAGAAGAGCTGGAGGCGGCGTACACCCGCTGCCAATCTGAAGCCAAGGCCGCCTTTGGCAGCGAGGGCGTCTACGTCGAACGCCTGATGCGCAACGCACGCCACATCGAGATCCAAATCATTGGGGATGGTCAGCACGTCGCCAGCTTGGGCGAGCGGGAATGCAGCCTGCAACGCCAATTCCAAAAATTAGTGGAAATAGCCCCCAGTCCATCCCTGCCCGAACCGCTGCGTCGCCAGATTACCGACGCAGCCCTGCGCATGGCACAACATGTGGCTTACAAGGGGCTTGGCACCTTCGAGTTTCTGGTTGATACGCAATCGACGCAGTGGCCTTATGTGTTCATCGAAGCCAACCCGCGGCTGCAGGTTGAACACACCGTCACCGAGGCGGTAACGGGCTTGGATTTGGTGGCCCTGCAGTTGGGCATTGCCAATGGCTTTAGCCTAGCGCAATTGGGCCTTGACCCCAACACCACGGCCAAACAAGAAGGCTTTGCCGTGCAGTGGCGCATCAATGCCGAATCCCTCAACGACCAAGGGCAAGCGCGCCCCAGTAGTGGTCATTTGAATGTTTTTGCCCCCCCCTCAGGCCCGCATATTCGCGTGGACACACACGGCTACACGGGTTTGGCGCCTTCTGCACACTACGACACCTTATTGGCAAAGCTCGTTGTGCACAGCCCGAGCAACGCCTTTGCAGACGTGGTTCGCCGTTCGCTGCGGGCATTGTCTGAGTTTCATATTCAAGGGCTGACCACCAATTTACCCTTGCTGCGCGCCATGGCCACGCGGCCCGAATTTTCCACGCAACAAGTGCATACGCGGTTTATTGAGGAACACTTACCAGCGCTACTTGCCGCCAGCCAGACACTGCCTGCGCCGCGTATGCCCCTTGGTACCACTGCCCCTGCGGCAAGCGCCAACACCGCAGCGATACTGGCAGAAGAGGAAGAAGATGGCCTTATCCGCATACGCACCCCCATGGCAGCGCGGTTGGCCCAACTGCAAGTGCGCATTGGAGACGTGGTCGTACAAGGTGCCCCTTTGTGCGTGGTCGAAGCCATGAAGATGGAGCATCTGCTGCCAGCCCCACACGCAGGCCGCGTGCAGCGCATTCTGGTGCAAGAGGGGCAATACCTGAGTGAAAGCCAAGTCGTGATTACGCTCGAGCAGATGGATGCAGCCACCACCACAGCATACGAACAAGCCACGCCAGAGCCTGACCACATCCGCCAAGATCTGCAGCGCGTCATCGATCGCCATGCTTACACCCACGATGCCAACCGTCATGCGGTTGTCGCAAAACGGCACCAACAAGGCGCACGAACAGCCCGTGAAAACATTGCCGATCTGTGCGACCTTGCGCAGTACTCGGACAGTTTCATCGAATACGGACAACTGGCCATTGCCGCACAAACACGCCGGCGCAGTCTGGATGATCTTATCGCCAACACCCCTGCTGATGGCATGATCACGGGCATTGGCAGCGTGAACGCACAGCACTTTGGCGCCGAGCAGACACGTTGCGCCATCATGGCCTACGACTACACGGTGCTGGCTGGCACACAAGGGCTGCGCAACCACCAGAAAACTGACCGTATGCTGGCGCTGGCGCACCAACTCAAGCTGCCCATGGTGCTGTTTGCCGAAGGCGGTGGAGGTCGCCCAGGCGATACCGACATGCCCATTGTCGCGGGGTTGAACAACCACACTTTCAGCCAGTTTGCAGCCCTCTCAGGAAAAGTGCCTGTTGTCGGCATTGCCCATGGACGCTGCTTTGCAGGCAATGCGGCTTTGCTGGGCTGCAGCGATGTCATCATTGCCACCCGCAACAGCAATATCGGCATGAGTGGCCCGGCTATGATCGAAGGTGGTGGCCTTGGCCGCTTTGCCCCTGAAGAAATTGGCCCCAGTGCCACACAATCGGCCAATGGCGTGATTGATATCCTGGTGGATGATGAAGCACAAGCTGTGCGTGCAGCCAAGCAATATCTCGCCTACTTTCAAGGTACGCTGGCACAACACACCAGCCCTGACCAACGCTTGCTGCGCCACACGATTCCTGAAAATCGCTTGCGTGCTTACGAAGTGCGTGACGTCATCGAAGGGTTGTTCGACCAAGGCTCTGTGCTGGAACTGCGCCGCCACTTTGGCACGGGCATGGTAACGGCATTGGCCCGCATAGCAGGTCAAGCCGTGGGGGTGCTGGCCAACAATCCCAAACACTTGGGGGGAGCCATTGACGTTGAGGCAGCCGACAAAGCCGCCCGCTTCATGCAGCTGTGCAATGCCCATGGCTTACCGCTCATCGCTCTGTGTGACACCCCTGGTTTCATGGTCGGGCCAGACATAGAAGCGCAAGCTCAGGTGCGCCATGTCAGTCGCATGTTCATGGTCGCGTCACACCTGCGCGTGCCTTACTTCACCGTTGTTCTGCGCAAAGGCTATGGACTGGGCGCACAAGCCATGGCTGCAGGCGGTTTCGATGCGCCAGTGTTTACGGTTTCTTGGCCGACTGGAGAGTTTGGCGCCATGGGCTTGGAAGGTGCGGTGAGGCTGGGCTTTAGAAAAGAACTTGAAGCGCAGCCAGAAGGCCCCCAACGCGATGCTTTATTCAAAGACCTGGTAGCAAGGCAATATGCCAACGGGGAAGCCATGAACATGGCGCAAACGCTAGAAATTGATGCCGTGATCGACCCTTCGCACACGCGCAACTGGCTTCTGCAAGGTTTGCAATCGGCCCGTGCAGTCCATACCGCACCTCAACCCTTTGTCGATACATGGTGACGCAGAGCAGTGGTCATGGTTTCCTGAGCCAGGCGCGCCACTGCATTGGTGTGCCAAGCCTGGCGCGTTCAGTCTTTCACTTTCAACAATCGGGCGGCATTGCCATACAGCAGCTTGTCAATCACCGCCTCATCAAAGCCTAATTGGGCGAAGTCTTCGATACTTTGAAGAATCGGGCGAAACGGATAGGAAGAGCCAAAAAGCAATTGGTCTGACAGAAAACTGTTGGCCGCTTGCACATAAGCCTCGTATCCGGGCTGAAAGACATACATATCAGGCACCAAGTGCACATTCTCATAACGGAATGCCAACCCCACTGCCTGCTGTACATTGGGCCAGTACCCGTGGTAGACCACCAACGGAACATCCGCAAAGGCCTGCGCCACTTTAGCCAAGCCTGCAGGGTCATTGAAGCGTGGATCCGGTGTTGTAGGCCCACTCATCACGAACACAGGCACTTTCAAATCACGCGCCAACGCATAAATGGGCCAATAAGCGGCGTCATCCGGCTGGCGTGCGGGAGCGCCAAAACCCGGTTCAATATTGATGCCTGCAAAACCCAGGGTTTTCACTGCATGCTCAGCATCCTCCAAGGCCTGCTGCTCCCCTTGGAAAACAGGATCAACACCAGCCACACCAATGAGTTCATCGTGCCCGGCCACAATCTCGTGGATGGTGGCAATCGGCAAATGCTGGCTCGGTGTATGCCGCCCCACCACCACCGCTTTGCTCAGCCCTGCATGGCGCACCTCATCAAGAAAGCCTTGCTGGGTGAGTGATTTTTCAAAATGAGCGTCACTGCCACGCGTGCCCACACGGCGGTTCAACCACCGTGCCGTCGTGTGTTCTGGCGAGCCTGGCGTAGCACCAAAAAAATCATGCAAAAACGCAGGGCGGCAGCGCAAATCAATCACACGTTGTCCCATACTGCCTCCTTCTGAACTGCTGCACTGGCGCTGTTTGCAAACTGCTGGCTTGCCACAGGCGCAGGGCTTACCGCATCTTGCTGTACACCACGCACATCGAATGCACCGCCGGTCTGGGCACGGTCACTGACGGTGACGGCCTGCTTGCCCAATAACGGAAACACCAGCTCCGCAAAGCGAATCGACTCTTCTAAGTGCGGATAGCCTGACAGCACAAAGGTGTCTGCGCCAATCTCCACATATTCGCGCAAGCGCTGCGCCACAGTTTCCGCATCGCCGACCAAAGCCGTACCAGCACCACCGCGCACCAAACCTACACCAGCCCACAGATTAGGGGCCACCTCAAGCTTGGTGCGATCGCCCCCATGCAAAGCCGCCATGCGTGCTTGCCCAACCGAATCCATCTTGGCGTAGTTCTGCATAGCGCGTGCAATATCCTCATCGGTGAGCTTGCTGATGAGGCGATTGGCATCAGCCCAAGCCTCTTCGTTCGTCTCGCGCACAATCACATGCAAGCGCACACCCAACTTGACCTGACGTCCAAGCGCGGCTGCACGGCTGCGAATATCTGCAAACTTTTCAGCCACTGCAGCGGGTGGTTCACCCCATGTCAAGTACGCATCGACATGCTTGGCCGCCAGTGCATGTGCCGCAGGCGATGACCCGCCAAAGTACAGCGGTGGGTAAGGCGCCTGCACAGGGGGAAAGAAGTTCTTACCTTGCTGCACCGTGAAGTGCTTGCCTTCAAAGTTCACCGTTTTTCCCTGCAAAACATCGCGCCAAATGCTGAGGTATTCATCGGCATAGTCGTAACGGGTGTCATGGTCCAGAAAAATACCTTCTGCAGCCAACTCAGTGGCATCACCACCAGGGACAACGTTGAGCAATAGCCGTCCATTAAGGGCTTGATCCAGCGATGCAGCCTGGCGCGCACTGGCCACAGGCGAACCCAGCGAAGTGCGCAATGCCACCAGCAATTTAATACGGCTAGTCACCGGCACTAGGCTGGAGGCCACGACCCAAGGGTCCAGACAAGCGCTGCCTGTGGGGATGAGCAATCCGTCGTAGCCCAAAGTTTCACTGGTGGTCGCAATGCTGCGCAAATAGGCGTTGCTCGGCGCCCTGCCAAAGTCAGATTTTCCGAGATAGCGCGTATCGCCCGATGTGGGCAAGAACCAGAAAATCTCTGGTTGCTGTGTTGGTGCAGTTGCCGTAGTTGGCGTTGTTGTCGTATCAGTCATATCACCCACTCCTTTTCACATTCCAATTGGCCTCGGTGCTCATCCCCTGTGCGTTGACCCTGCGCTCAAGCGCAGGCTCCATGCACATAGGCACTCACGTCAGGTCTTTCACCTCTTCAGGCGCATCCTGTGCAGGTAAATGCGGCACCACCTCCCCACTGTCTTCGTGCTCCCCATTCCGTGCTGCTAAGGACGTTTGTCCTAAGCGCTGCAACCGTGCACGCACAACACTGCGGCTGATGCCGAGCTGCTTAGCGGTCTGCACCTGATTGCAGCGGTTGCGCTGCCAGACTTTGAGCAGCAGGGCATTGAGTACATGCTGCTCAATACTGCTGTCGTATACATCGCACAAACTCTCCAACGCCTCATCCAATGCAAGGTCTGCCACGGCACGGGCATGCGAGTCCTCTTCCTGAGCTGGTTCTGTAAAAACAGTCACGCGCTCTGGCCCATCCAGCAAAAGCAAATCGTTGGCGCCAATATGCAGGCCACGGCTGAGCAACAACGTACGCTGGATCACGTTCTCCAACTCTCGGCTATTGCCCGGCCAATCATGCTCCAAGAGTTTTTGCTCGGCCTGCGCGTTAAGCACCACAGGGGCATAGTGCATACGCTGACACCACACGCGAATAAAGTGTTCAGCCAGAGCAATGATGTCTCCGGGCCGCTGACGCAAGGCAGGAACTGTCAAACGCACAACGCCCAACAAGTAATACAGGTCTTCACGAAATTTTCGCAACGCCACTGCTTGTTCAAGCGATTTGGCGGACGCAGCCACCACCCGCACATCCACAGCAATACGCTGTTGACTACCCATACGGGACAGCATTTTTTCTTGCAGCACCCGCACCAACTTGCTCTGCATGGCAAGCGGCAAATCATCCACTTCATCCAAAAACAAAGTCCCTAGATGCGCTTCCTCCAATCGCCCGGGCGCACTATCAAACGCCCCTGCAAAAGCTCCTTGTGCATGGCCAAAAAGTTCGGCATGGATCATGTTTTCTGTCAGTGCACCACAATTGACGGACACGAAAGGTCCATTGCGCCGTGGACTGTTGGCATGGATGTAGCGTGCCACCATATCCTTATCTGCCCCACCATCGCCAAGCAGCAATACTCCGGCCTCACTCGGGGCAACTTGATCGAGCGTTTCCCGTAGAGCTTGTGAAACAGGGTCTTGAAAAATCCAGGTGGCGTCTTCATCGCGCCAAACGGACTGTGCTGCCGCAGCCTTTTCTGGCGTATGCATTTGCGCGCCATCAAGCACCTTGGCCTGATGGGCAAAGGCAGAAGGCAAAGGCCAGGATGGAATAGATGACATAGGAGGCAGTGTGCGTGTAGCAGACCAAGCTGAACTCACGAGTAGAAACTCGGCGCGGGGAAATCCCCATTCAACGCCCAATCACCAAGCTCTTGCAGTTTGTAGTGCAGCGGGTCATGCAAGGTTTGGGTACGCAGATTGCGCCAAAAGCGGTCAAAACGAAGCGCTGCATGGGTGGCCCTGGCGCCTGTTGCCTCAAACAAACGGCTAGTCAAATCCAGCCCACTGCGGCTTGCAGCCACTTTGGCTGCCGTTACCGCCACAGCCACACGTCCACGCTGCTCTACTGTGATCGCATCTTCTGCCTGCCAAGCAGCCTCAAACAGCTCTGCAGCCTGCAAAGCCAGCAAGCGCGTAGCCTCTAAAGCCGACCAAAATTCACCAAACAGCGCCAATACATGCACATCCTTGCTGGCCGTTTCAGCATCAGACTTGAACCATGGTTGCGCTTGTTGCTGTGTATAAGTTTTGGCCTGCTCAAACGCGCCCTGCGCAATCCCCAAGAACAGATGCACAAAAATAAGCTGCGCCAACAGAGGCCGTAAAGTCGATCGCACCGTAGACAAAGGGCCAGGCTTGAGCAGCAACTCAGCCTGCTCTACCCGCACCCGTTCAAACAAGGCTGAGCCACTATCGGTCTGGCGCTGGCCCATGTTGTTCCAGTCGTGCAACAAACTGATGCCGCTGCGTTCGCTTGGCACAACGCCAATCAGAAGCTGGCCACTGAGCGCATCAATCGCAGAAGCCACCAGCATTTGCGAATCCAAGGCGCCCGAGGTGAAGCTCTTTTTGCCAGAAAACTCCCAATAGCCCTCTTGACGGGTCGCAATCGTGCGGCGATCCAACGGGTTAAGCGTATTGCCCCAGAACCAATTGAGTCGGGCAGTTTGTTCAAGCCACGGCTGCCACTGTGCTGGTTCGCCAAACAATTGCACGGTCGCCAAATGCAAGTGCTGAAAACCCAGCACATGGGCCAAAGAACTGTCTGCTGTGGCGATGGTGCGCACGGCATCCAGCGTCTGTACCCAATCAGCACCCAAACCACCCCATTGCTGTGGAATGGACAAACGCAACAATCCGCTCTCGCGCAATGCTTGACGCTCTGCCAACGGGGTTCCTCCCTGCAGGTCGCGCACGGCAGCCGTGGCAGCAAATTGCTGTGCCAAACCTTGCGCGACCTCCTGCCACGTCCCTTTCGGAATGGTGTAGCTGGTGGCAGTATGCTCTGCCAATACGGAGTCGTCGGTACGCACTGGCCCGATTTCTCTACGCTCAACGGCATGCAGACTGCCTGCGTGACTGGTGCGCACAGGCGATGGAGACAGCAAAGGCTCACTCATGCTGCCTTGGCCTCCAACTGCACGACCGGTGCAGCCGCCACAGGGACATTTTTTTTCAACAACGATTGCAGCACTGGTACGGCCAGCTGTACGGTCAGGTCAATCCGTTCGTTTAATGCCGCACTGACGATTTGGCCATTGTCAATATCTTCAGGCGTGCCATACACCCCAATAGGCAGCGTCAAGGCCTGGAAAAAGGCAAACAAGGGCCGCAATTGATGGTCAATCACCAAAGCGTGGCGGGTACTGCCACCCGTGGCGGCCAACAGCACGGGCTTGCCTTCCAAGGCATTGAGCTCCACCAAGTCAAATAAATGCTTGAACAATCCCGGTACGCTGCCACGGAAAACTGGCGAGCCAACCACCAGAAATTCTGCTGCCTCAATCGCTTCGAGAGCATGCAAGGCCTTCGTTGACAACTGGCTACGGTAGAGCGTGCCGCCGATGTCTTCGATCAAATCCACCAGGTCAATGACCTCCACCTCTAACGCAACGGCCTCAGAAAGGCGATCTTGCACGGCATCCAGCAAAGCACGTGTGCGAGAAGGTTTGCTCAAACTGCCATTGACCACTACGGTTTTAAGAGTGCGACTCATCGGAAATTCCTTTCTTCACAATGGCCGCATCCGATTGACTCTGGCTTGCGGCTATAGCGCCAAAGACAGCGGTTACAGCGGCATCCTGCACTGCAACGGTCTTGGCCGAGAACCGAATTAAACGGGCACCGGCGCGGCAAGCCAACCATATTTACGTCATGTGCTTATAAATAAACTTCATCATCACAACACATTGATTTGAATGAAAAAATTTTATTCATCTTGCATAAGCAAATACACAAAAGGCATATTCAATGCTCTCGCTGGCATGTTCGCGCCACCCACAATCCAAAGTTCTGCAGCGAAGCTATCGATAGGATGGCTCCTGCGGATACCACCACGGTGATTCGTGCTTTCAAGCGTGTCACAAGCGCTGCAATGGCGACAGCAGCGTTTGAGAAAACAAACGCATCCCTTGCGCAGCGGTTTCTCGACTCCATAAGCCATTGGCATTGAAAACCAAGCGCCAATGTCGGCTCCCTGTCTGCGCCACAGTCTGCTGGATTTGTTCCCAACACTGGTCTGGCGTGCCATGAATGAACTGCTCGCGCAGCATGCTGGTGCGATCAAGTGGCGGCACCTCATGCGGTGCAACACCGCGCTTGCCCGCAAAATACAGCCGCCGATGCCAGAGCAAGGGCCACAAGCTTTCCAACTGTTCCTGAACTTCTTGCGCAGTCTGGCCAATGCACACATAGCGCGACAGGCTCGAGTGTTGCCGCATCCATTGCAGTTGCTGCGGCGATTGCGCGGGGCTTAATGCCAAGCGCTCCAGCTGCGTCGCTTCTGGCGGCTCAAGGCTCAGCAGCAACGGCACGCGCACGCGCACGGCCTCGTCAATGCTTGACTGCGAACTGGCTGCCACAAAGAGATGTGGAGCTCGCGCATGTTCAGGCGCGCTCGAAGAGGCCTGCGCTTGCAACAGCGCCATCGTCTGCTCAAAACGTTCGCGGGTCTGATCAGCGCTGATGCCCATGGCAGTCAACGTTTGGGGATCGGTGCCACGGCCAATGCCGGCATCAAAACGGCCCTGGCCTTGAAACTGCAATTGTGCAATTTGCTCAGCCAGCAAAGCAGGCTCATGCAACGCACTGACCAAAACAGACGTGCCTACGCGCAAACGCTCGGTGCGCGCCAATAAAGCAGCCGCCAACAGCAAGGGGCAAGGATAAGGCCAAGGCTCGGCCTGCAATCGAAACTCATGAAACCAGACCCCATCAAAGCCCATCCGTTCGGCGGCTTCAAAAAAGGCCAAAAACTCACGGTGCCCGCCCAACGTGGCATCGCGTGACCACCCCGCCAAATCAATCCGCATAGGGAACATCCGACTCGAAAGACGGCACGGCCATGGCCGGTTGCTGCAAATGTGCTTTGAGCAACACCTGCGGAGGCACGTTAATGCGCTCAAAGCGCACACCAAAGTGCTGATCCAGCAGCGGCGACATAGCCAACGAACGGTCGCCATCAAGCACGATTCGGCCTTGATTCATCACGATGATGCGGTCAAAAAATTCAAATGCCAGATCCAGGTCGTGCATCACCACCACCACCAGATGCGAACGCCCACGCTGGGCCAGTGCCTGCACCAATTCCAACCGGTAACGTACATCAAGTGCAGCACCAGGTTCATCGGCCAGCAATACCGGGGGCTGCGTGGCCAGCACGGTGCACAACAAAACACGGGCTTGCTCGCCGCCAGACAACGACGACCAGCGGGCATGGGCAAACGCAGCCATGCCGTGCAGCTCCAAAACCGCCTGCGGCGCCAATTGCGTGTGCAAGCATGCCGCCTTCAAGCGCATGGCCAGCAGTTCTTCGACCGTGATGTCCCAATGCGGTGCAAATCGTTGCGGCATGAAGCCGATGGTTTTGGCACGCGTAGCAATAGGTTGGCTTTGCATGGTTGTCCCACCCAACAATACCTGCCCTGCCACAGGCTTATGCAGCCCCGCCATGAGAGACAATAAAGTGGATTTACCCGCGCCATTGGGCCCAATGATCGCCACCGAGCCACAGGCCGGCAATGCCAAGCTGGTGCCATGAACGATGGTGTGCCCACGCTTGCTCCACGCGACGTTTTGAAGCTCCAAAACAGGAGTGGGTGATGTGCTCATTGGCGCAACCTCCGCGCCAGTAAAACAATGAAAAAGGGCCCACCGGCAATGGCAGTAATCAAACCAAGCGGAATTTCCGCAGGCGGCAACACACTGCGCGCAATAGCATCGGCCACGGTCACCACCGTCGCGCCGACCAAAGCAGCCGCAGGCAATACCAGCCGGTGTGAGGCTCCCACAGCCCAACGCGCCATATGCGGCGCAGCCAACCCCACAAAAGCGACCAAGCCGCCATAGGCAACGGCAGCAGCCACAATCAATGACCCCACCATCACGGCCCAAGCGACAAAGCGATTGACGTTTAAACCAAAACTCTGCGCAGCTACGGGCCCCAGCCCCAACAGATCAAGCCCTGTGGCAATGCTACGCGCCATCAACAAACTGACGATCGCTATCAACACCAAAACCCCAATGCCCTGCCATTGCGGTGTTTGAATGCCACCCAGCACCCAACTCATCACCACTTGCAGGCTGACCGTTTCATCAGAAAGCGCCAGCATCAAAAATGAACGCAACGCGCCCAGCACCGCAGCAATGGCCACACCGGCAAGCAGCATTCCCGCCGCATCCATGGCCCCTGCCACGCGCGCAATGCCCAATACCAACAGCGTAGCGCCCCAAGCGCCCAAGAAAGCCAAACAAGGCAGCAACCATGCGGCAGGCAACCCCAACGGCACAAGTAATGCGATCGTGGCGCCCAACGCCGCACCGCCTGAAGCCCCTAGCAAATAGGGTTCTGCCAATGGGTTGCGGAAAACGCCTTGAAAAATAGCCCCCGACAACCCCAGCAATGCCCCCACCAATGCCGCAGCCACCACACGGGGCAAACGCCACTGCGTGAGCAAGCGGCTTTGCATGGAGCCGTCTCCCGTTACAGCTTGCCAGATCGCCTGAGGGCTCACCCATTGGTGGCCAGCACATGCAGCCAGTAACAATGCCGCGAGCAGCAGTGTGGTGGCGATCAGCACAAATACGCGAAATGGCATGGCAGGTCGATGGTCAGCGTGCATAAGAACGTATTTACGATCCGAGGTAAGAACTCAAGGGTGCAGCCAAGCGGCCAATTTTTCGATGCCATCAATCGTGCGTGGGCCTGGAATCAGAAACTCTGAGCGCGACACCACGATGGCTTTGCCTTGGCGCACCGCCTGCATATCACGCCAGCCCGGCTGTACCACCAGCGCATCCAAATCGGCTTGACTGCCTGCAAACAAAAGCACGTCCGGGTCGCTCGCCAAAATAGCTTCTGGGGAGACTTGCGCCAGCGCGCCCATGCCCTCAAGCGCAAAGCGCCCGCCAGCCAACACCATGGCCTCGCCGGTATAGGTATTGGGTCGGGCGGCCAACAACATGCCATTGCCCAGCTTGCCGGTAATCATCACCATGCGTGGATGTGCCCGTTTGGCCACTTTCTCTTGCACACGCAGCAAGCGCTGCTCCAACTGCTGTGCCAAAACTTCTCCGCGCTCAGGAACACCGCCAGCAGCAGCAATCAGGCGAATATTACTGAGAATTTCACCAACGGAACGCCCCAACAACACGATGATGGGAATGCCCAAGCGCTCCATCGGATCAACCAATTGGTGCGCGGCTTGCCGTGCAGGCGTCACGATGACCAGGTCGGGCCGTTGCGCTACGACTGCATCGACAGAAAAACCCAAACGCCCTCCCACCTTGGGTTTATCCACCACCTCAGGCGGGTAGCTCGTGTACGCCTCTACCCCCACGATGCGATCGGTCAATCCCAATGCCGTCACCAATTCAGTATTGGAAGAAAAGATGGTCACAATGCGCTGCGGCGCAGCGGGTAAATGCACCTGTCGACCCAACGCGTCACGCACGTCAATGGCCTGATCGGCTTGGCGAGCAGAACTGTTGGGTGCCTGATTGGCGGCCGCGGCAACGCCAATGGACATCATCGCCATCAGCAGCACAACCGCAACACGCCCAACCTGCATGCCTGTGCCAGCTTAAAAACTGGCCTTGATACCAGCGAACAATTCGCGCCCCGGCATCGAAGTTCCACAGCCACCATTTTGGAAACGGCTATCTGCAATACAGTTCGCGCCTTGGTCAATGGCAATGAAGATTGGGTGCTGGTTTTTGTCAAACAGGTTATTGACTCCTGCAAACAACTCCACGCCTTTATTCAAGCGGTAACTGCCACGCAAGTTCCAAACGGTAAACGCCCCTTTGCGGTGAATGAATGTGCTGCTGCTTTCGCCCTGCGGAATCAAGAGCGCCTCTTCGGTGTCATACCACATCGGTCCTCGCAACAAAGCCGCCAACTGCACATTCCACGCGCCAGTTTTGCCTTCCGTTCCTTGGCCATACCGCACACCACTGGAGACCTCATAACGGTACATGCGCTGCACTTTGTTGGTGTTCACGGCAGCCGAGGCACCTTTGTCTTTCATCTCAAAATGGTAGTACGCATTTCCAAAAAGACTGACGTTAGGCGCCGAAGCCTGCCACCCCAAAGCCTGCTTCAAACCCAGCTGGGCATTGAGCTCCAGCCCCCGCGCGACGATATCTGCACTGTTGTTGCCATAGTCAGAGGTGTTCGTGTTCGGCCCACGTGAAATGGTGATGATGCGATCCGAAATGGTGTTCTGAAACAACGCGCCATCCAAGCGCCAATCGGCACGCTGCCAGGTTGCTCCCACTTCAATCTGGCGACTGCGTTCAGGCTTGAGACTCGCATTTCCAAACGTTCTGCCTCCGCCAACGGCCGTGAAGTCAGCGGCCAACTCTGTTGCAGTTGGGGCGCGAAAACCGGTTGAAGCCGTGGCACGTACATTCACATCTTCCGTCGCTTTGAACACCGCACCAATCGACCATGTCTGAGCATCATAGGAGCGGCTCGAAGCTTGTTGCAACGCGAGGTTCGGAGTGGGGTCAAAGTGGGTCTTGCCCCAAGTTTTGCGTAAGCCCGCGCGCAACGTCAAACGGTCATCCAAGAGGTTGTGCGCATCTTCAAAATACAAGGCATGCACCCGTTCAGTTTGGTTGTTGTCGTAGGGTGCAACCTGCCCAGTCGGCCCGCCGGGCAATGCTTCGCGCTCACGTTCGGAACGCAGCTTACTGCGCTCCCAATCCAGACCGAGCAACAAATGGTTGTTGTCGCTGAGTTCAAAGCGTGGCTGCAAACGCACGCCCGTCGCATCGAGTTGGCGGTGGTTGTAATCGCGTTTGGTGCCTGGGACTGCGCTTGTACCAGAGCGCACAACAGGAGAAGCCCAATTGAATTCGTCAATATCGGTCACACGATAGGCGTGCACCATCCAACTGGCCTGGCCGCTTTGAGTTTGCCCTTCGTAAACCGCATCGAGAGACCGGTTTGAGCGATTGTCTTTGCTGATTTCATTCGCACCAGAACCTCGAAAGCCTGCATTGAAAATACCATCAGTGCGCACATTCAGATCAATGCGGTGCTCGTTATTGAGCTGCAAGCCCAACGCCCCGGCAACACCCCGGCGTTCCCAACTGGTGTTGCTCATGTGCGAGCCATAGCCAGACTCATAACTGTCACGCCCGCCAGCATTCACCCCTAAGTACCAATCCAACCGGTCATTGGTGCCACCAGTTTGCGCCTGCGCTTGGTACAAGCCCCAAGAGCCACCACGCAACTGCACATGGTTGCCTTGTGCGTTGTAGCCGCGCTTCATAATGATGTTGATCACCCCACCCATGTTCTGGCTGCCATACACCACCGAAGATGGGCCACGCACAATCTCAATGCGATCCACATCTGAAGGGCTGAGTTTGGAGATATTGGCCGTGCCCGCACGGCGGCCATTGACCAGCACCAGCACTTGGCTGCGAAAGTCCCGGCCTTGCCCATCAGTCGCAGCTCCACGCAAATTGATTGAAGTTTGCGCAGCCGTCCATTCACTGAAAAAACCCACTGCATTCTCTGCCAACAAGTCGGTGATGGACTGCGCGCTGGAGCGCTCAATACTGGCGCGATCAATCACCTGAGTGGTCGCGGCAATTCTGCTGCGCTCCTCTGGGCGAGATGTAGCTGTCACAAAAATTTCGTGCAGGTCTTGATCCGCGTCAATCTTGTTTGCTGCTGAACTGGTTTGAACACCCGTTTGTGCAGTTGCCGCAGTGGCGAGCATTGCCATTGCTCCCCATAACCATGCGCCGCCAACACGTGCGTGCGCAGCAAAAGTGCCCGCACCCGATGTCGACGGCATGGCCTGATGTGCACGGCACAGTTTGGCCGTGTCAGATTTGAAAAAACGATCCAACACAAATCACTCCTCAAGCCGCGCAGCCCCCGCACGGCAAACACAATGGGGCCGCAGTTTCCGTGTCATCGAAAGCCTGCGGCAATGAAGTGCGAATCACCGGCCGGTATCCGGGCTTGTTCAGGGGGCTTTTGGCATCGCCTTACGGCATATCAAAAGCCCAACAACCAACCTGCCTTCCCATGAACACAATTCACAGTGGCCAAGCGATAAGAAAAGAGTCGCTTGAGAAGGTTTGCAAGAACTTACCGTTGCGGGGGCAGCACAGGCCTGAAGCAGCAACGCCGCTCGCACCTGTTTCCCGTTTAACCTGATTCAAGCCTGCACAGGGCAGCGCTAATTCAGGCACCTTGATTCTGATGAAGTTTGCACGGCGAGCATGAACACGGCCCACAAGTTGAGCTTCTTCGCCACCAGTTGCAAAAAACCACGGCGATTATAGAGTTTTTACATTCACTCCCGGCTGCACGCGTGTCGCCTAGGGAAGGTCTGCAAAATCCTCGTTACAGGAATGAGTGAGGTATCCGGATGAGCCGCAAGGCGTCTTTTGAAGGCCATAGCCGCAGCTATGGACGAAAAAGACAACGCAGCGGATCGCTTTAGACCGCGCTCAGACCACAACAGGGGGTTTTACAGACCTTTCCTAGAGCAGCGCATACAGAACGAGAACGCAAAAAAATCGTACACGCGCATTGTGTAATGGCCTTGCCATTTGCCTAGTGTGTGGCAATAACAGCCCACACAAAAGTCTTCATTTAAATACGCACCTGCGTTCCAATTTCAACGATGGCATTGGCTGGCAATCTGAAAAAACTGGCCACATTGCTGGCATTGCGATTCATGTATGCAAATAGGTTGCTGCACAAACGCTGCCACGCCGATGAGTGCGCCGCAGCGACCACATTGTCCCGGCTCAAAAAGTACGTCGTCTCGAACAAAGACACGGTCAGACCATGCGAGTAAGCCAGCTCCAATGCCTGCGGTACGTCGGGGCGGTTCATAAACCCGAAATTCAAAACGATGCGCCAAAAACCATGCCCCAAAGGTTGCACTTCAATACGGCGCTGCATTGGCACCCAAGGCACATCATGGAACACAACATTCAGCACAACATTGCGCTCATGCAACACACTGTTGTGCTTCATGTTGTGCAGCAGCGCATGCGGGACAGTGGTGGCATCTGCAACTGGATACACCGCCGTGCGGGGGCAGCGGTAATAGTGTTGCGGGTCAATGCGCTCGACAAATTGTTCTAAATCCACACCTTCTTGATGGATGCGACTGACCAATTGATGACGCCCTTGCGCCCAAACCCGCATTAAGAAGAACAAACCACAGGCCAAGGCCAAAGGGAACCAGCCACCGTCAAAAAACTTGATCAGGCATCCCAACACCAATACGGCATCAACCAACACGAGCGGGGTACAAACCAACCACGCCATCCACACTGGCCATTGCCACTGTTCACGCATGACAAAATACAACAGCACGCTGGTGATCAGCATGGTCATGGTCACCGCAATGCCATAGGCACTGGCCAAAGCTGACGAAGAACCAAACCCCACCATAGCAGCCATTACCCCTGCCATCAGCATCCAGTTAATGGCCGCAATATAGATCTGGCCCGACTCTTTGGCTGATGTGTAGGTAATGCGCATACGTGGCAAATACCCCAGTTGCATGGCCTGCTTGGTAATGGAGTAGGCACCAGAAATCACAGCCTGCGACGCGATGATGGCAGCCATCGTAGCCAACAGCAATACAGGAATGACCATGTAACTTGGAAACAGCCGATAAAAAGGGTTCTCAATGGCACTGACATCGCGCAGCAACAGCGCGCCCTGCCCCAGGTAGTTCAAAGCCAGCGCAGGAAAAACCAAAGACATCCAAGCCCACTGAATGGGGCGTCGCCCGAAATGGCCTAAATCAGCATACAAGGCCTCGGCACCGGTCAAAGCCAACACAATGGCCCCAACCACGAAAAACAGAGCCCAGCCTCGATGCATTAAAAATGAAATGGCATGCGCAGGATTCAATGCCTCCAAAATACTGGGGGCACTGGCTATATTGACCACCCCCACAATGGCCAAAACGCCAAACCACAGCGCAATCAATGGGCCAAAATAGCGCCCAACGGTGCCAGTGCCCAAACGCTGCACGAAAAACAACACCGCAATCACCAGCACAGACACTGGCACAACGTATTGCCCCAGTGAAGGTGCAACAAGCCCCAGCCCTTCAACAGCACCGAGCACCGATATGGCTGGTGTGATCACGCCATCGCCATAAAAAAACGTAGCGCCCAATACCCCTGCCAACAATAAAATTTTGCCTGAACGCCCATTTTTTTTGGCCCCCATGGCAGCCAAAGCCGCCAATGCAAGGCTACCGCCTTCTCCATTGTTATCAGCGCGCAATACCAATACAACATATTTGAGCGTGACCACCAAAATCAGCGCCCAAATGATCACTGAAATCGCACCGATCAGATTGGCATGGTTTAGGGCCACACCATCGTGCGGATCAAAAATTTCTTTGACCGTATACAAAGGGCTGGTGCCAATGTCCCCGTACACCACGCCAATGGCGCCCAACATCAACGCGCGCATACTCTGGGACGCAGCTTCAACTGAAGACGCCTGGCCTGTAACAGAAGACTGCAATTCGTTCTTTTGCATAGCAATGCACAGTAATGAAAACGGTGCAAGCATCTCACTTCGGGCATTAGGAAATTGTTAGGATCCAGGCGCTAAAAAAGCAAGCGCAAAGAACGCGCCCTATGGGTGATGGGCGCCTTCTCCATCATCACCCTCAACCAAGCGGTATCCCACTCCAGACTCGGTCAGCAGCATTGCTGGGTCAGCCGGTGTTGTCTCCAGTTTGGCCCTGAGTTGCCCCATGAACAAGCGCAAATAATGCGTATGTTCCGTAAACTCACTGCCCCAAACATCAGCCAACAATTGGCGCTGCGTAACCACCTTCCCTGCCGAGCGCACTAAACGCGCGAGAAGCCCATACTCCTTGGGCGTAAGGTGAACGGCACTACCCGCTTTGGTCACCTGGCGCGCTTGCAAGTCCACCACCACATCGCCGTAGCGATAACGCAGCGTCACTGGCTGCAACGCCACCCCATGGTGGCGCATAGAAACCCGCATACGCGCCAATAATTCTTTAAAACTGAATGGTTTGACCAAATAGTCATCTGCCCCAGCATCGAGCAAGCGTACTTTCTGGTGCTCCAGATGCCGTGCCGACAAAATAATCACCGGAGTGGTTCTGCGTGCCCGAATCTCGGCCAGCAGCATCTCTCCCTCTCCATCAGGCAGGCCAAGATCGAGTAGAACAATATCAATCCCGCCATCTGCACCTGTGTGCTGAAACACAGCACGCGCATCAGCCAGACTGGCGCATGCATGCACCGTAAAGCCTTCCAGCAGTAGCAAATCGCGCAACGTTACGCGCAACTCACGCTCATCCTCTACCAGCAATACCACCAAGCCCATTACCGTCCTCCTAGACCGATGCTGGAGATGCTTCACACCATCCCGTCGGCTGCACTGCAACAGGCAGGCTCAAACGAAATAAAGCGCCGCCGCCCTGTGCATGCAAGTAATCCAAAGCGCCGTGGTGCACCTGCGCAATTGCCTTGCACAGAGCCAGCCCCATGCCCGTGCCTCTTGGCATCGCTTGTTGCGCTGGGCCTACATGGCGTTGGAATGGCTGAAAAAGCAAGGGCGCGTATGCAGGATCAATGCCGGGGCCATGGTCGCGAACATCAAAAATCAGCCTCTCCTTGGCCTGATATACAGCAATCTCCACAGGCGCATGCACGTCACCATACTTCAGAGCATTGTCAATCAGGTTATCCAAAAGCTGCACGATCAAAGTCGCATCACAGCGCAGCAAGGGCAAGCACGGGTGCACATCAAGTCGTAAATGCGCATCTGGGTGGCGCTGGCGCATTCTTCTGACCACGGCGCCCACCATCTCCTCAGGGCTCTCCCAATCCAGAGGAATATCAGCCATCAAAGTCTCCAACCGCGCCAACTGCAACGTGTTGTCTGCAATTCTTGTCAGTTGCAAGGTCTCGTCTGCAATGGTCTGCGCCAGCCCGCGCGTGCGCTCGGCCACCGGGTTTGAAGAAAGCTGCAATAACGCTTCGGCAGCATTGGCAATCGTGGCCAATGGTGTGCGGTAATCGTGCGCAATGGCCTCCAGCAAAGTATTGCGCAGCGCTTGTGCCTGAACTTGCTCACTGGCATGTTGTGCCTGCTGCTCTGAAGACCAACGGTCCAGATAGCTCCCTAATTGATTGCAAAGAAGCTCCACATGCTCAAGCACAAGAGAATGAAGCACAGCCTCTTCAAATGGCTCAACCAACACACTGCCCCAAGCACGATGCGCCCCCAACACAGGAAGGTAGTAGTAAGGCTGCTCCTCATAACGCCCGGTGCCGGGTCCAAAGGACTGACCTTCATCCAGTGCCGACTGCAACCCCTCTTGATGGCGTCTGTCACACGGCCCCAAAATCAACCGATTGCCAGATGCGAGGGGGCTATTAGGCTGTGACGCTATCGTATCCAACAACAAAGCCACGCGACGCACCCCTGCCAAGGATTCAATAGCACGCAGAAGCCCATGGCCTGCCGCCTCAACAGAGGCTGATTCCCGCAATTGGTCAGCAAACACGCGCAAGGACTCGGCACGTTCTGCATGGGCCTGCGTCATCAGCAAAGCCTCTTGCAGCTTGGCCACCAGTGCTGAAATGATCCACGCCACCACCAACATGGCCAGCAACAACAATGCATCGTGGTGCACATTCACCACCCAGGTTCCACGCGGCGGAACAAAAGACACATCAAACAAAAACACCGCAAGCGCACTAGCCAGCAAAGTCCACCACAACCCCAGAGTCAACGCACTCAGCGCACAGGCTAAAAGCAAAATCACCGCTTCCGTAGCCAACTCCAACTTCGGGTCAAGCACCAACAGCGCCGCCCAGGTCACAGCCCAAACCACGAGCCCACCAACCCACCTGTGCTCGAACCATTGAAACGCAAGTTGGATAGGGGGCTGCTTTGTCTTTGTATTAGACATATCGATTCCTTCCCTCATCAGGCTCGAGGAAAAATCATCACAAAAAGTAACTCAAGGGCAAGTAGAATGCCGTAAAAATACTATGAGGGATGTACGAGACTGCCTCGTGCAAACAAAAACAACCACTATGCCAAAAGTCGGACAGGGTCAGTACAGCCTTCATAATTGTTGCGCTTTCGATTTTTCACATTAAAAAGCAAAGCGTTATTGATTCAGGGCCTGTAAACAGTGGCTCATTTGTTTCATTTGTTTGTTATCTACCGACATGTCCTTATCTATTGCTGTTGTTGAGTGGGCAGCATATGCACAATCATTAATAAGCCATGAGGATTGGCTCAATTGGAGTCGCGCAGGTACGCCATCACTGGCGCCACTTGAAGAGGCTCCGCCTCTGACACGCATGAATGCCATGCTGCGCAGACGAGCCAGCCTCACTGGGCGTTTGGCATGTGAGACAGCCTACGGTGCATTGCATACGCAAGCTCCTCACCCATGGAACGAAGACTGCGCAATGGTATTTGCTACGCGCTATGGTGATGCCCAGAAATCCTTGGCTTTGCTCTCAGATCTAGTGGTTGGCAATCCGCTGTCCCCGACGGGCTTTGGATTAGCAGTACACAACGCCGCTGGTGCGCTCTTTGCCATGGCTCAAACCTATAGAAACAACATGACCGTGGTTACCGCCGGAATCGAGACCACCAAAGCAGCATTTATAGAAAGCCTTGGACTTTTGGCGGCAGGAGCACCAGAGGTCTTGCTTGTCAGTTACGACTTACCTTTGCCACATCCGTACCAGTCATTCAACTCCACGCCTGGCCATGCGTGGGCCATGCGCATTAAGCTCCCCCCAAAAAAGCAGAAGGACGCCCTCGCCATTCGTTTTCTAAAAACAGAGCGTGCACACAGATCGCACAGCATCACAACGCCCTCAGTACAGCAAGCCACCCCCAGCATAGAGGTATTGCGGCAATGGCTGGATTGTCAGACTTTGCGTTCGGAAATCAACGTGCAAAAAACGCTGTGGATTTGACATGAAACGACTCTTTTCGCTTATCGACATAGGATGGCGATTTTTGGCCACTGTCATCAGCTTCACCGTTTTTGGCTTGGGCGGTCTTGCACTACGCTGCATCGCGTTTCCGCTTATGCACTGGTGGTTTCGCGACCAAACCAAAGAAACCATTTTGGCTCGAAAACTCATCAATCGCAGCTTTCGCTTATTCACCTGGCTAATGGCAGCCCTTGGCATTTATCGAGTTGAAATACAAGGGGCACACCATCTCAACCGACCTGGCTTGCTGCTATTGGCCAACCATCCGACATTAATAGACATCGTTTTTCTCATCTCGCTAACGGAAAGAGCCAATTGCATTGTCAAAAGCAGCTTGCTCACCAACCCTTTCACAAGGGGGCCGCTGCGTGGCGCAAATTACATCATCAACAATCGTGAAGGAGCGGCACTCCTAGAGGCATGCATTGCATCGATTCAATGCGGCGATCACCTCATCATTTTTCCCGAAGGCACCCGCACCCGCCACGGAAGCCATGAATTAGAGCTGCATAGGGGATCTGCGAATATCGCAGTGCGCGCAGGCCACCCCATCACACCAGTACTGATCCATTGCGACCAACCCTTTCTCACTAAGGGTGCGCCGTGGTGGAAAATACCACCGCAGCGCCCAAACCTTCGCATAGAAATAGGCGAAGATTTAGATACCACGACCATCACGCAAGAATGCGCTAACGAGGCCTTGGCTGCGCGCTTTCTGAACCAATACATGAAAAACTATTTTGAAAAGGAAATCATCCATGCCGCAAGCGGCCGCTCTCATTGAGCTTGAACACGAGCTCAAAGAATTAATTATTGAAACTTTGGCACTTGAAGACATTGCACCGAACGACATCATCTCAACCGATGCCTTATTCAATGAAGGACTCGGTCTGGATTCCATCGATGCATTGGAACTAGGTTTAGCCCTTAAGAGTCGTTACGGCATCTCAGTCTCGTCTGACTCACAGGAAACCCGCAAGCATTTCCAAAGTGTGCGCGCACTGGCGGAATTCGTCAGCACCTCTCGCTCTCAAGCTTAACTACTCAATAGCATCTCGACCATGACCCATGACGACATCTTCAAAACGATCCAACGCATCTTGGTTGACACCTTTGATCTTCCGGAAGAAAAGGTCACGCCCGAGGCCCTATTGCGAGACGACTTGGATCTCGACAGTATTGATGCGGTCGATTTGATCGTTCAGCTCAAGCCGCTTGTGGGTGCAAGGTTACAACCGGAGGCATTTAAGTCCGTGCGCACTGTTGGGGATGTGGTCAATGCACTGCACGCCCTGCAAGCTGACTCCAGCACAAATTAAGCTGATAGCGAACCAGTTGCCCCATACGCCAGATATTTGTTTCCTATGCTTTCTCGACCACCTCTATGGCTCAAAATCATCGCTATCTTGACGTTGATTCTGTACCCGTTGCTGGTCTTCACATTGATTGGTCATATCAACGCCAGTTGGCTGGCGGGCCTATTGCTTCTTGCTGCCACCATTAAACTGCTATGGCAACGCAGCGCCATGGCTTGGGCCGTGTGGCTTTGTGCCCTTTTGATTACCTGCGCCACCGTCTGGGGTGGGACTGAGCGCACACTCCGCTACTACCCGGTTGCGATGAATAGTGCCATGCTGATTCTTTTTGCGGCCAGCCTGAAGTTCCCCCCCAGCATCGTCGAGCGCATTGCCCGCTTGCGTGAGCCCGAACTACCGGCCACAGCCATTGCCTATACACGCACCGTCACTCAAGTATGGTGTCTTTTTTTCATCATCAATGGCAGCATTGCGTTGGCCACGGCGCTCTGGGCTAGTCATGCCGTATGGGCGGCCTACAACGGCTTTATCGCCTACGTCCTGATGGCTTTGCTAGGTGGATGCGAATGGCTTATTCGTCAGCGCATTCGTGCAAAACACCTCCAATCGGCCTAAAACTTCCTCGTTGCTTCTGTGCCTTTTTTACCCCTCGATATTCCCCACGCATTGCGTCACTGTGAATGGGACTTGGCTTCTTTTGCCTGCAGCCCTGCTGATGCGCGCCGACCAATAGTCACTGAAGACCATGGCGAGGCCTCCTTCACGCACGCTGACTTTGTGGCACACGTGAAAGCATGGCAGCCCCAGTTGCAGTCCATCAGTCAGCCTAACGTTGCCCTCTTTGAACCGCATCCAGGGTATTTTGCAGCAAGCCTGTGGGCCATATGGCACGCGGGGAAAATGGCCATTCTTCCTGGGGACACCAACCAAGCAACACGTGATGCATTGAAAGCATTGGATTGCGCCCATATGGGCGTGCATACCCATGCCCTGCGTTCACTGCCAAACATATCCGAAAAAATCAATAGTGAACCGGACTCTATCGCGTTAGAGCCGTTAGATCTGAGTCGCACCAAAATCGGCTTATTTACCTCCGGCTCACAAGGACAGCCACAACTAATTACCAAAGCACTGCGTCAACTTGATGCAGAAGTCCAGACCCTTGAATCAACTTTTGGCCCCCTATTAGCAGTATCGCCCAAAGAGGCCAAAGTGCAAGTTTGGGCCACTGTCTCTCACCAGCACATTTATGGATTGTTGTTCTTAGTGCTTTGGAGTTTAGCCAGTGGCCGCACGATGGGTGCTCGGCGGTTGCTATACCCTGAAGACCTTGTCAAACAGTTGAATGCTCCATCCATCCTCATCACCACACCAGCACACCTCAAGCGGCTGGACAATGATTTGTGCTGGTCTACCGTGCAAAACCATCTCAAAGCCGTATTCTCTTCAGGTGGCCCGTTACCATTTACTGCGGCACAAAATACACAACGACTACTGCACCAACTGCCGTTGGAGATTTTCGGTAGCTCCGAAACAGGGGGCATTGCATGGCGCCAGTCTGAACAGGAAAACGCCATTTGGCGAACTTTTGATCGTGTGCAATGGCGTGAACATCAAGGCCTACTGCAATTGCGCTCCCCCAATCTAGTGAATGACGAGTGGTTTGAAACCGCTGACCGCATCCGCGTTGTGAATCAAGAATACTTTGAACTACTTGGGCGCGCAGACCGTATTGCAAAAATCGAAGAAAAACGCGTATCGCTGACAGCCATTGAGGAGCAGCTACTCGAGCACCCGATGGTGCAGGAGGCAAAAGTTCTCGTTTATCCTACGGCAATAGGTGATCGCACAGCGGCCGTTTTAGTGCTCAAACCCAGCGTTTCAAACGATATGCCGGTCACACCACCGAGAACAGCACAACTCTTTCGTAAATGGCTACGCAATCGCATTGAACCAGTAGCCATTCCAAGACTATGGCGTTTTGTTTCGGCCATGCCTTGCAATGAGCAAGGCAAAACAACACAACATTTATTGACGCAGTTATTTGCCAGATCTGCCAGCCAAGACGCCAACACGCGCGCCAGTTCGCACGAAACTGCGGACTCTGACCTTCCTCACCGCCCCCCCCCATGAAGCAGGGATTCGCACTGGCACACGGACCTGATGCTCACCACATCCAATGGCATCAAAAGGAACAACATCATGCGGTTGTGTCGCTGTACCTTAGCCCTTCCTTAGAAGTCTTTCAAGGCCATTTCCCAAACAGCCCTATTCTGCCCGGTGTAGCTCAGCTGGACTGGGTTCTGACTTTGGGACAACATACCTTCAATTTGCCCGCCTATTTCCACAGTTTGCAAGCACTGAAGTTCGTACGTCCTATCACGCCTGAAATGACCATTCAGATTGAACTGGAGCAGCATCGCAAAGAAACAGAAGATGTGCTGCACTTTCGGATATCTTCACGTAATGCGCTAGCTGAAATCATTGAGCACGCCAGTGGGCGAGCGCAATGGAGCCACATAGATAGAAGTGCTCAGGAGTAATTTTCTATGCTGCGCCTCATTGTTGTCATCCCTCACTACAACCACCCAACCACCTTAGTCAAAGTGGTGCAATCCATTGTTCAGCACGATCTACCAGTAGTTGTGGTCGACGATGGATCATCCCCCGAAAGCGCACAAGCCTTACATGAGGTTCGGGCGCTCGCACCTGCATGCGCCGTTACGCTTTTAGAGCACACCATCAACCAAGGCAAAGGTGCAGCAATGCTCACAGGACTTCGTTACGCCCACATGCAAGGCTATACACACGCTTTGCAAATAGATGCCGACGGCCAGCACAACAGTTTAGATATCCCGCAGTTGGTTGCTCTTGCACAGCAATATCCACAAGCGGTTATTTGTGGCATTCCGATCTATGACGCATCCGTTCCAAAAGGACGCTTATACGGTCGCTATCTCACCCATGTATGGGTTTGGATCAACACCCTATCCTTGCGCATCAAAGACTCCATGTGTGGTTTTCGCAGTTATCCATTGGCCCCGACGCTAGCTGTCATGGACAGCGAACCTGTTGGAAAACGCATGGATTTCGATACTGAGATATTGGTACGCCTGTTTTGGCGCGGCATTGATGTTCACAACCTGCCCACTGCCGTCACTTACCCACAAGATGGCCAGTCCCATTTTCAAATGTGGAATGACAATCTGCGCATAGCATTAATGCATGCACGACTCTTCAGGGGAATGCTTCTACGCCTACCGCAGCTGCTGAGAAGAAAGCGCCCACAATGAATAGCCCCAAGAGTCCACACGAGCCCCTTGAACCACAACAACACTGGGCTCATTTACCCGAAAATACCTTCGCATGGGGCATTCGCTTACTGTTATGGGTACGTCGTCACCTAGGGGCTTGGCCCTTAATTTTTTGCCTTTATCCGGTAGTGCTGTGTTACTGGGCATGCAATGCCCGCGCCCGTGCAGCCTCACTGCAATACTTGAATCGTTTAGAAGAACATAGCCATACTTTGGGGCACCAAGCCAGCCACCTAGATACGTTCAAACACTTTATCGCCTTTGCAGAAACCATCATGGACAAGCTGCTGGCGATCAGTAACGAACCCATAACAATCCAAAAAAAAGGGACGCAAGGGTTATTAGACTTATTTGAGCAACAGCGGGGCGCCATCATTGTCACTGCCCATATAGGATGTTTAGAACTGTGCCGAGTCAGCGCAGAAAACAATTCAAAAATAAGAAAACTCAATGTACTGGTACATACAGCACATGCTCAGCGTTTTAACCGGCTACTCAAGCAACTACAGCCCAATAGCCCCGTTGAATTACTGCAAGTCAGCGAATTTTCCACGGCTACAGCCGTTATGCTCGCGCAAAAAATAGAGCAAGGAGAGTGTGTCGCAATCGCTGGCGATCGCGTTCCTCTAGGTCACGGGCTTAGCATCCCTGCTTCGTTCCTTGGTCACGAAGCGATGTTCCCGGCAGGGCCTTATATTTTGGCTGCGACGTTGAAATGCCCTCTGTATGCAATGACATGTATTCGTGCACCATATCTTTCGCGCAAATACCACTACCAAATTCAAGCGCAATGCTTAGCTGAGCATATCTCTTTGCCGCGGAAAACTCGCCAACAAGCGCTCATGCATTACGCACAACTGTACGCACACTGGCTGGAAAACCAGCTGCAATCAGCCCCTTTATCTTGGTTCAATTATTTTGATTTTTGGCAACAAGGGCAGACCAACCCTATGCCCACAAAAACGCCTACAGCATGAACAATTCAGCCCCTATTGCAAGCACTTCTGCCGTTGTCTTTAATGGCTCAACATTAACGCTGGAGAGCATTGGTGCCATCGCGAAACGTCAACGCCCTGTGCAACTGGAACGCAACGGCCCCTTTGAAGATCGCATTCGCCAAGGTGCAGCACTTGTGGAACGCATACTGGATGAAGATGGCGTTATCTATGGAGTCACCACTGGCTATGGCGACTCCTGCACTACAGTCGTCCCTCCTGAGCTCGTCCCTCAACTACCACACCATCTGTACACCTACCACGGCATTGGTGCCGGCCGATTGCTAGACGATGAAGAAACACGTGCAGTTCTAGCATGCCGCTTGGCCTCACTGAGCCAAGGCGCATCTGGGGTGAGTTGGCCATTGCTTGAACAGATAGAAGCTTTTTTGCAGCACGACATTCTGCCTTGCATCCCTGCAGAAGGCTCTGTCGGTGCCAGCGGCGACCTCACGCCACTGTCGTATTTGGCCGCTGCATTATGCGCAGAACGAGATGTGCGCTTTGCCGGGGAGACAATGCCTGCAAGCCAAGCACTGGCGAAAATAGGTCGGGCCCCACTGCAATTGCGCCCCAAAGAAGCTTTAGCCTTGATGAACGGCACTGCGGTAATGACTGCGCTGGCCTGTCTGGCTTGGCTACGCACTGAGCAACTCCTACTGTTGAGCTGCCGCATCACCGCCTGCAATATCTGGGCAATGAATGGCAATGCCTACCACTACAACAGCACACTGTTTGCATATAAACCCCATGTGGGGCCACAAAGCGTTGCAGCAAGACTGCGAGCGGACTTGCAAAGTGCTCAGCCAGCACGAAACGACCATCGCCTGCAAGACCGCTACTCACTGCGCTGCGCACCCCATGTCATCGGTGCTGTAGAAGATGCAATGCCATGGCTGCAGGCACAAATCCAAAATGAGCTCAACAGCGCCAACGACAATCCCCTCATTGATGTTGATACTGCAACCGTGCTACATGGTGGACATTTTTATGGTGGCCATATTGCAATGGCGATGGATACGCTCAAAGCTGGCGTAGCCAACATCGCTGATTTACTCGATCGCCAATTGGCTTTACTGGTGGACTCACGCTTTAACAATGGTCTACCCAGCAATTTGTCTGGTGCGCAAGGGGCTCGTTCAAGTATCAACCATGGCCTCAAAGCCTTGCAAATAAGTGCCTCTGCATGGACAGCGGAAGCCCTGAAGAACACCATGCCTGCCAGCGTGTTCTCACGCTCAACGGAGTGCCATAACCAAGACAAAGTCAGCATGGGAACCATTGCGGCACGTGATGCATTGCGGACACTGGAGCTGACGGAGCAAGTCGTTGCGGCAATGCTCATTGCGGCACGACAAAGCTTGCAACTACGCCTGCACGTTCAGCAACACACGCCAATGCCTCAGCCCCTTGAAGATTTCTTGCAGCAACTAACAAAAACCATTGCGTTCATTACCGAAGATCGCGCACTGGACACAGAGTTACAGCAACTGCTCGCACAAATGCGACAAGGTTACTGGCGGCCACAATGGGCTTTTGAAGCAGCTTCAAGTGAGCAATAGAAAGGAGACCGCGATGACCACACTCAGTCACGAAATTGAACTCCATGCCGCTTTCCATGACTTGGACCCAATGAATATCGTCTGGCATGGCAATTACGTCAAATATCTAGAAATTGCACGTTGCGCCTTGTTGGCAAAATTCGATTACGACTACCCGCAAATGTTGGAATCTGGCTGGGCTTGGCCCATCATTGATGTCCACATGAAATACATCGCTCCAATTGAATATGGTCGTCCGATCCGCATTCGGGTCACTATTGTCGAGTGGGAAAACCGCCTCAAAATGGACTATCTCATCAGCGATGCACAAACCGGAAAGCGCTTGCACAAAGCCAGCACCATTCAAGTCGCAGTCGACATCAACACCAAGTTGATGAGTTGGGTGTGTCCGTCTATTTTGTGGGAAAAACTAGGCATCAACACGCCTGCTGAACAACGCTGAAGGCCTGAGCATGAGTACGATTTATCTCAACCATCCTATTTGCCGTATTTTCTGTGTTTTTAGCCTCCTATGGGGTGCGTTCATTGCAGCGCCTATCGCCAAAGCCAGCCCTGTTGCCGCCCATAGCGCAACGACCATCGATAGCCAGTTGCAAAAGATTGCCAAGCAGCTAACTGCCGACACGCCCAAAATTTTACGCGGTCAATTCACGCAGAAAAAAACCATTACAGGATTCAAAAAACCTTTGCTCTCCAGCGGTAGCTTTGTAGTGGCCCGTGATAAGGGGGTGATCTGGAATACACAAGCACCATTTGCGTCGCAGTTGCTCATCAAGCCCAATCAACTCATCAATATCGCTGGTGACGACAAACAAACTCTTGATGCCAGCAAAGAACCTGGACTTCGTGCCTTCAACCAATTGCTCATCGCACTTCTGGCAGGCCAAGTAGATGTCCTGCAAAATCAATTCGAAATTCTGCAAGCCACCCAAACCGGGTCACAGTGGATGATTCACTTACGCCCAAAAGAATCTGGCATGGCGCGCTTTATCCAAGAAATCACCATGCGAGGCGAGCAATATGTCGAACAAGTTGTTCTTGTAGAAGGAGAAGGCGATAGCAGTGAGATCACCTTCAGTGCTCAACATCCAAGCGACCTCACAAGCCAGGAGCAAGACTGGTTGTGAGCAGTACTGATTCAATACCATCCACTCCTCCTTGCTACCCGCAAACTTGGTTACGTTGGTTGGCGGCACTGTGGTTGCTTGCAGTACTGATGCTGGCATGGAATCAATGGAATTTTTGGCACGCACCAAAGATCAGCACCGATGTCTTCGCGGCATTGCCCAGCGACCGCCAATCCACATTTTCCAACCAAGCACTACAACACATTGCACAAAGCAACGAACGGCGAATAATGGTACTTGCCGGCGCGAACAACTGGGAGCAGGCACAAGTTGCAGCGGTGCAATTCAAGGCCCACATAACAGCAATCGAGCCGACCTTGACAATCCTCAATGCCGAACACGATGCCAGCAACCTCATTGATTTTTATACGCCCTGGCGTGATGCACTACTCACTGATGCGCAGCGCAGCACTCTAGGCTCGGCCGATGTCTCAGCATTAAGCCAACAAGCACTGGCTCGGCTCTATGGCCTGGGTCAAATGCAAGTAACCAACTGGCTGCGCGACCCTTTAGGACTGTGGACCGATTGGTGGCGCCAACAATCGAGCATGACCTCCGCACGGCCTCAAAACGGTTTTTTACGCATCGACGATAGTGCAACCGAAAAAACCTATGCCGCCTTGCTATTGGAGATTCCGGACTCTGCGTTTCGTTTCGACGGTCATCGCCGTTGGATGGATGCAATCGAGCTTGCAAAAAAACAAGTTCACAATGATTTAGCCGCCACAAGCGAAGGGGCAAACATACCCATTAAGTGGTTGTTTGCAGGAATCCCTCTACTTGCCGAAGATGGAGCGGCAGACGGCTATGCCGAAATGAATACCATTGGCCTGGGTTCATTCATCGCGGTCATCGTCCTGACCTTGTTGGCTTTTTTTGCGCTGCGACCTATTGCATTAATTTCTCTATCACTGGCTATTGGCTGTGCAGCTGGCGTATGGGCCACCGTTGCCGTATTTGGTGAAATACATGTTCTGACTATTGTCTTTGGAGCTAGCTTGGTTGGCGTTGCAGAGGATTTCGGGATTCACTATTTCGCATCTCGCCTGCAGCCTTCTGCCGCATCGCGTTGGGTATTAATGCGACGCTTGCTCCCAGGCCTCTTCATGGCATTAATTACCAGTGTGATTGGGTATGCAGTCTTGGCGATTGTGCCTTTTCCTGGGCTGCGGCAAATGGCCGTTTTTTCAGCCGTAGGATTGATTGCCGCATTTATCACTGTTGTCTGCTGGTTCCCCGTACTTGATCGAGCCAAAAGCCTGCATGAAGGAGCTATTGCACGTGCGCTCGTAAATTCGCTTGAACATATCCCTGCGTTGTCGCTGCGCAAAGCACTATTGCTGAGTTTGTGTGTCGGGATTGTTTCTGCACTAGCCATGACACAACTGCGCGTCAGTGATGACCTTAGAAGTCTACAGCCACAGGCTTCTGAACTCATGGGGCAACAAATCGAAGCATCACGACTATTGCACTTGCCAAGTATGGTGCAATTTGTTTTGGTTCAAGGCTCATCTGAACAACAAGTTCTAGAACGAGAGGAGGCATTGCAGCACCAACTAGCCCAATGGCAACAAGAGCGGCCTAAGGATATCGCCCCGTTCAAACTCCAAATGCTGTCTTCGTGGATTCCATCTATCGCCATGCAGCACACCAACCGCAATTTAGTTACAGAGCTAGAAAAAAACGTACTATCACGGGTGGCTGCTGCATTAGACGAAACCCTTGAGCGCCCGGCCTTTGCCTCTTCGGCGCTGACTTTACAAGAATGGCTCAATGCACCAGTTTCTGCATCCATACGTACGCAGTGGCTGGGCCTCCAATCCGATGGGCAATTTGCCAGCGTCGTCCTACTGGCTGCTCAAGACAACGGGCTGGCACGTAGTCGCGATCATTTGCTGTGGTTGGCCAACAAAATACAAAACGCCCAAGAAGATGGTTCCTTACAAGGGGTCACATGGGTAGATCGAATTGCCGATATCTCTGACTTGATGCAACATTTTCGTGTGCAGATGAGTCAGCTTTTGTTGATTGGCCATTTGTTGGTTCTACTCGCGCTTGCATGGCGTTTCGGTCAAGATGCTTGGCGCGCCTGGTTACCCTGCGCCTTGGCCTCTTCTTTATGCATCGCGATCTTAGCCATCATTGGGCAACCCATTCAGTTGTTTCATATTTTGGCGCTGCTGCTGCTGCTTGGCATGGGCGTTGATTTTGGTACCTTCATGGTTGAACACAAAGGTAAAGAGCAAGGACACGCGTGGCTGGCCGTTGTGATTGGCGGAGTGGTCACCATTCATTCATTCGGCTTATTAGGACTCTCTAAAACGCCAGCTTTACATGCATTCGGCACCACATTACTGATTGGCTTGCCTTTATCCGTGATTTTTTCCGCCCTGCTGCGCCCTGCACCAAGTCTGCACACACAGGCATATCGTCCATTTTTTTCTCGGGGAGTCTCGTCTTGAGAGTAGAACGCACACAAATACTAATCATCGGAGCGGGGCCATCAGGAGCTGTTGCGGCGGGCATGCTTCGGCAACGCGGCTATGACGTCATGATCGTCGAAAAGCAAACATTCCCACGCTTCTCAATTGGCGAAAGCCTGCTGCCTCAGTGCATGACTTTCATTGAAGAAGCCGGTATGCTGCAAGCCGTTGTACAAGAAGGCTTCCAGTTCAAAAATGGAGCGGCCTTTGCGCGTGGAAATCACTACACAGAATTTGATTTCCGCGAAAAATTCACCTCTGGTTGGGGCACTACTTACCAAGTGCAACGGGCACGCTTTGACCATGTTTTAGCGCTTGAGGCACAAAAGCAAGGCGCAGACCTTCGCTTTGAGCATGAAGTGCTTGCAGTCGATTTCGCAGACGAACGCCCACGGATTCAAATTACTTCTTCCGATACCCAGGAGTACACCGTCGAGTGCGATTTTGTTTTAGATGCCAGCGGCTATGGTCGCGTGCTGGCTCGGTTGCTCAATCTGGAGTATCCGTCCAATTTCCCTGTTCGTGGAGCCTTGTTTACCCACATCACCGATCAAATTCAATTGGCTAATCCTTTATTTGATCGCCAAAAAATTCGCATTTCTGTACACCCTCAACATCAAGATGTCTGGTATTGGACAATCCCATTCTCTAATGGTCGTTGCTCCCAAGGAGTTGTCGCCAGTGCAGATTTTCTCAAATGCATTGAAGGCAATGAAACGCAACAGTTGCGCACCTTGGTACAGCAAGAGCCTGGCCTGTCACATTTGTTAGAGCACGCAGTGTGGGACACTCCCGCACGCAGCATCATCGGCTACAGTGCCAATGTTAAATCTCTACATGGCAAAGGCTTTGCCCTTCTAGGTAATGCAGGCGAATTCCTTGACCCAGTCTTCTCCAGTGGAGTCACCATTGCACTAAAGTCTGCACATCTGGCTTCGCAGTGCCTGGATCGCCATCTGAAAGGAAGCACTGTTGATTGGGAAAGTGACTATGCCATGCCACTCAAACGCGGGGTAGATACATTTCGCGTATTTGTCGAGGGCTGGTATTCAGGCCAATTTCAAGATGTGGTATTCCATCCCAATCCCTCGCCACAAATCAAGAGCATGATCAGCTCTATTCTTGCGGGCTATGCTTGGGACATAAAAAATCCCTATGTTGAGCAGCCACAACGGCGCTTGACCACACTGGCACAAGTAAGTCGCCAAGGCACCACTCACTAAAAATCACATGCTGAGAGACTCTTTCACGCCATCCATTGCCTCTCGTCGCAGCCCAGCATTCCTACAGCGGCCACAAAAGGTTTCTGCATGCCTGCTCGCAGCGTTTTACCTCAGCGGCTGCAGCAGTTTAGCGATATCTGCAGCCGACGACCAACGACCTGTACTGCAATTGAGCCCCAAGCAGCTACAACAAGACTTGGAGCTTGTGCAGCGAATGCAAATCAACCGTTCTGGCAACAACAGTCGCAGCTTCGATGCCCTGCTAGAGGCAGACAAACAAACAGTACAACTGGCAATCTTGCAACTTAACCAAACCATTGCCGTACTGCAATGGGATGGAGACACTCTCCAAACACGCTTAGCTCCGGGGTGGCCTCAAGTCATTCCTGCAGAGCAACTGCTTAGCGATTTGCAATACGTATGGTGGCCTGCTCAAGCTATTGCTCAAGCCATGCCCGAAGGCTGGAGATTGCTTGAAAGTGCAGGGACCAGAACGCTCAATCACAACGGTCACAACGTACTACTCATTCAAGCGCAGCGTTTAGACCAGCACAATACCCACATTACGCTCACAGATGCCAACGCCAACTACACCGTCACGCTGTCTGTACAAGGCGGCAGCCCCAGCTATGCCTTGACGAAGGACATCACATCGACAACCACACCATGAATACCTTGACTTACCTCAACCATTTAGGCATTACATGCGCCTTAGGTGACGGTGTGGATGCTGTGCGTCAATCATTGCTGAGCTCTCACACGCCTCATAGCATGACTTGCAGCGAGGCTTACTCTGCTCCTGGTCAAGGCCCACTCATGCTGGGTATCGTGCACGAACCTTTAGCGACGCTAACACTCCCTGCCCCTTATCAAACACGCTGTAATGCCCTACTCTGGCAAGCAGCAGCCCCTTTAACAACACATCTTGATGCTTGCAAAGCGCGGTATGGCGCTGATCGAATTGCGGTAATTCTAGGCGTCAGCACCTCAGGCCTACCAGAAGGCGAATCAGCCAGACGCTACTGGAACGAACATGCCTGTTGGCCTGATTCTTTTGATTACGCACAGCAAGAACTTGGGCAACCCGCACAATTTCTCGCTGCACACTGGCAATTGAATGGGCCTGCTTACACCATTGCCACGGCCTGCTCCTCTGGCGCAAAAGCGTTAGCAGCCGGTGCACGCCTGCTGCAAGCGAACTTGGCCGACATCGTGATTGCCGGTGGCTGTGACGTTCTAAGTCAGTTCACAATAGCAGGATTCTCTGCGTTAGAGTCTGTATCTAATGAGCGCTGTCAACCACTCTCGCGCAATCGCCAAGGTATCAACTTAGGAGAAGCGGCCAGTGTTTTCTTGATGAGTCGCGAGCCTGCTGCAAATATCAGTTGCGCCGAACAGCTTGTGCTGGCTGGCTGGGGGGAAACCGGAGACGCCCACCATCTATCAGCACCAGATCCGAGTGGACAAGGAGCTATTCGAGCCATGCAAAAGGCTCTACAGCATGCAGGCATCACCGGTCAAGATATTGACTACATCAACTTGCACGGAACAGCCACCCAACAGAATGACGCCATGGAAGCGCTAGCGGTAGCGCATGTTTTCGGCAGTTCAGTGCCCGTTAGCTCAACTAAACCGCTTACTGGGCACACCCTTGCCGCAGCTGGCGCATTAGAGGCTGCTTTTGCTTGGCTGTGTTTGCGCGACAATCCGCATGGGCGTCTACCGCCACACTGGTGGGATGGTCAATACGATCAAACACTGCCACCAATCTCCCCTGTGCCCCCGAATTTTCAGCTTGGCCGTCCAGCCCGGTACATTATGAGCAACTCCTTTGCGTTTGGAGGCAACAATGCCTGCCTCATTCTTGGACGTGGCCCACTATGAAACCCCTATCCGACTCAACACTGACGATTCAAACAGTGGAAGACATCATGGACGTACGTCCTTTCGTCCCTCACAGAGAAAACATGCTGTGGCTGGACAAAATTGTCCATATAGATGCCCAGCACGCGCATGCGCAGGCGACTCTTAAGCATGACAGTATGTTCATCCGGGACGACAATTCCATCCCGATCTGGGTTTGTATTGAATACATGGCTCAAACTGTTGCGGCATGGGCTGGCAATCAATCTCAACAGCAACAACAGCCCGCTAAAATCGGCTACCTTCTAGGAACTCGGCGCTTCAACACCACGCGCCATCAACTAAAAACAGGAGACGTTCTCGATATCCATGCAAAGATGGAGTTGCAGGCAGAAAATGGACTTGGCATGTTTACGTGTGAAGTTGTCATTCGCAATCAACGAGTAGCTACGGCCAATCTCTCTGTTTTTCAGCCGCCTGAATCAATGCCATAACTGTGCCTAGATACGAAAGAAAAGAGAACATTTTTAACTTATGCATTGCACTCGATTCACTCTTGCCATATTCCCCATTTCATTTTTGCTGTTCGGTTGCACCTCTTTGTCAGTAACGCCTGTCTCTGCCTCAGATGTGGCGAACCTAAAACACATCTGCATTAAAAATAACCCATTAGTCAAAGTGACAGATTTTGTACAGGTGCTTGAACATGGTTTGTCACGGCATGGCATTACCAGTGAGGTATACCAAGGCATGGTTCCGCAGCATTGCGAGTACACACTTAGCTACACAGCCTTACGCTCTTGGGACATCACGCCTTACCTGTCTGAAGCAGAGCTCACGTTGCAACACGGTAGCCGTCAAATTGCAAAAGCCAACTACCATCTCAAAGGTAAGGGCGGCTTATCCCTAACCAAGTGGAACAGTACCAAAAGCAAAATAGATCCTGTTATAGACCAGTTGCTGGCACACAAATCGTGATGAATACGAACGAAACGGGGAACATGAGTGATTCAACCGATATGTCGCGTGGCCGTACTGTGCTTGTCACAGGATCTAGTCGTGGCATTGGCAAAGCCATCGCCTTACAACTCGCTCGGGAAGGCTACCAAGTCGTCTTGCATTGCCGCAATCAATTAACACAAGCTCAAGAAGTTAAAAGCACCATTGAATCCTTAGGCTCTAGCGCGCGCATCCTGCAGTTTGACATAGCGGACCGAGAGGCATGTGCCAACGTGTTAGAAGCAGACATTCAAATGCATGGTGCATATTACGCCGCAGTTTGTAATGCTGGAATTGCTCAAGACAATGCATTCCCGGCCTTATCTGGTGATGACTGGGATAATGTGATTCATACGAATCTCGACAGTTTTTACAACGTCCTTCAGCCCATCATCATGCCGATGATTCAACGCCGTAAACCTGGTCGTATCGTCACCTTATCGTCTGTCTCTGGCATTGTGGGAAACCGTGGTCAAGTGAATTACAGTGCCGCCAAAGCAGGCATCATTGGTGCAAGCAAAGCGCTTGCTGTAGAGCTCGCAAAGCGCAAAATTACTGTCAATTGTGTAGCTCCAGGTCTAATAGAGACTGATATGGTCGATGCCCATGTACAAGAAGAGGCGCTCAAAATTATTCCAACTCAACGCATGGGACGGCCGGAAGAAGTCGCAGCGACAGTGGCATTCTTACTTTCAAATGGCGCTGCTTATATCACCCGACAAGTCATTGCTGTCGATGGAGGTATGACCGGATGAAGCCCACCTCCACAGGTTTAAAACGTGTCGTTGTTACAGGTGTCGGAGTGCTCAGCCCGTTAGGGCATGACTGGCCAACCGTTTTGGCCAATCTCAAGGCTGGAAAAAACTTAGTTCAGCGCATGGATGCATGGGATAAATACGACGGCCTACTGACTCGCTTGGGCGTCCCATGTGCACCCTTTGAGTTACCTGCGCATTACAACCGCAAGACGATGCGCAGCATGGGACGGGTTGCCGTGCTAGGTGTACGCGCCAGCGAAATGGCGTTAGAAAGCGCGGGATTGCTAGGATCAGAATTGCTCTCCAGCGGCCATATGGGCATATCCTTTGGCTCATCTATCGGCTCACCTGATGCTATTGGCGAATGCTGCGCTATGTTAACGCGCAACTCCACAGAAGGAATCAACGCAAATACGTACATCAAACTGATGTCACACACAGCAACAGTCAATATTGGTGTGTTCTTTGGCATCCGCGGACGTGTAATCACAACTTCGAGTGCATGCACCGCTGGCAGTCAAGGGATTGGCTATGCATTTGAAGCCATTCAAAGTGGCCGGCAAGTGGCCATGCTCGCTGGGGGCGCTGAAGAATTACATGCTATTGATGCGGCCATTTTTGACACGCTGTTTGCCACCAGTACGCGCAACAGCCATCCAGAGTTAACGCCTCGCCCATTCGACAAGCAGCGCGATGGCTTGGTGCTCGGCGAAGGAGCGTGCACATTGGTATTAGAGGAGCTCTCACATGCACAAGCACGTGGAGCTCATATTCTGGGAGAAATCATTGGTTTTGGTACCAATAGCGATGGCGCCCATGTCACACGCCCATCATCGGAAACCATGGCTCAAGCGATGCGATTAGCATTGGCAAATGCGGGAATCTCAGCAAACGACGTAGGCTATATCAACGCCCATGGAACAGCAACCGATCAAGGCGACATTGCCGAATCACACGCCACTTTAGCTGTATTAGGCGATCAAATCCCAATCAGTACACAAAAGAGCTATATCGGCCATACGCTTGGTGCCTGCGGAGCGTTAGAAACTTGGATGAGCCTCGAGATGATGCGGGAAAAATGGTTTGCCCCCACTCTAAACCTTGACCACATTGACCCTCAATGTGCCTCTTTAAACTACATTCGAGGCGCAGGCATCACGTTAGAAGTTGATACCTGCATGTCTAACAACTTTGCCTTTGGTGGTATTAACACTAGTTTGATTCTGCGCAAGTTTGACTGACTGGACGCCGCTTATTTTCAGGTGCCATTCAATAAGCACCATCTTTCATGGAGAATCCCAATGAACCACTCCCTATCCCATATTTTATTGAGTACAACCCTATGCACAACTGCGCTGTTCAGTTCAACAGCCTTTGCTCGCGATACAGCCAACCATTTCCCTTTTGCTGATGTGATTGCCCTAGGCCAAGCAGAAGGCAAACTCGATGGTAGCGTGCAGTTTTTCCTTAAAGGGCAAAACACACCTGCTATCAGCCAACGTCTAAGCACTGATAGCACAAATAAAAAAACCAATGGTGTTGGCAAATCAGATGAAGTAGCGTGCCAGTGGGTTGCGCTATCTGCATTGATTGCGCTACAAGACAAAGCCAAGTCACTTGGCGCTAATGCTGTTGTGGATATCGTCAGCAATTACAAAAAAATCGAATATGCCAGTCCCACAAACTATGAATGCCACTCAGGAGCAATCATGTCTGGAGTCGCACTCAAAGGCACTTATGCCAAGACACGCTGAGTACAAAAACATATAACTTCAAGGTCAACGCTAACAGTTAACACACCAAACGCCAGCAGTTACATCGTTAACTTTTGGCGTTGACCTCGCAACCATGCCGCATAAGCAAAAGCCTTTGCAGGCCAATCGCACGGCTTGGACTTTGCCTCACCCCCATTGCACGTAGTCTTGGCTCAAAGGTACGAACTCCATGATTCTTCTTGCCAATTAAATCTACAACCGTCCAGACTGCGGCTTAGAGCATTCTTGCACGCATCGACTGCTGCGGCCAGACTCAGCGAGTCATGCATCTGATGGTATCTAGCTTTTGATAATTAAGTCGCTAGGGAGGCGACAAAACAATGACAACAATGAATCGGTTTCACACACTTTTTTTACTAACAGCCGCAGCCTTTGCACTGGCAGCATGCGGCGAGCGTGTGGAAGTTCCTCCTGCGCACGTGGGCAAGATCATGACCAAAGACGGGTACCAAGACAACTTGATCCCAACCTCCAAATTTCGCTTATCGCCTTGTTGGGCATATTGTGATCGCCTCGTCATGCTGGATGTATCTGACAAGGCATACCAAGAGTCCATGACTATTTTCATTCCTGAGGACAAACTCAATCTGGAGGTGGTCGTTCGCGCAACACTCAGTGTGAATCCGAAAAGAACAGCAGAGCTGTTCAATGCGATTGCCCCACAGGAAACCAGTGCCGACACCTCCTTGATCGCCAATGAACAGGTCTACAAAACCTACGCAAGCCAAATCATTCAGGCTGAAGTGCGGGAATACCTGAGCCAATACAGCATCAGCCAGATCGCCTCAAGCAATGAAAAAATCAATGCAGATTTACGCACCAGATTGAGCAATGCTATTGAAACGCGCACACCATTTTCCGTACGCCATGTTGGCATTACCAATCTGAAATACCCAGAGATCATCACAAAAGCCCAGGAAGCGGCAGCTGAGCGGCGTGAAGCAATCCAGCAAGAAGAAGCCCAGACACAGGTTTCTGCTGCACGGTTAGAGCGTGAATTGAGTGAAGCACGCATGCAGCGCGCCATTGAGAAAGAAAAAGCAGAAACCGAAGCCCTTGCCCAATCCACTTTGGCCGCCGCAGTAGATGGGCGCGTACTTGAATTACGCAAACTTGAAAATCAACGTGCCTGGATTGAAAAATGGGATGGCCGACTGCCAACCACCTCTTTGGGAGACGCCATCCCCATGGTCAACCTCCAATGACTGGCCTGCTCAACCTTGTCACGTTGATTTGTGCGCTGGTGGCTCTGTGGTCGATCTGGAAGCGTCAATGGAAACTGCTCATTGCCGTTTGCATTGCGTTTGCCATATACACCGTTCTGCAGCCCTCTTATCTGCCCAAGGGATCTGTTCCGCGCAGCGAAGTACCGCCATTCCCCCCCAAAGAGGCTCAGATAGAAGATAGAAACAGCAGGCCTGTACCGATTGAAGAACGAGCGCGTCAACGCGACGAGTCGATTCAAAACGGCTTGCCGTTTTTGCGATGAGTAGCATCGCGGCTCTTGTGCAATCCACAAACAAAAAGCAGCTTTTGAAGCTGCTTTTTTTATTGAATGCTTTGGTAGGCCCAGCAGGGCTCGAACCTGCGACCAAAGGATTATGAGTCCTCTGCTCTAACCAACTGAGCTATAGGCCCGACCCAAGCGAGGCATTATAGGGCACCGAAATACCATCAAAGTAGATTTAACCGCCTTGCATATAGTTGATTGTTTCTTTTTTTCATACGATCAATCTACAGATGATGTATTTATCTACCAATGCACTGTTTCTAGAATAACTCTGTGCCAGATGTACAGGACACCTGCATTCCTGCTTTTGGCTTAATTCATATTGCAGTGCTTTGTAGTCCCGTTTGAAAAGGAACATGTTATGACCACCATCGCAGTCACTGGCGCAACCGGCCAACTGGGCCACTATGTCATTGAGCAACTCAAACAAAAAGTTGCCGCAAATTCCATCGTTGCATTGGTCCGCAACCCAGCAAAAGCTGCTGCATTAGGTGTCACCGCCCGCCAAGCAGACTACGCCCAAGCCGATGCACTGGAGACAGCCTTAACCGGCGTGAACACATTGGTGTTAATTTCCTCCAGCGAGGTTGGTCAACGGGCGCAACAGCATTCGAATGTGATCCAAGCGGCCAAAAATACGGGGGTGCAGCACATCATTTACACCAGCTTGCTGCATGCCGATACGTCGCCACTGAGTTTGGCTGAGGAACACCGTACCACTGAAGCAGAACTCAAGGCCTCTGGGCTGACTTACACCATCTTGCGCAATGGCTGGTATACCGAGAATTATCTAGGTTCTGTAGGTGCTGCCTTGGAACACGGCGCACTGATTGGCAGCGCTGGGCAAGGCCGTATCGCATCCGCTACACGAGAGGACTTCGCCGCCGCAATCGTTGCAGTGGCTACAAGCACTGGCCACGCAAATGCCACCTATGAACTGGCAGGCGATAGTGCCTGGACTCTGAGCGACCTTGCGACAGAAGTGTCCAAGCAATCAGGAAAAACGGTGGTGTATAACAATCTGCCAGAAGCCGAATATGCCAAGGCGCTGGCTGGCTTTGGCCTACCAGAAGGCTTGGCACAAGCGATTGCTTCTTGGGATGTTGGCGCATCACAAGGGGCACTGTTTTCCGACGATAAATCCTTATCCAAGCTAATTGGCCGCCCCACTACACCACTCGCAACAGCTGTCGAACGCGCCTTGAACGCATAGTTGTATTTGAACGGTCTACAGGCAAATCAAAGCCGCAACCACAACGAAGGGCGCACTGAGCGCCCTTTTACTATTCCGACCACAACACCAATTGCCACGCAAACCCCTTCCATTGAACCCGCGCTATTGGGATGTGCGTACAAAATGTTCAATGTTGTCGATCAATTGATCTGCCAAGCCTTGTATGGCTTCACTGCTGGCCCAAGCAATATGCGGCGTGAGAATCACATTGGGCCGGTTGGCCAAGCGCATCAAAGGATGTTCGGCAGGAGGCGGCTCAGGGCTTGCCACATCAAAACCAGCGCCAGCGATCCATCCCTTATCAAGGGCTTGCTCCATAGCTTGCTCATCAACCAAGCCACCACGTGCGGTATTGATGAGCAATGGCTGGCGCAGCATACGCTGAAATTCGTCTAGCCCAATCAACCCCTGGTTCTCAGGTGTCAGTGGGCAGTGCAACGTCAACACATCAGATTGTTCGAGTGTCTGTTCAAAAGGCGTATAGAGACCGCCACTTGTGCGTTGCCCCTTGCGAGCAGCAAAAAGCACGCGCATGCCCAAGGCTTTTCCCATCTGCCCCACTGCTTGCCCTAAAACGCCATCACCAATGATGCCAAGGGTTGATCCAGCCAAATCACGAATAGGGTAGTCAAAAAAGCAGAATTGAGCAGCCTCCTGCCAACGACCGCGAAGCACCGCGCCACGGTATGCGCAAACACTGCGCCTTAAAGCAAAGATCAAGGCGAATGTGTGCTCAGGAACCGTATGGATGGCATAGTTGCGCACATTACGCACAGCAATACCACGCGCTTGGCACGCCACAAGGTCAATGTTGTCGGTTCCGGTTGCAGCCACCGCCACCAAGCGCAGCCGAGTGGCCTTTTCCAGTGCCTCGGCAGTCAATGCAACTTTGTTCAAGATCACAACATCCGCATCGGCAATACGCTCTGCCACCTCATGGGGTGCGGTCCGGTCAAACACCTCCAAATCATGTGAAAAAGACAGTGGTTTGAGTACTGTCTCAGGGGACAGTGTTGCCCGATCAAGGAAAACAATTTTCATGTAAAAAATCTATGAAACCTAAGGAAACTCTGCAAAAACATCGTTCGCTGGAATGGGTTCAGTATCAAAATGAGCCGCAAGGCCACTTTTGAAGGTGATAGCTGTCGCGAGTGACGAATAAGGCAACGCAGCGGATTGCTTAAGAACGCGCTCAAACCACAACAGTTTTTTTGCAGCGCTGCCCTAACACACTGTTGCGTCAAAAACGTTGCAAAAGATGCCAAACCTCAAGCCTGCGTTGAGGCCTCGCGTAAAGGCCACGCGTAGACCCCTTAATGAATATCTTGATTACCTTGAGCCGCAGCGGCCACATCGCGCCAGGTAAAACCACTGCGTTTAGCGGCCTCAATCAAGCGGTTCTCGCGTACAGCAATCGTTGCCACAGCATCGGCAATACGCTCGGCATAAGCATCAGGAATCACCACTGCGCCATGCTGATCAGCGTGAATCAAGTCATTAGGCTGGACAGCCATCCCTGCAACCGTGACTGGAATATTCATATCCACCACATGCACATGTCCGTGGCTGGGCATGACAGACCCAGCCAGCATTTGAAAGTCACTGGCATTGACTGGCAAGTCACGTACAGATCCATTAGTTACCACACCTTTAGCCCCTAAGCCGCGGTGAACATGCGAATTAACCTCCCCCCAAAATGAGCCAAATCCTGCACGAACCCCATCAAGGTCTTGCAGCACAATGATGCTCGGCTTTGGCCCCCCCTCATCCACATATTGGTACCACTGCAGGCGGCGCTCCTTCTGTTGCGCATCCCCCCAACGGCTCGGCTGCACTGAGCGAATAGTCCCTGTTCGGGCATAGCCCACTATGGCACCAAGGTGTGGGTAGGCGCAATGCAAAGGATCCGTATTGAATCCATAGTATTGAAGCGCGGGGTCAATCGCCTCCAACGCGTTGCAAATAGTAGGCGTGTCATACTGAGCCAAAGCAGCCAACAGTTCTGCCGAATGAGGATGCGACATGGTTGTCCTTAGGTATAGAAGAGTCAAAATCGCGATACAGACTTTGCTTTCGCAGTCTCAATGCATCGCATTCAAATACAGGGCATGCAAAATACAGTGCTATTGTTTTTCGATGCCAGCCTTTTGCACCACTTGCGCCCAACGCTTAGCTTCTGTCTGAATGAATTGCCCATAGGCTTGGCTATCCCGGTACGTGGCTTGCGCACTGGCTTTCGCCAAACGGCTACGGTAGTCCTCGCTGGCAACCACTTTGGCAATCGCCTGCTCTAAAGCATGCACAACTGCTGGCGGTGTTTGAGCTGGCGCCAAAACACCATTCCAAGGCTCCACAATCAGTGCACTCAGATGCTGCTCTCCAGCAGAGGCCACATTAGGAAATGCCGTATTGCGCTCGTTCGACGCCATCACCAAAGCTTTGAGTTTGCCGCTATTGATAAACGGCGTGGCAGGCGGCAAGTCCTCAAAAATCATGTCAATTTCGCCCCCCATCAAACCAGTGAGTGCTGGCGCCGAACCTCGGTATGGCACCTGCACAAGCGGCACACCCATTTCCATAGCAAAAAGCTCGCCCATCAAATGGGTCACTGAACCGTTACCTGGCGTGCCATAAGTCAATGGTTTTTCAGCTTTCTTAGCGTAAGCAACCAATTCCGCCACCGAATTTGCGGGAAATGATGGATTGGTAATCAACACCTTGGGCACGGAAGCCACCTGCGCCACCGGTGCGAACTTACTCGCCAAGTCTCCATCCACTGCTGCAGAAACCAAAGGCGTCGTCACCAAGGCAACGGTGTTGAGCAGCAATGTATATCCGTCAGGTTGTGCATTGGCTACGTAGTTGGTGGCAATTAAGCTGCCTGCTCCTGCACGATTTTCCACGACAACAGGTTGCTTGATTTCATGGCTGAGTCCTCCGGCCAAAATGCGCGCCACCATGTCTGTATTGCCACCAGGCGCAAATGGAACAACCAGTTGCACTGGCTTATTGGGCCATGTCACTTCGCTAGCGCCTGCGGCTGCAACCAGCACACTCAAAGACGATGCCACCAACAACTTGCAGGCCTTATAAAGGGAATTCATATTGTGTCTCCATCATTGTTATTTCAAGGGCATGACTTATGGTGCGCCATGCTTGTGTAGCCCATTCTAGGGATGCAGGCCTCAAGAAAAACAACATAAAATCATTTCTATTATTCAAAAAATACATAAATAAAAAGTTGAATCAATCCAATAAAAATAACCTGCAGAAAGCGCACTAACATGTCCTCCATTAACAGGCACGCCAGAACCCAACTTGTTGCCGGGCTGGAATTGCTTTTAGCGATTGAGCGCCACCGCTCAATCAGCAAAGCAGCCGTGAGTTTGGGGATCACTCAATCTGCCGCCTCGCGGCAGCTGCAGGCACTCGAAACGATGGCAGGCGCGCCCTTGTTCCTGCGAACAACACGCAGCATCAAACCCAGTGATGCAGGACAAGCGCTGCTACACAGTGGCAACGAGTTATTGCACAACGCCGACCTCTTGCTTGAAGGTCTGCGCACCTCAACCGGCAACCCGGATGTACTGAAAATAGCCTCCAGCCCGCTGTTTTGCCAACAGCACATCGTGCCTAGACTCAAAGCATTTCGGCAAGCCTATCCAAGCATAGAGATTAAGCTCACACTCAGCTACGATCCTATCGATTTAGCCCGTGACGACATAGATTTGCTTGTCTACATTGGCCACCTGCCCGACCGGCGCCTGGTGGCATCGCGCATTGCACTGCAGCGACGCATACTGTGCGCTGCACCCAGCTTTCTTGCCAGTCGTGGGCCACTTCACACGCCAGAAGATGTCAGTCGCCTGCCCTGCCTCATCCACACGCAATTGACATCCAACGGACTTTGGTTTCACAGAGTTGGGAAAACCCTCAAAGAATTACACGTGGCAGGTCCGCTGGCCTCAAACAGTACCGAAGCCTTATTGAAAGCGGCAGTACAGGGCTGGGGCTTAACACTGATGCCACGCTGGGCCGTCCACGCAGAGCTGCAGGCCGGCACACTCATGCGAGTCCTCCCACAATATGATTTTGATATTGAACAACAGGCGCGTGAAATTTGTTTTCTCTGGCAACCCCAAATGTCCCGCTCACTGAAGCTTCGCAACTTTATTGACTTCTTCTCTGACATATTTGGCAAGCCCGCATACTGGGATCGCTAATGCCACCGAACACACACTGCAATTTGAATCACTGCATTCGGGCGTGAAACGCAATGCCATTTGCACACCTTTAGAGCGGCGATAATGGCGGCGCGTTATTGCGCATTGGTTCGTCTGTTTATTAACAAGAAGGCTGGCACGTACCGGACCTTCACAACACCCCCACGCCATGACTACTACTGCCATTCGTCAGGATGACCTGATCGAGTCGATCGCGGCCGCCCTGCAATACATCAGCTACTACCACCCTGCCGATTACATTGAGCACTTGGCTCGCGCCTACGAGTGGGAGCAAAGCCCCGCCGCCAAAGATGCGATGGCGCAAATTCTCACCAACTCCAAAATGAGCGCGACTGGCCATCGCCCGATCTGCCAGGACACCGGCATCGTCAACGTGTTCCTCAAAGTCGGTATGGATGTGAAGTGGGATGGCTTCACCATGGGTTTGGAAGACGCCATCAACGAAGGCGTGCGCCGTGGCTACAACAACGCCGATAACCAACTGCGCGCCAGCGTGGTGGCCGACCCGCACTTTGCCCGCAAGAACACCAAAGACAACACCCCTGCTGTCATCAATGTACAAATCGTGCCCGGCAATACGGTGGACGTGACGGTTGCTGCCAAAGGCGGTGGCAGCGAAAACAAATCCAAAATGATCATGATGAACCCCAGCGACAGCTTGGTCGACTGGGTGCTCAAAACCGTACCTACCATGGGCGCGGGCTGGTGCCCACCGGGCATGCTGGGCATTGGCATTGGCGGCACGGCAGAGAAAGCCGTGTTGCTGGCCAAAGAAAGCCTGATGGAAGACCTGAATATGTACGAGCTGCAGCAAAAAGCGGCGCGCGGCGAGAAGCTTGATCAGGTCGAAGAGCTGCGCTTGGAGCTGTACGAAAAAGTCAACGCCCTCGGTATTGGCGCGCAAGGTTTGGGCGGTCTCACCACCGTGCTTGACATCAAAATCAAGATGTACCCCACGCACGCGGCCAGCAAACCAGTGGCGATGATCCCCAACTGCGCCGCCACACGCCACGCCCACTTTGTGATGCGCGGTGAAGGCGCCGTGTATTTGGATGCGCCTTCACTCGATTTGTGGCCCAAAATTGATTGGGAACCTGATTACAACAAGAGCAAAAAGGTCAACCTCAACACCCTCACCAAAGAAGAAGTGGCGAGTTGGAAACCGGGCGATACCTTGCTGCTCAACGGCAAGATGCTCACCGGCCGCGACGCTGCGCACAAGCGCATTCAAGACATGCTTGCCAAGGGCGAAAAGTTGCCGGTGGACTTCACCAACCGCGTGATCTACTACGTGGGCCCAGTAGATCCCGTACGTGACGAAGCCGTCGGCCCTGCAGGCCCGACCACCGCCACGCGTATGGACAAATTCACCGACATGATGCTGGAGCAAACCGGCCTGATCGCCATGATCGGCAAGGCCGAGCGCGGCCCTGTCGCCATTGAATCCATCAAAAACCACAAGAGCGCCTATCTCATGGCCGTAGGCGGCGCTGCCTACTTGGTGTCCAAGGCCATCAAGAATGCGAAAGTAGTCGGCTTTGAAGACTTGGGCATGGAAGCCATCTACGAATTTGACGTCGTCGATATGCCCGTCACCGTCGCAGTCGATGCAGGCGGCACCAGCGCCCACGTAACCGGCCCCGCTGCATGGCAAGAAAAAATAGCCAAGGGTGAAGCGAAGGTGATGTTGCTAACGGAAGCCTGAAGTACACGCTAAAGTGACCTCTGTTTGATGTTTCATGCAAAAAGCCGCTCCACTGATGGGGCGGTTTTTTGTTGGCAGATACTTTTTAGTCTTTGCACTCTGTACGCGATAAAACACAAAATCGCATGGAGCCTGCCATTTAGCGACAGGATTACCAACATCAACTGTGAGTCACTCATGCGACCGTCATTTAGGTCCTAGCTTCAAACAATCCATCCGCAAATTTTTAGGCCTACCTAATAGACCTTCGCACTTGCCTTCCCTATGTAAGCAAGTGCTTCTGCTTGCATTAGGCGGTCTAACTCTGCAAAATGCAGGCCTTCTAATTCTAGTTAGGTGTTTGCTTGGCAAGCCTTGCAACGTTGG
>NZ_STFG01000060.1 GCF_004833285.1 Lampropedia puyangensis
GAATCGAGGCATTCCGATGACAACACCTAAACGATACGAACTGGAAGATGCTCAGTGGGACCGAATCAAAGGATACTTCCCGCCATACCGGACTGGCCGTCCATCAAGCCTAGACAACCGTACCGCCCTCAACGCTATCCTCTGGCTCATGCGCAGCGGGGCTCCTTGGCGTGATCTACCTGAACGCTATGGCTCTTGGAAAACGGTGTATAGTCGCTTCCGAGCCTGGGTAAGTTCAGGCTTGTTCGAACAGGTTTTTCTCGAATTGATTGACGATCCCGACATGGAAAACTTGAGCTTAGATTCAACGATCGTTCGAGCGCATCAAAAGGCCACTGGGGNGATCGTTCGAGCGCATCAAAAGGCCACTGGGGCAAAAAAAATGCCGAATGTATGGTCGAAAATCAAGCTATTGGATTAAGTCGAGGTGGCCGAACGACCAAGATTCACGCACTCGTTGACGGATTAGGGAATCCCTTGGGTTTTCGCCTAACAGGTGGTCAAGTACATGATAGCCAAGTTGCCAGTGAGTTGCTGGAAGGCTTCGATATTTCTCAATCAAATATTATCGCGGATAAAGCCTATGGCACCGCGAAACTTCGCCAGTATATTGAAGATAAAGCAGGCGTCTATACCATT
>NZ_STFG01000061.1 GCF_004833285.1 Lampropedia puyangensis
TTACTAAAATCAGCCAGAAGCCTTGACGGTCAACTACCCAAGCCTTAAACTATGTCTAGTAAATAAAAATACGATTTTACAAGATTAACTCACGTGTTCGAGGTCGCCAAACTTTCGAAGCTCACGTGGGTTTTTTTATATTCATTTTATAAACTCATAATACGCCTAAGCCCAGTTGTGTCAAGGGTTTATCCCGATTTTTTAAAATGACGTTGTTTCTAANCCCAGTTGTGTCAAGGGTTTATCCCGATTTTTTAAAATGACGTTGTTTCTAATAGTATCAAGATAAGAAGAAACTGGCAAAAAAACGCCAGTTTCAACCCCTCGGGTGCTGACGCCCCGAACCCAGTCCAAGCTGTGCCAGCTTGACCGCCTAAATGAGCGGGAGCTCCCGCTCAAACTCACCCCGCACTCGCCGTGAGGCAGGAAAGCAAAGTTTAGGAAACTTTGGCTTTCAGCCAATTCAGTGTCTGGGTTTGGTTAGTCAATCAACTCCTTAAAGCCTCAAAAAGGGACTAACTGCTAAAGCAGTAAGTCCCTTTAATTCGATTTACCGTTGACTGACGGCCATTAAACAGCTCC
>NZ_STFG01000062.1 GCF_004833285.1 Lampropedia puyangensis
TGTCAATTCCCTGACGATTATTAGGTTTGAATTTGAACAGCTCAGGCGTGCTCTCGTACCACTCTTTCATCGCATTGATCGGCGATTTGGCATCTAAAGCTCGCTGCGGGAACTGGTGGTTGTAGAGGTGTACGTAGCGTGTGAGGGTACTCTGCAAATCCTCGCTGTCATGGAAATGGTGGCTCTTGAGTACCTGACTGATGCGGCCATTGAAACGCTCAACCATGCCGTTCGTTTGCGGTGAGCGCACAGGCGTCAAACGGTGCTCAATGCCCAGTTCTTGGCAGAGCTGATCAAACTCATGCTCTCCAGTGGGCTGCCTGCCCTGTTCTGAGCGCTTGCCTGAGAACAACCTGTCAGTGAATTCCTTGCCGTTGTCGGTGAGGATTTTGCGAATGTATAGCGGACAGGCTTTGTCCAATGCCTTGAGAAAGGCTTTGGCATTGGCTGCTGTCTTGCTGTTTTTGATCTGCACAAACACCCACCGCGTAGCGCGGTCAATGGCCACAAATAGGTAACTTCTGCTGGCCTCATCCTGCATTTGAGGTAAGTATTTGATGTCCACATGCACATAGCCAGGC
>NZ_STFG01000063.1 GCF_004833285.1 Lampropedia puyangensis
AAAGCGTTTTACGCTGCGGCCACAGACCCTGCTGGAGCCTGCAAGCAGCCCGTGGTCAATGTCCCCGACTTGGCTCCTGTACTCACGGGAGCTTCCGCCTTGAACATAGGCACCCCAAGCAGTGTGACACTAACCGTTAATAACACCGATCAGGCTACTAGCAGCGGTGGCATTGTCACTGTCACACTACCTGCCGGTATCGAGCTAGTGAATCCACCGGCCACTTGCACGACATCTGCATCACCTGCAGGGTTCAGTTGCCCGATCCCAGCCCTTGCAGTTAGCGGTAGTGAAACATTCAATTTCGATATTCGTGCAATTACCTTGGTAAATGATGCCCCCATTGCGGCTGAAGTAAGTGCTGTCGCCGACGAGGTGAACATTGGAAACAACACCACCAGCATGCTGCTGTCTTCGTCGGGTGCACCCGATCTGACTAGCAGCATTACCGGGGACTCCACGCTAAGTGTGGGTGTCGCTGGCAACTACACGGTAATGGTAAACAACGGCGGCAATTTGGGTAGTACCGACGGAGTGCTCACAGTAATCTTACCTGCGGGGCTG
>NZ_STFG01000064.1 GCF_004833285.1 Lampropedia puyangensis
TTTTTTTTACGGATGCGTTCGCGTTTGAGCAATTGGAAGAAGCTTTCTGCCACGGTGTTATCGTGACAGTTACCGCGCCTGCTCATACAGCAGCACAGGTTGTGGTCCTCTAAAAAACTCTGCCATTCATGGCTTGTAAATTGACAGCCTTGATCCGAATGAACAATGACTGTTTCACTGGGTCTTCTGCGCCAAACAGCCATATGCAGAGCATCGAGCGCGAGCTGCGTATCGATGCGACTGCCTATTTCTCATTGTCTATAGCCCAGCCCACCACTTGGCGAGAGTACAAATCAATCACCACAGCCAAGTACAGCCAGCCTTCATGTGTTGAGATATAAGTGATGTCAGTGACCCTGGCCATGTTAGGAGCCTGCACCGTGAATTGCTGTTCCAGCAGATTGGGGGCCACTATCGCTGGTGCACCGGCTTTGGAATATGGGCGTTTGCGATAGCCTCTTTGTGCTTTTAGGCCTTGGCAGCGCAGCAGTCTAGCAACGCGATGCCTGCTGCAGCTTTCGCCCAAGTCGCGCAT
>NZ_STFG01000065.1 GCF_004833285.1 Lampropedia puyangensis
AATCATAATTATTGTCTTTAACTTCAAGCAGTTGATAATTTAGGCTTTGATTATCAAGTTTTAAACGGTTCTGTTGTTGATTATAAATATCACTGACAGCTGCTCGAGATTCTAAGTCATGAAGATCACTTTTTCTAACAACCACTTTATCCTTGCTTAAAAAAGTAGGTTTGCTCTCAATTTCCTGCTGATCACGAGGTTTAAGTTCAGCAAGGCGTTTTCTGGCATCTTCAAGTTCAGCTTGTATTTCTTGTTTTTGAAGCGTCGCCTTTTTCAAATCTTCCCGCATANCGATTCTTGAACCCCACGTTGAATATTAAAACCATGCTGTTGCAAATAAGTCGGTAATTGATCTTGAATATCTCGCAAAGCCGTGCGATTAAATACTCGCTTAGCAGACAACTTATGTTCATCATCAAAGGGCACAATTCCCATATGCATATGTGGCGTACTCTCATCAAGATGAACAATTGCATAACGAATATTTTCTTCACCAAATTTTT
>NZ_STFG01000066.1:0-214 GCF_004833285.1 Lampropedia puyangensis
ACAGGTCGGTTCTTATTTTTAACGCTGACGGTTGAGAATACAACTGGTGAGCAACTAAAGAGTGAATTACGACAAATGGGACGGGCAATTGCAAAAATTTTTCAATATAAAAAAGTGGCTAAAAATTTGCTGGGCTATGTGCGTTCAACTGAAGTGACCGTTAATCATGAAGTAGATCAGCCGATGTATCACCATCATATGCATGTCTTGCTTT
>NZ_STFG01000066.1:283-499 GCF_004833285.1 Lampropedia puyangensis
CAGGCGGAATGGACTGGATATTGGCAACGAGCTATGAAATTAACTTATATGCCAGTTGTGAATGTTGAGGCAGTTAAACCGAATGTGAATCGCCATAAAAATTCTTTATTGGCCAGTGCTCAAGAAACGGCTAAATATCAGGTAAAGTCTAAAGATATTTTGACGCATAATCCAGAACAAGACTTACAGGTGATTGACGATCTGGAACAAGCTTTG
>NZ_STFG01000067.1 GCF_004833285.1 Lampropedia puyangensis
GCCTTTGGCGGTTTGCAGACGCAATTGTCTCTTTGAGGGCTTGGCTTTGTAGAACGAATCTACTCCTCTGTGCAGGAAGGATGCCAAGCGTTTGAGGTTGTAGCACGCAGCCATCAGCGTCATCGTCGCGCTCGCTCGTGCCATGCCAATGCAGCGCACAAACTTGCCTCCCATGTGCCTGATGCCTGCAAACACATGCTCGACCTTGGCCCTTCTCTTGGCGATGCGCTCATTGCGTTTTTTCTGGCACTGGCTCAGTGCTTTGTTTTTCTGCGCTTTGCGTTGGATGCCATCTTGAAAATCCAAGGCTTTGAGCATTTCTCGTCTTTGCGCGCTGTCGTAGCCTTTGTCTGTATCAACCAGTTTGCCTGTGTTTTCCATATCCAACACATCATCAAAGTGATGCCCGTCGTGCTCGCTGGCTGTGCCGGTGGCGATACCTCGAATAAAGCCATGCTTGTAGTCCACGCTCACACTGAGCTTGTAGCCAAAGTAGCT
>NZ_STFG01000068.1 GCF_004833285.1 Lampropedia puyangensis
CTGGGTTCTACCCAGATTGAAGCAACGGCTGTTGGTTATACGGCAGCAGTGGTGATGCCAGTGGAGACCATTGCCCCGACAGTGGTGTTTAACTCCTTGGATGGAGCGCGGACCACGTCAAGTTTGCGAGATGATTTCAGCGTTCATTTGCAAGTTCCTGGGGCGTATCACAGCACGGGCTTTAGTTCCACCTCAGCGTTGACGGTTGCCCTGTCTTTGGTGGAGCAAGAGCCAGTGGGAGTGGTCAACGGAATTTATAGTGCAGCCACAGCGGGTAGCTTGATTACACAGTTGAGCATTGTTCAAGGCCGCAACTATTCACCAAGTGCCTACGTGGCTCAGCCTGCAGCAGCAGGGACTTATCGTGTGGCCGCAGAGATTGCAGGTCTTGCCACTGGTCAATCGGCAGTGCAAACGGTCAGCGCAGCCAATCAAGCCCTGAAGCTGAGCACGTACGCTAATAGTGGTC
>NZ_STFG01000069.1 GCF_004833285.1 Lampropedia puyangensis
CTGGCCGATAGGCGACATTCAACAAAATGTGACTATACGACACATTTCACTACACATTCCTAGAAGTGACCCAACCTGGACAAACCAGCAACTCCATATTGCCCATCACTCAATGCCATACGCAAAGCCAGCTCCGCACTTAAGCCATTAGTATCAATATTGCAAAAGCTATAGCAAGAGTGATCGGTCGACCATTCGCACAGCCTATGCGTGCTGCATGCATAAACTATCAAATTCTATTTTTATCGTGCATACAAGCGCATATTTTGCCATGGGTAAAACTGTGGGTAAAAAAACAAAAAGCCACCTATTAGGTGGCTTTTTTCTTGTAAAATCAATGATTTATGTTTTTTTATTGGCGGAGAGGGAG
>NZ_STFG01000007.1 GCF_004833285.1 Lampropedia puyangensis
TGTCTATCCCTGAAATCAGGTAATTTGCGCTGTTTGGGGGTAAAAACCATGAAAAAAGCCTGCATGGGGTGTGCAGGCTGGGCGTTGTGTGCTGACTTTACCTACAGGCCAGCAAAAAAACTTCAGGTTTTGGGGCAATACCCTTACTTACCAGAGCAACCGTGCCACGCTTTCTGCGTCGGTAGCCGGGGCATCTTCCGCATTTTTGATGGTGACAAACACTGCGCCGCTGCGTGGGTCAAGGGCCAGACTGTTGGGGTGTGCGGGCAATTCAAAGGTCTTGAGCAAGGCATAACTGCGGCTGTCATACACCGTGACCGATGCCGATTCCCGATTGGTCACATACAAGCGGTGACGGGCCTCATCAGCAAGCAATGCAACCGGGCGCAGGCCTGTGGCAATGCTTTGGTCCACCGCGCCGCTGGCCGGGTCGATCACGACCACACGATTGCCATCGCCACGGATCGTGTAATCGAGTTTTGCCATGGTCTCACGCACCATATTGGGCCGGTCAGAGCCATGGTCAGTGGCCAATACTTTGCCGGTGGCAGGCTCAAAACGCAGGTTCAGCAATTGGTCTGCGGCCACTTCGTGCGTGTTTTCGAGGGTCAGGCTGCGTGTGTCCACCGTCATCAGTTGGCCTTGCATATTGCCCACGTAGACTTTGCCTTTTTGCGCATCCAAGGTAATGCCCGCAGCGCCAAAACCAAAACCGGGAATGACTTTTTCCAGCTGCAGGGTTTGCGTATTCATGACATACAGCACCCCACCGCTAAACCACAGGCCAGGCGCGTACAAGCGGTGGTTAGAGGGGTCCAACACCAGTTCACGCAGGTTGTGCGGGTAACGCTCAACGTCTTTTCCACCGGGGCCTTTGGCTTGAATTTTCTCAGCCAGTTGCGCTACCCCCACCACCGCGTTGGTACGGGTGTCCAGCACGGTGACCGAGGTCTGAAAGGCATTGCCCACATACAGGCGGTTGCTGTCATCGTCCAGTGCCAGCCCCAGGCCAGGGCGCTCCAGCACGATTTCTGCCTGCACGGCCAGCGTTAGGGGATCAAGGCGCAGAATGCGCGGCTTGGGTGCATTGGCCTCGCGCCCACCGGCCGAAGCGACAAAGACGGCATCTTGCTTGGCGGAATAAACAATCTCATACAAGGCTGGGGCCAGAGCTTGGCGTACAACCTGTTCAGTCACGGCAGTGGTGTTCATGCTAGAAGGTGTTGAAGAAGAAGGCGGCGCAGACTGGCAAGCGGCCAATGCGGCCACACAAACCAAACTGAGCGAAAAACGCGTCAACGAAAGCGGCATGATAGTTTCCTCCGAATCAATATCAACATTAAAAAAGTGAACCCTTGTGGCCCATCAAGCTTTGGCAGCACTGGTCTGCCAGCGCACCTGCAGGGCCAAAGCCACCAGCACGACGCCCGCAGCCAAGCTGGCGTGCCCGCACCATGCCGCCATGCCAAAACCCCAACCGAGAAAATGAATGGCCCCCCACCCACTGGCCAGCACGCCCAACCAGCCTAATGCGCGCCAAGCCCAGCTACGGCTGCGTGGCCATTCACACCCAAAAAGGTCGGCCTGGTGCCGAGGCATGGCTACGGCCAAACAAGCAAACGCCAGCAGCAGTGCGGCCAACACCCCGGCATGCGCCCATAAAACCTGCCCGCTCATGCCATACCCCTTTCTTTGCTTTGCATGGCAGCAGCGCCGCTGCTAGCGCCATGTTTAGCGCTGCCTTTGACCTTGTGCTTGGCCTTGTACTTGGGCTGGTGGCGCAAAGTGCGGTATGCCAACCAGGCGTGGGCAGCGGCAAACACCCATAGGGTCAACTCATAGCCTGCAAATACCCAATCACCCCGCCATGCACTGCGCAGCATGTCGCGCTCAGTAAATACGGCATTGGCCACAGGCAGTAATACCAGCAAGACCGCTGCCAGCGCCAGCAGCTCAACCCATGCACGCTTGGCTGGGCGAACCAGCGCCCATGCCAGTGTGCCCAGCCACACCAGGAAAAATCCATTGATTTCAGTTGCCGCCCGATCTGCAGTTGCCAATGGCAAGAGTCGGTTTAGCCAGAAATACGCGGCCACAGCAACCGATAAGCCTGCAATGGAGGCGATATTGAGCCGCTCGACCACGCGGAACCCCAAATGAGGCTGCAACGGATCAGGCAAGCGGCTGCGGCGCTTGACCGTCCAAAGCACCAAGCCCGTTCCGACCATCGCGGTGCCAGCCCAGCTCACGACGAAATACAGCCAACGCGTGACGATGTCAGCAAACCGCCCCAAGTGCAATCCGTACAGAACGCCGCGTGTTTCAGCCGCCGCCCCACCGCCGTCAAAGCGGTCAACAACCTGCCCTGTTGTGCCATCAAACACCAAAGCACGCTGGGTGGTGCTGAGCTTGCCTTGCTCCCCCATGGTGATGAGGACCTTGGAATTGGCATCGCCTGGGTGGTACACGGTCACCGCGCCTATATGGGGTACCTGCCATTGCTGCTGCGCCTGCAAAACCATCTCCTGCACAGACGCCAGCGGTGCGGCCTGACCGCTGGGGCGTACCGCCATACTGGCCCCGCCCCGCATTTGCGCGGCAAACTGCTGCCGCTCAACAGGCGTGGGGAAGGCCCAGTCCACCGACCATGGCAAATACAGCAACATCAGCGTGACCAATCCACTCCAGGTAATCATGAAATGAAATGGCAGACCCAAAACGGACAGGGCATTGTGCGCATCGAGCCAGCTGCGCTGGCCCTTGCCCCAACGGAAGGTGAAAAAGTCAGCGAATATTTTTTTGTGTGTAATCACGCCACTGATGATGGCCACCAGCATGAACATGGCGCACAAGCCCACAATCCAACGCGCCCACAAGGCGGGCATGTAGTGCAGGTTGAAGTGAAACAAGTAGAAGAAATCACCCCCCCGGGTCTGCCGTGCCTGCACGGGTTGCCCAGTTGCGGGATCGTATTCGCCACCGACAAAACCGCGCGGAGCCTGATGCCCACGCTGGGGGCCACGCGCAGCTTCCTGCGCAGCCAACTGCGCGCTGTGGTAGCGCACGCCGACCACAGGGTTGCGTGCGTTGGGTGGGGTAATACTCACCTGCTGCGTTGCGGGCTCTTTGGCCAAGGTTTGATCGAGCATGCGCTGCACGATCGCCGCGGCCTGTTGCGGTGCATGGGCCTCTACGGCAGGCCACTCAGGCCGCATGTAGATGCTCATTTCATCTCTGAAAAAAGCCAGCGTGCCAGTCAAAAACACGGCATAGAGAATCCAGCCCGCGAGGAGGCCCGTCCAGATATGCAAGTCAGACATGGTCTGGCGCAAGCCCGGTGCTTTCGCCGGTTTGGCCTTGTTGGCAGGCTTGCCTGCAGCCTTTGTTGATACGGCTGCAGCCGCTATGGCTGACGCGTCAGCGCCCGGTTCTTCAATAGCAGACATGGTAGTCCATCACACACAACACAATTGAGATTCACGCAGCCTGTGGGTGTACCCACCACACCCAAGGCGCCAACAGCACTGCCAGCGCCAGCAGGCCCAACCAGGCTCTGGCTGCGCTGCGTGCGGCAAACACCCAGATGGCCGCCGTGGCATACACCAGAAAACTCGCCAGCAAACCTGCCAGCGCCGCCTCACTGCGTGGCAATGGCAGCGCCAGTGCGGCCAGCGACGTCAAGGCCGCCAGCGCATAACCGCCGAGCAATGCCGCCACGATGCGCGATACCAATGGCGCATACCGCGCCATTGCTGTCAACGCAGGCAAAGCCTTAGCCATCACCATTGATAGCGCACGGCCAACTGGGCATTACGCGGTGCACCGTATTTGGCACGGAATGGCACATAGTTGTCGTAGTACTGCTTGTCAAACAGATTGTTGATGTTGAGCGTGGCTTGCCAGTAGCTGTTGATGCGGTAGCCCAAATGCACACCCACGGTGGTGTAACTGCCATGCGCTGGGGTTTCCAACACCCCCACACCGGGCAAGCTCAGCCCCCCGCTGCCAGCGCCCACGGTCCACATGTCGCGCTTGCCATGCCAGTGCACCGTGCTGGCAGCACTCAGACCGCTGAGCGCACCGCCAAAACGGTAGCTGGTGCCAAGCTTGAACATTTGCCGTGGAATATGGGTGTTGATGGTGTTGCCTTCGCCATCTTCCGTTTTGGTGTTGCTGTAGGCAGCAAAGACTTGCCAGTCACGCGAGAGAAAACCTGTAGCTTCAATTTCCACGCCGCGTGAGCGGTTGCCCTTGCCTTTGGAGAGGTAGGCTTGCCCACCATCTGGCAGCGAATTGAGTGGCACGCTGTCATCAATCACGGCCAAGTTGTCTTGTTTGGCTTCAAAGAGCGCGACATTCAGATTCAGGCGCTTGTCCAGCAACTCAGACTTCAGGCCCACTTCCACGTTCTTGCCGGTGATCGGGTCAAGGAAGTTGTTGTTCTTATCGCGGTAACTTTGCGGTTTGAAAATTTCCGTATAGCTGGCATATGCCGTGAGCTGCGGATTGAAAGCATATGTCAAGCCCACAAAGGGGATCAACTCGTTCTTGTAATCCAAGCGCGCATTGGTTGAAGCCAATGCCCCTGTCGTGGCGTAGTTGTCGCGGTAGGTTTTGTAACTTGACAAGCGCCCCCCAACTACCACGTGCAAGGGGTCAACCACATGAAAACGTGCACTGCCAAAATAGCCATGCTGCTGCGTGACCGTGCGGGTTTTGGCGCCAGTCCAGACCACGGTAGGTTCTGGGGCCGAACCATCCCACTCGTACAAATTAGGCACTGCGTAATCTTGCGGGGAAGCAAAGTCCAAGGTGTTCGCGGTATCTGCACTGCGCGTGCCACTCATCCCCACCGAGAGTTGGTGCGTGCGGCCAAACAGTGTGAATGGGCCATTGGCATTGATCTCCGCGTTGTCCTGGTAGCGGTAGCCGTTGGCCGCCATGTTAGGCCGCACAGTCCAGCCCGAACCATCAGGATTGATCAGCGTGACCAAGCGCGGAACGGTAGAACCATTGCCCGAAACCAACGCGTTGCCAGTATTTTTGTTGTGGCTGTAGGCTATCTTGGCTTTCCAGCCATTGTCAAAGGCATGGTCCAGATAAATAAAACTGTTGTTGTAGCGCTTGTCCCAATACGTCCAGTCTGGCGCCACGGTGGTCGAACGCGGTACGTTCACGCGCGCGCCTGTGCTGTCATAAATAGGAATGCCAGTATTGGATTCGCCGTTTTGGTTGGTGGCCTGGTAGTCATGGCCAAAGGTCAACAGCGTGGTGGGCAACACATCCACTTCAAACGTGCCGGACAGCAGGGTATCGTCTTCGCTGCGATAGTTAACGAAGGAGTCGGTATCACGGCGTGCACCAATGACCCGCGCACGAACCCGGCCATCCGCGGTCAAGGCGCCACTGACATCGCCCGTCACCCGGCGATGTCCCCACGTGCCAATAGCGGCTGAGGCACTGGCCGCAAAGGTTTTTCCGGGGCGCTTACGCACCATATTCACCACCGCCGACGGATCGCCCGCACCAGTGACCAAGCCCGTCGCGCCACGCACAACCTCCACCCGGTCGTAGAGGGACGAGTCCAAGATACTCGCATTGAATGGGCCGCGTCCCGTTGCGCGGTAGCTGCCCTGCAAACCATCCACCTGCATATTGGTGATATCAAACCCGCGAGAGGTAAATTGGTAGCCGCCACCCGGTGCCGCAGTGGCCGCAGTGACTCCGGTGGTGTGCAGCAACACGTCATCCACGGTCTGCAGACCCAGCTCATCAATTTGCTGGTGGGTAATCACGCTGACCGATTGCGGCGTTTCTTGCAACCGCAAATCCATGCGACTGGCCGTATTGCTTTGGCCCACTGGAGCGTACATGCCGGTGTATTCGCTGGATGCATCGCTTTCTGAGATAGCGCTACTAACCACCACTTCTGTCAAAGCCTCAGCTTGACCATGGGCTGCTGATACCTGCTGCGCAGGCTGTGCGCGCAGTGCGTAAGCCCCGCCTCCTTGGCTCACTGCCTCCACCCCGGTACCGCGCAATGCCTGCTGCAAAGCCACCGCAGGCGCAAAAGTGCCCTGTACGCCTTGGCTGCGCAGCCCTTCCAGCAGCGCCGCATCGTACTGGATGATCAAGCCTGAACTGGCCCCCAATTGGGCCAGCACCTCTTGCAGCGCCGCTGCAGGAATGTTGTAGGCCTGGGTTGTTGCCGCAGCCGGCGTTTGCGCCTGTGCCGCATGCATGGCTACACCAGCGCCGATCCCCCCGATAAGCGCTAACTGTGCAACGGCGGCGGCAATAGGACGCAACCGACGGGGCAAAGCGCAGCCCAACTGCAAAGCAGATTCCGGCGCGGCAACAACTGACTTTAAAGAGCGAAACGTTGTCATGTTCAATCAAGCAAATAGGTCAAAACACAGCCAATGCGGCAACGTGCTGGCGCGCCTTTTCATCAACTTCTATAAGCCTTGCCACTTGAAAATTAAAAAAGCCTCAGCAAAGAGGCTTTTTTTTCATTTTTTTGATTGAAATGGGGTTTGAGCTGCCTCACCGCGCAGCCACTGTCACCCAGTAATTTGTGCGCCTGAGCACCTGCACAGGCAGATTACGCTGCAAGGATTGCAGCACTTTGTCGGTATCGGCGACTGCAAAAATGCCTGAAACCCGCAAGTGCGCAGCGCTGGCATCGCACGCCAAACGGCCAACACGGTAGCGAGCCAGTTTGCGCAGGAAAAGTGGCAGCGGCATATCGTGGGCGATGAGGCTGCCACGGGCCCATGCTGCATCTGTTTCACGGTAAAGCTCCTGGGCATAGGCTTGGCGCGCATCCAAACGCAATTGATACCCCGCACGCACGACCTGCATGTCCCCCACAGGGCCGTTGGGCGCTTGCACCGCACCATCAAGGACACCCAAATGGGTGTGATCACCATCGACCCGTACCGTAAAACGCGTGCCCAATGCTTGTAACTGCCCTTGCGGCACCTGAACAAGAAAAGGCCGCGGATCGTGCGCCTGTTCAGAACGCAACTGCTGGGCCGTCGTCACCAGAATCTCTCCTGCCTTGAGCTGCAACACGCGTTGCTGCGCACTGAAGCGAACGTTCAGCACAGTCTGGGTGTTAAGCACCACTTGCGAGCCATCAACCAATACTACCGTTTGCTGCTGCCCTGTGGCAGTGCGGTAATCCGCGCTCCACTGGTCCCACCAGCCGTTGCGACGCAGCATTTGCCAAGAGCTTGCACTGGTAAAAGCCGCCAAGGCCAGCAGCTTGATCGCCTGTCTGCGTTTGGGAGAATGTGCTGATGCGCGCGCAGTGGCGACTCCTACCGCATCCTTTTGCAACTGTGCGTGCAACACTTGGCGCAACAGCACACTTGCTGCTTGTGGCGGAGCATCGCCACGCAAACGCGCACTGAAGCGTTGTAGTTGGGCCCAAGCGGCAGCATGCTCAGGGGCTGCATCGTGCCAGCGCATGAAGGCTTGCCCGTCCTCGCTCTCCGGTGTTTGCCCCTCCAGCGTAACCATCCAGAAGGTGGCTTGCTCGGTCACTTCGCGCGACCAGCCAAGCGCATCCCCCGCAGGGCTCGCGTCAGACGCAGGGCGCATCGGCTTCATCAATCGCCCGTCTCAAAACAACATGCATGCAGCCCTTGCGCAATATAGCGTTGCACGGTAGCGCGCGAGAGTTGGAGCTTGAGCGCAATATCCGCTTGACGCATGCCATCGAGCTGCGCCAGCAAAAATGCCTGCCGCACCAATGGTGGCAAACGCCCCAGGCGCTTGTCGATTTCCACCAACTCTTCCAACAGCAAGGCTTGTTCTTCAGGGCTAAGGGCATATTCTGCAGGCCATTGCGCCAGCATTTCTAGGTACGTGGCCTCCAACGCGCCACGACGCAGGAAATGGTGCACGATGCCTTTGGCAATCGTTGTCAGCAATGCCCGCGGCTCTTGCACATCCTCCACATCACGACGCGTGAATAAGCGCTCAAACGTATCGTGCGCCAAATCCTCAGCGTCGCAGCGGTTGAACAGTCGGCGCGCCAGCCAAGCCTGCAGCCATGCGTGGTGCTCCCTGTACATGGTTTCCACACGCGGGTGCTGAAGGTCAGAGAATGCAGGCAGGGCGGGCATATGCGAAGGCTACAGAGAAAACGGAACGGTAAATTAAGAATAATTATCAGGCGCATTATAGATGTGCAATGCACCATATTCAGTGCCGAACTGGCGGCATTCAAGTCCTCAGCACCTAGCAATCCACGCCTTGCAGTGCAGCGCCGTACAATACGGGGTTTTCTTTCTTGACCACTTCTGACGCCATGTCTCTCACCGCGCTGATCTCTGTTTCCGACAAAACCGGCATTGTCGAGTTTGCCCAAGCCCTTCACCAACAGGGCGTTCGCCTGCTCTCCACAGGTGGCACCGCCAAGCTACTGGCTGAAAAGGGCCTGCCTGTAACAGAAGTGGCCGAAGTAACGCAGTTCCCAGAAATGCTGGATGGCCGTGTGAAAACACTGCACCCAAAAATCCACGGTGGTTTGCTCGCGCGCCGCGATGTGCCTGCACACATGGCAGCACTGAAAGAACATGCCATTGACACCATCGACCTGTTGGTGGTGAACCTGTACCCCTTTGAGGCCACTGTCGCCAAACCCGGTGTGACATTGGCCGACGCCATTGAGAACATCGACATTGGTGGCCCTGCCATGGTGCGCAGCGCTGCCAAAAACTGGAAAGATGTGGCCGTGCTCACCGACGCCAACCAGTACGAAGAAGTGTTGGCACAATTGCGCGCCGGTCAACTGACAGATGCGTTGCGCTTCCAATTGTCGGTCGCAGCGTTCAACCGCATCGCCCAGTACGATGCGGCGATCAGCAATTTCCTCTCGTCTGTGACGCTCGACGAGACACAAGTGGGCAATGAGAGCTATGCGCCTGCACGAGGCGAATTCCCAGGCCAACTCAACAGCAGCTTCATCAAGCTGCAAGACTTGCGCTATGGCGAAAACCCACACCAGAACGCTGCGTTCTACCGCGATCTGTACCCTGCCCCAGGCTCTCTGGTCACAGCCAAGCAGCTGCAAGGCAAAGAGCTGTCTTACAACAACATTGCTGACTCCGATGCCGCTTGGGAATGCGTCAAAAGCTTCTCTGCGCCAGCCTGCGTCATCGTCAAGCACGCCAACCCCTGTGGCGTTGCGGTGGGCGCCCATGCGCTCGAAGCCTATTCCAAAGCTTTCCAGACCGATCCGACCAGCGCGTTTGGCGGCATCATTGCCTTTAACCGCCCTGTTGACGCAGCCGCTGCTGAGGCCGTATCCAAACAGTTTGTCGAAGTGTTGATGGCCCCTGACTTCAGCCCTGAAGCCCTGGCTATTTTCAAAGCCAAAGCCAACGTGCGTGTTTTGAAAATCGCCTTGCCACAAGGCGGCGCAACACCGTGGGACAACGGCCGCAACGCACAAGAGGTCAAGCGCATTGGCTCAGGCATTTTGGTGCAAAGCTCGGACAACCATGTCTTGGCTGCAGCTGATTTGAAAGTGGTCACCACCAAGCAACCAACGGCAGAGCAAATTGAAGACCTGCTGTTCGCGTGGAAAGTAGCCAAGTTCGTGAAAAGCAATGCCATCGTCTTCTGCAAAAACTCCATGACCATGGGTGTGGGCGCAGGCCAGATGAGCCGGCTGGATTCCGCACGCATTGCCAGCATCAAGGCCGAGCACGCAAAACTCAGCCTGCAAGGCACCGCGGTGGCCAGCGATGCCTTCTTCCCCTTCCGCGATGGTCTGGACGTGGTGATTGACCATGGCGCCACAAGCGTCATTCAGCCGGGCGGTTCCATGCGCGACCAAGAAGTCATCGACGCGGCCAACGAACGCGGCGTGGTGATGGTGTTCTCGGGTGTGCGCCACTTCCTGCATTAAGCACACCACGGCTGATCGCACAACGCAACGGGTGAGCAGCGTTTGGTGGTAGTAAAAACAGCTAACAAACTGCTGCTCCCAAGCACTATCTCTCAACCAAGGGCTGCCTCATCGCAGCCCTTGTCATTTGCACCCTTTTATCTTGCGCCCTATTCTGCGGGGCATCGCATCACACGAATGCCCGTACCAGCACCATAATGCACAGCCATAATGCGTGCGAGTGGCTATCGTCCACCCTCTGTTTGAGCCCCCTTGCGCACGACTGCGCCTTTGAAAATCCCTGTGCAAAGTTCCTCTACACCCTCCGCAGCCAACGCAGGTCAAGACGGCCTGCCCACAGCCCAGCGTCGCAAAGCCGTTTTCGTGATCTTGCTGGGACTGGTGCTGGTGGTGCTGGATGGGACCATTGTCACGCTGGCCCTGCCACGAATTGCCCATGCGTTTGATGTCCCCGCGGCCTCAGCGGTATGGGTCGTCACGGGCTACCAATTGGCCGTGCTTGGCTTGCTGCTGCCTATGGCCTCGTTAGGCGAACGTTTGGGATTCCGTCGGGTTTATTTATGGGGCATGGTGCTGTTTGCCATTTCATCGGCGCTGTGCACCTTGTCGCAAAGCTTGTGGCAACTGGTCGCGTGCCGCGTCGCGCAAGGGCTCGCGGGCGCGGCGGTCATGGGTGTCAATGCCGCATTGGTGCGCCAAACCTACCCAAGCCACTTGCTTGGCAGAGGCATTGCTCTCAACGCCATGACAGTGGCCATCTCTTCGGTGGCGGGCCCGTCATTTGCTGCGCTAGTTTTGTCCGCATTGAGCTGGCCTTGGCTATTCGCCATCAATGTGCCATTGGCGATTCTGACCGTTTGGCTTGGTCGCAAACACCTTCCGGCCAATGTACGTTCGCCCAACCAGCCGTTTTCTGCACTGGATTGGTGCCTCAACATGGCCGCATTCGCTCTGGTTTTTTGGGGCTTTGATGGCTTGGTCACACATGGTTTTTCCGATGGCCAACTCACACCATCGGGTTACAGCAGCGCCCAAGGTCTAGCCATTGGCATTGCCGCTTGGCTCTGGTATCTCTATCGGCAACGCCGCTTGGCCACACCACTATTCCCATTGGATTTGCTGCGTATCCCAGCATTTAGCCTGTCCATGTGCGCCTCAATTTGCGCATTCAGCGCGCAGATGCTGACCTTCATTGCCTTGCCATTTTTAAGCATGAGTATCTTGCAGCAAAGCCCTTTGCAAACAGGAATCCTCGTGAGCGTATGGCCGGTAGCCATTGCCTTGACTGCGCCATTTGCGGGGCGCCTGATTGGGCATATTCAAGGCGCGACGCTGGGTTTGCTCGGAATGGCTTTGCTGAGTCTAGGCCTCGCACTCACGGCAGCGCTGCCGCTACATACAGAAATGGGGTGGCACGTCCTGACACTCGCGCTATGCGGCATTGGCTTTGGCCTGTTCCAAGCTCCTAATAACCACATCATCATGACCGTAGGACCCAAAAATCGCAGCGGGGCTGCCGGTGGCATGCTGGGCACTGCGCGGCTGACCGGTCAGTCTTTAGGTGCCGCATTGGCAGCGGGCATCTTTGCGCTGTTCCCGCCCCCCCAAGCGGTGAATGGCCCGCAATGGGCATTTGCGCTGGGCGCCGTATGCGCAGCATTGGCAGGGATTTCCAGTATTTTGCGCAGATCTCCATCGCCATGAATAAACGCTACTGGCAAAATCCTCGCCATGAATGCCAGCACCAACACACCCTCCTCGCGCCCTGAACCTGAACAACGAAGCCAATACGTGGCGTTTGAACGCATCACCACCCGATGGGGTGACAACGATGTGTACGGGCATGTCAACAATGTGGTGTATTACAGCTGGTTTGATACCGGCGTAAATCAGCATTTGATTCGTAACCAAGTACTCGATATCCACCACGGCAGCGTGATCGGGCTGGTGATAGAGACCCATTGCAATTACTTTGCGCCGCTAGCCTTTCCGCAGGCCATTGATGTGGGCATCCGCGTAGCGCACTTGGGCAGCTCTAGCGTGCGTTACGAAGTGGGTATTTTTGCTGCAGAGGGTGATTTGTGTGCGGCACGCGGGCATTTCATACACGTTTATGTTGATAAAGAGAGCAGAAAACCTGTCCCTTTGCCTGAAAATTTGCGTACTTTTTTACAGTCCTTGCGCGCATAAGTTACAGTCCAAAGTTGCCCGTCGCAGCTACTAGCCTGCCTGTATTGTGTCGATCTGATTCCTTCTCTATCTCATTGCCCACGCATGTCTGATTCCCGCACCGAGCGCCTCTCCCCCCTTCGTCTTCCCTGTAAGTCCATGCTGCTTACAGCGCTTGGTTTGTTTGCCTCTGGCGCGCAAGCAGCCAGCCTTGATGGATCATCTCTGAGTTTGTGGTGGGGCATTCCATTTGCTGGCGTTTTACTGTCGATTGCGCTGTTTCCTTTGCTGGCAAGCCATGTTTGGCACCACCATTTCGGCAAAATCACTGCGGTTTGGGCGCTCGCTTTTCTCATTCCATTCGCCTTTGTGTATGGTGCCCACACGGCAACGGCCAGTGTGGTGCATGCCTTGTTGGCCGAATACATCCCCTTCGTATTGCTGCTCACGGCTCTGTACACGATCTCTGGTGGCATCTACCTGCGCGGCAACCTGCGCGGAACGCCAGCGCTTAACACGGCCATTTTGGCCCTGGGCACGCTGCTGGCAAGCGTCATGGGGACCACTGGCGCATCGATGTTATTGATTCGCCCACTGCTGCGCGCCAACGATGATCGCAAGCACCGCGCCCATGTGGTGATTTTCTTTATTTTCCTGGTCTCCAACATTGGCGGCTCTCTCACCCCCTTGGGCGACCCGCCCCTGTTCTTGGGCTTTCTCAAAGGCATTAGCTTCTTCTGGACTGCGCAGCATATCTGGCCAGAAACCCTGTTCTTGGTCGTCATTTTGCTGGGCTTGTTTTACGCCCTTGACAGCTGGTTCTACCGCAATGAACCGCGAACCCAGTTCGACCCTACCCCCACCGATACAGAATCCCTGCGCATTGAAGGCGGGCTCAACTTCATTTTGCTCGCAGCCGTAGTAGGCCTGGTACTGATGAGCGGCATCTGGAAGCCCGCTTTCAGCATTGACATCATGGGTACGGTGGTTGGGCTGCAAAGCATCGTGCGCGATGTAGGTTTTATCGTACTCGCCTTGCTATCATTGAAATTAACAGCCAAACGCATCCACGAAGCCAACCAATTCAACTGGGCGCCTATGGAAGAAGTTGCCAAGCTGTTTGCGGGCATTTTCCTCACCATCATCCCGGTCATTGCCATGCTGCAAGCTGGTACCAATGGCGCTTTTGCAGGTATCGTCAACTTAGTTACAGCAAGCGACGGCGAACCCATTCCGGCCATGTACTTCTGGGCCACCGGGCTACTGAGTGGCTTCCTGGACAACGCCCCCACCTACCTCGTATTTTTCAATACTGCCGGAGGTGATGCAGCCGAACTCATGACCTCGCTGGCAGCCACACTTACGGCAGTGTCAGCAGGTTCCGTGTTCATGGGGGCGCTCAGCTATATCGGCAATGCGCCCAACCTCATGGTCAAAGCCATTGCCGAAGACCGTGGCGTGGCCATGCCCAGCTTCTTTGGCTACATCGTCTGGTCCTTCGGTATTTTGATTCCGCTGTACTTGCTGGTTACCTGGATCTGGTATCTCTAATTTTTTTTCAGTAAGGAACAACCATGTCCGAACGCCCGCACATTCTCGTTGCCAGCCCCACCTTCCCAGAGGTACTGGACAAACTGCGGCAACACTTTGATGTTGAACCCAACCTCTCAGACGACGCGTGGACTGGCGAGGCCTTTACGTCACGTCTGCCAGGCAAAGTCGGTGCATTTTTAACCGGCGCGCAAACCGTCAATGCGGAGGTATTGGCCCATGCACCGGATTTGAAAATGGTGGCCAACATGGCTGTGGGCTACAACAACCTCGAGATTCCTGCACTGGAACAAGCAGGTGTTGTAGCAAGCAACACCCCTGATGTACTCACCGAAACCACCGCTGACTTTGGCTTCGCCCTGCTGATGGCCACGGCACGCCGCGTCACTGAAGCAGAACACTACTTACGCGCAGGCCACTGGGGCAAATGGAGCTATGACTTGCTGCTAGGCAGTGAAGTGCATGGCAGCACGCTCGGCATCATTGGCATGGGTCGCATTGGCCAGGGCATTGCACGCCGGGGGGTGCATGGCTTTGGAATGAGCCTGATCTACCACAACCGCTCCCAGCTCGACGCGGCCACCGAGTCTGAGCTCAAAGCCCACTACGCCCCCACCAAAGAAGAAGTGCTACGCCAAGCCGACCATGTGGTGCTGGTCTTGCCCTACACACCAGCGGCTTACCACCTGATTGGTGCTGCGGAAATCGCTTTGATGAAACCCACCGCAACCCTCATCAACATCGCGCGCGGCGGAATTGTCGATGACAAAGCCTTGGCCCAAGCGCTTCAGGCAGGCACCATTGCTGCGGCAGGGCTCGATGTGTTTGAAGGCGAGCCCGCCTTCGCCAAGGAGCTGCTGGAGTGCAACAATGTCGTGCTCACGCCGCACATTGCCAGTGCCACCCGTACAACACGCCTGAAAATGGCCCACTTGGCAGCCGACAACCTGATCGCGTTCTTCACAACAGGCCAAGCGCTTACACCCGTAACGACTGCCCGCTAATCCGTGATTCATTAGTGCAGCCGGTCGCAAAATACACGACTCGGCTGCACTCGACGGCATTAGCATTGCCGCGTGTAGGAGCGCGACATGCATTAAGAGGCGCTGTCCATTACTCGTTTGGCATGACAATGCCATCATTTCCCCTATGAGTCAGCACGATGGCAGCCCTCTCCACTCTTCCTCTTTGGCTCACCATAACGGCCATTCTTGGTGCAGGCCTTGTCTTGGGTTGTATGCTGGGCTACTGGTGGGCCAAACAACAATGGCGCAGCCTTGAGACACTGCGACAACACGATTGGCAAAACCAGCTTGAACGCGAACAAGCGCTGTGGCAATCACAAGTCGAGCACCTTCGCCAGGAACAACGCAGCCAGCAGCAGCAAGCCCTCACCTGGCGCGAAGCACTGGACACTGCCCGTGATGAAAGAGCGCAGTGGCAAGAGCGCGCCCAACTCGCCGCAACGCTGGAGCAGCAACTCAAGCAGCAACGCGCCGCTACCGCACAAGCACAAGACGCATTGGCCCGGCTGCAAAGCGACCATGCCGCATTAAGCGCCATCCACGAAGAACAAGGCATTCAAGCCAAAGAACGACTGGCTTTTCTGGAGCAGGCCCAACACAGCCTGACACACCAATTCCAAGCGATGGCGCAAACCATTATGGAAGAGAAAAGCCAACGTTTCATGGAACAAAATCAGCAAGGCATTGGCCAATTGCTCGAACCACTACGCCACCGCCTGCAAGACTTTCAAGGCCGCGTGGAACAGTTTTATGACGCAGAAGGCAAGCAACGTGCAGCCCTGTCTCAGCAAGTGCATGACCTGATGGGGCTGAACAAACGCCTGTCTGATGAGGCCCACAACCTGACCAAAGCCCTCAAAGGCTCCAGCAAAACCCAAGGCAATTGGGGCGAAGCCTTACTGGAGCGCATTCTGGAGCAAGCAGGCCTGCGCCAAGGGCAAGACTACGACAAGCAAGTCAGCCATACCTGGGACGATGGCCGCCGCGCCCAACCTGATGTGGTCATCCATTTGCCGGGTCAGCGCCATCTTGTGGTGGATGCCAAAGTTTCCCTCACGGCCTACGAACGCTGGAGCACGCTTGAGCAGGAGGCACCACCGGCTAACGCAGCAAACGATGCCCCCTATGCCAACCAGCGCCGCGCAGCACTGCGCCAGCACATCGAATCAGTACGCACCCACATCAAGCAATTGTCTGAGCGCTCGTACCAGCACATCCATGGTCTACAAGCTTTGGACTTTGTAATTTTGTTTGTGCCCATTGAACCGGCGTTGATGCTGGCCATCCATGAAGACGAGCGTTTAAACCAAGACGCATGGCAGCGCAACGTCTTGCTGGCATCCCCGTCGACATTGCTGTTTGTGTTGCGTACCGTGGCACACCTCTGGCGGCAAGAGGCACAAACCCGCAATGCACAAGAAATCGCCCGCAAAGGCGCGCAACTCTACGACCGGTTAGTCGCATTCGTCGCGGAGCTGGAAAAGCTTGGCACCCAACTGAATGCAGCCCAACAGTCCTATACCCAAGCCATGCACCGCCTCGCCATACAAAAAGGCAATGTCATTCGCGAAGCAGAACAACTGCGTGATTTAGGTGTACAGCCCAGTAAATCATTGCCTGACACACTCATCCATACGTCTTCGACTCGGTAATCGGCATACGCAGCCATCAGTGATGGCACAAAGTCCTTCGCCTTCAGCAATTGCAAAGGCGTAAAAACGTATGTTCCCCCATCTAACAGCAACAACACGCAAGCTTACTGCTGCTTCGTGCTTGATTTCTGCAATATCAACCAGGCAAGCACAGCACCATTCCTCAACACAAAAAACAACAATTGTTACCAAATAAAAGTAATGCTATCATTTGGTTGCATTTTTGTTTCTTGATCAGAAAATAAGCCGTTAAGCATATTTCCGCGAGGAGGTCGTTGATAGTTCTGCGCATTGTTCTTGTTCCCAACCAATCTCTGCATCATGCAAGCAAAGAGCGCAAGACGCCATCAACCCGCATCACTTAGTGTCAGAGACACTGCAGTAAAGGCATCGATTTTCATGAAAACACATCGCTCACCCACTCACAAACGAACCATGATAGGCAAAGCTTTGATTGCTGCTTTTGCCGTCGCTTCCAGTGGCAGCGTTTTAGCGCAAACGAACTATTGGGTCGGCCCCGGTGACTTTACTGACGAAGACGCTTGGAGTGCAGCAAGCACTAATGTGCCCGGCGCCAATGTTGTCAACGATATAAGTGCCACTTGGGGGCTTGATAGCTCTAACAACAGTGTATACCTCGGTAGTGCGTTCTACATTGGGCATGCCGCAGAGGGTTCACTGAACATTAACTCCAGTGATTTCGGCTCCATCAGTATTGATATTGATGAAACAACATCAGGAATTGATCCTGCACCTTCAACTTTAGACCAATATGTCGATCCTTTCTTCCGAGTTGGGGATGCGGAAGGGCACGGTCATCTGAGAATTAACGTTCAATCAACGCCAACAGGAAGCGGAGGAAGCGGCACCGTCAGACTGTATGTGGAAGAGGTAGGTTTAGGGGTCGGGCTCGGCAATAAAAGCGAGGGGATCGTTGATGTACTGGGTTCTGGGAAAACACTTGACCAAATGACAAATGGTTCCCCTAATATGGTGGGCTTTTTCCACACCCAGCAGAACAGTGTTATTGGGCATGATGGCGGCGAGGGGAAAGTTAATCTCGATGGCGCAGGCCTTGGGTTCACGCCCAACGTCTATAACGGCCCACTCCCTCTTTTCATGGTCGGCGATGGTGGGTCCTCAAAAGGCAGCATTAATGTACTGAATAATGGGAAGCTGTCGGTCGGAGACTCGTACTCTGGAGACACGACTGACATTGCAGATCAATTACCGCTTAGCTTTATTGGCAATCGTTCTGGAGAAGGCACAGTTACTGTAGAGTCATCCGCATCCGGGGAGTTCGGCAACCAAGCCAGCTTTAACCTTGGTCTGGTCGTTGGTAGCGCTAGTGGTAACGGTACACTGAATGTTCTCGCGAACGGAAAAGCAACTATTTCGAATGGGCCAACAAGCACATCGAATGGAACTTGCTCTGCTACGGACCCAAATCTTCCGCTTGCTTCCGTACCCCTGCAAATCAGTGCTGACAACACCGCAAGTGGGCTTGTGCGGGTTTCTGGGACAAATGCTCAATTGATCGTAGCAGGTCTCACCAACAATGCCGACGATACAGTGCCAACTGTGATTCAAGAAAATACTATTGGTCAAATTAGCATTGGAACTGGCGGCTCTCTGATAACGGAAAACAATGCAGTAATTAAAGTGGGAGTAAACCACTTAACGAGGGTTAGCACAGGGGCACCCAACTGGGAGACATACGGGAACCGAGTATCAGTCGGAGGTTTAGGCCCGATTATTGCCTCTGGTGCAGGGCAAATTGTGTACGGATCAGAAACAACAACCCCCACAGCAGCTGGCTCTATTGAGGCATCATTGATCAATCTGAATTCAGCCGATGCCCAGGTTGCATTCAATCACACGGGATCACTGACTTTTAACATCCCTCTTTCAGGCACAGGCAAGCTGACGCAGCAAGCAGGGACCACCACCATTTCAGGCGACATTGTTGAGTTCCCTTCAGCTGCATTAACCACGAATAAATTTGAATTTGATACCACACCGGACTGCAAGCCAGACATTGCAGATGGCTATTTGCCAGACCACGCAGCATTCACGGGTGGGATTGATGTGCAAGGCGGCACGTTAACTCTTCCATCCAACGATGTTCTACCATACCTATCGACTACCAACATTAGTGGTGGTACGTTATTGCAAGGTGGTACAGACCAAAACTTAGGTGCTGTGACTCAAACAGGCGGTGTAATTCAATTGACTGGCGGTACGACTTCACAAGCTACAGATACAGCCACCGCTACCTCTTGGGCTGGTAGCAACGGCACCGTTGCCCTTGACACTGTGTTGGGACTTGATGGAAACGATAGCGATAAGCTGCACATCACAGGTCCAATCAGCGGTACAACACTCTTGCACATCAGCAATCTGGGGGGCACCGGAGCACAAACAACAGCTGATGGCATTCTGGTTGTTCAAGCAGATGTAGCTCATCCAGATGACAGCTTCGCCCTCGCCACACCTGTCATTGCAAATGGATTTGAATATACGCTGAAACAAACGGGAAATAACTGGTATCTAGTCTCGAGCCCTACTGCAGTTCAACCCTCTGTCGTGGCAAAACCAGTCCCGTCCATGTCCGGACTGGGCTTGCTTGGATTGGGATCACTGTTGGCTGCATTCTCCGCTTTCTCTTTGAGAAGACGTCAACGGTAATAGCTTATATCTACTAGTGCACGATCACCAAACCTTTCATGTTTGCTGAGAACCAATAAGCATATTGGTACGCAAGCATGGAGGGTGAGGGTATCAGCACAATATTTCTCGCAACATGCGAAGTACGTGTGAATACACTGATGTAACAACACATGACTTATGGTGTGACGCACAGTCTGTCCAAACTACAAACTAGACCTTGCAATAGCTTGCACCATTTTCACCAAATCACCGCGACCGTACTCTTTTCCATAAACGCCTCACGTTAGCCTATGACAACTGCAGTCGCGCAGCCTGCTGCACCGATTTTTTACAACTCGTTGACAGCACTAGATTCCACCCTTCATTTGGGCTGGGGCGTTCGCAATCAGACATGCCTGTTGACTGCTGCAAAGGCCAATGCTATTCCTTTAGGGGTGAGTGAGTTCTGGTACGCCAGCGCGCATTACCCCATCGTGTTTGGTCCAGCCGGAGCCAGTGTTTTCCCTGTTGCGATTACTGCTATCGTTGAAGGTCACAATCTATTCATTGACGAACAAGGGGAATGGGCAGCTGACACCTATATTCCGGCTTGGTTACGCCGATATCCGTTCTGGATGCAGCCTGACCCTGATGGAGAGAATGCCAGCCTGTGGTTCGACCCCAGTGCCCAGCAAGTGGTGCCTTTGCATGAATTTGCAGATGCCAAGCCACTTTTTGATTTTTTAGGTAACCCTAACTTGGCCTTGGAGCGAATCATTCAGTTTTGCAAACAATGCCAAGCGGATACCAACCACACTTATGCATTCATGCAGGCGCTGGAGGCACACGAGCTTTTACTTGATCGGCAAGTATCAGTTGAGCTTTCACCTGGTAATACTTACTCGCTCAGAGGATTTCGAGTGATTGATATGGCCAAATACCATCAGTTACCTGATGCGGTATTGGCACAGTGGGTACGCCATGGCTGGACATCGCTTATCGCGTTGCACCAAGTCTCTTTGCAACACAATTGGCAGAAGCTTCTCACTCTCCACCGCCGTTTGAATGACTAAAGTCACCATCGCTTTTTTAAAGTTTCAACATAGAACGTAGTATGAGTACTGGCGGTTTCCGAATTCCATTACGCAAAGCCCAAAACAATACGGCCTCAAACAAGAGCGCAGGAAGTCCGATTTATATTGAAACACCGCATCTCATCACGCGTAGTCTGGTTGCCGCTGATGTAACGCCTGAATTCGCTCAATGGTTTAACGATGCGCAAATGCTTCAAGGTTTGAACTTATCGGCCCTGCATTTTTCTGTTGATGGCTTGCGCGCCTTTGTGGCCAGCTTTGACAACGTGCAGCACTATTTAATTGGTATTTTCAGCAAGCTCGAAGACAAGCTATTGGGTTTTTACAATTTCAGTATCAATCCGCAGCATCGCATCGCAACGCTAACACTTGGCGCAGACCCGCAGATCAAAACCGGACGGGAAGTGTTCTGGGAGTCCTGGTTCCCTTTATGTGATGAGGTATTCGACCACAGAGGCGTGGACAAAATCACATCAAGGGTGCTGAGCAGTAACCGTAAATTGTTGTTCACTTTGATTGAAACCGAGCACTTTGTGTATGAAGCAACATTGAAACAAGAAATTCTCGGCCAAGATGGCAAACGTCTCGATGTGATGGTCTTGTCGTGCTTCAAAGATCTTGCTCTGCGCCCTAACCCCAAGGGCTCTTCAGAGAAAAATGCGTGAACGGAAAGTAGGCGGCTTCGCACATTTACTGGAAGCGTTGTGCTATGCAGCTGAAGTTCCCAGTCAACGCTTGAGCTGGTTTGACAGCACGGGACAACTGGCAGATACCTTGACCTACGCTCAACTGCTACAAAGAACAGAACACTTTGCACAGGCACTCACGCAACGCACGGCACATGCAGAGATAAACTCCAACGCTATTGCACAAAGAATAGGCATCATTGCTCACACGGGGCCAGATTTTTTGGCTTTATTTTGCGCATGCCAATGGATTGGAGCCATTCCCTGCCCACTGCCTGTCTTGGGTGTATTACAAGACGCCGAGCGATATACCCAGAGTTTGCAAAACATGTGCGTAGCAGCCGGGATCTCCACAGTACTTGTACCGCCATCATTGAAAAAAGTACTGCAAACCCCTGCCCTCGCTGGCATTGCCTGCATCTCGTTTGATGAACTTGCCTGCTCTACTTCTGGCACGCGCATGCCAACCCCAACGGTGGCCCCCATACTGCCTGATGCGATTGCCTATGTTCAGTTCAGCTCAGGTTCAACCGGTCAGCCTAAAGGGGTTGCCATTTCACATGCAGCGCTTATGCACAATGTCGATGCGATTCTTCAGCATGGCATGAAATTAACAGAGGACGACTGCGCATTTTCATGGTTGCCGTACTTCCATGATATGGGACTGGTCGGCTTCGTTTTGGCGCCATTGTGCGGACAAGTCAGTGTTGATTACTTAGCACCGGCAGCGTTTGCCAGAAGGCCTTATTTGTGGCTGAACCTGATGGCCGAACGTGGAAGCACCATCACATACGCGCCGAACTTTGCATGGCGCCTAGCAGCCCAGTGTGCTGAAAAAGTATCCCCAGAACGTCAGCTACATGCCATTCGCATTGCTGGTATTGGCGGTGACTATGTCGATTACGGCGCACTGGTAGCCTTCAAAGAGGTTTTTGAAAAACATGGCTTTGATGCCAATGCCTTCAAACCAAGTTACGGCCTTGCTGAAGCGACATTGGCAGTGACAATGTGCCACGCCCCTTTTATCCAGCAATGCGCATACTTTTCACTCGATGAAGTATCACACCAGGTAAAAGAAGTGCTGCCCGATACGCCAGACGCAAAACCTTTGGTCAACTGCGGCTTACCCCTTACAGATTGGACGATTCACATCCTCGATGATGCAGGGCAGCCCTTACCACCGGGTGTTGAAGGCGCCATCAATTTGCAGGGCAGCGCACAGCTTAGCGGTTATTTTAAAAACGGGCACCTTGAGCATACAGTGGCTGCACAGCCTATATCGACTGGTGACAGAGGCTTTCTCAGCACCGATGGGGCGCTCTACATCACCGGTCGCAGCAAAGACATGATCGTGATCAATGGACGCAATATCTGGCCATTGGATGTTGAACTGGCGGTGCATGAGCAAACACTCATTGCCCTTGAGCATATGCAATTGATACAGGTGCACGCATCAAACAACCATACGCCACAACTGCATTTACTAGTGCATGAGAAAGCACTTCGCCAGCACGGCGGTAGCGGCATACTCAACGCCATAGAAACCACTGCGACAGCAACAGCTGGCGCAAAAGTCATCGCCTCACTGGTGCCCAATGGCATGATTGCCTACACTTCATCAGGAAAGAAAGCCCGCGCTTTAACCGCTAGCCGCTTCACTGCACAATCAGAAATACCGCTCTCCATACCAGAGCAAGCCGATGGTTTGCCAACCAACTTTTCTCAAACTAAAACTACGCCATGAGCCACCCACAACTGCCGACCATCCAACGAATCATTTCTGAAAGCTTACTGATTCCTGCCGACCGTATTGCGCTGGAAAATCCTATTGCCGGCCTGCACAACATCGACAGTCTTTCCTTTGAAATGATCATTGTGGCAATGGAGGCAGAATCGGGAAAGTCCATCGAGCCCGAAAATCTGATGCCGCTCAAAACAGTGGGGGATTTGGCCGATTTATTAAACAAGTTAAAACAAACGTCCTGAACAAGCACCTATGAGCCAGACCGACACTGCATCAAATTTTTGTCATGAAATTTATGAGTTGGCGCGCCGCTGGCCCAAACAGAATCAAGTTCGTGCGCAGCCTGATGGTCGCCGCCTGTTGATTATTCAGAATCTGGATGATGCAGACAGGATCATGCGTCGCAATGCTGACAATTACTTTAAAAACTCAAAATGGTTGTCCCAAGTCGCAGGCAACTCCCGCCTCACTGCCGATAGCGAGGCTTGGAAATTTCGCCAAAAAATTTCTCAACCATTTTTTGGGAAGTACGACCATACAAGGGCATTTGCGATCAGCAACATTCAGGCTAGGGCAATTGCAGAAGCGCTTGTGAGTAGCCAAGACTCGACGACACTCAATGAGCACGTCATCCATCAAGGAATGGCCTCAATTTTTACGCAAATGTTTTTGGAGATGGAGCTTGTGCAACTGCCCATATCCCACGACAGTCCTTCCCAATTAGTGGAACTGGCTTCTGCCTATGCTTTCGTTGCGCCAGGACAGGAAAAAAACCTCGAAAACAAAGAGCACATTCGAAAAATCCTGCAACTGCGCAAAAGCATCTTTGACGCACTCGCTCCGCTGCGCGACGATACATCACTCAAGAGTCCATTATTGAAGGCCATACTCAATGCTGAATCGGAAAAAAATTCCGACTTCTCGCTGGAAAAGGAACTCCCTACGCTAATAGATGCCGGCACGGATACAGCCGCTTACTCGGTAGGCTGGGGCCTGCATCTTTTGGCAGCATACCCCAAACTGCAAGAGCGCCTATATCAAAGTCTCAGCCACATCTATGCCAGCAATGCAGATAATCCTCAAGCATTGCAGTCAGCCATTGCACAGCACAGTGAACTACGGGGATTCATTGCAGAACTTCTGCGTCTCTACCCCCCGCTCCCATTCGTAACTAGGTTAGCGCACGCGAACGATCAACTCTCTGACATTGATGTGATTGCCGGTGATGTGGTTGTCGTATCACTAGTCGGCGTCAACAATAAAGCGTTAGAGCGAGACGATCCTTGGGTACCAAATATTGATGCAGCCATTAAAGAAGGGTATGGCATGGGTACTGGCTCGATTTCAAGCTTTGTATGGGGCAAACGTGTATGCGGCGGTCGCAGTTTTGCGTTAGTGGAATTGGCCACTGTATTGAGTGTACTGATTGCACAACTCAAAATTGAGTTCAGTGAAGACAAGCCGGTGGCGTATGAATGGGTTGGGCAAATGCGGCGTAAAGGGGGGCACCCTCTACGCGTTAGCCGCCGCACCTAAAGCAATACGTACATGAGAACCATGCCTGTTATTTCTTACGCTTGTGCCACGTACCATTAAGCACCGCACACGCTAAAAGTCCCACCACCAATCCCCAAAACGCACCGCCAATTCCCCATAAATTGACGTTGGCTGCAGCCGCTAAGAAGGTAATCAATGCGGCTTCTCGGGTCTTGGCATCGGCCATTGCACTGGCCAAACTGGAGCCAATAGTGCCCAGCAAAGCCAAGCCCGCAAGGGTGGTGATAAAGCTAGCAGGAAACGCCATGAATACTGCAGCCAACGTCACCCCAAACACCCCGACCAAAATGTAGAAAACCCCTGCAGCAATGCCCGCAACCCAACGCTTGCCGGGCTCCTCGTGTGCCTCCTTTCCTGTACAGATAGCAGCTGTGATCGCCGCCAGATTAAAAGCATGCGAACCAAAGGGCGCCATCAACAAAGAGCCCAATCCCGTCAGCGCGACAATCGGGTTGGCACTGGTGCTAAACCCGTCATTGCGCAGCACCAACATGCCCGGCATGTATTGTCCTGTCAGCGTAATCAAGAACAATGGCAGAGCCACATTCAGCATGGATTGCAACGTAAAAACTGGGCTGGTGAATACAGGTACTGCCAATTGCAGTCGTACATCCGACAAATCAATGCGATGCTGCACTAGCAGTATGAACAAACCCAAAAGCAAAATTCCCACCACGGCATAACGTGCGCATACCCGCTTAAAGACGATATAGGCAAGAATCAAACCACCAGCCAGCACTGGGTCTATGCTTAAAGCGCCAAAAGCCTTAAGACCAAACTGCAACAAAATACCAGCCAATAAGCCAGCACAAATGCTTGCAGGAATCAGGCGAATCACCCGTTCAAACCAGCCTGCCCACCCCAGCAAGAGAAAAGCAGCGGCAGACACCATATAAGCGCCCACCGCTTCAGCATAAGAAGTGCTAGCCAATGCCGTGACAAGAAATGCCGCAGCCGGTGTAGACCATGCCGTAATGATTGGCGCGCGGTATTTCCAACTCAACAAGACGCCAGTCACGCCAACGCCGATAGAAATAGACCAAACCCATGACGCTGTTAATGCAGGACTCAGTCCTGCCACTTGGGCGGCCTGAAACACGAGAATAAAGGTTCCACCGTAATTCACGATGACTGAAATCAATCCAGCGACAACAGGGTGGATGTAATCACGCCAACGCAAAAATGGGGCAACGATAAGAGATGACATGGTGCTGTAGTGCTTTCTCAAAAAATAGCGTCTATCAAAGCGTTTTTATAGTTCTGAAATGGACTGATAATCCATGCCATTTATGAAGTGATATACAGACCAATTGTTTAAACATGCACAACTTGAATCAGTCAAAGCGTGGATCAAAGACCCTAGCCATGCGCGTTTGCCATTGCATGCACGCCTACAGCGCGCACTTCGCCAATTAATACTTGAAGGAGCGCTCGAAGCGGGTAAACCACTGCCAGCCACGCGCGCACTTGCCTTGTCGCTTGAAGTGTCACGCGATACAGTCGAATCGGCCTACGGGCAGTTGCATGCGGAAGGTTTCATTGAGCGGAAAGTCGGCAGCGGCAGCTTTGTCTCAAACCGTGCAAGCCATCGTCCCAGCACAGGTATCAAAAGACGTTTCCCTCAACGCAATGCCCATGCAATGGGCGTTGCACTGCCTGCTCCGCAATTGAGTCAGCGCGGTATTGCCGTTTTACAAAACGGGGGCCTTCGGGACTTTGTGACTCCGCGCCCGTTTGCACCTGGCGTGCCGGAAACCCGCAACTTCCCTCTGCGCACGTGGGAGCGTCTACAGCGGCAGGTCCTGAAAGAACATGGCACCAACGCCTTGTTGCACAGCCCTCCACAAGGCATGGCAGTGCTGCGCGAAGCCATTGCAAACTATATCAATCTGGAGCGCGGTGCCCGAACTTCGCCTGAATGCGTACTTGTGCTCACCAGCTCACAACAGGCTTTTACGCTGTGCGCGAACGTGTTGTTTGATGCAGGCGAAGCCCTCTTTATAGAAGACCCTGCCTACCATGGCGCCCGCAAAGCCTTTCTAGCAGCAGGCCTGCAATGCTTGCCAGTCCCTGTTGATGGAAATGGCATCCAAATAAGCGAACTCAAACGTCTCTCATTACAAGCACAAAAGCCTCCTAAAGGGATTTGTCTCACCCCATCACACCAATTCCCCTCTGGCGCCACTTTGTCACTGGACCGCCGGCTGGCGGCGATTGAATGGGCCCAGCATAACCAAGGCTGGATCATTGAAGACGACTACGACAGCGAATTCCATTACGAAGGCAGGCCAACCGCTTGCGTACAAGGGCTTGATACGCACCAGAGAACCTTGTATATCGGCACCTTCACCAAATCGCTGTTCCCCGGTCTGCGCATTGGTTACATGGTCTTACCCCCACCATTGGTTGAACCGATGACCATTGCACGAACCTTGCTCGATGGCCACAGCGCCCCAATGGCCCAACTGACACTGGCACGTTTTATAGAAGCTGGGCACTATGGCGCGCACATCCGCACAATGCGGGCCGTCTATAAAGAAAGGCGCGATGTCCTTGCTGAGTTAATCGAGCAACACCTCAGTGACTGGGTTGTTGCCAAAACACCGGACGGCGGCATGCAAATGCTCTGTATTTGCAGGCAAAACCTTCCTGAACAACGCATCATTGCCAGCGCTCGATCTGCTGGCATTGACTTGCTCGGCTTATCCGAGCTCTATGCCAGTGCCCCCTGTCCCACAGGTTTTTTAATGGGATTTGCAGCCCATGCACCGCATGAATTACAAGCAGCCGTGATGCAGCTGGCCAAAATATTGCGTGCCTTAGCGGCATGAATCCACCGTTCGTGCAGCGCTGCTGCATGTCGATAATCGTATGACCATTACCGCAAAAAAATGCTGTACGAAAATGAATCCGTACAGCATGAGTGTTCGCTAGAGGAGCCAGCGCTCAAGCGTTACTTGGCGCCCGCGCCATCCGTGCGCATGGCCTTGAAAAACTCCGACTCTGCCGGGTTAAGCACCATCACATCGCCAGGTTGGCCCAAACTGTTGCGATAGGCTTGCAGGCTGCGATAGAACTGGGCAAATTCAGGATCCTTACCAAAGGCATCGGCAAATGTACGTGTTGCAGCACTATCGCCCACTGCACGTGTTTCCTGGGCTTCTTTGTAGGCATCTGCACGTGTTTTTGTTGCTTGACGTTCGGCATTGGCGCGAATACGTTCACCTTCTGCCAAGCCTTCTGAACGCAGGCGTTCCGCCTCACGGGCACGCTCAGCCTTCATTCGGTTGAAGACCGACTCGGTAATATCCTTGGAGTAATCCACGCGGGTAATACGCACATCGGCAATTTCTATCCCCCATGAGCCCACTACCGTACTCACACTTTGCCCATCAGCAGATTCTTGTGTGCGAGTAGCGCCTCCCACACTCTGGGAAACTTGCTTGAGCACCGCATCCATCAGTTCTTGACGCTGTTCAGACAACAACTGGCGCACAGTTCTGCGGTTGACTTCCTCTTGGAAAGCGCTGCGCACAACCCGGCTCAGCTGGGCCGCACCATCTTGCTCAGAACGTCCGACATTGCGGATATAGGCCTCTGGATCAGCAATACGCCAACGCACATACCAATCAATAACAACCCATTGCTTTTCTGCAGTCAAGGAAGGCTCTGTAGAGTTGCTTTCCAACGTCAGCAAACGGTTGTCCAAATAATCTACCGTTTGAAATGGAGACGGAAGCCACTTGAGATGCAAGCCCGGTTCTTTAACCACACGACGGATTTCACTCAACTGGTAAACCACGCCATATTGGCGTTCATTCACCACAAAAAACAAGGAGCTTGCCACTGCCAAAGCAACCAGCAGCGACACAAGCCAAAAGCCAATTCGATTCATGAAAAATACCTCTTTGCTCTCATTCCATCAACGCACTTCACGGCTAGGGCGGCGTTGCCCTGCAGGTGCAGATGGAGCCGAAGTACCGGCGGCTGATGGTGTTTGCACCGAAGGTGCTGTATTGGATACGGAAGCTGGGGCAGCAACTGACGACGCATTAGTGCTGCTTCGTGCCTGAGCGTTGCTTTGCTCCATCAATTTATCCAGCGGCAAATACATCAAACTGCTGGCGTTATTCGGATCGACCAGCACCTTGTTGCTGTTGCGGTAAACCTCTTCCATGGTTTCCAGGTACATGCGTTCGCGCGTCACACTTGGAGCGCGGCGGTACTCACCCAGCACGGCATCAAACCGTGCAGCATCACCTTGTGCTTGCGCAGTCACACGTTCACGATAACCTTCGGCCTCTTCCTTCATGCGTGAGGCCTCACCCACTGCACGAGGAATCACTTGGTTGGCGTAAGCTTCTGCTTCGTTCTTCACACGTTCACGTTCCTGATCCGCGCGCAACACATCATCAAATGCAGCACGAACCATCTCAGGTGGACGCACACCACTTGGCTGCATGTTGATGGCCACCACTTCCACGCCCACTTGGTAACGATCCAAAATGGCCTGCATCAAAGTACGCAGCGCAGGTGCAATGTCTTCACGTCGCCCTGCCAACGCCTCATCCATCGACATTTTGCCAACAACTTCGCGCACGGCAGACTCAGCTGAAGCTGCGATTGCACCAGGTTGGTTGGCGGTATTGAACAGCCAGTCTTCAGCGTTGTTAATACGGTATTGCACCGTGAAGAGAATCTCAACGATGTTTTCATCTTGGGTCAACATCGCATACTCGTTCAGCCCTGTCTCTTGCAACGTACGGCCACTGCCAATATCCATGGTCTTGATACGCATATCCACCATTTCATGGCCCCCGATTGGGGCTGGCAGGCGGTAATTCAAACCGGCAGAAACTGTGCGCTGGTATTTACCAAATGTGGTAATTACGGCTCGGTGACCTTCCTGCACAACAAAAAAGCCTGAAACCAACCACAAACCCACTAAGACGATAGCGACAATTCCGACCAAACCACCGGAAAGTGCTGGCGGCTTGATTCCTCCAGGAAAGCCACCGCCGCCATTGCGATTGCCGCCACCGGAAGGACGGTTACCACCACCGCCACCAAAGAGGTTGCCCAATTTGCGATTCAAATCACCCAGCAATTCCCCCAAGTCAGGCGGTTGTTGCTGGTCTTGTGGTCGTTGTGGAGAAGGTGGCCCACCCTGTGGACGTTGCTCTGGCGCAGAAGGTGGGGGTAATGGGGTTTGCTCAGGTTTGTGGCCAGCCCCCTCATCTGAGGAGCCTGCACGGTCACCTGAACCGCGCCCCCAACCGGGATCATTTAAATTAAAAAGCGCACGCAATCTTTCAAGAAAACGTGTCAAGCCTTGGCCGCGTGATGTTGCAGTCATTCACTCAGTCTCTTTGGTTCTAGAAATGGAGGGTGCCGTCGCTTTTGCAAGCTAAGCACCAACGCCAATAAAGCGCGAAAGGGATGATTGTGCCTAAATCAGAGTTCAGTAGGGTATTTCAAGGGTTATTTGTCAGGTTATACCTGCGCACCCTCACCCTGATCAAACCCATCATCAGTGAGCACATCACCGTGTTCATCTGCCCACGCTGGGGCACTATCAGATCGGTGCGCAAGCCACCAGCGCGAAAGCACTTCGCGCAACTCATCCAAACCCTGCCCTGTATGCGCACTGATGAACACCCTAGGGATTTGACGTCCTTGAATTTCCATGGTGTCGTGCATAGCAACAGGTTGTTGTGCGTCCGCCAGACGGTCAAGCTTATTGAACACCAGCATTTGCGGCACTTGGTCAGCACCAATCTCTTCCAGTACCCGCACGACCTCTTGAATTTGTTCTGGAAAATGCGGATTAGACGCATCGACCACATGCAGCAACAAGTCAGCATCAACGGCCTCTTGCAACGTCGCCTGAAATGCCTCAACCAAGCCATGCGGTAAATCACGGATAAACCCCACCGTGTCAGAGAGGGACACATTGGCTTGCGCCTGCTGCAAATACAACTGGCGCGTGGTCGTGTCTAGAGTCGCAAACAGCTGATCGGCAGCGTAAGCGCGCGCCTTCACCATCGCATTGAATAAAGAAGACTTACCCGCATTGGTATAGCCTACTAATGAGATGTTGAAGACTGCATTGCGCTGGCGTTGACGACGTTGGGTACTGCGCTGCTTTTTAAGTTTGCTCAAGCGCTCACGAACGCGCTTAATGGCATCGCCAATCATGCGACGATCCAACTCAATCTGGGTCTCACCCGGACCGCCGCGCGCGCCAATACCGCCACGCTGACGCTCCAAGTGCGACCAGCGCCGCACCAAACGGGTACTGAGGTATTGCAACCGCGCCAATTCGACCTGCAACTTACCCTCGTGGCTGCGAGCACGCTGGGCAAAAATCTCCAAAATCAAAAAAGTGCGGTCATACACTGGCATGCCCATTTCGCGCTCCAGATTACGCTGCTGCGCAGGGCTCAAGGCTTGGTCGAAAATAATTTCACCCGCACCATGGCCCAATGCCAAAGCTTTGATCTCTTGCACCTTTCCTGTGCCGATGAAATAGGCAGGATCAGGAAATTTTCTTTTCACAACTACGCGATCACATACTTGAAGCCCGGCTGTCTGGGCCAGTAATCCAAGTTCTTCAAGTTCGCTATCAAAGTGCGCTTCTCCAAAATCGACCCCCACCAACAAAGCTGGTGGCACCTCTACGGGGGTGACTGCAAATTCGTTTTTACTCAACTGAAATAATGAATCGGAATGGCTCCAGAAAAAACCATCCTATAACGCAACAAGCCAGCCTCAAGCCCCCTGCAAAGGAGCCCAAAAGCTGGCCAATTCAAAGCAGCTTGCACTGCCCGGTTGCAATAGGAATTGCCTTTGAGTCGACAACAGCAACGCTGTCGTTTTACTCGCTTGCCTGCTCTGCAGGTGCGGCAAAGTTCACTGGTCTAGCTGGAACGATGGTAGAGATGGCATGTTTGTAGACCATTTGGGTCACAGTATTGCGCAGCAAAACCACATATTGATCAAAAGACTCGATCTGGCCTTGCAGCTTGATGCCGTTTACCAAATAGATCGAGACGGGAACGTGCTCACGACGCAGGGCATTCAAAAACGGATCCTGCAAAAGTTGGCCTTTGTTGCTCACGATATAACTCCGTGTTGGCTATTGTTGTTAAAAAGAAAAGAACTCGTACCATAACACAGCATGAAGGCATTAGTGAAAACCATAGGCCATGCAGGGTGGAAAAAAGCAAAAACATACATTCTGCACATAGCCTGGCGCTTAGCCATACTCCATAGTGCAACTTAAGCTGCCCAGCGACTGCTTACTTTTTGTCTGCGTATGGGTTTTCTGAGGTACGCAACTCTATGCGCAAAGGTGTTCCTTCGAGCTTGAATGCCTTGCGAAACCACGTCTCCAAAAACCGTTGATAAGACTGGCTCAGGTGATCCAGCGAATTGCCATGAATCACGATAATGGGGGGATTCATACCGCCTTGGTGCGCATAACGCGGTTTAGGACGATACATACCACTCTTGCGCGGTGCTTGGTACTGCAGGGCCTCTTGCAACAGCCGTGTGAGCTTAGCTGTTTGCATTTTGCAAGTGGCCGCCGCATAAGCAGCATCTATGGCAGTCCACAAAGGCCCCAAGCCCTGACGTTTGAGCGCAGAAATATGCTTGAGCGCAGCGAACTTCATAAAGCTCAAACGCAGCTCAATTGAACGTTCCAGTTGCTCACGCTGGTAGCGATCCAAAGCATCCCACTTATTCACAGCAACGACTACTGCCCGGCCTGATTCCAAAATAAAGCCTGCAATATGGGCATCCTGATCAGTAACACCATCTACCGCATCAATGACTAGAACAACCACTTGCGCGCCCTCAATGGCTTGCAAAGTTTTAACCACGGAGAATTTTTCAATGGATTGAAACACTTTGCCTTTGCGGCGCAAACCGGCCGTATCAATCAGTTCGTAGCGCTGTTCACCACGCTGAAACGGCACGCGGATGGCATCACGGGTCGTACCTGGCATGTCAAAAGCGACCAAGCGCTCTTCACCCAACCAAGCATTGATCAAAGTAGATTTGCCTGCGTTTGGCCTGCCAGCTACAGCAATACGGATTGTGCTGTCTTCTTGCTCTTCTTCAGAAGCGGCCTCCTCATCGTCAGACACCTCTGGAGGCAGCATCTCTTGCGCCAGTTCAAGCACATCGCGCACCCCTTGGCCATGTGCAGCAGAAATGGCATAAACCTCGCCTAAACCTAACTCATAAAATTCAGACAGCTGCGCGCTGTCCTTCATGCCTTCTGCCTTATTGGCAACCAACAAGGTCGGCTTGCCAATTTTGCGCAAATAGCGTGCAATCTCTTGGTCTTGCCCTGCCAAACCAGCTCGCACATCAAGCATGAAGATGACGAGGTCCGCCTCGGCAATCGCCTGCAAAGTCTGGCCCGCCATTTTCTGAAAAATCGCGCCTTCGGAACTGTCTTCCAAGCCCCCTGTATCAATCACGATGAATTGACGCTTGCCCAGTTTGGCTGTGCCGTAGTGGCGGTCACGCGTCAGGCCTGCAAAATCGGCCACGATCGCATCACGGGTACGCGTCAAGCGGTTAAATAACGTGGATTTGCCAACATTGGGCCGACCCACCAAAGCAATGACTGGGAGCATGTCTAGCCCTTCACATTTCTAGCACATCAAAAATACGTAATGGCCGCTGTCAACAGGCAGCAGCCATCTTCAAACATTCACGCCTGCGTCACGGCAAGCATGGGTTCAATCCATTAATCAGGACGGTAAGCAAACACCGCGCCGTTATTGGTAATGGCAATCAATGTATTGGCTGCATACACTGGCGCCAAACGAATACCTGAACTGTTGGTCTGGAATCGATTCAGAGGTGAGCCATCACTGCGCTCAAGCAAGTGCAGCAGCCCTGTCGAATCGCCGACAACCACAGCGCGCCCAACCTGCACGGGCGCCGACAATTGGCGATACTGTAAGCGATCGCTCAACCATTGCTGCTTGCCATCCACACGGTCCCAAGCCTGCATACGCCCAGTGGCATCAACGCTGTAAACGGCACCCTCATCTCCACCAACGCCAACAGCGCCGTTGAGTTTTTGCGTCCACGTGGTTTCACCACGCGATGCATTCACACACCCAATGGCCGTTTGGAAGGCCTGCACACAAACGTTGTTACCCACTCGGCTGTAATGCCCTACGACATCGACCAAGCGTTCAATGTCGTTGATGCCACGCGGCATAGCAATAGGGGCCTCCCAGCGGATGGAACCGGTGTCCGGACTCATACCAACCAAACGACCAGAATAACCCGCAACCAAAGTATTGCCCACTGCCGTCAATAGCAACGACTCCTGAAGCGAAAGGTTCTCGCCATCCGTGCCGGGACGATCCCAAATCAATGCGCCATTGTCGGCATCCAAAGCCAACACAGCACGATCAGCGGTTACCACAAACACCCGCTCACCAGCCACGAATGGGGCTGTAAACGAACGGCCAGGCAGGGCATATCGCCATTGCTCCTGACCATCACGCAGTGCCACAACTTCATTCTGTGCGGTGATGACCGCAAAGGTTTGTCCATCGCCACCAACACCGGCAACCAAACGGTCCTTCAGGCTGGCACGCCACAACTCAGCACCCGTGTTGGCTTGTAGACTAACCACGGTACCCGATGCGGTAGCCAAGGTCACCGCATCACCCTGAACCAACGGTGAGAGCTGAATAGATCCAACAGTGCCAATATTGGCCGTCCAAACTTGTGATGCGGCAAAACGCGCCACATTAGGTTCAAGTTCTTTAGGTTTAGGCGTCTTGCTGCTAGAGAACACGGAGCAGGCTACCAACTGCGCGGCAACTACGGCCAACAAGGCGCAGCGCAACACCCGTTTACGCGAAAGGCTATTCGCTTTGAGCGACAAGGATTGAGTCATCTGTGATCCTGAGAAAAAAGCAGCTATTTCCGGATTCGATTATTAAGCGCCCGCACGGTTCAATGCCGCAGGAGTTTGGCCCAGCGCATTGAGTTTGCTTTGCACAACCAGACGATAACGCGCAGTTGGTTCAAACGCTTCAAAGGCCGCGTTGTAAGCTGCAATGGCCTCTTGGGTTTTGCCTTGCTTTTGCAAAATATCGCCTTTGCGGTCATCGCGCAAAGCACGGAACTCGTATGGAAAGGAGAAGCCGTTCAACGTAGCCAATGCCGTATCCCACTGCTGCTGCTGCATTTGCACAGACGTCAAATGCAATGTGGCCAACGCACGAAAGCCCTCATCCTTAGAATTGCTTGCCACCCATTTAAACGCATCTGCTGCTGCTGCCCAGTTTTCTTTTTCCACCCAATAGCGCCCTGCAACAAGGGATGCCTGGCTGGCCTGCACAGTTTTACCGTAAGAAGATTGCAAAAGCTCCAGACGCTGAGTCACAGCATCAGCCTGTTGCTGCTCAGTCCCTACGCGAACCTGATCAAACAATTCTGCTGCTTTGCTTGCTTGGCTTGACTGCCAATACTGGTAACCATTAAAGCCAGCAATGGCCGCAACTACAGCGAACACAGCTACAGAAATCAACGTTCCCCAGCTACTCCAAAAATGCTTGAGTGTGGCCAGTTGTTCTTGTTCTTGCAAATCAAAATGTGTTGCCATAAAAACCATCAATATTTGTAAAAACCTCTCGACCATCCGAGAGGCCTGTCATGAATACCCTGCAATCCCAGCACTATAGCAAGCACAATGATTGTCCTGCCGCTTATCGGCGCTTATTGACAGACCAATGCCACTTACTGAGCAATCGGTGATTGTATGCGCGCGGCCAACGCATCGATATTGCTGAGTGCATAGAGCACCTGCTCACCAGCATGGCGCAGTGGCTTGAGTGCCACCTCGCCACGGGCCAATTCATCCGTACCGAACACCAACGCCCATGCCGCACCACTGGCATCCGCGCGCTTGAATTGGGATTTAAAACTGCCCATTCCCTGCGCTGAATCCGCACTGGTGTGCAACTGCGCGGCCACACCCATACGGCGCAATGCTGTCAGTAAGGCCATAGCCTGTGGAAGCGCTGCGGCATCAGGCACAATCGCGTAAACAGAAGGGCTTTTCGCCGCCGGCACCAGCTGCTGCTCCTTAACCAACTCCAGCACCCGCTCGACACCAAATGCCCACCCCACTGCGGGAGCAGCCTTACCACCGATCTGCTCGATCAGGTAGTCATAACGGCCACCACCACAAATCGTACCTTGTGAGCCAAGCGCTTCGGATACAAATTCAAAAACCGTCAGGTTGTAATAGTCCAGCCCTCGCACCAGTCGTGGATTGATCTGCCACTTCACACCTTGCGCCTGCAAAATAGCCTGCACTTGTTCAAAGTGTTTGAGTGATGCATCGCCCAAGTACTCCATCAATTTAGGCGCTTGTGTTGCCAATTCCTGCATGGCAGGATTTTTGGTATCCAAAATCCTTAATGGATTACTGTGCAAACGACGCTTTGCGTCCTCATCCAACTGGTCCTCATTCGCCTGAAAATAAGCAATCAAGGCTTCGCGATGGCGCTGACGCTCTTCAGGTTGCCCAAGACTATTGAGCTGTAACGTCACATCCTTGAGACCGATTTGCTGCCACAGCTCATGGGCCAGCAAAATCATCTCTGCATCGACTTCTGGCCCGGCAAACCCCAAAGCCTCCGCCCCTACCTGGTGGAATTGACGGTAACGTCCACGCTGCGGACGTTCACGACGAAACATGGGAGCCATGTAGTAAAGGCGTTTTCCTCCGTCATACAGATAGGAGTGCTCAGAAACTGCACGCACCACACCAGCAGTCCCCTCGGGCCGTAGGCTCAAATGGTCGGCATCACCCTGTTTATCAGCCCTGTCTTCAAAGGAATACATTTCCTTCTCGACGATATCGGTGACTTCTCCCAAGCCACGCACAAACAAACCGGTATGTTCCAGCACCGGGGTACGCACATTGCGATACGACCATTGGTGCATCACAGCGCGCACCTTTTCCTCCAGCCACTCCCACAGGGCAGACTCCGGCGGCAGAATGTCATTCATTCCGCGGATGGCCTGTACAGGCTTGAAAGATGGTTTATTTTTGGAAGTAGCTGCACCCGTTTGGGGCAAAGAATCAAGATCGCTCACAGAATTATTTTCACAGATAGAAGAAATACATACAGTGCGTCGCAAACAAGCGAGTCGGGCACCATTCTTTTATTCATTCGAGGCAGACGCCGATGCGCCATACCGACGCTCAACATAGTCACTAACAATACGGTGGAATTGCTGAGCAATATCATCGCCCTTGAGCAGCATAGTTCGCTCACCATCAATGAACACAGGTGCCGAAGGAGCTTCACCATTGCCCGGCAGGCTAATACCAATGTCAGCGTGCTTGCTCTCACCGGGACCATTGACGATGCACCCCATCACTGCCACCTTCATGTTTTCCACCCCTGGATAGCGCGTGCGCCACAAGGGCATTTGGCCACGCAGAAAATCATCAATTTGCTTGGCCAATTCCTGAAACGTGGTACTGGTGGTTCGACCACAACCTGGACATGCCGTAACACTGGGCACAAATACGCGCAACCCCAGCGCCTGCAAAATTTCTGAAGCGACCAACACCTCCTGTGTTCTGGCTTCACCCGGTTGGGGCGTGAGTGAGACACGAATAGTGTCCCCAATTCCCTCTTGCAGCAAAATCGCTAGGGCTGCAGCCGATGCCACCGTACCCTTGGCTCCCATGCCAGCCTCAGTCAAACCCAAGTGAAGAGGGTAATTGCAGCGCTTAGACAATTCGCGGTAGACCGCAATCAAATCTTGTACAGCGCTAACCTTGCAGGAAAGGATCACTTGTCCAGGCTGCATACCCATTTGCACCGCTTTTTGAGCAGAACCAATTGCCGAGGTAATCAATGCCTCGTACATGACTTGACGGGCATCCCAGGGTGCTGCACGTTGCAGATTTTCATCCATTAACTTGGCCAGCAACTCCTGATCCAAGCTTCCCCAGTTGACACCAATGCGCACCGGCTTGTTCCACTTCAGCGCAGCATCAATCATCTGGCCAAACTGAACATCGTGCCGAGCACCTTTGCCCACGTTACCAGGATTAATGCGGTATTTTGAGAGTGCTTGGGCACAAGCAGGCACCTCAGTCAGCAGTTTGTGGCCATTGAAATGGAAATCGCCTACAAGAGGGACATCCACCCCCATGCGGTCCAACTGATCACGAATGTGTGGAACAGCCTCTGCGGCTTTGTTGGTGTTGACGGTCAGACGCACCATTTCAGAGCCAGCCAACGCCAACTCTTTGACCTGAATGGCCGTTTCAATTACAGACTCCGTGTCCGTATTAGTCATCGACTGGATGCGTACAGGCGCCCCACCACCAATGGTGACAACGCGCGCGCGCCACTCGACACGTGCCTGCAATGACGTATGTGCTTTGGGTTGCGACAAGGCAATAGGACAAGAGCCGATCCCGAGCGGACTTTCAGCAGAATCCATAGCCTCACCCTTATGAATCAAGAGTGACACTGTCACGGAGTCACCTCAAACCGAGCCACATTGCCACGCGCAAATGGGTGCACATCGAAGTCCTGCCCTTTAACGGTGACTTTGACCGCATCCGCACGGCCTATTTCAACGCGAAGCGGAGGGGCATTGGTAATGGCGAGCTCACGCCCTTTTGGCAAAGTGCTTTGGTGCACGATAGCATTCGACTGGTCCCGAATCTGCACCCACACAGGTTCTTGGGCTTCAATACGGATCGTATCCACAGCAGCCACTGGCGTCGCAGCCTCTCCGTTCACAACAGGATTCACAGCTGGTGCCGAAGCGGCCGACTGAGCAACATTTGCCGCGCCAAGCCCAGTGCCATGGGATGCAGCAGTGGTCAAGGCACTTGAAACAACTGCAGTGTTTGCGCCCCCAAGCGGAGCCGCTCCTGCTACCGTTGACGAGGAAGTTTCTTCCGATTGTTCCTCTGACTCTGGCGCTTGTGCTGGTACAGGCTCGCCATCACTACTATCGGCATTAGCAGTCTGCAATGCAGCAAGTCCGGGCACCTGCAAAGTCTGAATGCCTGAGCCACGGTTCGTACTTTCGACGGTGCCTTGGCCGTTCGCTATTTGCGAGCTTTGGCTTGCATCCAGATTCAGTATGCGCTGGACTTGAGGCCAAAAATAGACAGCCACAGCAGCCAACAAGAGCGCGCCGACGGCTAGCAACACCTTAGGTGCGGAGGAAGCTTCTTTGATGCTGGATGAGCCCAGTGTGGGCTGCTCTCCCCCTTTGAAAGGTTGGTTGAGCCCATCAGAATCGCGCCCCAACTTGGGCGAGCTTGCGCTTGGAAATAAAGCCATGACTGGCGCCGAATCAGCCCCAAGCAAACGGCAAATACTCAATGCCAATGCACGCGTAAAAACCATGTCTGGCAGCTTCTCATAGGCATCACGCTCCAGAGCATCCAATTTATCAGGCGTCACTTTGAGAACTGCAGCCAACTCATGCAAACTCACGTGTCGCTCTTGCCTGTAATGCTGAAGCAAAGCTCCTGGTGTCTTGAGCGTTTCTATCGACGGTTTGGACAAGCCGCCTGCAGACTGCTCGCCCCCTTCTGGGCTGGAATGGCTTGTAGGACTCACTGCTTCACTCATAAAACGCCTTGCGTTCATAAAGAACAAACTCTCGCGACTGGGGGAACTTACGGCTTAACACTTCACCCAGCTCACGAATACCGAGCTGGTTACCCATCGCGTTTTCAATCTTGACTCCCAACCATAGCGTTTCCGCATTGGCATAGGGAGAATTATTCAATCTGCGTACATATATTTGTGCGTCGGCGACTTGGCCTGCGTGGTACAACATGCTCGCCAAGTTGTAGGTTGCAATCGGATTGTTCGGATCGTATTCAACCGCTTTAAGCAAAGCCTGCTTTGCTGCATTGGTCTTGTCTGCTGCTTGTAAACACAGGCCCTTGGTCATCCATGTGCGCGCGGAGGTAGCGTAGCCCGGAGTTGCCAAGACTTTGTCAAAGTACACATCGCCGTCAGCATAGCGGCCTTGCTGGCACAAAATCCATCCATAGTTGTGCATCACATCTGGGTCAGAACCACGCTCGCGCATGACACGCGCGTAATCAGCCTCAGCACTGGCAAAATCCCCTCGTTGAGAATAAATCATGCCCCGCAGCACATAAGCTTCCGTCATGCTGGAATTGAGCTTCAATGCATTATTGACCTCTTCCAGAGCCACTGTGACATTACCTGCGCGTAAATACTCTGCAGCCAACTCCAAGCGTGTTTGCGCGGCTTTTTGCGAATCCGCAGACTGCGACACACCAGTAGCAGCTCCTCCTAAACTGGAGGTCGTCGTGACCGACGTTACACAGCCACTCAACACCAGCAGCGACAAGGCCACAATCGCCGTCGATACGCTATATCTTCCTGTTTTGTAGCTGCCTCGATTCAAAAAAACATGACACATACAGTTGTACCCTTGTGATGTGGATTGGTTTTACACCGGCAATGACGAGCCACTCTCTTCAATGCGTTTTTTCTGCATCCGGACCACGGCTTGGGTTCGATCTTTCACCTCACCAGCCAACTGCCCACAAGCTGCATCAATGTCATCACCTCGCGTTTTGCGCACGGTTGTGACTACGCCCGCATCGAGCAGCACCTTTGCAAAAGCTGTAACTGCTTCAGGCGAAGAACACAACAAGCCAGACTGAGGGAAAGGATTGAAGGGAATCAGATTAAGCTTAAACCACCCGACACCCTGCCCTTGACCCGAAAGCAAGTCGACCAAAGCCTTGGCATGCTCTACCGTATCGTTCACATCGGCCAGCATGCAGTATTCAAACGTAATAAAGTCACGCGGAGCAAACTCCAAATAACGGTGGCATGCCGCAATCAACTCCTCCAGCGGGTATTTTTTATTCAACGGCACCAAATGGTCGCGCAAGGGGTCTTGCGGCGCGTGCAAGGATACTGCCAACGCAACAGGCACACTTTGCGATAAGCGATCCATCATCGGCACAATACCGGATGTTGACACCGTCACGCGCCTGCGAGACAAACCAAAGGCATTGTCATCGAGCATCGTTTTCAAAGCGGGAACGAGCTGCCCATAATTCTGCAGCGGCTCACCCATGCCCATCATGACAATATTGGAGACCATTCGCTCAGAACTTTTAAAGCGCCTGCGCAACTCATGCTCGGCATACCAGAGCTGAGCCACGATTTCCCATGTTTTCAGGTTGCGGCTAAATCCCTGGTGCCCAGTCGAACAAAACCGGCAACCAATAGCACATCCCGCTTGGGAGGATACACACAAAGTCGCTCTATCCCGCTCAGGAATGTAGACGGCCTCTACGGCATCGCCCCCTCCCACATCAAAGAGCCATTTGATCGTGCCATCACGCGAGACCTGCTCTGTTAAAACAGGCAAGGCCACCACCTCAGCACAATCCTTGAGCTTGCCGCGCAACGACTTGGCCAGATCCGACATCAAGTCAAAATCAGCAACACCACGCTGGTGAATCCAGCGATACAACTGCGTTGCACGAAAGCGCTTCTCCCCCAATTGGGCGCAAAACTCCACCAAAGCCTCTAAATCGAGACCCAGAAGATTGACTTTCTGCACAGTGGATTCAGTCATGACGTGGGGGATTTTTCTATATAGGGCGCAAACACCCCATAACAATTAACCAAACAAAACAAAGACAGCAAGCCCAAGCTCATTACAGACACGAGCCTAGAGCCATAAAAATAAAGGCGATCGTCGGCATTTTAACGCCCACTCGATCGCCTTTGGCCTCACAGGACTTCGCCGCACACACGGCGACATCCTTTATCAATGCGCCTTATAGCGCACATAATTAACGCGAATAAACGTTCAGGCCCGGAAAGAAAAATGCCACTTCAGCTTGAGCTGTTTCCGCAGCATCAGAGCCATGCACTGCATTGGCGTCGATGCTATCAGCGAAGTCAGCGCGGATTGTGCCAGCGTCCGCTTTCTTTGGATCGGTTGCGCCCATCAGTTCGCGATTTTTCAAAATCGCGCCTTCACCTTCGAGCACTTGAATCATCACAGGACCAGAGATCATGAAATCCACCAAGTCTTTGAAGAAAGGGCGCTCTTTGTGCACAGCATAGAACTGCTCTGCCTCTTGGCGAGACAAGTGTGCCATACGTGCAGCAGCAATTTTCAAGCCTGCGTTTTCAAAACGGGCATAGATTTGACCGATCACATTTTTTGCAACTGCGTCGGGTTTGATGATAGAGAGGGTGCGTTCGATTGCCATAGCCGTGTTTCTTCGTTAAATAAAAAAGCCCGCCATTCTAACTTTTTTCTGCGATGCAAAGAAAAAATCTGAATGACCTCAGCGTCCACGCCCTTTGCTCGAGCGCTTACCACCGCGCTGCGGAGGTCGAATCCCCCCCTCGCCAATATATCCTTGCGGTTTTCCACCCTCTGCGCCATCCGTCTTGCGCCGTGGTGTTTGCGGTTTACGAACAACCGGTGCTGATGCCATAGACGGCCTGCGTCCCGCACCCGACGTATTGCGACGCCCGCGTGCTGCCACTGGGGCTACGGGTGCTGGCAATGGCATTTCGACCTCTTCGGTCAAACGCGCTACATCGCGCTCAGACAACTCAAACCACATGCCCCTGCGCAAACCACGCATCAATAAGACACTGCCATAACGGATGCGAATCAAGCGACTCACAGCATGGCCTACAGCCTCCATCATGCGGCGCACCTCACGATTGCGCCCTTCCGAAATGGTGACTCGATACCACTGATTGACGCCCTCGCCGCCCCCATCCTCAATACTGCCAAAAGCAGCCTCACCATCTTCAAGCGTAACCCCATTGAGCAAACGCGCACGCTCTTCATCCGACAATGCGCCCAAAATACGCACTGCGTACTCGCGCTCAAGTCCATAACGCGGGTGCATTAAGCGGTTAGCCAGATCACCCGAATTGGTCACCAACAACAAGCCCTCGGTGTTCAAATCCAAACGCCCAACGGCTTGCCACTTGCCTTGCGGCAAACTGGGTAAGCGCCTGAAAATAGTGGGTCGATTGAGAGGATCATCCCGCGTAACCATTTCGCCAGCCACCTTATGGTAGGCCAGCACACGTGGCGCGGGCGGGGCAATTCTGACCCGCACAGGCTTGCCATTGATCTTGATCTGATCGCCAAATTGAACACGCTGCCCCACGTGCGCAGGCTGGTCATTAACCAAGACTCGACCTTGCTGAATGAGCGCTTCCATTTCCAAGCGAGACCCCACCCCGGCTTGCGCCAAAACTTTGTGCAATTTGGGCTGTTCTGCATCCGGCTGCAGCACGCGTTTATGCACCGCTTTAGGTGCGGGCAAATCCTCACCATCATCGCCTGTTACTTCATCCAAAACACCGGCAATCACATCTTCAAATGCATATCCCTCTTGTTCTAGAACCTCATCGGGCAACGCATGGCCTTGCCGTTCAATCTCGGCCTCTGCTTCACTATGCGCAGAATCATTTACATGGCCACGCCGATCATCCTCTTGCATTGAATGGCGAGCGGATGGATCTGCTTTTTTGCGAACAGCCTGCTGCGCACGCAAAGCCGCAGGGCCACGACGCTTAGTACCTTCACCCATCTCCGATGCAGCCCCGCGATTACGACGAGAGACTGCAGAGGCACTTGACCCTGCTGGGCGCTCAATGGGAGTTTCTGAAGGGGATTGTTTTTTTTCCATGGGACTCACTCAAACCTTCACTGTTTACGGAAGGTTTTCAAAAAAGGGAATATGGTGCCAGTACTTTGGTTTCAACAATGAACTGGCTGTCGCGTCAATAGCGACGCATTTGTCTTCACTGATCCTTGCTCTGGCCAGGCAATTCCTGGGGCAAAGGCATGTGCGCATCGATTAACTCTTCGCGCGCCTCATCTTGCGCTTGAACCAACAACTGACCGGGACCAACTGCTTCCAACGCTTTAGAAGCAGCAGCCTCTATCTGCCTCTCAGCACTATCGGCATCTTGTTCATGCGGAGCACCTAGTGCATCGACCTCTTCAGTCAATGCCTCAGCCCCCAAACTAGCGACCTGTTCCCGCACTCCATCTGGGGTTGCTTGCGCAGCGGCAGCCACCATATCACTTTCGTCGGACACCGACTCTGGCGAAGACTGCTGCGATATTGAATTTGGTGCCTGAGCTAAGCCCAATTGCTGCAAGGTCACATCGCTAACGGCATCAATTTCTGGCAATTCGCGCAAGGAGTTTAGCCCCAAATCATCCAGAAACTGCGGCGTAGTCGCAAACAATGCAGGTCTGCCCACGCTTTCACGGTGACCAATAACCTCGATCCAACCGCGCTCTTCCAGTTGCTTGATGATTTGGCTATTGACGGCCACACCACGAATATCTTCAATATCCCCCCGGGTGACTGGCTGCCTATACGCAATGACGGCCAAAATCTCCATGGCTGCACGCGAATAGCGTGGTGCTCGCTCAGGCTCCATGCGCCCCAAATAGGGCAAAACCGCAGGACGGCTTTGAAAACGCCATCCCGAAGTAACCTGCACCAACTCCAAGCCGCGGCGCGCCCAATCAAACTGCAACTGCTCCAACCAGGCCTTGATTTGCAGCTCATCGAACGCCTCGTCAAACAAAGCCAACAAAGCATCCATTTGCATGGGGGTTTTGGCGCACAGCAAAGCGGCCTCCAAAACAGAGAGGGGGTCTACTGCCAGGGGCGCTCTAGGCTCTTCATGCACAAATGCATCAACCATTCAAAACTCACATCCAAATTGTCAGGGGCTCAATGCGCTCCAAACAGGCACTCCGTACTTGCGCCCATTTTACAGGGGTGTCATACCCCCACATAACTCGACATGCAAGCAACCTGCATTACAAGCCATCAGGCTGCGGCATATGCAACGCTCCCAGCAGGGCTTGAATATCCAGCGGCAGCGGTGCTTGCCAACTCAACGTTTCTCGCGTAACCGGGTGCTCAAAGCCCAAACACCACGCATGCAACGCCTGGCGCGTAATGGTCACATGTGGAGCACCACCATAAATAGCATCACCCACTAAAGGCCACCCCAAATGCTTTGCATGCACCCGAATTTGATGCGTCCGCCCTGTATGCAAGCGGCAGTGCAGCAAGGCGTAATCACCCTCATCTTGGCAACTTGCCCACAGCGTCATATCAGTTTGCGCAGTTTTACCGGATTGCGACATCAAATCCACGACTGCCATTCGCAATCGATTGGAAGAATCACGCCCAATGGCCGCATCAACCACCACGGTTTCCCCCCATTCGCGCCAAGGTGTTCGCGCATGTGGCGCTCGCTTGGCAATAGCCACATATTGACGCGAAACATCACGCCTTGCAATCATCTCAACCAGCGCAGCCACCATCGACAATGACTTTGCAACTACCATCAATCCACTGGTGTCCTTGTCAAGACGATGCACAATGCCAGCTCTCGGCAAAGTGGAAAAAACAGGATGATAGGCCAACAAGCCGTTGAGCAAGGTACCACTCCAGTTACCCGCAGCAGGATGCACAACCAATCCTGCAGGCTTATTCACCACCAGCAAGTGTGCGTCTTCGTACACGATATTGAGTGGCATCACCTCAGGCAAAAAAGCCTGGCTTTGCGCTGTAGGTTGAAGCTGAACGCGCAGCGTTTGACCAGCCGACACTTTCTGCGCAGGCTTGACAACAACCGCGCCACCCAAAGTCACCCACCCCTCTTTGACCAGATGCTGCAAATGGTTACGAGAAAACTCCGGTGCCAACTCCAAAAGTGCCTTGTCCAAACGCTGCCCATGCAAGGCGACGCCGATATCCATGCTCCGCTCTTCACCCGCCGCATCTACATCGATTGGTGATGCCTCATCTCCAATCGCATCAGGATCAGCAATTGCAGCCAAGGGGGTGGATTCGCTCGTATTCATTCACACAATTTAGTTATTCAAACAACAAAGGATCGGGCGATCAACGCACCGATCCTTTCATACAGGAGAAGGCAACCGTCAGTCACCTCCATTCGACACCCCTATCAACGTTTGGGCAAATACCCAGCAGGATTGACCGGCTTGCCTTGGCGACGCACTTCAAAGTGCAGCTTCACACGATCAGCGTCGGTATTGCCCATTTCAGCAATTTTCTGACCACGCGTGACGCGCTGATCTTCTTTGACCAACAGTGCGCGGTTGTGCGCATAGGCAGTCAAAAACTCATCATTGTGCTTCAGAATGATCAAATTGCCATACCCGCGCAAACCAGCACCGGCATACACCACATGGCCATCGGCTGCAGCCAGCACCGCATCACCAGCATTACCACCAATGTCATATCCCTTGTTGCTTGCCTCATTAAATCCGGCCAGCAAAGGCCCTGATGCAGGCCACACGAACTGGATACCAGAAGTGTTGGCCGCGGGAGCCGTAGCCGCCACAGTTGTCACTGGTGCCGTCGAAGTTGTTGCACCAGCCCCCGTTGAACTGGAACCACCTGATGGTGGAATAGGGCGAACTTGAACACCACTGCCTGCAGGCGCTGATGCTGCATTATTGCTGGCCGCCACGTTAGTGCCAGGCGGAACAACACGCAATGTCTGCCCCACCTCAATCACATCCGCATTCGCCAATTGGTTCCAGGCAGCAATATCCTTCCAGCTCTGACCTGTCTCAAGGCCTATCCGAATCAGTGTATCGCCTGGCTTGACTGTGTAGTGGCCTGCTGGTGCTGCTGCCACTGGAGCGACGGAACCCACTTGCCCAGAACCAGCACGGTCCTCAACAGGAGCTTCATTGAGGCTTACCCCAGAACACCCCGCAACCAAGGCGCATGCTGCCACAATGGCCCCCACTCCTACCCAACGAGTTTGAAAAAGCATTGTCTGAATCCTTCTTAATCAACGCCTGATTTTAACGGAACAAAATGAACAGCCTCCAAGGCCTGCTGCCGCAAGCCCGAAGGTGTTTTGTCAATCACTATCAATACCTGCCTGCCACCATCGGTTGACGTGGGAGCCACAATCCTTCCCCCCATTGCCAATTGGTCCGTCCATGCTTGGGGAATGGCCTCCCCTCCTGCAGCGGAAATGATGGCGGCATAGGGCCCTCCTGAAGGAAAGCCTGCCATGCCATCGCCAAACAACAAATGCAAGTTGCTCACTCTCAATGGTCTAAGGTTGTCACGCGCGCGCTCATGCAAACCGCGCACACGTTCAATCGAATACACCTCGGTTGCCAAATGACTCATCACTGCGGCCTGGTAACCGCACCCGGTACCCACCTCCAAAAGTCGCCCAGGGATACGAGCGCCAGCATGGGCATAGACATGCATGATCAATGACAACATGCGCGCGACTACACCAGGCTTGGAAATCGTCTGACCGTAACCGATTGGCAAACTGTTTTCCTCGTAAGCCTTGGCAACCAAAGCCGAATCAATGAAGGTATGACGCGGCACTAAGCGCATCGCTTCTATCACAGCCGGATGTACGCCATCTAATACCGCCAAACGTTTAACCATACGTTCGCGTGCAGCCTGTTGGCTAGACGCACTGATAGCCCCAACAGGCTGACTCGCAACCATGGAACTGTAACCAGAGACTCCACGCTGAATCGCAGTAGACGGAACCGTTTGCGCAATAGCGGCAGAAAGACCGCCAGCAACACGAACAGGAGCATTTTTGGGTGCGGCCACAGAAGGCAATATCTGAGCAGGAAAACGCGTTTTCTTCTGCATCACCCCTCCCCTTGAGATGCAATAGAGCCCACGCCTGCAACAGCAAGGTTTGCTGCTGACTTACTCATGAAATTTTCCAGCATGCACTGATCAGACCAGCGCGACAAGGCAGTGTAATCAGTCAAATCAACATGCAAAGGGGTTATTGCCACATGCCCTTGAGCCACTGCATCAAAGTCGGTGCCAGGGCTGGCATCGGCCGCAGCACCAGACGCACCAATCCAATACATGGTTTCCCCACGGGGATTTTTCTGGCAAATGACTTTTTCTGCAGCATGACGGCGGCCCAATCGACACCATTTGAGTGGCTTGAGCAAAGTCAGCGGCAAATTGGGAATATTGACATTAAGCAACCATGGCGCCCGTCCAAACCATTGATGTTGTCGCAAATGTGCCACCACAGCGGCGGCGGCTTGCGCAGCAGCATCCAGCTGAGCCCAGTCCTTGTGTACCAAAGAAAACGCCAGCGATGGTATGCCAAACAAATACCCTTCCATAGCCGCCCCGACCGTGCCCGAATACACGGTGTCATCGCCCATGTTGGCGCCATTGTTGATGCCAGAAACCACCAAATCAGGGCGGTAATCAAGCAACCCCGTCAGGGCCACATGCACACAATCAGCCGGAGTTCCATTAACGTAACGAAAACCGCCATGTGCTTGGTGCACATACAGAGGGGCATTCAACGTCAAGGCATTCGACTTGGCGCTATTGTTGTGCTCAGGCGCAACGACCTCCACCTGGGTATCAGGCAATGCGGCAAGGGCCTCGGCAAGGGCAATGATCCCTGGAGCCAAATAACCATCGTCGTTACACAACAGAATCTTCAACATATTATCTACTTCAACTCTTGCTGATGGTTGCCCTCTCAGGGCTCCAGTAATGCATCAATTTCGTCATCCCAGAAAATAGTGTGCACTTGCCATGTTTGTTCTGGACGGTAAAAAGTACAGCCTACACGAACTGCGTGGTGCTGCAACTTCACCATATACAAATGCTGCACTAGGCTTTTGCCCCCCGTACGGGAGCGCACCCACTCTTGCCCCACAATCGCGCCAAACTGGCGTACTAACAGGGCGAATTGACTTTTGGTTTGTCCTGCCAAGCGATTGATTTCTTCGCGAGCCAAAGGCCAGTAGGGGGTCAATGCCGCAAACGCCTGTTCTATTTTCTGCTCAGCCACCAACTTCACGGCAGCATCGCACAGCTTGGTGGTATCGGCCATAGTGGCCAATGGTGCCAAATTCACCTTCCCCGTCTGCACGGCTGGAGGCGACTGCATTTGCATTAATGACTGCGCGCCATGCTGCAACGGCTGCTGCATGATGGGCGTATCTAATAACGGAATCACCCCATCATTGGGAATAAGCGGCTGCGCACAAGCAGCAGCGCCAGAAAAGGCCAAGGCGATGCCCAAACCAGCCACAACCCAGTAGCGCCGTAGGGCGACATAGTCCCCTAACAACGGAACAGGGGCAACCATTCTTTGCTGCAGCAAACGCATCATAAGATCTCCAGGTGGTCGCCCAACACTCACATCAGCCTCACTTGACCAAACGCAACGATGGCCGTTTACCAGTCTTGCCCCCTGCTGTTGGAGGCTTTGGGTCAGGCTTATCAGTTGTTTTATCCTCTTCAGTGCGAGGAACTCCATCAAGAGAATGCAAAACCGGCTTGGAGCTGACCCCGCCACTCTCCCCTGGTGCTGCAGAATCAATATCAGCGACATCTAAATCTTCCGCCGCAGCAGCATTCGGGACAGCGGGCGCCTGCGTATCAAGCAAGGCATCCGCCACTGAAAAAGCCATTCCCTGTCCATTTTCACTGGCATAAATGGCCATGACACGGTGAATCGGCACCACAATTTGCCGCGGCACGCCACCAAAGCGTGCCTGAAATTCGATGTATTCATTTCCCATTTCCAGTTTAGACGTCGCGCCATAACTGATATTGAGCACAATTTCACCGTTACGCACAAACTCTGGCGGCACCTGCACCGAACCATCGACCTTTACGGCCAGGTAGGGCGTAAAACCGTTATCGGTGCACCATTCATGCAAAGCACGTAATAAATAAGGTTGGGTGGAAGGCAGTGCTTCAGTGGTCATAGTGGGATGGACAATGCATTCATGAGATCTGGTTGTTTAGCGCAAAGCCAGCCTCAACATCATCTTTAACGAGAAACGATTTCAGGAAATGGATACCCTAACACCAAAAATGGCCAGGAATCCTGGCCATTGTGTTTTTTCATCAGCGACGCATCACTTTTTCCGATGGCGTCAACGCTTCAATATAAGCTGGCCGCGAAAAAAGTCGCTCTGCATACTTGAGCAATGGAGCGGCATTGCGACTCAATTCAATGCCGTAATGCTCCAAACGCCATAGCAGCGGGGCAATCGCCACATCCAGCATAGAGAAGTTTTCCCCCAACATGTATTTATTCTTGATGAAGTTCGGTGCCAGCTGTGTCAAACGGTCACGGATGTGCGCACGGGCCTTGTCCTGCGCCTTGGTATCTCCAGACTCCAGTGTCGAAACGTGCACAAACAGCTCTTTTTCGAAATTCAGCAAAAACAAACGCACACGCGCACGATCAACCGGGTCACCCGGCATCAGCTGCGGATGCGGGAAACGCTCATCAATGTATTCATTAATGATGTTGGACTCGTACAGGATCAAGTCACGCTCCACCAGAATAGGCACCTGGCCATAAGGATTCATGACATTGATGTCATCTGGCTTATTGAAAAGATCGACATCACGGATTTCAAAATCCATGCCTTTTTCAAACAAAACAAAGCGGCAGCGGTGGGAGAACGGGCAAGTGGTGCCCGAGTACAAGACCATCATTGGGGGGAGTTCCTCAAAAAATAAAAGAGCGGTTTGCCATTGAAACCACTCTGCACGGCGGCATCATACAAAATTCGTACAGGCGATTTCAAGCCCCTTGAGCGATTCATGTGCAGCTTTCTTGCTGGAGCGCTTTCATTGCACTGCCTCTGCAGGCAAAAAAACTGTCACGCAGCTATAGCAGACGACTCAATGGCCCCTGAAGCAAACACAAATTTCCAGCACAATATCAACCTGTTTTATTTTCCTTAAAGGTTGCAACGATGGGTGTACTAAAAGAATTTCGTGAATTTGCCGTCAAAGGCAATGTGATTGACTTGGCTGTCGGCGTAATCATTGGCGGTGCATTTGGAAAGATTGTCGACTCTGTAGTCAAAGACTTGATCATGCCAGTCGTAGGTTTGGTTTTTGGCAAACTGGACTTTTCCAACCTGTTTATCGCACTTGGCACCGCCCCCGCAGGCACAGCTGAAACACTGCAAGCCTACCGCGATGCGGGTGTTCCCGTCTTCGCCTACGGCAGCTTTATCACTATCGCTTTGAACTTCATCATTCTGGCCTTCATCATTTTCATGATGATCAAACAAATCAACAAACTCAAACGTGCTGCTCCTCCAGAAGCACCGGCAGCCCCTGCAGAAGAAGTGGTGCTGCTACGTGAAATTCGCGACAGCTTGCGCAAATGAGCCTCCGACGCACGTTGTCGTGAATGTAAAACGCCACAAATACGTGGCGTTTTACATTCAAGCAAGTGCAGCAAGCCCATTCGCAGCACTAAGCAGGATTGTCTATTTCAATGAATTGGTGCTCTAGCCCCAATTCATCGGCCACAAGCTGGGCCACACAAGGCGCGCCGTAACGTTCAGTCGCATGATGGCCTGCAGCAATGAACGTCACGCCGCACTCCCGCGCTAAATGTGCTTGCGGCTCAGAAATCTCACCCGTCACAAAAGCATCAGCCCCTGCGTCAATGGCCTTTTGAAAATAACTTTGTGCCCCCCCAGTACACCAATGCAACTGGCGAATGGGCTTTCCTGCATCAATCACCGTCGGCGTCCGACCCAACTTTCGGGCAATATCTGCGCCTAATGTCAAGCCACTGCCATAAGTAACCTCAGCCTGAAACACCAAGGACCGGTCTTTAATAGGACGACCAGCCCCCCAGCCCATGCGCACCCCCAACTGCGCATTGTTGCCCCACTGCGGATGCGCGTCCAAAGGCAAATGGTAAGCCAGCAAGTTAATGTCATGCGCCAACAGTTTCTGGACTCGGCGCTTCATCCACCCTGTCAGCGTGCCATCCATGCCACGCCAAAACAAACCATGGTGCACCAATAGTGCATCGGCTTGTGCGGCAATAGCAGCATCGATCAAGTCTTCGCAGGCAGTCACGCCACTGACCAGTTTGCGCACATGAGGCTTGCCCTCTACCTGCAAGCCATTCGGACCGTAATCCTCAAAATCACCAGGTTTTAACAATGCAGACAATGTCTCAAGCAGAACGCCACGCGTAACCGAGGTCTGCGGCCTAGCAACAGGCTCGTTTGAATCCGCCATTATTTCTTTCCTCCACCAGTCAATTTATCTTTCCCTGTCAGCGTGCCATCCATGCCACGCCAAAANAGCGAAAGCAGCCGCGTCACTTTGGCGCCCATCCCCATCAACTGCATAGCGGTTTCTGGCTTGAGGTGCTGAATGTCGTCGAACCACTTCATCAACCGGTCAATCAACTCATGCATTTGCTCCATGCGTTTTTGTGCGTAGCGATCCTCATCACTCACAACCTCTTCAAGCAAAGCTGCACGCAACATAGAGGTTGTAGGTTCGATTTCGCGCCTACGCCGCTCTTCAGCCAGCACACGAAAAATTTCCCAAACGTCCTCTGGCGCCTGAAAGTATTCTCTACGGTCACCCGGTAAATGGCGCAACTGCACCAAACGCCAGGATTGCAACTCCTTCAACCCCATACTGACATTGGAGCGAGAGAACTCCAGCTTCTGCGTAATCTCTTCCGCATTCAGCGGTTTCTCAGACAAATACAGCAGCGCATAGATTTGCCCTACCGTGCGGTTGATGCCCCATCGGCTCCCCATCTCCCCAAAATGAGAGACAAATTGACGCGTCAAAGGCGACAACGGATCGTTCATAGTCAATAATCCAAGGTAATTGCATGCATCAAGCGCATTCATCTGCCCACTGCAGCATAAGCTCCTCGAGCAGGACGGCATCTTGATTGCAAAGAGACAAGATTTTCCAGAAATTTCTGAAATGTTTTGAATTTTTGAATATCTTGACAAAACTTCAGACTTTGTTTGCATTTGCTTCGCAAAATCAACATAAACCATAGTGTTATCCCTCAAGAGATTCACAAACCATTTTTATCGTCAGCATGCTGTTTTGCATGCTGACATCAACGCACTTTTGCCACACTCCCTATGCGCCGATACTGGCTTCTTTTCTCCCAATCCGTGACTGTGATACTGGCCGCGTATTTCGTCGTCACCACACTCAAACCGCAATGGCTCGCCTCGCGCGACGCGCCTGCTGTGGCCACACAACTGAACACAGCCCCAGCAACCGCTAATACCACCAATGCATCCAACACCAGTACCCAGCACGAAGACGCCCCGACCAGTTTCAGAGCCGCAGCCCAGCTGGCTGCGCAATCAGTGGTAAGCATCAACACCACCAAAACGGTACGGCACCCTTATGCCAATGATCCCTTCTTCCAATATTTTTTCGGTGAGTCGCCTAACCGCTCGCAAAGCGGGCTTGGCAGCGGCGTCATCGTGAATGCAGATGGCTACCTGCTCACCAACAACCATGTCATTGAAGGCGCAGACGTCATCAACGTCACGCTCAACGATGGCCGCGAGTTTGTGGCCAAAGTGGTTGGCACGGACCCTGACTCTGATCTGGCTGTTCTGAAGATCGAAGCCCCCAATCTACCGGCCATTCGCATTGGTAATTCTGACCAAATGGCCATTGGAGATGCCGTTCTCGCCATCGGTAACCCCTTTGGGGTTGGCCAAACCGTCACCAGCGGCATCATCAGTGCGCTTGGCCGAAGCCACTTGGGCTTGAACATTTACGAAAATTTCATTCAAACCGATGCGGCCATCAATCCAGGGAATTCTGGAGGCGCCTTAGTGGATACCAAAGGGGAGTTGGTTGGCATCAATACCGCCATTTTTTCTCAATCTGGTGGCAGTATGGGCATTGGCTTTGCCATCCCAACCAAAACAGCGCAATTCGTGCTCAACAGCATCATTCGTGACGGTCGCGTCACGCGCGCCTGGGTTGGCTTGGTATCTGATCCATTAACCCCTGAGCTGGCGCAAGCAGCAGGTGTCAAAGCCAGCTCAGGCGTGATTGTCACTGGCGTATTACAAGGCGGACCAGCAGCAAAGGCCGGCATTCGGCCAGGAGACGTCATTACTCAGATAAACCAACAGCCCGTCAAAAGTGTCACCGACTTGATGGCAACGGTCGCGGGCCTGACACCAAACAACCCTATCCCCATCATGATGGAGCGAAATGGCACAGCACAACAAGTCGATATCACACCAGATGTTCGTCCTGTAACCAACCGAACACCTCGATAAGCTTTCACATTTTGTTTGCCCACGCATAGCCTAGCCTAATTGCCCTTCTTTTATTGCCCTTATTGAATGCGTCCTCATGAACATTGCCGCACTTGAAACCATGCTAGCGAAAGGCACCGATACACCGCTGCTGCGATTTGGCCTGGGTAAGACGTATCTGGACGCAGGCAATGCACCACAGGCTGTCCTGCATTTGCATGCCTGTGTAGAAAATGACCCAGGTTACTCTGCTGCATGGAAGCTACTGGGCAAAGCTTATTTGCTGTGCGAAGACAAGGTGGCCGCACAAACGGCGTGGACGGCGGGTATCGCCGCAGCTCAGCAGCACGGGGACAAACAAGCAGAAAAAGAAATGGCCGTATTCTTGCGCAAACTGCAAAAGAACGGCCACAGCAACAATATTTGATTTTTTAGTTCGCGGGTCTTACGACTGGTGGCATCTGTTCGAGCTAATAGCAGCCAAACTCGCCTGTCACTGGAGTTTCTCCCGGGCAAAGCCGTTTTAGTTTAAGCCTGCTCACCTTCTTGCGACTCTGGCTCTTTCTTGCTAAACCAACGCGAAGCAAAAAGACCCAGTTCGTAAAGCAAGCACATAGGAATAGCCAGGGACAACTGAGAAATCACATCAGGCGGCGTCACCACGGCAGCAATCACAAAGGCAAGAACCACGAAATAACCGCGAAAAGAGCGCAATTTGTCCAGTGTGACCAAACCAAAACGCACCAGCAACATGACCACAATGGGAACCTGAAACGCCAAGGCAAAAGCAATATAGAGTGACAAGATAACGCCAACATAGGACGCCACATCTGGTGTTGCAGCCACACTCTGGGGCGCAAACTTCTGAATAAACTCAAACATTTTGTCCAGCACAAACAGCTGCACAAATGCAATGCCAACATATGCCAGCAAACTTCCCAGCAAAATCATAGGCAGCGCGAAACGCTTCTCATGGCTGTACAGGCCCGGCGCAACAAACGCCCATGCTTGGTAAATCAACCATGGCAATGCAACCAACACCGCCGTCATGAACATGACCTTGAGTGGCACCAAGAAAGGCGACAAAACCCCCACGGCTATCAACTTCGCATCAGGGGGCATGTGGGCACGGATTGGCATGGCAATGATGTCAATCAGCACGCTAGGGCCAGGCCAAAGCGCCAACCCCACAATCACAACAAAAACCCCAACAATGCAATAAATGATTCGATTGCGCAGCTCTATCAAGTGCTGAACAAAGGGTTGCTCTGTTCCAGCTAGCTCATTTTCTGAGGAAGGTGTGTGGGCCATGTTTTCAAGGCTCGCCAACATCGTTGCTGAGGCATACGATGCCAGCTAAGCGACAAATTATCAATGCGAATCGAAGGAGGAATGAACGCGCAGACGGGCAACCCGAGCAGCATCGGATTGGATGTTTTTGCGCACTTGGTGCCGTGCTTTGTACCAACCAGGAACGGCCGAACGACGTTTGCGCCAGTCTTTGCGAGGCGCAACATAAACCACTGGTGTGACAGCAGTTACAAAATCCCTTTTGCTCGCATCTTCCAAGCCATCTAAAGAAGATCCATCCGAATCACTGTCGGCGCCACCATCCAAGGCATTGAGTTCATCCGAGACTTGGTTTACGCCACTTTTGAAGTCGCTGGCATGGGTACGCACGGTTTGTTCTAGGTCCCGAGCAGCCCCTTCAAGCGAAGTTTTGACTTTGCGCAGCTCATCCATCTCCATGGCCTGATTGACCTCACGCTTGACATCGTTGACGTAGCGCTGCGCCTTCCCCAAAAGCGTTCCAATGGTTCGCGCTACTTTAGGCAAGCGCTCGGGCCCAATCACAATCAGCGCTACCAGGCCAATCATGACGAGTTTTGAAATACCTAAATCAAACATCGATTCGACCAATTTCCTTATGCGTTGCTGCCAAGCAGCAAAGACTGCGTTATCGCATGCCTTACCCGAGCGTCACACACAGCCCTAAAAACAGCAAGCATCTGCATTCAAGCCCATGGCAATAGCCAACGATCAGTTTTTCTGTTTGGCTTGCACGTCAATGGTTTCTTTGTCCGAAGTGGACTGATCCGCAACTTTGGCACTCTCAGCAGCCTGAGGAGCCTCACCGCCTTCACGCATCCCCTCTTTGAAACCTTTAACTGCTCCACCCAAATCACTGCCCATATTGCGCAGTTTTTTGGTACCAAAAATCAAAACTACGACCAGCAATACAACCAGCCAGTGCCAAATGGAAAGTCCACCCATGATGCTTCACTCCTAGAATCGAAAAGCCGAAAATAAACTGCAGTAAGTAAGCACTAGCATTGCTTTGCCACCTACGGTCAGAAATTGAAATCATTGTATGCGGCTGATGGCCTGCGTTCGGCAGGCCACGTGAAAAAGCCGCACAAACGCTAGCCTTTGGTCAACCTTTAAGCCAGGGGCGCGGACCGCCCATGACATGAACATGCAAATGGTGCACCTCTTGTCCGCCCTCTTCCCCTGTATTGACTACCACACGAAAGCCGCCTTCAGGGTACGGATTACAACCTTGCTCCAAGGCAAGCTGCGGCGCCAATGCCATGATTTTCCCTAGCAGCGGTGCATCAGAGGCCGTAACCTGAGCCATCGATGGAATATGTTTTTTTGGGATCACCAAAAAATGCACAGGAGCCCAGGGACTGATGTCATGAAACGCAAAGAGGTCCTCATCTTCGTAGACTTTTTTCGAGGGAATTTCCCCTGCTACGATCTTGCAAAAAATGCATTGTGGGTCATGGGTTAGAGCAGTCATACATCCAAGATTTCTTATGCCAAAAGACAAGCAACAACAAGCAAGCTTAATGCCAATACAGGCCAAGGATTGCCTCAAACACAGCAGCCAAAGCCATGCCATAGCGGTGAAAGACCTCACATGCATGCCGTTTGTTGCGCGCCCTTGCATAGTGCCATGCTTTTTAAAGCATGCAGACCAAACCCACCGCAGCTTGCGCTGCCACTGCATTGAGCAGGCTTATTCAAAATCCACTAGAGCGTCGAACGCACCCCAATATCTTCGCGATGCTGCTGCAGCCATTGCTGCGCAGATTCACGGCCCCGGGCAAAAAGCTTCTGCAAAAAACCAATATCGGAGCGCAACTTGCTATCACTACCGAATGTCTGCAAAAAGGCCCCTCCATCAATGCGGTGCATACGCATCGACTTGTATTGACTGGCATCGAGCCGCCCCTCATCCAACAAACGCCTGACAAATTCAATCGCACGCAGCTCCGACAATAAACTGGCATTGAATGTCACTTCATTGATGCGCTCGAGAATTTCTGGCATCGTCTTCGGCACTGATTCTGTTTCAATCGGATTGATTTGTACCAGCAGTACATCGTCGGCGCGGGTTCTATAAATCAACGGATAGATGGCTGGATTACCAGAGTAACCACCATCCCAGTAATGCTCACCATCAATCTCTACCGCATTGAAAATTTGCGGCAAGCAAGCCGAAGCCATCAGCGCATCTAGGCCGAGGTCATCTGACTCAAAAACCTTGCTGCGGCCAGTGCGCACATTTGTCGCACCAATAAACAAACGCGGCACCAAGCCGCCGCCCTGGTATTGCTTGATCAAGTCAAAATCCACTTGCTGGCGCAACAAGCTTCGCAATGGATTGATATCCATAGGATTGGTTTGTGCTGGCGAAAGGGGTGATGAAGACATCAACGGCTTGAGCCAAGGCATCCATTGCGCAGCCAGATGTGATGGCGAAGCTGTCAAAAAGGCCCCCAAAGTGCCGACCGCCTCCCAAAAATTGCGCAATGTCTGGCGGGCCAACTCACTTCCTTTAGCAAGGGCTTCTTGCTCGTCAGGAATATGCAGATCCGCCGCTTTGGCAAAACCTGCTGCCAACACAGTCGCATTCATGGCCCCCGCACTGGTGCCGCTGATACCTTCAAACCGGTAAACACCCTCTTCCAAAAGCGCATCCAGCACGCCCCAGGTAAAAGCGCCGTGCGAACCACCACCTTGCAGAGCCAGATTCAGCTCTTGCGGCTTGGCCGTATGCTTTTTATTACGCACTGTCATCACTCAAGCAGCAATCGCTTGGTCTTTATTCATGGCAACCATGCCGCGAACAATGCGAATCAAAAACCAAATGGAGACAAAGAACCACGCAATTTTCCCAGGCACATAAAACAGCAGGAACAAGGGCGCTGTCACGGCATACAGAAAAATTGCCCATCCCACACTGGATATCCGCCAATCAAAATGGCTTGCCTGCCAAGTACCTTGTGCATCTGAGCGTTTGACCAAATCCAAAATCAACGCCAGCAATAGCAATACCAAACTAGGCTCCAGACCAGGCACTACCGCGCACACAGCCACGACCAGATGCATGCCGTAACTGATCCACCCTAAAAGCCTTAAATCATTCAAATTTTGTCGATTGTCCACTTGCTCGCGCGCCTGAACATCCACTACGTCGTTGTGATCGCGTTTATTCATTGCAACTTACCCTCCAAATGGTTTGCGCTCTCTTGGGTTTGTTTTACTAAAAATGCTGCATTGCAGCAAATTCAATTATTGGAGCCATTGTGCCGCAATCCACAAACGAGATGTCCAGTCATGGTTTTGTTTACCATAAGCCGATCTGCATGCACAACACCACTCTTTCTAGCCGCCTCATGAAACAGCAAAGGCACATCCAACCCCATAGCTATCGCATACATATCCGATCACAGGCGCCCAGCAGCGCATGACGAAGTCGCTACAATACGCGGCTTAACTATTTGCTCTTTGTCATGACTCAAGCTACCTCTATCGCCCCTATTTCGCCAGTGGAAGAAATCATCGAAGAAATTCGAGCGGGCAGAATGGTGGTGCTGATTGATGAAGAAGACCGAGAAAACGAAGGCGATCTGGTGTTAGCGGCTGATCACGTCAGCCCCGAAGCCATCAATTTCATGGCCAAATATGCGCGAGGTCTTGTCTGTTTGACCTTGACACGCGAACGCTGCCAATTGCTGAACTTGCCCCCTATGGCCAAGAAAAACGGCACGCAGTTTGATACCGCGTTCACCGTCTCCATCGAAGCGGCCGAAGGAGTCACCACTGGCATTTCAGCAGCAGACCGTGCCCGCACCATTGCGGCAGCTGTTTCTGCACATGCAAAACCAACCGATCTGGTGCAGCCAGGCCACATTTTCCCCGTTCAAGCGGTAGATGGTGGCGTACTTATGCGCGCAGGCCACACTGAAGCGGGTTGCGACTTGACGCGCCTTGCGGGCTTGACACCGGCCAGCGTCATTTGCGAGATCATGAAGGACGACGGCACCATGGCTCGCCTGCCTGATTTGCAGATTTTCGCGGCTGAGCACGGGCTAAAAATCGGCACCATCGCCGATCTCATCCAATACCGCAGCAGCCATGAATCGCTGATTGAGCGTGTCAGCTCTCGAAAAATGGTCACGCACTGGGGAGAATTCACTGCGCATGCTTTTCAAGACAGCATGAGCAAAGCACTGCATTTGGCGCTAGTCAAAGGCCAGTGGAGCGACGACGAAGAAATTCCAGTGCGCGTGCACGAACCCCTCTCCGTGCTGGACGCGTTAGATGCCCAACGCGGCCTGCATTCGTGGAGCCTGCACGAAAGCCTCCAATACATCGACCGGACAGGCAAAGGAGCTGTTGTACTGCTCAATTGTGGAGAAACAGGCGAGCAACTGCTTGACCAATTGGAGGGCCGCGCACAACCGAGCCACGCCCCCACCCGTGGCCGCATGGATTTGCGCACATATGGCATTGGCGCACAAATTTTGCGTAATTTAGGCGTTGGCCGTATGCGTCTGTTAGGCCAACCACGTCGCTTGCCCAGCATGGCTGCGGGCTATAACCTCGAAGTCACCGGCTTCATTAACAAGGAATAACCATGTTTGGTGCAAACAAAGGTGCTGCCAATTTGCAAGATGGCAGCCCATTGCGCATTGCCGTTGTGCAAGCGCGCTTTAACGAAGACATTACAACCGCGCTTTGGCAGGCAACACACACAGAGCTACTCGCACTGGGTGTGCAGGAAGAACACATCACCCACGTCACCGTTCCGGGTGCGCTCGAAGTGGCCTCGGCCTTGCAGGTTTTGGCAGACACCGAGAACTTTGATGCCCTGATTGCTCTGGGCTGCATTATTCGCGGAGAAACCTACCATTTCGAACTGGTGGCCAATGAGTCTGGCGCAGGTGTCACGCGCATCAGCCTAGACTACGGCATTCCCATTGCCAACGCCATTCTCACTGTTGAAAACATGGAGCAAGCCGTTGCTCGCCAAACTGAAAAAGGCCGCGATGCCGCCCGCGTGGCCGTTGAAATGGCCAACCTGATTGAACAGATTGCATAAGCTGCCCATGAGTACCCCTGAAAACACCCCCGTTCCAAGCAGCAAAAAAAGTGCACGTAGCCGTGCGCGAGAGTTTGCACTGCAAGCGCTTTACCAGCGCCTGGTAGGCAAAAACGATCCTCGCGATATCGACATGTTTACGCGCAACCTCAGTGGTTTTCACAAAGCAGACTCTGCCCTGTATGACGCGCTACTGTACGGCTGCGCTGAAGAAGCGCAAACGTTGGACGAAGCCATTGCCCCCGTTCTGGATCGCCCGCTCGAAGAGCTCTCCCCTATCGAACATGCTGCGATGTGGATGGGTGTGTTCGAATTCAAACACGCGCTTGACGTGCCGTGGAAAGTCGTCATCAACGAGTACGTAGAATTGGCCAAATCGTTTGGCGGCACAGACGGCCATAAATACGTCAATGCGGTATTGAATGCACTAGCGCCGCAATTTCGCGCAGCCGAAGTGAACGCCAGCAAGGCTTAAAAAAATACAAGTGGCTCGTATGAGCCGCTTCACCGTTGAATGCGGCCACAACCCATTGCCATGTATTGGCAACATCAACCAATGTCTACACCATGCGCTTGCTAGCGCCCACCTGTTTGCCATGACCATTAAGCTCTCTGCTCGCGCCAGACGTACCGCTCCGTTTTATGTCATGGAGGTTGGCAAAGCAGCGGCGCAGCGTATGTCGGAGCGTGGTAATGATCCAGAAATGGTGTTCCTCAATATTGGTGAGCCTGATTTTGCAGCGCCAGAGCGGGTGCAACGCGCCGCCATGGCCGCCATTGAACAAGGTCAGACGCAATACACCGCAGCATTAGGCTTGGATGCACTGCGCCAATCCATCAGCCAATGGTATGCCAGCCGCTTTGGTGTGCAGATTGAAGCCGATCGCATCATCATTACCGCAGGCGCTTCGGCTGCGCTGCACTTGGCGTGCCTGGCCCTTCTGGATGCCGGCGATGAAGTGTTAATGCCTGACCCTGGCTACCCTTGCAACCAACAGTTTGTGCAAGTCGCTGGCGCAAGCGCCAAACGCATTGCAGTCGGAGCACAAAGCCGCTTTCAACTGACTGCCGAACATGTCTGCGCGCACTGGCAAGAGCACACTCGCGCAGTTTTGCTGGCCTCGCCCTCTAACCCGACCGGCACATCCACCTCAAGAGCAGAACTGCAGCGCATTCACGAAGCGGTACGCGCGCGAGGCGGAGTGACACTGGTAGACGAAATATATCTGGGTCTGTCGTATGACCAAGCCTATGGGCACACTGCTTTGGCGCTGGGTGATGACATCATCAGCATCAACAGCTTCAGTAAATACTTCAACATGACAGGCTGGCGCTTAGGCTGGTTAGTGGTGCCAACTGAGTTGGTAGCCCCAATTGAGCGGCTCGCGCAAAACCTGTTCATTTGTCCAAGCACCATTGCGCAACATGCAGCATTAGAGTGCTTTCATCCAGAAAGCCTGGCTGAATACGAACGCCGCCGCGACATCTTCCGCCAACGCAGAGATTTCTTTCTGCCGCAATTGGCCGAGCTGGGCCTGCACGTACCGGTTGAGCCCGATGGGGCCTTTTACATCTGGGCCGATTGCCGTGAAGCGGCCCAACGCTTACAAGTTGAAGGCAGCTGGGACTTCGCCTTCAGCCTACTGGACAAAGCCCATATTGCTGTTGCACCAGGTAAAGACTTTGGCAACCACGCCATGGAGCACTACATTCGCTTCTCAATCGCCAATTCAATGGACAACCTGCAAACAGCCCTCACGCGCATGCGTGCCTTGCTCACTTAAGGAGTTCTTAATGCCCTATTCGCCATGAACCGCTTCCGCGTCTTACGCGGCCATGAAGAAACCTTTCTGACCCACTGGCGCAATCGCGAAAGCCACCTCGACTCTGTTCCTGGCTTTGTGGCATTTCACCTTTTGCAAGGCACACAAACGCAAGAGTTCACGCTGTTTGCCTCACATACTGAATGGGAAAGCGAGCAGCACTTTATCGACTGGACGCATTCCGAAGCCTTCCGCAAAGCGCATGCCAATGCAGGCAAAGGCACACGCGAGATCTATGCGGGACCACCTCAACTGGAATTATTCAACAGCGTGTTGTGATCGCCGCGCCCAAACCGCCAGCGGCGCGTCGGTTGAAGCATGGCCTTCTGCTGCAGTATTCTGAGCACTGGCAACAGCAACCTGCGGTTTAGAGGCTAGCCCCACCGCAGCAGGCTCCCATGTTTGCAAAATGCTCCCACAGGCATTGGCCGCCTCTTCGCCTTTTTGGATGAAATGCGCCTCAAAAAACTGCTGGTGTGCTTCGTTCGCGTGGAAGTGGTGGGGCGTCAGCACTACCGAAAAAATGGGAACCGAGGTATCCAACTGCACCCGCATCAACCCGTCAATCACCGCAGCCGATACGAAGTCATGCCGGTAAATGCCGCCATCAACAACAAAGCCAAACGCCACGATGGCGTCATACTCCCCTGACTGGGCCAACAGCTTGGCCTGCAATGGAATTTCAAAAACACCAGGAACCTCCATCGACTGTATTTGACTCAATGGTTGCAATTGCGCAAACCGCTGGGCAAACGCCGTCGTGGCACGCTGCACAATATCGGCATGCCAAGCAGCAGCAACCATAGCCACGCGCGGGCCTTGATCGCTCAAAACGGCTCCATCACGGCAGGCCAATTGCGGTAATAACGAAATGGGAGACTGATTCATGATTTTCCTTATCAACATCATGGAAAGACAGAATCAGGGCTGAGCATGCACAAGCACAAGCGCAACCGGGCAAGCATCTGCACGATGCCCGTCAGAAATTGCACTGTTGCCGGCACGTTTCTCTTTCATCCGGACTATGACCGTCGGCTCTGGAATCACACCAGATCTGCTGACCTTGATGGGCATTGCACCCACCAAGCGCTCGCGGGCTCTCAGAAATCAATACACCAGTATTACCCCTGTTACCGCCGGTGGGGACTTGCACCCCGCCCTGAGAAACTAGCCTGCTCTTCAAGTTTGCTCAGTACTGTTCACACCAATCAACGCCCCAAGAGCAAAGCCGCTGCAATTATAAAGAGTGAGGCAGTGCCACGTTGACACAGCCTCAACGTGTTGAGGCCGTCAGGAGGACGTCACAGACGTCAACAGCGTTTGACGTGTGGGCTCAGGGACTGCGCAAAGAGGTGCCACATAGCCTCCTCGCGCTTAGCCATTTTGATGCGACCAGCATAAATCAACTCCACATACAAACTCTCGACGATCCCGGCATACGCAATAGCAAAACGCTCAGAAACTTGTGGCAGTAGAGGCGCCACTACGCATGCATCCAACTGAGTCGCAAAACAGTCCTGCAATTGACTCACAAAGCCCTCATAAGTAGGACCTACGGTTGCACGCAACTGCTCAGGAGGCAAAAATGCAGCGCGTAACAGAAAACGCAAATGCACAGAATCAGCATAGCGTTGGGCAATGGTGCTGACATACGCTTGACCAGGTAGTTCACCTTTACTCAAGGGCCCCAACACCTGGCGAACATAGCACTCCTCAACCTCAACGGCATCCTGCAGAATTTGCAAATACAAAGCTTCTTTGCTCGCCACATGGGAATACAGCGAGGCTTTCCTGATACCAACCAGCAGGGCAATCTCATTGAGTGAAGCGCCGTCATAACCGGCAACCGAAAAATGTGCCAATGCCGCGTCACACACGCGCTGAAATGCTTCTGTTCTATCGCCTCTGACCATCTCTACCTTTCATCAACCATGCTGCAGGTGCACTTGCACGCCCGATTTAGCAACTCTTCGCACACTCACCCAAGTCAAGCCTGAAGCGACAATACCAATCGCAACCAATGCGAGCAACCATTGCACAGCGCCGCGTTCGGCCACAATGGCCGCCAGAGGTGTCGCAGCAGCGCCCAGCAGCAGTGGAAAAGCCCCCAAGATAGCAGCACTGGCACCCAATGCGGTATTACGCGTTGCCAACGCAATGGCCATCAAGGTCGCCTCCCCAATGCCCAAGCCGCACAACGCAATAAACATACCTGCAGCAACACCTATTAAACCCACGCCAGTAAAAGCCGAAACCGTGCTAACTACAGCCCCAACAAGCAGGCCCAGCACACCAAGCAAAGCCAATTTTTCAATCTTGAACCGAGCGACCAGCTTTGCACTGCCCATAGCCCCTAACAGGACTGCTATACCTGTAGCACCAAAAATCAAGCCAAATGAACGTGGCGTAACACCATAATTGGCTTGGTAAGTGTATGAAGCCCCACCGATATAAAAAAACAAAAAGAAAAACACCAAAGACAATGACAGCGCGGGCAATACAAACGCCGCAGAAGAAAGAATGCTCACGTAAGTGCGTAGCACAGTGCCTAACTGAAGGTTGCTGCGTTTATGAACTGGCAATGTCTCGCGCATACGAAAAATTGTGTTCAACAACACAAGCAAGCCCAAAGCAGCCAACACATAAAAAACTGCACGCCAACCCCAAGCTGATCCAACCACTCCCCCGAAAGCTGGCGCCAACACAGGGCCAATCCCTTGAATGGTCATCAGTAGTGCAAACAACTGCGCAGCGATCACCCCTTCGGTCACATCACGCACACTGCTCATAGCCGTCACAATCGCCAAAGACGATGCGAGTCCTTGTATAAAGCGCGCGAAAATCAAACTCTCCACTGATGTAGCCATCGCCGCCCATGCAGAAGTCAATGCATAGACCACTAAAGCAATCAACAATGGCCAGCGCCGCCCGAATGCATCAATGACTGGGCCAAATAACAATTGCCCTGCTCCCATGGCCAGCAAAAAAACGGTCAATGTGAGTTGCATTGCCGAAAACTCTGTGCCGAATTGCTGTGCCATCTCTGGCATCGATGGCAAATACATATCGATGGATGCAGGGCCGAGCACCATGATCAATCCTAGAGATACGGCCAATCCTATTGGCACACGTTGTGAAGCATCCGTCATTTACGATCCATATCGATTTTTAACTACCTATCGGTAGCTAGTTGAAAATATGGGCGCCAATGTATAAAAAAAATTTCAGATCGTCAAACCTACGCACGGATTGCCGCATACAAAAAAAGGTTGTCCAGGCCAGCTAATGCATCTTCATGCAACCGCTGTCGCAACGCCTCTTTCCAAATAGTCAGAGATATCCATTTCATACGCAAAAAATTTATTATTCGATTTCCAATATATCAATATAGAAAAAATGAAGTTCACTCATTAATGGGACTAATTTAAGCTTCGTACCCTTGCAAACAGGCATAAAAAAATCGGAGTTCATAACCATGAGAAGAATTAAAACCTTTTTTTCTGCAGCATTGACTGCCTCGGTCTTCGCATTGGCACCAGCGATTAGCCATGCCGACAAGCTCGATGACATTCGCCAACGCGGTGAATTGGTAGTAGGGGTATTGGGCACAGACGAGCCTGCGACGTTTATTGATCCCAAAACACGTCAATTCATCGGATATGAAGTGGATTTGGCACAAGCCATTGCCGACAAAATCGGCGTCAAAGCCCGCTTCAAGCAAGTAGCCGTTGCTGCTCGCATCCCTGAGTTGCAGCAAAACCATGTGGATTTGATTGCCGCAGGTTTGACCCACAACAAGGAACGTGAAGAACAAATCGACTTTTCGCTGACCACTTTTGAAACGGGTCAGAAAGTGCTGGTGCGCAAAGACAGTGGCATCACCGACTTGAAGGGATTGGAAGGCAAAAAAGTGGTGACCTTACGCGGCGGTACCCAAGAGCCCAATGTTCGTAAAGCGGTGCCTGGCGTGGATGTTGTGACGTTTGATACCAGCCAGCAGGCCTTCCAAGCCTTGCAGCAAGGCAAAGGCGTTGGGTATGTAGATGACGAAGCCGCCCTTCTACGCGTATATGCCAAGCTTGGGCCTGCTCAAAAAGACTATGTGGTGCTGTCTGCGAACCTGAGTGTAGAACCCTTGGCGCTGGGTATCCGTAAAGGCGAGCCTGCATTCAAGAAAATTGTGGATGACACATTGCGTGGTCTGGAGTCCTCTGGCGAAGCAGAGAAAATCTTCTTCAAATGGTACGGACCAGAAACCAAATCAGGCTTTACCCAACGCAGTTTCAAGATTGAAACTGACCAAATCTGAAGCCCTTCTGCAGAGGTCTTGCACCCAAAAGTAAGGCATCTAGAAGCAGGCAAGAACGCACAGCGAAACATTGAACGCTGTGCGTTTTGCATTGGCAGCTTCTGCAAGGCTAAGACTCTCTGATAAAAACAATCGTTGATTGCAGCAACTCGCCAACACCGAGTATGCCTGCACACGCCCTCATTCTCATGACCAGCATGAACCCCATGAATTCACTACACAAATTCTTTTTGTCAACCATCACCACTTTGTCGCTTACAACCTTGGTGCAGCAGGTCCATGCCGACCAATTGGCAGACATCCAGCAAAAAGGCGAGATTGTCATTGGCGTACTTGGTACAGCAGAACCGTTTAGCTTCATCGACCCCAAAACACGCGAACTGGTCGGCTACGAGATAGATATTGGCAAAGACTTGGCCCAGGCTTTGGGCGTAAAGCCCGTATTCAAGCAACTGGCTGTAGCCGCACGGATCCCTGAATTGCAGCAAGGCCACGTCGACATTCTGGCTGCCGCATTGGCCATTACTCCTGATCGCCAAGAACAGATCGACTTTTCCATCCCAACGCTGATCACAGGCCAGAAAATACTGGTGTCTAAGCAGTCCGGCATCAGCGGCATTGCGCAACTGGAAGGAAAAAAACTTGTCACCATTAAAGGCGGCACACAAGAGGCCAACGCAAAAAAAGCTATTGCACAGGCTAATGTCGTGAGTTTCGACAATGCCCCCCAAGCCTTTCTCGCACTTCAGCAAGGCAAAGCAGAAGGCATGGTTGATGATGAATCCGGTTTAGTGGGCGTACTCAATAAAGCGGGTAGTAAAGCCGAGAATTTCACCATCCTGCCCGAACGCATCAGCACCACTCAAGTAGCCATCGGCATCAAAAAACATGAACCAGCACTATTGGCTGCAATCAATTCAGCCTTGCTGCAAGCAGAAACGCGCGGGGAGGCTGGCAAATGGTTTTTCCAATGGTATGGACCAACAACTCAGCACGGTTTTTCAGAACGCGACTTCACTTGGAGTGCACCAAACTGAGCGCAATGTACGCCACACGGGCAAGGCAAGCTGCACAATAGCGGGCCTCATTCCATGCACACCATAACAAGTGGCAGCATGGCAACCTATACCTTCTCATATGCCTGATTTCGATTGGTCCCTCCTTCTCACCGGCCCCTACCATGACATGCTCATGGCGGGCATGGTGCTGTCGCTGCAATTGCTGGCCATCTCTTTTGTGGGTGCGTTGGTGCTGGGCATTGTGATCGCCTTGGCACGCTTGTCCATCTGGCCCGCCTTGCGCTGGCTGGCGGCCAGTTATATCGAAGTGTTTCGCAATATTCCACTACTGGCGCACATGCTTTTTTGGTATTTTGGCGCGCCAGAATTGCTCCCGCAAAGCTGGAAACTCAAACTCTACGCAGGCAACATCGAAGCGACCTCTGCTGTGGTGGCACTGTCTTTGTACTTTGCCGCCTATATGGCCGAAGACATTCGCAGCGGAATCCGCGCTGTCAAAACCGTACAAGCAGAAGCCAGTCGCGCCTTGGGTTTCAGCTACCTGCAGACCATGCGCCTGGTTGTGCTGCCGCAAGCGTTGCGCATCACCATTCCGCCGCTGCTCTCGCAAACGCTCAACCTATGGAAAGGCACAAGTATCGCCACTGTGATTGGAGTTGCCGAACTGATGTACCAAGCCGGGCAAATCGAAAGCGCAACCTTTCGCAGCGCAGAAGCCTTTGCTTTTGCCTCCGTGGTGTATCTATCCATCTCGCTGTTGCTAACAGGCATCGCAACCCTTTACCAACGCATCTATCCAGCGAGGGCGCTATGAGTTTTTGGGAAGTCATCGACACCTACTGGGTGTATTTTCTGATTGGTCAATATCCCAATGGCCCATTGGGCGGTTTGGCCCTCACGGTGGTGCTGGCAAGTTTGGGTTTGCTACTGGCCATTCCATTGGGTTTTGTATTGGCACTGGCGCGCCTGAGCCCATGGCGCCTGCTGCGCTGGCCCGTCACGGCATTGATTTATGTGGTGCGCGGTACACCGCTATTAATGGTGGTTTTTTGGGCGTATTTCTTTCTTCCCAGCGTCACAGGCGTCAAAACAGACCAGTTCACCACCATGCTCATTGCATTAGTTGTCTTTGATGCGGCCTACCTGGCAGAGATCATCCGTGCAGGAATTCAAGCGTTACCCAAAGGGCAGATGGAAAGCGCGCGGGCGTTGGGTTTAGGCTACTTTCAAGCCATGCTGCTGGTGGTGCTGCCGCAGGCCATTTCCCACATGCTGCCGTCGCTGGTCAATCAGTTCGTTTCCACCATCAAAGAAACATCGCTGGGTTACATCATCGGACTCTCAGAAGTGTCATTCATCACCTCGCAAATCAACACCCAAGTGATGGTCTACCCCACTGAGGTTTACCTCATTTTGGGTCTGACCTATTTCATCATGTGCTTTAGCTTGTCGCGCTTTGCGTATGGGCTTGAAAAGCGCTTGAACCAAAAGAAGAACACTGCCGCCCATCGCGCGCAGGAGGCTGCTGCATGATTGAATTTAATGCTGTAAACAAGTGGTATGGCAATTACCATGCCCTCAATGACGTTACGGAAACCATTGCCACGGGAGAGGTCGTGGTCGTGTGCGGGCCATCCGGCTCTGGCAAATCCACTTTGATTCGCACCATCAATCGTCTAGAGCCCATTCAAAGCGGCACGATTCGCATCAATGGGCAAGACATATACGACAAAAAGCTCAACCTGAATGCTTTCCGCTCAGGCATTGGCTTCGTGTTTCAACAGTTCAACCTGTTCCCTCACCTGAGCGTTATAGGCAACATCATTCTGGCCCCGAAAAGACTGGCAGGTCTGAGTGATGCACAGGCACGCGCCAAAGCGATGCAGTTGCTTGAACGCGTCGGTTTGGCCCACAAAGCCGATGCCATGCCCGATGCACTTTCAGGAGGCCAACAGCAACGTGTGGCCATTGCCCGTGCCTTGGCGATGGAGCCCCCCATCATGCTGTTTGATGAACCCACCAGCGCGCTCGATCCCGAAATGATCAATGAAGTGCTGCTGGTCATTCGTGACTTAGCTAAAGATGGTATGACCATGGTCTGCGTCACCCATGAAATGGGTTTTGCGGCAGAAGCGGCAGACCGCATTCTCTTTATGGACCAAGGCCGTATTCTCGAACGCGCAACACCACAGGCATTCTTCAATAATCCACAACATCCGCGCACCATCCAGTTTCTTGCGGACATCAACACCCCATTTCGCCATCACCAGAAAGACCTTGCACCATGACCCATGCAGCCACATCTTTGCCCATCATTGATATTAGTGCGCTGGTGGCATCTGCCACTGCAAGCCAAGCCAACATCAACCATGACGCTGTAGCCAACGTCGCAAAGCAAATCAACCAAGCATGCCGTGAGCATGGTTTTTTCTATGTCTCCAACCATGGAATTGCGCAATCACTGATTGATGCCCTGGACAGCCAGAGTCGCGCTTTTTTTGCACTTGATGAAGCCACCAAAATGCAATGGCGCATGGAGCTGGCCGGCCGAGCCTGGCGGGGTTACTTTCCACTTGGAGGAGAGCTCACATCAGGCCGCCCCGACTGGAAAGAAGGCCTCTATCTGGGCACTGAACGGGCGGCCAACGACCCACTCGTGCTCGCCCACACCCCCGTGCATGGCGCCAATCTTTTCCCCAATATCGAAGGTTTCAAAACCACCATCCTTGATTACATGGCTGCCACCACTGCACTTGGGCACGCCATCATGAGCGGCATTGCCCTCAGCCTGGATTTGCCAGCCAACTATTTCGATGCGAGATACACCCATGATCCACTGATCCTCTTTCGCATCTTCAATTACCCATCCCAGCCCGTGCCGGATGGGCTGGATGTGCAATGGGGCGTCGGTGAGCACACCGATTACGGCTTACTGACGATCTTGCTGCAAGACCACATTGGCGGTTTGCAAGTGCGCACCCCACAAGGTTGGACAGAAGCGCCCCCTATTTCAGGCACATTCATCTGCAATATCGGTGACATGCTCGACCGGATGACTGGAGGCCTCTATCGCTCCACGCCGCACCGAGTTCGCCGCAACACCTCTGGGCATGATCGGCTGTCATTTCCTACTTTTTTTGATCCCAACTACTTTGCCCGCGTGCAACGTATTGAAGGCTTGCCCGAGGTCCCCGACTCAGACGACAGCGCCACACGCTGGGACCAAGCCAATGTGCACGCCTTTAATGGCATCTACGGTGACTACTTGCTCTCAAAAGTGGCAAAAGTATTTCCACAGCTTCGCAATGACGTTTTGGACCAATAACGGCACAGGTCCATCGTACCGTTAGCGTTCTTTTAAACCTCAACGCTTGTCGTGCAAACACACACAAGCTTTTGCCCACAAGCAGCACCAATGCGCAGTCTTCTTGCGCACTGGTGCTGCTTATTGCTTAATAGATGGAAAACATGCATGCCACGCACGATCTCCGTCTTTTAAAAATCGGCAGCATCCGCGATGGCAAGAGTTATTCCAAACGAAGAGAGGCCGATCATGACGAGCAAATCCATCAGTGCGTGGCTACTTACACTGACTGCTTGTGCAGGCACAGCCTTGTTTACCTTTTTCTTTGCCTTGACATTCAGCATACCGCACTGGGTGGAGGAATATGGAGCAGCCTATATCCAACAAGAGGCCAGCAAACGTATCAATCAACGCATTGATGGTATTGCATTGCCTCAGCCCACTGACGCCAATAACCCAGTGTCACGTGCCGCTGGTGCAATCTATGCTCGCAATGCAGAAAGCATCACACAATACAAAGAGATGTTGAAAGCGCGTGTTCACGCGAAAATGGCCGAATCCATCGCCCAAGTACGCAACCTAAACTGCGAATGCCGCAAGCGCTGGGAAGAATGGCTCAAAGACGGAGCAACAACGCAAATTACCCTGCTCGAACGCGCCAACCAAACCATTTCCACGGTCATTCACTCTACATACGCACAAGTGGTGGAAGGGCTTAAAAAAGATATCCGTATTTTTACTGGCGTGAATGCATGCATGTTTACATTGGTTCTGGCATTGTCGCTTTTCAAATCACGTGCAACACTGCAACTGATGATTCCCGCTGGCCTTTTGGTCGTTGCTACCCTAGTCTGCACCTACTTCTATATTTTTGAACAAAACTGGCTGCTGACCATCATTCACAACGATTATCTGGGCTTTGCCTATTTAGGTTACTTGTCTTTAGTGTTCGCTTTTCTTTGCGATATCGCACTCAACCGCGCCCGTATCACCACAGAAATCATCAACCAAATCCTCAGCGCGATTGGCTCAGCAGCTAACGCATTGCCTTGTTAGACACCGATGAAAAGTCACCCGTGAACCACTTGATAAGCCGCGCCATCCAAACAGGAAATCATCTGACAGACAAGCGCAACAAACCGCTTAAATCGTAAACGATTGGAAAAGGATCTTTTGCCGCATCTATAGATCAGATAAAAATACTCACATTAACGTGGCAAAGCCCTATGCACATACAACAGCCTATCTTCACCGCACCTTTAGCACAAAGTCTTATCGTCTTAAGTCTGACTCTTTTAGGTCTAGTGCCTCATAGTGCAGTCCATGCACAGGGGGCAAAAAGCACCATACCGACAGCAAGAGCAAACCAAGCCATTCAACCGCATAACGGCCTCTGGCACTGGAGCATGGGAACCATGCAGTCCAGCGCCACTTGCGTGCCCGGCATGGCCGAATCTCTGGCCCAACTGCTCCCTGCTCAACGCAGTGAGGACGTGCAGTTTTCCACCCCTTTTCACCCTGCCCAATTGGTGGATAACCCAGCCATTGCATGGGAACAACGCGGCCCCAATCATTTCGTGGCAACAGCCAACGGCTTGACCTTGCAAGGATTCCCACTGCCCATGAATGCACGCTATGAGCTGCATGTGCTCAGCCCTTCGCGCATGCGCGGTGAAGCAAAGGTGGAAATGAATGTTTGGCAGCCTTGCCAAGTCAGTGCTCCCTTTGAATTTAGCCATCAAGGCAAAGGGACATCAACTACGAAAGCAGCAACTACTTCGCGGTAAGCGTTTAACTGAGCAGGGCTAAAAATCAGCGAAAACCTGATGGGCCAGCAAACGGTTTTATAATCGTCATTTCCCACATCTTCTCGAGACATGACCAAATTTGTCTTCGTCACTGGCGGTGTTGTTTCCTCTTTAGGTAAAGGCATCGCCGCCGCATCACTGGCGGCACTTCTGGAATCACGCGGGCTTAAAGTTACGCTGATTAAGTTAGATCCCTATATCAACGTCGATCCGGGCACCATGAGCCCGTTTCAGCACGGTGAAGTTTTTGTGACCGATGACGGCGCAGAAACTGACTTGGATTTAGGCCACTATGAACGCTTCATTGAAACACGCATGAAGCAAGCCAATAACTTCACCACAGGCCGTATTTACCAGTCTGTGTTGGAGAAAGAGCGCCGTGGCGATTACTTGGGCAAGACCGTGCAGGTCATTCCCCACGTTACCAATGAAATCCAAGAATACATCAAACGCGGCGCAGGCATCGGCACGGCTGACGCGGTTGATGTGGCTATTGCTGAGGTTGGTGGCACGGTCGGTGATATTGAATCGCTGCCATTCCTAGAAGCCGTGCGCCAGTTCAGCCTGCGCGCAGGCCCGAACAACACGGCCTTTGTGCACCTAACTTATGTGCCATGGATTGGTGCTGCGGGCGAGTTGAAAACCAAGCCAACACAACACACAGTGCAGAAATTGCGCGAAATCGGTATTCAACCCGATGCGCTGCTTTGCCGTGCTGACCGCGACATTCCACAGGACGAACGCGAAAAAATCTCGCTATTCACCAATGTGGCTGAATGGGGCGTGATTTCCATGCCCGATGTCGACACGATTTACAAAGTACCACGCCTGCTTCACGAACAAGGCCTGGATGGACTAATCTGCGACAAGTTGCGCTTAAACACCCCGCCGGCGAACCTCAAACGCTGGGATGATCTAGTCTACAAAACCGCCCACCCAAAGGGTGAGGTCAAGATCGCCATGGTTGGCAAGTATGTGGATTTGTCCGACAGCTACAAGTCGGTCAACGAAGCATTACGCCACGCAGGTTTGGTCAACGACGTAAAAGTGGATATCACTTACGTTGACTCCGAAACACTCACCCCACAAACAGTAGCGGGATTAGCCATTTACGATGGCATTTTGGTGCCTGGTGGTTTTGGCTCGCGTGGTGTTGAAGGCAAGATCAGTGCCGCTCAATATGCCCGCGAACACCAAACGCCCTACCTCGGCATATGCCTTGGCATGCAAGTGGCAACCATTGAGTATGCCCGCCATAAGGCAGGCCTGACCAAAGCCAACAGCACCGAGTTTGACCCCAAAACGCCAGAGCCAGTGATCGCTCTCATTGATGAATGGGAAGACGCTGATGGCAGCATTCAAAAACGCGATGCCAATTCAGACTTAGGAGGCACCATGCGTTTGGGTGCGCAGACCTCTGACGTGCAACCTGGAACTTTGGCACACCAAATATACGGCGACACCGTCACCGAACGCCACCGCCACCGTTACGAAGCCAATACCAAATACCTCGACCAGTTGCGCCAATCAGGCCTGGTGATTTCGGCCCTCACGCAACGTGAACAGCTCACCGAGATTGTTGAGTTGCCGCAAAACGTGCACCCATGGTTCATTGGGGTGCAATTCCACCCGGAATTCAAGTCCACACCATGGGCAGGTCACCCGCTGTTCAATGCTTTTATTAAAGCGGCTATCAGCAACCATGCACAGCACACCAAGGGCAACACGAAGGAAAAAGCATGAAACTCTGCGGCTTTGAGGTTGGTCTGAATCAGCCCTTTTTCCTGATTGCAGGCCCGTGCGTGGTTGAGTCTGAGCAACTGCAGATGGATGTCGCCGGTCAGCTCAAAGAAATCACCAGTGCTTTGGGCATTCCCTTCATTTTCAAAAGCAGTTACGACAAGGCCAATCGCTCCTCAGGCAGCAGTTTTCGCGGCCCCGGTATGGCCAAAGGTCTCGAGATTCTGGCCAAAGTCAAACGCGAATTGCATGTTCCCATATTGACCGATGTTCACACTGAAAGTGAAATTACTGAAGTAGCCAACGTGGTCGATGTGCTGCAAACACCTGCGTTTTTGTGCCGTCAAACTGACTTCATTCGCGCGGTCGCCCAAAGCGGCAAACCAGCGAACATCAAAAAAGGCCAGTTCCTCGCCCCACATGACATGAAAAACGTCATTGATAAAGCGCGGGCAGCTGCCAAAGAAGTGGGTTTGCCTAAAGACAATTTCATGGCCTGCGAGCGTGGCGCCAGTTTTGGTTACAACAACTTGGTCAGCGATATGCGCAGTCTGGCCATCATGCGCGAAACCAACGCACCTGTAGTTTTTGATGCAACCCATTCTGTGCAATTACCCGGAGGGCAAGGCACCAGCAGCGGTGGGCAGCGTGAATTTGTCCCTGTGCTGGCTCGTGCAGCGATGGCAGTTGGTGTGGCTGGTGTGTTCATGGAAACCCACCCGGACCCAGCCAACGCCCTCTCAGATGGGCCAAATGCAGTACCGCTTAAACACATGAAAGCGCTACTGGAAACCATGCTCTCAATTGATCAGATCACGAAGAAAAACGGCTACTTAGAAGAGCACTTCAATCTTTAATACAGCCGCTGGCGGGCCAATACACACACTGTTCATATGTCCGCCATGCAGCCCCCCCTTCTTTACAGGAGACACCACCATGCCCAGCGCCTATGTCATTGCATCCGTCGATGTGACTCATCCAGATCAATACGACGAATACCGCAAGCTCAGCACCCACGCCATGCAAGTACATGGTGCAGAGGTTTGCATTCGCGGCGGTAACGTGGAGGTGCTTGAAGGCGACTGGAACCCAGGGCGTACGGTGGTACTTAAATTCAGTAGTGCAGAGGCTGCCAAAGCCTTCTACAGCTCCCCCGAATACACCAAAGCCCGCCATGCCCGTGAAGGTGCAGCCATCATGCGCATGGTGCTGGTTGAAGGCGTTTAACATTTTCGTATTCAACTATTCAAGGAACACAGCATGAGTGCAATCGTAGATATCGTTGGACGTGAAGTCCTGGACAGCCGCGGCAATCCCACCGTCGAGTGTGACGTGTTGCTCGAATCCGGCGTAATGGGTCGTGCAGCCGTGCCATCGGGCGCATCCACAGGTGCGCGCGAAGCCATTGAGCTGCGCGATGGCGATAAGAGCCGTTATTTGGGCAAAGGCGTGCTCAAAGCAGTCAACCACATCAACACCGAAATCTCCGAGGCTGTGCTGGGCCTGGACGCGGCAGAACAAGCCTTTCTCGACCGCACGATGATCGACCTGGACGGCACGGACAACAAATCCCGCCTGGGTGCAAACTCCTTGCTGGCCGTGTCCATGGCCGTAGCCCGCGCTGCAGCAGAAGAATCTGGCCTGCCGTTGTACCGCTACTTTGGCGGTATGGGCGGCGTGACTCTGCCTGTGCCCATGATGAACGTGATCAATGGCGGCGCCCACGCGAATAACAGCCTGGACCTGCAAGAATTCATGATCATCCCAAGCGGCGCACCCTCCTTCCGCGAAGCCATGCGTTGGGGTGCAGAAGTGTTCCACGCGCTGAAGAAAATCATCCACGACAAAGGCATGAGCACGGCCGTGGGCGATGAAGGCGGCTTTGCGCCTAGCGTGACCAACCACGAAGCAGCCATTGAGCTGATTTTGCAATCCATTGAAGCGGCCGGCTACAAACCAGGTGAGCAAATCGCTTTGGGCTTGGACTGCGCTTCCAGCGAATTCTTCAAAGATGGTATCTACACTTTGGAAGGCGAAGGCGGCTTGAAGCTGTCTGCAGGGGAATGGACTGACAAGCTCGCATCCTGGTGTGACAAGTACCCCATCATCAGCATTGAAGACGGCATGTCTGAAAACGACTGGGATGGCTGGAAGCTGCTGACAGATCGTCTGGGCAAAAAAGTGCAGTTGGTCGGTGATGACTTGTTTGTAACCAATCCAAAAATCTTCCGAGAAGGCATTGACAAAGGCATTGGCAATTCCATTCTGATCAAAATCAACCAGATTGGCACGTTGTCGGAAACCTTTGAAGCCATCGAAATGGCCAAACGTGCCCGCTACACCGCAGTGATTAGCCACCGCTCTGGCGAAACAGAGGACAGCACGATTGCCGATATTGCAGTGGGCACCAATGCAGGTCAAATCAAAACCGGCTCGCTCTCGCGTTCTGACCGCATGGCTAAGTACAACCAATTGTTGCGTATTGAAGAAGACTTGGGTGACATTGCAGTCTTCCCTGGTAAAGACGCGTTCTACAATCTGCGTTAATTTCCTTTAACCGCATAGCGGGGCTGGCGTCTTTTGGCGATTAATGCCCCGCACCACTTCTCACCAACAGCATGTTGCGTATTCGCTATCTCGCTACTTTGGGTCTGCTAGGACTGCTGGCTTGGTTCCAATGGCAAATCTGGACTGGGCGCGGCAGTTATCCCAATGTGGAGTTGATGCGAGAGGAAATTCGAGTACAAAAAACCTCGAACGAATTGATGCGCCAAGACAATGAGCGCTTGGCCAACGACATTGCCGACTTGCGCGATGGCCGTGAAAAAATGGAAGAAATTGCACGCCAAGAGTTGGGCATGATCAAGCCCAATGAGGTGTTTGTGCAATACACCAAACCCTAACACCTGCATTCAACGTGGCGTTGTGACTGGCATTTTCAAGCCCAAAGTCCATCCCGCATAACGCTCAAAGTGCATCTGGCCCTATAGCTTTGGCCATTTCTTGCTCAAACGCTTTGCCGTAAGCCAATCGCAATTGGCGTTCAACGGTCATTTGTACCTTGGTCAGCAGCGGGCTTTTCTGTAATGCTGGCTGGGCAATGCGTTCATGCTTGCGGATACTGCTTTCAACGCATTGCGCTTTCGCATAGTTTTGCAACAGTTGGTACAAGCGCAGGGCATGCAAACGCTCGCTTTCTTGTAGCTGGGTAACTACCATGCCACGGCGTGCTTGTGCCGTCAGTAAACCTTCTGAATGGAGCACTTTCAATGCTTCACGAATCGGTGTTCGACTCACACCGAAATGGCGCACCAACTCCATTTCATTGATGTCATGTCCGGGCTCTAACGTGTGGTCCAAAATCTGCTCCCGCAGACGGGCAGCAATCACATCGCACAAAGAATGGGGCTGTAACAGCGGGGCGTTTTCGGTTTCAAAGGCGTGCATATAGCTCCCCCGTATTGCTGCAGGGTTGAAGTGAAACGTTGAATGGGTCTGATGCGCTGCACTCAGGCGGTCAGGGCACACGGGCTAAGCCGCGCACGCATCACGGGCGCTCAGGCCGCGCTGTTATCGCTGTATTTCTGCTCCAGCGCATCCCAATAAGGCTTGTTGACCAGCCGTTGGCGCTCAGCAAATGGAGCGACCAAACCGCTGGATTCCAGAACTTGCTTTTCATCGCGCAGCAACGTTAAGGCCTTTTGCATGCCTGTCACCGCACCTTGCAGTGCGGCATTGGCGTACAACACGATGCCAAAGCCCAACTTCCCCAGTTCAGTGGCATTGAAAATAGGGGTTTTTCCGCCAATGACCATATTCATCAATTGCGGCGTTTGCAAGCGCTGGGGCAAAGCACGCACCTCTTCTTCTTTAGTCACTGCTTCAACAAACAAAATATCTGCACCTGCTTCCGAAAAACGCTGCGCCCGCTCAATTGCGGCTTCAAAACCGAACACGGCAGCCGCATCAGTGCGTGCCATGATCAGAAAATCTGGGTCGCGGCGCGCATCGACAGCAGCCTTGATTTTGTCCACCGCTTCTTGCGTAGAAATGACATCTTTGCCGTTGAAATGGCCACAGCGTTTAGGAGCCACCTGGTCTTCAAGCTGAATGCAGTCCGCCCCTGCCCTCTCCAACGTGCGCACCGTGTGGAACACATTGAGCGCATTGCCAAAGCCTGTATCGGCATCAACCAACAAAGGCACATCGACCGCATCGCGAATGCGCGCCGTATGGTCGGCAATTTCTGCCAAACCCATGAAACCTTGATCGGGCATTCCAAACCACATATTTGTGACGCCAGCGCCTGTAATGTAGATGGCCTCAAAGCCCAAATCAGCGACCACACGGGCCGACAAGGCATTGAATGCGCCGGGCACGATCACGCCGCGCTTGGCGTTGACGAGTTTTCTGAGTTGCTGACGCGTAGACAAGGTTGACATACTGGCTTTCTGTATTGTTAGGTATTGGTTTTCGGCAATGTACTGCGGCAAGCGTACTCAAATGGGCGTCTCTTCGGCAGGCACGTGCACCCAACCGCTCATCAAAATGCGGGCACTGCGGCTCATCACCGCCTTGGTCACTTGCCATTGCCCTTCTATGCATTGTGCTTGGGCGCCCACACGCAGAGTTCCCGAAGGATGGCCAAAGCGCACGGCATCGCGTGCCCCGCCACCGGCGGCAATGTTGACCAAGGTACCGGGAATGGCAGCGGCTGTTGCAATCGCCACCGAGGCCGTTCCCATCATGGCGTGGTGCAGCTTGCCCATTGACAGGGCACGCACACGCAAATCAATTGCATCAGCTTGCACGGTTTTCCCGCTGGAGGCTGTGTATGCAGCCGCTGGTGCAACAAACGCCACTTTTGGGGTGTGCTGGCGTTTAGCGGCCTCTTCAACGGTCTTGATCAGGCCCATTTTGACAGCGCCATGCGCACGAATAGCTTCGAACCGCATCAATGCTGCCGCATCGCCATTGATGGCTTCTTGCAACTCACTGCCGGTATAGCCAAGGTCTTGCGCATTCACAAAAATAGTAGGAATGCCCGAATTGATCATGGTGGCCTTCAACACCCCCACACCGGGCACGTCCAAATCATCGACTACATGGCCAGTGGGGAACAAGGCGCCGCCGTCCTCGCTCTCTTCTGCAGGATCAACAAACTCCAGCACGATCTCTGCGGCCGGGAAGGTCACGCCATCGAGCTCAAAGTCTCCCGTCTCCTGCACTTGGTAATGGGTGATGGGGACCCGTGCAATGATGGTTTTGCCAATATTGGCCTGCCAGATGCGTACCTCGCAAACACCGTGTTCAGGTATACGTTCTGGCGCCACATACCCGGCATGAATGGCAAAGGCTCCTGCCGCAGTGGTCAAATTACCGCAGTTGCCTGACCAGTCGACAAAATCGGTGTCGATGCTGACCTGCCCATACAAGTAATCCACATCATGATCGGCATGCTGACTCGCAGAACAAATGACACATTTGCTGGTACTAGAGGTGGCCCCGCCCATGCCATCGGTTTGTTTGCCATACGCATCCGGACTGCCGATTACGCGTTGAAGCAAGCGATCGCGGGCAGCACCCGGTTGCTGCGCCGAAAATGGTAAATCTTCCAAACGAAAGAATACGCCTTTGCTGGTGCCACCTCGCATATACATGGCGGGAACTTTGATCTGTGCGGCTTTAGTCATGGTGCTGTTCACTGGTGAATAGGTTGCCAATAGCATGGATGAATAAAACTAAAGAAGTCATGCCTGAGCGAGCTTATTGGACTCCAGAAAATCCTGAGCGAAGCGCTGCAGCACGCCGCCAGCTTCGTACACGCTCACCTCCTCATCGGAGTCGAGTCGGCATGTCACCGGCACGCGCAGCACTTGACCATTGCGACGATGAACCACCAAAATCAGCTCGGTACGGGGCTCGCGCGCACCTTCCACGTCGTAGGTTTCTGTGCCATCGAGTTGCAAACTCAAGCGTGTAGTGCCGGGTTTGAACTGTAGTGGCAACACCCCCATGCCAATCAAGTTGGTACGGTGGATTCGCTCAAAACCCTCAGCCACGATGGCTTGCACACCGGCCAAGCGCACGCCTTTGGCAGCCCAATCTCGGCTAGAACCTTGACCATAATCGGCCCCAGCAATGATGATGAGCGGCTGTGCTCGATCCATGTAAGTCTCAATGGCTTCCCACATACGCATGACCTTACCTTCAGGCTCCACCCGTGCCAAGGAGCCTTTCTGGACTTGGCCATTCACCACTGCCATTTCATTGACCAACTGCGGATTCGCAAACGTGGCACGCTGCGCGGTTAAATGGTCACCCCGATGGGTGGCGTAGGAGTTGAAGTCTTCCTCAGGCAATCCCATTTTGTGCAAATACTCACCAGCGGCAGAGTCCATCAAGATCGCATTCGATGGCGAGAGATGATCAGTGGTGATGTTGTCAGGCAAAATCGCCAGTGGGCGTAGCCCCTTGAGTGCGCGCTCTCCTGCCAAAGCGCCTTCCCAATATGGCGGGCGGCGAATATACGTCGATTGAGGACGCCAGTCATACAAGGGCGAATCGGCGCGCTCAGCCTCCTTTTTCTCGAACATCGGAATGTAGATGCGGTTGAACTGCTCAGGCTGCACCGCTTGCTTAACGATCGCATCTATCTCTGAATCCGAAGGCCAGAGGTCTTGCAAACGAATGGCCTCACCACCCACCACCCCCAGTACATCCTGCTCAATATCGAAACGGATGGTGCCCGCAATGGCATACGCAACGACCAAGGGTGGGCTAGCCAGAAAGGCCTGCTTGGCATAGGGATGGATGCGCCCGTCAAAGTTGCGGTTGCCCGAGAGCACGGCTGTCGCATACAAATCGCGCTCAATGATTTCCTGCTCAATGGCCGGATCCAACGCACCACTCATACCATTACAGGTCGTGCATGCAAAGGCAACAATACCAAAACCCAGCGCTTCCAAGTCTTCAAGCAAACCCGCTTCTTTCAGGTACAACTCCACGACTTTCGAGCCTGGCGCCAGCGATGTCTTGACCCATGGTTTGCGCACCAGGCCCAAACGACGTGCGTTGCGCGCCAACAAGCCCGCTGCGATCACATTGCGTGGATTGCTGGTATTGGTGCACGATGTAATGGCCGCAATAATGACGGCCCCGTCGGGGATCAAACCAATCGCCTCTTGCACTTTGGCCTGCGCCAACATGTCATCACCGGCAATGCCTCGCTCCTTCAAGGCAGACACCGGCAAACGCCGATGCGGGTTCGATGGCCCGGCCATATTGCGCACCACGGATGTCAAATCAAACCGCAGCACGCGCTCATATTCAGCCCCTTGCAAGCTGTCAGCCCACAACCCTGCCGTTTGCGCATAGGTTTGCACCAAATGCACTTGCTCTGCACTGCGGCCTGTCAAGCGCAAATAGTCCAAGGTTTGATCGTCGATGGCAAACATGGCGGCCGTCGCGCCATATTCAGGCGCCATGTTCGAGATGGTGGCGCGGTCTCCAATGGTCAAGCCCGCTACCCCTTGGCCATAAAACTCCAAATACGCACCCACCACTTTCTCTTTGCGCAAAAATTCGGTCAGCGCCAGCACCACGTCTGTAGCGGTGATGCCAGGTTGGCGTTTGCCAGTCAGCTCCACGCCCACCATTTCGGGTGTGCGCATCCACGAGGCACGGCCCAGCATGACGTTCTCAGCCTCCAGACCACCAACTCCCACAGAAATCACACCCAGTGCATCGACATGGGGTGTATGGCTGTCTGTACCCACACAAGTGTCAGGGTATGCGACGCCATTATCGTTATGGATGACAGGCGACATTTTTTCCAGATTGATCTGGTGCATGATGCCATTGCCCGCAGGGATCACATCAATGTTGTCAAACGCCGTTTTCGTCCAGTTGATAAAGTGAAAGCGATCCTCATTGCGGCGCTCTTCAATTGCACGGTTTTTCGCAAAGGCATCGGGATCAAACCCGCCACACTCGACTGCCAGCGAATGGTCCACAATCAGTTGCACCGGCACCACCGGGTTCACGGCGGCAGGGTCGCCGCCACCGTCTGCAATGGCATCGCGCAGCCCTGCTAAATCGACCAAGGCCGTTTGCCCCAGAATGTCATGGCAAACCACGCGGGCAGGAAACCATGGGAAATCGAGTTCGCGCTTGCGGGCAATCAATTGCCCCAGGTAATCGTTGGTATGCGCCACATCGGCTTTTCGCACAATGTTCTCAGCATGTATGCGAGCGGTATAAGGCAGCTTGGCCCAGGCGCCGGGCTCAATCGCTTCTACAGCGGCGCAGGCATCGTAATAGTCAAGCGCAGTGCCGGGCAGCGGCTTGCGAAAAGGGTTGCTCATCGTTGGGAATCCATGTTGTGGTGTACAGCCTGCGGTGCCAGCAAAGCCTTTAAGGCTTCGACCAGCGCCGCACGGCAAAGCAAAGCAAAGCACAGCCGACGCGCTGTGCCCAAGCCTTGGTTCAAGTGCGATCTGCCAAGGCGACAAAACGTTGGTTTTCCGGGCCGGTGTAGTGCGCACTGGGGCGAATGATCTTGCCGTCCAGACGCTGCTCAATCACATGGGCACTCCAACCAGCCGTACGTGCAATCACAAACAATGGCGTGAACTGCGCAGTTGGCACCCCCATCATGTGGTAACTCACCGCACTGAACCAGTCTAGGTTGGGGAACATCTTCTTGACCTCCCACATCACTGATTCCAAACGCTCAGCAATATCGTAGAGCTTGGTAGAGCCTGCCTCATCCGAGAGTTGTTTGGCTACTTTTTTAATCACCACGTTGCGCGGATCGCTGATGGTATAGACCGGGTGACCAAAACCAATCACGACCTCCTTGTTCTCCACACGACGGCGAATATCTGCTTCTGCTTCTTGCGGATTGGCGTAACGGCTTTGAATATCAAATGCCACCTCATTAGCGCCCCCATGTTTGGGGCCACGCAATGCACCAATGCCTCCGGCTATGGCCGAATAGATGTCAGATCCCGTTCCAGTGATCACACGGCTGGTGAAGGTGGACGCATTGAACTCATGCTCTGCATACAAAATCAAGCTGATGTGCATCGCACGCACCCAAGACTGGGGAGGCTTTTTGCCATGCAACAAATGCAGGTAGTGCCCGCCAATGGAGTCGTCATCGGTTTCCACCTCAACACGGCGGCCGTTGTTGGCAAAGTGGTACCAATACAGCAGCGCAGAGCCCAACGAAGCCATCAGCTTGTCGGCAATATCGCGTGCGCCAGCCAGGTTATGGTCTTCCTTTTCGGGTTGAACCGTGCCGAGGATGGATACATAGGTACGCATCACATCCATCGGATGCGCCGACGCAGGAATCGCCTCCAGCACAGCACGTGTTTGCAGTGGTAAGCCACGCAAATTCTTCAGCTTGTTCTTATACGCCTTGAGCTCAGCAGGTGTGGGAAGAGCGCCATGCACCAGCAAATAAGCGATTTCCTCAAACTCACATTGCTCAGCAATGTCCAGGATGTCATAGCCACGGTAGTGCAAATCGTTGCCCGACTTGCCCACTGTACACAACCCTGTATTGCCCGCAGCAACGCCGGATAGCGCCACGGATTTTTTGGGTTTGAATGCACTGGCTTGGTCTGTAGGTGCAGCGCTTGTCGCAATCGATGTCATGGGGTCTCCTCAATGGGTCAAGTGGGGCTAAGGCATACGCCTTCACAAATACAAACAGGTCGCATACGTGCTTAAGAAAGCAGAACCTCGACTCTTTTGCGTGATTGGCGTTGTCATAATTCGCAATTTACGCAAAAATAGATTCTTTATGAAGGCCTAAAAAAGCGAGGTTTTGCGAATGTTTTTCGGCGAATTTGCAAATTTTGCAAATAATTTTCCTTACCACATTGCCCTGCAAACCAAGTGGCCAGAGCACCACGATGAAGAAAACATTCATGGGCGTGCGGCTGCGCAAATTGCGCGCCGACCAAGGTTTGACACAGGTCGCCATGGCGCAAGCAATTGGCCTGTCACCGAGCTACCTCAACCAGCTGGAGCAAAACCAGCGGCCACTGACTGTCGGGGTACTACTCAAGATCAATCGCGCATTTGGCGTAGATATTCAGCAATTTTCTGAAGACGAAGAAATGCGCCTGATGGCCGCACTGCGCGATGCCCTCACCACAGCGCCAGAGCCTGTTGACACGACGGAGTTACAAGAAGTCGTCACCCAAATGCCCGGCATTGCCAAAGCATTGCTAAGCCTGCATCAACGCAACGCCACGCTGGAGCAGCAACTCGAACGCTTTGCAGCCAACGTTGACGACAGCCGCTCCGGCAGCGCCAGCGTATCGGTGGTCCGCGCAATGCCTTACGAAGTTGTACGTGACTTTTTCTTTCAACACCAAAATTACTTCGACACGCTGGATACCCAAGCAGAAGCACTGGCCAATGCCTCAGGCGTGCAAGCCGCCGCGCTGGTGCAATGGCTCACACAGCGCCTCCTCAGTCTGCACCACATCCATGTGTATTTCAGCCATGAAGCACAGCACGAGGCCAAGCGCCACTTTGACCCCAATACCCGCACACTGCGTATCTCTGCCACGCTGGAAGCAACGCAGCAAGTTTTTCAACTGGCCACGCAACTGGCGCTAGTGGAACAACGCGATGCGATTGACGCGCTGGTTGCGCATCCCTCGCTGCAAAACGACAGCAGCGCCGCACATTTGGCGCGTATTGGTTTAGCCAACTACTTTGCTGGTGCGGTCTTATTGCCCTACCGCAGTTTCTTGGAAGCAGCCGAACAACTGCACTATGACATTGACCTGCTGAGCCAACGATTCGGCGTGGGGTTTGAAACCGTCTGCCACCGCCTGAGCACCATGCAAAGGCCAGGAAGGCCCGGTGTGCCTTTCTTTTTTGTGCGGGTTGACCGCGCAGGCAACATCTCTAAACGCCAATCGGCCACGCATTTTCACTTCAGTAAAACTGGCGGCACCTGCCCGCTCTGGAATGTCTATGAAGCATTCAGCCAGCCAGGACGCATTCTGGCGCAGCGCGCAGCCATGCCAGACGGGCAGTCCTACCTGTGGATCGCCCGGACGGTCTCGCACGCCTCACATGGTTGGGGGGCCCCCATCAAAACGTTTTCGATTGGATTGGGTTGCGATATGCGCCACGCCCATCGTTTGGTCTATTCGCGCGGCCTGGACCTGCAAGACAAACACACAGCCACCCCCATTGGTATGGGCTGCAAAGTGTGCGAACGCCCTGCCTGCAACCAGCGCGCCTTTCCTTTCATGGGCAAGGCCTTAGTGGTGGACGAAAACCAAAGCAGCCGCACGCCTTACGGTTTTGGTGATTGAAGCGTAGACAGTTTTTGAATGAACGCAACAAGCGCCCTCAATCCCCATTTAATAGAGTACTGAGGATAAGCCAATCCATACCCGCACAGCGTTACCTGCACGTACTGGCTGCACCCACGGTAACGCTGGCATAGAATGCGCCGTTGCATCAAGCAATTGCTTCCGCAATAGGAGTTGGGCGAACGGCGACTGCGCCAGCAAAGCGAAACATCTTCTGCCTTGCCCCAAGGTAGGCCAAAGCATTGGTCTGCGCCCTACTCATTGTTGCGATCAACACACTGATGCCTACCGTATCGCAAGGCTGCGATACGGGCTCCATTTGTTGTCACCAGACTCTCTAGTTGCCCCGACATGACCCAACGCACGATTTTCGTCACCACCGCCCTGCCTTACGCCAATGGCACTTTCCACATTGGCCACATCATGGAATACATCCAAGCCGACACTTGGGTGCGTTTTCAACGCATGCAGGGCCACCGTGTCGATTTCGTTGGGGCTGATGATGCCCATGGTGCCCCCATCATGATTGCGGCTGAGAAAGCAGGAAAAACACCGGAACAGTTTGTGGCCGATATTGCTGCTGGCCGCAAACAATACCTCGATGGTTTCTACATCAGTCACGACAACTGGCATTCCACACACAGTCCAGAAAACACCGTTCTGGCGCAATCCATCTACAAAGACCTCAAAGCGGCTGGTTTGATTGAAACCCGCACAATTGAGCAATTCTTTGATCCAGAAAAAGGCATGTTCCTGCCTGATCGCTACATCAAAGGCGAATGCCCCAAGTGCCACGCCAAAGACCAGTATGGCGATAACTGCGAAGTCTGCGGATCCGTCTACGCGCCGACGGATTTAATTGACCCCTACTCTTCGCTGTCTGGAGCCAAGCCGGTATTGAAAGAATCTGAGCACTTCTTCTTCCAACTTTCAGATCCCCGCTGTGTGGAGTTTTTGCAAGAATGGACACAAAACGGCCTGCATGTACAACCAGAAGTGGCCAACAAAGTCAAAGAATGGTTCACGGTACGCACCAACCCCGATGGCAGCACCAGCGAAGGCTTGGGCGATTGGGACATCAGCCGCGATGCCCCCTACTTCGGCATTGAAATCCCCGATGCTCCGGGAAAATACTTCTACGTGTGGCTGGATGCGCCTGTGGGTTACTTGGCTTCATTGAAAAACCTGCTGGAGCGGCGTCAGGAAAATTACGATGCCTACATGGCCAATCCGAATCTGGAGCAATACCACTTCATTGGCAAAGACATCGTCACCTTCCACACGTTGTTTTGGCCAGCCATGCTCAAGTTCAGCGGGCGCAAAACACCAAACCAAATTTGTGTACACGGCTTCCTAACGGTCAACAACGGCGAGAAAATGAGCAAAAGCCGTGGCACCGGATTAGACCCACTCAAATATCTCAAACTCGACATGAACCCAGAGTGGCTGCGCTATTACCTCGCAGCCAAACTCAACGGTCGCAATGAAGACATCGACTTCAATGCAGAAGACTTCATGGCCCGCGTAAACTCTGATTTGGTCGGGAAATACGTCAACATTGCAAGCCGCGCTGTAGGCTTTATCACCAAACGGTTCGATAGCCGCTTGGGCCTGAGTTCAGGCGAAGGACACACACTGCTCGAAGCGATGCGTGAGCGTGCCGATGAGATCAAGGACGCATATGAACGCCGCGACACCTCGCGTGCCGTACGCGAAATCATGCAGCTGGCAGACCGTGTAAACGAATTTGTCGATGCCAATAAGCCTTGGGAATTGGCCAAGGATTCGGCACAAGGCGAGCGCCTACAAGATGTATGCACCACCTGCATTGAAGCGTTCCGCATCCTCACCATCTACCTCAAGCCCGTACTGCCACAATTGGCAGCACAAGTCGAAGGTTTCCTGCAAGTCAAACAGCCCTTTACATTCAACGATGTACACACCCCGCTGGGTGCTGGCCACCACATCGCAGGCTTCAAGCACTTGATTCAACGGGTGGAAGACAAGCAGCTTGACGCCTTGTTTGAAGCCCCTGCAAGCGCCGCAGCGCCAACGCCTGCCCCTGCAGCCCAAAAAGACAGCAAATCCAAGAAAGCCGAGCCAGTGATTGACCCCAACGCCCCTGGTGGAGAGCCTTTAGCGGACACCATCACCATTGATGACTTTGCCAAAATTGATCTGCGCATTGCCAAAATCGTGGCATGCAACAGTGTTGAAGGTTCAACCAAACTGCTGCAATTGACACTGGACGCTGGTGAGAAAAACGATGCAGGCGAGCCCAAATTGCGCAATGTTTTCAGCGGCATCTCCAGCATGTACCAACCAGAACAACTGGTTGGAAAGCTCACTGTCCTAGTAGCCAACCTGGCGCCACGCAAAATGAAATTTGGTATCAGTGAAGGCATGGTGCTTGCAGCCAGCCATGCCGATGAGAAAACGCACCCAGGCATTTATGTGCTCGAACCTTTCCCAGGCGCTCAACCGGGCATGCGCATCCATTAAATGGAGAGGTCGAAATACTGCAAAGCGGCTTCACTGCGCACATAGAGAACAGCGCCAGCAGTGCAGTACATCCACAGATGTAGTCGCCCACGAGCCAATTAAAAGCGTAAAAGCGCCCGCCAGCTGACATGGTTTGTCAACTGGCGAGCGCTTTTTTTATGGTGTTTGCTGTCATCCCATTGGCCGATTACTACACATCGACCAGTAAAAGCAAAAAATCACAAAGTTATAACAAAAATCATTATTTCACCGCTTTCCCTATCCAAAAAGCGCAATCAATTGATAACTAGCACACTACAGCAGCCGAATCAAACCGAGAATTTTTATAATCAAATACGGGTTGGCGTCATAGCACCATGCTGTTGGCACAACCAGCAAGCGTTCATCAACACCAAACTTGGAGGTATGTATGCGCCCAACGGTTATGAGCCCTCATCTACAGTACAGCGCCATGCCTTACCTGTAGGCCAACAGCATGCGCAACCGCCTCCTCACTTTCTTTGCCTCTTGCTTTGCAAGCATGGCAATCTGTGGCATTTCAAGCAGTGCTTTTGCACAAGCGCAGCACCCAGAAAAAACACACAAAGGGGTTGCTGCACAGCGCCCCAAAACTCAAATTGCCCCAAATATTCTAGGATTGCGCCGAATTCTTCAAGGGGTCATCGAATACTCGCAATGGCCTACACCTCTGCACACCATCAATCTTTGCGTTGCTGATCACCCTTTGCTGCTGGCGTCGTTACACCAGCACCCCATCCATTCACACCACAGCACAGTGGCCGTCAAATCTGTGCGGCATACCGACGATACCTTGGCCATTACTTGCTCTGTACTTTTTATCGGGCAGTCCACTCCAGAAGCTGTGGCGATTGCTTGGGTTACAAGCCTAGTCGAACAACCGGTCTTCACGATACGAGAAAATCCGCCTGAATGCAGTAGTGGCGTCATGATTTGTCTGCGCACTGCAAATACCAAGCAGCCCACTTTTGAAGTCAACTTGGATGCCGTCGCTCGCAGCGGCATCCAACTCAGCCCCTTGATATTGAGACTCACCAATCGCAAATATTTAGAATCAGTCAATCTATGACTGCAGTGGGTTGCCAGTGGGTTGCTTTTGGGTCGACATTCAAATGCCGCACATTCGAGATGAGCGAACCCATTCACCTTTGTGCTAACTGCCCACAAACCACTCTAAGCGACCTCCTCCATGCTGTTTCTATTGCGAGCTCTCATGGTCATAACCAGCGTCATCGCTGCATTGGTATGGTGGCAAAAAGGGCAAATCGCCGTGTGGGCACTGGTGCGCACAGATCCCATTCCAGAAGTGCAACAAATGGTCGATCGTGGACTGCTTGCTGATGCCGATCAGTACCTGGGTTTCTTCATGGACTACGACTATGTGCGCAACAATCCACAAGCACAGCAACTCCAAGAAACCATTGCAGAAAAACGCTCCAGCAGCCTCTACCAACTTCAAAAAATAGGGGAAGGATTGGCGCTGGGGCACAGCGATGAAAGCGCGGGCCAGATCGCCTCTGTCATCAGCGACCTGATGGTGATTGGCGACCTGCGCGATCTGGCCGTACAAGGGTGGCATTGGTCACAGGACGAGGCCACCGATCCCGTTCTGATTGCGCTAGCCAGCATCGGTGTGGCAGCGTCTGCCGCCCAGTTAGGAGCGGCCGCCGCAACAGTTCCAACCGCAGGGGCCTCCACCGCCGTGACGGTTTCTGCCACAACGGCCAAAACAGCCCTGACCACCCTCAAAACCATGCGCCGTCTCAATAAACTACCGGATTGGATCGGCTCCTCGCTCATCACCACAGCAAGGCAAATTCGCCAACAGCGATCATGGAATGGACTGGTGGACGCCCAAACCTTGCTAACGGATGTGACGACCCTCTCCCGCGTGCCCGGCGGGGCAAAGCTTTTAGAGCAAACACGTGATGCGGTCTCTCTCGCACAGGCGGCACGCTTTGCCCGTCTTCAAGGTTCCCGCACGCAAGCGCTGGTCCATATCAGCGCCGATGCACTGCCGCAAACCATGCGCATGACTGAGCGCTATGGTGCACAAGCAGTGGCATTGGCTGCCACTTTTGGCAAACAAGGGCTGCATGTGTTAGACAGCACGGGTGCTGTTGCCTTCGCCAAATACAGTGCCCGTGCAACCAAACTGGCATACAAAGGAGATGCATTTCGTGTACTGGCCCGCTGGTTGACGCAACTGTCCAGCACCGTGCTGGCACTACTCACCCTGCCAGGCTTGTTGGCCATATGGCCTCGCAAGCGCAGCAAAAGGCACAAAGCAATGCTCACGCCCCCATAAAAGACGCTATTTTAAAAATGGGCTATCACAAACCCCACAACAAGGATCATGCGATTAATTACAATTCTCAGTCATATTGTTGCGTGATCTCATGGCTCTCCCTTCTGTTTCCTCCTATGCACTGCCGTCGGCAGCTGACCTCCCCGCTGCACGCGCACCTTGGCAACTGGAACTGCACCGCGCAGCCCTGCTGGTGCATGACATGCAGGAGTACTTCCTGCGACCATTTCCTGCAAACGCGTCTCCAATTGCTCCGGTCAAAGCCCATATTGCGCAATTGGTCCATTTTTGTCGCAAACATGGTGTCCCGGTTTTCTATACCGCACAGCAAGGTGATCAACTACTGCACGACAGAGGCTTACAAGCAGCCTTATGGGGGCCGGGCATGCGCGCCCAACCTGAGCATGAAGCGATTGCAGCAGAAATCGCTCCGCACGCTGAGGATACTGTGCTCATCAAACACCGCTACAGCGCATTTCAGCGCAGTCCTTTAGAAGAGTTACTCAAGGCGCGCGGCCGCAACCAATTATTGATTTGCGGGGTATACGCCCATATTGGTTGCCAACTCACCGCTGCAGAAGCATTCCAACGCGACATTGAACCCTTCATGGTGGCTGACGCCCTGGCCGACTTCAGCTATGCGCACCACATTCAGGCTCTGCAATGGGCGGCTGTCACCTGCGCGCCGGCCATCTTGACCGATCAGATACTGACAACAGAAAGGCTTGCCGTATGCAATTAACCGGCTTCAATAACCGTATCGCTCTGGTTACGGGTGCTGGCGGTGGTATTGGCCAAGCCGTAACCGATGCGCTGCTGGCAGCTGGCAGCACCGTGGTGGCGTGTGATTTAACAGCGCCATCGCAACCCAACCATCACCACGACCATTTCCACGCACGCGCGCTGGATGTCCGCAATTCAGTTGCTGTGAACAATTTGGTTGCCGATGTTGAAGCACATATTGGCCCCATCGATCTTGGTGTGAATGTGGCAGGCGTGCTCTCCAACACCTTGGTCACCGAGACGAGCGATGACGCGTGGCGACAGGTCTTTGCGGTCAACTGCGATGGCGTTTTCCACGTCAGTCGTGCACTGGCACAACGTATGCAAGCACGTCAGCGCGGTGTCATGGTAACGGTCAGCTCCAATGCAGCCGGCGTGCCTCGCCATGCCATGGCTGCTTACGCGGCATCCAAAGCTGCTGCAACCATGTTCACCCGCTGCTTAGGGCTTGAACTGGCGCCTCATGGCATCCGTTGCAATATTGTTGCTCCCGGCTCTACGCTGACCCCCATGCAAACAGGCATGTGGGCTGATGATCGCGGCGCAGAACGCGTGATCGCAGGTTTACCAGAGCAGTACAAAGCAGGCATCCCGCTGCGCAAACTGGCCACACCTGAAGACATTGCCCATGCTGTCCTATTCATGCTCTCAGAGCAAGCAGGCCATATTGCCATGAGCGATCTGTACGTCGATGGCGGCGCCACACTGCGCGCCTGAATTTCTGCGCTGTTAAAGGGATTCAAACGCGCGACCTTCAGCACCTGCAGTCGCTGATTAAAAAGCCTCGCGACGATAGCGAGGCTTTTTTTATCAAGGCAGAGATTACTTGCGTTTGCTGGTGTTTTTAATGATTTTGGCGACCGAATTTTTCGAACGCGGGGCTTGACGCGGAGTCGGTTGCGCCGAGAAATAATGCGCCAACATCTGCTGCGCGCTGGCGCCCACTGTATCGCCCTCTAAACGCCGGTAAGTACCGTTCTCGAGCAGAACCCACGCATCCTGGTCGTCCATCAGATAAGAAACCAAGCACTCATCAAGAATGCGCTGGCGCAAAGCAGGATCGACGACTGGCCAACCCAGCTCTACGCGTCGGGCCATATTCCGGTTCATCCAGTCAGCACTGGAGAGGTACAAATGCTCTTGCTCACCGTACTGGAAAAAGAAAACACGGGTGTGTTCCAAGAAGCGCCCCACAATCGAGCGGATGCGAATGGCCCCTCCTTTTTCGGTCGCATTCAAGGCTGGTAAAACACAGGCTGCACGCACGATCAGATCAATTTGAACACCTTGCTGCGCCGCGTGATGCAGTGCCTCTGCCAACTTCCAGTCGGTCAAGGCATTCATCTTGACGACCACGCGCGCACTTTGCCCGGCCTGCGCGGCCTTTTGGGCTGCGGCAATATGCCCCATCAACGTCGAATGCAAAGAAAATGGTGCAACCAATAAACGGTTCAATTTAGGCAACGCCGCTTGGCTTGCCAGCAACGTGAAGACGGCATCCATGTCCGCAGTCAATGCGTCGTTGGCGGTCAGGTAGCTCAAGTCGGTATACAGCTTGGCGGTCTTGGGGTTGTAATTCCCGGTAGACAGGTGGCCATAGCGCTTGAGGCCGCGTGCCTCACGGCGGGTGACCAACAGCATCTTGCCGTGTGTTTTCAAGCCCACAATCCCGTACACCACCTGTACCCCAATGGACTCGAGCGTCTCCGCCCAATTGATGTTGGCTTCTTCATCAAAACGGGCTTTGAGCTCAACCACAGCGGTGACTTCCTTGCCCTTGCGCACCGCCTCTCGCAGCAACTCCATCATCACCGAGTCAGGCCCCGTGCGATAAACCGTTTGCTTAATAGCCAGCACATCCGGGTCTTTGACCGCTTGACGCAAGAACTCAACCACCGCATCAAAACTTTCAAAAGGCTGATGAATCAACACATCCTTCTGGCGAATACGGGCAAACAGGTTGTCACTGTTTTTCAACGAACGTGGCCATTGTGGAATCCATCGTGGAAACAACAACTGAGGGCGATCATCGTCCACCAAGTCCACCACCTGGTTCAAGCGCACCAGATTCACCGGCCCTTCAACACGGTACATAGCCTCAGGAGGCAAATTGAATTCGGCCAGCAGCAAATTGGCAATCGGCTCCGAACAGCTGCTTGAAACCTCGATGCGCGTGGCCTTGCCGAAATGTCGGTGTTGCAACCCCTTGCGCAAGGCCGTGCGCAGATTTTGTATTTCCCCTTCAGTCACAGCCAAGTCGGAGTGACGCGTAACCCTGAACTGCGCAAATTCCAGCACCTGACGGCCGGCAAACATTTCTGCCAAGTGCGCACGAATCATGCTGGAGAGACTCACTACGCCAATCTTGCCCTTACCTCCAGCCAACGAATCCGGCAAGCGGACAAAGCGCGGCAATACGCGCGGCACCTTCACAATCGCAATTTCATTGCGGTTGCCAAAAGCGTCCTCACCCTCCAAACGCACGATGAAGTTCAATGACTTGTTGGCCACTTGAGGGAAGGGATGCGCAGGATCTAACGCAACTGGCGTCAACAAGGGCCGCACTTCGCGGTCAAAGTATTCTTTCACCCAACGTCGCTGGCCTGCATTGCGCTTGCCATGCGAAAAGATCTGAATCCCCTGCTCAATCAAAGCAGGCAACAACCCCTTGTTGTACAACTCGTATTGGCGCTGCACCAATTTGTGCGCCTTATCGGCCAGACGGCGCAAACTCTGCACCGAGAACTCATCGTCCTCGACCCCATCGCGCGCTGCCTCCAAATGGTCTGCCACGCGCACCTCAAAAAACTCATCGAGGTTAGAAGACACGATGCATAGATATCGCAAACGCTCAAGCAGCGGCACCTCTGGTCGCAAAGCCCAATCAAACACCCGCTCATTGAAAGCCAAAATGCTGTGGTCACGGTCTAACCAGGCAATATCGTCAGGCCGAGCCAGATGCATGATCAATTCCGCCTCAGCCTCAATCTGCTTTCGATTGACCCCCCACATTGATCCAGTCGCGGCCTGTAGGGCTTTGGCCGTCTTCATCGCATTGGTCATACTTTCTGCATCCGCACGACTCAAAACCACCTCAGCACTAGCCAAAGACACAGGAACCATGGCCGTCGTGCTGCTGATGCTGCTAACCGCCTGCCCTGGCTGTTGGCGTGTCGCTTTTGTGGACGATTTTTCTGCTGTTTTGCGCGTCACGCGCGTTGATGTTGAACGAGTGGCTGCCGGCACTTTGCGCTTGGCAACCACCTCCCCTGCTGCTGCATCAACGCCCGCTTTGGGCTTTGCCATTTTGCTCGAAACAGCATTTGGCACAGGGGCTTTTTCCGTAGCACGTTTTCTGGACATTGGTAAAGTTTTGTCAATAACGGGAGGGCGGGACTGTAGCAGCCCTGATACCAGAATTTGACGACAACTTTATGACATTTTGATGACTTAACCAAGCCCCTTCGATGACTATTCAGCCCGATGGGCCTTACTCTTTTTAAATGAATGCCATCCGTGCGCATGTACCCATCAGGGTCATTGACTCACAGACCCGACTTCGCCTTGGTGGCGTCTTCATGCAATGACTCGTTGAGGGCATCAATGATTAAAGCCCATGGTGCATCTGCCTTCATTTGCTCGACAATGAACTGCCTTTGCGAAGCGTCCCAAAAAGGCGCGTCGCAAATCACGACATCAGTTGGCAATTGGTGCCCAACGATAAAGTCCGCAATCGCTTGGTCACTGTCATCCAGGCCCAATTGCTTGAACAAATTGCTCATCCGTGGTTCGGCGGTATTCATGGCAAATCCTTTTGTTGCGTTACCTACATGGCAGACAAACTGCCCACGAAACTCTGCTCACCTACACAGCATGCGCAACGCCTAACCGCGGCCTAAGGTGCAACCATAGGCTGTGGCTGGGCGCCACACATGGTGTGATGGCTAGCGTTTAATCAACCCACTTGCGCGCATTGCGCCAAATACGCATCCAAGGGCTCTTGACTGCCAAGCCGCCTGTAGCAGCCCAATCCGTCCAGCTCATCTGCGCATTACGGAAAACCCGCTCAGGGTGCGGCATCATTGCAGTAAAGCGGCCATCAGCCGTGGTCACACTGGTTAAGCCACCAGGGCTGCCGTTTGGATTGAAAGGATACTGTTCAGTGGCTTGCCCGGCATGGTCTACATAGCGCATGGCAGCAATCACCTCCTGCGGGTTGCCTTGACGGCTGAAGTTGGCATAGCCCTCACCATGCGCTACCACCACAGGCAAACGGCTACCTGCCATGCCTTGCAAGAACAGGCTTGGAGATTCAAGAATTTCAACCTGCGACAAACGCGCCTCAAACCGCTCACTGCGATTGGTCGTAAAGCGTGGCCATGCCTGCGCCCCCGGAATGATCGAGGCCAGCTCTGCAAACATTTGGCAGCCATTGCAAACGCCCAAACCGAAGGTATCGTTGCGCGCAAAAAATGCGGCAAACTGCTCTGCCACACGTGGATTGAACGTGATGGAGCGTGCCCAACCGACACCAGCGCCTAAGGTATCACCATAGCTGAAGCCGCCACAGGCCACCACGCCTTGGAAACCAGCCAGCTGCTCGCGCCCACTTTGCAAATCAGTCATGTGCACATCAACGGCATCAAAACCCGCTTCGCTGAATGCATAGGCCATTTCAATATGCGAATTCACGCCCTGCTCACGCAGGATTGCAACCTTGGGCTGTGCTTTACCAATATAAGGAGCCCCAATATCTTGCGCTGGATCGAATGTCAGATGCACAGAAAGCCCCGGATCACTCAATTGGCCTGCTGCAGCGTGCTCTTGGTCTGCACAATCGGCATTGTCACGCTCACGTGCAATTTTCCAGCTCACGCTATCCCAAACCTGGAACAGGTCATACAAATCCGCTGAGAATACATTTTTGGTATCGCGCCAAATTTGCAACTGACCTTTACCATCGTCCAGCGGCGCTTGGATGGGGCGCGTCTTTCCAATGAAATGGCTGTGCTTAGACAGACCAAACTCACGCAGCGTCTGCATCACGTCATTGCGATCAGCAGTGCGCACTTGCAACACCACACCCAACTCTTCATTGAACAGCGCCTTGAGTGTCAACTCCTCACGGCGCGCGCTGATTTGCTGTGCCCAGTTCTTGGCATCGCCGTATTCGGCCTTGCTGTCTGCAATGCCATCGCCTTCCGTGATGAGCATGTCCACATTCAACGCCACACCCACATGGCCAGCAAAGGCCATTTCAGCCACAGCAGCCAACAAGCCACCATCGCTGCGGTCGTGGTAAGCCAAAAGCTGGCCTTGCTTGCGCAGGGCATTGACAGCATCTACCAAGCGAATGAGGTCTTGCGGGTCATCAAGATCCGGGGTTTCGCCACCACTTTGCCCCAGCACCTGTGCCAGCATGCTGCCGCCCATGCGGTTGCGGCCCATGCCCAAATCCACCAGCACCAAGGTAGTGTCTGCCTCTTCGGTATTGAGTTGTGGTGTCAAGGTGCCAGAGACATCAGGCAAGGTGCAAAACGCACTGGCGATGAGTGTGACTGGCGAAGTCACTTTTTTCGATTCACCCTCGTGCTGCCAGACGGTGCGCATCGACAAGCTGTCTTTCCCCACTGGGATAGACACCCCTAATGCAGGACACAACTCCATCCCTACGGCTTTAACGGTTGCATAAAGATCGGCATCTTCGCCTGCCTCACCACAGGCGGCCATCCAGTTAGCTGACAACTTCACGCGCCCCAATTCAATGGGCGCTGCCAGCAAGTTGGTGATCGCTTCAGCAATCGCCAAACGCCCAGATGCTGGCGCATTGATAGCCGCGACCGGGCTGCGCTCGCCCATAGCCATGGCCTCACCAGCCAAGCTCTTGAAATCAGCCAACGTCACGGCCACATCAGCCACCGGCACTTGCCAAGGTCCCACCATCTGGTCGCGATGGGTCAAACCGCCCACGGCACGGTCCCCAATGGTGATCAAAAAACGTTTACTGGCCACAGTCGGATGGCTCAGAATTTGAATCACTGCCTCTTGCAACTGCACGCCATCGACATTCAACGGCTCAGCCTTTTTGTTGACGGTTTGCACATCACGGTGCATTTTTGGGGGTTTGCCCAACAACACGTTCATAGGCATATCCACGGGCTGTGGCACCTCTGGGTGCTCAGCATCAACCAATTCCAGTTGCCGCACCTCTGTGGCCACGCCGATCACCGCATAGGGGCTACGCTCGCGCTTGCACAAAGCATCGAAACGATCAATGGCTGCTGCATCAATGGCCAGCACATAGCGCTCCTGACTTTCATTGCTCCAGATTTCTTTGGGCGACAAACCAGACTCTTCCAGCTGCACTTTGCGCAAGTCAAAACGCGCACCACGACCAGCATCGTTGGTCAATTCAGGAAACGCGTTAGACAAGCCGCCTGCGCCCACATCATGAATAGCCAAAATGGGGTTCTCAGCGCCCAGTTGCCAGCATTGGTTAATCACTTCTTGCGCACGGCGTTCAATCTCCGGATTGCCGCGTTGCACGGAGTCGAAGTCCAAATCAGCAGCATTCGTGCCGGTAGCCAAAGACGAGGCAGCACCACCGCCCATGCCAATACGCATCCCCGGCCCACCCAACTGCACCAGCAAGGTACCGGCAGGAAACTCGATTTTTTTGGTCTGGGTCGCATCAATCTGCCCCAAACCACCAGCGATCATGATGGGTTTGTGAAAACCACGCTGCACGCCGCACACCTCTTGCTCGTACTCGCGGAAATATCCGGTCAAGTTGGGGCGGCCAAATTCATTATTAAATGCAGCACCTCCCAATGGCCCTTCAATCATGATCTGCAACGGGCTGGCAATGTGCTCAGGCTTGCCCCCGGGCTGGTCAGACAGACCATCCCACAGCTTCGACACGGTGAACCCCGTCATCCCGGCTTTGGGTTTCGAGCCACGCCCTGTGGCCCCTTCATCCCGAATTTCACCGCCCGCGCCGGTAGAAGCGCCAGGAAAAGGAGAAATGGCGGTGGGGTGGTTGTGCGTTTCCACCTTCATCAGAATATGGTGCACCGCCTCATCACGTGTGTACTGGCGCGGTTTGTCACCACTGTCGGCACGCGCGACAAAACGCTCAATGGCATTGCCTTCCATGATGGAAGCATTGTCTGAATAGGCCACCACCGTGAACTCAGGCCGTAACTGGTGCGTATTGCGAATCATCGCAAACAAGCTCTTGTCTTGCGCCTGACCATCAATCGTGAAATCAGCATTGAAAATTTTATGGCGACAGTGTTCGCTATTGGCCTGCGCAAACATCATCAACTCCACATCGGTGGGGTTGCGCCCTAACTGCGTAAAAGCTTGCAGCAGGTAGTCAATTTCATCATCTGCCAACGCCAAGCCCCAATTGCGGTTAGCCGCTTCTAGTGCTGCATGCCCGCCACCGAGCACATCCACCGTTTCCAAGGCTGCCGCAGGCAGGTTATCGAACAAAGTATTGGCCTGCTGGCGATCACGCAAGGCAGATTCGGTCATGCGATCATGCAGCAGTGCAGCCACTTGTTGCCACTGGGCTTCGCTGAGGGCGTCAACCTTGCCGAGCAAGCTTTTTTTCAACCCAATACGGTATTCAACCGCACGTTCAATACGCTTAACAGCCAAGCCACAATTGTGGGCAATGTCAGTTGCTTTTGACGCCCAAGGACTCACAGTCCCCACGCGAGGGGTGACCAAAACCACGGCCGCATGCTCTGGCAACAGCGCAGTTTGATCAAACGGCTCCCCATACTGAAGCAACTGTGCAGCTTGCGCCAACAGGCCGGCCTCTGCAGCACCATCGGTAACCACAAAGTGCAGATACCGTGCTTGAACTTGTTCAATCTTGGGGTGAATGGCCTGCAACAAAGGCAGGAGTTTCTGGATACGGAATGCACTCAAGGCATTGCCGCCCTCAAGCTGGGTGATGGACAAAGACACAAACTCGCCTAGTAGAAGTGGGGGAACACGCGCAATCTCAGCACCAGCAGCACTTGCGTGCAAAGGCCGTTGATTACCAAAGCCGCCATTTTACGAAAAGCCACCATCACATGGGCAAACAAAAAGCCCCTGCGTGCAAACAACAGGGGCTTTCTTGTTTTTAAAGCAGACTAACAAGCAGCAGCTGAAATGCCAATGTCACATTGGCGCGCTTACTCCGCGCTGGCTTGCATCATCAATGGGGCCACTTCAAACTTCAAACGCGTCGCTTCAGCCAAAGCGTCAAATCGTTGTTTGATCTCTTTAGCAATTGGAGCAGCTGCCGCACTTTCACGCGCAATGATTTGCGGATCCTTAAATTCGCCGTTCACGCGGAACTCGAAATGCAAGTGAGGGCCCGTAGACATCCCTGTAGAGCCCACCGCACCAATGAGTTGACCTTGAGAGATTTTTTCACCCGTAGCGACATCACGGCGGCTCATATGGGCATACACGGTCACTCGCCCTTGCCCGTGGTCGACGTAAACAACATTGCCGTAACTATTGCTCCACCCTGATTGCTGGACAACCCCATCACCAATGGAGCGAATCGGCGTCCCCGTGGTGGCGGCGTAGTCAATCCCATTGTGATTGCGCCATGTTTTCTTAATGGGGTGGAAACGGCTGCCAAACGTGCTGGATACACGAGAGAACTCCAACGGAGAAGCCAAAAACGCCCGCCGCAAGTTAGAGCCATCAAGCGCGTAGTAAGCACCTTTGGCGTTATCGCTTTCCTGGAACCACAGTGCTTGGTATGCCTTACCCTTGTTCACCACCTCAGCACTGAGCACTCGACCGCTGCGCAATGGCTCTCCATCGGCCTCAAGCGCTTCATACACCACAGTGAAGGTATCACCTTTACGTAAATCTTTATGGAAGTTCACGTTGGTGGAGAACATCTCGGCTAACTGAATGGCAACCGGATCAGGCAAGTTCGCAGCATCTGCAGCAGCGAACAAAGAGCTTTGAATCACTCCACTGGCCAAACGTGACGTTTTGGTCAATTCACCTTGATCCAATTGGGCCTCAAACCCATCAATCTTATCGCTTTGCTGAATCGTCAAGCGCTGAAAGTTGCCACTGTCATCCGTCACCCACCGCACGGTCAAACGTTGCAACTCAAAATTGTTATTCACCTCCGCAGTCACGAAACGACCGTGCCGTCCCCACACGTTTTGGTGTACCAAATTATTGCGACGCAAGAATGCAGCGGCAGCAGGATCGTTCACACCTAAGCGCTCGAGCAAGCTCTCTGCGGTGTCATTTGATCTTAGGCGGTCACTGCGATAAAGCAAAAAATCGTGCTGACCAACCAACGAGGAAAGATTCTTGCCAGCCATCAAAGATGGCACATCGTTGCTCACCAAGCGCTGGTAGACCACTTCGCCTTCATCAGCCTGTAAGTTTGCCACCGCAAAAGCGCCACCGCCACCCAACAAAAAGAGGCCACATAATGCAGCCATCAATTTTTGTGTAGTGGAAAAAATCGCAGGTCGCGCAACCTGCTCCGCTTGGATGGAAGCGATCAAATCAGCACGGCTTTGGGCTTGAGACTGTTCGGAATTCAAGGGATAGTTCCTGACACAAAGATCCTGTCAAACACACCTCAGAGCAAGACAACGTCAAGCAGCCACCGGACCCGGACTATCGGCGGTCAATACACCTCCCACAAAGTGCATGACCTGCTCGAACTAACGGTACTGCAGCTCCATTGGCATTAGGCGAAGAGCTGGCTTGGGCACTACCGCAAAACCAACATCCCCGCCATGACAGGCTGGAAAGAATTCAAAAAAAACGAGAGCAAAGCTCATCAGAAGCCTTAGCTTCCATACAATAAGCCCGCTAAAACATTGGCAGTATAGTCATATTTGGCTGTTCGCCAAATACTTCAGCATTTTGGAATACTTTATGCCAGAAACTCAAAATCAAGCCTCCACCATCAACCCAGCACTTGAAGAGGCCATGGCCATCAGCCTGCGCGGTGTGGACGAGCTGTTGCCCCGCGAAGACTGGCTCAAAAAACTGCAGCGCGCGCAATCGACAGGCATTCCCCTGCGGATCAAGCTGGGGCTGGACCCCACGGCCCCCGATATCCATTTGGGCCACACTGTCGTGCTCAATAAAATGCGCCAGTTGCAAAACCTGGGGCATCAGGTGATTTTCCTGATTGGTGACTTCACCAGTTTGATTGGTGATCCCTCTGGCCGTAATTCCACACGTCCGCCGCTGACAGAAGAGCAAATCAAACACAACGCCCAAACCTATTACCAGCAAGCCAGTTTGGTTCTGGACCCCGAAAAAACCGAAATTCGCTACAACAGCGAATGGTGCAATGGGCTCGGCTCTACCGGCATGATTCAACTGGCGGCCAAATACACGGTTGCCCGCATGATGGAACGTGACGACTTTCACAAACGGTTTCACAGTGGACAGTCCATCAGCATTCACGAATTCCTTTATCCATTGATGCAGGGCTACGACTCAGTCGCTCTGAAGTCTGACCTCGAACTCGGCGGCACCGACCAGAAATTCAATTTGTTGATGGGACGCCATCTCCAGCAAGAATACGGCCAAGAACCGCAATGCGTTTTGACCATGCCGCTACTGGTTGGGCTTGACGGCGTGGACAAAATGTCCAAATCCAAGAACAACTACATTGGAATCACCGAAGAGGCCAATGCCATGTTTGCGAAAACGCTGTCAATCTCTGATGACTTGATGTGGGATTGGTACACCTTGCTGTCGTTTCGCTCACTGGATGAGATTGCAGAGCTCAAAGCACAAGTGCAGCAAGGCCGCAATCCGAAGGATGCCAAAGTCTTGCTGGCCAAAGAAATCACTACGCGCTTTCACTCCGCAGCCGCAGCCGAAGCTGCTGAGCAAGACTTCATTAACCGCAGCAAAGGGGGCATCCCTGATGACATTCCTGAAGTCACGCTCAGCGGCGCGCCTTTGGGCATTGGCCAACTGCTCAAGTCTGCCGGTTTGACAGCATCCACTGGTGAAGGCAATCGGCTCATTGATGGCGGAGGTGTCCGCGTGGATGGCGCAGCCATCAGCGACCGAGGACTCAAACTGGAGTCAGGTACCTACGTCGTTCAGGTTGGCAAACGCAAGTTCGCCCGCGTTACGCTTGCAAACTAAGCACATGCACTGCAGGCCCATGTGCCCACTGGGTCTGCACTGAACAGCCTGAGCCCTCCCATTCAAGCTGTCCATCCCCCTAGGCTGACTACCAGCACTGCGTTATTGGTCTTCTACCTTGTGCTTGTGCCATGATGAATGCCATGACCTCCCTCCCCTCCATCCAAGGCTGGTGCCCCAGCAGTTGGCAGCCCATGCATGCTGCCGACGGTTGGATCGTGCGTGTTCGTCCGCCTATGGCTCGGCTTACTCTGGTGCAGGCCCAACAACTTGCCCAATGCGCATTGGCATTCGGTGATCCCATGCTAGAACTGTCCCGACGGGGCAACTGGCAACTGCGTGGAGTGCAAGAAAAACATCTTCCTGCGCTGTTGCACACGCTGGTTAAGGCCAATCTGGCCAGTGCAAATGCACAAACAGATGCACTACCTGCCGTGCTTTGCACACCGTGGTACAAACAAAATGATGTAACCCACCAACTGGCACAACGGTTAGAAGCTGCCATTGCGACCACCCCGACATTGGGTGCGCTGCCTTCTAAATTCGGCTTTGCTGTCGACGATCCCGAGTGCAGCTTGCACTATACCCCTGCCGACATTCGCCTATGGCATGACGGCCAGCGCTATTGGCTCCACCCTGATGGATTACGCCTAGGCACGGCCCCCGCATGCTTAACCGCCACATCGCCAGACACCATCGTGCAGCAGGCTTTGGCATTGGCCGCGTGGTTTATCAACATCACCCCATCGCACGCGGCTACACACACGCCCCAAACAAGCATTCAGCGTGCACGCCGCATGCGCCATGCCGCCACGCAGCTATTGCACGCCCCTCTTTGGCAAGGGCAATGGCAAAGCCCTTGTTTTGCGGGCACAGCAATGCCGCCCCACACCACCGAACAAGAAATGCGTGCGCGCCCCGGCTTCATTGCCAATTGGGGCCAATTGGTTGCAGCCCCACTAGGCAGGGTCAGCGCGCGAGCTTTGGCACAGTTAGCACAGTGGCTGCAGCAACACCGTCCAGACACCATGCTGCACACAACACCCTGGCGCATGTTGCTCATTACCTCACTGCAGCCCTTTCATTTGGCACAGTGGCGCTGCAGTGGGCTGCATCAATCCGATGATTGGATCACCCAAGCACAAGACCCCCGCCTGCGTGTGTTCGCATGCTCTGGCCAGCCTCACTGCCCCCAAGCCCTGGCCCCTACCCAGCCACTGGCACTGAAACTCGCAGATAATGTGCCGCCCGGTTGGCAGCTGCATGTCAGCGGCTGCGCTAAAGCCTGTGCACAGCCAACCAACGCGCAGCGTACCCTCACATTGACGGCCGTTACTCCGCCATCAACTGAAAGTAACGCCCAAGCATCCGCGTGGTTCTCCATCCAAAGACCTGCCACCGCTCCCATTCATTGGCCCACTGTGCATGCACAAGCCCTTTGCGAGCAGCCTGATTTATTGTTTGACTCTCCGCCATGAGCCATCTTTACGAAACCGACGGTGCAGCCATTTACCGCCAGTCTTTTGCCACCATCCGAAGCGAAGCAAACCTCTCGCGCTTCAATCCCATCGAAGAGCGTGTGGTGTGCCGCATGATCCATGCTGCCGGTTTTGTTCCGCTGGCAGATTCGGTGCATTTCTCACCCGATTTTGCAACCACTGCGCGGGCCGCTTTGCACGCAGGAGCGCCTATCTTGTGCGACGTCCGCATGGTCAGTGAAGGCATTACCCGCAAACGCCTGCCCGCCAACAACGCCATCATTTGCACCCTGCAAGACGAGCGCGTACCGGCATTGGCCGCGCAAATACACAACACCCGCAGCGCAGCAGCGATTGCGCTGTGGGAAGAACATCTGCCTGGGGCCATTGTGGCCATTGGCAATGCCCCCACGGCTTTGTTTCACTTGCTCAATTTGCTGCAAGACCCCAGCTTTCCCCGACCTGCGGCCATCATTGGTTGCCCGGTCGGTTTTGTTGGCGCTGCCGAGTCCAAGCAAGCCCTTTGGGAGACTGCTCCCGTACCTTGCATGGTTGTAGAAGGACGTTTAGGTGGCTCAGCCATGACCGTGGCAGCCATCAATGCCTTGGCCTGCGATATCGAATAACAACACAAAGAGACTGCGACTACAGAAAGCCAACATGACAGGTAGCATCATTTGCGTAGGCCTTGGGCCTGGCGACCCAGAACTCATCAGCGTCAAGGCCGATCGGCTCTTGCGCTCTGCGCTGCAAGTGGCCTATTTTCGCAAACGGGGGCACAAAGGCAAAGCGCGCGAGTTGGTGGAAGGCATTCTCAACACCAACGCAACGGAATACCCGATGGAATACCCGGTCACCACCGAGATTCCACACACCCACCCCGACTATGGCGTGATGCTGCACAACTTCTACGAAGAATGGCAGCAACGCTTGTCTGCACTCGCCCAACAGGGTGACGTTATTGTGCTGTGTGAAGGCGATCCGTTTCTATACGGGTCTTTCATGCACCTGTATATTCGCCTGCGCGAAGCAGCCCTGGTGACCGTTGAAGTGCTGCCGGGCATTCCTGGCATGGTGGGCTGTTGGCATGCGACGGGCCAACCCATGACATGGGGCGATGACATCCTCAGCGTCATCCCAGCCACATTGCCAGCACAAGCCTTGCAGCATCACGTACAGCAAGCAGATGCACTGGTCATCATGAAAGTTGGCAGACGCCTGCCACACGTCAAAGCTGCATTGCAAGCAGCAGGTAAATTAGAGCAGGCGTGGTTGGTGATCAATGGCACCATGGCCGGTGAGCAAGTCATGCCACTGACCGAGGCCCCCGCACACTGCCCTTACTTTTCCATCATCCTGGTACACGGCCATGGTCGCCGTCCCGGTTCTTTGGATTGAACGCGTTCCTATGAGCAGCACGCCTTCATCCCACGCCGGCTGGCTCCGCATCGTTGGGCTCGGCCCTGGTGACGGGACTCTCATCACACCTCAGGTGCATGCCTCTATTGCAGATGCCACCGACGCCTTGGGCTATTTCCCCTACGTTGAACGCCTGCAAGCAGAAGGGCACCTTAGCACCCACATTCGCCTGCATGCCAGCGACAACCGAGAGGAAATAGCCCGCGCACGCCACGCCTTACAGCTCGCCGCTAGCGGTGCCCGTGTATTAATGCTGTCCTCGGGTGATCCCGGCGTTTTTGCCATGGCTGCCGCTGTGTTTGAAGCACTGGATACTGCGGCAGAGGCAGACAAAAACACTTGGCTGCAAGTATCCATTGAAGTCCAACCTGGCATTACCGCCATGCTTGCTGCGGCTGCGCGCCTTGGCGCGCCATTAGGCCATGACTTTTGCGCTATCAATCTGTCCGATAACCTTAAGCCCTGGCCCATCATTGAGCAACGGCTGCGCTTGGCCGCGCAGGCCGATTTCGCGATGGCGTTTTACAACCCGCGCTCGCAGTCGCGTCCGACAGGTTTTATGCGCACACTGGACGTTCTACGTGAATGCTGCGAACCACAACGCTTGATCGCATTTGCACGCAACACCAGCCGCATTGATGAGCGCTTAGTCGTTTGCACGCTGGCTGAAGCTACGCCAGAGATGGCCGATATGCGCACGCTTGTCATTGTCGGCAGCAGCCAGACCCGGCGCATTGGCCCACACATCTACACCCCACGCAGCTATCCTGAGCTGCCACACTCAACACCATAACACTGCCACCTGTTGCTTCTGCAAAGCAGTGACCGCCCTGCTTCTTCACGGCATTCGCTATATCCAAACAAATATAATGAATACCTTCGTAGCTCAACGCCAACACCTCGCATCAATCCACATCTGATGCCCCGGCAAGTCACCCATTCCTTCAGGAAAACGCCCACATGTACAAATTCTCTACCAAGAAACAAACACAAATACCTGTAAAAAATAGCCATAGCTTCGGCAACATACCTCGTTTACTCAGCACCGCTGCACTGACTTTGCATGGCCTTTGCAGCATCTTGCTTATATCGCCAGCCCAGGCATCTGACAGCCTGACGATTGTGTCTATGGGGGGCTATCGCAAGCCTGTTCTTGAACTGGTAGACGCCTTCAAAAAAGACACAGGACTTTCAGTCGATGCTGCTTTTGGGCATATCAAACAGATTGAAACCCAAGCAGCGCAAAACCCTGACGTGACTTTTGTGATTGGCGACAAAAGCTTACTGGAGCCTACGCAATTGATCGCTCACTTCTATCCACTTGGTACAGGTCGCCTCACCTTGGTGACCAGCAAAGGCAAAGCCTTGAGTCAAGTAGAAGATCTGAGCACGCCGACTTTTAACCGGATTGCCATTCCCCACAGCACCCGCACCGTGTTTGGACGCGCTGCCAGCGCATGCCTAAAAGCCCTTGGGCTGACGACCACACTGGAGCCCAAGCTCGTGGAAGTCGAAGGCGTCCCCCAAGTAGGAAGCTACCTGGTAACCGGGGAAGTCGATGCTGGGTTCATCAACAAAACAGAAGCCATTGCCATTGCCGATCGGACTGGATCAGTAATTGAAGTACCAACTTCTTGCTACAGCCCCATTGAAATTTCTTTGGGCACCGTCAAAAACCGCTCCCTCAACACTACCGCCTCACAATTTCAAGGTTTTCTGCAAAGCGATACTGCGCGCCGCATTCTCGATGCCAACGGTTTGTAAGCAGACCTTGCTGGCAACATACACACTGACCCCTCTAAAGGCTCGCCTTGCTTGCTGAAACCTGTGCTTGGTCGTCGTTTCCTCTCACCCTGCGGGTCATGGGGTTGAGTGCTCTGGCGCAACTCAGCTTGGGACTATCTCTGGCATGGCTAATGGCTCGAAAAAACTTTGCAGGCAAAGCCGTCTTAGATGCCTTGGTCACATTGCCTTTGGTCTTTCCACCCATCGTGATCGGTTATGCCTTGTTGTTGCTTTTGGGTCGCGAAGGATGGGCATTCGGTTGGCTTCCACTGTCGTGGCGCCCCCATTTGGTGTTCAGCGAAACGGGGCTGGTCATTGCCGCTGTAGTTGCAGGACTGCCCTTGATGGTCAAACCGGCACAAGCGGCGTTCGCAAGCATTGATGCAGCGCAACGTGAAGCGGCCATGACCTTGGGGGCTCGCCCATGGCAAATCATCGCCCTTGTAGATTTACCCCAAGCACGCCTTGGTATCGCTGCAGGCCTCATTCTCTCTACAGGTCGCGCAATGGGCGAAGTCGGTATTTCATTGATGCTGGGAGGCAACATCAGCGGTCGCACCGAGACTTTATCGCTGGCTGTATACAACCATGTTCTTGGCTCAGAAACGGCCTGTGCCAACGCCATGTCCCTGCTGCTTGCAGCATTAGCAGGTTTGGCCTTTATTTTGCTCAGACAAATTGAAAAAAAATGAATTCTGTTTTTTTTGATGACGCAACGATTGACCGCTGGATTGCCGAAGATGCACCGCTGCTCGATCTCACCACCCATATTCTGGCCATTGGCAACCAGCCCGCGCAGATGCAATGGGTAATTCGGCATGCAGCAACTGTCGCATGCAGCGAAGAAGCCGCGCGCATTGCCACTCGTTGTGGCGCACAGGTACTCTCGATCATTCCATCAGGCCAACAAGTGCATGCCAACACGGCCATCCTATGCGTAAACGGCCCAACAGAATCACTGCTGCGCGCCTGGAAAGTCGCGCAAAACCTGCTGGAACACGCGTGTGGTATCGCAACAGCCACACAAACACTGGTTCACGCGGTTCACTCCGTTGCATCCAAAGTGGCTGTTCTCACCACTCGCAAACATCCGCCGGGTGTGAAGGCTATTGCGCTTAAGTCCACCCTTTCAGGAGGTGCTTTCCCACATCGCCTTGGTGTAGGCGAAACCATCCTCATCTTCAACCAACACCGTGCATTGCTAGGGGACTGGAATGCAGTGCACGAACGCCTGCAAGCCATTGGCCATGCCTTGACAGAAAAAAAAATCGTCATAGAAGCAGAAACGCTCGAACAAGCCCAAGCAGCTATTGCCACAGGCGCACATGTGGTGCAGTTTGACAAGGTCACCCCAACACAACTGCAAGCTTGGTGCCCTCAACTCAAATCCCAAGCGCCGCACATTCACTTGTTAGCCGCTGGCGGAATTCGCCTTGAAAACGCCAAGGCGTATGCAACCAGTGGCGTTGATGCATTGGTGACCAGTAGTCTGCATTACGCACCACCTGCTGACATAGGAGTCAAAGTAGAACGTTTGCCGCAGTAACCACTAAACTGCCACAGCGCAATAGTCACAGCTGCTATAGCGGATGCCTAAAGCGACATGATGAATACATTCAGTGTGCATCAAACAGCATGTGTTGCAAGCCACGCCATCACCTCTTCTACGCTGGCATACTCTTGGCGAGCAGGCAATGGAGGGCGCTGCACCATCACCACAGGCAAGCCCAATGCGCGTGCAGCTTCAAGCTTGGCGTAGCTCGCCTCTGCCCCTGCGTTCTTGCTTACCACCCATGTAATGCCATGCGCTTGCAAGAAACTGCGTTCAGCCTGCAGACTAAAAGGGCCACGCGCTACCACACAGGTGGTGTCAGGCAATGGCCAAGCAGCGTCGGGCGAATCGATCACTCGCAACACATAGTGGTGTTGCGGTGCGGCTGAAAACTCGGCCAAGGCTTTGCGCCCAATTCCAAGAAAAATCCGCTGAGGCTCGGCGGGCAAGGCTGCCACAGCTGCAGCCATATCTGGCACGCTGTGCCAGCGATCTCCTGCTTGCGCTTGCCATGCAGCTCGCTGCAAAGCAACAAGCGGTGTCCCTGTCTGCGCACAGGCGGCAATTGCGTGACGGCTCATCCGTTCGGCGAAGGGGTGCGTAGCATCCAGCACGCAGCCAATGCCTTGGTCGCGGATATACTGCGCCAGCCCTTCTACACCACCAAAGCCGCCCACCCGCGTGGGCAATGGTTGTAGTCTGGGCGACCGGGTCACGCCCGCATAAGAGTAGACAGCATCCCACTGGGCTGCATGCAACAGCACAGCAAGCTGATTGGCACCAGAAGTGCCACCTAACAACAGAATTCGTATCATCAGAAAGAACAGTTCATGGCGCGTGCTTGGCTCAGCATCATCGGCATTCAGGAAGACGGCTTGGCAGGATTATCACCTGCTGCACGCGCGGCACTCAACGCCGCCCAGGTGGTATTTGGCGCTCCCCGCCATCTGGCGCTTGCGGGCATTGAGCCACCCCGTAGGCAGCCTTGGCCTGTTCCTTTCAGCACAGTGTCTGTTATGGCTTTGCGCGGGCAAGTATGCGTCAACACTGGAGCCCCCAGCGTTGCCGTTCTCGTTTCTGGAGATCCGTTCTGGTTTGGCGCTGGCGCCAGCTTGGCTGCACAGCTGCAGCCCGGTGAATGGAAAAACTACGCGGCCCCCAGCACATTTTCACTGGTTGCGGCGCAATTGGGATGGCGGCTAGAGCACACCCATTGCATGGGCCTGCATGCAAGGCCATTTGAAACACTCACCCCTAGCCTGCACCATGGTCAACGCTTTATTTGTCTGTTGCGTGATGGCGCTGCTGCTGGTGCGTTGGCCTTATGGTTGGGCCAGCAAGGCTGGGGCGATAGCCCTTTGTGGATCATCAGCCAAGCCCACAGCCCAAACGCCTACACATGGCATGGCAGCGCCAAGGCAATGGCAAACACTTTGCACGGGCACGCCGTGCAAGCGCCGGTTGTCGCGGCATTCATTACCCAAGGAGCAGCGCACCACCAAGGCTTGAGTCAAACACCTGGCCGCCCTGAAACGGCTTTTGCACACGATGGGCAAATCAGCAAAAGTCCCGTACGCGCCATGACGTTGGCAGCCCTTGCTCCACGGCCAGGAGAGCACTTATGGGATATCGGTGCCGGTTCAGGCGCCATCTCCGTCGAATGGTGCCTGGCCTGCAACGGCAGTGCCACCGCGATTGAGCAGCACGCCAGTCGTGTGGAGAACATTCGCAGCAACGCACAACGCTACGCCGTCGCGGTGGATGTGCAGCACGGGCTGGCGCCCGAGGCATTACACAACCTCCCGCCTGCACAAGCCGTGTTTGTTGGGGGCGGCTTCAATGCGCAGGTATTTGATGCCTTGCGCCAACACCCTGCGCTGTGCAACCGATGGCGTCTGGTGGTCAATGCCGTCACACTGGAGACCCAAGCCTTGTTGATAGCGCTACACCAAGCACACGGTGGCGAATTGATGCAACTGCATGTGGCGCAAGCACAAGCATTGGGCAGCATGCGCAGTTGGCAACCGTCGCGCCCTGTCGTGCAATGGCAGTGGCAATCATCATGACTACAGGTATTGATACAAACATTTCCACAACGCAGCACCACGGCACCATTGCCATTGGCCTTGGGTTGCGCGAAGGCGCCTGCACAGCAGATTTGGCGGCATTGTGGCAACAAGCACAACCCTTATGGTGCCGAAATACGCCCCGTACCCCACTGTTGATTGCGGTGCTTGAGCGCAAGCGCGAACATCCAGCACTGCTCACGTTCCTGCGCGAGCACCTGCCATTTGCCAGGTGCATGGCCATCAGCGATGCCACATTGCAGGGCATCCTCACCCCCACACAATCAGCGACTAGCCTGCAACGTTTTGGCTGTGGCAGTGTGTGCGAAGCCTTGGCCTGGGCTGCAATTTCTTCCCTGCAGGGTATTCCACCCCGTGGACAATGGCTACTTTTGCGCCAAATATCCAGCAACCGCCTGGCCACACTGGCCATGGTGCAATCACCCGATTTAAGGATTTCATCGTGAGTATCCACTTCATTGGCGCTGGCCCTGGCGCCGCCGACCTGATCACTGTGCGTGGACGCGATCTGCTCGCCAAAAGCCCCGTGTGTTTGTACGCGGGCTCTCTTGTCCCTACAGAATTACTGGCCCACTGCCCCGCTGGCGCTGAACGCATTGACACTGCACCGCTATCGCTGGAAGAAATCATCGCGACCATGGTGCGCGCTCATGCAGAGGGCAAGGACGTGGCGCGCCTGCATTCTGGTGACCTGAGCATTTGGTCTGCGATGGGTGAGCAGCTTCGCGCCCTGAAATCATTGAGCATTCCGTACACAGTCACCCCTGGTGTTCCCGCGTTCAGTGCTACAGCAGCCGCATTAGAGGCCGAGTTGACGCTGCCTGGTTTATGCCAGTCCGTTGTTCTCACCCGCACCAGTGGCCGTGCCACGTCAATGCCAGCAGGTGAAGACTTGGCTGCATTTGCCGCAACGGGGGCCGTACTAGCCATTCACCTCTCGGTTCATGTGGCTCCTCAGGTTCAAGCAACGCTACTGCCCCACTACGGCGCAGATTGCCCTGCCGCCATCGTGTGGCGCGCCAGTTGGCCTGATGAGCACTTGGTGCGCACCACCGTTGGTGAACTGGCCCAAACTGCAGCACAAGGCCCGCTGCAGCGCAGTGCGCTCATCTTGGTAGGCCGCACCTTGGGCCAAGAAGACTTTGGCCATAGCCGTTTGTATGCAGACGATTACGATCGCCGTTACCGCCCACGCGGGTCAGCGCCACGTTTTCCTTTCGGACAGGAAGATACGCCTGTAGCACCGCCAGAGGGAACTGGCGTGTGAAGCAACGCAACATGTCCACCCCACTGGAGCTGGCCCTTATCGGCATTGGCACAGGCCATCCTGAGCATCTCACACGTGAAGCTGAGCGAACATTGCGCCAAGCCGATTTGATTTTGTTGCCGCATAAAGGTGAAGGCAAAGAAGAGCTGGCACAGGTGCGCTTGCAATTGCTGCAGCATCTGGATATTGATGCTGCGCGCATGGCGCACTTTGCCATTCCACTGCGCCGTGCACAAGACAACGACTACCTGCAACAGGTCGATGAATGGCACGCGGCCATTGCCCAGCGCTGGCAAGCCACCATTGCCGCACACTTGCAAGTGCAAAGCGGTGCAAAGCCAGCCAACACGCCACTCCAGGTAGCCCTGTTGGTATGGGGTGACCCTGCCTTGTACGACAGCAGTTTGCGCATTGCAGCGCGCCTACAACTTCACCCCGAACAGATTCGCGTAGTGCCCGGCATCAGTTCGCTACAAGTGCTCTGCAGTGAACACCGCATTGCCTTGAACAACATTGGCGAACCGTTCACGGTGACCACCGGCCGCAAACTATTAGAAAACGGTTGGCCCCATGGTATTGATACCATCGTGGTCATGCTCGATGGCCAATGCAGTTTCAACCAAATCGACGCTGAAGGCATTGAGATTTACTGGGGCGCCTATTTGGGCCTTCCCCAGCAAATCTTGCTGCACGGCCCCTTGCAAGAAGTCAAAGACACCATCGTGCGAACACGCCAACAAGCGCGTACGCAGCATGGCTGGATCATGGACATTTACTTACTGCGCAAGCGATGAAGGCCATGGCTTTGGTATTCAGGGCGTTGCTTACTCAGCTGTTTGACCACCGTCTGCTGCCTCCAGATGGTCTGCATAGCGCACAGCATTGCGCACATAGTGCGCAGCATTCGCATGCAAGCCATGGATGGCCTCTTCAGTGAGGACACGCTTGAGTTGTGCAGGAGCGCCCACAATCAAACTGTTGTCTGGGAAGACTTTCCCCTCCGTGACCACGGCGCCTGCAGCAACCAAACAGTTCCTCCCGATCTCAGCCCCATTCAAGACCACAGCACCAATCCCAATCAAAGCGCCATCACCAACCGAACAACCATGCAAGGTCGCCTGATGCCCAACGGTGACATTCTGGCCGATAGTAAGTGGGTAGCCTGGATCTGAATGCAGCACAGCAGCATCTTGAATATTGGTGTTGGCGCCAATATGCATAGGCTCATTGTCTGCCCGCACCACAGCGTTGAACCACACGCTCACACCCTGCCCCAGCGTCACCTTTCCCACCACCTGCGCGCCGGGTGCAACGAACACATCGGCAGCGCACACAGGCGTTGCGCCATTGAGTTTCCAAACAGGCATTGCAAGACCTTTCAGTGAGCGGCTGCTTTACGCAACCGAGCGGGCCGATTCCAGGCCTGCGCTGATAAAGCCACCATCAACACTCAAAATCTGGCCGGTAATATAGGACGCGGTGTGCGGGTTCAGGAAGAACTCAATAGCCTGCGCCACTTCTTCGGGCTTGCCATAGCGGCGCTGTGGCACGGCGTTTTTCCAGATGTTTTGCACGGCTTCGGAATGCACGCTCATCGCCAGCGGCGTCTCAATCGGGCCGGGGCAAATGCAGTTGACGCGAATGCCAAACTCGGCCAATTCATTGGACATGATTTGCGTCAGGTTCACCAAAGCCGCTTTGGACGGGCCATAGGCACTGCGGCCTTTGTTGCCAATCAGGCCAGAGACCGAAGCCACATGCACGATGGAGCCGCCGCCGCTGTCCTTCATACGGCGCGCCACTTCGCGACTGAGGTTGAATGCGCCCAGCACATTGACTTCAAAAATGGCGCGCACAATCGCAGAATCTGTATCCAAAAACGCGATATCGCGGCCAAAACCGGCCGAATTAACCAGGCCCACAATCGGCTCGGCGGCTGTGTGGTAGCGCGCCAGCAAGGGCTCGATCAGGGCTTCTTGCGTAATGTCCAGTTGCTCATAAGCAATCAGATCGGAATAAGCGGTCAAGGCTTTTTGCGTGGCAGCGATGTTGTCCGCCGAATGGTCGAGCACCAATACGCGGCGACCCAATTGCGCCAGCAGTTGCACCACGGCTAGGCCAATGCCCGATGCGCCGCCGGTCACGATGGTCAAGCCAGTTACAGGGTTTGTTGTGTTTGTTTGCATTGCGTTTGTCTTTCAGGGGGGCAGCAGCAAGCGCTGCACTCCAGTTGTTGTGTCAGGTTTGAGCATCAACGCGCTCAATCACCATTTCAAAAGTCACCAACACGGGGTTCGCTCCGGGCTTTAAACGGCCGCTGTGAATGCCGTGCAAGTAGTCGACCAGCGCCACATCCAGCTGCACACCCGTGCCGCCGGGGAGGCTGGTATCCACCGTACCTTGCTCAATCAAAACCTCGGTGACGAAAGCCTCGACTTCCCGTCCATCGGCAAAGCTCACGCCCACCAAGCTGCCGACACCGCCACGCACGACTGCGCGGCGAATGCCGTGTTCGCGGCAGATCGTCGCAATCGCTTCGCAGACATCTTCATTGGGCCGAATCGTCACCGCCAAGCCGCTGCTAGTGGAAACCGCCGTGGCAGCAGGTCTTGCTGCCGCAGGTGCGGGCTCTGCAACAGCCACATCGGGCACCGGCGTGAACAGGCTAAAACGGCTTTCGGTGCAGGGCAGTACATCAAAGTTTGCGCCTTGCAAGTACCAGATATGCATCTGCGGTGTCTCGGTGAACCAGGCTTCATCAGGCAAGATATGCCCGGCCTGGCGCAAGCCTTGCGCGTCAACCCAGACGGCATGGCAATGCAACCAGGGCTGGCCATCACGCAAGCCAATTGTGACTGTGGCCGACTCAATCTGCGCGGGCACCTGCGCTTCGTAGCGGTCGCTGTAATACACAGCGAACTCGGGCTTGGTCGACAGCGCAGGCATGACATACGCCAAAGGCCCAAAGCTGCCGCCCTCCAGACGGGCGACGGCGCTGGTCGCACCGCGCTGTGCGCAAACTGCAGCAAAGGCTTCGCGCAGGCTCAGGCCGGTGGGCAGTGCGTCAGCGTGGTAGTGCAACTGGCAAGGAACGACGTTGTGGCGCCGCAGCTCTGGCGTGCCGTAGTGGTGAATGCTGCGCATCGCGCTTCTCCTCACGCCGTTGCGGCCTGCTGCTCAGCCAGGGTAACAGCCACGCCGCGCTTGGCCAGTTCGTCCTTGACCATGCGTTTGGGCACTTTGCCGTAACCCGACTTGGGCAGCTCGTCCCAGAAGAAAATGTGCTTGGGCATTTTGTAGCGCGGCACTTTGCTGCTGAGCCAATCTTGCAGCGCTGCGGCTTCCATGTGCGCGCCCGGTTTGAGCACGCAGACGGCCACACCGACCTCGCCCCACTGCGCATCGGCAATGCCCAGCACGGCGACTTCGGTGATGTCATCGTGCATGAGGATTTTTTCTTCGATCTCGCGCGGGTAAATATTCGAGCCGCCAGAGATGTACATGTCCGAGGCGCGGCCGGTCAAAAACACATAGCCTTGCGCATCCATATGGCCAATATCGCCGGTGCGGAACCAGCCATTGCGAAACGCCTTGGCATTTGCCGTTGGATTGTCGTAGTAACCGGCAAACACCGCAGGGCCAATCACACAGACCTCGCCGGTTTCGCCATAGCCTAGCTCGCGGCCTTCCTCGTCCTGAATTGACACTTGCATGCCGGTGCGCTCAAAGCCGCAGGTTGCAGGGCGATCCACTTGGCCCTCGGCATTCAAATGTGCGTAGGCTGGCAATACGGTGATGTTGCCGGTGACCTCGCCCAGGCCGTAGTACTGCACCAGCACCGGGCCGAGCTTGGCCAAGGCGTATTTCTGGTCGGCCTCGTACATCGGCGCACCCGCGTAAATCACCTGGCGCAGGCTGGAGTGGTCGTAGCGGTCCACGCTGGCATCTTCGACCAGCATTTTGAGGATGGTCGGCACGGTGAACATATTGCTGAGGCGGTAGCGCTCAATCAGCGCAAACGCGTCGTCGGCCGAGAACTTCTCGGACGGCATCAACACGGTTTTCGCGCCACGGGCCACCATATTGAGCTGGTGCACGCCTGCGCCGTGCGACAGCGGCGCGACCACCAACGAGCCATCGTCGCTGGTGGTTCCCGGCAGCAAATCGGCCAGGTGGTTGGTGATCACGCAGGCCAGTTGGCCGTGGGTCAGCACCGCCGCCTTGGGCTTGCCGGTCGTGCCCGAGGTGAACAGGAACCAGCACGGCGTATCGGTTTGCACCGCTGTATTGGGGAAATTGACGCCGAGGTTTTGCGCAATCAAATCAGTGACTGTGGGCTGGCCACCAGCAGGCACGGGCGCACTGCCGCGCAACCACAGGACATCGGTTTGCGGATCGGCTTGGCAGACGGTGTCGGCGTAATCGGCGAAATCGGTCTGGCACAAAAACACCTTGCTTTTGGCGACCGAGGCCATGTAGACCAGATCGTCAGGCACCGAGCGGAAGTTGGTCGGCACCCAGATGGCGCCCAAACGGAAGGCCGCAAACATGGACTCGAACATCTCATTGCTGTTTTTCGAGTGCACCAAGAGCGTGCTGCCTTTGACCACGCCACGCGCAGCCAAAGCGGCGGACAAGGCGCTGACGCGGGCATCAAATTCTTGCCAGTTCCAGACCTCGTCGCCCCAGATCAGCGCAGGCAATTCGGGCAGGCGGCGCGCATTTTGCGTTAACCAATAGGCTAGGTTCATCGCCCGATTGGTCAAGGAAGTTGCATGGGTGGATGTCATTTGCGGCGCTCCAGAATCGACACGTAGTTGGCGACGGCTGCGCCGCCCATATTGAAAATACCGGCCAAAGAGGCATCGGGCAATTGCATGGCTCCGGCTTCACCGGCCAGTTGCATGGCGGCCATGACGTGCATGGACACCCCAGTCGCGCCCAGCGGATGGCCGCGCGCTTTCAAACCGCCCGAGACGTTCACTGGCAGGCGGCCGTTTTTGTAAGTAATGCCCTCTTTAATGACCGTCCAACCCTCACCGCGTGGGGCTAGGCCCATCGCTTCGTACTCCAGCATTTCGGCGGTGGTAAAGCAGTCATGGGTTTCGACCAGGTCCAGATCGTAAATGCCCACGCCTGCATTGGCCAAAGCGGTTTGCCAGGCGCGGTGCGCGCCTTCAAAAGCGATCGGGTCGCGGCGCGACAGTGGCATAAAGTCATTGACTTGCACGCGGGCGCGGAAGGCAATCGCGCGTGCCAAGGCTGCTGCGGTTTCCTCATCGGCCAGCACCAATGCGGCTGCGCCGTCAGAAACCATCGAGCAATCGGTGCGGCGCAGCGGGCCTGCAACGCGCGGGTTTTTCTCTGAGACCTGGTTGCAAAAATCAAAACCCATGTCCTTGTGCACGTGGGCGTAGGGGTTGTCCAAGGCATTCGCGTGGTTTTTGGCGGCAATCAGCGCCAGCGCTTCGCCCTGGTCGCCGTAGCGCTCAAAGTACGCGCTGGTGATCTGGCCAAAAATACCCGCAAAACCCAGCGGATTTTCTTCTTCACGGCGGTAGCAGCCGCTGAGCAAAATGCCTGGAATCGCGCTAGAAGGCACGCCGGTCATTTTCTCGGCACCAATGGCCAGCGCAATGCGGGCGCGGCCGGTTTCAATCGCATCCATCGCCGAATGCACGGCGGCCGAGCCAGTGGCGCAGGCGTTTTCCACGTGTACCGCCGGCGTAAAACGCAGGCCTTCGTTGCACAGCGCAGGCAGACCGGCTTCAAACCCTTGCGGCACTAAACCGTTGTTGTAGACGCCGACAGCAATGTGGCCAACGTCTTGCGCATCGACCTGGGCGTGCGCGAGGGCGTCGTTGACGACCAGGCCCATCAGGGCTTCAATATCCAGGGCGTCGAGCTTCCCAAACGGGGAATGGGCCCATCCGACGATGCAGGCTTTACGAGACATAGCGATCCTCTCTTGATAACTTTGAAAACTCATCCATGGCGCAGCAGGCTTGGGCTGCGCCAGCAATGTCAAACACCGCCCAATGCGGCTAGGTGCGCGCGGTTTAGTTGGCGCTGCTTAGCCAACGCGGCCCATACGGGCTTCGACAAAGGCTTTTTCTTCGTTGAGCATGGCCACCAGTTCTTCGTGGCGGTTGTCGGCAAAACGGCTTTCGACACCAGCAATCGCCAACGATGAAGGCAGGCCGCCACGCGGGTCAACCACGGCCACGGCAACGCCCCACGAGCCCTTGAACACCAAGCCCTTATTGAAGGCGTAACCGAGTTCGCGGGTTTGCTCAACCTGTTCCCAAATGATTGGTATCGATAAATGCGGATAGGTACTCAGCAAGGTGTCGCTGTTGACTTCCAGAATGCTGTGCACTTGCTCGTCCGGCAACGCCGCCAACAATGCAATACCGCTGCCGCCGCAGCCCAAGGGATGGCGGTCGCCCGGCTGCAAGACATGCGAGCGCAGCGGATAGTTGCCGTCTTCTCGCGCCAGGCAGACGGTTTCCGTACCACGCTGCACGCTCAGCAAGGCCGCATCGCCCGAGCGCTGGGCCAAGCGGCGCAGACTGTCAGTGGCCATGCGCAACACGCCAAAACGGTCGCCCGCCAGAATGCCCAACGCATAGGTTTCCGGGCCGCTGAAATACTTTCTGCTCACCGGGTCTTGCTCAATCAAGCCGTTTTCCATCAAGGCCAGCAACAAACGCCGCGCTGTGGGTTTGGTCAAGCCCACTTTCTCAACGATATCAGCCAAAGCCAGCCCGCTATTTCGCGTGGCAGTCACCACCTGGAGGATATGAATCGCCCGATCAAGGGTTTGGCTGGAAGGCAAAGATTCGGTTTCTTCGTTAATCCCGGTCATTTATAAAACCCAATTCCATTATTTGGAACAATTTAAATATTCCGTAATTTGGAATAATTAACCGTTAAAACTGATTTTTCGGCAGTATATACAGAGCAACTCATTCCATATATCTAGGGGAAATACCAGTATTGACATTCAATTCACCAACAACTCTAATGCGAAACTCGAATGCACTTCAAATATATTCCATATATTGGAACAAGGAGATACCTGTGGATCGTCGTTCATTTATCACCAAAAGCAGCGCCGCTGCATCGATGCTGTCATTGGGGGTTGGTATTCCCAAATTCGCCCATGCCGCTGAATTCACCTACAGGCTCTCGCACAGCGTTCCGGTTAATCACCCGCTGCATATTCGCGCCGAAGAAGCAGCTAAAAAAATCAAAGAAGAAACCAATGGCCGTTTTGAGTTGCTGGTTTTCCCATCCGATCAATTAGGCGCACAAACCGATGTGATGAGCCAGACTCGCTCTGGTGCAATTGACTTTTTCTGCCTGTCTGGAGTGGTGCTCTCCACGCTGGTACCTTCCAGCGCTATCAGTGGCCTGGGCTTTGCATTTAAGGACTACGACGCAGTCTGGAAAGCCATGGATGGCGGTCTGGGTGAGTTCATTCGCAGTGAAATCGCAAAGTCCCGTTCGCTGTTTGCATTTGAAAAAATCTGGGACAACGGCTACCGCCAAATCACCAGCGCAGCACGCCCCGTTGTATCCCCCAATGACATTGCAGGCATGAAAGTGCGGGTGCCACCATCTCCGATGTGGATTTCTCTGTTCAAGGCACTGGGAGGCTCCCCCACGACCATCACGGCCAATGAGCTGTACTCGTCACTGCAAACGCGCATCGTGGATGCTCAAGAGAACCCACTGGCCGTGATCTCCACACTCAAACTCTATGAGGTGCAAAAGTACTGCACCATGACTAACCACATGTGGGACGGTTTCTGGTTGTTGGCCAATAAGCGCAATTTCGACGCCCTGCCAGAGGACATTCAAGCGACCGTACAAAAGCACCTCAATGCAGGCGCGATGGCTGAACGCAGTGACTTGGTCGAGCTCAACACCAGCTTGCGCCAACAGCTAACCGACAAAGGCATGACGTTTGCAGAAGCCAATGTGGCCGAATACCAAGCCAAGCTACGTGATGCCGGGTTCTACGATGAATGGCGCAAAAAATTCCCAGCCGCAGGTTGGGAACAGCTCGAAAGCATCACAGGCAAGCTGTAAGGAACATCACCATGAGTTCACACAGCATGTCGCTCGACCCATCGGCCCGCATGGGCGGGCCATGGCGCTGGTTTGAAGACGGGCTCTACAAACTCACCGGTTTGTGCGCAGCCTTACTTCTGACCAGCGTCATTCTGCTCCTGTTTATTGGCGTCATTTCACGTTATGTATTTCATGCCCCATTAACGTGGTCAGACGAGCTCAGCAGTATCTTGTTTCTGTGGCTTTCCATGACTGGCGCGGCTTTGGCCACATACCGAGTTGCCCATATGCGCATGACGGCAGTGGCAACCCATATGGGCGAGCAATGGCAAGGCTTCTTCAGCGCCCTGTCCATTGGTGCCATGCTGCTGTTTTTCAGCCTCATCGTTTATCCCGCCTATCTTTTTGCCGAAGAAGAGCTGTATGTCACCACCTCAGCTTTGCAGATTTCGAATGTATGGCGTGCAGCGGCTTTGCCCGTAGGCTTTGCATTGATGGCCGTCTTCAGCCTGGGGCGCCTGCTCGATTTGCGCAAAGACTCGAAAACATACTTAGCCGTGGGCTTACTGCTCTTGGTAAGTGGTTTACTTTGGTTGATTGGGCCTCAGCTCAAGCCTTTGGGCAACTACAACCTGCTGATCTTCTTCGTCTTGATCGTTGGAGTTTGCGTTTTCGCCAGTGTCCCTATCGCTATGGCCTTTGCACTGGCGACCTTTGGTTACTTGGCCCTGACCACACGCATGCCCGTGATGACCTTGGTTGGGCGCATTGATGAAGGCATGTCACACCTGATGCTGCTGGCGATCCCTGCATTTGTGTTCTTGGGCGTACTGCTTGAGATGACTGGCATGGCGCGGGCCATGGTGCAATTTCTAGCCAGTTTGCTGGGGCATGTGCGAGGCGGGCTCTCCTACGTTCTGGTTGGAGCCATGTATTTGGTTTCAGGCATTTCTGGATCCAAAGCGGCAGACATGGCGGCAATCGCCCCAGCACTGTTTCCTGAAATGATCAAGCGAGGCTCAAAAAAGGGCGATCTGGTCGCCCTGCTTTCTGCCACTGGCGCGCAGACCGAGACCATCCCTCCCTCTATTGTGCTGATCACTGTTGGCTCAGTTGCCAGCGTCTCAATTTCTGCCCTCTTTATCGGAGGCCTGCTGCCTGCCTTGGTATTAGGCCTTGGCTTGTGCGCCGTCATCGCATACCGCTATCGCAATGAAGACCTCTCTGCCGTTGTGCGCACACCGTGGCGCACAGTAGGCAAGTATTTCATGATTGCGCTGCCAGCATTGGCCCTGCCTTTTGTCATCCGTGCTGCGGTTGTAGAAGGTGTGGCCACAGCAACGGAGGTTTCAACCATTGGAATTTTCTATGCGATCTTTGCGGGCTTGGTGATTTACCGTCAATTCGATTGGCGAAAAATCTACCCAATGCTGATCGATACTGCTGCACTCTCTGGCGCCATCTTGATCATCATTGGCGCTGCATCCGGCATGGCCTGGGCGCTGACGCAGTCGGGCTTCTCCAGAGAGCTGGCGCAATTTATGCACAGCCTACCCGGCGGCGCCAATACTTTCCTGATTGTCTCAATCATCGCCTTCATTATTTTGGGCAGCTTGCTCGAAGGCATTCCAGCGATTGTGTTGTTTGGTCCCTTGCTGTTCCCGATTGCGCGCTCCATGGGTATTCACGATGTGCATTACGCCATGGTGGTCATTCTCTCGATGGGGTTGGGCTTGTTTGCACCACCGTTTGGCGTGGGTTACTACACAGCCTGTGCCATTGCTCGGGTGGATCCCGACGAAGGCATGCGCCCGATCTGGGGTTACATGCTGGCGCTGTTGATTGGCTTGATCATCGTTGCGGCCGTGCCATGGATTTCCATTGGTTTTCTCTGACCCAGCCAAAGACAAAGTCATGACTGAACAACTCAAAGACCGCGTCGCACTGGTGTATGGCGCAGGAGGCCCCGGGCAAGAGCTAAGCAATGGCCGCGCCGCAGCGATTGCCTATGCCCGTGCCGGTGCAACCGTAGTGTGCATTGACCGCGAAGCCAGCACCGCAGAAGAAACCGCACGGCAAATCAGCGAAGAAGGCGGCAAGGCCTTGGCGATTGCTGCGGACGTGACCAACACCGAGCAGGTTAACCAGTCGGTCGAGCAAGCACTGCAAGCCTTTGGCCGACTTGATATCTTGCACAACAACGTCGGCATCGCCCCTGCCGGTGGCCCGCTAGAGATTGACGATGAAGCGTTTGCCCGCGTCATGAATATCAATGTCGGCTCGGTGCATCGCACGGCGCGGGCAGTATTGCCGCACTTTATCAAGCAAGGCAAAGGCGCGATTGTCAACATCTCGTCCCTGGCAGCTGTGCGCTGGAGTGGTTACTCCTACTTTGCTTACTACAGCTCCAAAGCGGCAATGAACCAGGCCACAGTGGCACTTGCGCTGCAATATGCCGCGCAAGGCATTCGTGCTAACGCAATCATGCCCGGCGTCATTGATACACCATTGGTGTACCAGCAAATCAGCACGCAATATGAGAGCGTTGAGGCTATGCGCCAAGCTCGTCAAAATGCCGTTCCCATGAAGCGCACGGGCTCACCTTGGGACATTGCTTACGCATCGGTATTTTTAGCATCAGACCGCGCAGGCTTCATCAACGGCGTATGTTTACCTGTCGATGGAGGTCACTCTTGCGCCATTCCCGGTTTGGTGTAGCGCAGCAATCAACCAGCAGAGCAGACCAACTGCGCCCAAACAACAAAGGCCATGAGGATACCAAGTCCCCATGGCCTTTGACTTATCTGTCTTGCCATGTATACAAACTCTTTGTGTGCTGAGCACAGTCCATGGGCAATCACCAACTCATAACGACAGATAAGCTATCTGCCGCATAATGCCGTCTTTCTGAGGCTAAGCTTTCATCAAGTAAGCGCATCACCAACGTGCAGCACTGACTGTGCGCCAGCTTGGTCGAAAACGCCATTCATCACCACCGCACAAAATCCCAGGCACGCCATCCATGGCGCCTGCGCCCCCACCACAATGAGCAAAAACGCCGTGAGTGGCCGCATACCGGGTCTGTGCCCATTATTTTTAAATGTATGACTGACGCGTTGTCAAAAGTCACCATCTACACCGATGGCGCCTGCAAAGGCAACCCCGGCGCAGGAGGCTGGGGAGCCTTGCTGCAAGCACAAGGCGCAACCAAGGAAATATGGGGGGGCGAGCGCAACACCACCAACAACCGCATGGAATTACGCGCCGTTATTGAAGCACTCAAACTGCTCAAGCGCCCCTGCCACATCACCTTGTATTTAGACAGCGAGTACGTGCGCAAAGGGATTACCGAGTGGATTCACGGTTGGAAAGCCAAGGGCTGGAAAACAGCCAGCAAACAACCGGTTAAAAATGCCGAACTGTGGCAAGAACTGGACGCATTGGTGCATGGCAGCCAACACACCATTGACTGGCGCTGGGTCAAAGGCCACGCCGGCATTCCCGGCAATGAAAAAGCCGATGAACTAGCCAACCGCGGGGTGGCTGAGCTGGGCACACGTTGATGCACAGCCTGCGCGCCAGTATTTAATCCCCCCCAACCTGCCACCCCAAAGAGGCATGCCATGCATGAAGCGCACCACACTCCAGTTCAAACCCATGCGCAAGTGATTGCAGGACACCCCAACAGCACGGAGTCCAGCCCCCCTGCAGCGGTAGTTTTTGAGCAGGTAGGAAAAACCTATCAATCGTCAGCAGGCCCTGTTGCCGCATTGCACGCAATTGATTTAAGCATCCCCAGCGGCTGCATTTACGGCATTATTGGCCGCAGTGGCGCGGGCAAATCAAGTTTGCTGCGCACCATCAATCGACTGGAAGAACCGAGCGAAGGCCGTGTCATGGTCGAGGGTGTTGATATTGGCACCCTCTCTCAGCAGGAACTGGTGCGCCAGCGCAGGCGCATTGGAATGATTTTTCAGCATTTCAATTTGCTGTCAGCCAAAACTGTTTGGGACAATGTGGCCCTGCCTCTACGCGTTGCAGGCGTTCCTGAGCCGCAAGTCAAAGAGCGCGTACAAGCCCTGCTGGAGTTGGTTGGACTGGCCGACAAACATAACACCTATCCGCGTCGCCTATCAGGAGGGCAAAAGCAACGCGTAGGCATTGCCAGGGCACTGGTGCACAACCCTCCTATTTTGCTGTGTGATGAAGCAACCTCAGCACTGGATCCTGAGACCACACAGGCTATCTTGCAACTGCTCAAGGACATCAACCAACGGCTCAATATCACGATCATTTTGATCACGCATGAGATGAGCGTCATCCGTGAGATTGCCGACGAAGTACTGGTATTAGAGCAAGGCCGTATTGCTGAGCATGGCCCTGTTTGGCAGGTATTTGGCGCGCCTGAGCACCCCGCCACCCAAGCGCTGCTGGCCCCATTGCAACACAGTTTGCCTGAAGATCTTGCCGCACGCCTGCAGCCCCAACCGCCCAATAATGGACAGCCCTTCCAGCAGGTGCTGCAGCTCTTTTACACTGGTCAGGCAGGACTAGTGCCAGATTTGCCCCATATTGCTGCACGTCTGCCTGGCCACCCCATGTTGTTGCACGGCGGGGTAGACCGTATCCAGGGCCATGCGCAGGGCAGCTTGTTGATTGGCCTTGACGGCCACGCCACGCTGCCTGATTTCAGTCTGTTAACGCAAGGCGAGCAAGCCATTGCGCATCGTATCGAGGTAATTGGCTATGTGGTTTGAATCGTTGACATCACAACTGTCTATTCCCGTTGAGCGTTATTGGCAAGCTCTGCTTGATACCTTGATGATGGTGGGCGTCTCCAGTGCAGTTGCTTTTTTTGCGGGCGTACCACTGGCGCTTCTGCTGATCGTCACTGCGCCGGGCGGTTTTTTGCAGTCCCCCACCACCAACCGGCTTGTCGGCTACGTCGTCAATGGTTTTCGCGCCGTGCCATTCATTGTGTTGCTGGTGGCGTTGATCCCCTTCACGCGCTGGTTGGTGGGCTCGTCCATTGGTGTCTGGGCTGCGATCGTGCCATTGGCCATCAGTGCGACACCATTTTTTGCTCGCATTGTCGAAGTCAGTTTGCGCGAAGTGGATGCCGGTTTGATCGAAGCCGCGCAAGCCATGGGCAGCCAAAAATGGCACATTGTGCGCCACGTCTATTTGCCCGAAGCCATGCCCGGCATCATTGGGGGGTTCACCATTACCTTGGTGGCTTTGATCAGCTCTTCAGCCATGGCAGGGGCCGTCGGCGCAGGAGGACTGGGGGACTTGGCCATCCGCTATGGCTACCAACGCTTTGACACCCAAGTCATGGTGATTGTGATTGTGCTGCTTGTGGCCTTGGTCACCATCGTGCAATACGCGGGTGATCGTTATGTGCAATGGCTCAAAAGCCGCTGAACGCGCATAGGCACGTATCTACATTCCCAAGCGTTGGCGCTTGCCTCAGCACGCATGGCCTGATTCGCCAATAGCAAAACCCAATCACACTATTAAATATTTTTGATTTTTCTAATCGCATCCAACTCCGTATCATGAACCTACGTTATCCCAAGCGCTAAACCAAGCGAGTATGGGTTGCGTTTTTGTTTCTCTCAACGCCGCTTGAAACGCCCCACGATAAAGGTGTGCAAGCGCTCCAGCATAGGAAGCACGCTCATGACGGACCAAGCCAAATGCCCTTTTCACCATGCCGCAGGCAGCGGCACCACCAATCGGGACTGGTGGCCCAAACAGTTGCGGGTGGACTTGCTCAATCAACATTCGGACAAGTCCAACCCACTCGGCGCCGATTTCGATTACGCCCAAGCGTTTAACAGCATTGACTTTCACGCACTCAAAAAAGACTTGCGTGACTTGATGACCGACTCCCAGCCTTGGTGGCCTGCCGACTTTGGCCACTATGGTCCCCAATTCATTCGCATGGCATGGCACTCTGCCGGAACCTACCGCATTGGCGATGGTCGTGGGGGAGCAGGCCGCGGCCAGCAACGGTTTGCGCCACTCAACAGCTGGCCAGACAACGTCAACATTGACAAGTCGCGTCGCCTGCTTTGGCCCATCAAACAAAAGTATGGTCAAAAAATTTCCTGGGCTGATTTGATTGTGCTCACAGGAAATGTGGCCCTTGAAACCATGGGTTTCAGAACATTTGGCTTTGCCGCAGGCCGTGTAGACACATGGGAGCCAGACAACGATGTGTATTGGGGCGATGAAAAAACTTGGCTGGCCCCAACCGACAACCCGCACAGCCGATACTCTGGCGAGCGCGATCTGGAAAACCCATTGGCGGCGGTACAGATGGGGCTTATTTATGTCAACCCAGAAGGCCCAGATGGCAACGGCGACCCGCTGGCCGCCGCGCGCGACATTCGCGATACATTTGCACGCATGGCCATGGATGACGAAGAAACCGTCGCCCTGATTGCTGGTGGCCATACATTCGGAAAAACGCATGGGGCGGGCCCAGCAGAGAGTTTAGGAGCCGAACCTGAAAGTGCAGGCATGGAGCAGCAAGGTTTGGGCTGGAAAAGCAGTTTTGGCTCAGGCAGTGCAGGAGATGCCATCACCAGCGGATTGGAAGTCACCTGGACCACCACACCAACGCTGTGGAGCAATAACTTTTTCGAGAACCTCTTCAAATACGAGTGGGTACAAGAAAAATCTCCGGCTGGTGCCTTGCAGTGGGTCGCCAAGGATGGGGGCGAAATCATCCCCGATGCGCACAATCCTGCCATCAAGCGCAAACCGACCATGCTGACCACAGACCTGTCGCTGCGGTTTGACCCTGCCTACGAGAAAATTTCACGCCGTTTTTATGAAAACCCGCAAGCCTTTGCAGAGGCGTTCGCGCGTGCATGGTTCAAACTCACACACCGTGATTTAGGCCCACGTGCACGCTACCTAGGCCCTGAAGTTCCAAAAGAAGAATTGATCTGGCAAGACCCAGTACCTGCTGTGGACCACGCCTTGATTGATACCACCGACGCCACTACGTTAAAGCAGCGCATTCTGGCTACAGGGTTGACTGTTTCAGAGTTGGTCAGCACCGCATGGGCCTCAGCCTCCACATTCCGTGGTGGTGACAAGCGTGGTGGGGCCAATGGGGCGCGAATTCGCCTTGCACCGCAAAAGGATTGGGCTGTCAATCGCCCTGAACAGCTGGCTAAAGTACTGAACGCGCTTGAAGCAGTGCAGTCAGACTTCAACCCAACTGCCACAGGAGGCAAAAAAGTATCCCTCGCCGACTTGATTGTTTTGGCTGGCAACGCAGGAGTAGAGGCCGCTGCACAAGCCGCAGGTGTCCCCATTGATATTCCCTTCAGGCCTGGCAGAACCGATGCCACGCAGGAACAGACCGATACGGCATCATTCGCACCGCTAGAGCCCGTTGCCGATGGTTTACGCAACTACCGCCAGCACAATTTCCGCGTCTCCACAGAAGAATTGCTGATTGACAAAGCGCAGCGGCTCACACTAACCCCACCTGAATTGACTGTACTCGTAGGCGGTATGCGTGTATTGGGCACCAACGCCGATGGCACTGCACATGGTGTATTCACCAATCGCATTGGCACCTTGAGCAACGACTTCTTCACCCACCTGCTGGATATGAGTGTGGAATGGAAGGCCACGGATGCACATGCAGAGCTCTTTCAAGGCTTTGACAGAGCCAACGGTGCTTTGAAATGGACAGCCACCCGCGCCGATCTGGTGTTTGGCTCCAACGCTGTGCTGCGTGCCGTTGCAGAGGTGTATGCCAGTGTTGATGCTAAAGAGCGTTTTGTGCATGACTTTGCTGCAGCATGGACCAAAGTCATGGAACTGGACCGCTTTGATCTGAAGCCATAAAACCTCCCGCAAACAGACACCGGCCCTGCCTATTGCAGGGCCGTTTTTTTCTAAATAAACACGTACTTTACGCATGTCACTTGGCACGGTATTCGGTCAAGCAAAACGCGACGGGCAACACCCTCTAAAATAGCGCCCCTTGGCACGCGGCTTTCTATGATTGGCCTGCCGATACGTTGATATTCACAATACAAGGCTATTGCGCAAAGCCTTGAGCTGTCGCCCCACGGCGCTTTCCACCATGTCACAAGAAAATACATCGCAACAGGCGAACTCGCCCTACCCCGACCATGCCCTGTCGATTGACTCAATGGATATGGAAGCCCAAGGAGTCGCCCATCGTGAAGATGGCAAAGTCGTCTTCGTGGAAGGTGCGCTTGCTGGCGAAGTGGTCACCGCCACTGTCAACCGCCGCAAAAGCAACTGGGAAAAAGCCACCTTGCAGAACGTGTTGCGTGAGTCGTCACAACGCGTGACTCCGCATTGCCCCCATTTTGGCTTACACCAAGAAGCCTGCGGCGGTTGCAAAATGCAGCACTTGAGCGTCAGCGGTCAACTGGCGGCAAAACAGCGCGTTCTGGAAGACAACCTGTGGCATTTAGGCAAGGTCAAAGCTGAACGGGTACTACGCCCCATTCAAGGGCCCGACTGGGGCTACCGCTGGCGTGCCCGTTTGTCAGTCCGCTATGTTCGCAAGAAAGAAACCGTGCTGGTTGGCTTTCACGAACGCAAAAGCCGCTACATCGCCGACATGCAAGTTTGCCGGATTTTGCCACCGCACATTGATAGCCTACTCTTGCCTTTGCGCAGATTGATAGCCAGTTTAGAAGCCAAGGAAACCTGTCCGCAAATTGAAGTCGCTTGCGGCGACCAAGTCACTGCATTGGTGTTGCGCCATCTTGAGCCACTCAGTACGCACGACCTGAGTTGTTTGCGCACTTTTGCTCAAGCGCATCCTTTCGTTCAGTGGTGGCTACAGCCCAAAGGGCCAGATACCGTTCATATGCTGGAAGATGGTGGCAACGCCGCTGAGCTGGCCTATACCTTGCCTGAATTTGGCATTCGCATGCCATTCAAGCCAACAGACTTCACACAAGTCAATCCGCACATCAACCGCGTGCTGGTCGCACGTGCACTGCAGCTGCTGCAAGTGCAAAGTGACGAGCGCGTGATCGATTGGTTCTGCGGCTTAGGCAATTTCAGTTTGCCGCTCGCCACGCAAGCCACAGAAGTGCTGGGCATTGAAGGCAGCGATACGCTTGTGGGCCGTGCAACCGACAATTGGCAAGCCAACCAAAGTGCACGCCAAACACAAGGGTTGCGCGGTTTGGCACCCACGCATTTTGTGGGACGCAACCTCTTTAACATGACGCCAGAATTGCTCCAGGCAGATGGCGTAGCCCAAAAATGGTTAGTCGATCCACCGCGTGAAGGGGCGTTTGCGCTCGCCAAAGCACTGGCAGAAATTCACCAGCAACGCCTAGGGAAAACACTGGAGTTACCTTTAGAGAGTGAAGAACAGAAAGAGCAGGCGAGCACCACCAGCGAGCCATTCGATGACAACCCGCAGTGGATGCCACCGCAGCGTATCGTATACGTCAGCTGCAACCCTGCCACATTGGCACGAGATGCCGGTTTGTTGGTTGATAAAGCAGGCTACCACTGCACAGCTGCGGGTGTAGTCAATATGTTTCCCCACACTGCTCACGTTGAAAGTATTGCAGTCTTCGAACGCAGCGCTGCTTGGACGGAATAAACGATATCGCGATATTGCAATGCATTTGCATAACAATCTCAGCACAACACAAGCGCATTGGTTCGTTTGCACCAACTAGGAAATAGTCCTGCTGCAAGAGTCACACCCTTGCGGCAGCTGGTTTCACAATTCTGGATGGTGACCGGCCTGGTCAATCAAATTCTTGAAAGCATCAAGATCACCCACACTGCGGTATACGCTGCCGTAGCGAATGAATGCGACCTTATCAAGCCCACGCAATTCTTTAAGGACAGCCTCGCCGATCAAGCGTGAATCCACCTCACGTCCGCCCAAGCCAAGCAAATAAACCTCAATGCGCGCTACGGCATCATCCACATCCTGCGTCTTCACAGGCCTTTTACGCAGCGAGAGATTGATTGACTCGCGCAGCTTGTGCTTTTGGTACTCCACGCGTCGCCCATCACTTTTGACCACTGCAGGCATTGTGACCTCAGCCCGCTCGTACGTAGTGAACCGCTTCTCACACGCGACACATTGGCGCCTGCGGCGGATACTGGTATTGTCTTCGGATAAGCGTGTCTCCACCACTTGGGAATCGTCGTGTCCACAAAAAGGGCATTTCATGATGGCAGAGCGTTTGCAGTAGAAGTTAAAGTCGATAAGTCCATACAACAACCGCGCCTGAAGAGGGGAGTCTCTTGGCGCGGTCAGTCGTGAAAGGGCGCTATTCGCCCATCATCTGGCAAGCATTAACCGTAAACAGGAAAACGGCTGGTCAACTCATGCACGCGTTCACGCACTTTGGCAATGTGGCCGGCATCATTCGGATTGTCAAGCACATCCGCAATCAGATTGGCGGTCAGAAAAGCTTCTTCATCCTTAAATCCGCGCGTAGTCATTGCAGGCGTACCTACACGAATACCGCTGGTCACCATTGGCTTTTCAGGATCGTTAGGAATGGCATTTTTGTTGACTGTCATATGGGCTTCACCCAAAACACGCTCAGCCTCTTTCCCTGTGATGTTCTTCGCACGCAGATCGACCAACGCCAAATGGCTTTGGGTTCGGCCACTCACGATACGCAAATCACGCTCAGCCAACACATTCGTCATGATGTTGGCATTGGTCAATACTTGCTGTTGGTATGTTTTGAACGCAGGCTGAGACGCCTCCAAAAATGCGACTGCCTTGGCTGCGATCACATGCATCAAAGGGCCACCTTGCAACCCAGGGAAAACTGCACTGTTGATGGCTTTCTCGTGCTCTTTCTTGCACAAAATAATGCCGCCACGGGGGCCACGCAAGCTTTTGTGGGTGGTCGATGTCACCACGTCAGCGTGCGGCACGGGGTTTGGATACAGACCAGCGGCAATCAAGCCAGCATAGTGGGCCATGTCAACCATGAAAATAGCCCCAACAGCTTTGGCCACTTTGGCAAAACGCTCAAAGTCAATGTGCAAACTATAGGCTGAGGCACCAGCAATAATCAGCTTAGGTTTGTGTTCATGGGCCAAGCGCTCCATGTTGTCGTAATCAATTTCCTCTTGCTCATTCAAGCCATAGGAAACGATATTGAACCACTTGCCGCTCATGTTCAATGGCATGCCATGGGTCAGGTGGCCGCCTTCTGCCAAGCTCAATCCCATTACTGTATCGCCAGGCTGCAAGAAGGCCAAGAACACAGCTTGGTTAGCCGATGCACCGCAATGCGGTTGCACGTTAGCTGCTTCAGCACCAAACAGTTTCTTCACTCGCGACAATGCCAACTCTTCAGCAATGTCCACGAATTCACAACCACCGTAATAGCGGCGACCTGGATAACCTTCTGCGTATTTGTTGGTCAGTTGTGTGCCCTGAGCCCACATCACAGCAGGAGATGCATAGTTTTCACTCGCAATCAGCTCAATGTGCTCTTCCTGACGTTTATTCTCAGACTGAATGGCTTTAAACAGCTCTGGATCGACTTGGTCAACCAGCAAATCGCGTTGGTACATGGTGGTAGCTATCCTTAACGAAACGGAAATTGATGAATCATGCCGCAACAGCAAACAAGACAACGCATAGTGATGCACTGCAAGTTTTGCCGCAGCTCAGATCCTCAAGCTCTCTGCGCATACAAGTCATATGATTGCTGCGCAGGGCGTTAGTGTAATGGAACATACTCTGGCAAGCTCCAGAGAACATCAAACTCACTACAGTAAACGTACTAATAAAGGCTTGAATGGATTCAGGCGCCTCATAGTGCCAGCTCTCTTTTAGATCAATGCAAAAAGATCAAGACAGAACACTCAAGGCGTTTTGCTGGTATCAGATGCATTCGCCTGCGCCAGAACATGCATATTCTGAGTCGGCTCAAGCAAGGCAGCCACATTATTCAATGCAAGGTCAAGGCCAGCAGGGCTGCTGTTTGCTCCATCCTGCGCCACAGCCACACCTAGCGTGACAGGAGCGGCGCTTTGCTCAGCAGTCAGAAGTACATCACGCTGCTCAGCCTGGCGTTTTGCCCAGGCAGCCTTGAACGCTGCAGGCAACATGGCCAGGGGTTTACTGGTCGCACTTTTGAGTTTAGCCTGCTCTGCCAAGACTTTACTGGCATACCCCCCATCGTTAGGAAGTTTCGCAGCGCCCACATAGCAAACCAAACCACGCTGAATTCCACCAAAGCGATCAATACAGTCTTTCAAAATCAGTGACCCCACTTGCATATTGCTTAGCGGATCAAAAGCTGCCAGAGAGCCGCCGAAATGCGCATATTTATCCTCATGCACATTGGTCATCACCTGCATCAATCCTTGCGCTCCAACAGAACTCTGTGCAAACGGGTTAAAGCGCGACTCAATCGCCACTACAGACAAGATAAGCTGCGGATCTAAACCTCGCTTCTCACCCAACTCATAAGCTTTTGCAACCAATGCGCCCATCGGTTCAGGCGCCACTCGGTATTTTTTACTCAACCAAAACGCAGTTGCAGCCTGCTCTTCAGACAGATCCAACAGGTCCACAGCCGTAACACGTTCAAGCGCCTCGGGCTCTACATCCAATTGCGCCTGTATCACTTTGCGCTCGTACAGATGTGCATACAACCATTGCTCGCCATCATCAAGCAGATCGGGATAGGTATAAACCACCAAGGCACAAAAAACCAGCAACGCGCCAAGCAAAGCAAAGCCATTGAGTACTACCGCTTTCAGTGCGGCGATGGATGATTTCATCAGGGTATTCATTTTTCTAGATAGAGACATGCGCTTCTCCAGCGGACGGCCAAATCAATCAAGCCGCCAACTCATGCACTGTGTAAAACGCTCAAGGAGCAACACACAGCGATGACTTACAAGACACACCCTGTTCTTGGGCGTGCCACACATCGATTGCCATTTGATGACATGTTGGCAATCAGCAGAATGGCGAGAGTTTTGATGAATCGTAAATAGCCGTCAAGACTATTGAATTGATTTTTTATAAAAAAAGAAGATAAAGAAAAGATCAAAAATTAGAAGTTTTGAAAAGACACTTATCTAACCAACTGTTTTTCAACATTTTTTATTTTCGGAAAAACGTTTAACAACTAATCAAGGAAAAAATTGCTTCTTTATGTAAACAACACAACATGGCGACGTTTAAAGACGACAACACGTCCCTTTAAGCATCGACGGCCCAAACACTCAAGGGAAAACCTGCTTCGCTATACTTTGCACATAATCAGAACAATGCATCGCCTGGCCCAAGTCAGCTATCCGCCACTTATTTCTGTTTTAAAAGCGGTTGGAGAGCGCTGACCTATAGACCAACCAAGTGGTCAGTGCGCAGATGCAATCATGATTGCATCCTGCAATGCACATTGTTTTGGATGCCCGTGGGGCACACTCTATGAATCTGCGCTTTGTCTCACGCGCACAATGCGCATCAACACACTCACTCTTTCATGACGATCACTTTAGCCAGCTGGAATGTCAATTCATTAAATGTCCGCTTACAACATGTCAGAAACTGGCTTGAAAGCAATCCAGTTGATGTACTGGGTATTCAAGAGCTAAAACTCATTGACGAAAAATTCCCCACCGCCGCCTTTGCCGAGGCCGGCTACCAAACAGCGGCTTTCGGCCAACCTACATACAACGGAGTGGCCATCGCCCATCGCCACGAAGCTCAGGATATTGAACGCAATATTCCAGGCTACCCAGATAGCCAATCTCGCGTCATCAGCGCGACACTGAACATGGCATCCACCCAAATCCGTCTGGTTAATGCATATTTTGTAAATGGGCAAGAACCAGGCAGCGAAAAATTTGCTTATAAATTAGAGTGGCTCGCGCATCTGGAACGCTATGTCGCTGAGCAGTTGGCACAACACCAACATGTTGTATTAATGGGGGACTTCAACATCACGGCTAGCGACCAAGACTCTTGGGACCCTAATGGACTAAAAGAAACCATTCACCATACAACTATTGAGCGCCAAGCATTGCTACGCCTGCTGGCGCTCGGCATGTTGGACTCGTTCCGCGCGTTTGAGCAAGCTGAGAAAAGCTTTTCTTGGTGGGATTACCGCATGCTCGGGTTTCAGAAAAACAGAGGCCTTCGCATTGACTACGTATTAATCAGTGAATCACTTCGTCCCGCGCTGACACGCAGCTGGATTGACCGAGCCCCCAGAAAATGGCCCAAACCAAGCGACCATGCTCCAGTGCTGGTGGAATTAGATATGGCGCGATTGGACTCAAGCACTTGAATCAAGAACCCGTACATCCCCTTGCGCATACATTCCTAGCAAACGCCTTCGGGTCATGGTTTGGCTGCTTCCATCAGGTGCGGTGAACATAAAGATGCTCTGATCAGGACTTACCCAGGTGAGCTGGGTTGGCGCAACGTCACCACCGCCCAAAAGTAACCAACAGCCCATTCGCAAATCAGGCAACTCAGCCTCATCAGCACCCGGCCTCGCCTTGGGCCTCTGGCTCGCCTCCGGCAATTCAGCAGCCTGAGTGCCAATTAATCCATGCTGCGGCTCTACACCCATGGTAACTCTAGTTAAAAGTGGCAATTGCATGCCTGCTGCCCCTTGTGGCTTGCCATCACCTGTGTCAGTGAGTGCTTTCTCTGGTGTTGCACCTATGTTAATAGCGGCCCCATTAGGAGATGCGTACAACAACTGCACCCCTCCTGTCTGAGCCTGCTCTGCGCTGGCTTCCTGCAGCGCCTGTCTATGCAGTTCCTTGAGCTTGGACACTGCTGCATCTACTTTTTCATGCTCAAGCCCAACGCTGAGTAAACCAGAGCGAAGCTCGTCATACATATTTTTAATAGCACGCAAGCTTTCAGGATTGGCAGTTCTAAATTGTCCTGCCTGGACACTACCCAAAAGGACTGGGACCAAGGAAAAGTACCCTTGAGGATCCACTCGAATCAACTCGGAAAACGAAAGCTGCACGGGGGCGGCACTGGCCTTGAGATAGCGTAACAATGACTTAGTGATCACCTTGGCCCACGGCCCAGTCGCAAATGCTTGCACCCTGGCGTGCGCGGTGGAATAAAGCTCGTGTGCACGAATTCCTGCAATAACTTGCTCAAGCACAGCATCTGTATTCCATTGCAACGTGCTGTCAATAACCTCTTGGTACTGATCTCCCCCCCCTGTCTGCAACGATATGAATGCCGCTTGAAAACGTTTGACCGAAGAGGCCTTAGTCAAATGTCCATCAGCAATCGCCGAGCGCAATGCTGTTGCAAAGGCAAGCAACGCCCCTTCATCGCCAACATTCAGCGCCCTTGAACGCTTTTGAATTTCAGTCAGAAAAAGCCGTGCGGGATGGTCAGCATCGCGCAAAAAAGCCGGATCAGTTTGTACCAATTTGCGCAGCGCAGGCTGCAGCAAGGCCACCTGCTCTTTGATAGGCTGAAGCGGTGCCACAGCCTTCACAACATCAAGCATGAGTGCTTGGTACGTCAATGCACCAGTAGCAGCATTTGTTTGAGAAGCCTCTTTCACCGAGGACGAGAGATGCTCTGTGTCAGACTTCGTCGCAACCTGATCTGAGACATGGCTGCCCCCTGCATTTGAACCACTCGCTGCCAATATGTACTGAGAGGACTGGTTGCCAAGAGCACTCAAAATCTCTTCTTTGGTGAGCAGGCGTTCAGTCTCTGTAGGCTGCTTTTTCTCCATAAAAGAGAGATTGCCGTAGCCCGTCGTCATAGCGCCAAACGCTGTATTGCGTTTTTGCACTTGCTCTACACCCGCTTCAGACAGCTGCGTCACGACCAGCGAATATGTACGCGAAAGGCTTGAGGTCACCGCAACGCCAAATTGTTTTACTAGGGCAATATTCGAAGCGTCATTACCTCCTTCAGTGCTGTAAACCATTTTCTGCATGGCCTGCAAATAGTTCTCTGGCCGCAACGGATTGCGATCACGACGCGCATACGTGTATCCCCTTGCTGCACTGACCAATCCATCCAGAGATTCCAAAATCGGCGCGACAGCTGCCTCCATAGTCCGGTTGGCATGCATTAACTCTGATTTAGCTTGAATAGAGAGGTTAGATACGGCATCAATACTACCTAAGCTGGAGATGATGTCATCGTCTTGCGCAACCAAATCAAAATCCACTACCTCAGAGAAAGCCTCCAGCAGATATGCCGGGTATTGCTTAACCCAAAGATCATGACTCTTCTCTAAAAAGTGCAACGTTTGCACTGCAGTGGCCTGCTGCGCCGCACTACCCAAGGAGGGACTACTGGCTTGGGCAATACGCGCAGCCATATCGCGCAACACGCGCCGCATCACCGCGTTGCTTTCATACAGAGCTGAGACAACGCCTTTTTTAAAAAGAGCCCAATGTTCTTCAGGTTGATGCATACCAATCTCCCTTTGTCTACCCGATTGCACGCGACCTTCCCGCCATTAGTCAAAGGGGAGTCTTGCCACTCTCTTCAATCTCCCCCTTCTCGCGCACAACCTGTACGGTCAATGTGCGGCCGTTTTTCCTCTCCAGCCGCGCACAGATATTACTTCAATGCTTTAAAACGTACGCGCTTGGGTTGCGCTGCCTCATCCCCCAAACGTTTGCGCTTATCTGCCTCATACTCTTGGTAGTTTCCATCAAAAAACACCCACTGACTGTCCCCTTCAGCAGCAAGAATATGGGTTGCAATACGGTCCAAAAACCAGCGATCATGGCTGATCACCAAAACCGTACCCGCATATTCCAACAATGCATCCTCCAGGGCGCGCAAGGTTTCCACATCCAAATCGTTTGAGGGCTCATCCAACAGCAAAACGTTGCCACCAGTCAGCAATGTCTTTGCAAGGTGCAAACGCCCGCGCTCACCACCGGAGAGATTGCCCACTTTCTTTTGCTGATCGCCTCCATTGAAATTGAAACGTCCTGCATAGGCACGGCTGGCCATCTGGAATTTGCCCACATTGATGATGTCCAAACCGCCAGAAATATCTTCCCAAACGGTTTTATCGTTAGCCAATTCATCACGTGTTTGGTCCACATAGGCCATTTGCACTGTTGGCCCAACATCAACCTCACCGCTATCGGGTTGCTCACGCCCAGCAATCAATTTGAACAGCGTTGATTTACCTGCACCGTTCGGACCAATGATACCGACGATAGCCCCTGCAGGAATATTGAAGCTCAGGTTATCGATGAGTACACGATCACCAAATGACTTGCTGACGTTTTTAAACTCAATCACCTTGGTGCCCAGACGTTCAGCCACAGGAATGAAAATTTCCTGCGTTTCATTGCGACGTTGGTACTCGTGATCAGACAACTCCTCAAAACGCGCAATACGAGCCTTGCTCTTGGCCTGACGGCCTTTGGCATTCTGACGCACCCATTCCAATTCTTTTCTCAGTGCCTTAGCGCGGGCTTCTTCACCCTTCTGCTCAGCCTCCAGGCGCGTTTGCTTTTGCGTCAACCAATCGCTGTAGTTGCCCTTGTAAGGAATGCCATGGCCACGATCAAGCTCCAAAATCCACTCAGCGGCGTTGTCCAGGAAGTAACGATCATGGGTAATAGCCACCACCGTGCCAGAAAATCGTTGCAGGAACTGTTCCAACCAATCCACGCTTTCTGCATCCAAGTGGTTGGTTGGCTCGTCCAGCAACAACATATCAGGTTTGGAGAGCAGCAAGCGGCACAACGCAACACGGCGTTTCTCACCACCGGAGAGATTGCCGATCTCAGCATCCCATGGCGGCAGGCGCAACGCATCTGCAGCAATTTCCAGTTGGTGCTCAGAATCAGTGCCAGCCGCAGCAATCACCGCCTCCAAACGCGCCTGCTCGGCGGCCAGAGCATCAAAATCAGCATCGGGCTCAGCATACGCAGCGTAGACCTCTTCCAACTTGGACTTGGCTGCCATCACCTCGCCCATCGCCTCCTCCACACTTTGGCGCACCGTTTGTGAAGGATCGAGTTGGGGCTCTTGCGGCAAATAGCCAATTTTCAGACCAGGCATTGGCAATGCCTCGCCATCAATCTCTTTATCGATACCAGCCATAATCTTGAGCAGACTGGACTTACCAGAACCATTCAGCCCTAGCACCCCAATTTTGGCGCCGGGAAAGAAGCTCAAAGAAATATCCTTCAGGATCTGACGCTTGGGGGGAACCGTTTTACTCACACGATTCATCGAATAGACGTACTGGGCCATTTTCTAAAAATTCCTAAAAACACGCTGCAAACAACTTCTATCTCGCAGCAAAAGACGCATTATCGGCGCAAAAGCGCCTTAACACACAACACCGTGATGAATGCCTTCATCAATAAGGATAAGAACGATCATTCCCTTGGTGCTCAAAAAAGCTGCACAAACCAATAACTTATGCGAGAATGAAGGCGTTTTGGGTTTCAGTCGCCCAAAAACATGGTGATTTCGTAGCGTTGACATGGGCCCCGAGCCGCACAATTCTAAATAACAGCGCATATCGCCCGGTACTGAACAGCCCTCTTTCATCCTTTGGGTTGCGGGTAATAACCAAGAAGTCAGCACCTCTGAGTGCCTAACAATACAGTGACATTTGAATCTTTAAACCTGTCTGCCGACATCGTTTCGGCTGTGGCAGAGCTGGGCTATGTCCAGCCAACTCCTATTCAAGCCCAATCTATTCCACTCATTCTTGCCGGCCACGATTTGCTCGCAGGCGCCCAAACAGGCACAGGAAAAACAGCAGCATTCACGCTGCCTTTACTGGAAATTCTCAGCCGCGAAGAATCCTCCACAGGGCACCGCCCAGTTCGCGCGTTGATTTTGACGCCGACCCGCGAATTGGCGGCTCAGATTGATGACAACATCAAAGCCTACAGCAAGAACTTGAAGGTGCATTCCACCGTCATTTTTGGTGGTGTGGGCATGACCCCGCAAATCAACCGAATCAAGAAAGGCGTGGATATTCTGGTGGCAACGCCAGGGCGCTTACTCGATCTGCACGGTCAAGGGCATGTGGATCTCAGCTCTGTGCGATTTTTGGTGCTCGATGAAGCAGACCGTATGCTAGACATGGGCTTCATCCACGATGTTCGCAAAGTATTGGCGCTACTGCCAACACAAAAACAATCGCTGCTGTTCTCCGCAACTTTCAGCGACGAAATCAAGCAACTAGCTAATGGCTTACTGCACAACCCGCAGCACATTCAGGTCACGCCACCGAATACCACCGTGCAACGCATCAGCCAAGTCATCTATCCAGTTGGGCGACAAAAGAAAAAGGCAGCGCTGCTCCACATCATTACCAGTAAGGAATGGAGCCAGGTGCTGGTTTTTACACGCACCAAATTCGGCGCCAACCATGTTGCAGAATTCCTCAATAAAAATGGGGTCTCCGCCATGGCACTGCACGGCAACAAGAGTCAGTCTGCCAGAACTCAGGCACTGTCAAGTTTCAAGTCTGGCGAGTTGCGCGTGTTGGTCGCAACCGACATTGCCGCGCGCGGGATCGACATTGATGAACTGCCGCATGTCGTGAACTATGAAATCCCTAACGTGTCCGAGGACTACGTTCATCGGATTGGTCGCACAGGCCGCGCAGGCAATGAAGGCCATGCAGTCAGCTTGGTGTGCCTAGATGAAGAAGGCTTCATGATGGAAATTGAGCGCTTCACCAAACAGGAAATTCCAGTTGAAATCATGCCGGAATTTGGCCCTGAAGCCGATGAAGTGCCCGAGCCGATTGCCATGGGCAGGCAAACACTGTGGGGCGGAGCAGGAAAACCGCCAAGCCGCGACGTTATGCAGGCAGCCGCCAAAGCGGCGCGCAAAGAAATGATGGAGCGCATTAACGCCAAAAAATCGACCAAACCCGCACGCAAAAAAACTGCCAATAACGCGACAGGAGCTCAGCACGACGCCACAGCAGAAGCAAACAATAGCGGCGAATCCATTGCCAATTCTGCCGAACAACGCAGACCGCTGGACGCTGATGGCAACCCCATCAAACGGCGCAATCGCTTCCGCGCAGGAAAAAATGGTCGCGGGCCCCGCACACAGAATTCAGATGGCACTGCAACAGCAGGCGATACACCGCATCGCAATACGGCTCCAGCAGGCGGGCAAAACACCCCTCGCACCAACAATACGCATAAACCTCCGCGCCAAAACAACAAGCCGCGCCAAGGGGGCAATGGCAACAGTCAACCCCAACAGCAACGCTCGCGTGAACCGATGCTACGCGCCGATGCGCATTTGGGCACGCAAACAGGTTTTTCTCTCGCGCCTGCACAGCGGGGAGACAGTGGTCGCCAGCCAGACCCCATGCGCACCAGTGTAGACAGCATGGCTGAGCGTGGCCGCCGGGGAGGCAATGGCGGCGGTGGCAACCGCAATCGCAACCGCTCTGGTGGTGGAAACAAAGGCAGTGGCGGTATTTCGCCGCTGCAGCATAGCGGTATGGCTATTGCTGGGCGCCGTCGCCCATAATGCACCTGTGAGGCAAATCGAGAGAAACGCCTCACAGACTCGATAGGCCATGGCCTTGTGGTGTTCATACATCCAGGCTCGGCCTTGAACAGATTTAATTAACTCTGCATGGCCTGATTTCACTGCCTATGTAACGTGTACTTGAAAACGACGCCCAAACGCAAGCGGTTCCAACAGTTTTTATACTGTTCACCGGAGCGCCTAAGCGCAACTCCCTATGCTGTCTGCCCCCCAAAGCCTGCTTTTAATCATCGCACTGATTGCAGCCAGTGCCTTTTTCTCTCTGGCAGAAATGTCGCTTGCTGCGTCACGGCGCATTCGCCTGCGACAGTTGGCTGCAGACGGGGACCCTCGTGCACCACGCGTAGTGCAAATGCAAGAACAACCAGGTGACTATTTCACGGTTGTGCAAATTGCACAAAACGGTGTAGCCATCATGGGGGGGATTGTGGGCGAGGGTGCATTCAGTCCATTCATCACCAACTTACTGAGCCACTGGTTTGCAGCTTCCACAGCGCAAACACTAGGGTTTCTTTGCTCGTTCTTATTGGTCACCTCACTGTTCATTCTTTTTGCCGATATCGTCCCCAAACGGATGGGAATGGCAGACCCTGAAAAACAAGCCATGCGCGTGTATGGACTGATGCAGTTTTTCATGACAGTGCTCAAGCCTTTGGTATGGCTCTACAGTAAAAGCAGTGACGCTATCTTTCGCTTACTTGGCATGAATGCGCTGCGAGACGAACGCATTACATCGGACGACATTCTGGCCATGGCTGAGGCCAGTACCCAAGCAGGCGGCTTGGCACAAAGCGAACAACGCGTGATCGCCAACTTGTTTGACCTCGACAGCCGACTGGTAACCAGCGCAATGACCTCGCGTGACCGCATTGCGTTTTTCCTGCAAAACGATACCGATGCGTTGATCCGTGCCCGCATTGCCGAAGAGCCCTACTCCACCTACCCGGTGTGCGATAGGGACATTGATCACGTAATTGGCTATGTCGATGCCAAAGACTTGTTCCAACGCGCACTCAACAACCAAGCTATCTCACTGAAAACTGACGACCTGATTCACAAAGTACTGGTGATTCCTGACCGTCTTTCCCTAACTGAAACTTTAGACCAGTTTCGCCAGGCGCAAGAAGACTTTGCCGTGGTAGTCAATGAATACAGCTTGGTCGTCGGTGTGGTCACACTCAACGACGTAATGAGTACGGTAATGGGCGACTTGATTGGTCCTGACGACGAAGAATTGATTGTCCAGCGCGACACCAATTCTTGGCTAATCGACGGTATCACCCCGATTGAAGACGTTGTGCATGCCTTGACCATCGACGAATTCCCCCATTTTGAAGACTACGACACGCTCGCGGGTTTTCTAATGGTGATGCTGCGGCGAATCCCTAGACGAACAGACTCCGTTAACTGGGGCGGTTATAAATTCGAAGTGATGGACGTGGACAGCTACCGCATCGACCAGGTCTTGGTCACCCGCATCCAGCCGCAAGGTGAAGACAAGACTAGCTCGCTCAGTGCACCGTCTGCACCTACACATTAACCACGGTGTCAACTCAGTAGCCCAGTCGAAACAGCGCGGCGATCAGCTAGCGATCAAACTTCAAGCAACCAGTCTGAACGATACGCTTGCCGCTCCTGCGGCTTGGGGTAGCCCACTGGATTGGCCATAACATGACAGCCGTTATGCACATAGTCCACATGGCAGTGCAAGTGCCCATGCAACCATGCATCAGCATTGCTGAGCAGACCATCCCACGCATTGCAAAAACCAGCCGTTCCGGGCACTACACCATACCGCGGGTCTGCACTGCGAAGTGAAGGAGCGAAGTGGCTCACCACCACGGTTTGGCCCTCAAAAGGTAAGGCCAGTTGCGCCTCTAACCAAGCATACGATTGCAAGGCCAAGCTGCGCATTTGCCGCGCCCAAAACGGTCTTCCATGGCGGCTAATTTGCATACGGGGCATATAAAAATTGGCCGCCCGCATGGCTTTGCTCCGCTGCAGTCTGCGCACCTGGGCATTGGCATTCGGTGGCACCAGAGCATCAAAATCCGCCCAAAGCGTAGCCCCTATCCATCGCACACCAGCATGTACCAAGACTTGATGCTCTAACCAAGTAATAGCCAACTCGTGACATAAACGCTTTAATTGCGCTTGCGTAGCATCAAAATCCCCATCGTCGTATTCGTGGTTGCCCGGAACATAGAGCACTGGGACAGGCCAACCATTCAAAGGTGAGAAATAGTCCAGTCCAAAAGATCCAGAACCAAAGTGACGCGACGCAATATCCCCAGCCAACACCAACAATTGGGCCCCTGGCAATGGCCTGGGAACAAAGCCTGGATCGCTGTCACAGTGCAAATCAGAAATTAGCTGAATATGCATACCGGTGACTGATCGCCCACATCAAGAATCGGCATTCTGTGCTGCGACAGCCGGCTGCTGTACTGGCGGTTTTCGTACGTCCTCTGCTGCTGATGGACTCACAGTCTGCAGCGCCTCCACCACCGGTGGGGCACCGGGGTCTTCAAACTCCCAAAACTTCTGAGCGGCCAGTACAGCATTGGGGTAAGTGGCACGCCCTCGGCTACCGTTATAACGCCCCAGGGCCATGAATACATCGCCTTTTTCAATATCCAAGTAATGTCGCAAAATCACATTGCCAAAACGCAAATTGGTTTGCATGTGAAACAGTTTTGACGCATCGCTATCGCCAATAACACGCGTCCAAAATGGCATGATCTGCATGAAACCGCGCGCGCCAGCGTAAGAAATTACATGCTTGCGAAAACCGCTCTCTACTTGAATCAACCCCAATACCATGGCCACATCCAAGCCCGCGCGCTTGCTCTCATACCACACGGTTTGTAAAAACTCATGCCGCATGGCAACATTGGGCATGCGTTTGGCTAACTTTTCGCTCGTGGCAGTCAACCAGCGCAAATAAGCCAAGCGACTCGCGGTATTGGTGAATATAGGTTCTGGTGGCGTCGCATTGGCAATAGCGGCCTGCAAGGCTGAGCGCACAGAGTCAACCAACGGCTCTTCCAACTGCTGAGCGTGGGCATTAGGAATGCCCACCAAACCGAGCCACAAGACGGATATGACCAAGCAGTTGCGCAGTGCAGACCTTCGTACCGATAGGATAGAGAGACCAAATGCATGCAGGCAAGCAACAGCAATGGTCTGGCCTATACCAGCCGTGTTGCATGCTTGTCTACTGTTTTGCACCATACAAACCCTACATCATCGTGCGCGTAACAAATACGCCCAACCAGCCATTAAAAGACACCCTGCTCTCGCAAGAAGGCATCCACATCCGTCAATGCTACCTTTTGTGACTCGGTTTGGCGACGATGTTGATACTCTAGTTGACCTTCATTGAGATTCCGTTCCGAAATGACGACACGGTGAGGCACGCCGATCAATTCCCAGTCAGCAAACATCGCCCCCGGACGTCCACCACGGTCATCCAAAATCACATCCACGCCAGCTGATTGCAATTGCGCATGCAACTGCTGCGCCGCCTCACGAACCGGCTCACTACGGTCCATGCCAATAGGACAAATGACCAACGTGAAGGGCGCAATCGCATCAGGCCAAATGATGCCGCGTTCATCATGGTTTTGCTCAACCGCCGCTGCCGGCAGGCGCGAAACACCAATGCCATAGCACCCCATCTCAAACAATGCCGGTTTGCCTGTTTCATCAAGAAACGTAGCATTCATGGCCTTGCTGTATTTGGTGCCCAAGTAAAAGATGTGCCCAACTTCAATGCCCCGCTCAATCGCCAACAACCCTTTGCCGTCTGGGGAGCGATCCCCCACCACCACATTGCGCACATCGGCGACGAAGTCAGGCTCAGGCAGATCTCGCCCCCAATTCACACCGGTGAAATGGAAGTCAGCCTCATTGGCGCCACAAATCCAGTCACTCATGACTGCCACTTCGCGATCAGCCACAATCTTGACAGGCAGCTTCAAACCGATAGGCCCCAAGTACCCGGGTCTAGCGCCAAAATGAGCCACAATTTCTGTTTCAGTCGCGAAGCGAAAACCGGCGTCGAGCCCTTGGATTTTGCTGACCTTCACTTCATTCATGTCATGGTCGCCGCGCAGCAGCACCAGCCAAACCTGAACGCCAGCAGGTTCACCTACCTCATCCACTGAATCAGTTGCCAACACCAACGACTTGACCGTCTTTTGCAGTGGCACCGACAAGAGTTGCGCCACGTCTGCACAAGTGCTCTTGCTTGGGGTTGGTGTCTTCGTTAAAGCAGCGCTGGCCTGGGCACGCGCTTGGGCAGGTGGCAATGCCTCTGCCTTTTCAATATTTGCGGCGTAATCACTCTCAGGGCAGTAGATGATCGCATCTTCACCGGTTGCCGCAATCACCTGAAACTCTTCACTCAAATCACCGCCAATGGCGCCGCTGTCCGCGGCCACAGCACGATAACGCAAACCAAAGCGATCAAAAATCTGGCGGTACGCCTGTCGCATCGTCTGATAGCTCACTTGAGCTGCGGCGGGATCTTTGTCAAAGCTGTATGCATCCTTCATGATGAATTCGCGTCCGCGCATCAGGCCAAAGCGAGGGCGGCGTTCATCACGGAATTTGGTTTGAATCTGATAGAAATTGACGGGCAACTGCTTGTAGCTGCGCAATTCATTGCGAGCTACATCCGTCACGACCTCTTCACTAGTGGGTTGAATCACAAAATCACGATCATGGCGGTCTTTGACGCGCAAAAGCTCTGCGCCCATTTTTTCAAAGCGGCCTGTTTCTTGCCACAGTTCACCTGGCTGCACCACGGGCATTGCCATCTCAACCGCACCAGCGCGGTTCATTTCCTCACGCACGATGCGCTCAACCTTGTGCAGAACACGCAGGCCCATAGGCATGTAGTTGTAAATTCCTGCACTAACCCGGCGAATCAAGCCGGCGCGCATCATCAACTGATGGCTGACCACTTCCGCATCGGCTGGGGCTTCTTTATACGTGGAGACGAAGAAATTCGAGGCTTTCATGGCGACGGTACCGCTCTATAAAAAACGGTAAATCAATAAGTTGGAACTACCCCTGGCGTATTCGCCCATTGGCTTGCTGTGCCTATCGCGGCATAATAAGGGCAGTTAAAAATGAAGGTGCAATTATGCTTGACAGGGAAGGCTTTAGACCAAATGTCGGCATCATATTGCTCAACCACAGAAATCAGGTTTTCTGGGGCAAACGAATCAGAACGCACAGTTGGCAGTTTCCGCAAGGCGGGATTGACCGCGGGGAAAGGCCTGAACAGGCCATGTTTCGCGAACTGCACGAGGAGGTGGGATTACACCCGCATCACGTTCGGATTATTGCCCGTACCCGCGACTGGTTGCGCTATGAGGTGCCGGACCGATTCATTCGACGCGATGCGCGCGGCCATTACAAAGGCCAAAAACAGATCTGGTATTTGCTGCAATTGATCGGCAATGACTGGGACTTGAATCTACGTGCAACCGATCACCCAGAATTCGATGCTTGGCGTTGGAACGATTACTGGGTACCGCTTGATGTGGTGGTTGAATTCAAGCGTGGCGTGTATGAAATGGCGCTGACTGAACTCTCGCGCTTCATCCCACGCAATGAATCACGCAATCGTTATCTCCGAGGAGGCGTGCGCTCTAACAAAAGCACGATGGCGAGCAGTCTTCCTGCAGACAACGTACATCAGACACAGCACGATCGCAATGACATGGAAATGCGTAGTTATTTTCCACGCACCAACAGCCTGCTGGTCAACCACCAAGTGGAATTGCCCCCTGGGGCGAGTTTCGATCCTGACCCGGGCAAAGGCACCCCGCAATAAATTGCTCGACACGGTGGAGTACACCCTAGCCAGCAACCCTCAAATAAAACGCCATGTACAACACTTTGTATTCATGGCGTTTTTTACGAATGCAGCTGACTTTCTCCCATCTATCAAACGCGATGTGAGACTGTCGGCCCCTCTATTGACTGCACAGGCCGACTAGCCGCATCACGCCGCAAGCGCATGCCATTGGCCACCACCAATAAGCTGATCCCGAGATCGGCCACCACCGCCATCCACATAGTGGCCATGCCTGCCACGGCCAGAGCCAGAAAAACCGCCTTCCCTGCTAAAGCCAGTGCAATGTTCTGCCATACCACTGCATGGGTTTTACGCGCCAGTCGGAACACTCCAGGCAAGCCTTGCAAATTACCACTCATCAGCACCACATCAGCCGTCTCTGTCGCAATATCGGTGCCTTCTGCTCCGCCCATCGCAATCCCTAAGCTGGCTTGCGCCAACGCAGGCGCATCGTTTATGCCATCTCCAATCATGGCTGTGGGTGTTTGCTGGTTGTATGCTGCAATCGCATTGAGCTTGTCTTGCGGCAACAGTCCCCCTTGCGCAAATGCAATGCCGATCCGCTCGCCCATGTGCTGAGCCGCTTCTGGGCTGTCGCCACTGAGCATGGCCGTTTGCATGCCTTCATTCTGCAGCATTTGCACCACAGCGCTGGCTTCTGAACGGACGGTATCTGTCACCGCAAACAGGGCTGCGATGCGCACATCTGAAGACAAGGCCGTTACAGAAAACCCTTTGGCGCGCCACGCCTGCACTTGTGCCATTGCCTCTGTAGACAACGTCTGCACCCCTTCTTGCAACAACCAGTGCAAACCTCCCAAACGCCACAGTTTCCCCTGCCAATGCGCTTGCACACCTGAGCCGGGCTTTTCCTCCATATCCATCTGTGTATAGGCATCAGCTTGCGCATACGCAACTGAAGGCGCATCTTCTTCTAACCCCTGCGCAATGGCCTTAGACACGGGGTGTTTGGAGCGGGTAGCCAAAGCCTGAGCTAGTGCCTGCACTTGCTTAGCCTCCCCATCATCTGTGCCAGGCAGTACTGACCACTCTTCCAACTGTGGTTTGCCTTCTGTCAATGTGCCGGTTTTATCAAATGCGATGGTGCGGATTTTTTGCGCTTTCTCAAGCGCTTGCCCACCTTTGAACAACACGCCTTGCTTAGCTGCATTACCCAACGCACTGACAATCGCCACCGGGGTCGCAATCACCAAAGCACAAGGGCATGCAATCACCAACAATGCCAATGCGCGGTAAATGGCATCCATCCATGTCCAGCCAAACAGCAAAGGCAACCCCAGCGCAACCAACAAGGCCAAGACCATCACAATAGGTGTGTAAATGGCTGCAAAGCGATCAACCGTACGCTGAATAAGAGCCTTGGCCTGCTGCGACCGCTCCACCATATCCACAATCCGATCTAACAGTGTGGTGCCCACTGCACCGGTGATACGCATCAACAAAACCCCTGTGGTGTTGATACTGCCTGCAAACAGCAACTCTCCTGGCTTTTTGTCCACCGGCGTACTCTCGCCTGTGATGGGCGCCTGGTTCACGGCACTTTGTCCGCTGATGACCTCGCCATCCAAAGCGACCCGCTCGCCCGGTGCCACACGGACCTGATCGCCAAGCTGAACAGCAGCCACAGCAACTTGCTCAGTCCGTCCATCGGTCAGCACACGCAAAACCGATTGCGGCATAGTCACCATCAAATCGCGCACTGCATTGCGAGCACGGTCCATAGCAGCGTCTTCTAGCTTTTCTGCTGCAACAAACAAAGCCATTACCATGGCCGCCTCAGCCCATTGCCCAATCAAAAAAGCACCAGTTACAGCCACTGCCATCAAAGCCAGAATATTCAGTTGCCCCCGCAACAAGGCCTTAATACCGCTCTGGTAAATACCAAAACCAGACAGCACAATAGCAACAGCGGCCAAGCCCATACCTGCAGCCTTAGCCGCTCCTGCATCGCCTAAAAACTGGTGCGTCAGCTCAGCCATCAGCCCCAGTGCTAATGCCAACGCCACACGCCACCAGGGCGCTAAACTGCCATGATCATGGTCAGCATGGTCACCTTCTTCATCCGCATGTTCATGATCGTGGTCGTTCCCATTGCTACGCCCGAACTGAACAATCGGTGCAGTGCAACATCCTCCACACGCAGATGGCTTTGAAGTCGCACTATGAATATCGTGCCCTTCTTTTGCCTCTGCGTGATGTGCACTCCCCGAATGATCATGCACTTCATGTTGATGTTTAGTCTGATTCATCCAATTGCTCTCCATCCTTGACTATGGCCTTCATACAAGGCCTTGCAGGCATTAAAAACATTGAAGTCGCTTCAAGGTCAAGCACTGCGAAAAAAGACACATCTTCGCCAAATCGGTTAACCTGACCCTTGAAGTTACTTTCTGTTGAATTGCGCTTCTTTCCTCAAAGCACAAGCCCTTGCCTGCATTCCCAATCATGAGCAACTATCCGCAAACGCCTCAATTTCGCATTGGCGAAGCCGCGCAAAAGAGCGGCGTATCCAGTGCCAATATCCGCCACTACGAACGCGAAGGTTTGCTGCCTGCTGCAATCAGGGCAGACAATGGCTACCGGTTTTACAGTGAGCAAGATATCCATCTATTGCGCTTGATTCGGTTGACCCGTTCGCTGGACATGTCCGCCGATGAGATACGGCAAATCATTCGCCTTGATGGCTCAACCCCGCAAGACTGCCAACAAGCGACCGATACCATTACGCAGCATTTAAGCCATGTGCGTGCTCGCATGGCCGAGCTTGGGCAGCTCGAGAGCCGACTCCAAGCCCTGCTGCACGCCTGCAATGGCAAGCAGCCCACCTGCCAGATCATCGAGACTTTGCACCAACAAGCGCAGACACTTGATGAAACGCATGAGCCCCTCTCAGCCAGCGCTAGGCCACGCCATGTGTAGCGCTATGCCCGCAGCAATGCCCCACCTGCTGCATCACATGCCAACAGCGCTGACACATTCATCTTTAGTGCCGTATACACCAACCCCATGCTTGTGCCAGTTTCGCGCATGAGAACGGCGATGTCTTACTATTGAACAGATGCATCCACCAGACGCTAGCCCGCCAAAAGCCACCTCCCTCATCGAGCCCGAGGTCGCAGCATTGAGCCTAAACCGAGCCCAACCACCCAACGCCACACACACATCCGGTAACACAGTCCGGCAACACCTGAGCGAATGGTGGTGGCTATGGTGGAACAATGCCTATCTGGGCAGTGCGGCCTTGGTCATGCTCTGCAGCCCCAACCGCTACTGGCTCAAAACGGCACACATTGTCACCATGCATGTCTATGCTCGCCTGCGTTGGCCGCTGGTTTTTTTTGTTGTCATTACCGGGCTTAGCAGCACGGTCATTACCCAAATCGTGGCGCAAACACTTTCTCGATATGGAATGGGCGCCTTGGCGTTGGCGCTACTCATTCGTGTCATGCTGGTTGAGGTCATTCCCATTGCTGCCGCGCTTGTCGTAGCGATCAAGCTCACCATTCCGCTTGGTGCAGAACTCTCCCGCCTACGACGCACCCAACATTTGAACCGTCTTAGAGAAGCTGGAGCTGATGCCCTTCGCCTGGAGTTTTTACCCAGGCTATTGATGGGCATTTATGGTGTGGTGATGTTTTCTATCATGGGCAGTGCCATTGTTACGCTCACCATGTACCAGGGCATCTATGGCTATACATGGGCAGGCCATGAAACCTTCACCCACGTTTTCGCGCGCGTGATGACGCCCTTCTTCACCTTCATTTTTGCAGGCAAAGCGATTGCCTTTGGCTATATCGTGGCGCTTATTCCGCTGACATCCGCCTTTTCCAGCACACGTTTCGGTTTGCGCCGCGATACAGAGCTGGCCACCTTAGCGCGTATGCTGCTGCTGCTGATGGCTGTCCAGGTGTTATCCTTGGTCATCAACTATTACTAAGTCACTGCACCTCAACCTTTAGCCTGATGAGTCAGCCTTCTCACCCCGCACCACAAGAAAGCCCGACACCGGCGGTCTCGTCACTGGGTATTCCTGCCCTCAAGCCAGTGGCAGCATTGCACATTAAATCCCTGCTGTTGATGGTGATCACCACCGTCCTGACTGTAGGTGCGTTTGCCTATGTGCTGTACGCCCGCGGCGTATTTGAAGAAAAGCAAACATTGGTGCTGACTGCCGACGACTCAGAAGGCGTTGCCATTGGAATGGACTTGACCTTTTCCGGCTTCCCAATTGGCAAAGTGCGACAAATTGAACTGGCAGATGATGGCACAGTGCGCTTTCTGGTTGATGTTCCTAAAAGCAACGCCCATCGTCTGCGCGAATCGAGCATCTTCACCATGGTGCGCAATATTCTGGGCACCACCAGCTTGAAGGCCTATACCAGTGACTGGGACGATCCCCCCTTGCAAGACAACGCCACTCGCTCGGTGCTGTTTGGCGATGCATCGGCAGAAATCCCGCAACTCATGGCCTCTGCACGGAGCTTGATCAACAACCTCAGCACCTTGACTGCCAGCGACTCTGAACTGGCCAAGAGTCTTGCCAGCGTCAGCACGTTGGGCAGTAACCTCAACAGCTCCATGCAAAACGGTGGCCTGCTCAAAGTGTTGGTTGGCGATGGGAAAACACTCGAACAACTTCAACACGCACTCTCGCAAGTGGACACACTAATGGGCTCACTCAATCGCTTGAGCAACAATGCCAACCATCAGGTTTTCGGGCAAAAAGGCCTGATGCAAGAGGTGCAGGCGGCCACCCAGCAATTAACCACGCTACTGACCAAAACCCAGCAGAGTCTGGCGCAAATCGACACCATCCTCAGCGACGTGAAAACCATCTCAGGCAATGTCAGTGAATCATCTGGTGAACTGGATGCCTTGCGCTCGAGTGTAGAGAGCAACTTGCGCCAAATCGATGACTTGATGGCGCAAATTCAAAGCACATGGCCTTTTGCCAAAGACCACCGCATCACCCTGCCATGACCACCTCAAACTTGATACTGCAATTGAAAACCTATTGCAGCGAATACTGCCATCACCATGCAACTACGGCAGGACTGCTGTTGATTGCAAGTGCATGGCTGGCAGGCTGCTCCAACACCCCTCCAACACCTGTTTGGCAAATTCAATCGAGCTCAGCACTGATGGCTGCACAATCAGCGTATCTCGACGGTGACCAACGGATCGCCACGCTTGAACTCAACAAAGCCAGAACGCAAATATCACGCACGGCCGACCCGCTTCAACTGGCCCGTCTGGAATTGCACCAGTGCGCCCTTCAGGTTGCCAGTCTTGATTGGCAAACGTGCGATGCCTTCACGCCATTGGCTGCCAGCGCCACTGCGGCAGAACGCAACTACGCCGCTTATTTACAAGGCTTATCCCTTACCGCAGAAGCGCAACAGCAGTTGCCACCGGCACAACAAGCGATAGCAGGATTGAACCGTATTGATGCACAAAGTCTGCAAACACTGCAAAGCATCAAAGACCCGCTTTCACGTTTGGTTGCCACTGCCACCCTATCGCGACGCGCACAAAATTCCACACCAGAATTAATGACTCTGGCCATTGATACCGCTAGCCAAGCTGGCTGGCGACGCCCTTTACTCGCATGGCTGTTGTTGCAACAACAGTGGGCACAAGCACAGCACATGCCTGCATTGGCTGAATCAACGCGCTTGCGCATTCAGATTCTGCAAAGCCAAGGCAACCCCCTTGCTGAACCAACGACTTCCCATCAACGGTCATCGGCAGCACCATAATCCACATTTCCCGCGCGAGAGGCTCGCCCACCAGCAAGCAATTTAGATTTTTTACCCGTGTTGGGTATTGCGTCGCGCCACACTGAAGCGGTTGTGCAAAACACGACCGCCATACCCCGTTTTAATTCCTCTCCTACCTACACACAGCTATGCAACTGGACATTCAAATTCTTGACGAACGCCTGCGTAACCAACTACCCGCCTACGCCACACCTGGCAGCGCAGGATTGGATTTACGCGCATGCCTAGATACGCCACTGGAGTTGCAACCAGGCGATGCCGCCACCTTGGTTCCCACTGGCATTGCCATGCATTTGGCCAACCCCAGCTATGCTGCATTAATCCTGCCGCGCTCTGGCCTGGGCCACAAGCAGGGTTTGGTGTTAGGCAATTTGGTCGGCTTGATCGACAGCGACTACCAAGGCCAATTGATGGTCAGTGCCTGGAACCGTGGCCAGCAAGTCATCCGAATCGACCCCATGGACCGCATCGCGCAATTGGTTATCGTGCCTGTCGTGCAGGTCCAATTCAACGTGGTCGAGCAATTCGGCGACTCTACACGTGGAACTGGCGGCTACGGCTCCACCGGACATGCCTGAAAAATTGAATAGCATAGACGGTTCTCACACCTTGCAACACTGCGGCCTAAAGTCATCAAGTAACCGGTCAACCCCACAGTCAAGTCGGCCGTTGAAATGATTCATCAAGCAGTGTGCAGTACAAACTGTGCATTCATTCATGGCAGTGTTGCGTAACTAAAACTGTCTCGGGTTTACCGCAGAGACACGCAAAAGACGCAAATATCCATTAGCATGAAACTGCTTTTCCGAAGGGTCGGAAATACAGCCCCACACAGTTGATGTGTCACGAACATCTTTCACAAGGAGAGCCTATGTCTAGCATTCGAGTCACCTTTATTGCAGCCATTGCAGCCGCCATGGGATTGGCAGGCTGCCAATCCACCACGCCGCTGTATCCCAATCAATCTGGTAGCGTGAATGCGCCCGTTTCCCGCGCGCCAGACAACGTGCTGGAGTATGGCTACGTCACCAATATCGAAACGCTGCAAAACACCCATCGTGGCAGCTCTGGCGCAGGTATTTTGTTGGGCGCCGTGGTGGGCGGCCTGCTTGGCAACCAAGTAGGTGGAGGTTCTGGCCGAACCGCAGCCACTATTGCTGGCGCAGTAGGTGGCGCTGTGGCAGGCAACACGGTAGAAGGTCGCATGGACAACGGTAGCCAGCAAGGTCAAGTGTACGGTTACCGTATCACCATCCGCGTCGACTCGGGTCAAAACCGTGTCTACGATGTCAGCAGTACCGGTGACCTGCGCACCAATGATCGTGTTCAAGTACGTAATGGCCAGATTGCACGCATCAACTAAATCCATTGCAGCACCCATTTAAAAAGCAAAAAGCGACTTCAACAGTCGCTTTTTTTAATGCTTAGCTGAGCAAAACAATTTTTCGATTTTTGCGTTTGTCCGAGCCATTGATCAATGCAAAGTAGGCGGCTTCAACTCCTCGTCAGGCGAGATTTTGAAAAAGCCAATTCCTGTAGAGCCGCGCCGCTGCTCATCAACTGTACTGGGGCGCACACTGTGAATATGAACCGTCAGCTGCAACGAAATTCCGGCCAATGGGTGGTTGCCATCAAGCACCACATGTTCTGGATACATTTCGGTCACGGTCAGCAACAAATCATTGTCCACCTCGGATTGGGCACCCTCAGGCAGAGAACGCCCCTCCAGCACCATACCCTCTTCCATTTCCTCAGGAAAAAGACTGCGGGCCTCAAGAAAAACCAGATTCTCGTCATAGTCGCCAAAGGCATGCTCTGGCTCCAAGTACAAAGCCACTTGCTCCCCTTCGCGCTTGCCAAGCAAGGCAGCCTCAATGCTAGGCAGCAAATCCTCGCCACCCACATAAAATTCCACTGGTTCTTCCAGCGTATCAAGCTCCTCACCTAAACTGTCTTTCATCGCCCAGGTCAGTGCCACTACGGTTTGTTTCATGATTTCCATAGTGGAATTGTCGCAGTTTTCCCGGTGCGCTGTATAGCTAGCACCTCATTTACCAATCTGAATATGTCCGAATCGCAAACACCATTGCCCCTATTAGGGGGCCTCACTCCCTCACAATTCATGCGCAGACATTGGCAACGAAAGCCTTTGCTGATCAAGCAAGCCATTAACAACTTCACAGCCCCAATTGATGGACCGGCACTCTTTGCACTAGCCCAGCAAGAAGAAGTGCAATCACGCCTGATTACCAGCAATCCCAATGGGCAATGGGAGCTTCAACATGGACCGTTTGCGAAAAAAAAACTTCCAGCTTTGACACAAAAAGCTTGGACTTTACTCGTCCAAGGCGTTGATCTACACCATCAGAAAGCCCATGCACTACTGCAGCAATTTGCCTTCATTCCGCAGGCCCGCCTGGACGACCTGATGATCAGCTACGCCACTGATGGTGGTGGCGTAGGCCCACACTTTGACAGTTACGACGTGTTTCTGCTGCAAGCCAAAGGCACACGTCTGTGGCGCATTGGCAAACAAAAAGATTTAACCTTGCAGCAAGGAGTGCCGCTTCGCATACTGGAAAATTTTGAAGCAGAAGAAGAGTGGCTACTCGAGCCCGGCGACATGCTCTACCTGCCCCCACTGTATGCGCATGACGGCATTGCGCAAGGCAATGATTGCATGACCTACTCCATTGGCTTTCGCTCCCCAAGCCAGACTGAATTGGCCAGCACATTACTTGAACGCTTGGCCGAACCCGACGACTGGGGCGACGATGAGGAGGACAGCGAAGAGCAGGCCTCCCCACACGCTGCCGTTCTATATAAAGACGCCAAGCAACCGGCCACCAATACCAGCGGAGCCATCCCCGAAGCCATGCAGCAATTTGCTCGCACCGCAGTGATGCGCAAGCTCCAACAACCACACGCCATTGAGCAGCTGCTCGGCGAATACCTCAGTGAGCCCAAGGCATCGGTGTATTTCAGCGAAGAGGACCACCCCAATGCAAACGGGAACAACACAGGAGCAGATCATGACCCCTCCGCCATCGTACTGAACCGAAAAACCCGCATGCTGTATGACAGCTACTTCCTCTACATCAACGGCGAAAGCTACCGCGTTGCGGGAAAAGACAGCACCCTATTGCGGCAACTTGCTGACCAACGCCAACTCTCGCAGCACCAGTTCGAGCAACTCACCTCAGGGGCACAATCTATTTTGCAAGAGTGGGTCAGCCAAGGCTGGCTGTTCTTCATATGAATAGCCCCTCCACAGTAGCAAGACAACCCATCAGCGGCATCGCGCAATGGCATACCTGCTTTCGCGCACTATTGCATGATGCATGCGCCCAAAGCAGCCAACGCTTGGTTCTATGCGCACAGGACTGGAGACACTGGCCACTGTCTGAAACCGATGTAATACAAACGCTTGAGCAATGGCTTCGTCCATCGGTATCGATGGTCATCCTGACCCACGATTTCGAAGCGCTTGAGCGCCTGCACCCTCGTTTCGTGGCATGGCGCCAACGATGGGACCAATACATCACAGGACGAAAAACCATCAAGCCCTACCAGAGCGAAACGCCCTGCTTTACACTCAGCGATCAATACGCAATCTGGTTGACCAACCCAGCCCTTTTTACAGGTATGGCTGGCAGCGACCGCGCCTTGTACAAACAAGTTGCAGAGCAGGCCGACGAATGGCTCACCCACCGCGCTGTCAACGCATTTGCAGCCAACACGTTAGGGTTGTAGTCAAGACATGTTGAACGATTTTGCGCCGCTTTGAATGACCTACGCAGCCAAATCATCACATGGTGCTTGTTTCTTCTCATTTGATTCAGATTTTCATAGAAAGGACTTCGACATGAAATTCCACTACGTAGCCACAGCTGTATGCGCAACTGCCTTGTTGGTGGCCTGCGGTAAAAAAGAAGAACCAGCAACGCCAACAACACCGGCTCCAACAGCCCCTGCACCTGCAACCGTTGGGCCTAGCGCAGCACAACAATCCCTCGATAATGCGGCAGAAAAAGCCAAAGAGGCAGCCAGCAAAGCTACTGAAGCTGCTCACGAAGCTGGCAATGCTGTGAAAGCCGCAACAAGCGAAATCGCAGCTGACACCAAAGAAGCCGTGAACAACGCTGCAGAAGCGACCAAAAACGCTACCAATGATGCTATTGCTGGTGCAAAATCAGCAGCCTCTTCTGCTGCTGCAACTGGCCATGAGCTGACTACTGACGCAGTCAACGCCACTAAAGATGCCGTGAATGCGGCAGGCAATGCCGCTTCTAAAGCAACTGAAAGCGCCAAAGAAGCCATCCACAACGCCACCGAAAACAAAGATCCAGCCCAAAGCCAAGAGGCAGCCCAAGCCGCACAAAAATCTGCACAAGAAGCCGATGAAGCCGCAGCCAAAGCGCGCCAAGAAGCTGAAGAGGCCATCAAAGCGGCTAGCCAAGGGAAATAATCGACCTTAGCAATAAAGCATGTCTCCCCAACATGACATGCCTTTCGAGAAACATAAAAAGCCTAGTCAGCCTCTGCAGGCTAAGACTGCTAACAAACCCTCCCGTAAAACGGAGGGTTTCTTCGTAATGGTAATCCCCCCCGCAAAACCATCATTTTGAGAAGTAGAGATATCCAAGGAGAACCTCTACTATGAAGAAGTCACGTTTTACAGGCAGCCAAATCATCAATGTCCTCATAGAGTAAGCCCGCTTAGGGCCTGTGGGCAAGTCTGTTTGCCAGTTGCGCTTCTTCCACTTGGCAACGGTCTTTGGATTGATGCTGTAGCGCTTAGCAAGCGCTCTTAGGCTCTCTTGACTATTTTGTATTGCTCGGCGAACTGCCTCTGTCGTCGTGGCGCTTGCGTGTAGAACTTGTCCCATAGTGCTTCCTTCCATTCATGCGTGAATAATGCACCATCAAATACCGGGACTAAAAACGCAGTCCAAATTGTTAAAAAAATTACTCCCTTTACTCCAAGAATAGTAGGAAGAAGTGCTTAGTGTTACAATTTTTTCCAATTGATTTATAAAGTAAATGCTGTGCATACAGGAGGAAGAATGAGTTTCAAAAATCGTTGGCTGGTTGGTGGCTTACTGGGGATAGCATTGCTTTTCTCGGGCGTAGTTCAGGCGCAAAACGTTATGATTTTGACGACTGGGGGACGCGATACCAATACGAGTGATCCTGAGAATCGTTACATGCCAGCTATCGTTGATGAGTATGCAGATCCTCTGTCTTTTGCAAATTTCGCTAACGGTGTGGACCAATGCGATAACGTAACACAACAGATTACAAACCCTGTTACTAACCAAACCAAATTTGTGACGTGCAATCAGTTGGAATTGGTGAATAGCACTCCAATGTCAGCCAATTTTTTTGATGCTGGTTACGATTTGTTGGTGGTGGCCTCTGCATACACCACTATCGACCCTGCTGATTGGGCGGTCATTGAAGATGCGGTTGCAACACGCAAGGTGCGAGGGGTCGTGCTCTATATCGATTCAGTCAATGCAACGAATCGCCTCCTCATCCCTAATTTAATCAGCGCTAGCATGGGAGTGACCGTTGGAGTAGGCTCTGCTTTTGGCAGTGGCAGTCATTACTTCCCACTCAATACTGATGCTGATGCGCAATCCTATTTTTCGGCATTACCGCGCATGGAGCTGAATACAGGTTTTAGTGTGTATTCAGGTGTGCCTTCTCACCTAGCCTTGTATGGCGGGGTTGCTGGCGCTGCTACTGATGGAACAGTTTCTTTGACTGATCCAACCACCAGCGCAGCGGCTGTGTTTGTGACGCATGCTGAGTCATTTTCTGGTGCTGGTGCGTGCGTTTTTGGTATTCCAGATATTGGCTGGGGAGCTTCACCCACTGGTCATAACACCGGCAAGTTGGGGGAGGCCTTTTTTAGTGTATTTAACGATGCAACTGGGCCTTGCGCAGCCGCTCTAGCCAGTCCGCCGGTTTTGAGAATTGAGAAAACAACCACGGCTAATCCAGCAATAGCTCCCGTTAACGGCAGTGTCGTGCCATATGCCGTGGCGGTGAGTAACACTGGTACATCAACAGCCCTCAACATAGTCGTGACCGACCCGGCCCCTGCCGGTATGACTTTTGGTACATGGCATTGCGTGGTTCAGACGCCCGGCAATCCGGCAGCTGTATGCCCTACGGGTTTGCCGACATCTGGTGACTTAAATGCTGTCATTAGTGCTCTGCCTGCTGGTGCGGAATTACTGTTCACGGTTGATGCCACGATTCTGGATAACACCCAAAACTTGACCAACACCGCTACCTTGACATTGCCAGCTGGCGCTACTTGCGATGGTGGGGCTTCGCCTTGTCTGTCACAAGTCATGTTGCCTTCTGCAGGTTCTGGGTCTGCAACAGGTACTGTCACGCCTGTCCCAACTCTCTCTCATGCGATGTTGGTGTTGTTGGCCGGTATGATGGCATATTTGGGCATGCGCAGGACTTTGTCGCGTGAATCAAATTTAGCGTGAACAACCCCTCAACCCAGACGCAGCTATCCCACGGTCACCGTGCTGGGTTTATCTAGCAATGCACCATGGGCGAGTCGCCCACATCGATGGTGGTCACTGCTAAAGCTCGAATCTGCAAGGTATCGGCATCTATGCCCAAATGCACTTTGCGCCATTGGCGCCTACGTTCAGCCCCATGCTTCTTGGCTTTCCATTCACCTTCGCCAAGGAACTTGATGCCCGTGGAGTCAATGAGCAGGTTCAATGCGTCCTTGCAGCACGTTGACCTGCAAGTCTTTCTGTGACAGTGACAGACGGGTCAAGCAGAACTGAATGGCAGCTTCTGAATATTGGTGATGACAGCCTCGCAGGAGCGAGCCACTGCATCTCTTTGTCCAGCCAGACCGTCAGGTTGCCTCTGGTTTTCAGTCAGGCGTTGTATTCTTTCTCGTTCGTGGTGCGGTAGGTTTTCTTACCCCAAGTCGATTCACTCATTCTGCAATCCTACCGCTTAGAACGTGTGTACGATCTTTGTAAGCGTATGCTCATGCTGTTTTG
>NZ_STFG01000070.1 GCF_004833285.1 Lampropedia puyangensis
TACCAACTGCTCGATCGGATGAGCTACCAGCGTTTTTGTCAACTCGAGCACAGCCTCACCGTACCAGACCGCAACACCATTTGGCGCTTTGGCCAATCAGTAGGATTTGATGGTGCGGAGGCCTTGTTTGAAGGAGTGGAGCTACAACTGCGCCAGAACGGCTATATCGCCAGAGGCGGGCAAGCCATTGATGCGACGCTGGTGCCCGCGCCCAAACAGCACATCAGCAAAGAAGAAAGGGCCAAGCTGCAAGAGGGCCAATCACCTGACTGGAGTGAAGCCAAGGCAGCACAAAAAGACACCGATGCCACGCATACCAAAAAGCATGGCAAAAGCTACTTTGGCTACAAGCTCAGTGTGAGCGT
>NZ_STFG01000071.1 GCF_004833285.1 Lampropedia puyangensis
TCGGGCAAGCGGCTCATGCCCGCATCGAGCTGTGCGAAGTGGCTGAAAAGGGGCGTGTCATACAGCGCCTCTTCCATGGCTGGATCTGAAAGGTTGAACCATTGTTGCAAAAAGTGGATGCGCAGCATGGTTTCTATGGCAAAGCTGGGCCTGCCGTGGCCTTTGACGCTTTGATGGAATTGAACCAACGCCACCAGCTCAGCCCATGGAACCACGCGCTCCATCTCTTCAAGAAACTCACGTTTGCGTGTTCTCTTGCTGCTCAACTCAAATCCACTTCCAAGGCTTGTTTGTTTCATGGCTCCAAATGTCTCACAGACTCGTCGGCTTTGACTGACCTTTTGCAGAGTTTCC
>NZ_STFG01000072.1 GCF_004833285.1 Lampropedia puyangensis
GATTTGAATCTGCGAGCCGACTACTGTTTGTTTGATCGCAAGACAGGCAGGGCTGAATGCGTGGGCAATGGGGAAACGTGCAGAAGGCAAACAGCCCAAGGAGTGGAAACACTGCCTTGCCCTTCACCGGATCAATGCCAGTTCAACCAAGCAGGTAACTGCAAGCCTTATGGCAGGCTCAATGTGGTGATTGATGCTGTAACGAACACACCAAACAAATCAAGCGAAGTTCAACCACCAATAGATGAGTTGGGCAGCTTTGTGTTTAGAACCACGGGCTACAACAGCATTCGGACATTGACAGCACGACTGCGCTATTTGGCGGCAGTCTCTGGTGGCCACTTGGCGACAT
>NZ_STFG01000073.1 GCF_004833285.1 Lampropedia puyangensis
GATTTGAATCTGCGAGCCGACTACTGTTTGTTTGACCGCAAGACTGGCCGGGCTGAATGCGTAGGCAATGGGGAAACGTGCAGACGGCAAACAGCCCAAGGAGTGGAAACACTGTCTTGCCCTTCACCGGACCAATGCCAGTTCAACCAAGGCAGCAACTGCAAGCCTTATGGCAGGCTCAATGTGGTGATTGATGCTGTAACGAACGGAGCCAACACATCAAACACTTCCAGCGAAACCTATTCACCTTCACCCATAGATGAATTGGGCAGCTTTGTATTCCGAACCACGGGCTACAACAGCATTCGGACATTGGCAGCACGACTGCGCTATTTGGCGGC
>NZ_STFG01000074.1 GCF_004833285.1 Lampropedia puyangensis
AATCGCCGCAGAGTATCAATTCTCACCTGAGCAGATCGCAGGAGCAATGGCGGCAATATCTCCCAACAACAAATGGGAAAGAAATTGCATCGATTGTGAGAACTTAGCAAAGGCAATCCGTGCCGATCTTGATCCTTTTGAGGTGAAAGTTTGCACCTTTAAGAAGAACAAAGCAAAGGCAATCGCGATCCTTATGGGTGACCTAGATTCCGACGCTATTTGTAACATTCTCAAAGGTCAGAAAGTTATTGCTTTTTACCTAAACATTTTGCACAATGGTGATACAACGTCGCCCTGTATTGATGGACACGCTTACAAC
>NZ_STFG01000075.1 GCF_004833285.1 Lampropedia puyangensis
AGTAAGCGAACAACGATTGCACGATTTTATCCACTATTTCAAGAATACTATTTGGAATTGCAAGAGTTCCTTCAACAAAATTTCTCAAAGCTAGTAAATCACTATTCAAATCAGGAATAGAATCTTTACCGGCATATTCTCCAATTTTATTATGAAGTGCTCCAGCTTTCTCAAAAAAAATATTTATAAATTCCTGCAAAACAACAAACATATTAGAATTATCAGTATAATTTGTAACTTCAGAAATGAATTTTACATCAGAATTACTAATAATATTACCGTTAAAATTACCAGAAGAAGTATTAGAACAATTATCT
>NZ_STFG01000076.1 GCF_004833285.1 Lampropedia puyangensis
AGGGTGGGGCTATCCACTGAAAATCCTCCTCATAGTCATTGGACTAGGTCTTGCCCTAAATAGGGGATAGTTGAAAATAAACTGGTGATTACTGTAGCACCTCAGAAGGATATTTGACCCCAAGGAAGGACATATCCTACAAAAGCTGTTGCTATTAAAATAAATAAAATAATAATTCCTGAAATTCATACTTTAGAGGAGCGGAATGAGTTATAGTAGATTCCTCG
>NZ_STFG01000008.1 GCF_004833285.1 Lampropedia puyangensis
TGCTGTGTTGATTTTTAGGCTTTTGCAGAGTCTCCCTAGCAAACGTTTTTCATTTCTAATGAAAATCTGATTCTCTTTGATGTCGTACAGCAATGATGGTAACTATTTGATCTGGTTCAATTTCAAAGAGTGCCACATATCCTGATGCACCAAATGAAATAACCAATTCGCGCAAATATGGTCTACTAACATCTGCTTTACGGCAGCTATAGGGCAATATTTTTAAAAAATCGAATCCTTTTTGAATTGCCGTCAAAGCACATTCAGCGGTTTCGTATCCATCCAGATCGCGCTCCAGTATGAACTCATATAAGCGCAACAAATCTTCCTCTGCTTCCGGCGTTAAGCGAACCGTGTAATGCATCATTAGTCGCTTTTCGCTTTGACGGTTGCAAGTTTGGTTTTTAATTTTTCTAGCACCGCATCAGCACTCACATACTGACCACTAATGCGAGCCTTATCACGTGAAGCCAAGCCTCTGGCAAGAAATTCGGCATTGGCTTTTCTGACTTCGACTTGACTCCTAACTGCCTTTTCGATGAACTGCGATAGGCTTTCGCCATTTTGTAAAACGCTTTCAGTATCTTGGCGGAGCTGAGGATCTACGCGTAAAGATGGGAATGAGGCTGTTTTCATAAAATTACCTTTTGCGTTGCAATTGCAATGCATCATATCTAATCTTGCATGCCTTTGCAATTCGTCGCTTAAGGTCAATCAGGGTGAGGGGAGCCTTAAACTGTGGTTAAGCCGTCGAACCCGAAGGGCTGTCCACATCAGGTTATCCACGGGCATGGCCGGTGGGTAACGTGTTGTGGTCAGGACGGCTTATCCACGGTCAACGGCGTTGGGGGCGGGGCTCCGCCTCCAGGCTACCGACTAGGTAGCAGTGGTTTCAAGTTCCCTTACCTGCTATGCTTCGTCTATGACCGCACCTACCCCCATTCATACCAAAACACCTCCGGCCACTGAGCAAGAGGTGCAAGAGCGCTATGCGTTGATGGACAAGGCCATCCGCCAAACAGGGCTGCAGATTGACGAGCTTGAATCCGCGCTAGGCATGTACATGGTGGGTTTTCACTTTGGTTGGAAAGTCCTGCATGTCATCCATAGCAAAAAGACCATTGCGAAGTACGAAGGCATCCTAGGCATCAAGGTGCGCGAGGCTTTTCCAGAGTACGGACCTGATGCGGACCGCACCAACGCCTTCAAGCTGATCAAGTCTGTTTCCAGCTTCTGGAAGCTGGTTTCAGGCGACGAGCGCCCGCCGATTCAGCTCGATAAACGCACAATTCAAAATTAGGGAACTTTAAATCCCTTGATAGGAATTTTATATTCCCTTTAAATAGGGAGCATGAAATTCCCTATTCGTTTTATACAATCAGCGCTTAGCGCAGCTCCCGCATCTGCAAGTGCCACGCATGACACGCAGAGGGGCCCCGCTTGCGGGGAGACTGGCGCGGCATCGGGGCGCTTGCAAGAAGCGGGCGGAACGCCTGCTTCTGGGCTTGTCAAAATATCAACAAGTGCGACGACCTATCGTGACTTCATTGAAATTGACCCCAAAAAAACACGAGTCCAAAGACTCAGAAAAACAATTCCCTCGGCTGCTAATCTGCTGCAACAAGCCCTAGGTCCAAAACGCTACAAAGCGGCCATGGTCACCTTGACCTACCGGGGTGTTGACGACTTCGAGCCCAAGCACATTTCACGCTTCTTGGACTTAGCCCGCAAGTGGATGGCAAGACGCGGCTACAAGCTGCATTACGTGTGGGTTGCAGAGCTGCAAAAACGCGGTGCACTCCACTACCATGTGTTGATTTGGTTGCCCAAAGGTTTGACCCTGCCCAAGCCCGATAAACAAGGCTGGTGGCCGCATGGCATGAGCAAGATTGAGTGGGCACGCAACGCGGTAGGCTACATGGTCAAGTACCTATCGAAGATGGACAGCGAAGGCAGCTTTCCAAAAGGTTGCAGACTCAGCGGTCGTGGCGGTCTAGACGCTTCGGCACGCTCCATCTGCCGCTGGATCAATTACGCAAGCTGGCTCAAACGCATAGCCGGTGTCAACACCCCCATCAAACGCATCAAAGGGCTTGGCCTGGTCAACATGGCAAGCGGGGAAGTGCTGCGCAGTCCTTGGCAAGTAATCGTTGCGGGAGGAAAAATCATCGTCTACCAAGTCTTCGAGCTTGTCGGTGGCATTGACTACCACGGCCCTTACTCTATGCTGGAGAAAGCCCATGCTTGAAACCACACCTAAACGCATGCACAAAAAGGGTTCGGTCTGGTACCACGTCACGCAAGGGAGTAACCGCATCTGGACGGCACTATCTCGCGACTTTCAAGAGTCATTGATCCTATGGGCTCAAGCTGAGGCCGCATCATCACCTGAGCATCCCGATTCTGTGGCCGCAGTCATCAAGCGCTACAGGCACGAAGTCATGCCCAAGAAAGCACCACGCACACGCAAGGACAACGAAGCAGAGATTCCAAATCTGCTGAACGCATTCGGCTCTATGCGCGTAGGCGATGTACAACCCTTCCATGTACGCAATTACATGGACAAACGGGGCGAAGTAGCGCCAGTGCGTGCCAATCGTGAAAAGGCCTTGCTATCGCACATCTTCAACAAAGCCCGTGAATGGGGCTACACCAACGCAGCCAACCCATGCCAAGGTGTACGGGGCTTCCGCGAGAAAGGACGCTCTCGTTACGTGCTTGATGGAGAGTTTGCGGCTGTCAAACAAGCTGCAAAGCCATTTGTCATGGATGCAATGGATTTAGCCTATCTGACTGCGCAGCGCCCTGCCGATCTGCTCAAAATGAAATGGGCAGATATACACAGCGGTGCTTTACACATCCGCCAGAATAAAACGGGGGCACTACTGGCTATTGAGGTATCAGGCGATCTGGCGCATGTACTGGAACGAATCCAATCTCGCCCTGTTGAAAAGCGTAGCGAATGGGTCTTACAGCGCGACTGCGGCCACCAGCTCAGTTACCACGGTTTGTTTGTGGCGTTTGAGAAAGCACGTAAGTCTGCTGGCGTGTCCTTCCAGTTCCGCGACATTCGCGCCAAGGCAGCAACCGACCTAGGCGACTTAGCCCACGCACAGCAACTGCTTGGCCACAGCAAACGCGATATGACAGAGCACTATGTACGGTCACGGCAAGGCGTCAAAGTCATGCCGCTACGCCTGAGGTAGTGACGCTGTAGATCGTGTGTAGAAGAGATGTAGAAAAGGGCTTACACCTTTTATAGTGTAAGCCCTTGATTTATATGGAGGCGCGACCCGGAATCGAACCGGGCTAAACGGATTTGCAATCTAAAAAGATATACTTATAACTCAACAAGATACGTCAAATCAAGAATCCATGCAATCACAAAAACTAGCCCCATCAATCGTCTTGTATGGTCTTGCTGTAGCTAACAGCCTCATTTACACGATCGCATTTTGGGCTCCATTCAACATCAACGTCATACCATATTTGAGCATCAAGGATATAATATCCCTGCCATTATCATCAATTCTTTACATAATTCTATATCCATTAGTAATATCTCTTTCATTAATAAATAAAGACAACTTTAAATCACAAAAAAACATAGAAATACTTAGCTTTACATGTCTCGCAATTTTCACATTAGCCACAACTTATTTTATATACTTAATAATAAAGAACTACGGGTTGAACCCAGAAAATTCGACCACCGAGGCTCGAACAATCATAATAATATTATTATCAACAACATTCTTATTAACCTCAATACTTGACTATATAAAAAACAAATCTTCTAGTTCAATTTTTATAGCCGCCTTACTATCTCTAGCATCTCTATCAGCATCTTTTGGATACTGGAACGGAAAAAAATCATTAAACAACAATAACTTAAATGCAAAAATTCTAGTGCAAAGCGAAATATGCAATACAAACCATCCCTCGACATGGGTTTATATCGAACGGATTGGATCAGCCGTCGTTTTCACTAATATGAAAACCAAAGAAATGTGCATTAGAAATGAAAGCAATTTCAATCTAATAAACATTAAATAAAAATCATCTAAAAAAACAAATCATTTCAATTAACCATAAGAATTAAATATTACTTCTTAAATTATCTAATATAAAAATGGGTGAGGGGAGCCCTTAGACGGTGGGTAAACCGTCGAACCCGAAGGGCTGTCCACATCAGGTTATCCACGGGCATAGCCGGTGGGTAACGTGTTGTGGTCAGGACGGCTTATCCATGGTCAACGGCGTTGGGGGCGGGGCTCCGCCTCCAGGTCACCGACTAGGTGACAGTGGTTTCAAGTTCCCTTACCTGCTATGCTTCGCCTATGACTGCACCTACCCCCATTCATACCAAAACACCTCCGGCCAATGAGCAAGAGATGCAAGAGCGCTATGCGGTGATGGACAAGGCCATCCGCCAAACAGGGCTGCAAATTGACGAGCTTGAATCCGCGCTAGGCATGTACATGGTGGGCTTTCACTTTGGCTGGAAAGTGCTGCATGTCATCCATAGCAAAAAGACCATTGCCAAGTACGAAGGCATCCTAGGCATCAAGGTACGGGAAGCCTTCCCAGAGTACGGGCCTGATGCAGACCGTACCAACGCCTTCAAGCTGATCAAGTCTGTTTCCAGCTTCTGGAAGTTGGTTTCAGGCGACGAGCGCCCGCCGATCCAGTTGGATAAGCGTACGATTCAGGATTAAGGAACTTTAAATTCCTTGACAGGAATTTTATATTCCCTTTAAATAGGGAGTATGAAATTCCCTATTCGTTTTACACAACCAGCGCCTAGCGCTGCTCCCGCATCTGCAAGCGCCTCGCATGACGCGCAGAGGGGCCCCGCTTGCGGGGAGACTGGCGCGGCATCGGGGCGCTTGCAAGAAGCGGGCGGAACGCCTGCTTCTGGGCTTGTCAAAATATCAACAAGTGCGACGACCTATCGTGACTTTCTTGAAATTGACCCCAAAAAGACAAGAGTCCAAAGACTCAGAAAAACAATCCCCTCGGCTGCCAACCTACTGCAACAAGCACTAGGCCCAAAACGCTACAAAGCGGCTATGGTCACTTTGACCTATCGGGGCGTTGACGACTTCGAGCCTAAGCACATTTCACGGTTCTTGGATTTAGCCCGCAAGTGGATGGCAAGACGTGGCTACAAGCTGCATTACGTGTGGGTGGCAGAGCTACAAAAACGTGGTGCGCTCCACTACCATGTGTTGATCTGGCTACCCAAAGGCTTGACCCTGCCAAAGCCCGATAAACAAGGCTGGTGGCCGCATGGCATGACCAAGATTGAATGGGCACGCAACGCGGTAGGCTACATGGTCAAGTACCTATCGAAGATGGACAGCCAAGGCAGCTTTCCAAAAGGATGCAGGCTCAGTGGGCGTGGTGGTTTAGACGCTTCTGCACGCGCCATCTGCCGTTGGATCAATTACGCCAGTTGGCTTAAACGCATAGCCGGTGTCAATACACCAATCAAACGCATCAAAGGGCTTGGCCTAGTCAACATGGCAAGCGGTGAAGTGCTGCGCAGTCCATGGCAAGTTCTGGTTGCTGAAGGCAAAATTTTTGTCTATCAGGTCTTCGACATTATTGGCGGCATCGACTACCACGGCCCCTACTCCATGTTGGGAGAGTCACATGCCTGAGAAGGTTCCCCCACGCTTGAACCAAAAGGGCCGCATGTGGTTTCACACGACCAAAGGCCGCAACCGCATCTGGACACCGCTATCCAGCAATCTGGAAGAAGCCAAGTTGAAGCCAATACCACCATAGACGCGCCTGATTCGGTGGCAGAAGTCATCAAGCGCTACATGCGAGACGTGATGCCCAAAAAAGCCCCACGCACGCGCAAAGACAATGAAGCGGAAATGCCTAACCTCTTGCGTGCTTTTGGAGCGATGCGCATTGGCGATGTACAGCCTTTTCATGTGCGCAAGTACATGGATGAACGCGGCGAATCTGCTCCAGTTCGTGCCAACAGAGAAAAAGCCCTGCTCTCGCACATCTTCAACAAAGCACGGGAATGGGGCTACACCAATGCCGCAAATCCATGCCAAGGCGTGCGCGGCTTCCGTGAGACTGGTCGCACACGCTATGTGCAGGATGATGAGTTTTCCGCTGTCAAACGTGCTGCAAGCCCGGTGGTAGCCGATGCCATGGATTTGGCTTATCTGACCGCACAACGTCCAGCCGATCTACTGAAAATGAAATGGGCTGATGTGTATCGCGGTGCATTGCATGTGCGACAGAACAAAACCGGTGCACGTTTGGCGATTGATCTATCTGGCGATCTTGCTGCGGTCATCGAACGCATCAACAACCGAGAGGTGACAAAGAAAGGTGATTGGATTTTGCAGCGTGATAACGGCGAGCCCATCAGCTATGCAGCCTTGTTTCAAGGCTTTGAAAAGGCACGACAAGCGGCAGGCGTGTTTTTTCAGTTTCGCGACATACGCGCCAAGGCTGCTACCGATCTTGGCGATCTCACCCACGCTCAACAGCTTTTAGGCCACAGCAAACGGGATATGACAGAGCACTATGTCCGCTCCCGCCAAGGCACAAAAGTGATGCCATTGCGCTTGAGATAGAAGCGTGTACATCAGGTGTACAAAAGGGCTTACCGGAAAACCGTGTAAGCCCTTGATTTATTTGGAGGCGCGACCCGGAATCGAACCGGGCTAAACGGATTTGCAATCCGCTGCATAACCTCTTTGCTATCGCGCCAAACTCTGCAAGTTTTCTACAGAAAAGCGGATTCTACACAACTTTTTGCCTTTACGCAGGCTTGGTGCTTACTTAGCTGTATTCCGCCCTAAAAACTCAAACCTGATGGACTCAAGGCATCTTTGCGGATAAGAGAACGATGAAACCAAGTTTGTCCTAATCAGGCTTTTTTGACCTCATCTCTAAGCACCATCAGAGGCGCTTTTCCTTCAGTGATGGTTGCCTCTTCCACAACCACCTTTTGAACATTGCTCATAGAAGGCAACTCATACATGGTAGAGAGCAAGGCCTGCTCAAGTATTGAGCGCAAGCCGCGAGCACCCGTTTTACGAGCGATCGCTTTGCGTGCAACGGCAACAAGGGCGTCAGGGCGAATCTCAAGCTCGACGTCTTCCATGCCGAACAACTTGGCGTATTGCTTGACCAACGCATTGCGCGGCTCAGTCAGAATTTGTACTAAAGCACTTTCATCGAGCTCAGTCAGAGCCGTTACCACAGGCAAGCGCCCAATCAACTCAGGAATAATGCCGTATTTGATCAGATCCTCTGGCTCAATCTCAGAGAACAGCTCCGTAATGCTGCGGCTTGCTTTCGATTTCACAGAAGCACCAAAGCCAATACCCGAGGCTTCTGTGCGATTCTCAATGACTTTCTCAAGCCCAGCAAAAGCACCACCGCAGATAAACAGGATATTGGTTGTATCGACTTGCAGAAAGTCTTGATTTGGATGCTTACGTCCACCTTGCGGGGGAATACTGGCGATCGTACCCTCTACCAACTTAAGCAGCGCTTGTTGCACCCCCTCACCGGAGACATCACGTGTGATCGACGGGTTATCTGCCTTGCGGGAAATTTTGTCGATTTCATCAATATAGACAATGCCACGCTGGGCTTCTTCAACCTTGTAATCGCAGCTTTGCAGGAGCTTCTGGACGATGTTTTCAACGTCTTCACCAACATAACCGGCCTCGGTCAATGTGGTGGCATCGGCCATCACAAAAGGAACATTGAGCATTTTGGCCAGTGTTTGAGCCAACAAGGTTTTGCCTGAGCCTGTCGGGCCAATAAGCAAAATATTACTTTTGGACAGTTCCACATCATCTTTGGCGCCACCTTGGTCTTTGTGCCATAAGCGCTTGTAGTGGTTGTACACAGCAACCGCCAATGCCTGTTTGGCCTTGTCTTGCCCAATAACGTAATTGTCCAGATTGGCTTTGATTTCTGTCGGTGCTGGCAAGTTAGGGCGCGCATCCGCTTCAGCACCTACCTCTTTCATTTCATCGTGCACAATTTCATTGCACAGATCAATGCACTCATCGCAAATGAACACAGAAGGGCCTGCAATGAGTTTCTTGACTTCATGCTGGCTCTTGCCGCAAAACGAGCAATAGAGCGTTTTTTCGCCAGAAGGATTTTTCTTCTCAGCCATTCAAACAATACCTTTGAAACATAAAACCGGAGGGACTATCGCATACAACCATGCTTGAGCGAAACAAATCGCTGCAGGCATACAGCCCAACACAAACCACGCACGCTGATGCATGTCAATACGCAGGCGTTATAACCTAAAAATGTATGCCCCGCAGCCAAGAAGGCAGGATATCAATCTGGGCTAATTGCCTTGCTGACAACGTCACAAAGACAAACGTGCTCAAGCAAGTTAAAAGAGATCGACTTCACTGTTTTGCACCGGGCCGTGTACCTTACCAGAGGCCAGCAACTCTTGGTAGTATGCCACTTGGTTTTTCCCATTGCGCTTGACATAGTAAAGCGCACGATCGGCCTGATCGAGCAGATCCGCCAGCATGAAGTTACCCGCGTGCGAAAAACCGATACTGACCGTCACCAAACCGACCTGAGGGAAGCGAAATCCCTCTACCGATAGCCTTAAACGCTCCAAAACGCCAACCGCTGTAGCTTGATCAGCAGCGCGCAACAACACGACAAACTCTTCGCCTCCATAGCGAAATACACGATCAGTATTGCGAAAGTTCTGCCTCAATAAATTGGCTACCAAGATCAGGACTTCATCGCCATACAAATGCCCGAACTGGTCGTTGATTTGCTTGAAGTTATCAATATCGATAATGGCCAGCCAATCAGACAACGCACGCTGAGATGATTCGCAGGCAAGTTGATCCTGATCGGAGTGCCGACGCTGGGCAGCAGCACGGGCTTGCGGACTCAAAGGAATCGCATTCACCGATTTAAAGCGTAAATCATCAAATGTTTTGCGGTTGTATAAGCCCGTGAGTGAATCACGCTCGCTATAGTCCAACAGATCATGGTAGTTTTGATAGACCTGAAAAACCGAAGTAATCAACTCGATACGCGCCGCATCAAAAGGCTCAAGCTGGCGCAGCTCAATGCATTGCATAGCCTGTTGCTGGTGCCAGACAATCAACCAAATACAGTGGCCTTGATGGACGCCGTCTTGCCATGTTGCTACAGCGTGCCCGCGGTTTTCGAGAATCGCCTGACGAACATGTGAGTACTGGGCCAAAGGGAGCATCTCTTCCAGCTTCTTGCCTGCTGCATAGTGAGGGCAATCCTGATCCCCTTGACCTGACTCGTGATGCTTAACAAGCACGTAATCTATGCCTTTTTCCTGCAGCAGGTCCATCATCGTGACATCCAACACACGCGGTAGGCGCGAAAGTGTCGTCACCACTGAAATCTCCAAGCGCAAGTGGTTGCGCTGGCCGGTCATTCGGGCCAGGTCTTGCAGAATGGGCGCGATAGTTGCAGACTCAGACATAAAAACAGGCAATCAACATATGGAGACAGCCAACAAGGATGAAATCCAGTCTACCGTAACCACTTGAATACCGCTCAAACAGTGTCATTCAATCTTTGATTACGCTTTGTAAAGACGATATCCCATACGCCATGGCCTAAGCGCAGGCCACGCTTTTCAAATTTCGTGATGGGGCGATACCAAGGGCGCTGAGCAAAACCTTCGTCGGCTTCTTCGCCTGCATTCGCAAGTGCAGGAAAGCCTTGCAAAACGTCGCGAATTTGGTAGGCATATTCTTCCCAGTCAGTGGCGCAATGCAGGTATCCGTCTGGTGCAATGTGCTTGATCAAAGCCTCTACAAAAGGGGCCTGAATAAGACGGCGCTTGTGATGGCGTTTTTTATGCCAGGGATCAGGAAAATAAATATGCACCCCGGCCAAACTCTCGGCCGCAACCATGTGCTGTAGAACCTCTACGGCATCATGTTGAAGAATACGAATATTTTCAATACCCTCTTCCTGAATGCGTTTGAGCAAAGCCCCAACGCCAGGGGTATGAACCTCGCAGCACAAAAAATTGTCTTCTGGCCGAGCTTTGGCAATAGTGGCAGTGGCATCGCCCATGCCAAAACCAATTTCCATAATCACAGGAGCATGGCGCCCAAAGGCGGCATCAAAATCTAAGGACTGAGGATTGAATGGCAAGACGTAACGACTGGCCAGTGCATCAATGGCCTGCTGTTGCCCCGTTGTGGTGCGCCCGGCACGCACGACGAAACTACGAATGCGTTTGAAATGCGGCGGTGCCTCAGAATCGGGCACGGAAGAAGAAGGAAGATTGGTTTGGTCTGCAGTCATCGCAGTAAGGCAGCTAAGGCTTGAAACAACGCGAATGGTTGAACATAAAAAGTCCCATCCCTTCTGCGCAGTTGCAAGCACATCTCAAAACTGAGATTGTGCCGTATTCCTTAGTACCAGCGAAGCAAGCCCTGCAGCCACGCACGACGCAAAGCGCCGCATGCACCCGCAAGATAGGCCTGCCGTTGTGCAAGTAATCAGAAAATCATCCCCTCCCCCCCAAAAAAAACTGCATACAGTTTTACAATAAATACTGCATACAATTCTGGCATGGTGTTTGCATAGCTCTCTGCCATGGACACCATCAATACGCAACCCGCCTCCATCGAAGTCGTCGCCCTGACCAAACGCTACGGCGTTGGTAAACCGGCCGTCGATGCGATCAATCTCTATGTCGAAGGCGGGAGTTATTGCTGTCTTCTTGGGCCTTCAGGTTGCGGCAAAAGTACAACCTTGCGCATGATTGCAGGTCATGAAAGCGCCAGTGGCGGAGACATCTTGCTGGGTAACAAAAACATCACCGACCTTCCTGCCTCATCCCGCGGTTCGGCCATGATGTTTCAAAGCTTTGCGCTGTTCCCCCACTTGAGTGCGCTCGACAATGTGGCTTTTAGCCTGAAGATGAAAGGCATGCCCAAGCCCCAGCGGCATGCAAAAGCCCAAGAGCTTTTAGAACGCGTAGCCATGGGACATTTGGCTGAGCGTAAACCTGCAGAACTGTCTGGCGGACAACAGCAGCGCGTGGCCTTGGCTCGTGCCCTGATCACGCAGCCCAGGGTGTTGCTACTGGATGAGCCTCTTTCTGCACTTGACCCCTTCTTACGCATTCAGATGCGTGCGGAATTACGGCGCTGGCAAAAAGAGCTAGGGCTGACGTTCATCCACGTCACCCATTCACAAGAAGAGGCCATGGCATTGGCCGATCAAATGGTCGTGATGAACAACGGCGTGATCGAGCAAGTAGGCAGCCCCCATACCGTCTACAACCAGCCCGCATCGGAATTTGTTGCTCGCTTCATGGGTGGGCATAACATCATTGAGACTGCCCAAGGCAAGATCGGCGTGCGCACCGACCATGTGCAGGTCAGCGCACCAAACTCAAGTTTCAACACCACTACAGCACGCTTGCCCGTGGTAATCACGGATGTCGAATATCAGGGCACCTACATCCTGCTGGGTATGCAACAAGAGGGCCGTGAACGCGCCTTGCACGCCACAGCTGAGTTCTCTGCCATGGTTCCGGAGCACCAATTCACGCGCACCCCGTTCGGGGTAGGCCAACGTGCAGTCATGCATTGGCAGCCAGAGCAGGCACATCCACTGCCCCAGTAAACACGCCACGCCCAATCGTGCCAACGACTTCACCCATTGCCTGTTTCTCTTTGCTCTTTCGTTTTGCCTTTCCTTTTTATTTATAGGAGTTAGTGCCATGTCCAATGCCAAGAAACTTTTACCAATGCAACGCCGCAGCGTTCTGAAAGGAACCGCAGCCATATTGGCTACAGGTCTGTTCCCCGCGATTCACGCACAGGAAAAACCTGTACTGCGGTACTTGGGCACGGCCGTCAACCAAGACAAAACAATTGCCGAAAAATTCAAACAAGATACTGGTATCACGCTGCAATATGTGGCCGTGACCACCGATGAAGTCTCACGCCGTGCAGTCACACAGCCCAACAGCTTTGACTTGATCGACACCGAATATTTCTCGCTACGCAACATCGTTCCTACAGGCAACCTCAAGGGTATTGATGTCAAACGCGTGAAAAACGCAGGCAAGATCACATCGCTATTTACCAACGGCACTGTCAACGGCAAAGCCGTTGGTGACCAAGGCACCGCACCGAAAAAGGTGATCTTCCTCGAAGGTGAGCGCAGCAAAACTTTCGCCTCGGCGCCGACAGAATGGATGACACTGATTCCCACCACGTACAACGCCGACACACTGGGCATTCGCCCCGACCTGATTGGCCGTCCCGTGGAGTCTTGGGCAGAACTGCTCAACCCAGAATTCAAAGGCAAAGCTTCCATTCTGAACATTCCTTCCATTGGCATCATGGACGCTGCCATGGTGGTGGAGGCCAAAGGCATTCACCAATATGGTGACAAAGGCAACATGACCAAAGCCGAGATCGACCTGACGATCAAAACCTTGATCGAAGCCAAGCGTGCAGGCCAGTTTCGTGCACTGTGGAAAGACTTCAATGAATCGGTCAACCTGATGGCGTCCGGCGAAGTGGTCATCCAATCCATGTGGAGCCCTGCTGTCACCGCAGTGCGCAGCCAAGGTATTGACTGCCTCTTCCAACCACTCAAAGAAGGCTATCGCGCCTGGGCGTCAGGTTTCGGGTTGCCCAGCACGCTTTCAGGCGCCAAGCTCGATGCTGCGTATGAATTCATCAATTGGTTTCTCGATGGGTGGGCTGGTGCCTACCTCAACCGCCAGGGCTACTACAGCGCAGTGCTGGAGACCGCACAGGCCCATATGGAACCCTACGAATGGGCCTATTGGATGGAAGGCAAAGCAGCCACCCAAGACATCAAGAGCCCACAGGGATCGGTCATTGCCCAGGCAGGTGAAATTCGCGATGGCGGCAGTTACGAAGACCGCATGGGTGCCATCGCCTGCTGGAACGCGGTGATGGATGAAAACAACTACATGGTGCAGAAATGGAATGAATTCGTGGCGGCTTAAACCAGCATCACGCAAGACTTGACCTTGACGCGCACGCGGAAAAACGTTGCGCGCAAGCAGAGCCCCTCCAAAAGACTCTGCTCGCATGGCAGCCTTGCTCCCCACTTTTTGCAGACTCATTCTGCGATGGCAGCACACACCATGAACGCATCTAGCCCCCCCCCTATCCAGCGACGGACCTTAACCCGCAGTTGGGTTGCCTGGTTTCAGGCTTTGCCCATCAGCATTGTTTTTTTGCTGTTCTTCTTGATTCCTTTGGGCCTGATCGGCATGGTGAGCTTCTGGAATTACAACCAGTACGAGTTGATTCCTGGTTTCACGCTAGACAACTACAGCGCCATTTTTCGTGGCTGCAGCAACCTCAGTGACCCCTGCGTCACACTGCGCACATACTGGTCTACGCTGAAGTTTGGCCTGCTGGTCTGGCTCATCACTTTGGTGTTGGGGTTTACCGTTGCGTACTTTCTGGCCTTTCATGTGCGCAGCACCACCATGCAAACCCTGTTGTTTGTGCTCTGCACAATTCCGTTCTGGACGTCCAATGTCATCCGCATGATTTCCTGGATGCCACTGCTGGGCCGCAATGGACTGGTGAACCAGAGCCTGATCGAGCTGGGCATCATTTCAACCCCGCTGGACTGGCTGCTGTACTCTGACTTCTCTGTCGTATTGGCCTTCGTCCACCTCTACACCATGTTCATGATCGTGCCCATCTTCAACAGCATGATGCGCATTGATCGCAGTCTGATTGAAGCGGCCAATGACAGTGGCGCCAGTGGCTGGCAAACCTTATGGAATGTGATCATTCCCTTGTGCAAAACAGGCATCATCATCGGCTCCATTTTCGTTATCACGATTGTGATGGGCGACTTCGTCACGATTGGTGTCATGGGTGGCCAGCAAATCGCATCCGTGGGCAAAGTGATTCAAGTGCAAACGCAATACCTGCAATTTCCACTGGCTGCGGCCAACGCGGTCATTCTGTTGGTGGTGGTCATGATGATGATCTGGGCACTCACGCGCCTGGTCGATATCCGCAAAGAATTGTGAAAAGGAGACGCGTTGATGCGAGTTGTTGATACACGCCCTGCTAGCTTTTGGCTACTGGCCTTTGTTTTCGCGCTGTTTGTGGCCTTCATGTACGGCCCAACGATGGTGATTTTCGCTTTGAGCCTCCAAGGGCCTGAAGGCGGCCTTACCTTCCCCATGCGGGGGTTTTCTTTACATTGGTTTGGCCAATTGGCCCAAGGCCTAGGCGTCGTAGATATTGGCGCTGCGCTCAAGCGCTCCTTCGCATTAAGCACTGCGGTCATGCTGATCACCGTGGTGTTCTCAGTACTTGCAGGGCTGGCTTTTCGCCGTGGATTCAAAGGCGCCCATATCCTGTTTCTGGTAGTCATCGCCAGCCTGATCATGCCCTCCATCATCGTTTCGCTGGGCATCGCGCTTGAATTTCGCTTGGTGGACGGCTGGATTCGCCAACTGCTGGAGATATTGAATGCCACGCATGCGCTGGACAACTTCAATACCAGTCTAGGGCTTTTCACCTCTGCACTGGGCGCGCATTTGACCTGGACTTTGCCCTTTGGGCTGTTGATCATGTTTGCCGTGTTCAACCGTTTCAACCGCGCCTACGAAGAAGCGGCCAATGATTTAGGCGCCTCACCATGGCAGCGCTTTGCCCATGTGGTGCTGCCGTTGATTGCGCCTTCTGTCATTGGCATCGGCATGTTTGGTTTTACTCTCTCGTGGGATGAAATTGCGCGCACCTCACAAGCCATTGGCTCCGTCAACACACTTCCCCTGGAACTCCAAGGACTGACCACCACCGTCACCACACCAGCCATCTACGCATTAGGCACCGTCACCACTTTGGTGTCGTTGGCCGCCATTGGTCTGACGCTGTTATTGATCCGCCTACTGAACGCACGTCGCACCGCGCGACCATAACAAACCAGCACTGCACACAACAACCTCGCATACCGTGCCACAATTTCGCTCCAGCGAAAAAAGGCGAGCCATTCTTTATGTTGAGCACCACAGAACGCGGCAAAACAGCAACTGAGCCCTTACAACCGGCCCCTGCCGAGGCCCCATTGAGCGATGAAACCATGCATGCACGCATGGTCAACGCCATTTTGGAGCACCGTTTACCCCCGGGAACGCGCTTAGCCGAAGACCGCCTGGCGCAAATATTCGGCGTCTCACGCACACGCATTCGTCCTGTCTTGACGCGCCTAGCACACGACCGACTGATTGTTCTGCGCCCGCATCGCAGTCCTGAAGTGGCCAGCCCAACGCAAACAGATGCGCTGGAAGTCTTTGAAGCACGTCGTTTGATTGAGCCCCGTTTGGTACAAGGCTTTATTGATTGTGCCTCAGAGGCCCAAGTCAAAACCCTGCGCCAATGCATTCGCGAAGAGCATGCCGCCTTGCTCAAAGGAGACCGGCATAGCGCTATTCGCCTCTCAGGCCAGTTCCACCTGGCCATTGCTGCGGGCGCCAAGCAACAAACGCTGGCCGATATCTTGCACGACTTGATTTCGCGCACGTCTTTGGTACTCATGCTCTATGGCGGCCCAGGTCTTTCGACATTGCACAACCAGCACAGCACCCCCAGCCATTATCAAGAGTCATGCCGTGAGCATGAACGCCTGGTCGATGCGATTGCGCTACGCGATGCCAACATGGCCAAGCAGCTGATTCTGGAGCATCTGCAAGATCTGGAAGCAACCCTGCAGTTCTCCCGGCAGCAAGACAGCAAGCCCGATTTATCCAGCATTCTGGGGTAATCCAACACCATGCGCAGCGCACCCACCCAGACCAAACGTTTACTGGTCATCAACCCCAACACCAGTGTCGAAGTCACCGCACTGCTGCAGCAGCACATTCGCACCCAGTTGCTACACAACAGTGCACAACCCGGCCCTGCGTATGAAGTCGAGGCCACCACCGCACACTTTGGGCCTGCCTACATTTCCTCTGAAGTGGCGTACACCATTGCCAGCCATGCTTGCCTGGATGCTTGGGCAGGCAAAGTCGCCGGACACAACGGCGCCCTCTTACCGTGGGACGGCATCGTGATTGGCTGCTTTGGTGACCCCGGCTTGCTGGCCATGCGTGAGTTGGCGCCTATCCCGGTAACGGGCTTGGCCGAAGGCGCCTTTACGGTAGCGGCACAGCATGGAAATTTTGGCATCGTCACAGGAGGGGAACGCTGGCGCCCCATGCTGCAGCGCCTTGCGCAGGCGCTGCACTGCGACCATACCCTGAAGGACATTGCAACCGTAGAACTCACAGGGGCGCAGCTAATGGCAAACCGCCCTGCGGCATTGGAGATGTTGCGCCAAGCCTGCCAGCAACAACTGCAAACGCACGAGGTTGATGCCATCATCATCGGCGGCGCCGCCTTGACTGGCATGGCCGCAGAGATTCAAGCGCATGTGGCCGTTCCATTGATCGACAGTGTGCACGCCGCAGCGCGCCATATCTCGCACCAGATGCGATGCGAACCACCAACGCAATCACCGCAGCCATGTACTGGCGCAGCTGTTCGCTGGAGCGGGCTCTCTACCGCACTGGAGGCATTGCTGGCCAATCGTGCTTAAGACACCATAAACAGCGCCTAGCCAACGCGCCAGAATAAGAGTGCCCGTTTACAGCTAGCGGACGTCACTCCCGCAAGCCATCACCCCTGTGAATTACGGCGCGCCCAGCCTGTGGTGTGCTTTTCAATCAAACTGAACAACTCATACATGGCCATGGCCATCGCGCCAATCACCATCAGCCCCGCAAATGCCAAAGCCATTTGCATGGATGAACCCGCCGCCATCAACAAGTAACCAATGCCTTCATTGGCCGCGGTCATCTCTGAAACGGTAGTGCCCACAAAAGCCAATGTGATTGCCACCTTCAAAGAAGCGAAAAAATACGGCAATGAGCGCGGTAAGCCTATTTTCATCAGCACATCCCAGCGCTTGGCGCCCAGTACACGTAGCACATCCTCCAGCTCAGGCTCCAGAGTTGCCAAACCCGTTGCAATGTTGACCGTAATGGGGAAGAAGCTGATGAGAAAAGCGGTCAGCACGGCAGGCCCAACCCCAATACCAAACCACACCACCAAAACAGGCACGAAGGCGGCTTTTGGCAAGGCATTGAAAGCCGTCATCAACGGGTATACAGCGGCATATGCCAAGCGCGATGATCCAATCAAAAACCCCAACAGCACGCCCACCACAATGGACAGCCCAAAGCCTGCCATCGTGACCCAGAAGGTCCGCCATGCGTGCCCTGCAATGACTTCTTTGAATTGCCAGAACTGCTCCCAAATCCGTACCGGACTGGGAAAAATAAACTCACTGATCTGCAATGCTGAGCAGATGATTTGCCACAGCACCACAATGCCAACCAACAACATCCAAGGAGACCAGCGTTCAAACTGCTTGAAGTTTTTCATCCTGCTCATCTCCTCTTTTTATTGACTAATCACGGCTTGGCCTGCTGCAGCTGGGCTGCCTTGGCGAATCGCGCCAATATGGCCACGCAGCTCCAGCACAAGATCGGTAAAGTCCTTGGTGTAGGTCACCTCTAACTCGCGTGGGCGTGGCAAGTCAATTTCACGCTTGACCACAAAGCGCCCCGGACTTTTACTCATCACATACACGGTATCGGCTAAAAAAACCGACTCTCGCAAATCATGCGTGACCAGAATCACGTTGAACTGCTGCTCCGTCCACAAGTCCCGCAAAATGCACCACAGTTCTTCACGGGTAAACGCATCAAGTGCCCCAAACGGCTCATCGAGCAGCAGCATCTTAGGCTCATGAATCAGCGCGCGACAAATGCTGGCGCGCTGTTGCATTCCGCCCGACAACTCCCAAGGGTACTTGTCCTCGTAGCCTGCCAAACCCACTTTTTGCAGCAACCTGCGTGCACGTGCTTCGTATTCCTTGCGATTTTTTTTGAAGCTGGAACGGTAAGGCTCCACGATTTCCAAGGGGAGCAATACGTTGTCTACAGTGGTGCGCCAAGGCAGTAATGAGGGCGACTGGAACGCCATACCAGAGATTTTCAAAGGCCCTGTTACAGGCTGACCATCAATCCGGATACGCCCAATTGAAGGCATTTTCAAACCTGTAGTGAGCTTCATGAAGGTCGATTTTCCACAACCCGAAGGACCCACAATAGCAATGAACTCGCCTTGCCGAATATGCAAGTCAATGGCCTCAACAGCGAATTGGTTCGCCTGCAGCAGCTCCTCGTTGTAAGCCAGCCATACATCTCGAAACTCCACAAATGGCCGCGCATCAGACTCTGTTGTTTGGGCTGCTTGGGTGGGGTGCGCGTTCATAACAATCCTTTTCTTCTTTCAACGGTCGTGTCTGCACTGAACGAACTTGTGCGCCATAAGGCACAAGTTCGCCCTTCGATCAGCACAGCATTTACCGCGCAGGCAGCACCGTATCCAGCAATGCAGCGTCAGGCAGCAAGCTGCCATTCCACACCTCATCCAGCACAATCGGTTGCTTGGTCTCAAAGACCTGCTCAACTTGTTTGGCGACCTGCGCCAAACGTTCCTTATCCAAGCGGCCAAAGCCTTCTTTGCGTGCATCAGCGGTGTTGACCACTGCATCCAAGGCCATAACCAAACGCCGCTCTTCCATAGGCACATTGATCAAACCATCGCGCGCCTTGACTGACTCAATCGCTGTCTTCGGATCTGCCATCACTTCTTTGACTCCTTTGGAAAAAGCCGTCAAAAATGCCGTTACCGCAGCTGGATTGCTCTTGATCAATTCAGGCGATGCAATGATGACGTTCCCATAGAGCTTCACGCCATAGTCCGGATAGCTGAAGACAGTCACATCCTCAGCCTTGATACCCCGTGTCTCCAGGTTCAGCAGAGAAGTAAAAGAAAAACCCGTAATCGCATCAACATCGCCACGCATCAGCATGGTTTCGCGCAGCGGCGGATCCATCGTGGTCCACTCCACCTTACTGATGCTATTGGCTTGCGCAAACAACGGAAATGCCCGGCGCCCAGCATCAAACACAGGCGCGCCCAATTTCTTGCCCTCAAGTTCCTGAGGCGTTGCAATACCGGTTTTCTTCAACGCCAGCACCGCTGCCGGTGTGTTGTTGTAGACCACCATCACCGCCACAGGCTTGTTGGGTGCATCGGGGTTATTGGCATTGAACTCCATGAGCGCGGCCAAATCTGCAAACCCCATGTCATACGAGCCTGAGGCTACTCGTGTCACAGCACCACCAGAACCATTGCCTGAATCCACCGTAACATCCAGCCCCTCCTGTTTGAAATACCCTTTTGCAGCAGGGTGGGTAAATAATGCAGCGGGGCCTTCAAACCGCCAATCAAGCTGAAATTTAATAGGGGTTTGCGCTTGCACTGCAGCGCTCAAACAAACCATGGCTATTGCAGACAAAGACCATCTGGCGGCGATTCGTAAAGTCATGGGTATAGGCTCCTGTTGATCAGGCCACAAGCGCACGATTGCAGCTTGCAACACACGATGTAAAGCGTATCCATAAGCAAAATCGATGCCGAAAATTGCATACACCTCTTAATTTCAGCTGTATGCATTGCCATGCCCATCCTTCTCGCTGAACATACAAACCTGCAACACTAGCCTGCGCACCATGTTTACTCGTACTGCCCCAGCACACGCTCATTTGACGACCGTACATGCCCCACAAAAGTACAAATGCATCAGTGGCATGCGCCGCAATTGGGCGTAAGGCAGTGGCAACAAGCTGTATCAAGTTGGCACAAAAACTGCGTGCAATTTGCGCTTGTGTTAGCGCAGCGGCCCGAGCGCGGCCAGCATTGTGTTTTTTACTTCATCAGGAGCTTGCCCCATGTTTCCCAAATTCGCCCTTTCTGTTATTGCCCTTGCAGCCTGCTCGGCCACATGGGCTCAAAACACCGTCACGATATCGGGAACCGCCGACATGTACGTCGGCTCTATCCAATATGCAGGAACTGAGCGCCAGAACAAACTAGGCAGTGGCGGCATGACCACCAGTTGGATTGGCTTTTCTGGCACAGAAGATTTGGGCGGCGGACTCAAAGCAGGCTTTGCATTAGGCTCGTTCATGCGGCTTGATTCGGGCGCATTGGGGCGCTTTAATGGTGACACCTCTTATGCACGCGATGCCAATGTGAGTCTCTCCGGCAGCTTTGGTAGTCTCAAGCTCGGGCGCAGCAGCTCACCCAATTTTGTGCCCTCACTGCTGGTCAACCCATTTGGCGCATCATTTGCATTCTCCCCCTTGATTCAGCACATGGACATGACCAACGTGCCGGGCTACACCAAAACCGCCCAAGCAGACACTGGATGGAGCAATCAGGTGGTCTACAGCACCCCAAAAATCTTCGGTGGCTTAACGGTGAACTTGCACTACCAATTCAGTAACCAACCTTCCCCCAACGACGACAAAAACAATGCCGCTATTAGCGCCACCTATGCCAGCGGGCCGCTTCTACTGTCAGGTTTTTATGAACAAGCCGAGTTGAACAACCCCACCGTCACCATGCGTGCACTCAAAGCCAAAGATTGGATGCTGGGCGGCGCGTATGATCTGAAATTCCTCAAAGCTTTTGCCAGCTACGGCGCCGCTGAAGACATGGCCCAGCAAGACGATGAAGCCGCCACGGTTCAAGCCGGTGTTTCCATTCCACTGGGTTCAGGCAAGGTGCTGGCCTCTTATGCACAAACCAAATACGAAGTATCTAGTGCATCAGACTTGACACGCAAAACCCTATCCCTTGGCTACGACTATGCACTGTCTAAACGCACCGACGTCTACTCCATCGTGATGCATGACCGCTTCACTGGCACCAACAGCGGCACCAGCTACGCCATTGGGATTCGGCATCATTTTTAATGCTCCTCTTTCAATGCCGCAATAGATCCAAATAAACCTTTGCCAAGAAAAGCAAAGGTTCGAGCCATCAACCAATAAACGCAGCAGCAAAGGCATATGCAAGATGGCAGCGCAAACCGCCTTCCGTGCCTGGCTTGCCTTCATCAACCTATTGGTCAATATCAGAGAGATTGAAACCAAAGGCTTGCACGTTAATCGCATCAACTCGGTTTTGCTGCATAAACCAAACCCAAGCCGATACCCCAACCCCAGACGTAGCTATCCCATGGTGGCCGTCTGGGTATCCGCACTAGGTGAATCAACTCAATGTGGCTGCTCGAACATTGAGCGCCACGAGTTGCCTTTCAAAGGTTCTCGCCTTGCCTTTTTCACCGAACGTTTTGAACGCAATTCATCTTCGCCTCCACCAGCGATCTACAGTGGAAGCCACTCCAATCTTTCCAGATACCGCCTCCTCTAGAACAACATGCTGAGATCACGTCATTGCGCGCTACAAAGACAAAGGCTGCACGTTGCGAGGAGGAATGATTGGCATTCTGTGCATGTTATGGCAAGACTCACAAAGGTTTTTGTGTCGTAGGCGCCATCACCATTCGAGCATTGAATGCTTGACGCTCTAACAACAACTTTTGCTCAATGACGAGCTTTACTTCTGCGCACACAGAATCAGTTATTGGAATAAAAAAATCGCTCCAGAAACATTTGCTCTCGTATAAAGTGATTTGGCATATGCACTCTCAGTCCGGCTGGTTGTAGCTCGCCTCTAAGGCACAATGTTCGCCATAAGCATCCTCTCGAATATCGTTTTCTTTCGTATGCAAATACTTGTCACCGGGGGCGCTGGTTATATCGGCGCACACACAGTTGTTGCCTTACTGCAAGCCGGCCATGCCGTTCATGTCGTGGACAATTTGTCTAATAGCCATGCCAGCGCGATAGAGCGGATTGCTGAGATTGCCCATGTTCGCCCAGCTTTTACCCAAGCGGATGTACGCGATACACAGGCCATGACAGCCCTGTTGCAGCAAGATGCGACTGATGCGGTTATCCATTTCGCGGGACTTAAAGCCGTAGGTGAGAGTGTGCAGCGCCCACTGGCTTACTACGACAACAATGTGGCTGGCAGCTTTAGCCTGCTCAAAGCGATGCAAGCAGCGCAAGTGCGCACTTTGGTCTTCAGTTCTTCGGCCACTGTGTATGGGCCTTTGGCGCCTGTGCCATACCAAGAAACCATGCCGCTAGGGGTCGCCTCAAACCCTTATGGAACCAGCAAAATCATGGTGGAGCAATGCTTGGCTGATTTGTGCGCATCCGATACACGCTGGTCTGTAGCGGCACTGCGCTATTTCAATCCAATAGGCGCCCACCCAAGTGGCTTGATTGGCGAAGATCCACAAGGTATTCCCAATAATCTTTTGCCCTTCATCACGCAAGTTGCAGTGGGCAGACGCGCCCAGCTGTCGATTTTCGGAGGAGATTACGACACGCCAGATGGCACTTGTCTGCGCGACTATTTGCACGTAATGGATTTAGCACAAGGACATTTGGCTGCACTGAATGCGCTGAGCCTTACTGGAGAGGCAAACGCCTTGCATGGCCGTGGTCTGCAAGCTTGGAATTTAGGCACTGGCAAAGGAACGTCCGTACTAGAGATGGTGCGCACTTTTGAGCGCATCAATGGCATGACAATCCCCTACGCGATTGCGCCGCGGCGCGAGGGTGATTTGCCTGCCTTCTGGGCTGATGCCAGCTTGGCTGCGCAGCAATTGGGCTGGCATGCCCAACTAGGCTTAGAGGAGATGGTGCGCGATGCGTGGCATTGGCAATCGCGCAATCCGCAGGGTTACGGCAAACCTGAGACAAGTTTGCGCTAAACGATTGATTCAGGCCCCGTTGGGTTGGTCGCTGTGTGCAGCCAAATGGCGTTCCACCAAACTGCCTTGTCGGTAATGCCGCTTCACCAGCCAGGCATTGAGTTTGCTGCGTTCACCACCCCGCAATTTGACCAATGGTGGCCATACTGCAGCGCTGCCCTGTGCCCATAAAAGCCGCGCAAACAATGGGCGCCGCTTCCAGCCCGATTGCACATGCAACCAATACGCACTGTCTTCAGCACGCAACAAGCATAAGCGCATCGGCGTGTGTTCGCGCGGTTGGCTTTGCAGCACCTCTTGCGCAACGACATGGATGGTGTGGTAGCTAGGGTCACCAATTTTCTGTGTCAGCGCTTCATACCGCCCTTGCGCGCGCAGCTGCTCCAAGTAATCAGCCGTGTCACCAGTGACGGCTGCTGCCTCAAATCGCTCAAGCCATTGCGTTATAAACCGGCTACCAGGTGCAGCGGCCAGAAACCAGCTCTCTATCACTGGGAAGGCTGCACGCGTGGTGTAGCCCTGCAAATAAAACCCCACAAATTCTGCCTGCTCTGCCTTTTGCGCACGATCAACCCAATCGAGCGGCTGGGTCAAGATGATGGATGCATCGAGCCACATGCCACCATAGCGATGCAGCAATGCCAAACGAATCCAGTCGGTTTGCTTGGCAATGTTCAGTCGTGCCAGCGTATCGGGTACGTATGGTAAAAATTCCGCCAGATTGCCTGGATGCAAGACATGCACATCAACCCCCGGGTTTAACCGTTTCCAACCGGCAATGCAGCGCTGCACGATATAAGGGGGAGTGGGTTCGTGCCAGTATGTCCAGATCGTACGTGGAATTTCCTGCTGCGCATGGACGCAGCCATCATCGAGCACCACCTCCTGCACAGCAGGCAAGCTTTGCAAGCGGCTATGCCGCCTCACCCACACAGCAGCGCCTAAAGCCAACAGCCCCAACCCAATCAACACCAGTAAAACCACTAAGGCGATGCTCCATGTGCTTGTCATCATTGCTCCTTCGCGCGGTTGAGGGCGCCTTGATCCACCAGGTAATGGGCGGCAAGACTGTCTGCACCATACAAACCTCGAGTCAGGTATTCATCGAGTTTCTTGCGATCAGGCCCCCGCAGTTTGATTAGAGGCGGGACGCGCCCTTGTACAGGCATAAAAAATAAGCGCCGCTTCAGTCCAGCACGGTTCCAACCTGCTTGTTCATGCAGCAAAAAAGCGCTCTCTTCCGCTTGCAGCAAATCCAAACGGTAGTTGGCATCAGCCCGTTGCAGCACCCGTTGGATTGCCAGGTGCATACTCAAGTACAGAGGACTGTCGATGCCCTGAACCACGGATTCATACACCCCCAGCTGTTGAAGCTGGTCAACGTAATGCAGCGCACTCTTTTCGAGCACTTGCTGGGTAAATTCTGCTTGAATATCAGCCACCAACGCAGTGGCTGGCGGCACCGCCATGAACCAATTCTCCACAATCGGGTACTGGGGCAAATGGGTGAACCGCTGCAAATAGAACCCTACAAAATCGCTGCCCGTGCGCGCTTGCTGCTGTAGTACCCAATCGAGGGATTCGGTCAGAATCGTACTGGCATCGACCCAAATCCCACCATGTAGGCGCAGCAACTCAAGGCGCAGCCAGTCTGAGCGCTGCTGAACGGATACCCGCGCCAGCGCTGCTGGCCAAGCATGGATATGCTGCAGCGCCGTTTCATCATTGAGGACTTCCACACGCCATTGCGGGTGAAGCTTGCGCCACCCGTCAATACACCGGGCAACAACCAATGGCAATGTGGCACCATTCCAATACGCCCAAATAATCCGCGGAATGCTGCTCTGTGGGAGAGGTTGGCGCTGCGCCTGCGCACACGGACCAAAAGCCACCGTGCACACCACAGCGGGCTGGTAGTTTGGCAGTGCGGAGGGAAACCAACGGCTCCATGCCTTTACCCAACCAGCCAGCACAAACTCCCCACGTGCGCGCCAGCCCAATTTCTGTATGGTAATTTCAGCCACGAACGGCTCCCTGCATGCGGTGCAACTGCCCCAGCGGTCGGCGCGCGCGCAAGTAACGCGCCCACCAGCCTCGCCTGAGATAGTGTTGAAACAACTGCGGCACAGACAAAGCACTGGCTTGCAAAAACACCTCAACCATACGGTTACGCTGCGTTGCTGAAAAAGCCACCTGACCGCGCTCACCAATACGCAATGCACTCATGTAATTTCGCGCGGCTAAATGGGCAATTGCAAACTGCACACCAGGAGCTGCCAAAGCGCCGTTGACCTTCACCTGTCGCAGATAGTCTGCACCAAATGCATCTAATGCCATTCCCAAATCAAACGCTTTCGCTGGACTCAGGCTGGAAAGAATGCTGCCCTCTCGCTGGCGATAGGCCACCCATACTTCAGGCACATACACAAAGCTTTGTGCCCGCAACAGCACTCTGGGCATGGTAGCCATATCCTCAAAATAGGCCCCCACAGGAAACTGCAAGGGGTCACTCGTCGCATCGGCTTGCCACAGACTGCGTTTGGTGATTTTGGACCATGGGTGCATTTGACCTGCGAGGAACAGCCCCTCAATCAACGCCGCTGTATCGTGCACCAATCGTCCATGCGGACCAACAAAGCTACGGCAATGGCGCTCGCCCCGAAGACGGTGCTTAAACTTTTCCCTATTGCGCCACATCCGAAAATCACACAGCACCACATCAGGGCTGGATTGCTGAACCACCTGCTGTAAAGCCCTGATTGCCCCCGGCTGCAAGGCATCATCAGAATCCACAAACCACAAATACTCGCCTTGTGCATGGCACAACAAAGCATTGCGTACAGCACTGATTCCTAGGTTACGCTCGTGCCCCAAAATCCGAATAGCCTGTGGCCACTGCTGCTGCAGTTGCAGGGCAATGTGGGCCGAGTCATCGGTAGACGCATCATCAAACAGCAACACCTCAACCCCAGTGCTGGCTTGCTGCATGATGGATTCCACACATTCACGCAAATACGCTTGAACGTTATAAACCGGTATCAACACACTCAGCCAGACAGAACCGTCCTGCTGCAGTGACTGCGCATCAATGCTGCGCACTTGTGCTTGAATCGCGTTCGGCGCCTGCTCACTGGTTTGCTCTCCCATCGCTTCAGCCCTCTTTTCGGAGCATCTGCGCAGCGTGTGCACAATCCTCTTGGCCCAGCAAAGCTGCAAACTCCGTCTCATATGCAGACGTCATCTGTTCAAGGCTGTAATGCAAGGAGGCGTCGTTCCGGCCTTGGGTAGCCAGTGCTTGCGCCAGAGCGCCATCGGTCAGCACGCGCTGCAAGGCATCTGCCAAAGACTGTGGCGACTGGTGCTCTACCAGCAGGCCGTTGTGTTCATGGGCGATAACCTCTTGCACGCCGGGCACACGGCTGCCCACGACCACGCAGCCTGCGGCCATCCCTTCAATCACAGACAAGGGCATACCTTCATAATGGCTTGACAACACACACACTTGGTTGCGCATCAGCAGGCTCGGCACATCGGGGTGAAAGCCCAGAAAATGCACTTGCGTCTCAACGCCCAACCGTTTGGCTAGGCGCTCAGCCTGACGGCGTAAATGGGCACTACCACCACCGGCCAACCAAACAGGAGGTGTCACGCCACGACTACGCAGCAAGGCCACAGCCTGAATCAATGTCGCATGGTCTTTTTGATTGCCAAACCGCGCGGCCATGACCACCCCTGGCTCACGCATGTGCAGTGGCACAGGGCCAGCCTCGCCATAGGGTTCCAGACGAACACCGTTGGAAATCGCGATCGTCTTCTCGGCCGGAAAGCCCAGTGCCAGCAAACTGGCCTTAACGCCTTGCGAACAGCCAATGATGCGGTCAGTACGCTCAGCCAGCCACAACGACTGCTTCAACCGCCACCAGGTGTAGCGCTCGCGGCTGTTGTGCTCGACATGCACCATGTGCGGCACACCCGCCCACACTCCGGCATAGCGCGCCCAGATATGGTCACTGAAACCATGCGCCACCAAAATATCTGGCCGCCATTGCAAACAGAGCTTGCGCAGCTGCCAAATGGTGGCCATATGAGGCCAATGCGTGACTACTTCCACCTGCACGCCACGGGCGCGCAAAGCATCTACCCGCCGCATATCGGTTTGGGGTTTGCGGCGCAGCACCAAAAGCGCATCAAAATGCCCACTTTGTGCATGCGCCAGCACCAAATCGAGCGCAACCTGCGTGGCCCCGGAAAAACCCCCCGTCACAAAGTGCAGAACTTTCGGGCGACTTGCAGCCTCGTGCGTAGCGTGCTGAGGAAGTGTGCCCGCCAGCACCATACTCATCCCTTGCACACGCAAAAATAAGAAGGCGCCGAACCTACCAAGCATAGCGCACGCGCCGCACCACAGACCGCAGTCACAACAGAGGTATAGGCATCACGCAGCACGGACAAGCACCTGATAGGGGTTAACGCAATTCAATGGCCGCGAAAAACTTCGCCTGCACGCAGATGGTATGCCGTGCCGCAATAAGGACAGCGTGCACTGCCTGTGTGTGCAACATCCAAAAATACGCGCGGGTGGTTGTCCCACAACTGCATTCCAGCTTTAGGGCTAGGGCAGAAAACGCCGCCATTTTCATTGAGGTCTTTGGCCAGCAGTTCAATACTGGCAGAAGTAGTTGTTGTTGCGTTGCTCATAATTGAAAAAAGAAATCACGAATCCAGATGCACTCTACTGACCATGACAAGACAAAACAAGTATTTAGAACGTGTCTGCGATCTCCACCCAGTCGAGCAAGACTGAAAAAAAGGTAGTGCAAGGTGCTTTTTCGGCCTTGCCCTTCAGGTTGGAGTCCGTAAACACGTCCTTACATCCTGCACGCTGCTGATCAGGTCGATTGTAGAGGCCTTCGGCCATATTTCTGAAGCGAACACTCCAGTCCATGCAACGCAGCCCAGAAAAAAACCAACATAAACAAATAACACATCGTGCCACTGTTATGCGCAAAGAAAACTTGCGTCCAGCCAAATGCTATGTACATCAAAATGATGGCAGACGCACTCAAACGCAGCCATAAGACGGCCTGAACAGCAGCCACGTTTTGTCCATCGCTCGTGGCGGCAATACCGCGCATACGTGATGCCGTAGGCCAAAACAATGCCAATGGCACAACATAAAAAACCAGCAGCATTACCACCCCAAGTCCACCACGCTTAGCGAACATGTCCAGCACTTCGTTGTGTGCATGGTCAAAATAGGTTGTGGACACATCAAAAAGGCCCAACTCTACCAAGCGGTTTTTTTCTTGCTTGTAACCGACGTCCCCCCAACCCAGCAGAGGTTTTTCCAGCCCTAAATGCCATGCGAGGCGCCAATGCTCCAAACGGTGCCCCACTGAAGATTGGGCTTGGCCATCGGCTTGGTATGCCGCGACTTCTGTGCTCATCAAATCAAACCGCTCTTTGATCACATGCATATTACTCAGCAGCGGAACCGTTAACAGCAAAGCAACGACCAGCAGCCACCGCAACGGTATAGTCTTTTGCTGAAGCTGGATTTGACGCAGCAATGGCCAGCATAAGACAGGCAGCCAAATCAAAGCCAACCAACCGCCCCTGGAGAGAGACAGTACCGAAGCCTCCATGGCCAACAATACGGCGGCAGCAGACCCTATGCGCCAACGCAAAGAGAGTGCACGCCAGCCCACAGCCAATTGCAGAGCAGCCAACACAGCCAGCATCAATGCCAAATTACCGAACTGAATGGCATTGGTATGGCCTGCCGCACGGACCATGCCTTGGCCATAAACCTGCCACAACGCAATGGCACCAGCACCCAGCCCCCCAACCACACCCCCTAGCCGCAGCGCTTTGACGGAAGGCGGGTAAGCCACGGCATACAGCAGGCACGGAATAGCCAATGCGTATTTAGAAAAACGATCCCAGCGCCCTGAACCACCTTGCCCATCACTTTGAAAGAGCCACAACAAACCCACCGCCATAATGGTTGCGGCCAGCCACAGGGTTTCACGGTCAAAGCGGTGCATAGGCCATCGGTGCAAACTCCCCAAGCTCGCTAACAGCAGCAGCACAGCGCCCCACGAATAGCCCGATGGCAACCACAACGCCAAGCCAGGCAGCATAAAACCAGCCAAACTGGTCAGCGTATTCATGCACAAAGGCACACCCAGCCAGTGACGCACGACTAGGCTATGACTTGCGCCAGATAGCGCCACATCATCAGGAATCAAAGCCATAGTAGCGCAAAATCATCCAATACGACGTTGGACATCGTCGCTGAGCTGCTCGTAATCGTATCGCAGCGCGGCATAACGGAAAAAGCTTTCCAACGCTTTAAACAGGCAGTACAAGAAACCAGCCCCGCCCCCCAAAAAACCCATGCGAATGACGTAGTAACGAATGAAGGCCATGGCACCCGCAGCCAAGCCACGCAAGACCCCTCCACGCTTGCCCTGCTCTTTGCGCTTAGTCGCACCCAACATGGCGTATTGCACCATCTTCGCCATCGAGGTGCTGACATCAGGGTTGGTGTAGTGAATCAACAGACTTTGGATATCCTGTCGGCCGACTTCTGCTTCCCGCAAAATGGCCTCTTCGTGCACGACACCGTCAAAGCGCTCAATCAAACGGCGGGGAAACAACCGCGCCACCCGTGTGCGCGACATGCTCTTGGGTAGTACCCGACCAAACGCCACCAATTGCCAACGGATGCGCCAAATGCTGTGCTGGTCATTGTCGGACACGATGCGCAGCAGTTCTTCGCGAAACGCTGGCGTGATGACCTCATCAGCATCAAGAAAGAAGACAAAATCGCCACTGACATGCGAAAGCAGATGGTTGCGTTGCACAGCAAAACCGCGCCAATCAGGGTAAATATGCACGCAGGCACCTTTAGTGCGTGCAATCTCTACCGTGCGGTCGGCACTACCGGCATCCACCACCACCACCTCATCGGCAAACGCCGCACTGTCTATGCATTGGCCAATCAAGCGTTCTTCGTTGAACGCCAAAATGGCGATGCTCAAGCGCGGCCTTGGAGTATCACTCGAAGGCGCAGCATCAATGTTGGGTTGTTCAATAGCTGAAGGCACGCGTGGCAAAAGTTCAATCGTGGCGGATATCAACATGCAAGGGACATGCAAGTGGGTTTCCCCTCATAACGCACCACTTTATATTTTTTATGACAAAACAAAGCTGCCCATTATCAGACTAAGCACCACCAGACTGGTGCTTTTTACTTTACCAGCTGTGAAATTATGTTGCTTCTCTGCTCTCTGGAGAGGTCTCTACAGGATTCTCTGTGCGTCCAAATTGCCAATTCTGGAGTTTGCTATTCACAAACACGGCATCAACCCACGCGCCACCCGGATCTGTCCAACGGTGGCATACCTGCGGCGCATTAGGATCACCCTGAACCTCACCAATTGCACGCGTGAGCTGCACAACTTGCAACAATGTCATGCCTTGCTTTAACTTGGAATTGAGCATGATTGCACTAGAAATACGCCCCTTGGGTGTCCCAGAGGCCACTTTCAATATCTTCATCACACGCGTGAGGTGCAGCAGTATGAAAAAGACCACCGCCCCCAGCACCAGCATAAAGCCTGCCCAGCCACGGTTGTAGTAGCCCACCATCAACACACTGACGGCAGCGACCAACCACACCAGAGTTTTAACATTTGATTGCATGGGCATGCATTCTATCGGCAGGCAATAACCACCGCCGTAGGAAAACCGCTCTTTTCTCTTGTGGTCAATATCTGGGAGATTTAACGACCCGCTCCCAAGGTGGCACGCAATGCCGCTACGGCGTTCTGCCCGCTCAAGACAGCACCCTCCAAAGTGGCCGGGTAAGGACCGTCAATGTAATCCCCGCAAGCTACGAGTGTTGGCCAGTCAGCGTGCATGCGCATGGGCGGGCGCACCAACCCAGCACTACAGCGAAAGGTTGCACGCTTCTCAACCACCGTGGCAATAGGCAGCCATGCCTTAGGCTTTTCATCTGCCCCACCTGAAAACAGGGGTAGCGCCTGTTGCAAACGCTGAGATTGCTGCAGCACCGCTTGCGTCAAAGCCTCCTTGCCTTCCTGCAAAGTGCTGGCCACCCATGCGGTCAGCCCGCGCTGGCCTGCAAGCTGATGACGATCAAACACAAATTGTGCAGGTCCATCATGCACCGCCAACATAGGGCGAGGCAAATCTGCAGTGCCATGGCTCCCCACATCAGCCTGCAAATACACCGTAGCAATCGCTTCATAACGCAGTTGACGCGCCAAATGCAACCAATGTGTAGCCGAGCCAGCGACATTGTCTAGCGACGCCAAATCGACACGCGCTCTTTCACCAGCTCGCACACGCAGCGCATCTTCTGCGCAGTCAGCCAATAATCGCGTCGCTTCCCACGCAGGGCAAGCGATGACAACGGCATCAAAGACCGCATCATCCAACTGCCACTGCCCACAACCAGGGGCTGCCTGAGAAGTGCCCGAGCGCAGCAGCCTTCGCAAACGCTCAACCCTTTGCCCCAGAAAAACATGCGTTCCCTGGCGCTGCAACCACTGCACAGCAGGCTTAGCCAGCACATCCCCTAATGGTTGGGTGGGCAACAGCATATCGGCGCTGCCTGGCCCACCCGCCAAGCTGTCTTGCAGAACACGCAAGAAAACCTGGGCGCTGGCTTGGTCAATAGGCGTATTCAAACCAGCAATGCACAACGGCTCTATGAATTGCTGCACCAGCTCTGCAGGCAAGCCCGCGCACAACTGCGCCACCGTCATACCCTCTTGCGCAGCAAAGTGTTGTCGTTGCCATTGCGCGGCCTTGCGCAACAATGCCCAGCGAGCAGGCCATGACCAACCTTTGGCTGTGGCAATACCCCAAACACCCGCAGCAGCCTGTAACGCAGCAGGCCACTGCGGCAGTGCCAAACCGCAGCCATGCGCATCTCGTAAATCCAAGGGCAGTCGAAGCAACGCGTGCTCCACTGAAACACCTACGGTCCGCATCAGTGCAAGCGAAGCCCGATACGCGCCAATCAAAATGTGTTGGCCGTTATCGAGCGTCCATGTGTCTGGCGTAACACCTGAAATAGCCGCCGTCGCAGGTGGCGTCTTGGCCCGAACAGCCACATTGCGTGCACGCCCGCCCGGTTCACGTGCAGCCTCATACAAACTGACCCGCATTCCAGCCTGGGTGGCGGCAACCGCCGCCGCAAGCCCTGCCCAGCCAGCCCCCACCACAGCGACCCGCACGGGGTCCCGCTGGTGTCCGTATAGCTCCCTAAGCATGCGCTGCGCCATTGAGTCTCTTACTGCGGAATGCGTCCGAGCGCCTGCACTTGCCACGCCAGCCACAGCTTGCGCAAAGGCGTCAATTGAATACGTTGGTGCAACACCTGAAAATCACTGCGCTCAATTTCCCGCAGCAAGGTGCGATAGATGCTGGCCATCATCAGGCCAGGTTTTTGACTGCGTAAATCCTGCTTAGGCAACAGTTGCAAAGCGCGGTCATACAACTGGTGCGCTCTGCTCGTCTGAAAGCGCATCAAAGCCACAAAACGCTCAGAATATTCGCGCTTGGTGATTTCATGGGCACGCACATCAAACTGCTGCAGTTCATTGACTGGCAAATAAATGCGACCACGCAACGCGTCTTCGCCAACATCACGAATGATGTTGGTCAACTGGAACGCCAACCCCAAGGTATGGGCATATTCGGTTGTTTGCGCATGTGTTTGGCCAAAAATTCGCGCAGAAACTTCTCCCACCACTCCAGCTACAAGGTGGCAATAGCGCTCAAGCGAAACAAAATCCAAGTAACGCGTTTGCTGCAAATCCATCTCGCAGCCCTCCACCACAGCCAACAACTGCCCCGCCTCGATCCCGAAACGCTGGGCAGCGGGCATCATCGCCTGCATCACTGGGTGCGTGGCTTGGCCTGCATACGCCTTGTTGACTTCTGAGCGCCACCAAGCCAGTTTGGTCGCAGCAACGCCGGTATCACTGACTTCATCAACAACGTCGTCCACCTCGCGGCAAAACGCATAAAACGCCGTGATGGCGTCGCGTCGCTCTTGCGGAAGAAACCGGAATGCGTAATAAAAACTACTGCCGGATTCTGCGGCCTTTTGCTGTACGTACTGCTGTGGGGTCATGGGCGCAGATTGTCCCATGAGCCGGTCTGTGCCTGAACAAAAACGTGCATACCCAAGAACCAAGGCAATAGCCATTAACTCCAAAAACCCAATTCACGCAAACGCGCCTGCAGCTTTTGATCAAACACCGCGTAGCCTTGCGCATTAGCATGCACTTGGTCCGAACGCAAAGACTCATCAGCAAGCACATCGGCCCAAGCCCCCTCCAGCAACGGAACCTCCTGGGTGCGCGCAATCGTCGCATACATGGCATGGTCACTCAACAGCCCTGCTGTAGCCAACAACGTGACGGCAGGAACCGCCACCAACAAGACCTGCGCACCAGCATCCAAACAAGCCCGAATGATCGCCTCAATATGGCGTTGCGTTTCCTGGGCTGAATTCCGGCGCAAAAAATCGTTGCCGCCAATACTCACAATCACGAACGAAGGATGGTGCTCTGCCAACAATGCAGGCAAACGCGCCAAGGCTTGTGCGGAGGTATCACCTGACACACCGGCGTTCACCACATTCCAGCCTGTAGCTTGCGCCAATAAAGAAGGAAATGACTCTGCAGGCCAAGCACCAACACCTTGTGTCAGCGAATCACCTAATGCCAACACTACCGCACCAGCAGGCACTCTCTGCACACGCAGTTTTTTCTTGCCGCAAGCCGCCAAGCTGATAAAACCAGCCAGACTCAATAAATACGTCCCACGCAACAAAGCCCTGCGGCGTGTGATGTATGGCATCTCTTGTGGTGGCGGCATCCTTCTCCCCTTTATGTCCAATCAAAAAGCAAGCTTGTTAGCTCTGCTGGCCATTGGCCGCACAGAAGCACAGCGAGACAAGCGCCGCGCTGGCTTTATGCCACAATTTACAGTTTCATTGATTTGTACGTGTATATGGTCACCGCCGATTCTTCTGACATCTCCCCTTGGGACAGCGTGCGTCGTGCCAAACGCATCGTGGTTAAAGTTGGCTCGAGTTTGGTGACTAACCAAGGCCAGGGCTTGGATGCTGAAGCCATCAGCGAATGGTCGCGTCAGTTAAGCCATATCGTGCACGGCGATGAGCACGGCCAAGGCAAGCGTGAGGTCATCATGGTGTCCTCCGGCGCGATTGCCGAAGGCATGAAGCGCATGGGCCTAAGCAAGCGCCCCAAAGAGCTGCATGAATTACAAGCGGCAGCTGCTGTTGGGCAAATGGGGTTGGTACAAATGTACGAATCAATGCTGCGCCACTACCAACTGGGCAGCGCACAGGTGCTCCTCACCCATGCCGACATGGCAGACCGCGAGCGCTACTTGAATGCCCGCATCACACTGTTGACATTGCTCAAGCGTGGCATTGTTCCCGTCATCAATGAAAACGATACCGTTGTCAACGATGAAATTCGCTTTGGCGACAATGACACCCTAGGCGCACTGGTCGCCAATCTCGTTGTGGCCGATTTACTCATCATCTTGACCGACCAAAACGGTTTCTACACAGCCGATCCGCGCAAGCACCCCAATGCGACCAAAGTTCATTTAGCACAAGCTGGTGATGAAACATTGGAGGCCATGGCGGGCGGCGCAGGATCTAGCATTGGAACTGGCGGTATGCTGACCAAAATTCTGGCGGCCAAACGTGCCGCTCGTTCAGGCGCCTCAACCATCATTGCCTGGGGACGTGAACCCAACATCCTGCCGCGCCTGATGTCTGGAGAAAAAAACATTGGCTCGCTGTTGTACGCTCCCATGCACAAATTACAAGCGCGTAAGCAATGGATTGCAGACCACCTGCAATTTCATGGCTCCGTAATCCTTGATGCAGGCGCTATCCGCAAGATCAGAGACGAAGGCAAGAGCCTGCTACCCGTTGGCATCACCAGCGTCAAAGGCAGCTTTACACGTGGCGAAGTCATTGCCATTGAAGACGAAACAGGTAAGCAAATCGCCCGCGGCCTAGCCAACTACAACGACCAAGAAGCACGCAAACTCTGCCGCCAACCGTCCGATGCCATCGAAACCATTCTGGGCTACGTAGCTGAGCCAGAAATGGTGCACCGTGACAATCTGGTGCTGATTTAATACTCACGCAGCCCTGAGAACGTGTTTAGTATTTCCACGCTGACCACGTTGGAGTCCAAAAGGATGCGATATGCGGCAAAAACCGCTGTCAGACTATCTTGTCCGACGAGAACTTTTAACACAGCAGCGCGCCTTTTGGGCTCCCCCCAAGAGAGCAGGCCCCAAAGACAAAGCCTAAAGCACATCAAATACTTTAGGCTTTGTCTTTTAAATACACCAAACATACGCGGTCAGATCACCCTCTACCGCCTCTTGTGTCCGTAATTTTTCGCTATTGCTTGGCGCTTGGCAACAGCTCTTCAATCCCATACACCTGTGCCAACGACTGCAACGTTGCCGACATACCTTGCACCCCAGCAAACGCCAAGCCAAGGCTTTGTGCCTCACGATGCACAGCCAAAATAGCCGCCAAAGCAGAGGAGTCGAATTGCTTAAGTGCCGAAGCATCAACAGCAATCGCTTGGCCAGAGGCTTTGGCCTGTTTGAGCTGAGGTTCAATAGAGCGCACCCAGTTCACGACTTCATCACGCGTTAATCGAAGCGGCAATTGCAAGTTGAGCATGAAAATGTCCGTTTAATCAAAACAAAAAATCGTGCCAGAAAACGCCTTAGGTCGCATCAGGAATGCCTGTATACAGGCTCCCCCGTATGACTTGTTACTTGGCCTCGCCTTTGCGCAATGATTCAATCAAACCGTCAATCCCGCTGGAATTGACGATCGGCTGGAATTGCGAACGGTAAGAGTCCACAATCCAAGCGCCCATCACATTGACGTTGTAGACCTTCCAACCAAGACCTTGACCGGGTGTTTTTTGCAACCGGTAATCCAATTTGATGGGTTGATCTCCCCCACGCACTTCCGAGCGCACCAATACATCGCTGTCATCAGGCTGCGCACGCATAGGTAGCACCACCACTTTCAAATCACCAATTTGATCCAGCGAACCAGCATAGGTGCGAATCAGCATGGCTTTGAATTCATTAACCACTTGGGTGCGTTGCTCCGCAGTAGCATTGCGCCAAGCAGGCCCAACAGCGGCAGCCGTCATTCGAGAAAAGTTGATGTGCGGCATTACTAGACGATCAACCGCTTCGCGTGCAGCATCAATATTGCCTGATCGCACATTGTTGTTGTCATGGATTTCCTTAAGCACATCTGTGGTGACCTTTTCCACCATTTCATTAGGCGCCATATCCTGCGCACGTGCGCTACCAGGCATACTCAAGACAAATGCACAACCGCTAAAAAAAGCAGCTGTTAGCCATTGATTGATTTTATGAGTCAGCATAAAGCAGTTCTCCCTATTCTTTAAAAGCATTCTCAGCTTTACGTTCTAGCCCAAGGGCCATGAATCACGTTTTGAATGCGCAAGCGGCGCGATAGTTCCCAGGCTAACAGGTTACGCCCCATACAGCCCCATCAACAAACCACCACCCCTGCAAAACGATACATTTACTGAGTTTTTACCTCTGGAACAGCAGGTACCTTGATCTCGGCAGAATCGTCAGGCAGCACACCGTCATCTTCGTCGTAGTAATCATCATCGAGCTTGCCATCACTGGCCTCTCCAGAGACTCTCTGCGCTAAATAAAAGTCCCTCATCATGATGTACGGATCCACCGCGGCTTCTTCGAGCAAATCGGTCGTCCCCAACAAATTGGCACGCGTATTGACAATGCGCAAACCCGTCAGGGCATAGCGATGGCTCGACGGACTTAAATGTGTCAAAGGATTGCCATAGTAGTCCGCAGGCAAGGCTGCTGTGTCGCGCACAGTTGACGGCCCCAATAACGGCAGCATCAAGTAAGGTCCCGTTGGCACTCCCCAGTGCCCCAGCGTCATACCAAAGTCTGTTTTATAGCGCTCAAGTCGCATTTCTGTGGCGACATCCAGCAAGCCACCCAAGCCAAAAGTGGAGTTGACAGCCACACGGAAAAAGCTACTCATCGCAGCCTCGCCCTTGAACTGCAACGTGTTATTGACGAACGACCATGCATCGCCTAAATTTCCAAAAAAGTTGCTGACCCCTGTTCGCGCAGGCGTAGGCACAACCTGTTCATAGCCTCGCGCAATAGGACGAAGCACATTGCGATCCAAGCCTTCATTGAAGCTATAGATGCTGCGATTGAATGATTCATAGGGATCTTGGGGAGATTGGCCATGCCCCTGAGAGCCAGTGGTAGAGCAGCCAGCCAAAACCGCACAGGCCAGCAGTGCCGTTACGCCAAACCGCAAGCCACTGATAACAGTGAAATCAATCCGTCCACTAGTGGTCTGTTGGTGTGTCATTTGCATCGTGTGAAACCCTTATCTTTCCTTAACTTGCATGCCGCCTGGATGCAACTACATCTGGCCGATCATCTAAGAACACGACCATCCGCATCCTGCGCATGTTCAATCAATGCGACCATCGCTACCGCTACCAGATTCTTCCGCAGGAACAGCACCCTCACCAGATTTGCCACCACTGCCATCAGATGCTTTGTTGAACATGAATGCAGAAATCAAGTTCTCCAAAACCATGGCCGACTGCGTCGCTGAAATCGAGTCACCCTGTTTCAAGTTGGCGTCTTCATAACCCGGCTCAATACCAACGTACTGATCGCCCAACAAACCACTAGTGAGAATTTTCAGGGCGCTGTCTTTGGAGAACGCGTATTTGTCATCCATATCCAATACCACTTTGGCGCGGTAGACGTGATCGTCATAGACAATGGAATGCACCCGCCCCACAACCACACCGCTGCTACGCACTGCTGCGCGGGGCTTCAAGCCTCCAATGTTGTCAAAATAAGCCGAGACTTGGTAGGTGCTGGTGCGCCAGTTGATTTGCAGCAAATTGGCCGCTTGCAGTGCCAAAAACGTCAGCGCAGCAAAACCAACAATGACAAACAAACCCACCCAGATATCCATTTTTGATCGTTGCATGGTTCTTTATCCTATCTATTTATTCTCTACTGCGTGTTAGCTGCACAAAAGCGCTCAAATCGTGAACATCACGGCTGTGAGCAAAAAATCCAGTGCCAAAACACTCAGTGACGCCATCACCACCGTACGGGTTGTTGCTTGCGAAACGCCGTCTGGCGTTGGTTTGGCCACATAGCCCTGTAACAACGCAATGAATGTCACGGCTATGCCAAAAACCACGCTTTTAATAAATCCATTGCCCAAGTCAGACAACAAATCAACCCCAGATTGCATTTGACTCCAAAAGGCCCCGGCATCGACACCCAACATCACGACACCGACCAGCCAGCCACCCACAATCCCTACAGCGTTGAAGATACCAGCCAAGATGGGCATCACCATCACACCAGCCAAAAAACGCGGTGCCAAAATGCGCTGCACAGGATCGACTGCCATCATCTCCATGGCACTGAGTTGCTCTCCCGCACGCATCAAGCCAATCTCTGCCGTTAACGATGTGCCCGCACGGCCTGCAAATAGCAGTGCCGCAACCACAGGCCCCAACTCGCGGATCAAGCTCAAAGCCACCATCAAACCCAGCATCTCTGCAGAACCGAAACGCTGCAAGATATAGAACCCCTGCAAGCTCAGCACCAAACCAACGAACAAGCCTGAGACAGCAATGATGCTCAACGAGCGATTACCTAGAAAATAAATCTGATCAACAACCAGCGAAAAACGCTTGAGCGCCAAAACGCCAGGCAGCCACAACAATGCAAACAAACGGGTAGCAAAGCCCCAATTAGCGGTCAATTGACGGACATGAAAGCCCAACTCAGCAGGATTGCACCACTTCATGAGGACACCCCCCTTTGCTGCCCATGCCCCAAAAAATCATCCACTAATGATTGCCCTGGGTAATGGAATTTGACTGGTCCATCAAATGCCCCCTGCACAAACTGCCGCACCAATGGATCTTGGCTTTGGCGAATATGCTCAGGTGTACCTTGCTCAGCGATGGAGCCGTTGGCCAAAATCACCACATGATCAGCAATCGCAAATGTTTCATCAAGATCATGCGAAACCAGCACACTGGTGGTCCCCAACGCATCGTTGAGCTGGCGAATCAAACGCGCAGTAGTGCCCAGTGCAATCGGATCAAGGCCGGCAAAAGGTTCGTCGTACATGATCAGCTCCGGATCCAGCGCAATCGCCCGCGCCAATGCCACACGCCGAGCCATCCCGCCTGATATCTCGCTGGGCATCAGGTCACGCGCGCCCCGCAGCCCGACCGCATTGAGCTTCATCAGCACCACGTCACGCACCAAATCCTCTGTCAGATTGGTGTGCTCGCGCAAAGGAAATGCTACGTTCTCAAAAACGGACATATCCGTAAACAAAGCGCCAAACTGAAACAGCATGCCCATGCGTCGGCGCAAGGCATACAAGCCCTTGGTGTTTTGCGCTCCGACATCCACTCCGTCGAAATAGACACTTGTCTGTGCAGGCATGTTTTGCCCACTTATCAAACGCAATAAAGTCGTCTTTCCACCGCCAGAGGCCCCCATAATGGCCGTGACTTTTCCACGCGGAATCTCCAGTGTCACGTCCTTGAGGATAAGACGCTCACCGTAGCCGAAATTGAGCCGTTGAATACGCACCAAAGATGCGTTGCCACCGGGCTGAAGGGAGTCTATTGTCATACTGTGTGAATGGGCTCATTCAACCTATCGCCCCTGCTGACGGCCTACACGTATTAGCCGTCGCATACAGGGTGCAAGCATCTGGTCTGACGGCTACAAACAAGGCACATGTGCTCATCAAGCCTTCAAAGCAGAACCGGGCAAGTCAGCCCAAAACAGGCATTTTAACGGTTAGGCCTTCAAAGCGACGCCAAAAAAAACAACACATGCCATCACACTTCACCCGGCAAAGCCACCTGCATCAAGGAAGGCACGCTCTTGCGCAGTGGTCTCACGCAGCAACTGGGTGTTGCGATGAGGAAAGCGGCCAAAGCGCGCAATAATGTCCCGATGTTCAATGGCAAATGCCAAGGTATTACCCGCTGCCAAGCCTTGGCACAACACTACACAGCGCTCCTGATCTGCCAGATCTTCCGAATGCATGAGTGGCAAATAAAAAAAGGGCCTCAATACATCAGGCACGAGGCGATCAAGGCCAACTGAAATCGCCTGCGCAGCGTATTGCCGCGCCAAGGCATCCGTAGCAAACATATGCGCAGTCCCGCGAAAGCTGTTGCGAGGATACTGGTCTAACAAAATCAGCAAGGCCAGCGCAGACAAAGGCTGCTCAAGCCAATGACCATATTCTTGGCGCGCAGCAGCCAAATGTGCTTCAAAAAATTGGACTCGAAAACGCGCGTCGAAAACATCATCTTTACGAAACCATTGCTCAGGGCCCGCAGCCATCCAGAAATCCATCACTTTCTGCGCGTTAGGCGCAAAAGACAGTGTTGCCAAATCAAAAGTTGGAGTTGATGCATTCATAGAGGCATTCTCCAGCAAGCCTGAAAACCCAGCTTGCGCAATGATTTTGTGTTTCTCCAGTTATCCACTATAATGCGCGGTTCGCTCATTAGTGCAAACTTTCATAAGTAGGCATTGGGGCGAATTGGTATAGCTTGTTAGCAGATTTGTCTGGCGTGGTTTAGTCCGCTGCAGCCAAGCTGCATCAAGTATTTTCTCTAAAGGTGAAATTCAATGTACGCAGTCGTAAAAACCGGTGGCAAGCAATATCGCGTTGCTGCTGGCGAAAAAATTAAAGTAGAACAGATTGCTGCGGACGTAGGCCAGGAAATCGTGCTCGATCAAGTGCTTGCCATCGGCAGTGGCGCTGATCTGAAAATCGGCACGCCTTTGGTTTCCGGTGCCAGCGTCAAGGCAACTGTGGTGTCTCATGGCAAGCACGACAAAGTGCGCATCTTCAAGCTGCGTCGTCGTAAGCATTACGTCAAACACCAAGGTCATCGCCAGCGCTACACTGAGCTCCAAATCGGCGATATCGCTGCTTAATGCAGCAGCACGAAAGGTTTTAAAATGGCACAGAAAAAAGGCGGCGGCTCTACGCGCAACGGACGTGATTCCAAGCCAAAAATGCTGGGTGTGAAGGCCTACGGCGGCGAACTGGTGAGCGCAGGCTCCATCATCGTACGCCAACGCGGCACTCGCATGCATGCTGGCTCTAACGTCGGCATTGGTAAAGACCACACTCTCTACGCTTTGGTGGATGGCCACGTGGTTTTCCGCAACAAAGGCGCTTTGAACAAGCACACTGTTGAAGTGACTTCTGCCTAATCACAGGTAGAGCCCATTTCACGACAGTGCAATAAAAGCCCCGCTTGCGGGGCTTTTTATTTGCGCGATGTTGATGCAGACCACGCCATAGCGCCCATCTGCAACACAGGTTTGATACAAGGACAGTCATCATGAAGTTTGTCGACGAAGCATATATTGATGTCGCAGCAGGCGACGGCGGCAACGGCTGCGCCTCATTCAGACACGAAAAATACAAAGAATATGGCGGCCCTGACGGAGGCGATGGCGGCCGAGGCGGGCATGTCTACGTCGTAGCAGATACCAACCTCAATACACTGGTTGATTTTCGCTATGCGCGCCGCCACGAAGCCAAACGCGGCCAACATGGTATGGGCTCGGATATGTTTGGCTCGGCGGGCGATGATTTGGTACTGCGCATGCCAGTGGGTACGATCATCAGCAACGCCGACACAGGCGAAGTCATGATGGAACTGCTTGTTCCAGGTGAGCAGCAAATTCTGGCTAAAGGCGGTGACGGTGGCTTTGGCAACATGCACTACAAAAGCTCAACCAATCGTGCACCACGTCAAAAGACGATGGGCCGCGAGGGTGACCGTTTCAGCATCAAGCTCGAACTCAAGGTATTGGCTGACGTAGGGCTACTGGGCATGCCCAATGCAGGTAAATCGACCTTTATTACCGCTGTCTCAAACGCACGACCGAAAGTGGCCGACTACCCCTTCACCACACTCCACCCCAACCTAGGCGTAGTGCGGGTGGGTCCGGAGCAAAGCTTTGTCGTCGCTGACATTCCCGGGCTGATTGAAGGAGCCTCTGAAGGGGCAGGTCTGGGACACCAGTTTTTGCGACACCTGCAGCGCACTGGCTTGTTGCTGCATATTGTGGACGTCGCACCTTTTGACGACAGTGTCGACCCGGTTGCGCAGGCGCAGGCCATCGTTGAGGAACTACGCAAATACGACGACGAATTGCATGGAAAACCACGCTGGCTGGTATTGAACAAAATCGATATGCTCGATGAAACGGCGCGCCAGGACATTCGCAAGAAAATGACCAAAGGCTTGAAATGGAAGGGCCCGGTCTACGAAATTTCAGCCCTGGCACGCGAGGGCTGCGAAACCTTGATTCGCGACATTTACCAACACCTGCACGCACAAAAGCCACCGACCGAAGAAGAAGTGCAAGCCAATTTCGATCCTCGTTTCGATCGCTAAACAACCGAGGCCGCGTATATCCAAAATGCGTCTGCACCATAAAAAAAGGTCCTGAATCAGGACCTTTTTTTATCAATCGATCGATACCCACCGGCCTCTATGCCGATTTGCGATTCAACAAGGCATACAGCAAGATTGCACCAAACGTTGCCGTACCAATGCCTGCCATCGCAAAATCGCCAAAGTGCAGTGTGAAATCTCCTGTCCCCAAAATCAACGTGATCGCAGCCACAATCAGGTTCTTATTCTGAGAAAAATCGACTTTGTTATCCACCCAGATTTTGGCGCCTGCAACGGCAATCAGGCCAAACACCACAATCGAGACGCCCCCCATCACCGGCACAGGAATAGCCCGAATCACCTCACCAAATTTTGGCGAAAAACCCAACAACATCGCCACCACCGCTGCAACCAAGAAAATGGCGGTGGAATAAATACGGGTAGCGGCCATCACGCCAATGTTTTCAGCATACGTAGTTACGCCTGTGCCACCAGCACTGCCACTCACCATCGTGGCCACACCATCCCCAATGAATGCACGCCCCATGTATTGATCAATATTGCGCCCCGTCATTGCCGTCACAGCTTTAATATGCCCTAAGTTCTCCGCCACCAAAATGATAGCCACCGGCGCAATCAACAACATCGCCTTGCTATCAAAAACAGGCGCCGTGAAACTTGGCATACCAAACCAGGCAGCATTGGCAATACCCGTGAAATCAACGGGTTTACCAAGCCCCAGGCCATTGGTCAACACCATATAACTCAGTGTTGCCACGATCAGGCCAATCAAAATCAGCAACCTCTGGACCATGCCACGGGTGAACACCGCAACCAATGCCACGCAGACAAAAGTCAAGGCCTGCATCCAAGCCTCAAAGTTGTTACTGGCCATGTTTTTCACGGGAATCGCAGCCAAATTCAAACCAATCACCGCCACAATGGCCCCAGTCACGACAGGCGGCATCAAGCGCTCAATCCATGCCGTTCCAATTGCATGCACCACCAGCCCAATGATCGTATAAGCCAGACCGCACGCAATGATGCCACCCAGCGCCAAACCGATGTTCGCATTGATCCCCGGGCCTGCATACCCCGTAGCGGCTACCACCACAGCAATAAAAGCAAAGCTAGAGCCCAGATAGCTCGGCACTTTGCCCCCCGTGATTAAAAAGAAAATCAGCGTTCCGATCCCACTCATCAAAACCGCGATATTGGGATCAAAACCCATCAGAATAGGCGCCAGGATGGTTGAGCCAAACATGGCAATCACATGCTGCACCCCCATGATGCCCGTCTGCGGCCAAGGAAGCCTTTCATCGGGCGCAATGATGCCGCCATTTTTTAACGCTTGCGCGGATTTTTCAGTCCATTGAAACATGATGTCCTCTTGTCAAAACCATACACAACGAGCCATTTAACTGTCGCCCGCGAGAATACACGTAACGGCCTCATCTTTTTCATGTTTGAAGCAGGAATGGGCGCAACACAGACAGAAAAAAACGCCCAGATGGGCGTCTTTCCTGAATGTCTATTATCCTAATTACTTCTCGGCAAAAGCACGCTCGACAACAAAGTCGCCAGGGGTTGAGGTGTTACCTTCAATGAAGCCTCGGTGTTCGAACAGATTCTTCAAATCGAACAGCATCGCAGGACTGCCGCAAATCATGATTCGGTCTTCCTCACGATTGAGAGGCGGCAATCCCAGATCACTGAACAACTTGCCGTTTTCAATCAACGTAGTGATGCGGCCTTGATTGCGAAAATCTTCACGCGTCACGGTTGGGTAATACAACAATTTACCTTTAACGAACTCACCGAGAAACTCATGCTCTGGCAGCGTTTGATGAATCAGCTCCTGATAGGCCAGCTCATTCACAAAACGCGTACCGTGCACCAGAATAACTTGGTCAAAGCGCTCATAAGTTTCAGGGTCGCGAATGGTGCTCAAGAATGGGGCCAAGCCTGTGCCGGTTGAGAGCAAATACAAACGTTTGCCAGGCAACAGGTAGTCAAGCAACAGCGTTCCCGTTGGTTTTTTACCTACCAGCAGGGTATCGCCCACTTGAATATGTTGCAGACGCGATGTCAACGGGCCATCTTGCACCTTGATACTGAAGAATTCCAAATGGTCTTCATAATTGGCGCTGGCAATGCTGTAGGCACGCAACAAAGGCTTGCCATCGACAGGCAAACCGATCATGGTGAAATGCCCGTTAGAGAAACGCAGCGACGGATCACGCGTGGTTTTGAAACTGAATAAGGTGTCGTTCCAGTGGTGGATGGAGAGAATTTTCTCTTCGTTGAATGCAGCCATGTTGCGCTTTCAGTAATTGATACACGATGGGCCCGCTGCAGCACGCAGGCAGTCATCTTTTGCACGCACAACCACCCATCGAATCAGAATAGGCAATTAACGTACAAAAGCTTTGATTTTCCCTGTTTTTTTAATACTTCAGGTTATATGCTGCTTTCATCGTGAGAGATTTTTCAGCTACCTGCTTGGCAGCCAAGCGACTTGAAAGCACAAAGGCTCTCATCAGTTAGCCGCGGTAGGCGATCATGGGGCAAGCCAAGTTGGTTGACGGCGCTCCAGCGCGTCTATAAACAGCGCTGCCACGTCACATCCAGTCTGGTTGAACACTTCTTGAAAACCGGTTGGGCTGGTGACGTTGATCTCAGTCACAAAGTCGCCAATCACATCCAAGCCAACCAGCAATAAGCCGCGCGCAGCCAAAATAGGGCCAATATGGCTAGCGATGTCTTGGTCGCGCGCCGTCAATGGTTGTGCCACGGCTTTTCCGCCAACGGCCATGTTGCCGCGAATTTCATTGCCTTGCGGAATACGAGCTAGGGCATGCGGAACAGCTTTGCCGTCGATCAACAATATCCGCTTATCGCCTTGCTTGATCGCAGGGATATAGCGCTGCACCATGACAGAAGTGCGCCCATTGTCATTAAGCGTCTCAATGATGCTGCCCAAGTTAAGTCCATCAGCGGCCACGCGAAAAATCCCCATGCCGCCCATGCCATCCAAGGGTTTGAGAATGATGTCGCCATGCTCAGCATGGAAAGCACGAATACGCGCAGGATCACGCGTCACCAATGTGGGGCCCGTCCATTGAGGAAACTCCAGAATATCCAACTTTTCTGGATGGTCACGCAATGCCGCAGGCCGATTAAAGACTTTGGCGCCTTCACGCTCAGCTTGGCTAAGCAAGTGCGTGGTATAGAAAAACTCATTATCAAAAGGAGGGTCTTTGCGCATCAGTACGGCATCGAAATCTGCCAGCGCTTGCTCTCCTGCTGCGACCTGACGCCACCAAGGCTGCGCATCATCGCCTTTTGCGTAGCGTGCAGGGTCAACATCCAGCAACTCTATGGTTTGCACAGCCGCCGTCACACGCCCACCATGCACCCAATACAGATCAGAGGGAAGACAAACCGAGACCTGATGCCCTCTTCGCTGTGCTTCGCGCATCATCACATAGGTCGTATCTTTATAGATCCTGAAACTATTCAGGGGATCAATGACAAACAACAAATTCATACAAATACTTATTCCTGATTTTTTCACTGGTCACTAAACGAGAGCAGCAGTCACAAACTGGCTGCCAATTCCCGAATGTGAGCCGCTCGACCCAAGGCATCCTTCCAGTCCACGGCTTGCCCTTCTTGGGTAAAAAAAATCAAAATCATTTCTTGGCTACAGGGGAACATGGTGATGCGAATTTCCTGGTGAATCAACACGCAATAGCGCAACGGCCCGAGTTCCTCAAAGAAACTGCCGTGCCGCTGGTAATGGCGCCAGTAATCCGTAGACGCTTCTGCCAAAGCCCCCTCTTGCACCAACCGGCCAACACCATGCACGACTACCCCGGTCGACACATCAACCACTGCACAGCCTTCCAGCGCAGGAAAATCAACAGGCATTTGGTCCACAATGCCTTTCAAAGTTTGAAATTGATTTCTCCATGCACTAGAAGTATTCATAAAAAGACACTACACAAGAAGGAAATGGGCAAGGCGCCTTCATCAAGAAAAACCGTGCTTTGTACATCAAAAGACCAAGACACGCTTGCCAACAAAAAAAGGGCCAACATACAAACGGCGAAATCTCACGCCAACGGCGAGACCCGGCGCAATAATAATATGAGACCATGGCTATCTCATAGAGTACGACAATGCACCACTACTCCCTCACCGATATTGCCCAAGCTGCAGCTGCTTTGATTGTGGAAGAGGGCATGGAGTTTGGCCCTGCGAAAAAACGTGCCGCAAAACAACTTGGCCTGCGCACCAACACTGCGCTGCCAGACAATGTACTGGTTGAAGAAGCTGTGCGTGAGTACATTGCTCTATTCAAGGCAGAAGAACAACCGCAGGAACTCTACGCACTGCGCTGCATTGCGCACAATTGGATGCTGCGCCTGCAAGAGTTTGCCCCTTTACTAGGTGGTGCAGTGTGGAATGGAACGGCAACACGCTTTAGCAATATTCATCTGCAGCTCTTTTGCGATGACATTAAGGCACTCCCAATCTGGCTACTCAACCAAGGCCTGCATTTCGAGACCGAAGAAACCTCTGGCATTTCTGGCCTCTCAACGGAGGTGCTGATTTTAGAGGAGCCCACGCCCGAACCCTGTTTGGACTCCACAGTACTCATCTGCTTATGGAATAACGCCAGCACAGCGCAACGCGGAGCCCTTCAACCTGGTCCAGATGGGCGGGCATTACGCGGGCCTTTATCTGCATTGGAATCGCTCATGGCAGAATGCGCAGCACCATGAACCCCGCAGAATCTCCTCATACACACGATCGCAAAAGCATTCCTCCCGATGCACAGCGCAGGCTCTGGCTAACCTACAGTGCAGGTGCCGTTGGTTTGGCGGCTATCGCTGGAGCAAGTTATTGGCTACAACAACGCCAAGCAAACACAGATGTCGCGAATTTAACCAACGACCCATTATGGGGGCTATTCTTTCCCAGCCCGGACGGAACCACCCTGCATCTGTCCAAGCACTTTGGAGAGCCACTGATCATTAATTTCTGGGCGACTTGGTGCGCGCCCTGTATCGAAGAGCTACCACTACTCAATGAATTTCATGCGCGCGCCAACGGCTGGACCACTATTGGTATTGCGGTTGATACGCCCGCCAACGTGCAACGTTTTATTCAACGCTTTAACCTCGGCTTTCCTATTGGCATTGCTGGTGCTCCCGGCGTAGGCATAGCCAAAGAACTAGGCAATACAGGCGGACTCCCCTTCACACTGGTAGTTGATCGCAAAGGCCTGATTCGCGAGCGTAAAATCGGTCAGATTGCCCCAACCGATTTAAGCCATTGGGAGTCGCTGGCTTAAGTTCCCGTAGAATGCGCCACCCAAGGGGCAATCAGCGATGGCAATTTGCTCTGCTATGCGCACCAATTAATGGCTAAGCTGCGCAGCACTTAAAAGACGACATTTCACCCAATTTGTTGTCAACTGCATCGCAATACCAATCTAAAGCGAACAAGTATTGCGTATAGGGCATCACGACCGTAGTCTTAGGTTTTTTGCAAACACAAGCACAAAAACGCCCTGCGATCATACAACTTATAAACAATTAGCATAAAATAAGAAAAGATAATGGCAAATGCCACTTAATTTCTTTCTTATCGCTACATCTCTGGAGCTAGACCAGCATGGATCTCAGGAAACTCAAAACCCTGATCGACCTCGTATCAGAATCAAACGTGACCGAGCTCGAAATCACTGAAGCAGAAGGCAAAGTGCGCATCGTTAAAGGCGGCGCAGGCCCTGTTTATGTTCAGGCCCCAGCGAATGCCGCCGCCCTGACTGTGGCCGCCCCTTTGGCCGCTGCACCTGCCGCAGAATCCGCTGCGGCAGCGCCGACTGCTGCCGCAGGCGCCTCCATCACCGCCCCCATGGTGGGCACGTTCTACCGCTCCCCCAATCCTTCCGCCGACCCGTTCGTGGAAGTGGGCACGCAAGTCAAAGAAGGCCAAACCGTTTGCATCATTGAAGCGATGAAAATCCTCAATGAAATCGAGGCCGATCGCTCCGGCACCATCAAACAAATTTTGGTAGACAACGGACAAGCCGTCGAATACGGCCAACCCTTGTTCATCATTGAGTAAACGGTTGACGGCGCACAGCCCCAGCCAAGAGGCAACCGCCACAAGACTCACGAGGTCTACCCATGTTTAAAAAAATCTTGATCGCCAACCGTGGCGAGATTGCCCTTCGTGTTCAACGCGCTTGCCGCGAACTGGGCATCAAATCCGTCATGGTCTACTCCGAAGCAGACCGGGACGCTAAATACATTCGCTTGGCTGACGAAGCCATCTGCATTGGCCCCGCACCTGCAGGAGCGAGCTATTTGCAAATGCCGTCCATCATCTCTGCAGCAGAAGTCTCCGATGCAGAAGCGATTCACCCTGGCTACGGGTTCCTGAGCGAAAACGCCGACTTTGCCGAACGGGTTGAACGCAGCGGCTTCGCCTTCATCGGCCCCACTGCAGAATCCATCCGCATCATGGGCGACAAAGTGTCGGCCAAGCAAGCCATGATCAAGGCTGGCGTGCCCTGCGTACCCGGCTCTGAAGGCGAGCTGTCGGATGACCCGACTGAGATGCGCGCTACTGCGCGTGCTGTAGGCTACCCGGTCATCATCAAAGCCGCAGGCGGCGGCGGACGCGGCATGCGCGTAGTCCATACAGAAGCAGCACTGGTCAACGCAGTACAAATGACCAAGAGTGAGGCCCAGGCAGCATTCGGCAACCCTGCTGTGTACATGGAAAAATTCCTGGAAAACCCTCGCCATATCGAGATCCAGGTGCTGGCCGACACCCATGGCAATGCCGTGTATTTGGGCGAGCGCGATTGCTCCATGCAGCGTCGCCATCAGAAGGTGATTGAAGAAGCGCCTGCATTTGGCATTCCCCGCCGCTTGATCGAAAAAATCGGTGACCGTTGTGCTGCAGCATGCAAACGCATTGGCTACCGTGGCGCAGGAACCTTTGAGTTCCTGTACGAGAACGGCGAGTTCTATTTCATTGAAATGAACACTCGCGTGCAAGTGGAACACCCTGTGACCGAGATGATCACCGGCGTCGATGTTGTGAAAAACCAAATTTTGGTCGCAGCAGGTCAAAAGTTAGGTTTCACACAGCGCGATATTGAAATTCGTGGCCACGCCATCGAGTGCCGCATCAACGCTGAAGACCCTTACAAGTTCACCCCATCGCCAGGCAAGATCACCACATGGCATGCCCCTGGTGGCCCAGGAGTTCGGGTGGACTCGCACATGTACACAGGCTATACCGTGCCGCCCAACTACGACTCTATGATCGGCAAGGTCATTGTGCATGGCGACACGCGTGAAGAAGCCTTGGCCCGCATGAGCAGCGCTCTGCTGGAAACCGTGGTTGAAGGCATCAAAACCAATATTCCTCTGCACCGTGAATTGCTGGTCGATGCCAATTTCGCTACAGGTGGCACCAACATTCATTACCTGGAAAAGTGGCTCGAACAGCGCCCTGACCGTACCTAAGCTGCACAAATTAGCAGCCATCTCCCACCAAAGCGGCAAGTTGGATTCATCGCATCCCTTGCCGCTTCAGCTTGAAAGCCACCAATGTTTGCCCTGACCATTTTGTGCCCCCAAGACAATGTTGACATCGTCAGCGAGGCACTTGAAGCATTGGACGCCCTGAGCGTATCTGTTGAAGATGCCGACGCCCAAACTGCCGACGAACAAGCCCTGTTTGGCGAACCGGGCATGGAGCCAGAACGTCTAGCCTGGAACCGCAGCGTCATCAGTGCCCTATTTCCTGACCAACAAAAAGCACATCAAGCACAGCAAATTCTGGCGGTGCAAGATTTTTATGCAGGCTGCCAACTCCAGTCTCTGCAGGAAGTCCCCGACCAAGATTGGGTGACGTTGACCCAATCGCAATTTGCGGCCGTTGAAATCACGCCAGAATTCTGGATTGTGCCCAGCTGGCACGACATCCCTGCCCAAGCCAAGGTGAGCATTGAACTGGATCCGGGCATGGCATTTGGCACCGGAACACACCCAACCACACGCATGTGCCTGCGTTGGTTGGCACAGCAAAACCAGGCACAACACACACTGCGCAATCAATCGGTGCTCGATTACGGCTGTGGCTCTGGCATTCTGGCCATCGCAGCGGCCAAATTTGGTGCTGCGCCCGTTGATGCAGTAGACATTGACGAAGCAGCCATTGCTGCAACAGCCAACAATGCCGAAAAGAACCAAGTCGCACTGCGCAGCGGCATGCCTGACATCATTGCAGACACATACCAAGTGGTGCTTGCCAATATTCTGGCCAACCCACTGCAAGTCCTCGCCCCGCTGCTGTGCAACCATGTGGCTGCTGGAGGGCATCTGGTGCTGGCTGGCATTTTGGAACGCCAGGCAGATCTGCTTAAAACAGCCTATGCCCCATGGGTTCAGTTAGAGGTCACTGACAGTGAAGATGGCTGGATTTTGATGACAGCCAAGAAGGCCTAACGGCATCAAGCTCGAAGAATAGCACCGCTCCCAATGATTCGACTCTATCTGCTTGCAGACAATGGAGTTCAGTGCCTGCGACGTTGCACCGCAAGCGGCGGCCATCACCAACACGTTCTCAGGCACAATAACGCGTCCACTCTTTAGCACCGCACCCCAAGCTTTCCGCTGTTGACACCGTTCCCCGTATGAGCCTCATCACACGATGCCCCAGTTGCGCAACCAAATTCAAGGTCACGCCTGAGCAATTGCGCGTCTCTGAAGGCTGGGTACGCTGCGGTCGTTGCAACAATATTTTCGATGCAACAGATCATCTGCTTGAAGGGCAAATCCCCCCACCAGCAGATGAGCAGTCGGGCAGCACGGTTCCTGCATCAAACCTCGATAACAGCACAACACCATCTTCTGATGGTGCAGATCATGAAAGACCTTCCGAGCGTTGGCTCAAAGAGCTTTCAGAAACATTTTCACCCACAGCGACACCATCAGACGGCAGCAGCCAATCCGATGCCTTAGTCCATGCGGCGCAAGCGGAGGCTCAAGAACCGACGACAGACATTGGCCCCGAGATCGAGCCAGCGGATGACGCAAACGCAACGCCTTCTGAGAATGCCCCGGATGATCTGGGCAGCTTCCAAGATGAATTAGAACGCTGGCAAGCCAAGCAATCGGCCACACCCGCACAGCCTTCACACGTACCTGCGACTGAAGACGCCAGCACTGATGTAACGCAGAGTATCGGTGGGCAAGACCATACCGACCAGCAAGAAAGCCTAGCCGCCTCACTCAAGAGGCCCAGTGTAGAAAGCGCACCAACTGCTGCGCCAGAACCTGAATCCACACTCGCCCCAGCACAAGCTGCACCATTGGATTCAGCCCAACACACTGAGGGGGAACTGCCCCTTGCCAACGAAGCTGAACTTGCCCCTTATGAACCAGTCCCACAAGACAGTGATGGCATGGTGGGCTATCCAACACAAGAGCAGTTGGATGAATACAACGCGGCATTCAGCGAAACCCAAGAGCTGCGTTTTATTCGCGAAGCTGAACAGAAAGCTTTCTGGCGCCGCCCCGCCATACGCGCACTCATGGGCTTGCTCGCACTGCTGCTACTGGCACTTTTGACAGCTCAGTACACGTACTACCAGCGAGACAGCATCGCAGCCATATCCCCCCAATGGAAGGCCCGCATGCAGACCGCCTGCAACGCTTTAGGCTGCACGATCACGCCATTGCAAGCCCTTGAAGATTTAGTGCTTGACGGCTCCACCTTTCAATCCGAGGGCAACAATCGCTACACACTCTCTTGGAGTGTGCGCAACCGCAGCAGCCAATGGATTCAAACACCTGCTCTGTCGCTGAGTTTGCGCGACGAAAATGGTAAAACCCTGATTCGCCGCACCATCGAGGCCTCCGAGATCAACCAAGTACCGCTTGAGTTGGCACCTGGTACAGCTTGGAAAGCTGAAAAAAGCCTGGTATTGAATACCTACGCAGACGCCATTACGGGCTATCAACTGCAGATTTTTTATCCCAACACACCCTAGCCTGCACGACTGCAAAGCAATCTGAGCAGAGAGCTCGCTCAGCCGTTCAAAACAGAGAGTTCGACAGTACCTCAAACAACGGCTGCAGCTCTTTATTGACACCAATTGAAAGGACTTCCTCCATGGCCGTATTGATTTGTGGCTCCGTCGCATTTGACACCATCATGAACTTCGACGGCCGCTTTGGTCAGCAAATTCTGCCCACGCAATTGCACATTCTGAACGTCTCATTTCTGGTCAACACATTGCGCAAAGACTTTGGTGGTTGCGCAGGCAATATCGCTTATGGCCTCCAGTTGCTTGGCGGGCACGCCGTTCCCATGGCCGCAGTGGGCCAAGACGGTGCAGAGTATTTGACGCGTCTGGACCAGCTGGGTATTGACCGCAGCAAAGTGCTGCAACTGTCTGATACCTACACGGCACAAGCCATGATCATGACCGATCTGGACAACAACCAGATCACCGCTTTTCACCCGGGCGCTATGGCGCAGGCACACCAGAACGTGATCGAAAATTTGCCTAGCGATATTCGTCTGGCCATCATCTCGCCCGATGGTCGCGACGCCATGATCGAACATGCCCAGCAATTAACCGCTGCCAACATCCCATGGGTGTTCGACCCAGGTCAAGGCTTGCCTATGTTCAGCGGTCAAGAGTTGCAACAGTTCATCGCACAGGCCAGTTGGGTCACGGTCAACGACTACGAAGGTCAGATGCTGGTCGATCGCACCGGCCTGCCATTGGAGGCCATTTCCAAGCAAGTCAAAGGCCTGATCGTGACGTTAGGTGCAGAAGGTTGCGACATCTGGGTAGATGGTCAAAAAGAACATATCCCAGCTGTCACCGTTGAGGCTGCAGTGGACCCCACCGGTTGCGGCGACGCTTGGCGCTCGGCCCTGCTCTACGGGCTGGAAAAAGGCTGGAGCCTGCCGCAATGTGCACGCTTGGGCAATGCGGTGGCAGCGCGAAAAGTGGCCGCACGCGGACCACAAAATTACACATTGGATGGCCTTGACGCCAGTGCCTTCGGCGCCTAAGCTGCCCCGGTCACCACATCTCCACCAGTTTGCTTATTCATGCATATTCACATCCTCGGCATTTGCGGCACCTTCATGGCAGGCGTGGCAGCACTAGCTAAAGCCAGTGGCCACACCGTCACTGGTTGCGACGCACAGGTTTACCCGCCTATGAGCGACCAGCTTCGTGCGCTGGGTATTGAACTGATGGAAGGCTATGGTGCCGAGCAAGCAGCTATTGGGGCGGACTGCTTTGTCGTTGGCAACGTTGTCAGCCGGGCTCGCCTGACCGATGGCAGCCCACGCTACCCACTGATGGAGGCCATTCTCAACCAAGGCCTACCCTATACCAGTGGCCCACAGTGGCTAGCCGAACATATGCTGCCGGGCCGACATGTGCTGGCTGTAGCAGGCACACACGGCAAAACCACCACCACATCCATGCTGGCCTGGATTTTGGAGGCCAATGGTCTCAATCCCGGTTTCCTTATTGGTGGGATTCCGCAAAATTTTGGTATTTCCGCGCGTCTGGGGCGCCCCCTGCAGAAAGAGCGAAGCAGTTTCTTCGTAATCGAAGCCGACGAATACGACACCGCCTTCTTCGACAAGCGCAGCAAGTTTGTGCACTACCGGCCACGCACACTGGTGCTCAATAACCTGGAGTTTGACCACGCCGACATTTTTGAGAACCTGGCTGCCATTGAGCGGCAATTCAACCATGTCATCCGTACCGTGCCGGGTCATGGCCGTGTCATCGCCAATGCCGAAGACACCAACCTAGCCCGCGTAATGCAGCAAGGCCTCTGGAGTGAACTGCGCGGCTTTGGTCTGCCCACTACCGCAGCACTAGCCCAAACCAGCTTTACCGCCACAGGAACTGATCAGCATTTCACTGTGCACTATGACGGCCGCGAAGTGGGCACTGTGCAATGGGCACTCACTGGGCGGCACAACCAACTCAACGCGTTAGCCGCCATTGCTGCCGCAGAGCACATTGGGGTAGCCCCAGAAAACGCCGCCGCAGCGCTGGCTACATTTGAGAATGTGCGCCGGCGCATGGAATTGCGCGGCACCGTACAAGGCGTGTCGGTGTATGACGACTTTGCCCACCACCCCACGGCCATTGCCACCACACTAGAAGGTTTACGTCGCACATTGCCTGCACAAGCGCGTATCTTGGCCGTCTTTGAGCCGCGCAGCAACACCATGAAGCTGGGCACCATGGCTGCGCAATTGCCTGCTGCCCTGCAAGCAGCGGATCAGGTGTTCGCATACACCCATCAACTGGGCTGGGATGTTGCTGCTGCGCTGGCCCCGCTGGGCAGCAACGCCAGCACCTTTGATGACCTCAATGCGTTGGTAAACACCATTGCCAATCAAGTACGCCCCGGCGACCATATCGTGTGCATGAGCAATGGCAGTTTTGGTGGCATCCATGACAAGCTACTCAGTGCACTGGCGCCTGCTGCGCGGCAAACCTGAAGGCGATTGACCAATGGCACTGACGCTGCAACAACTGGCACCACACCTGCAAAAAGGCCTTGCGCCGCTGTATGTTCTGCACGGTGATGAACCCTTGCTGGAACAAGAAGCACTGGATACGATTCGCAGCACAGCGCGCGCGCAAGGCTTCAGTGAGCGCACGGCTTTTGTAGGCGCAGCCACGCAATTTGACTGGTCTGCTGTATTAGCCGCCAGTGCCAGTCAAAGCTTGTTTGCGGACAAGCAAATTGTCGAAATCCGTCTACCCACCGGCAAACCCGGCAAAGAAGGCGGCTCCATCCTGCAGAAACTCGCAGAACAAGCAGGCCAAAGCACACAAGCCCAAGACACCCTACTCATCATCTTGTTACCCCGTGCTGATCGCACCATGCAGCAAACACCATGGTTTGCCGCACTGGAACGCGCAGGCGAAGTCGTGCGCATTGACCCTATTGCCCGCCGCGACATGCCCGCTTGGTTGGCTCAGCGCCTCAAAGCACAAGGCCAGCACGTCGCCAACACAGAAGAAGGGCAGCACGCCTTGGCCTTCTTCACCGATTGCGTGGAAGGCAACCTGATGGCCGCCCACCAGGAGGTGCAAAAACTAGGGCTGCTCTACCCTGAAGGCCTGCTGACGCAAAGCCAAATTGAAGCCAGCGTATTGAACGTGGCGCGCTACAGCATCAACGACTTATCCGAAGCCATTCTGTCAGGGCAAACTCTACGCAGTCAGAAAGTGCTTGAGGGCCTGCTGGCCGAAGGCGAAGCCCCTGTGCGCCTGCACAGCGTACTCACCGGCGATGTCTTAAGCCTTTACCACGCCAAACGTGCACTTGAAGACGGCGTGCCTTTGCCCCAGGCACTGCGTCAAGCCAGAGTTTGGGGCCCTAAAGAAAAATGGTTTGAACGTCTGTTGCCACGCATGCGTTTGCCCATGTTGTCACGCCTAGTGCAATCGGCACATATTGTCGATGGCATTAACAAGGGCTTGAAATTCCCCGCTTGGCCCCAAGATGCCCCCAGCGCCCTGCAACGCCTGGTCATGCAAATGTGCCGCGTCGCGCAGGCGCCAACTTCTCGGCGTTGAGCTTGCAGCGTTGTGCCGCCCCTGCCCCACATAGGGCTGGGCCTGCCAACGTCCCTCTCACGAGCCACCTCCTCCCTGTATGCGGGGCGTAGCGCATTGGGCGAATTCACGCCAGATTGCCCACCTCTCCTACAATTGAACGGTTTTATTTCTGAGGACACCTATGGTTCCCCACCTCGTCACCGCACTGACTGGCCCCATCAGCGAACTGGAGCAACGCATTCTCGAATCCATGCCTGCTGTCGAGCGCTGGTTTCGTTTGGAATGGATGGAGCACACGCCACCGTTTTACAGCTCTGTTGATGTACGCAATGCGGGCTTCAAAGTAGCCCCGGTTGACACCAATCTCTTCCCGGGTGGCTGGAACAACCTCACCCCAGAAATGCTGCCTTTGGCGGTGCAGGCGGCCATGGCCGCAATTGAGAAAATTTGCCCCGAAGCGCGTAACTTGCTGCTGATTCCTGAGAACCACACTCGTAACCAGTTTTACCTGATGAATGTGGCCACTTTGGCGCGCATCTTCCGCGCCGCTGGCCTCAATGTACGCATTGGCTCTATTAGCCCTGAAATCACGGAAGACACAGCCATCACCCTGCCTAACGGGGAAGAGCTCGTACTGGAGCCGGTAAACCGCACCCAATACCGCTTGGAAGTCAAACACTTTGACCCCTGCACCATTTTGCTCAACAACGACCTCTCTGCTGGTGCACCAGGCATTCTGGAGGACATCAACGAACAGTTTCTGCTGCCACCATTACACGCGGGCTGGAATGTACGCCGTAAAACCAACCACTTCAAAGCCTATGAAGAGGTCGCCAAACGTTTTGGCAAAATGCTGGGGATCGACCCATGGCTGATCAACCCCATTTTTGGACATGCCAACAAAGTCAACTTTGCAGAAAGCCAAGGCCTGGAAGCACTACAGGAAAGCACCCACGCAGTATTGACCAAAGTCCGCAAAAAGTACAAAGAATATGGCATCAGCGATAAGCCTTATGTGGCCGTCAAAGCAGACAACGGCACCTATGGCATGGGCGTGATGATGGTGCAAGACGCCTCTGAACTGGCCAGCCTGAACCGTCGCGCCAAAAACAAGATGTCAGTCATCAAGGATGGACAAGAAGTCAGCGACCTCATCATCCAGGAAGGTGTTCCCACCATTGAGAACATTAATGGCGCCACAGCGGAGCCCGTGGTGTACATGATGGATCGGTACGTAGTCGGTGGCTTCTACCGCACCCATGCCAGCAAAGGCGCTGATGAAAACCTCAACGCACCCGGTGCCACCTTCCTACCGCTGGCGTTTGAGCCAGAACACGTGATGGACGCGCAAGGCCACCCGGGCGAGTTGCTGCCCAACCGCTTCTATATGTATGGTGTGATTGGCCGCTTGGCCATGCTGGCTGCCAGCTACGAGTTGGAGCAGACCAACCCCGAAGCAGAAGTCTATTAACCCTCCTCCCCATACACCATGATTCTTGTAACTGGCGGCGCAGGCTTTATTGGCGCCAACTTCGTTCTCGATTGGATCGCGCAAGTAGGCGAGCCTGTTGTCACACTCGACAAACTCACCTACGCAGGCAACCGGGCCAATTTGGCTTCGCTCGAAGGCGATAGCCGCCACACCTTTGTGCAGGGTGACATCACCGATGCTGCGTTACTAGACCAATTGCTGGCCAAGCACAGCCCTCGCGCCATTGTGCATTTCGCTGCAGAAAGCCATGTAGACCGTTCCATCCATGGCCCGGAAGACTTCATCCAAACCAATGTGATTGGCACCTTCCGTTTACTGGAAGCGGCTCGCAGCTATTGGAATGGATTGGAAGAGGACCGCAAAACGGATTTCCGTTTCTTGCACGTTTCTACCGACGAGGTCTATGGCTCTTTAGCACCGCAGGCGCCAGCCTTTACCGAGCAACATCCTTACGAACCCAACAGTCCGTACAGCGCCAGCAAAGCCGCCAGCGACCATCTCGTACGCGCTTGGTTCCACACCTACGGTTTGCCGGTGCTCACAACCAACTGCAGCAACAACTACGGCCCGCTGCATTTCCCGGAAAAGCTCATTCCGCTGGTCATCACCAACGCCTTGGCAGGCAAGCCACTGCCCATATACGGCGATGGTCAGCAAATCCGTGACTGGTTGTTTGTCAAAGACCATTGCAGCGGCATTCGCCGAGTGCTGGAAGCGGGCCAGTTAGGCGAGACTTACAACATTGGTGGCCACAACGAAATGGCCAACATCGACATCGTCAAACGCATTTGTGCCCTGCTTGACGAGCTGCGCCCCCGTACTGACGGCCAAAGTTATGCCCAGCAAATCACCTTCGTCAAAGACCGTCCCGGGCACGACAGACGCTATGCAATTGACGCCAGCCGCATGCAAGGCGAATTAGGCTGGAAACCTGCAGAAACCTTTGACAGCGGCATACGCAAAACCGTGCAGTGGTATCTGGACAATACCGCCTGGGTAGAGAATGTCCAAAGCGGCGCGTACCGCGAGTGGGTGCAAAAGCAGTATGCTTGAACTTCACGCAGCACCACACACCCAACCGCATCACGGTGGTTTATAGCTGCTAGGAGCCATGCCATGAAAATACTCTTACTCGGAAAAAATGGGCAAGTCGGCTGGGAGCTGCAACGCAGCCTCAGCGTACTAGGCGAGGTGATCGCGCCTGAAAGGGGAAACCCTGCCCTCAACGGCGACTTGTCAGACCTTGGTGCATTAAAGGCGACGATTGCGCAAGTGGAGCCCCATGCCATTGTCAATGCAGCAGCGTATACCGCAGTGGATAAAGCCGAGACAGAGCCAGAACAAGCCCACGCCATCAATGCCGCTGCTGCTGCGCTGCTCGCACAAGAAGCTGCCCAACGCGATGCTTGGCTCGTGCACTACAGCACAGACTATGTGTTTGATGGCAGCGGCAATACCCCTTGGAGCGAGGAAGACGCAACTGCCTCCCTGTCGGTGTATGGTCAATCCAAACTGGAAGGCGAAAAATACATCACTGCCAGTGGTGCCAAGCATTTGGTATTGCGCACCAGCTGGGTATATGGCGCGCATGGCAACAATTTTTTGAAGACCATGCTGCGTTTGGGCGCTGAACGGCCAGAGCTGCGAATCGTCGACGACCAAATTGGCGCGCCCACTGGGGCAGAGTTGCTGGCCGATGCCACGGCACACGCGTTGCGCCAAGCACTGGCAGGCAGCCCTGCCTTGAGCGGTATTTACCATGTTGCCGCTAGCGGCTACACCGATTGGCGAGCCTATGCCGAGTTCGTGTTTGACCAGGCGCGCAATTTATTGCCCGAACGCCAGTTCGCCAGAACTACCCCCATCCCTACCGCAGACTACCCAACGCCAGCGCAGCGCCCTTTGAATTCACGCCTGAACACCCAACACTTTCAAACCACATTTGGTTTGACACTGCCTGCTTGGCAACAGGGCGTTGCCCGCGTGGTGCAAGAAGTCTTGTCGACATAACCCAAACAATTGCAGCGCGCTATCGCAAACCGCACAGCGGCGCCTTCCGCGTAAGCAATAAAAAAAGAGGCGGTGAATACCTGCCTCTTTTTTTATTTCATATGCATGGCTTGTGAAGCTATGCGCAAATCAAAGGATTGCGCACAGCACACTCTGCGGCGACTTATTTGCCTGCAGCCTTGCGCTCTTGCTCGATCAAGTACTCAACCACTTGCAAGGCATTGGCCAAATTGCGCGCTTTAGGACCATCGGTGTAATACTTGCCAGCCACGCCCAAAGAAGGAACCCCTTCCACTCGGTAGTCATCTTGCAGCTGAGAAGCACGACGCACTGAACTGGCCACAGAGAACGAGTTGTAGGTCTTCTTGAACTCTTCTACATCCACACCTTGTGTTTTGATCCAGTCAAACACCGCGTCATCAGAAGTCAAGCGCTTACGCTCGTTGTGAACAGCATTGAAAACCGCGGTATGCAGCTTGTCCAGCAAGTTCATGCTTTCCAGCGCGTAGTACAGCTTTTGCTGCGGCACAAAATTGCCATTTTGCTGGAATGCCACAGGCACACGGCGAACGATCACGTCGGCAGGTTGGGCACGCTTCCATTTGTCAAACATCGGCTCAAACGCATTGCAGTGTGGGCAGGAATACCAGAAGAACTCCAACACCTCCACTTTGCCTGCAGGAGTACCCAGATCAACGGGCTTGGCCAACGTGACGTATTGCTCACCTTCAACTGGAGCAGTAGATTGCGCCCACACCGGAGCAACACCCATAGTGCCTGCAGCGCCCAAGGCAACGGCAGAGAGAGAAAAATGACGGCGATTGAGAGACACAGAGCACTCCTATGTTTGGGGAAACGCAGCCTCACGGCAGCAACAATTCAAGACCTCAACGGTAACGGGCTTTGAGAGCCCACATTACGCCAGAAGTTCACACTTTCAAACAACTATTTGCGCAGATGCGCTCGCTTGTGTTGTGCACGTTATTGTCCCATTGTTTGTCAAAGCGCATTGTTTCGCCTGGCTCAACACTCTGGCGCGTTTGCGGCAACATCCCACTATGAAGATGCAACGAGTGGAGTACCATTGACAATCGTTTTGTTTTATCCCCGCAGCAACCTGTATGGCACGCCGCTTGCCACAGGCCAGACTGCGCTTCTCGACCCATTCGCGATGAACACCACAACCGCTCCTCAACGCGCTGCCAGCGCTTCGTTGTTAGACGCACTCAACCTGCGCTTTGGCGCCCAAGTCTCTACCGCCCAAGCCATTCGGGAACAGCACGGCCGCGACGAAGGCTCGCTTCAGGCGCCGCCTCCCGATGCCGTCGTTTTTGCCGAAAACGCCAAAGATGTCGCGGACGCTGTTCGCTTGGCCCATGACCACAACACCCCTGTCATTGCTTATGGCGCAGGTTCATCGCTGGAAGGGCACCTGCTGGCCATTCAAGGCGGCATCACCATTGATGTCAGCCGCATGAATAAAATCATCTCCATCGATGCCGATGACTTGACCGTGACCGTGGAGCCCGGCATTACCCGCAAACAGCTCAACGAAGCGCTCAAACACCAAGGCCTGTTCTTCCCGATAGACCCAGGAGCCGATGCCAGCGTTGGAGGAATGACAGCCACGCGAGCCTCAGGCACTAACGCTGTGCGCTATGGCACCTTGCGCGAAAATGTATTGGCTCTGGAAGTGGTTCTGGCCAACGGCGAGACCATCCATACTGGCACACGCGCCAAAAAATCTGCTGCAGGCTACGACCTCACTCGCCTGTTTGTCGGCAGTGAAGGCACACTGGGCATCTTTACCCAAATCACGCTCAAGCTGTACCCGCTGCCTGAGGCGGTATCTGCCGCTATTTGCTCATTCCCCAGCATTGAAGAAGCGGTGCGCACCGTGATTGCCACCATCCAGTTGGGTGTGCCTATTGCGCGGGTCGAATTGCTCGATGGGCCAACAGTGGGCTTGGTCAATCAATACAGCAAACTGTCTTTGCGAGAAGAGCCGATGCTGCTGATGGAGTTTCACGGCTCGCCAGCATCGGTCAAAGAACAAGCTGAAACCGTGCAGGAAATCGCGGCCGAGTACGCTGGTCAGGCCTTTGAATGGGCCCACACGCCAGAAGAACGCACGCGCTTGTGGACTGCCCGCCATAACGCTTACTTTGCAGGCGTGCAATCACGCCCAGGCTGCCGCGTGATCACAACGGACACCTGCGTGCCGATCAGCCGATTGGCCGATTGTTTGCTGGCTTCTGTAGCAGAGGCGCAGGCCTCTGGCATCACCTATTTCTTGGTGGGCCACGTGGGTGATGGCAATTTCCACTTCGGTTACCTGATTGACCCTGATGACGAAGCAGAGCGCGCACGCGGCGAAGCCTTGAGCCAAGCATTGGTGGCCAGAGCCATTGAAATGGGCGGAACTTGCACTGGTGAGCACGGCATTGGCATTCACAAAATGGATTACTTGGTGCAAGAAACTGGGGCAGGTGCTGTGGCAGTGATGCGCAGCATCAAACAAGCCCTGGATCCGAAAAACATCCTCAATCCAGGAAAAATCTTCAACGCGCAAGCCTGACACATCCGCATGGCTGTCGGCCAAAGCCACGATAGCGTAGTTCTATCAGCGTTGGCCACAGCTATCCCCCCTTTACTAATACAACTCTAGCCTGCGCTCTACTTCCCATTCGCCCGCATCAAACTGGCACTGGTTCGTGCAATCAATCGCTAGCTAAAGGCAAATAGCTCAACCCACTTGCTCTGAACCCTTCAGAACCTGTCAAGAAGCATTACGGCAGCCTTCACCATGCTTAAACAGCGGCTGACTGTAAGTTATTTCAAGGCTTTCAGTGCCGCATCGCGCTCGCGCTGCAATTGCATCACAGCACCCAAACGGCTTTGCAAAATGGACGCGTCGACATGGTCTGCCTTGCCGCCCATTTGGCGCACCATGTTCTGCCCAGCCTTGAAACGGTCTATTGCAGCCTCGTAATCGAGCCTGGCCACCTGCGCTTCAGCTTCAGCACGAATCGCGCGCAATGGTTGATTTTTCGCCGTCCACAATCTGGCCAACTGCTGCCAGGCGCCAGCATCGCGCGGGTGATCTGTCAGCCAGCTCTGCCATTGGCTAGTGAGGCCCTCAACCAAGGCAGTATCAGCGCTGCTTGGCATGTCGACAGCATACTGGGTGCGTAAGAACAACTCTGGCCGCAAACGTGCATGGTCGCCCAGCTGGGCCATGGCTTGAGCACCCCATTGTGCATCTCGGGATGCCAGTGCCAACTCCAGATTCAATAACAAGGCTAAGCGGTGTGCACTGGCATCACCTTGCGTCAAAGGCAGTAACGCATTGGCAAACTGCCGCGCCTGATCCGCCTCACGCAACTGCCCTGCCGCCATGGCTGCGGCATACAAGCGGCCGGCCTGCTCAGCCGGCGTAGCATTGGTACGATTGGCTAGCACTTCAGAACCCGCTTGCATTGCTGTACGCAAAAAATCCACCTTGCCTAACGACAGCACACGCGAACGAGCGACGATTATGGAATGTTCCAAGGTCATACGCACCGGCACATTACGTCCTTCCTGACCTAATCTGGCCTGCATATCAGACAAGCGCTGAGTGGATAGCGGGTGAGTGCGTAAATAGGGAAAAGCGCCTCGGTCGTTGAGGCTACTGGCTTGGTTGAGCTTGTTGAACATGCCCACAAAACCATTGGGATCAAAGCCAGCAGGCACCATCAAGCCAAAACCTATGCGATCGGCCTCTTGCTCCATCGCTCGAGAAAAATCCAAACTGTTTTGAATGGCCAACGCCTGCCCACCGGCCACTACCGCCTGCGCCCCTTCCGGGCTTTGACTTGCCGCGATAGCGCCCAAAATCATGCTGGCAATCACCAATGGTGTTTGGCGTGCGTTCTGGGCAACCACCCGTGAAATATGCCGCTGGGTCACGTGTGACAACTCATGAGCCATGACAGACGCCAGCTCATCTTTAGAGTCCACGGCATTGATCAGCCCCAAATGCAAGCCGAAATACCCGCCGGGCAAGGCAAACGCGTTAATGGTGCGGTCTTTGCCCAAAAACACTTGCCACGCAAACTGCTCCTCTAGCGAATCGCCTAGCGCCCCATTTTTCTGGGCCGCCGTCATCAGCGAATGCCAAATACCCTCTACATACTCTTGTAGGACTGGGTCATCGATGTAATCTGGGTCACGGTAAAGCTGACGGGCAATTTGGTCACCGATGCGGCGCTCGTCACCAACGGTAAAGCCGTCGACCTCTCCCAGTGATGGCAATTGCTGCGCTACGGCAGGTTTGGCGACCAGACCAGCACCAAATGCCAAGGCAAGAGACAGCGCCGTCACCGAAAACGCCGAAGAGCCCAAGCGGGCAAACGAACACAAAGAAGAAAGCAATGGCAATGTTTTCATAAACGATTAGGAGTTCCTTGTCTGTATTTTGGTTCACTGGCCAAAAACGCCGAGTACACGCTCGGCTTAAACATGAGTGCTTTTATACTGGCGCAGCGCCTCACCAACTTTCCCATGAATGCCATGGACATCACTACCCCTGCCCTGTTGTTTCCTGCCATCTCGTTGCTGCTCTTGGCCTATACCAACCGTTTTCTGGTTTTGGCACAAGTCATCAGGCAATTGCACGCATCCCCTCAGCACGATACGCCACTGGTGCACCGCCAGGTGCCTGGTCTGCGCAGGCGCATCAGCTTGATCCAGTATATGCAGGGCTTCGGTGTGCTGAGCTTTTTACTCTGCGCTGTATCCATGTTCGCGTTGTTTCTGGAGGCGCAATCGCTAGGCAAATGGCTCTTCGGGATCAGCATCCTTTCACTGATGCTGTCTTTGCTGCTGTCGTTGATTGAAGTCATTATCTCCACCAACGCATTGACTGTTGTGGTGGAAGATATCGAAAACGGTCAACATTCGTCCTGATCCAATCCAATTGAGCCGCACCTATTGTTGCTGCGACGTTTTATTTAGCACTGCATCGTGCTTGGCAGTGTAGGCAATAAGCCCCTGGGGAGCTGCGCTATCTGGATGCTGCAATAACCGCAACTGCTGCACGGTCTGCGCCTCTGTTTTAAAGACATGCACATACTGCTTATCGGCCAGCAAGCCCGCGGTTGTTAAACGTTTTTCCAGTGGCAGTTTCATACCGCTCAAATACAGTTTTCCTTTGCGCTTGGCCACCATCGTGCGTAATTGGTAGAGCGTCTCCAAGCCTGTTGCATCAATATTATTGATGGAGGAAGCCACCAGACAAATGCTGTGCATGTGCGGAAAGGCATCCCAACTGGCGACGACCCGCCGCTCCAATGCAGTGGCCGTAGCAAAGTCCAACCCAGCATCCAGGCGCAACGCCAGAACGTTTTCAGCTAAAGGCGGCAAGTGCCACAAAAAGCGGTCACGCAAGCGACCATCTTCAGGAAACTCGCCCACTTCAATGATGCGCGGGTGTAAACGCTGGTGCATGAAATAGGCCAAATTGGCCAAAAGACCCGCTAAAACACCCCAATAAATACGTGGCGCAGAAACCAAAGTCACCGCCATGGTGAGCAACGCAATCCCCGCTTCCACACGAGAGAAAGCCCAAAACTTCTGGAACGCGCGGGGCTTGATCAGGCCCATCACGGACACCACTACCAACGCCGCCAGCAACGACAGCGGCACATGCTTGAGCAAAGGGGTGAGCCACAATGCAGCTGCCAATACCAACGCTGCGGCAAAAAGGTTGGCCCATCCTGTAGCGGCCCCTGCATAGTGCATAACAGCAGAACGCGACAAAGAAGCACTGGTCGAAAAGCTGCCAGACAAGCCAGAAACGACTTTGCCAACCCCTTGCGCAATCAAGTCCTGCGCAGGTCTCCACTGGGTGCCGGCTAAGGCATGCTCCGTCTTGGCCGATGTCGCCACCTCCACAAAGCTCATCAACGCAATCACAACAGCGGGCACCACCAACTGGCCCAAGACCTGCAAGCCAGGCCACACAGGAATACTCAAGCCATGTAACTGCACCTGCAACTCCCCAATCACAGCGCTACCGCTGGCTGCATAGCCCGTCAATGCGCTGACAACAGCAGCAGCAGCCAAAATCAAAGCGGCCCATGGAATAGTGGCGCCAAAACGGCGTGTGTAAATAAAAGCTGCGATCCCTACAGTACCAAACAGCAGCGCACGATGGTCCATGGAGCTCAGCAAGTTCCAAATGTCCTGCACGGATGCTACGGTCAGCCATGCATCCCATGAAACGCCCGTTAACGCAGGTACTTGCGAAGCCATGATCAAGATCGCTGCAGCTTGGGTAAATCCGCTCAGCACCGGTACGGTGACCACATTGAGCAGCCAATCCAAGCGCGCTGCACCCAAGGCAATTTGAATCAGACCAGCCAACAACGCCAGCCATACCGCCAATGTCACCCATTGCGCACTGCCTGCCGCTGCCATCGGAGCGAGCGCGGCAGCGATCATCAACGAACTCAAGGCTGTTGGCCCTACCCCAAGCCGAGGAGAGGAAGCCAAAAGGGTAACCAACAACAACGGCAAAATGGCGGCATACAGTCCAGTCTCCAAGGGCATTCCGGCCAAACTGGCATACGCAATGGCTTGGGGCACCAACATCAAGCCAACAGTCAAGCCCGCGAAAACATCTTGTCGCAACTGGGTCGGTGAAGGACGCAGCCATGCCCAAAAAGGCAATCGGTGCATCAGACTCAAAAAGGTAGACATGCTTTGCTCACGATCAGCAGCGAAAAATCATCAAAATAACCATGTACGTGGGGCAATAGTCGCCTCTGGGACGAAGCGTCAGAACCCTAATTGGACCACCTGGCGCGAAAGAACTCTTGCGACAGAGCCAACCAAACATCAGAAGTCATCCGCACGCTGAATTGTCAACGCAATCCCGCAGTTTCCTAAGACGCATGGCGAAATCATTGCGGACACCCCAAACGCCAAAGGCTTACTCAATGGCACAAAATAGCCCCATCGCCGCAACTTTACAAACAAATTACACAACTTGTTTTGATCAAGCACCCCACAAAAGTTTAATGAGAATTATTTTTGATATTATTTCAAGGATTTCTTTGGGCGCTTACCCGCATCCACATCGCACCTGCTCTATCGGGTCGTACTAATGCGGTGAAAGTGGTCCATTTCTTCTCATTATTTCAACCTGTCGCTTGGGAATTACTCATGAAGCAAAATCGGTTCATCACTCCATCACTCGGCCGTTTGGCCGTTAGCTTTGCAGCTGCAGCCATGTTGGCTGCTTGCGCATCCACCGGTAGTGGGCCTCAATTCTCTCAAGCTGACGACTCTTTCAACGGCCAAGTTCGCGTGGTGGACGCCCCTGTCGTTTACGCAGGCAATACGGTCAAATTGGCTGGCGCGAACTTCAAGCCCGGTCAACAAGTGCAGTTCTTCTATGAAGGCACTCCTATTCTGAAAGACGCCGTTGTGGCCGACGCAGAGGGCAAGTTCGCTACAGAAACAGCCATTCCTGCAGGCGCACAACCAGGCCGCCACTCTGTGGTGGTGAGCGCGACTAATCCTAACGCAGCATCAGTCTACCCCTTGAAAATCTCCCCTCAAATACCTTTGAGCGGTGAAGACAAGTTCTCTATCGAGAGCAAAAAACTCGTGACTGGTCTGTACCAATCGGCTTACAGCGCCAAAAACAATGTGGTATTTGCCGCTGCAGCAGTAGGCCGCCCACCAGTGAAAGAGTCGCAGATCGTCAAGGTCAACCCGGACACACTGCAAGTTCTGCAAGCTGTGAGCCCGGCCGAAGCGCCCGCACGCAAAGGCCAAGATGGCAAGGAGCAACCGGGCGGAGTATTTGCGGTCTATGGGATTGGCTTGGACGAGCAAAACGGTACGATCTGGGTGACCAACACACGTCAAAACACCATTGCGGTGTACAAACAATCCGATCTGAGTCTGATCAAACAGTTCGCTCCTGGTGAAGTTGGCCATGGCCGTGATGTCGCCGTAGACTCGAAACAAGGCAAGGCCTACGTGTCCACGTCCTTCACGCCAAACATCGAAGTGTTTGACACCCGCACATTGGAAAAAGTAGGCACCATCGAGCCACAAAGCACCGTGCGCGGCCCCAATGCCCGCCCATTTGGCTCTATGAGCTTGGCACTCGATGCCGCTTCGAGCAAATTGTTCGTAGTCAGCGGCACTGGTGAGATTGCCATTGTCAACACCCAAAACAATGCTGTTGAAAACGTCTTCGCCGTCGCAGGCGTGAACTCGAGCTCCGGCATTGCCTACGACGCCAGCACCAACCGCGTGTTCCTGTCTTCGCAAGGCTCTGACAACGTTGCGATTGTGGATGCAGCAACCGGCAAAACACTCAAAAATGTTCTGGTCGGCGCAGGCAGCTTGAACGTGGCTTTTGACCCTGTCAGCAAACTCGCCTATGTGGCCAACCGTGGCTCCAGCACCGTCACTGTATTGAACAGCAACGGCGACATCGTTGCGAACCTGAATGCAGGCCCAATGCCAAACCACATCAGCGTTGGCGCCAACGGCGTGGTCTACGTGGTCAACAAAGGCCAAGGCGAGCACGCAGAAAGCAATAGCGTCACACGCATTCAGTTGAAAAAATAATTGCTCCAACATGCCCAGACCTGATTGAACAGGACTGTGCCATGCTGTGAAAGAAGGGCCAACCCCATTGGGATTGGCCCTTTTCTTCTTGTGCCGCAAGTCCTTTGTGCACATGCTGTGGGGTGTATATTTACCGTTTCCGTTTGCCCATGGCGTCGTACCAGCACGCCTTTCACCAACTACTGTTATGCCGATTACCCCTCAAGAAGCCCTGCAGCGCACGATTGAACACCGAGAAATTTTTCATGACGAAATGCTGCATTTGATGCGATTGATCATGCAAGGGGAAATCTCCCCGCTCATGACAGCAGCCATCATCACCGGCTTGCGTGTGAAAAAGGAAACCATCGGCGAAATCACTGCGGCCGCTTCTGTCATGCGCGAACTATCGCGCAAAGTCACCCCGAAAAACACCGACCACATGGTTGATATTGTGGGCACTGGTGGTGATGGGGCGCATACGTTCAATATCTCAACCTGCTCCGTCTTTGTGGCAGCAGCAGCAGGTGCAAAAATCAGCAAACATGGCGGGCGCAGCGTCTCCAGCAAAAGCGGCAGCGCTGATGTGATGGAGGCGCTGGGCGTCAACATAAACCTGCAACCAGACGCCATTGCCACCTCCATTGAGCGCACCGGCATCGGCTTCATGTTCGCCCCCAACCACCATCCAGCCATGAAAAATGTCGCTGCCATCCGCAAGGAAATGGGCGTGCGGAGCATTTTCAACATCCTTGGCCCCTTGACCAACCCAGCTGGGGCGCCAAACATTCTGATGGGGGTCTTTCATGCCGACTTGGTCGGCATCCAGATTCGTGCATTGGAGCGCCTAGGCGCACAACATGCCTTGGTCGTGTTTGGAAAAGATGGACTCGATGAAATCAGCCTGGGGGCCGCCACGTTGGTGGGTGAGCTCAAAGACGGCAAAGTACGTGAATACGAAATCCACCCGGAAGACTTTGGCCTCGCCATGGCCAGCACCAGAGCCATCCGCGCAGAGTCACCAGAGCAGTCACAACAGATGCTGCGCGGCGTACTGGAAGGGGCTACAGGCCCGGCACGCGACATCGTGCTGCTCAATACGGCAGCCGCTTTGTATGCTGCAGACATTGCCAGCGACATCGGTCACGGCATTGAACTGGCACGCCAAGCCATTGACACAGGTGCGGCCAAAGACAAGCTGCAAGAGTTTGCTGCCGTCACACACGAGTTGGCTGCTACCGCTGTATAAACACGTTCCAAAGGCTTGACTGGTCTGCCTAAGCGGCCAGCCTCGGGCTGCTTGCCTTGTACTCTTTTATGCATTGGTTCAAAAAGAGGGGGCCACATCGGCCCACCTCAGCACCCCAAGCACAATTCAAGTCCAGTTAGCGCTGCAACCAGCTTTTGACACGCGCTTGCACTTGTGGAGGAATGGCACGAGCCACTGGCCGCAGCAACGGTAACGAGCGCAAACGCACCAACTGCTGTAAGACTTGACCACGCACGCCATCTGCTACCTGTTGCGAAACGCTACGGTGCTCAGCACTGGCCACACACTGAGCCACTGCCTGTGCGCCCTGTGCCACCCCATGTGCGTCACGCGCAGTGGCTTTAGGGAGGTACTCATTCGCATAACTCCAATGGCCCCATGTTTGCGCATGTGCAACCAAATGCGCAGGAAGAGGCGGTTCAACAGGCGAAGAACCCTGTTCAAAATGCGTTTGGCGCATCTGCATGAACTGGTCAACCCATTGCTGCGCAGTCAAATCCCATGGCAACACCCAACTCCATAGTCGATTCGCCACTCGCTCGGCAAAGGCGCCTAAATCCGGTACAACGACCGGCAGGCCTGCCTGCAATGCTGAGCTCAGCGTGTAGCTGTAAGTCTCAGGCCACTGCGCAGGCAACCAAACCAAATCGGGCGCAATGCGCTGCAGCAAGGCAGGCAAATCCTTGTCGTCGTACTGCCCATGCACTTTGAGTGCACTGGCAGGGGCTGTCTGCAAATGCCTGTACGCAAATCCAATCAAATGGAATTCCAATGGCAAGCCTTGCTTTTTGGCCAACAACGCCGCTTCTTCCAAAACATCAGCTCCTTTGATCACGCTGATGGCGCCGATGACAGCAATGCGCAAAGGCTGATGGGGTTGCAGTTGACGCGGTTGCGGCTGTGGCAACGCCATCAAGTCGATATCGGTATGGGGTGCAAAGCGCAAGTTCGCTTGAGGTGCAAAGCGATGGATTCTGTCTGCAGCATCCAGTCCAGGGGATAAAACAAAGCGCGCGCCCTCAAGCAACAAACGGTTGCGAATACGCCACGCCTGGATTGATTCATCGACTGGAGGGATGGGGGTTGGGTGCACGCCGCCACAGCATTCCCCTTGGGCATCGACGTCATAGTGGCCTTTGCGGCCAGTCATCGTAATGTTCGTACAGAAACTGTAGAAATCATGCGTGGTGAAGTCATACCCCACACCCAACAACTGGGGCAACTCCCACGCCAGCTTGCCGTGGCCAAGCAAATGATGGTAATGCACATGCGAAACCCCCATTGCTTTGAGCAGCGCCAGCAGTTTGTCTCTTTCATGGACGGTATCGAATACTACCGACCAAGTTTTAGACAACATACACGTGTCCGTCGAAGCGTCGTGCTCTACCACTTGCAACAACACATGCTGGCCAGAAGTTGGCCGCAAGGACAGGAAAACTGCCTGACCGTTCAATGTTTGGGCTAATTCCAGCACATGCCGCTCAGTTCCGCCACCGCGTTGATGGTGGATGGCCAGAATCACAGGCAACGCACCTCGCGCCGTCCAGCGTTGCCAGTCAGCAGCCAAGCGCGCTTGCTGAGCAGGATCGCGCTGCAAAAAGGCATGCACCTGGCTTTCATAAGTTGGGTGCAGCCTGCGCAAAGTTTCCATCGCAGCTTGTTCGCGCGGACTTTTGCTTTCACCAAAACTGACTCCGCCTGTATGCAGCACATACGTGTCCAACGCATGCAGGTTGCGCCAGCCCTTCACAATGGCACGCTGGCAAAAATCGTTTTCCTCGCCATACCCCTTGCCAAAGTTCGCTTCATCAAAGAAGCCCACATCCTGTAAACAATCACGGCGGATGTACATGCAAAAACCCACACCCGTGGGTACGTCCACACTTTGCCCCGGATTGGTTTGCGCAAACAATGCGTCCAGTTGCGCCGTACTGTAGCCTTCAGGCAAGGGGTTGTCCTTGCAGAACACGGGGTAGCTGCAAATGGTGGCATTGCTGGAAAACGGGGTAACGGTGCCGGCGTTAGCGCTGCGGTAAGCGGCTTTGCGCAACCTGCCCAACCAGTCATTGGCAACCTCAGTATCGCTATTGAGCAGCAATACGTCATTGGCATCTGAATAGCGCATACCGCGGTTGACGGTGCCCACAAACCCCAGATTCACTTCATTTTCCAGCAAGGTGATGCGCGGTTCATGGGCAGCCTTGTCACGCAGCCATTGGGTGACCTCAGGCTCTGGGCTGCAATCGTTGATCACAATCAGGCGGTACGCAACGCCCACCTCACTGGCCAACACCGACTCCACACACAACTGGGTATCGGCCAAGCCTTTATAGACTGGCACGATGATATCGACGATTTCGCTCACTGGATCTGGCACGACTGCGGTCATGCCAGACGATGTCTGCACCGCAGCTTGAACATCCGCATGGGTTGAGACAATGGGAGTAGCCTGCGCAGGAGTCACTGCCCCACCCAGTAAAGAACCCAGCTTGGCACGACCTTTGAGCACATCACGCAATTGCACCAAAGGGCGGGTGTAGCGAAAAACGCGCGAGTTGCGCATATTGCTTAAATGGTCGGCCATGCCACGCAATTGCTGGTGCAGGTCGGCAATTTCCACCTGAGAGCGATCGCGCTCAGTAAAGAGATAGCGGTTTTCCAACTGCAAAGCATCAACCTGAGCTCGACTTTCCTGATGCAACTCAGCATGCAAACGATGCAATTGCGCATGCTCGAGCGCCAATTTCTCATGGTCCTGGCTAACCTCAGCAATACGCTGCACTTGAGCCACACTTTGCGCACGCAAGAACTGTTGCTCTGCCTGCAGTGGTCCAACCAACTGAACCAAACTGATGTAGTCAGCCGACATGGGCCAACCCAGCTCAACTTCTACATGCAGCGGGCTTTGCTGCGCCGCTTGTTGCAGCACCTGCGCATCAATCGGGAGTTTGAGCCACGGGTCACTCCCCGTGAGCACAGCTGGGGCCATAGGCGCGCCACCCAACAAGGGGCCGCCCCAAGCCATTTCATGCGTAGGTGCTTGCTGTAGCAATGCCCCTGCACCATCGTCTTCCACACGCCACTGCCACACCACGCCTGCAGTGCTTTGCACCGTCAAACGGTAGAGGTACAAGATACCAGGGCGATCAGCCGGGTCAAACTTGAGTGCCTGCAGCTGTTTGAGCTGCGCAGGCAGCGTGAAATGCAAGGTTTGCCTGGCCACTCCAATAGCGCCTGGCTGCACTTGCTTGTGTTCTTCAGAAAAGCCTGTGCCATCGTCCCAGTACAACTGGCTGGAAAACATGGCCTGCGCCTGGGCTGCGCAGCCATCGCGTTGCGTAACAAAACGGCTATTGTCTGCTGCAGACTCAGCCCCGACAGCCGGGGCCTTGGCACACACGATGAACTGGTAGGTCAGAGCATCCTCGCCTGCCAGCAGGTGGCGCGCCACGGCAGGAGGTAACAGGTCAAAGGGTTGTTTGAACTCCGACTCCTGCAAATGGCGCTCAATCGTCTCAAAGCCCTCTACTTGCCAGCCACTGTCTTGCAATAACCGCAGCAGCGATTTTCGCGTGAAGTGGCGCACATGAGTGGCATCCAGCAAGCCCTCTTGCCGGTAGAGAAACTCGCCCCCCATCAATTCCGCCACCAAGCCTGCGTAGGTACTGTTGGGAATAGAGATCAGCAAGCGCCCCTGCTGCGTCAGCAAAGCAGGCATATCCTGCAGGAGTTTTTGAGGTTCGCGCAAATGCTCAAGCACATCGGCACACACCACAAAGTCGTAACGATGTTGCCCAAACAGCTGCGTCAGAGGGGTTTGCTCTAAATTCGCCACCTCAACCTGGCGATAATGCGCGCGTGCCAAGGCCGCTTCAGCCTCATTAAATGTCACGCCATCAACGGTGCATTGCTTTTGGGCACTAAGATACTGCCCCAATGCACCACTACCGCAGCCTACATCCAGCACATGCGCCCCATGTGAGATCATGCCAACCAACGTCGACAGCGACGTGCGTTCGCCCTCATCAATGTTGCGCAAATAAACGTGTAGTTCGTCTTTTGAAAGTGTCATTGTCTTGATTCAATCAGTGGCCGATGCCATGGCCCAAACCTTGGTTTGTGTTTGGCGCCAGCCTCAGGTGATTTGTCCATCTACCCCACATCCGCATGCTTAGTTCTACCCCTGCCGATGCAGCAGCCATGTCCGCTTGCGCCACCTCTGGCAAAGAGCCTCATGTCGTGGCATCCATTGTCAGCCATGGGCATGGCCGCTTGATTCTGGATTTGATTCAACAATTGCAAGCCCTTGCGGAGCCGTGCTTGCGACGCGTGATTGTGACATTGAATATTGAGGAGCCTGAACTCATGGCGCAGTTACAACATGTAGCCAGCGCTTCATTTGTGCTGCAGATCATCCAAAACACAACGCCCAAAGGGTTTGGCTGCAACCACAACGCAGCGCTGCAAACAGCCCTATCGCACCCAGTCACATCCCCGGCAAGCCATGTTTGTATCCTCAATCCAGACATCAGCCTACTTGATGCCCACCCCATGGCCGCATTAACGCAAGCGTTGAACACTCCTGCGACAGCACTTGCCTATCCGCTATTGGTCGATGCTGATGGTACCAGGCAAGACAATGAGCGCGAGCTGCCGAGCTTTCGCAAACTGTTACTGCGCCGCCTCTTCAAGCGCACAGAACAACGGGTAGACTGGGTCAGCGGCGCATGCATGATGCTGCGTGCCAATGACTGGCTGCGCCTAAGGGGGTTTGATGAGCAGTTCCACATGTACTGCGAAGATGTCGACTTGAGCCTGCGTGCTCGGCGCGATATAGGTGCTCTGGTGCGCGCCCAGACCCGCATGGCACACAGCGCACAACGCGCCAGCCACCGCCAATATAAGCACCTGGCCTGGCATCTGCAAAGTCTGTGGCGGCTGTGGCACCTGCCCAGCTTCCGCTGGGCGCTACGCAATCCCAGCCCAGTCATACGCTCGGCTATTGAATAAAAACGAACTGGACGCTCCATGCTGTGGCCTTGTGTAATTGCCTTTTTCGTTTCATTCCTGGTCTGTGGCCTACTCAGACGCATGGCGCGCCGCCATGCCAGGCGTTACCCTAAAGATATGCCGCAGCGCCAGCATAAAGGTGATATTCCTCGCATTGGCGGGGTCGCCATGGCCGCAGGCATGGGCGCCGCCATCTGCGCTGGTTTATGGAGTGCCTACCACGACGATCTGGCCCGTCTACAACTGGGTTGGTGGGTCATCATTTGGGGCGTTTGCATGGTTCCTGCCGTTCTCGGCGGGCTCCTGGATGACTTAACCCAAAAACTCACTGTCCGGTGGCGTTTCCTGCTCACCTTTGCCAGTGCTGCGTTGGCGGTTTTCTGGCTTGGCATCCAAGTGCCACGAATCGGCATCCCCTGGATCGACCAATTACCATGGCTTTGGCCTTGGCTGGGCATAGCCATTGCGCTGTTTGCCATTGCTGGACTGCCTCATGCCTTCAACATCATTGACGGATACAACGGGCTGGCCTGCATGGTGGCCATCATTGTGGCGCTGGCGCTGACGCATGTCAGCATTCAAGTCAATGACCGTTCGATGGCTGTGATTTTCTTGATCACTGCCGCGGCTAGCGGAGGATTTCTACTGTGGAATTACCCATTAGGAAGGATTTTTGCAGGAGACTGCGGCGCCTATTTATGGGGTAGCGTATTGGCCATTGGCTCAGTGCTTTTGGTGCAACGCCACCCCTCGGTGTCTCCCTGGTTTCCTATCCTGCTTTTGATCTATCCCGTCTGGGAAACCTTGTTTTCCATGTACCGTAAGTGGGCCCGCGGCGGCTCACCGGGCGTGGCCGATGCTCTGCATATCCACCAACTGATCTATCGCCGCATCGTGCAGCGCGTGTTTGACGATGATGAGGCACGTGACATGCTCAAGCGCAACAACCGCACATCGCCCTATTTATGGGGCTACACACTGCTGACTGTGTTGCCTGCGGTTTTGTTTTGGCACACCACTTGGGTTTTGATACTGTTTTGCCTGGGTTTTTCCATGCTCTACACCTTCGCCTACCTGAGCATCATTCGCTTCAAAGTACCTGTCTTTTTACGCTGGAATCCATTGCAAGGCGATGAAGAGCATCCCTCAAACCGAAACGAGCAATAAGGCTGCAATAACGCACCACCATGCAAAGCCAAGTGATTGTTAACAGGCTTTGAAGTGCGGCCAATTCATGCACAATGCGTACGCATCATTTCTGCAACCCATTGAACGGCTGAGCACCATGACTGAACCTCTCAAAATTGCCCCCGCAGACAAGGCCAACATCCTCTCGCAGGCCTTGCCCTACATCCGCAAGTTTCATGGCAAAACCATGGTCATCAAATACGGTGGCAACGCCATGACCGAGCCAGCCCTGCAAGCGGCTTTTGCCGAAGATGTGGTCATGCTGAAACTGGTCGGTATCAATCCAGTGGTGGTGCATGGTGGTGGTCCTCAAATTGAATCAGCCCTTAAACGTCTGGGAAAAACAGGCCATTTCATCCAAGGTATGCGTGTCACCGATTCCGAAACCATGGAGGTGGTGGAATGGGTGCTGGCTGGCGAAGTGCAGCAAGACATTGTGGGCCTGATCAACCAAGCTGGCGGCAAAGCCGTTGGTTTAACTGGCCGTGATGGCGCATTCATTCGTGCCCAAAAACTCAAGATGGCCGACCACAAAGACCCCAGCATCATGCATGACATCGGCCAAGTTGGCGATATCCTGAGCATTGATCCGAGCGTAGTCAAGGCGCTGCAGGACGATGCCTTCATCCCCGTGATCAGCCCTATTGGCTATGGCGACCAGAACGAGAGCTACAACATCAATGCCGACGTTGTTGCCAGCAAGCTTGCCTCCGTCCTTAAGGCAGAAAAACTGATGTTGCTGACCAATACACCGGGTGTGCTGGACAAGCAAGGCCAATTGCTCACCAACCTCTCGGCCCGCGAAATTGACGCTTTGTTTGCCGACGGCACCATCTCTGGCGGCATGCTTCCCAAGATTTCGGGCGCACTCGACGCCGCCAAGAGCGGTGTGAACTCTGTGCACATCGTGGATGGTCGCGTGCCCCACGCCATGCTGCTGGAAATCCTGACCGATACGCCGTACGGCACCATGATCCGTTCCCATTGAACTAATCGTTACACCGTCACTCTAGCCAGTATTAGGCTGTCTGGGTTACTTGGTGCCTGCTCAGTGAAATGGCATTTGGACAAGCACCTACACCGCAGCCGGACACGGAACTTCTGCCTTAGCACTCAATCCAATAGAGTGCTAATATAGCGCTCCCCTGAGTGAAAACCCTGTATTTCAAAGGGGACGGTATGAAAGGAATACGACGATGACTAATGCAACCGCTACAACCGCACTGGCAGCCACTTCAACCAAGTGGGCAACCATTCCTGCGCTGGGCAATTTGGATGCGTACATCTCGGCCGTCAACCGGATGCCCATGCTCACCCCTGAAGAAGAGCAGCGCTACGCCAAACAATTGCGTGAACACAATGACGTGGATGCCGCTGGTCGATTGGTTATGTCACACCTGCGTGTTGTCGTGGCCGTATCACGCCAATACATGGGTTATGGCCTGCCACAGGGTGATTTGATTCAAGAAGGCAACGTAGGCCTGATGAAAGCCGTCAAGCGCTTTGATCCGGAGCAAGGCGTGCGTCTGGTCAGCTATGCACTGCACTGGATCAAAGCCGAGATCCATGAGTACATCCTGAAAAATTGGCGTATGGTCAAAGTGGCCACCACAAAAGCACAGCGCAAGCTGTTCTTTAATTTGCGCTCACTCAAGCAAGAAATCAAAAGCAACCACGCCATGACCGATGGCGAGATTTACCGCGCCACATTGAGTGAGCAGGAAATCGACCAGGTCGCACAACAACTCAATGTCAAACGCGAAGATGTCATTGAGATGGAAACACGGCTCTCTGGCGGGGATGTGATGCTTGATCCCACTCCCAACGACGAGGATAGCAGCTACATCGCCCCCATCGCTTACTTGAGCGACAGCGCACACGAGCCTTCCCAAGTGCTGGAGACACGTGAACGCAATTACCTTGCCACCGATGGCATTCAAATGGCCTTGGAGACGCTAGATGATCGCAGTCGCCGCATTGTGCAAGAACGCTGGCTGAACGTGAATGACGACGGCACAGGTGGCATGACACTGCATGAGCTAGCCGACGAGTATGGTGTGAGTGCTGAGCGCATTCGCCAAATTGAAGTGGCAGCCATGAAGAAGATGAAAAAAGCCATGTCAGCCGAAACCGCCGCGTAATCACACCGAACCACGGGCTGGTCTATACAGCGCTGTAGTAGTCACCACAGCAACTTGCCCTCTTCTTTCAAAAGGCTGCACAATGCGTGTAGCCTTTTTACCTTCACGGGCATTGCTGTTTAGCCTCTCTTTTAATTTGTATGTCCATTTCACACGCCACCACTAACCGCAGACATTTCTTGCAAGCAAGTTCACTCGGCCTGGCCGCATGGGCCGTCGGTACTCCACAGTTTGCGATCGCACAAGAAGGGGCCGCCGCGTGGCCACAACGCCCCGTGCATGTTTTGGTGGGTTTTCCGGGTGGATCGTCACCAGACTTGACCGCTCGCGTCTTGGCGGAACGGCTCAGTCAAACCCTGAACAACCAAGCATTTGTAGTTGACAACCGCGCAGGCGCCAGTGGCAATATTGCAGCTTCTGCCTTGGCCCGTGCAACAGACAACCACACCATTAGCGTGATGATCAACGGCAACCTCACCATTGCCAAATTGCTCAACCCCAAGCTCAACTTTGATCCATTGAAGGACTTTGCCCCGATTGCGCTGATCGGCTCTGCGCCCTATGTATTGGCTGCCAATGCAGAACTGGCCCAAGGTTTATCACCTGCAGAATTTCTGGCAAAAGCCCAAAACGCAGGCTCCGCCTGGAACTATGGCTCGCCAGGCTTGGGCACTGTTGCCCATTTAGGGATGGAGTTGATCAAGAGTCGCGCACAGCTGCAAGCGATCCACGTGCCCTATCAAGGCAACCCACAAGCCATGCAGGCACTCATTGGCGGTGAGATTCAAATGTCGCTACTCCCCTTGGCAATGGCCTTGCCACAGCAAAAGGCTGGCAAGCTGGCCCTGATTGGCATTACCTCGGCCAAACGCAATACATTAACTGGCGACCTAAAACCACTGCAAGAATTGGGTATGCAGGGCCTTGACCTCGAAGTATGGAACGCTGTAGCCGCCCCCGCGAACATGCCGCAGTCCATCCAAGAACAATTGCGCCACGCCATCACCAAAGTGCTGGCTGAACCAGACACGCAGAAAAAATTGCTGGACCAAGGTTGGGTAGTAGCTGGTACCAGCGCTGAGGCCTTACGCCAGCGTATTGCAGCCGATGCACAAGCACTAGGAGCGATCATTCAGGAGCAAAACATTCGTCTGGACAGCTAATGGGTCTGTAGGCATTCGCAAATACCGCCCAGCAAATTAAACGCCTATGCGGCCTGCAACGCATCACTGACCTGCCAGCAGCTGCTGAACATCGGCCAGCACATCGCTGACTGGCGTTCCATAGCGCATATACAAACGCAAGCGACCCTGAGGGTCATACAAAAAGCCTGCTGCCGTGTGGTTCATCGTATAACCGCCACGGTCAGACGGTACTTTCTGGTAAATCACCTTGAAGTCTTTGGCCATTTGTGCCAATTGCTCAGCACTGCCAATCAAGGCGACCGCTTGCTCATCGAAACTGGAGAGGTATGCGCGCATAACATCTGGTGTATCGCGCTCAGGGTCGACGGTCACAAATACCACCTGAAAACGCCCTGCATCGCTATCGAGCTGGCGTTTGACTTCAGCCATCTCCAGCATAGTGGTCGGGCATACATCAGGGCATTGGGCAAAGCCAAAAAACACATACACCGCGTTACCAGCAAAGTCAGCCAAAGAACGAATCTGTCCATTCGCATCAGGCATAGACCAATCCTTGGCATAACTGGCACCAGTGACATCAATGCCATGAAAAGCGGCTGGTCGCGGGGCATCGTCTTGTTGGCATCCCCATAAACCTGCCGCCAGCAAAACAACAAAGCAAAACCTCAACAAAGGAAGCTGAAGACGCACTACAGCACCCCACCAATCACCAGAAAATGGTCCACCAGCAAAGCCCCGAACACTCCAGCCAAGTGCCATAACGACCAGCGAAACGTGCGCCGGGCCAATGCGTCAGAGTAGTTACGCCATAAAGCCCATCCATACAGGCAAAAAACACCACTTAGCGCCACTGCCACCACCAAGTAAAACCAGCTGCTCATGCCATAAACCACTGGTAGCAAACACGTGGCAAACAATACCAAGGTATACAAAAACACCTGTAGCGCGGTAAACGGCTGACCGTGTGTAACTGGCAACATCGGTAAACCAGATTTACGGTAATCCTCTACGCGATAGAGTGCGAGGGCCCAGAAATGGGGAGGAGTCCACAAGAAAATAATCAAAAACAGCAACCATGCATCTGGTGCCAAATCACCACGCATCGCCGCCCACCCCAGAACAGGCGGCATTGCCCCTGAGGCCCCACCGATGACGATATTCTGCGGCGTCAAGGGTTTGAGAATGACGGTGTAAATTACGGCATACCCGACAAACGTGGCAAACGTCAGCCACATGGTCAGCGGATTCACAAACCACCACAACAACCAACAGCCTGCCGAGCACAAAGCCCCTGAAAACAACAAGGCCTGCCAATCCGACAATTCGCCCCTTGCCGTGGGGCGCCACGATGTGCGGTGCATGCGTGCATCAATGGCTTTTTCAACAAGGCAATTAAAAGCAGCCGCAGCCGAAGCCACCAACCAAATCCCTGCACAGGCTACCACCATCAATTGCAATTGCGCCAGACTGGGCACCGCAGGCACAGCCAGCACCATGCCAATCAAGGCGCAAAATACAATCATTTGCACCACACGGGGCTTGGACAGCACCCAAAATTGAGACCATTTTGACCGCTTGGCCACAGGCATGACGGCTTGTGTCATGACACGATATCTCCTCGCTTGTGCTCACGAATTCGGTAAGTGTCGATTTGTTGAGACAAATTCGACTCAGTAAACAAAGGGGTGACCACAACCGGCTCACGCACACGTGTCGTAGTCCAGATCAATGTCATCACAATAACCAATGCGGCAGCCCCACCAGTGTGCATAACAGCCGCAACCAATGGCCAATCGAGCACGATATTCGAAAGTCCCGTCAACAACTGGAGCACCAACAACATGCCCAACCATTTGGCCAATTGACGCAGGCGAACCCCATCCTGCCAAAGGCGAACAACGAGTCCCCCCCCCAGCAGCAGCACCGCCATCGCAAACAATCGATGAACGTAATGGATACCGACAAGAGCAGGGAACTCCAATAAGCTGCCATCGGCCTGTAATCCTAATTCACGCCAAATCGTGAATCCTTGGCGCAATTGCATTTCTGGCCACCAAACGCCGTTGCAATCAGGAAATGTCGAACAAGCTAAAACCGCGTAATTGGTACTGACCCAGCCGCCTAAAGCGATTTGGCACAAGAGCACCACGAACACTAAGCCAACCAGCACCTTAAGCCCGCGCGAAACCGCACGTGCAGGCGTATGGCTGGTAATCTGACGCCATCGCTCTTTTTGCATGCACAACAAGATGAGCAAGACCATGCCACCAAGCAAATGCATGGTCACAATGGCAGGAAAAAGCCTCATCGTGACCGTCCACGCCCCAAATGCGCCCTGCAAACAAACCCATACCAATGTCACTATGGACCAAATCGGGTGCAACGCCAGTTCAGGCCCTGCGCGTGCGCCTGCTTGCGCATGGCTTGTCGCTCTTGTGCGCCTCCAGCGCAACCAACTCAGCACCATGATTACCACAATCAGGGCGCCAACCGACGTTGCCAAATAGCGATGAACCATTTCAATCCAGGCTTTTTGGTGCGTCACTGGACCAGAAGGCATCGCAGCTTGGGCCGCACTGATTTCTTGATGCGCTCCCAAAGGACTGGCTTTGCCGTAGCAACCTGGCCAATCAGGGCAGCCTAAGCCCGAATCAGTCAAGCGCGTGAAGGCACCAAACATCACCAAATCAAAGGTCAAAACCAAGGTCATTAAAACCAAAGCGTGGATGAGCCCGCCTGGCCCTCGCTCACGGTTGCGCTGCCACACCCACACAAAAGGCACTACAGCAATCAGGCCGCCCACAAGCAGCATATGCAGCACCGGACTCCAGTCATACAGCGCCACTTCAGTTTCCATCTCGCATCCTGTGCCTCTTGGCCAACTTCTGTCTCATGATCCGTTGGCGATCACCACCACGAGGATTTCCCGGGGCTAGAAATAGAGAGGTAAAACACACTATCAGCCGCCCCCAACACCCCGCAGACACCCCTACGCCATGGACAAAAAATCAAAACAACCGCGCATTTTGCCTGATTTCACCCTTGAGGCCGGATTTGGTCAACGATTACCGAAGTGCCAGCACACCTCACAGAAAGCGCAAAACCTATGTCAAAGGCCATGCAAAAGCATCGTTGATGCATTGCAGAGTGATGCCCCCTTGCAAAAACTTTATCGGTCCAAGCTGCCCTCGTCCTTCTTGGTCACAAAAATGGCCCACACAGCCATGAACAGTGCTGCAATCACAGGGCCTGCAATGAATCCTGTCAGACCAAACAGAGAAATCCCCCCTAGCGTCGACAGCAACACCAGATAATCGGGCATTTTGGTTTCCTTACCCACCAAAATCGGGCGCAAGATATTGTCTACCAAGCCTATCACGCCCACCCCAATCACAATCATCGCCACGCCCTTGACCATATCGCCGGTGCTGAGCAAATAGATTGCAACAGGCCCCCAAACCAAACTGGCTCCCACAGCAGGCAGCAACGAGAGAATGGCCATGACCACACCCCACAACACCGGCCCCTGGATGCCCATTGCCCAAAACATCAGCCCGCCCAGTGCGCCCTGCACTGCAGCAACCGCAATATTGCCTTTGACAGTGGCCTTCACCACCGCGCTGAACTTGCTCGCCAATTGCCCGGAGTAACGCTTATCCAAGGGGATGGCATGGCGCAACATCGCAATCAGTGAAGCCCCATCACGAAAGAAGAAAAACAGCAAATACAGCATCAAAACAAAGGCCAGACCAAACTGCAATGTGTTCTGCCCAAATGACACTGCCTGCGTAGACAAAAATTTGAGTGCTTGATTCGCAGCTTCCAGCAATTTCGGTTGCATTTCAGCAAAAGAGCCAAAGCCAACACGATCAAGCAAACTCCACACGCGCTCAGGAATCACCCCAATGATTTGCTGGTAGTAGTCACGCAAAGAATTGTCTTCATGGCTCATCCGCGCATAAAACTGCAGCAACTCCTGAATCAGTGAGGTAGCAATGAGTGACAACGGAATAATCACCACAAGCACACAAATCACCACGGTCAAAACGGATGCCAAACTGCGTCGTGCAGGCATTCGAGCCAACAGGCGCTGGTGCACAGGCCAAAACAAAACAGCCAAGATGGCGGCCCAGAAAATCGCCCCATAAAACGGCCGCAGGACCACAAAAAACGCGATCGTTACCCCCACGAGAATGGCCAAAAACGTGCGACTTTGTAAAGAATTCTTATCCATACACCCTCATTGAATCATTGAACCCGACGGTCACCCAACGACATATGCCCCACGGAGAATAAGGCTGCACCTCAAGCCGCACTCGCGCTCCCTGCATTGACACCGAAGCCAACACGAACTGTATATGAGGCACTACCGCTGACTTGTTTTTCATTGCAACAGCCCCGCCCGGCTGTTGTGATTTGCGTGAAACGCACGCAAATACCCTTGCCCTTAGCTACAAATTCAAAAAAACGCCACACAAAACAAATCCGCTGGTGGCACAATGACTGGCTTTCAGGCGCCTTCCAACGCCACTGTCGCATCCGCCAATCGGTCCAGCCGTGTCGCGGGAGGTTACTATTAAACCAACTAATGCACTTTGAAGAAGTGCGGAGGTTTTGCGGATCATGAGTGATTCATCATCCCTGTATAAACAATACCAGGGTAACACCTATCTTTTTGGCAGCAATGCTCCTTACGTTGAAGAAATGTATGAGAGCTACTTGGCCGACCCCAACAGCATTTCTGACAGCTGGCGCGAATATTTCGATGCACTGCAGAACACGCCTGGTGCAGACGGATCCCTGGGGCGCGACATCGCACACCAGCCTGTCATCAATGCATTTGCCGAGCGTGCTCGCCAAGGCCACACACAAGTAGTGGTTGCCAGCGGCGCTGATACCGAACTGGGTCGCAAGCGCACTGCCGTCCAGCAGTTGATTGCCGCTTACCGCAATATCGGTCAGCGCTGGGCAGATCTGGATCCGCTCAAACGCATTCCTCGCCCCAACATTCCTGAGCTTGACCCTGCGTTCTATGGTCTGACCAACGCAGACATGGAAACCGTATTCAACACCAGCAATACGTTTTTCGGCAAAGAGTCGATGCCTCTGCGCGAACTGCTCAACGCACTGCGCGAGACGTACACCACCACCATTGGTGCAGAGTACATGTACATCACCGACCAGACTGAAAAACGCTGGTGGCAAGAAAAACTCGAAAGCGCCAGAACCAACCCACGTCTGAACGCAGAAGAAAAAATCCACGTCTTGGGTCGCTTGACTGCTGCTGAAGGCCTGGAGCGTTTTCTGCACACCAAATACGTGGGTCAAAAACGCTTCTCACTCGAAGGCGGCGAGAGTTTCATCGTTGCGATGGACGCCTTGATCAATGCAGCCGGTGAAAACGGCGTGCAAGAAGTCGTGATCGGTATGGCCCACCGTGGTCGTTTGAACGTATTGGTGAACACTTTGGGCAAAATGCCTAAGGACCTGTTCGCTGAGTTTGAACACACTGCGCCTGAAGATTTGCCCGCTGGTGACGTGAAATACCACCAAGGCTTCAGCTCCGACGTACCAACACCTGGTGGTCCAATGCACTTGACATTGGCCTTCAACCCCTCGCACTTGGAAATTGTGAACCCCGTGGTGGAAGGCTCTGTGCGCTCACGCATGGACCGCCGCAACGACCCGCATGGACAGCAAGTGCTGCCTGTAGTGGTGCATGGTGACGCTGCCATTGCCGGCCAAGGTGTGGTGCAAGAAACACTGGCCATGTCCCAGACCCGCGGTTACACCACTGGTGGCACGGTACATTTCGTGATTAACAACCAGATCGGTTTCACAACCTCTGACCCACGCGATACACGCTCGACTTACTACTGTACTGACGTCGTCAAGATGATTGAAGCGCCAGTGCTGCACGTCAACGCCGATGATCCAGAAGCCGTAGTGCTGGCCACCCAGTTGGCCCTTGAATACCGCATGGCCTTCAGGCGCGATGTGGTGGTCGACATCATTTGCTTCCGCAAATTGGGCCACAACGAGCAAGACACACCAGCGCTGACACAGCCGCTGATGTACAAAAAAATCAGCCAGCATCCAGGCACACGCAAACTGTACGCTGATAAGTTAGTGCAGCAAGGCGTATTGCAGGCCGAAGGTCCAGATGAGATGGCCAAGGCCTATCGCTCCGCGATGGAAGAAGGCAAACACACGGTTGACCCCGTGCTGACCAACTTCAAGCGCCAATACGCTGTGGACTGGTCTCCTTACCTGAACCGCAAGTGGACTGACGAAGCCGACACAGCCATCCCGCTGACCGAGTGGAAGCGCTTGGCTGATCGCCTGACCACATTGCCAGAAGATGTGACACCACACCAGTTGGTCAAAAAGGTTTACTCAGACCGCGCCGCAATGGGCCGTGGCGAGATTCCGGTGGACTGGGGCATGGGTGAATCCATGGCTTTCGCCTCCTTGGTGGCCAGTGGCTACCCCATTCGCCTTTCCGGTGAAGACAGTGGCCGCGGCACATTCAGCCACCGCCACTCAGTCATTCACGATCAAAAGCGCGAGGTCTACAACGAAGGCGTGTACATTCCGCTGCAAAACATTGCGGAGAACCAAGCGCCCTACTACGTGATCGACTCAATCCTGTCTGAAGAAGCAGTGCTGGGTTTTGAATACGGCTACGCCTCCAACGACCCGCACAGCCTGGTGATCTGGGAAGCCCAATTCGGTGACTTCTTGAACGGCGCGCAAGTCGTGGTTGACCAATTCATTGCGTCTGGTGAAGTGAAATGGGGTCGCCTGAACGGCTTAACCATGATGCTCCCACACGGCTATGAAGGCCAAGGTCCAGAGCACAGCTCTGCCCGTATTGAGCGTTTCATGCAGTTGTCAGCTGACACCAACATGCAGGTGGTTCAGCCCACTACGGCCAGCCAGATCTTCCACCTGTTGCGTCGCCAAGTGGTGCGCCCATTGCGCATCCCGCTGGTGATCTTCACACCGAAGTCCCTGCTGCGCAACAAAGACGCCACTTCGCCTATTTCTGAGTTCACCGAAGGCACATTCCGCACGGTCATTGGCGAACAAAACAGCGCCATCGTGGCCAATGCAGCCAAAGTCAAACGCATCATCGCCTGCTCCGGCAAGGTGTACTACGACTTGGTGAAAAAGCGCGAAGAACTGGGCGGTGACGATGTGGCCATCATCCGCGTCGAACAGCTCTACCCCTTCCCGCACAAAGCATTCGCTGCTGAAATCAAGCGCTACCCGAACGCCAAAGATATCGTTTGGTGCCAGGACGAACCACAAAACCAAGGCGCATGGTTCTTCGTGCAACATTACATCCACGAAAACATGCTCGATGGTCAAAAGCTCGGCTACGCAGGTCGCGCAGCCTCTGCATCGCCTGCAGTCGGTTATGCCCACCTGCACCAAGAGCAGCAAAAAGCGCTGGTTGCCGCCGCCTTTGCCAAACTCAAAGGTTTTGTGCTGACCAAATAACCGTCTGATACTAGCAGGCCAGCGGCTAACCCCGATGGCCTTGCCTGTCAAAATCGGTTATTGAGTATCCTATTTCCCAATTTTCCCTTTACAGATCGAGAGACACCCCATGGCCATCTTTGAAGTCAAAGTTCCAGAACTGTCTGAATCCGTTGCCGAAGCAACCTTGCTGCAATGGAAGAAAAAAGCCGGTGAAGCCGTTGCCGCCGACGAAATCCTGATTGAAATTGAAACCGACAAAGTCGTGCTCGAAGTGCCTGCACCATCCGCTGGCGTGCTGGCTGAAATCGTGCAAGCTGACGGTGCTACGGTGGTCTCGGGCCAAGTCATCGCCAAAATCGACAGTGCAGCACAAGCTGCTGCTGCGCCAGCCCCGGCAGCCGTCGCGCCAGCGCCTGCTGCAGCTCCAGTTGCAGCCGCAGCTCCTACATCGAACAGCAAAGCTGGCATCGCCATGCCAGCAGCAGCCAAAATCCTAGCTGAAAAGAACATCAACGCTGCAGACGTAGCGGGCTCAGGCAAAGACGGCCGAGTAACCAAAGGCGATGCACTGGCAGCAACACCTACTGCAGCTAAGCCCGCCGCACCTGTAGTGCAAGCCATTGCCGGCGAGCGCCCAGAGCAACGCGTTCCTATGACACGCCTGCGTGCCCGCGTTGCCGAGCGCCTGCTGCAATCGCAAGCCACCAACGCCATTCTGACCACGTTCAACGAAGTGAACATGGCCCCCGTGATGGCTTTGCGCAAAAAATACCAAGAAAAATTTGAGAAACAACACGGCGTCAAGTTGGGTTTCATGAGCTTCTTCGTCAAGGCTGCCGTGCATGCGCTGAAGCAATACCCTGTGGTCAACGCCTCGGTAGATGGCAACGACATCATCTACCACGGCTACTTCGATATCGGCATCGCTGTGGGCTCACCACGCGGTCTGGTCGTGCCGATCCTGCGTGATGCCGACCAACTGAGCTTTGCCGACATTGAGAAGAAAATTGCTGAATTCGGTGCCAAAGCCAAAGAAGGCAAACTGAGCATTGAAGAAATGTCTGGCGGCACCTTCTCCATCTCCAACGGTGGCGTGTTCGGCTCGATGATGTCCACCCCAATCATCAACCCACCACAATCGGCTATTCTTGGCGTGCACGCCACTAAAGACCGCGCTGTGGTGGAAAACGGTCAAGTCGTGGTTCGCCCAATGAACTATCTGGCCATGTCCTACGACCACCGCATCATCGACGGCCGCGAAGCCGTGCTGGCACTGGTGGCCATGAAGGATGCGCTGGAAGACCCAGCACGTCTGTTGTTTGACCTGTAATCAAACAGTCACTGCATTGGCTTTTTTCCATGCACTTGACTGATTGAGTCCAAGCGCGCCTCACAGCCATCAGGTTGCGGGCGCGCTTTGTTCATGGCTCTTTAGCACAACACGCATGGCCCTTCTTCTGGAGATTTTTTATGAGCAAGAATTTTGACCTCGTCGTTATTGGTGCGGGCCCTGGCGGCTACATCGCCGCCATCCGCGCTGCCCAATTGGGCCTGAGCGTGGCCTGCATTGACGCCTGGAAAACCAAAGACGGTAAACCCGCCCCTGGAGGCACTTGCACCAACGTCGGCTGCATCCCATCCAAAGCCCTGCTGCAATCGTCTGAGCATTTCGAACACGCTAGCCATCACTTTGCCGAACACGGCATTTCCACTGGCAAATTGAGCATTGACATTGCAAAAATGCTCGAGCGCAAAGACCAGGTAGTCAAGCAAAACAACGAAGGCATTTTGTACTTGTTCAAAAAGAATAAAGTCACCTTCTTCAACGGCCTGGCTTCTTTCAGCAAAGCCGTTGAAGGCGGCTTTGAAGTGGACGTTGCTGGCGATAAGCCTGAAACCTTGGTGGGCAAGCAAGTCATCATCGCCACTGGCTCCAATGCCCGTCCATTGCCTAACCTGCCGTTTGACGAGCAAGTAGTGCTCTCCAACGATGGAGCTTTGGATATCGCCAACGCACCGAAAAAATTGGCCATCATTGGCTCTGGCGTAATCGGCTTGGAGCTCGGCTCTGTCTGGCGCCGTCTGGGTGCTGACGTCACCATTCTCGAAGGCATGGACAAATTCCTGCCAGCAGCTGACGAAGCGGTTGCCAAAGAAGCGAAGAAAGCCTTCGACAAGCAAGGCTTAAAAATTGAATTGGGTGCCAAAGTAGGCGAAGTGAAAACCGCCAAAACCAGCGTAACCATCAACTACACCAACGCCAAAGGTGAGGAACAGGTACTCAAGGCAGACAAGCTGATCGTCTCGATTGGCCGTACCGCAAACACCAATGGCCTCAAGCCAGAAGCCGTGGGCGTTCAATTGGATGAACGTGGTGGCGTAGTGGTCGATGCCGATTGCCGCACCAACGTGCCAGGCATCTGGGCAGTGGGCGATGTGGTGCGCGGCCCAATGCTGGCACACAAAGCCGAAGAAGAAGGCGTTGCAGTAGCAGAGCGCATCGTTGGCCAACATGGCCATGTGGACTTGGCACTCGTGCCTTACGTGATCTACACCAGCCCAGAAATTTCTTGGGTGGGTCGCACTGAGCAGCAACTCAAAGCCGAAGGCGTGCAATACAAGGCTGGTAGCTTCCCATTCTTGGCCAACGGCCGCGCGCGCGCGCTGGGCGATACCACTGGTTTGGTCAAAGTGATCGCGGATGCCACCACAGACGAAATTTTGGGTGTACATATCGTTGGCCCACAAGCGAGCGAATTGATTGCAGAAGCGGCTGTTGCCATGGCATTCAAAGCCAGTAGCGAAGATATCGCACGCATCTGCCATGCACACCCCACTTTGTCTGAAGTGACCAAAGAAGCGGCATTGGCTGTCGACAAGCGCGCCTTGAACTTCTAATCAGCGTCTTTGCAAACTGCAGCGCCAACTGGTGCAGGCAAACATGCCCACACGTGAGCCATAAGGTAGTCGCCTTATGGCTTTTTTCATGATTTGCGGCCACGCATGCACCATGCGTGCCAACCGGCTATGCACAGACAGGCCTACAATTCATTATCAATGAGCCCATTTCCTATGTTGGAGCTCTTGCATGCTGTGTTTGACCACACCAAGAAATTGAAGCCATGAACATTTTGATGATCGACAACTACGACAGTTTCACCTACAACATCGTCCAATATTTTGGCGAACTGGGTGCAACAGTAGCCGTACATCGCAACGATGAAATCAGCATTGAAGAAGTCGAAGCCTTGGCCCCTGACCGGCTGGTCATCTCACCCGGCCCATCATCCCCTGCACAAGCAGGAATTTCTGTGGCGGCTATTCGCCATTTTGCTGGCAAAGTGCCCATCTTGGGTGTGTGCCTTGGGCACCAAAGCATTGGCGCAGCGTTTGGTGGCAACATCATTCGTGCGCAAGAGTTGATGCATGGCAAAACCAGTGTCATCACTACCACGCAACAAGGTGTATTTGCCAACCTTCCAAAGCAGTTCACCGTCAATCGCTACCACTCACTCTCTATTGAACGCAGCAGTCTGCCCGAAGAGTTGGAAGTCACAGCCTGGACAGAAGATGGCGAGATCATGGGGGTGCGCCACAAAACACTGGCCATAGAGGGTGTGCAATTCCATCCAGAATCCATCCTGACTGAACATGGCCACGCCATGCTGCGCAACTTTATGGAGCAAGCGCACTAACGCGGAGAGCGTGCTGACGTAACCTACCGCTTGCCATAAGCGTGCTGCACAAATATTGCGCAAATTCTGTTTTACGCTATAATCTTGCGCTTTTCCGCATGTAGCTGTCGCTATGCCAAATGAGATCGTTGGTATGTGTTGCTACAAGGGATACCGCCACCCTGAATCTGGCGAGGTGAGGCAAACGCATGAATCGATTGGCTTTGCCGCATATAAAAGGAAACTACCATGGCTCGCGTATGTGATGTCACGGGCAAGCGCCCGCAAGTGGGGAACAACGTCTCCCACGCTAACAACAAAACAAAACGCCGCTTTCTGCCTAACCTGCAGTACAAGCGCTTTTGGGTTGAAAGCGAAAACCGTTGGGTGCGTCTGCGCGTCTCTAGCGCTGCTCTGCGCTTGATCGACAAAAACGGCATCGAATCCGTGCTGGCTGACCTGCGCGCTCGTGGCCAGGCCTAATTGACTGAAGGAGAAATACCATGGCATCCAAAGGCGGTCGCGACAAAATCAAGCTGGAATCTACAGCTGGTACCGGTCACTTCTACACCACATCCAAAAACAAAAAGACAACTCCAGACAAGCTGTCTTTCATGAAATTTGACCCTAAAGCACGTAAACACGTGGAATACAAAGAAGTCAAACTCAAGTAATCCATGTTGCAGAGGCAATGAGACTTTCATTGCACTGAAACGAACAAAAAAAGCCAGCACAACGCTGGCTTTTTTGTTGCCGACTCCCCGCCATTTAGGCCCCAAAACCCCACTGCAAACATGCTGCGCAACAGTGCGAGAAAACCCTAGCCTTCGTGCCGATATGTTGCGCCCGTTCTGCAAATTACTCTTACAATCGCACCTCTTCTTTGGGGAGTAGCCAGCACCTTCTGACATACAGCGCGCCAAACCGCCCGCAATCAGATGGAGCGTCATCGTCAACATACTCGGTCTCATAGACTGTGGCGATGGCAGCCTTGATCGGCCAGGCGAGACCAGTGAGCCCACCGCAGGCGCGATCGGCTGCAGTGGGCTCGCTGTTTTGACCGATCATGACTACAAATCGCCCCATGAATCCCCTCTCTCTTTTAATGCTCGGTTTGGCTATGTCGACCGATGCCTTTGCTGCGGCCATTGCAAAAGGCGCCGGCCTCAACCGCCCAGGGCTTACTCAGGCCTTGAAGATTGGCGCCATCTTCGGCATCGTAGAAGCCATTACACCCGTTATCGGATGGCTTCTGGGGTCGCTGGCCGCAGAACAAATCGACAGCTACGACCATTGGATCGCCTTTGCCTTACTCGTAGGTTTGGGCATCCATGCCATTCATGGCGCCCTTACACACAACGACACAGCCACCGAAGATGTGGCGAAGGAACGCTCTTTATGGTCAACCGCGTTGACCGGTCTGGCCACCAGCATTGATGCCATGGCAGTGGGCGTAGGCTTGGCGTTTGTGGACGTCAATATTCTCGTTGCAGCACTAGTCATTGGTGCATGCACCTTTGTCATGGTCACGATTGGCATCATGGCTGGCAAAGCGCTTGGCAATGTGTTTGGCAGGCGCGCCGAGATCGCCGGAGGCATTGTGCTCATCGCAGTGGGCGCCATCATTTTGTACGAGCACACGCTGGGCGCTGCCGTTTAAATATCTTTGTCAACTCAAGCACCTCCAGCGTAGCTCTCTAGGCCAATGCGCACAACCACGGCCACCTCTTGACCAACCGCCTCGCGGAATTCCCACTCTGCCTGCGCAACAGAGCGCTTAAACGCCTGAAGCCACAACAGGCCATCCTGGGTAAATACCACCCGGATGGCACGCCGATCCAAGGGATCTGGCTCTCGTTGCACCAGTCCCCACGCTTCACATTGCCCCACCAAATCAGCCATGGCCTGCTTGCTCATGCCCGCCCGATGTGCCAAGGTCACAAGGCGATCGCCACGCAATGACAAGTGCCTGGTGATGTGAATATGCGCCGCCGTGACTTTGTTGCGTGCAGCCAAATTCGACAACGCCAATGGGACATCAACGTCATGCGCCATCAAGTGCAGCACACGCTCATCAAAACAACGCATGGCATGGCCAAGCAGTCGCCCGAGATGAGTTTGACGCCAAATATCGTCAGCAGGGGTTGCGCCACTTACTGCAGCAGGTTCCTCCCAAGGAACCGGAATCAGATGTTCTTGCATGGTCGCTATCTTAAAAAAGAAAATAGAAACCCGCCATATAGTCAACCAAACTGACTATAAAAATATATTTTTAAAAAATATAAGGCATTACACTTCTCTCCATCGCAGTGCAAATAGCCCAGCACCCATTGCTGGCCAATACCTCAAAAACCATTGACCCGATGGCCACCTCATCGCCCATCACAAGGAGTAAGACCATGAATGCAACCGTCGCCAACAGCGAAAAAGCCAAAGCCTTGCAAGCAGCATTGGCACAAATTGAAAAACAATTTGGCAAAGGCACCATCATGCGCTTGGGTGAAGACGAAGTCGCTCAGGACATTCAAGTGGTCTCGACAGGTTCTCTGGGGCTGGATGTGGCCTTGGGTGTCGGCGGCCTGCCCCGTGGACGCGTGGTTGAAATCTATGGCCCAGAATCTTCAGGCAAAACAACACTGACATTGCAAGTGATTGCTGAAATGCAAAAATTGGGTGGCACATGCGCATTCGTTGATGCGGAGCATGCCCTCGATGTGCAATATGCCGGCAAACTCGGCGTAGATGTCAAAGAGCTGCTGATCTCCCAACCCGACACGGGCGAACAAGCACTCGAAGTGGTGGACAGCCTGGTTCGTTCAGGCGCAGTTGATTTGGTGGTCATTGACTCAGTGGCGGCATTAACCCCCAAGGCTGAAATTGAAGGCGACATGGGTGACTCTTTGCCAGGCCTTCAAGCACGTTTGATGAGCCAGGCTTTGCGCAAATTGACTGCCACGATCAAGAAAACCAACTGCATGGTCATCTTCATCAACCAAATCCGTATGAAGATTGGTGTGATGTTTGGCAGCCCTGAAACCACCACAGGCGGCAATGCGCTGAAGTTCTATGCATCGGTGCGACTGGACATCCGTCGCACAGGCTCTATCAAAAAAGGCGACGAAGTCATCGGCAACGAAACCAAAGTCAAGGTTGTCAAAAACAAAGTCTCGCCTCCTTTCAAGACAGCGCAGTTCGACATCATGTTCGGCAGCGGTATCTCGCGCGAGGGAGAAATCATCGACATGGGTGTCGCAGGGCGCATCGTGGAAAAGGCTGGTGCCTGGTACTCCTACGGTGGTGAAAAAATTGGACAAGGCCGTGATAACGCCAAGGAATTTCTCAAGGAGAATCCAGAGTTGGCGCGCGAAATTGAGAACAAGGTTCGTGAAAATCTAGGCGTCGTCGCCACAGCGATCACCGAACTGCCTGACGGCGTCGACGAAGACGGCGTTTTGTTGGATGAGTAATGGTGCGCACGCCTAAAACATGGGCCCCAGGTGGGCCCATTCCCCTGTCAGATTTCCTCAATGACCATCAACCTGAGGAAAGTCCGACTCTGCAAGCATCAATCTCAGAAAATACCGCGCTACCACCCAAAGCAAACACCCCTAATCCCCGCAAAGAGCCCTCACTGGCAGCACGTGCGCTGCGCACGCTCTCACGCAGGGAATACACAAGAGTGGAGCTTCAGCGCAAGCTTCGCGTGTGGGCCGAGTCCCCTGAAGCACTGGAGCAAGTGCTAGATGCCATGCAATCCAAAGGTTTTCTCAGTGATGCGCGTGCTGCGGAATCCATGGCCAGGCAAAAATCAGCCCGACTCGGCACCGCTCGTATTCAACAAGCGCTTATAGCAAAAGGCGTCAGCAAAGAACTGGTTGACGCAACAATTGCCCCCTTACAAGAGAGTGAATGGCAGCGCGCTCAGGACCTGTGGGAATCAAAGTTCGGGCACCTCACCGATGAACCGCTGGAGTGGCAAGAAAAGCAAAAAAGACAGGCCAAACAAATCCGCTTCATGACCAGTCGAGGCTTCTCCTTAGAAATCATTCGGAAGCTTATGAAAAATAAGGCGCAAGAATAGTCCACCTGGCGCTACAGAGGCCTATACAGTTCTTTGTAAACATGTGAGAATTCGAGCCGTTCTCGTTCATGTTCTTTCACAATCATCGTTTATCGAATCAAGCCTGCGCATTCAAGCCAAACCGCCGGGTAGATAGACAGATTATTCTGCCCCCCAAGCCAATCAAAGTGCGTGGTCTACGACTTTGCATGCGATCTTCACTGCTCACCCAAGCTGACTGCCACATTCGCCCGCGCTAGCACCTGCACGCGGCTTCCATGACAATCTACTGATTCCGTTCAATCCTATGCCGTGGAAAGCGACCATTACCAGTGCCCTGCGATCATTGCTGCAACGCTCCAGCAACACAGCCAAACCTGTGGCCTTCATTGACCATGATGGCAGCGTCGTTCCCCCACAGGGCCAAGACAGCACGCTGACCAATGACCGCTGGCAAACCTGTAAAGCCCAAGTTCGCAGTTTATTGGCTGAAGCCATGGTGCGCGCCGGAGCCATGACCAACCAATACAAGGTATGGATCAACCCGGTGAACAACCAAGTTGATACCGTCTCGGTCATGATTCGCTTAGACCCTTCACTGTCCTTGAATGAAGAGCCCCAGATTCAAGTCGAAGAATTCTTGATCGAGCACGCCAAAGAAAAGCACCAAATCGATATTTGCGACATCCATTGGCTCAGTGATACACGCACGATGCGCCAAAGCAAAAAGAAACGCTCTGTAGACTATCGCCTGGATATTCCTCTGCCATCCAGACCGCATACCGAAAAATAGAGGGGCAAGGCGCAGGAATTGCGCCAAGAGATACGATTACGGCACCGCAGCAAGGTGCCGTGCCAAACGCGCATCAAGGCACGTTTTGTTGTTCGCTTTGAGCCGCTTTTTTCGCAAACTCTTCTCGCAAAGCACGTAACTTTGCCCGAGGATCTTCTCGCGCCGTTTCTGCAGCCAGATTCATTTCACCAATAAAACGGCTGGGCTTGCCTGCAACCCAATCACGGCCTTTTTTACGCCTGCGGGCCCAACTCACTGCGAGCGTGCGCTGCGCCCGTGTAATGCCCACATACATCAAACGGCGCTCTTCCTCAACACGGCTGGAATCCACTGGCGTCTCTTCACCCTGCTGGAATGGCAATATGCCCTCGTTCACGCCAGCCAGCACCACATGCGGCCACTCCAACCCTTTGGAGGCATGTAAGGTCGACAGCGTCACTACGTTCTGGTCTTTCTCCCGCTCGGTCAAGGTGGACAGCAATGCAATGGTTTGTGCCACTTCAAGCAGGCTTTTGGCCTCAGTGGCGATTCCCCCCGCCCCTTCCGAAGGGTCTACATCGCCACCCGCACGCTGGGCCATCCAGTCGCAAAACTCCAGCACGTTGCCCCAACGCGAGGACGCAATCGTGGGCGAATCAGAGTTATCGAGAAGGTAATTCTCGAAGTTAATTTCTTCCAACCAATCCGTCAGAAACTGACGCGCTGCTTCGCGACCAATCGCGTGGCTGGCCCGGTACTGCAAATCGTTAAGCAAACGGCCAAACTCATTAAGGCCGCCCAAAGCCCTGGCATTCAGACGCGTGGGCAACATGGGGCTGAACAGCGCTGCAAACAGGCTGGTTTTCATCTGCCCAGAAAAATCGCCCAGCTGTGCCAGGGTTTGGTGACCAATTCCTCTGCGCGGTGCAGCCACAGCACGCAAGAATGCCGGGTCATCGTCTTCATTGCTCCACAAACGAAACCAGGCACACAAATCCTTGATTTCAGAGCGATCAAAAAAACTGGTTCCACCCGAGACTTTGTACGGAATTTGCGCCTTGCGCAGCGCTTTTTCCAACGGTTTGGCTTGGTGGTTAGCACGGTAGAGAATGGCAAAGTCACGCCACTCTGGCATCGGATTGCCTGCACGCAAAGACATCAACCGTGCCACAACCCGCTCAGCTTCGTGGTCCTCAGAATCGCAATCCAAGATACGCACTGGCTCGCCCTCCCCCAACTCGGAATACAGCGTTTTGGGAAACAGTTTGGGATTGGGGCCAATCACATTGTTGGCTGCACGCAAAATCGCGCTGGTGGAACGGTAATTCTGTTCAAGCTTGATAATGCGCAACTGCGGAAAATCGACCGGCAGCTTCTTCAGATTGTCCAAAGTGGCGCCGCGCCATCCATAGATGGACTGGTCATCGTCCCCCACTGCAGTGAAATGGCCACGCTCGCCCACCAGCAGTTTGAGCAATTCATACTGCGTGGCATTGGTGTCTTGGTACTCGTCCACCAGCACATGTCCCAAGCGGGTTTGCCACTTCTCACGGACCTCATCATGGTGGCGCAACAACTGCAACGGCAGACCTACCAAATCGTCAAAATCCACACTTTGGTAAGCCGTCAACCGCTCTTCGTAGCGCGCCATCACCAAAGCTGCAACCTTCTCCACATCCCCTTGGGCGACTTTCAATGCATCGTCTGCGCTCAAGCCTTCATTCTTCCAACGGCTGATCGTCCACTGCCATTGCCGTGCCAATGCACTATCGGTGGTGCCGCCACATTCTTTGATGATGGATAGCACATCGTCGCTGTCCAAGATACTGAATTTTTCTTTCAGCCCAAGCACCTGGCCATCTTCACGCACCATGCGCACTCCCAACGAGTGGAAAGTACAAATAATGACTTCCTTGACGGCCTTGCCCCCAATCAGGCTTTTGGCACGCTCACGCATTTCAGCAGCAGCCTTGTTGGTAAACGTAATGGCTGCGATACGCCCTGGCTGCAGGCCTTTTTCAATCAAATGGGCGATCTTCTGGGTGATCACCCGCGTCTTGCCCGACCCTGCACCTGCCAACACCAACGAAGGGCCGCTGATATGGTGAACGGCTTGTGTTTGCGCAAGATTGAGACCAACTGACATACGGGCAACGCCTTGAAAGAGAGACTAGGGAGCAAGGGCCGCCATGATAGCGACATCCTCCTGCCTATGAAGGATGGCACGGTAGTTTCTGGGCACAGGAGCGGCACCAGCCAAACGATTCACCCAAGAACCAACAGACAAGCGCGCCAGCAGCGCGTTTACTTCAACCACCCCTTGCTGCGGAAATACATCATCGGGATCAAGGCGCTGGCTACCATCATGGCAATTGCAAAAGGGTAGCCGTATTTCCAGCTCAACTCAGGCATGAACTGGAAGTTCATCCCATAGACGCTGGCAATCAAAGTGGGAGGCAGCAACGCCACACTGGCCACCGAGAACAACTTGATGATCTTGCTCTGGTTGATGTTGATGAAACCGACCGTGGCATCCATCAAGAAGTTGATCTTGTCGAACAAGAATGCGGTGTGGCTGTCAAGGGACTCAATGTCACGCAAAATTTGCCGGGCATCTTCAAACTGTTCAGCACTCAAGATTTTGCTGCGCATCAAGAAGCTGACAGCGCGACGCGTATCCATCATGTTGCGGCGGATTTTGCCGTTCAAATCCTCATAGCGGGCAATGCTACCCAAAACTTCGCTGGCCTGCTCATCACTGAGAACGCCAGACAAAATCCCTTGGCTCGCTGAATCAAGCTCGTCATAAATCCATTCCAGCGAGTCAGCCGAATACTCTGCATCTGTATCAAACAGATTGAGCAGCACTTCTTTGCAATCTTCAATCAAGCCAGGAATGCGCCGCGCACGCAAACGGAACAGACGAAACACAGGCACATCGTCTTCACGAATCGAGAACAACACGTTGTGGCTGCGCAAATTGGGGTTCTGCAAATTCATGATGAAAGCCACGCGCACATAGCGCGGTTTTTCATCATCAATCAAAAAGTCGCTGCGAATGTGCAGCTCGCCATTGTCTTCCTCGTAAAAACGCGCAGACTCCTCAATGTCATCATCCACCGCATCGTCTGGAATCAATAAGGAAAAATGCTGCTTGACCCAGAATTTTTCTTCTTCTGTGGGCGACTCCATATCAACCCAGACAGGCTGAACCTGGGCCAGATCGTGCAACGTTTCGATGTCTTTTTGTACAAGGCGGCCGTTGACCAGAATGAACACGTTCAGCATGCGACATGCTCCCTTCAATTGTGCGCAAGGTGATAAAAGCGGGGAATGGGGGTGCTTTCAGCCCTCAGCCACACCGCTCTTTCAGGGAGCTCGCCAAGGCCTGAAAGCTACCAACTCGGAATGGCTTCCACTGGGTAGGACTTTCAATAAAAATTAGAACACAGCACCAAGCTGCTGCTCACTATCGCTGCAACAACCACAACGCCACAGCAATAGGGGCGGATTATCGCACTGGATTGCTCAAGCTGCGGGCAACATCCCTATGCATCAGTGGCAAGGAAACAAAAGCTGTCTTTTATTCCTCAATCACAGCGCTATCACCTGCCATTAAGAACACAACCACCCAATACATGCCGACTGATTAAAACCGTTGCGAAATACTTACACAGGAGAGGCCAACAACACCATCACACGCTGCAAATCTGCCCAAGCCTGTCGCTTGGCATGCGTAGCACGCAGCAAATAAGCAGGGCTATAGGTCACTACGGTAGGCACACCATGCACAGAATGGACCTCTTGTCGCAAGGCACCCAGAGGCTGCGTTTGATTCAAGCAATGTTGGGCTGCGTCCCGCCCCATGGCCAGCACCACCCGAAAAGCGCCAGAAATCAACATCGCTTGCGGTGTCAAAGGCGGTGTTGCATTAGACGCTACGTCTTCCGTTGCGGCCTGTTTTTGTGCCCAGCTCACCCATACGGAGCTGCTCTGCGAGAGCCCCATGGCCCGTACCATGTTTTCCAACAACTGCCGCGCAGCAGGCTCGGTATCGCCCAGCACCAGCAAATCATCAACCAGCAGCAATACACCTGGTGTATCAGTCTTTTCTGCTTGCGCATTCCAACGCGCAGGCGCAGTCCACACCATGGAGGTTGCCGCTGACCGTGCCTGGCCCAACACCACCTCAGGCACGGCATTGCGAAGTTTGGCCTCGCGTGCTGGCTGGGTGTGCTCTTGCGCTGGCTGTGCCACTGGTGGCTGCGCCTTTGACGCAGCGCTTTCTGCAAGCGGTTGTGTAGGCGCCACCGCCGGGTGTATCGCTTGCACGCGCAGATTCTGTTCTGCCAACATCTGTTGTGGTGCAACAAAGCCCTTTTCTGCGATGACTGGAGGCGCTTTAGCCCACCACAACTCCACCCCCATGGCTTTAAGCATGGCAAGGCGTCTGGAATCCATTGACTGCGACAACGTCTGCATTGGGCAAAGATGATAAGAGGAGGACAGTGAAGAACGTGTTTACGTTCTGAGAACAAGCAGTGCCAGAACGCACTGCCAGCATCATTGTAAAAGCATGGCCATTCAATCCGGGGCGGGCATTGGAACGTGTTGACACCACCCGCGCACCGATGCGCGAAAACACCGTGGCCAACTGCGCATCACAGTGCTTGCGCCTGCAACACCTTTCGCATCACCACCGCATGTTCTTTCTGTTGTGCATTCAAGGGGTAATAGTCTTTACGAATGGCCACTTGTTCATAGCCCATCTTGCGATAAAGCCCTTGGGCATTGGTATTGCTTTGACGAACTTCCAGCCAAATCTGCTGTGCCCCGTGCTGCACAGCCCATACATCGAGCACCTGCATCAGACATTGCCCAAAGCCCTTGCCTCGCAGGAGTGGATCCACCGTGATATTGAGCAAATGCGCCTCTTCGAAACCAGCCATCGCGACCAAATAACCCAATAACCGCTGATCTTTAAGCAGCATGGGTAAATAAAAACCAGGCGTTTGCAAACTGTCGCGAAAATTGCCTTGGCTCCAGGGGTGGCTGTGGCTGGCTTGCTCCAGCACCATTACCTTCTCCAAATCGGCCGCCGACATGGCCTGCCAGCGCATGTGTTGGTGCGCATGCACGGCGTCACCACAAGGGTATTCGTTCACAGGCATGGCGCGCTACTCATGCATCAGTGGCCTGCATGTGCATCAGCCGCTTTATGCAGCGCACTGCCATCTGCAGACAACCCTTTTTCATGAAGCCAGGAAGTGAGCAGCGCGATCTCCGCCTCTTGCGCACGAATAACCTCTTCAGCTAGCTTGCGCAAAATGGCATCTTTTCCGTATTGCAGCTCAATGCGAGCCATCTCTACTGCGCCCACATGGTGGGCCAACATGCCTGCGGCAAACGCCACATCCGCATCGTCATGGGCAATGCCACGCATCATGTCGTCGTGCATGCGCACCATTGATTGGTCGTAAGCACTACGCGCGGTATTGGCTGCTGGCACAGGCACATGTGCGGCATGGTCCTGTGCCTTCGCCTCGTCTGCATGGGCGGCAAACACCGGCAACACGAGCATGCTTGCGATAGCCAGTGCAGCGCAAAAATTTCTCTTCATTGTTCATTCTCCATCGGTCGTGAAGGGCCCGTATCGTACAAAACATCGTCTGTATCAGGTCAGACAATAGCCACACAATGGCGCAAACCACGGGCACAATCCACGCACATGGCCTTTTCTTATTGCCGTCTCTTTGCTTGAAATTCCCGCCACGCTCGCTCATGCTACAAACGTCTTCTATTGCCCCGGGGCTGCTGGCCCTGCACAGCAACCGTACAGAAAAGCTAGCGCAAGCCCTAGCGCACTGGACCCAACAACATCCACTGCAAGTGCTGGAGCAAGAGGTGTTTCTCGTACAAAGCAACGGCATGGCCGAATGGCTAAAAATGGTGCTGGCACAAGAACTCGGCATCAGTGCGTCCATTCAAGTTGAATTGCCGGGGCGTTTTGCCTGGCGCATGTACCGCCAGATTCTAGGTGCCGACCAAGTGCCCTTCCAGACCCCGCTGGACAAGCAGGAAATGCTATGGCAACTGATGCGCTTGCTGCCAGAGATTTTCGCCAGCGACAGCCACACACTTCCTGTATGGCAACCCCTGCTACACATCGTGGGGTCCAGCAACGTGGTCGCGCAACAAAACGGCCAGAGGTCTGAAAGCACCTACCAACTGGCTTTGCGTATCGCCGATCTGTTAGACCAATACCAAGTCTACCGTCCCGATTGGCTGCAAGACTGGGCGCAAGGCCACGATGTATTGGCCAGATTCAGCCCACACCAACTCAGTCAGCCGAACCAAGGTGAGCACCAGCCCCTGCCTGCAGAGGCCCTCTGGCAACCTACCCTTTGGCGCCTGCTGTTAGCAAGCCAGAGCCCTGCACAAGCCAGCGCGATTCGCCCCCAATTGCATCTACGCGCCTTACAAGCACTCCAGCAAGGCCAACCTGTCGCGGCACTGCCCAGACGGGTGTGTTTGTTCGGCATGTCGCATGTCGCGCTGCCCATTCTGGAACTGCTCTCGCACATGGCGCACCACAGCCAAGTGTTACTGGCCATTCCCAACCCTTGCCAGGAATATTGGAGCGACGCGCTGGATGGCCGAGAGCTGTTTGCCCGCATGCGCAAACAACAACATCGCCAGGCACAACAAGGGCGCAAAAACCACGCAGAAACCATCGCCAATACCCCTCTGCATTCCATGCACGCCCATGCCAACCCACTGCTGTCCATGTGGGGCAGGCAAGTGCGCGACTTCATTCGCCTGCTGGAGCACTATGAAGAGCATGTGGCCACACACGCAGAATTGCGCCGCGTAGACTTCTTCGATGTGCAAACGCCACAACCGAACCTGTTGCAACAGGTTCAACAACACATTCGCGAACTCACCCCGCTCAGTGAGCCAATCAGCACGCACATTCCCAGCGAAGACCGCAGCATTTGCTTTCAATGTACCCACAGCCCGGTGCGTGAAGTCGAAGCCCTGCACGACCATCTGCTGGATTTGATGCGCCCTAGCCAAACGACCGAGGCACCTCACGCCAGCCCCCCCGTTACTCCGCGTGAAGTCGTGGTGATGGTTCCTGACATTCACCAATATGCCCCGCTGATTGAAGCCATTTTTGGCCAATACGGCCCGCAAGACAGTCGCCACATCCCTTTCGACATCGCCGACTTGGATGCGCAAAGCAGCAGCACCTTGGTACAAGCCATGGATTGGCTGGCCCACTTACCTGAGCAGCGCGCAAGCCTGGCGCAGTTGGCTGATTTGCTGCGCGTCCCCTCGGTAGCTGCCCGCATAGGGCTCGACGAAGACGGTGTAGCCCAATTGCATGCCTGGATGCAAGGCAGCGGCATCCGCTGGGGCGTTGATGCCGCGCACCGCGAACAATTGGGCATCCACGCCATGGGCGCACAAAACACTGCCTGGTTCGGTTTGCAGCGCATGCTCTTGGCGTTTGCCAGCGATGCGCCCTGGAACGAAACCGAACCTTACGAAGAGGTAGGCGGTTTGGCTGCCGCCTATGTCGGCGCACTGGCTTACCTCGTTGGTCAGTTGCAGCATTGGCAGGACACACTGAGCCAACCCGCCACCCCCATCGAATGGGCAGCACGCTGGCGCGCCATGTTGGCAGCATTCTTCAAACCCGTGGATGACGCAGACCAAGCTGCCTTGAAATTGCTCGACGCTGCACTGCAACACTGGCTGGATGCGACCGAACAAGCCAACTATGCTGCCACTGTGCCCTTGTCCGTTGCTCGCCATGCATGGCTCAGCAACCTGCAGGCCCCACAAAGTCAGCAACGCTTTCATGCGGGTGGAGTGACGTTCTGCACTTTATTGCCGATGCGTGCCATTCCATTTCGAATCGTGTGCTTGCTGGGAATGAATGAGGGCGTTTACCCACGCCGCGCCACCCCGAACGAAATGGATTTGATGCGCCTGCCCGGCCTTTTGCGCGCTGGTGATCGTAGCCGCGCCCAAGATGATCGACAACTCATGCTGGAAGCCCTGCTCTCGGCCCGCGAGCAACTGCTCATCAGTTGGGTTGGCCGCAGCGTACGCGATAACACCGAACGACCACCCTCTCTTTTGGTGGCTCAGTTGCGCGACTATCTCAGCCAACGCTGGAACCCTGCGTTGGTGGAGGAGCGCACCACAGAACACCCGTTGCAGCCCTTCAATATTCGCTACTTCACAGAACCAACAGCAACCTCACCATTGCATACTTGGGCAGAAGAATGGCGCCCCAAACCTGCAGGCAGCACGCTCGCAGCTACACAAGACAATCCACCCACCACTGCAAGGCAAACCGACGACACCCCACGCATCTGGACCGTAAGCGAATTAGCAGAAGTGTGGCGCAATCCGGTTCAAAAATGGTTTACAACGCGGCTGCAAACCCGCTTTAACCCATTGCCAGAAATGCTCGACGACCGAGAGCCATTGGTGATAGATGGCTTACAGCGTTGGCAAATCTTTGAAGGCTTGACTGACACACTGGCCCCCCACATGCAGCCAGAGGCATCTGCGGAGCATCTGCACAACATCACCAGCAGCTACTTCAAACGCCTGCAACGCAGTGGCAACTTGCCACTAGGCGGGCTGGCGCAACAATGGCAAACCCAATGGCAAGAGGAATGCGCCTTCCTTCTGAAAGAATGGCAAAGTACCCTCCAAGCGTGGCCTCAGTTGTTAGCGCAGCGCACGCCCCTGCAATGGCCGCATACCAGCGCCCCATTGGTAGAAGACTGGGCATCACCTATGCGCTACATGCCCTCAGCAGATAGGGTCACCCAAGTGATCGCTTCAGGCATTTACTTCAACGTACACCCGCACAACATTCTGCAAAAGGCACGTGGTCCCCTGAAAGTGCGCAGCTTACTGGTGCCGTGGTTACAAGCCGTCTTGCTGTCCGCACATGATGTAGGCAACGCCAGCAGCCACCACAGCGCCCCAGCGCATGCGCATCTGCAACCAACACGCATCGTGGCCTTAGATGCGGTTGTAGACATCGTGCCACTGCCGCCCGCACTGGCGCAGCAATGGCTGACAGACATTGTTGCGCTAGCCAATCAGGCCATCACACAACCATTGCCATTTGATTTCACTACTGCGCTAAGTTGGTGGAATACGATGGCTTCATCCACAGAAGCAAACGGGCAGACCGTGCTGGCTGATGATGAGGAGACCTCCTTCAAAGCCTTGCAAGCCGCCCGCCAAACATACGACGGCGGGCACTTTGCAGGCCAGGCCCAGCGTAATCCTTATATGTCTCGCTTATGGCCCGCATTTGACGAAGTTCTTGCCAGCGGCCAATTTGAAGCCTTGGCCACACACATGCTCACGCCCTTGCATGAATGGATCGCCAACTACCTCGAAGTGCGTTACCCAGATGCCCAAGAGTAACGCAGCCGGCTCACCACAACAACCAATGGTCAACCCCATGCGCAGCTTTACGTTATAGACGCAAGGGACGCAGGCAGCTTCATATGCGCTGCGCATGGAGCCGCTACAATTTCCTGTCACTGGGACTACTTCCATTCCCCGAAAGGACACCACACCATGACCACCTCCACCATGCAGAAAATCCGCATCGCTGCGTTGGCCTCGGCGGTAGCCATCGCGGGCAGCGCCTTTGCCGAAACCATGAAAGGCCGTGTCGATGCCGTCAACAGCGCCGCCAACACTGTGCAGCTCAATGGCATCACGTTCCAAGCTACCGGTAGCACCACCTTCAATGGCATTGCTGGCTTGGATACACTCAAGCAAGGCGACCGCATCACCATTGAATTCAACCGCGATGGCACACGTTACCTCGTCACCGCCATCAGCGCCAATTGAACCGATTTGTACTGCTTGTGCACGACGCACCAGAGAAAGACAGCACCATGACCAAACTCCTCTCCAAAATGCAACTGGCCGCTTTGGCCAGCGTCGCCTTGACAGCATGCGCCACTCCCAGCGTCTTTGCCGAAACCCTTAAGGGCAAAGTGGACGTAGCCAACCAAAGCAACAAAACTTTGGTGGTGGCAGGCATCACCTTCCAAACTACGGCTGAGACCACTTACAACGAAGCACTTGCTTCATTTGCAAACTTAAAACAAGGCCAAAAGGTCAGCGTGGAATTTGACCGCTCAGGCACCAACGTGTACACAGCCAAAGCGATCACGCTGGAAAAATAAAACACGTTTGTAAAATGTTTGCTGCCTGCACAGTGTGCAGATGAACGAAGGTACACACAAAAAAAACGGCCACATCACGAGGCCGTTTTTTTAGTTCATAGGTATGGCAAAACGATCAAGCGCGCTCTGCTACCCAGGCCTGCACCGATTCCAGCGCCTGCGGCAAAGCGGCCGCATCGGTGCCGCCAGCCATCGCCATATCAGGCTTGCCGCCGCCTTTGCCGCCCACTTGCTGCGCCACAAAATTGACCAACTCACCGGCTTTGACTTTACCAATCAGGTCTTTGGTCACGCCTGCGGCCAATTGCACTTTGTCGCCGTCCACCGCAGCCAACACAATAGCGGCATGGCCTAGCTTGTCTTTGAGCTTGTCCATCGCATCACGCAGGGTTTTCGCATCAGCCCCTTCTAACTTTGCAGCCAGCACTTTGATGCCCTTCACGTCTGCAGCTTGACTGAGCAGTTCATCGCCTTGGCTAGAGGCCAGTTTGCCTTTCAGTGCGGCGATTTCTTTTTCCAGCGCTTTGGCATGTTCCAGCTGCGCTTCCAAGCGAGCTTGCAGCTCAGCCACAGGGGCTTTCAACGTGCGTGCGGCTTGGTTCACGGTAGCTTCGAGCTGCTGCACATAGTCCAGCGCTTTCTGGCCCGTAATCGCCTCCACCCGGCGCACGCCTGCAGCGACACCACTTTCCGCGACCAATTTAAAGAAACCAATCTCGCCTGCGCGTTTAACGTGTGTACCGCCGCAAAGCTCACGGCTGTTGCCAATATCGACCACACGCACCGTTTCACCGTACTTCTCGCCAAACAACATCATGGCGCCGGTTTCTTTGGCAGCTTCAATGTCCATCACGCGGATTTCGGTGGCGCCATCGGCAAGAATTTCTGCGTTCACCAGTTGCTCAATCTGGCGCACTTGCTCGTCGGTCACTGGTGCGTTTTGCACAAAGTCAAAACGGGTCTTGTCTTCATCAACCAGCGAACCTTTTTGCTGCACGTGCTCACCCAAAGTTTCCTTCAAGGCCTTGTGCATCAAGTGGGTCACGCTGTGGTTGCGTGTGGTGGCTGCGCGCAAGGCTTCATCCACTTCAGCCACGACGTTATCGCCCACCTTCAGGCTGCCAGCTTCGAGCACGCCATGTTGGCCAAACACATCGGCTTTGATTTTTTGTGTATCTTCCACACGGAACAAAGCGCCATTGGCACGCACATAACCACGGTCGCCAACCTGGCCGCCAGACTCTGCATAGAACGGGGTGATATCAATCACCACCACGCCGCTCTGGCCTTCTTTGAGCTCATTCACAGCAACGCCATTGGCATACAGGGCCAACACTTTGGCGCTTTCTTGCAGGCTGTCGTAGCCGGTAAAGGTTGTGCTGGTACCTGTGTATTCCAGCGCCTTTTCCATCTTGAATTTACCGGCTGCGCGGGCTTGTTCTTTCTGATGGTTCATGGCGGCATCGAAACCGGCCACATCCACCGTCACATCACGCTCACGTGCCACGTCTTGCGTCAAATCCAGTGGGAAGCCGTAGGTATCGTGCAATTTGAAGGCCACATCGCCTGCCAAAGTGGTTTTGCCACCCGCAAGCGCGTTATCCAAAATGTCCATGCCATTGGCCAAGGTTTCGAAGAAACGCTCTTCCTCTTGGCGCAGCGTATTGGCAATATGTTCTTGCTGCTCTTTCAGCTTGGGGTAAGCATCGCCCATTTGCGCAACCAAATCCGGCACCAGCTTGTAGAAAAACGGTGTTTTCTGGCCGAGCTTGTAGCCGTGGCGAATCGCGCGGCGCACGATGCGGCGCTCCACATACCCGCGGCCTTCGTTCGATGGAATCACGCCATCGGTAATCAGGAACGAGGTCGCGCGAATATGGTCGGCAATCACCTTGAGCGATGGGTTGCTCAAATCAGCGGTGTTGGTTTCGCGACCTGCGGCTTTGATCAACGCCTCGAACAGGTCGATCTCGTAGTTGCTGTGCACGTGTTGCAAGATGGCGGCCAAGCGCTCCAAGCCCATGCCCGTATCCACACAAGGGGCCGGCAGTGGCACCACAGAACCGTCTTCCTTCATGTCGAACTGCATGAACACGTGGTTCCAGATTTCAATGAAGCGATCACCATCTTCGTCAGGGCTGCCAGGAGGGCCACCAGGAATGTGCGCTCCATGGTCGTAGAAGATTTCTGAGCACGGACCACATGGACCTGTATCGGCCATCATCCAGAAGTTGTCGCTCTTGTACTTGCCGCCTTTGTTGTCACCAATACGGATGATGCGCTCAGGCGGCAGACCGATGACCTTATTCCAGATGTCGTAGGCTTCATCGTCCTCATGGTAGACGGTGGCCAGCAGCTTTTCGGCAGGCAGGCCATACACCTTGGTAAGCAGTTCCCACCCCCACTGAATGGATTCTTTCTTGAAGTAATCGCCAAACGACCAGTTGCCCAGCATTTCAAAAAACGTGTGGTGGCGTGCGGTGTAGCCTACGTTTTCCAAATCATTGTGTTTGCCACCTGCGCGCAAGCACGCTTGTACAGAAGTGGCGCGGTTGTATGGGCGCTTGTCGGTGCCAAGGAATACATCCTTAAATTGCACCATGCCGGAGTTGGTGAACATCAGCGTCGGGTCATTGCCCGGCACCAGTGAACTGGAAGGCACAATGGCGTGGCCGCGCTCGGCGAAAAAGTCCAGAAAGGACTGGCGAATTTCTGCAACGGTAAAGCGTGGTGTGGTCATAACAAAATCAGTTCTGCTCTCATCTCAACCGCGAGATGGTGCGCGCCAAAGCACTCAGCAGCCCATAAAGACCGCCCATTTGCCCAAGGCGAAACCGCTGATTATAGATTTTTGCTACCAACGGATCTATCGATCGCCTGCAATATGCCCACCGAAATGCCACAACACGCATATAATTGCGCCCACCTGTTGCGTAGCGCCCTGCTACAACTGAGTAACAGCGCACCTTATGCGGGTGTAGTTCAATGGTAGAACGCTAGCTTCCCAAGCTCGATACGCGAGTTCGATTCTCGTCACCCGCTCCAACAATACAAAAACGCATCAACGTCCATGCCTGCGCTTTATCTGCAAGGCGGTGGTCCTGTTACTGTCCCGCTTCGCTAGGGCCTGCCTATTGCTAAGCAGCCGTACGCTAGCTCGATCTTGCTGCTGGGCTTGAGGGATTAATGCGTTGAAGATATCCCATCAATCGCTCAAGACTCAAAAAAGGCAACGCCGCAATACGTTTTTTTGGGACCGTTTCCTTCGGGTTGGAGCCCAAAAAGTAAAGCAGAATCATCCGCACGGCCCAACCAACATCGCACAGCATGCTAGTTTTATATTGAACCAAAGCGCTGCCGTACGCAGCAATAGCATTTCAAACGCAACAAGGGCCTCCATATGGGGAGGCCCTTGTTGCATTTGACGCCGCAGACTGATTAACGGCGTTTCTGCAAGGCTACTTGCACAGTGTTGGCGATGTTCTCTGCCGTAAAGCCAAAGTATTTGAACAAATCACCAGCGGGAGCAGACTCGCCATAACGGTCAATACCAACCACGGCAGAGCAACCATATTTCCACCAGAAATCGGTCACGCCTGCTTCCACTGCCACACGAGGCAGATTCTCTGGCAGGACCTTGCTCTTGTACTTGGTGTCTTGCCGATCAAATGCATTGGTGCTTGGCACGGAAACCACACGTACGGCGATCTTGCGTTCAGCCAGCAGCTTTTGCGCCTCAATGGCCAGTGCCACTTCTGTACCGGTGGCCAAAATGACTGCTTGGGCAGCTTGTTTGAAACCGATATCAGCGGGCTCAGACAAGACATAGGCACCACGTTTGATGTCTTCAATGTCTTTCTTGGCTGCGTAAGGAACCGCTTGACGCGAGAGCAGCAAGGCCGTTGGACGGTCTTTTTGCAGCAGCGCTTCTGCCCATGCAATCGCGGTTTCAGCAGTATCAGCAGGACGCCACACATCCAGGTTAGGAATCAGACGCAAGCTGGCTGCGTGTTCGATAGATTGGTGCGTTGGGCCGTCTTCGCCCAAACCAATGGAGTCGTGCGTGAATACATGCACCACGCGGCGCTTCATCAATGCCGCCATGCGAATGGCGTTGCGGCTGTAATCACTGAATGTGAGGAACGTGCCGCCATAAGGAATGTAGCCACCGTGCAGGGCAATGCCGTTCATCACTGCGGCCATGCCAAATTCACGCACGCCATAGTTGATATGGCGCCCCACCTGGCCAGCTTCCGTTTTGACCACTTGGCCTTTATCGTCCACACGCAAAGCGGGCGTGCTTGAGGTGTTGGTCAGGTTAGAGCCTGTCAAGTCGGCAGAGCCACCCAGCAATTCAGGCAAGGCTTTGGTAAACGCTTCCAAGGCAATCTGACTGGCTTTACGTGTGGCTACTTTTTCTGCTTTGGTGTGCGCATCCACCACTGCATCTACCACCACCTGATGGAAATTGGCAGGCAACTGGCCAGCCATGCGACGCGTGAACTCTGCAGCCAACTCAGGGTAAGCTTTGGCATAGGCATCGAATGTTTTTTGCCATGTACTTTCAACTTTTGCACCAGCGGCTTTGGCATCCCAATCTTGGTAGATAGCTTGGGGAATTTCAAACGGTGCATGGGCCCAATCGATGGTTTGGCGCACCAATGCAATTTCGTCAGCGCCCAATGGCTCGCCATGGGCCTTGGAGGTGTCCTGACGGTTCGGGCTGCCTTTACCAATGTGGGTTTTGCAAATGATCAGTGTTGGCTTGTCTGCGCTGGTCTTGGCTTGGGCAATCGCTGCATCAACGGCCTCCACATCGTGGCCATCAACTGGGCCAATCACGTTCCACTGGTAAGCTTTGAAGCGCTCGGCAGTGTTGTCCACAAACCAAGGGGTGATTTGGCCATCAATCGAAATGCCGTTGTCGTCATACAGCGCTATCAGTTTATTCAACTTCCAAGCGCCAGCCAATGCAGCCGCTTCGTGGCTGATACCTTCCATCAAACACCCATCACCCAAGAACACATAGGTGTGGTGGTCCACGATACTGTGGTTTTTACGGTTGAACTCAGCGGCCAACAGTTTTTCAGCCAAAGCAAAGCCCACGGCATTGGTCACGCCTTGCCCCAAAGGGCCAGTGGTGGTTTCCACGCCCGGGGTCAAATCCACTTCAGGGTGCCCCGCCGTTTTGCTGTGCAGCTTGCGAAAGTTCTTTAACTCGTCAATCGACAGGTCATACCCAGTCAAATGCAGCAATGCATAGTTGAGCATGGACGCATGGCCGTTGGAGAGAATGAAGCGGTCACGATCTGGCCACAACGCATTGGCTGGGTTGTGGCGCAAATGGCGTCCCCACAAGGCCACGGCCATTTCAGCCATGCCCATAGGGGCACCAGGATGGCCTGAATTGGCTTGTTGAACGGCATCCATGGCCAGTGCACGAATTGCGTTGGCCATTGCGGTGGTATTCGCCATGAGGGATCACTCCAGCAGAGAAAAAGAAAGTTGAAATAGAAAAAATACCAGCTTGCCGACCACGCAAGAAACAACCTGCACACGGGGCCACGCAAGAAAACGCGGTATTTTACGCGCTCGCCCGCACAAGGCTTATCTGAAGCCACAATGCATTGACATGCAGCCCCGCGCAAATACGCTACGCTACGCCTGTGCACTGGGTCAAAAACGCATTCCTTACCGGTCTGCGCAACCCAAGCACCTGCACTCTATAACTACCTCACGACCTCCATGCTCTACCTCTGGATCAAAGCATTTCATATTGTTTTTATAGCTGCCTGGTTTGCAGGCTTGTTTTACCTGCCCCGTATTTTGGTGAATCTGGCCCAAGTGCCTGAAGGCTCGGTGGCCGAACGCCAGCGCCTGATTGGCATGGGGCAACGCCTGTTGCGTTTCTCAACCTTGCTGGCCATCCCTGCCATCGGCCTCGGACTGTGGTTATGGTTAGGCGAAGGTATTGGCAAAGGCCCAGGCAATGGGTGGCTGCACGCCAAACTGGGCTTGGTGCTGTTGGTCGTGGGTTACCACCACGGCTGTGGGGTATTACTGCGCAAATTCATCCAAGGCAATAGCCGCCGCAGCCACCGTTGGTTTCGTTGGTTCAATGAAGTCTCTGTGCTGCTGTTTACCGCCATTGTGGTATTGGTGGTTGTCAAACCATTTTGATGCCATGGCCATCAGCCACTGACGATCTTTCTTGGGAGCCCTGTGGCTCCCTTTCTTTTGGCTGCTTTGCACCATCAATGACGCAAATAGTCTTCTGTACATGCTGCACACGGGAAAACGCTAATCCAATAGGCCAAGCAAATGTCAAGTGCTTGACATTCTTGCGCCAGCACCTCGTCCTAGACTTGATTCACGCCACATCTTGAGACAAAAGAGCAGAGTTTGCATCCGGACTCTGCGGGCAAAAAAAACGTTGAATCACCCCACGAGTTGCACCATGAAAAACCACGAAGACCATTCAGCATCAGAGCACTACGACCCCGCCTGGCGATCCAAAGAAGTCACTCAAGGTCTGGCACGAGCACCACACCGCTGGCAATTACGCGCTACGGGCCTGGACGACCACAGCATCGCGCAACCCTTTATTGGAGTAGCCCACACATTGGGCGATGTCAGCCCTTGCTCACAATCGTTGCAATCCCAAGTTCAAGCCGCAAAACTGGGCATTGAAGTGGGCGGAGGAACTGCCCGAGAGTTCTCCACCGTCTCTGTCTCAGACGTGCTATCCCAGCAACACGATGGCATGCGCTACAGCCTGATGTCGCGCGAAGTGATTGCCGACTCAGTAGAGCTGGTGATGCGCGCCCAACGCTACGATGCATTGGTGGGAGTTGGCGCCTGTGACAAAACCATCCCCGGTTTGTTGATGGCCATGGTTCGCCTGAATCTACCCAGCCTGTTCCTGCATGGCGGGCAAATGCTGGTGGGTTGGCACCAAGGTGAGCAAGTCAACCCACTGCGCATGTTTGAAGGGGTTGGCAAAGTACAGTCCGGGGAATGGTCAGAAGAATACTTGGAGCAATTGGGTCGCGATATTGTCACCACCTCTGGCGCTTGCCCTGGCCAGTTTTCTTCCGGCACAGCGGGCAGTATTGCCGAGGTGTTGGGCTTCAGTCCTTTAGGCTCCAGCGGTATTCCGGCTGCATTCTCGGTGCGCCAGGCCGTCGCCCGACAAGCGGCCCAGCAGTTGATGCGCAATGTACTAAGCAACGGTCGCCCACTGCCGCGCGATCTCGTGACCCGAAAAGGTCTGGAAAATGCCGTCGCCATCGTTGCAGCAACGGGCGGCTCCACCAACGCCACCTTACACCTGCCAGCCATCGCGCACGAAGCAGGTATCGCCTTCTCGCTGATTGATATGCAAGACATCTTGCGACGCACGCCCACCATTGCCAGCCTGATGCCCGGTGGCCCGTATGTGCCGTTTGATTTGCACCGCATCGGCGGGGTTCCGGTAGTCATGAAAGCCTTGCTGGCAGGAGGCTACTTGCACGGCGACGTGCCCACCTTCGATGGCCGCTTACTGCAAGATGCCTTATCGGAAGCGCCAGAACCGGACGGTGAGATCGTGCGTGCGCACAACACCCCATTCCGAGAAACTGGTGCATTGGTTGTACTCAAAGGCAATTTAGCCCCAGATGGCGCTGTGATCAAAATCGCAGGTTTGAGCACCTTGGCGTTGGAAGGTCCGGCACGCGTTTTTGAAAGCGAAGCCGAAGCTGTGGCAGCCATCCAGGCACGCGCTTATGACGAAGGCGATGTTCTGGTCATCCGCAATGAAGGCCCGCATGGTGGCCCGGGTATGCGGGAAATGCTCTCGGTAACTTCTGCAATTGTGGGTCAGGGCCGCGGGCAGTCGGTGGTGCTGATTACTGATGGCCGTTTCTCTGGCGGCACACGCGGGCTGTGCGTTGGCCACGTCTCGCCAGAAGCGTCACAAGGCGGGCCTATCGCACTGGTGCGCAACGGCGACCGCATTCGCGTCGATGCGGTCAAAGGCATCATGGAATGGCTGGTGCCTGAGCAAGAAATCCAACAGCGCAAAGCGCAATGGACGCCACGAGCACGCGCCCATGCCATCAATGGCATAGACGAAAAATATGCGCGTCTGGTGGGTTCAGCCCACAGCGGCGCCGTCACCCACTCAGGTGCCGTTGCAAACTCAAACCCAACAACTTGAGAGGAACGCAATGGATGCGACTGGCACGGTCAGTCGCATCCATTGCGCGCCCGACCTTCCCCCTTATGCGTTAGAGAAGACAAAAAAACACCCCCAAGGAGACTAGCCATGCCGACCACTTCTCACTCCCCCGCGATAGCACCCCATGCATTAGACGCCCCCATGAAAAAGGTGATCTGGCGCATCGTGCCAATCCTGTTCATTTGCTATATCTTCAACTTTCTTGACCGCATCAACGTCGGGTTTGCACAGTTGCAAATGAAGCAACACCTGGCCTTCTCTGATGCGGTATATGGCTTGGGCGCAGGCCTTTTCTTCATTGGCTACTTCTTCTTTGAAGTACCCAGCAACATCCTACTGGAACGCATTGGTGCCAGAAAAACCATTCTGCGCATCATGGTGCTGTGGGGGCTGACATCGGCCGCCACCATGTTCGTTCAAACACCCACACAGTTCTACGTCATCCGCTTTTTACTGGGTTTGTTTGAGGCAGGTTTCTTCCCCGGCATCATTTTGTACCTGACCTTCTGGGTACCCAACACCTACCGCGCCCGAGTCATTGCGTTATTCATGTCATCGCTGGTGGTCACCGGCATGATTGCAGGCCCTGTTTCTGGTTTGATTTTGCAAAACATGGATGGCTTCTGGGGCCTGCGTGGCTGGCAATGGATGTTTGTGATTGAAGGCTTGCCCAGCTGCCTATTGGGTGTCTTCGTGTTTTTCTATTTGGACGACAAACCCGAGCATGCCAGCTGGTTGTCCCCTTCCGAAAAACAAATGCTCACACGCGTATTGGATGAGGAGCGGCACGCATCTCAAGGTCAGCAAGGTGCGCACCCAAGCCTGCGCAAAGCCTTCGCGCAACCGCTGGTGTACCTGTTCTCGTTTGTGTATTTCGCCATCCTTGCTGGCGGCTACATCATTGCATTCTGGTTGCCCATGACTATTCGTGAACTGGGTGTGAGCAACTTCCTGCATATTGGCCTGTATTCAGCCATTCCCTACGCGATTGCAGGAATTGCCATGATTGGTTTAGGCAAGAGCTCTGACCACTTCAACGAACGCCGGTTGCACGTCGCCATTCCTGCCTTCATTGGGGCCATGGCGCTGCTGGTACTGCCACAAGCCAACCACAGTCTGGCTTTATCCCTTGCCATTCTGGCTGTTGCTACTGCCGGGCTTTATGCCTCACTGTCGCCCTTCTGGACCGTGGCCACCATTTCGCTCAGCCGTGCGGAATCTGCTGCAGGTATAGCGCTGATTGCGAGTCTGGGGAATCTGGCCGGTTTTGTCAGTCCATTCATTATTGGAAAAATCCGAACAGAAACAGGCAGTTCCACCTATGGCATTTACCTGATGGCAACGATTGTGGTGCTGGGTGTGATCGCGCTGCTCATTGGTTCCAGACGATCCGCATCACAGTCTCCCCGTAAAGGCTGAACACGATGGCCGCCCTCTCACACAAAACGGTGCATGCCAATGGTCTGGAGTTTGCCTATCTCGAGGCAGGCGAAGGGCCCACGGCACTGCTGCTGCACGGCTTTCCCGACAATGCATGGAGCTGGGACAAGCAAATCACGCATCTGGCCGCATCAGGCTACCGTGTGATCGCGCCGTGGCTGCGCGGCTACAGCCCCACCGCAGTGCCCAAGCAGCCCTTTTACGACCGCGCCACGCTGGCCCATGACGTCAAAGCCTTGGTCGAGCAGCTCAATGGCGGTCAACCTGTCCATCTGGTGGCACAAGACTGGGGTGCAGCCATCGGGTATGGCGCGTTGGCTTTGTTCCCACACCTCTTTCACAGCGCGGTGGTCATGGCCATTCCCCATGTGAAAGCCGCACTGCAAGATGCCTTGAGCCCGCAACAAATCAAGCGTGCATTCCATTGGTGGTTTTTCCAAATCGACGACGTGCCCGAAAAAGCCGTCGCTGACCACAACTTCGCCTTCATTGACTTCTTATGGCAAGAATGGTCACCCAACCACCAAGACCAAATCCATATTGCGCAAATCAAGCACATGCTGGCCCAGCCAGGGGTGATCACTGCCACGATTGGCTACTACCGCGCCCTGCTGCGCAGCGACTACCGCGACCCCGCACTGGCCTCGCAGTACGCATTGCTTGACGAGCCTATTTCGGTGCCCACGCTGGCCTTGTGCGGCCAAGATGATGTCCGCGCTGAAGTCATGCGTGAACAAGCGCGCTTCTTTTGCGGCGAATACCAATACCGGGAAATCCCGCGCACTGGCCATTTCCTTCACCGCGAAGACCCCACAGCCGTGAATGAAGCCATCCTCACTTGGCTGCATGCCCATCCAGAGACCTGATCTCCCTTCTCACTATGCCCACCTCCTATTCAGACAATCTGCACACAGGCCACATTGAAGGTTTTACACAGCACCGCATTGAAGGCGCTGACGGCGTGCCTATTGATGTACTCACCGCAGGGCAAGGCCCTGCCTTGCTTTTGCTGCACGGTTGCCCTCAAACCCGCATGTGCTGGCGCCAGGTTGCCTGCGTTTTACAGCAGAATTTCACCGTGGTGCTGCCAGATCTGCGCGGCTATGGCCGCTCAGGCAAGCCCGAGCCTCTTGCAGACCACAGCAACTATTCAAAAAGAACCATGGCTCTGGACCAAATTCAGGTCATGCAAGCGTTACGGCACAACCAATTTTTTGTGGCTGGGCACGACCGTGGCGGCCGTGTCGCTTACCGGCTCGCGCTGGACCATCCACACGCTGTACAAGCCATTGCCGTACTCGATATCGTGCCCACACTGGATGTTTGGAATGCCGTCAACGCCCCTGTTGCTATGCGCATGTGGCACTGGCCGCTGTTCGCACAAGAAGACGGTTTACCAGAAGCCCTGCTAGCCCACAGTTCTGACTACTTTGTGGATTGGGGACATAAGCACCAATCAGCCAACCAATTCGCATTTCCACCAAACAACATGGCCGATTACCGTGCATCCCTGCGCGACCCTGCCAACATTCGTGGCATGTGCGAAGACTACCGCGCCAGCTGGCATATAGACCGCCTACTGGACCAAGAAGACCAAGGCAAGCGCTTCATCCAAGCGCCACTGCTGGCGCTATGGGGTGAACATGGCAACGTGGCACAGGCCAATCCCATAGACATCTGGAAAAAATGGGCCACCTTCGTACAAGGCAAGGGCTTACCCGGCGGGCATTTCTTACCGGAAGAAGCGTACGAGCAAGTCGCTACAGAGCTCATGGCATTTTTCTCCAGCATTGCACGCACTTGAGCACACACACTGAGGAGACAGTCATGCATTTTCCCAAGGCGTTGGCCTTTGATGTCTTTGGCACAGTGGTGGACTGGCACACCAGCATTGCACGCGAAGTACAGCCCTTCGTGCAAAGCCATTTGCCAGCCATCAGCCCAAGTAGCTTTGCGCTGGATTGGCGTAAGTTGTACCAACCAGCAATGCGGCAATGCCATGCGCAAGGCCGCCCTTTTGTTGCCTTGGATATTTTGCATTTTGAGACGCTGCGCGCACTGCTGCAGCAATACGATCTGGACCCTGACACCATCCCCGAGGCTACGCTGTGGCATATGGCGCACGCTTGGCGCCGCCTGGACCCTTGGCCTGATGTGCCCCAAGGCTTGGCCATGCTGCGCCAGGCATTTCCAGTCGTGACCCTTTCCAATGCCAACATCGCCCTGATGGTGGCCATGAACCGCCACAACGGCTTGCAATGGGATGCCATACTGGGTGCAGAACTGGCCAAAGCCTACAAACCAGAACCTGCCGCCTACCTCAGTACCGCAGCCGCATTAGGGGTTCAACCCCATGAACTGTGTCTGGTGGCATGCCATCATAGTGATCTCGCTGCGGCCAGAGCCTGCGGATTGAAAACAGCCTACATTGACCGCCCCATGGAATACGGCGGCGCCCCTGCGCCAGACGCGGCGGCGATACAACATTGGGACTGGCACGCCCCATCCGTACCAGACTTGGCGCAGCAGTTATGCCTTTGACCTGCTAGCACCTGCAGTCAGTGGCAAAGGATTAAAACAGCTTTAACGTTAACGTTGCATCATGGCCCACTATGCCCGCCACCAAGTTTGATTTACTGCAATGGATGTCGCCTGCACTGCAAACCGCGTTTTTAGCGCGCTTGCATCGGCGTACCTACCAAAAAGGGCAATTCATTTATGTACAGGGTGCAGTAGGCAACGAACTGTTTCGCTTGCTCTCTGGCAGCGTCAAAATATCAGTTTTGCGCCCTGATGGGCGGCATATCTCGTACCGTATTTTTGAAGCGGGCGACTGCTTTGGGCAAACCAGCTTGGTCGATGGCATGCCCAGACCCCAATCCACTGAAGCCTACAGCGCAGTAGAAATTGGCGTTTTGAATCGCACGGACTATCGCTGGTTGAGTGCCAACTTTGCAGACTTCGACCACGCCATCATGCAACTGCTGTGCGCACAGCTGCGCTTGGTGGCATTGAACTACGAAGGTGCGAGTCTGGACAACCTCAACACACGGGTGGCCAAGCAGCTGCTCAACTGCCACCGCCAGGCCCATTTGGAACAAACTTCGCCAATAGAAAACACGGCACCCTTAGTGCATTTATCGCAGTCTGAACTGGCTTCTTTGGTGGGGGCGTCGCGTCAATCGGTCAACCGCACACTGCACTTGTTCCAAACCCAGAATATGGTGGCGCTAGGCTACAACCAAATCACGCTGCTCGACCCGCAGGCATTGCAGTCCATGACCACAGCCACGCAAGCAAACTAAGCACATCCATGCACGCACAACGCATGGTTGGCAGATCAACATCATGTGAACGGATTGGATGCCACCGGCAGCTTGGTGCCAGCAATAGCCCGCTCATGCGTTACACCGGGGCGAAAACGAAACACCTTAGCAGGCCTGCCCGCTGAACTGGCAAACATATCCCCGGTTTCTTCAATCAAGTCCTGCTGCTCAACCAAGCGGCGGAAGTTTTGCTTATGCATCCAACGCCCTGTAATGGCTTCGGCTGTTTGCTGTAATTGCAGCAACGTAAAGTGCTCTGGCATCAGCTCAAACACCACAGGCCGGTATTTGAGTTTGGCCCGCAAACGGGCCATACCGGTGGCCAGAATTCGGCGGTGGTCAAACCACATAGACAAGCCGGGCAAAGCCTCCGGCGATGCTGGCGGCACGGCATCCGCATCACACACGTCACTGCGCTGCCCTTCGGCAATCAAGCCTGCCTCAAACAGCAACTCATAGCGTTGCAGCACCGCATCTTCACTCCACTCCTGCCCATCCAAACCAAAATGGCTGGTCACGCGGTCTCTGCGTAACTGGCGTGCAGCATCGCTTTGCGCAGCCCCAATCCACTGGCGCAAATACGGTTCAATGCGCGTTTGCAGCAAGGCATTGGCCCATTCACTGCGTCTATCTTCCCAAGGAAAAAAATCGTACCAATTGCGCCATCCAGCTTGGTCTGCAGCGGCATTCAATGAGTCTTGGCTGCTGCGCTGCTCACGCGTCAACCCTAAATAACTGATCGAAATGTGCCGTGCGCTGGGAGGTTGCCCTTGATCGCCAGCCATTTGCAGTCGTCCAGGGTCAGCAAACGTGTACAGCTGCTCTATATAGCCAATGGGATGGCGCGTTTCAGACTCCACCCATGCGCGCATACCCATTTGCAAAGAGCGGTGTGTAGTCGTGAAAGGCCCTGCGGGCAGCGACTGACCATGGCGCGTAGTCATGATGCGCGGTTGCGCATCAGTAACGGCGGCCAATACCGCCACCAACTCAGCCTGAACGGCATGCGAAGCGGCGGGCGCAGGGCTGAAAAACGGCGTTTGGTATGTGCTCATGGAATGAGGCCGCATTGTAGTGGCGGCGCGCCCAGTCTGTCTTCGGCACCCGTTTTTGCTGCAACCCTGCCGCTATGAAGAAGAAAGCTTCATCAGCACAATGCCAGCAACAATCAGCACCGCCGCCAATATGCGCATGGGAGAGACCAATTCACCCATCGCCACGATTCCCACCACAAATGCACCAATGGCGCCTATGCCAGTCCAAATCGTGTATGCCGTTCCTAAAGGCAAGCTACGCATGGCCAACGCCAGCAGCGCGAAGCTGGCAAGCATCGCACCAAGCGTGATCAATGAAGGCGTCAAACGCGTGAAACCGTGCGAATACTTCATTGCCGTGGCCCACACGATCTCAAGTAAACCCGCAAATAACAATGCAACCCATGCCATAGTGACTCTCCTTGGCTGTGCACAGGTCGTCCCATGCCATGGATTGAACTGACTGAGCCACCCTATGTCGCCCAAAGCCGAAGGTCGTCCCTCCATACAGCGCCATTGCAGCAGGCGGTGTATGCAATTGAAGCCGCAATTTTAGATTCCCCCCAAAAAAACCAAACCCAAATATTGGAAATGTCTGGTGCAGCATGGGTGGTTAACGCACCACACAATCACGCATGGCGCTTTGGCTGCTAGCAAGCGTTATGAACGCGTTATGGCTTGGAGCCTCGCTCATTCAACACGGACATCAGACTCCTTGATGATGTTGGCCCAGTTGACAGCTTCTGCATCCAGCCATGCACCATATTCTTGCGCCGTGTTGGGTTTGAATTCTGCATTCAAAAGACGCAACCGCTCAGTCACTTCTGGGCTGCTCAATGCCACATTGACGGCCGTGTTGATTTTCTCTACCAGCTCTGCAGGTGTGCCTGCTGGCGCAAACAAGCCCTGGGAGATGTAAGACTCGAAATCCTTCATTCCAGCCTCTTCTGCTGTCGGCACTTCTGGTGCGAAGCTGGAGCGCTTTTTGTCTGTCAAAACGATTGCCTTCAAACGTTTACTTTTGAGGTACTCCGTCACAGCAGGAAGGCCGCTGAACATCATGTCTACTTGCTCTCCCATCAGGTCTGCAAATGCTGGGCCGCTGCCGCGATAGGGAATGTGAATCAGCTCAAAATGGCCTGCTCGCTGCAAGTGCATGGCGGTCAAATGGGTACTGCTGCCATTGCCCGAAGAAGCAATCGAGAGGCGACCTGGATTGGCCTTTGCTGCAGTGATGATGTCTTGCAATGTGTTGTAGGGCGAATTGGCAGGCACCACCAGCAGATTCGCAAAACGCGCCACATCCACCACGGGAATGAAGCTGTCTTTCTGGTAGGGCAGATTCTTGTAGAGGGACGGGTTGATGGAATAGGCTGACGCATCTGACAACAACAACGTATTGCCGTCTGGTTTGGATTTGGCAACGTAATCTGCACCGATCACCCCGCCAGCGCCAGCACGGTTTTCAACAATTACCGTAGTCCCCAAAGCCTTGCTCAACTCAGGCGCCAACAAGCTGGCAAACAAATCTGAGCCTCCGCCTGGATTGAAAGGAACCACAATCTTGGTCAGCACAGGCTGGGCGCTGACAGTCACGGTCCATGCGCTCAAAGCGATGGCAGCGCAGGTCTTAAGAAATGTACGCTTCATGTTTGTCTCCTTACTTTTATGGTTGCTGTGGTACTCGATGTGCTCTGAAGCCTCAAGTGCATTCGGGTTCCTGATCACAAAAATTGATTGCATCTCTTTATCAATCATTTGCACAAAAACTTGTGGCCATCCTTCATGGCACAAGCGGTGTCAGTAGCGCAAGTTCAACTCAGCCAAAATGGCACTGATTTGAGCATCCTGTTGTGGGCCAATCTGGGTTGGGTATTTGCTATCGCCTACCGGGTAACCCAACAGCCGCACCGCACGCTTGACAGCAGCAGGCGCAAAAGCAACTTTGTAGAGTTGCTCACGCAAACGCGAAACGGTTTTCTGGGCTTGCTCTGACGCCACCACATCACCTGCATGGAAATGACTCCAAACTGCCTGTACCTCGCGCGGAGCCACATTGGCCAGCCCTGACACGCAGCCAGCACATCCATCCAAAAAACCTTGGTGAATCAAATGGTCTGGGCCATTGAAAACGGAAAAATCATGGCAGTCTTTGGCAATAGCCAAAAAACCTTGCAAGCTCTCATAACTGCCTGCACTGTCTTTGATGCCAACGATGTTCGGGTGACTCGCCAGTTGCGCGGCTGTTGCAGGCTCGATCGTGTTGCCTGTTCGCGCCGGGATGTTGTAGAGGTACACAGGTACTTCCAAAGCATCCGCAATAGCACTGAAGTGGGCAACCAACTCCTGTTGAGACAGCGGCACAAAATAAGGCGTAATCACAGCCACTGCATCGACCCCAGCAGCGGCCACGTAACGCCCAGCGCGAATGCTTTGCGTTGTAGCAATTTCCCCCACATGCCCCACGACCGGAACACGCTTGGCTGCCTGGTCCACAGCGACATCCACTACGGCACATTTTTCCGCTTCAGTCAGCGCAAAAAATTCTCCGTTTGTGCCACCACAGAAAATGCCATTGCCGGCAATGATCTGGCGCTCAATTTGTTCGCGAAAGCCTAATTCATTGAAACCGTAGTTCTGATCCATGGGTGTTACCACTGCGGTCAACACCCCTTCAATACTGCTCTTGCTGCCCATGAATACTCCAATTCTTCTCGGAAAACAGTGGTGCTGCGCATTACTCAACGCGCCACGCCGTCTTAAAACAACTGGCGGTAAACCTGCTCAATATCCGCAGCGGTCACTGCGCCTGGCACGTTCTTGATCAGTCGCTGAACATCCAGAGCCCCTTGCACCAAGGTAGGCAAGTTGTCTGGCGCAATGCCCAACTCAGGCAAGCTGGTGGGTAAATTCAATCGCCGCACCAAAGTTTTGAAATAGTCGACTAGGGCTTGAGACTTGGCCTCATCGCTAAGGCCTGTTTGTGCGCCTGGTACCAACTCATACGCCAGGGCCAGCTTCTGCACAGCCAAAGGGCGCACAAATGCAAAGCATGGCGCCAACAAAATGGCATTGGCCACCCCATGCGCTATGTGGTAGCGCCCACCCAAGGGATAAGACATGGCGTGCACCAAATGCGTACCGGCATGCGCAATGCACGCGCCGCCATAGTAGGAAGCCCACAGCATTTGCAATTTGGCCTGCACGTTGTGCGGTTGCTCAACTGACGCCTCAATACTGCCAAAGAGCTTTTGCATACCGATCATGGCGTAGTTGTCACACACCGGATTGGCAATCGTGGAAGTAAAACACTCGATCAAATGGCACAAGGCATCCACCCCCGTCGAGGCAGCAATGCGTTGCGGCATAGATGTCGTCAATTCCGGCGCAAGCACGACGTAGTCGGGCAGCATCACGGGCGAGATAATACCCACCTTGGTTTGCCGCTCAGGGATGGCCAAAATGGCATTGGGTGTCGCCTCAGAGCCTGTCCCAGCCGTTGTAGGCACCATCAACGCGGTGACGCGCTCGGTGATTTTCTCGCCAGCCAATAATGCGTCCAGCGAAGGGGACTGTGGCGCAGCCAAAGCAGACAGCAGCTTGGCCACATCCAACACGCTGCCGCCCCCAACGCCAATCACCAAGTCAACCCCATCCAGGGGGTGACTTTGCAAAATGCTGCGAACATCGGCATCGCTAGGTTCAGGCGGCACACTATCAACCACTTGCACATGTGCAATCACACGCCGCACCTGTTGCAACAACGCCTGTACCTGCGCAATGGCCATGATGTTGCGATCGCTCACAAAAACTGCGCGCCGATGGCCTTCTAACAAATAGGCCACGTCATCGAGAACATGCGCGCCACTAAGAACCGTGCTGTGAATATGCATGGAGATGCCTTTACAAATAAACGATAGTTGCTGCGATTGCGAAGTGCACGTCACCATCAATGGCGACTGGCCAACTCTGCACCTTGGCGTAGGGCTTCAATCAAGCTGCGTTCATCAGCAATGCCTTTGCCTGCAATGTCAAACGCTGTGCCATGGTCTACAGAGGTGCGGATCACATCCAAACCCACAGTGATGTTGACCCCTGCCTCCAACCCCATAACCTTCACGGGCCCATGCCCTTGGTCGTGGTACATCGCCACCACCAAATCAAAGTCACCACGTCCTGCACGGAAAAACAAGGTGTCGGCAGGTAAAGGGCCTTCAATATTGAGCCCCTGCGCCCTCAAGGCTTCAATGGCAGGAACAATTTTTTCTTCTTCCTCGCCGTAGCCAAACAACCCGTTCTCCCCCGCATGCGGATTGATGCCGCACACGGCAATACGGGGGTTTTGAATCTGGGCTTTGCGCAGCGTGTTGTAGCCGCGCTCAATCGTGCGTTGCACCAAGCCTGGCTCGATTTTTCGGATGGCATCAATGATGCCGATGTGCGTGGTGACATGAATCACGCGCAAATTAGGGGCCACCAGCATCATGGAGACCTCCTCCACCCCTGTGAGATGGGCCAGCATTTCGGTATGCCCAGGGAACTTGTGCCCACCCGCATGCAAAGCCTCTTTATTCAGCGGAGCGGTGCAAATGGCACCAATGCGCCCTTGCTTGGCCAACTCCACAGCGCGCGCAATGAATTGATAGGCGCCATCACCTGCGATGGCCGAGAGCTTGCCAAACGGTAAATCATCAGGAATCAAACGCAGGTCAATGCAATCCATCACACCGGGCACAAATTGCGCCTCATCAATTGTTTCAATGGCACGGATCTGCACGCTTTGCACCCCTAGCAAATCGCGCGCTTTGGCCAAGCGTCCCGCATCCCCAATCACCACCGCACGCGCATATCGGTACAAATCGGGATTAGCGTAACTCTTTACTATGATTTCAGGGCCGATGCCAGCTGCATCTCCCATCGTGATGCCAATAACAGGGCGTTGATCGCTCATGGTCTGGTTCGTTTCTTACACGTCAATGGATGCAGCATCTGCAGGCGTAGCCACCGACATGGCCCCCTGTAAATGCTGGCGAAGTGCCACATAGGCACGGCTTAAAGATTGCGCATCACCAAAAGCGCCTGCTTTGGTGATGATGAGTGGCGCGTGCGCACCTGCGCCACGCGACAACACTACGCCAGGCTCTACTTGCGCAAGCACGTTCAAACGCGCAATGCCCAACGGTTGCAATACCGCGCGGGCCGTCTCGCCGCCAGTCAACACCAAGGCAGCAACCTCTGGCATCAACCCAGCCAGCGCCTGCGCAAGCCGCCGAGCCAGCTGCGGCCCCTGAACAGGATCGCTTTGATCATCGCTGGCAATGGTGACCACAGGATCTACACCAAGCCGCACATCTTGGGCAATGGCGCACAACCAATCTGGATGCTCATGCATTGATGCAGGCTCCGGCACAACGCTCTCATGTGCACCAGACACATTGAACGCATACAGTTGCGCAGCTGTAATGCGATGCACGGCGCAACCGCAACTGCGTTGCATGCTGTCTACCTGCGCCTTGGCCACTGCAGACATACTGCCAACAACCGTCAAAATTGCTTGCCGCACAGTCTTCAAAGGCGCCAACCCCATCATCTCTGCAGTGGTAGACAGCGGTGGCTGTGGCTGCCCGACCTCATTATTGGGTTGGAGCGCATAACGCTGCGCCGCCAAGGCCTGCGCCAAGCCCCCTGAACCCACCCAGAAAAAATCTCTCAGCCCTTGCACAGCTTGCACTAGCACGGCCAAATGCGCATCGCTTTCGCAATCGAACACCAGTGCATGGCATCCACGCTTCTGTGCTGCGCGCACATGGGTGCGCAGCGCCTGCACTGCTCGCGCTTGCTTGTCTGTGTATTGGCCCTCTTGCGCATCAAACCAATCCAATGCCACCCGCTCTGCCTGCAAGCCTGCTGCTTGCAGCATGGCCTGGGGCCGCGCATCACAATCTGCATGTTCAAGTTGCCAGGTGTCCGTCTCTGCCAGCGCAACACCATGTACCCAAACATGCCCTCCACGCACTAAGCGCCCCATGGCTGGAAAGGCAGGCGCGATCAGGGCAAGCCCCAACTGCGGCTGCAGCGCGGCCACTTCCGTGGCCCAATGGCCACGCAAAGTGGAATCCATTTTTTTGAAAACAGCCCTGCCTTGGCCGTACTGGCTCAACGTGGCAAGCATAGTCTTGGCAGCCACAGCTGGGTGCAAGCGCCTGCTATCTGTATCCACCACTACCACGTCAACACCATCCGTGGCCGTTCGGGTTGGATGGGCTTGCGCCTCTGGCTGTGACAACCACAACACGCAATCCGCAGCATGCACCACAAAACTGGCTGCACAGTCTGCAGCACCAGTCAAGTCGTCAGCAATGATGAGTGTGGGAATTGCCATGTTGCCTGAATGATCAAATCAATCATTTCGTTTATTTCAAGGCGATTCTATGCGTATTCCAATCAAAAATTGACTGGATCAATCAAAATGCGGGTTTTCCTGAGTTGGCACCTTCTGCCTGAACTTATTAGAGATAGAAGAACTAACCGACCAACACCAGATGGATGAAGAGGTGTGCAACCATAGAATAAATTTGATTGAAACAATCAAATCATGCAGAAGCAAGAGCGCATGTACTGCCGCTGCTTTAATGGCGCTCAGGCATGAGTACCGTGGTTTGTTTTTGCGCAAGAAATGGTTGCAGTTGCTCAGCCGTCGCCTCACTATCCGTAATCAACGTCCAGGCTCCGCGCAAAGGGCTCCAATGCGACTGGCTGCGCCGGTTGAGTTTCTCCGCACTCGCCAACACCAGCAACTCTTGCGCGCGCTGAAACATGCGGTCTTTGAACCATGCCTGCTCGACTGAGCCCTCACACAATCCCAAGTCTGCATCCACACCGTCGGCGCTGGTAAACACTTTATCGAAAGTCAAACGCTCTATGGCCATATCAGCCAACGCGCCAAACACACTCATGCTGCTGGCACGCAATGCGCCTCCAATCAAAGTCACAGGTAAGCCCCGCGCAGCCAAGGTATGCAAAGCCAATAGGTTGTTCGTGAAGATTGTCAGTCCCGCATCAGCAGGCAACACTCGGGCCAAGCCTTCAGTGGTCGTTCCTGCATCAATAAAGATGGTATCCCCTGTAGCAATGCGGCCCACGGCCAGTTGGGCAATTTGCATCTTGGCGGCGTGCTGGTGTTGCTGACGCAGCTCTAGGGGTGTTTCTGGCTCATGCTGAATAGATGCTGCCACAGCACCGCCATACACGCGCAGTAAGCGCCCAGCTTGCTGCAACGCATGCAAATCACGCCTGGCTGTCGCTTCAGAAATACCGAACTTCTGGCATAAAGCCCCCACATCCGAAGTGCCCGCCTGCACTGCATGGAAGATGGCATCACGGCGATTGGCTACTTTCATAGAGTGGGGCAAGCAAAAATCAAAGATAGGAGGAAGCAGCAAGCAAAGCAAGACGTCCAATACGCCTCAACACCACAGGCTTTATCGGCCATTTCGCTGCATTTCGCCACCTATTGCGTGCGTACGCAGTGCCATACGTGCAGGGAAACGACAAGAAGCGCCATGCTTGCGCTCTCGCCCATAGCTGCGGCAGGCGGCAGCGGCGCCAAAAGTATACCTTCAGCACATCGCGGCTATCGAGCCCGCCCTCCTCCACGCCCCTGAGGGTGGGTCGTTTTTACCTTCAGCGCCTGTTGACAGCCTCAAAGATGCAACTGCTTGAGCCAGCCCAGGCCTGCCGTTGTCGTGGTTTGAGGATGGTATTCCAGCCCCACCCAACCTGGGTAGGCAGCCTCATCCAAAGCAACGAGCAGTTCCTGCCACGGCAATTGCCCCACATCAGGCTCATGCCGACCTGGGGCGCCTGCAATTTGTATGTGCTGAACCAATCTGCTCGGGGCATAGCGTTGCCATTGAGCCAAGGCGTCGCCCTCCGTCATCTGGCAATGGTAAAAATCCATTTGCATCGCCAAATGCGGGTGCCCAATCTCTTGTAAAGCGGCAAACGCCTGTGCTTGCGTGTGCAACCAATAACCGGGCATATCAACATGGTTGATGGCTTCAAGCAGCAGCGTTACAGGATGCTGGCTGTTGCTGGCCGCCTTTTCTGCAGCCCATGCCAAACGATGCAACCAAGTGCGCCTATCACCAGCGTCAGCCGCCGTAGCAACCCCGGCCATGACATGAATACGCGGGCATGCCAGTGCTTGTGCGTACTCCAGTGCCAATTCAACACCATAGCGGAAAGCCTTTTCCTGCCCCACCAAACATGCCGTGCCGCGCAAACCCTGTGCCCAGGCTTGCCGCACGCCTGCAGCATCGGCTCCCCCTGCAGGCGTATTGATCAGCACCTGTTGCAGTCCTGCCTCTTGTAAATGCTGTGCCAGCACATGGGCGGGCCACTCGTAGGGACTGGCGTACTCCACACCTTTGAATCCATCTTCCGCGGCGGCAGCAAAGCGCGCCTCGAAAGGCTTATGCGCATACAAAAAACCCAAGTTAGCAGCAAATCGTGACATGGCATCAGCCTCGCTCAAGGTGAAACACAGCAGTGGCTGCGCGCAAATTCGGCAGAAAGCGAACCGGCTTATCTTGAATAAGCCCGAAAGAATCCCGGATGCGCAGGCGATTTTTCAAAGCCAATATTTCAAAATCCTTCAACGTTCCCACCCGAATATTGGGCGTGTCGTACCACTGGTAAGGCATGCGGCGTGTCACCGGCATGCGCCCACGCAAAACGGAAAGCCGATTGCCCCAGTGCGCAAAGTTCGGAAAGGCAATGATGCCTGCACGCCCGACCCGCACCGTTTCTTTGAGCATGGTTTCTGCATTGCGCAAATGCTGGAATGTGTCGATCTGCAGCACCACATCAAAACTGTCATCAGCAAAAATAGACAGACCTCGGTCGAGGTTCATTTGCAACACATTCACACCACGCTTGGCACAGGCCAGCAGCTTGGCATCATCGAGTTCTACGCCGTAGCCGCTGCAGCCTCGTTCCTTTTGCAAATACTCCAGCAGCGCGCCATCGCCGCACCCCAAATCGAGCACCCGCGAACCTGCAGGCACCAACTGCGCAATGGCTTTCATGGTGTGGTTATCGCTCATGCCTGTACCTCCTTGGCGATACGCTCAAAATAAGCTGCCACAAGCTGGTGGTAGCGCGGGTCATCCAGTAAAAAAGCATCATGCCCATGTGGCGCGTTGATTTTGGCGTAACTCACATCACGCTGGTTATCAAGCAGCGCATGCACAATTTCCCGGCTTCGCGCAGGCGAGAAGCGCCAGTCTGTTGTAAAGCTAATGATCAAGAATTTCGCCACAGCACGGGCCAACGCTTGGCTAAGATTGCCGCCATATTCACGCGCCGGGTCAAAGTAATCGAGCGCCCGCGTAATCAGCAAATACGTGTTCGCGTCAAAGTACTCGCTGAACTTGTCGGCCTGGTGCCGCAAATAGCTTTCAATCTGAAACTCAATGTCCTGCGTGCTGTAACGCAAGTCCAGCCCATCGCGCAATTGACGGCCAAACTTCTGGTTCATCACATCATCAGACAGGTAAGTGATGTGCCCCACCATACGGGCGATGCGCAGCCCACGTTTGGGGATCACCCCCTTTTCGTAAAAATGGCCGCCATGAAAGTCCGGGTCGGTCACGATGGCCCGTCTGGCCACCTCGTTGAAGGCGATGTTTTCTGCCGTTAAATTCGGCGCACTGGCAATCACCACGGCATGGCGCATGCGCTCGGGATGCTGCAACGTCCAGGAGAGCGCCTGCATGCCCCCCAGACTCCCGCCCATCACTGCGGCCAGCTGGTCAATCCCCAAGGCATCAAGCAACCGGGCCTGGGCATTGACCCAATCTTCCACCGTTACAACGGGAAAATCAGCCCCCCACGCTTTGCCAGTAGCCGGGTTTTCATGCATTGGCCCTGTTGAACCAAAACACGAACCAAGGTTGTTCACACCAATGACAAAAAAACGGTTGGTATCGAGCGGCTTGCCCGGCCCGATCATGTTGTCCCACCAGCCTTGGCTCTTGGCTTGGCCCTCATACTCGCCTGCCACATGGTGCGAGGCATTGAGCGCGTGGCACACCAGCACCGCGTTGTTGCGCTGCGCATTGAGCTGGCCGTAGGTTTCGTAAGCAAGCGTGTAGCTGCCAAGGCTACCGCCACCTTTGAGTGGCAACGCGTTGGCAAACGACATAAATTGGGGATGAGCGATCAGTGGCATAGCGACTCAAACAAAAAAACCGGCCTCACTACCAAAGAGCGAGCCGGCTACCTGTGTTTGTGCACCTGTCCTGAGCGCGTCTTTAGCAGCATTTATAAAGCGCCCGCAAGCGATTGCAAATCGGCGCATCAGCCAAAACTATACCACCAAGCATGCTTTTTGGCATCCTCATCGTCCAAGCGCCTTCGTTTTTCCTGCACCAAGAGCGTGCCAAACACGGGCAAAACAGCCCTGGGTGTCATTTTTTTAGCCACTTTCTGCAAAAACAGGTGTTTTTGCCTACATTCGATTGAAAAATGTCATAGGAAATCAGGATTTTGTCAGTAATAATGGCTGCGGGTGCGGCTGTGGTATAGGTCACCGCCGTTGATCCCAACTCACAGTACGCGGTGTTTGATGGTTTCGTGCGCAGTTCAGGGGATTTGCTCATTCGGCTCCGGGGCCCCATCGCTTGGGAAAAATGTTTTGAAGGAGTCCTGATATGGGCAATAAGTTATACGTTGGCAATCTGCCATATTCTGTTCGTGACAACGATCTGGAACAGCATTTCAGCCAGTTTGGTGTTGTGACCAGCGCCAAAGTGATGATGGAGCGTGACACAGGCCGCTCAAAAGGTTTCGGCTTTGTGGAAATGGGCTCTGACGCAGAAGCACAAGCTGCGATCAACGGCGTGAACGGTCAGCCTCTGGGTGGCCGCAATGTTGTGGTCAACGAAGCCCGCCCACTGGAGCCACGTCCTCCACGTAGCGGTGGTTTCGGCGGTGGCCGTCGTGAAGGCGGTGGCGGCGGCGGTTTCCGCAGCCCATACGGCAATGGCCCACGCGGTGGCAGCCAAGGCCATGATGGTTATTAATCCATCCCCTGCTCTGTGATCGCACACACTGTCAGCCTTCGGGCTGACAGCAAAAAAGCCAGCTTCCATGCTGGCTTTTTTGTTGCCGCCTCACCCCGCGTCTCTAACGTCTCACAGCGTATGGGTTCTATCGCCCTCACTAAACCCCAAAGGCTCCCAAAATGGTCCCGCACCCAGCATGATGACCTTGAACAGCTCCCCCATCTCATGCTCGTGCAACAGTTTGGCCCCCATGATACGCTCGGGCAAGGAGGCCTGCTCCAATTGTTGGGCAATACCGCAATTAGCCAAAAACCGCGCTTGCGACGTATAGCCCAATACCTCCAAACCTGCCTCTTGGGCCAGCACTGCCACGGAAGTAAAGTTCACGTGCGATGTAATGTCCTTCTCCCCCACTTGCTGCAGTGGCAAGGCATCCATCTGATGTTGAAAGTGGCACACCAGCGTGCCCATATGGCGCTGTGGGTGGTAGTACTCGCGCTCGCCAAAACCGTAATCAATCCACAAGGCGGCCCCTTTTTTCAGCCGCTCAGAAGTGGTACGCACAAATGCATCGGCCCAAGGATGCACTTCAGTGAGGTAGTCCTCGTCCGTATCCTCTATAGCGCAAGGCGGTAGCGCATCCGTTGGCCGATCATCCCACGCCAGCGCTTGCTGGGCATCTAAAGTCACGCCGCGTTCAAACCATTGCCCTTGCTTGCGCACCACTAACTTCACGGGCATCGCATCCAGCACTTCGTTGCCCAACAACACACCTTCCAATGCGTCGGGCAGCTGCGACAACCACTGCACTTGCTCTCCAAAAGCAGCCAAAGTCTTGGCTTGGCGTTCACGCAGCGCAAGTGACACATCCACAATGCAATAACGCCACACCTGGCTGCCTAATGCCTGCAGAATATCGCGCGCCAAAGTGCCATTGCCAGCGCCAAACTCATAAATAGTATCGGTGCCGGTTTTAGCCAACGCCTCGGCAATTTGCACCGCAACGCTGCGCCCAAACAACGCAGATATCTCAGGCGCCGTCACAAAATCGCTGCCCTCAGCCGACTCTGCCGCGCAACTGGCATGGGCAGGCACTGGGTCTGGCGCAACTGCAGCAGGCAAACGGCCAATTTTGCGGCGATCATTGCTGTAGTACCCCAAGCCCGGCTCATACAAAGCCATCTGCATAAAGGTGTCAAAAGGCAGCCAAGCATGCTCGGCTTGAAGCTGGTCATGAATTTTGCCCAGCAAAGGGGGCGTTACACTTTGGGCGTTGTTGTCCATTTCATCCATCCCGCCATTGTCGCCTGAGTCGGCCCGCTTTTGTATGCAGACCTCTTCCAACTCCCCACCCGCAGCGCGCCCAGTAGCCCTCGTCACAGGTGCAGGTTTGCGCCTTGGCTCTGCCATTGCTGTGCATTTGGCTGAACATGGCTGGGACATTGCCGTGCACTATCGCCATTCACGGGAGGCCGCCGACGCCACTGTGGCCGCCTGCACACAAGCTGGCGCGCACAGCGCAGCATTTGCTGCCGATTTCAACGACGAAACGCAAACACGCGCACTGCTGCCACACGTGATTACGTATTTTGGCCGTGTCGATGCCATCATCAACAGCGCGTCACGTTTCGAGTTTGACGATGCCAACAGCTTTGGCTACGCGCAACTCGATCAACATCTGCACAGCAACGTCGCTGCACCAATCGTGTTGGCGCAAGCACTGCACCACCATCTGAGCCAATCAACCACACCAACGCAAAGCGGCGTAGTGGTCAACCTGCTCGACCAAAAACTATGGAACCAAAACCCCGATTTCCTTAGCTATACACTCTCGAAAGCAGCCCTAGAAGCCGCAGGCACCATGCTAGCAATGGCACTCGCGCCACGGGTGCGCGTGGTAGGGGTTGCGCCGGGATTGACCTTGACCAGCGAATTCCTCGACCAGGCCACCTTTGAACGCCTGCACCAGCTCAGCCCGTTGGGGCGCTCCTCCACTCCGCAAGATGTGGCCTCTGCCGTGCTGTTTGCACTGAACAACCCCGCCATCACAGGCACCACCTTACTGGTCGATGGAGGCCAGCACCTCATGCGATTCGAGCGTGATTTCTCCAAAATGCAGGCCTGAGCGGCCTCATCCAAACCTCGCTTTTTTAGAGTGTATTTACACCATGCAAAACCATATCAAGGGCTCCCAGACCCTCACCCTCTCAGGCCTACGCTTTGACGCCAACCTCGGCATTCTTGACCACGAACGCCGTGGCCCACAACCCATTCAGGTCGATGCTGAACTGCACCAAGGCACCCAACCACTGCTGCCGCACGACGACGACATTCACAGCGTGCTGGACTACCGAAAAGTGCGCCAAATCATCATTGACGAATGCACCGCTGAGCACATCAACTTGCTTGAAACACTCATCGGAAAAGTCTCCCACCGACTCATGCAATTGCCCGGCGTTATTGGTGTGCGCGTACGCATTGCGAAGCTGGAAATTTTCAATGACTGCGAAGTCGCCATCCGCATGGAAACAGGACAGTGGTGAATACTTAAATTGTGCGGCTTGCCATTCAACATGGCAGCAAACGTTGTCAAAACATCGGCAAAGAGCCAAGCCGCCACAGTTTTACGCGACACCCATCCGCATTTTTTTAGGCCTGCCTAATAGACCTGCAAGTTTGTTTTCCCTATGTAGGTAAGAACATCAGGTTGCATTAGGCGGTGTAGCTCAGTAATATCAAAGCCTTCTAATTCTAGTTAGACGTGCACTTCGCATTCCTTGCAAAGTCAGTTTTCTGTTGCAAGCAATGCGCCGGTTTTGGCATGCAACGCGCAGTTGGCATAGTTGCCAAAGCGCTTGTTCTTTTCGCTGCGCGTGGTTTCGGTTTTTAGCGTTGCGCTTGCCGCTACCATGTAGCTTTATTTTTCACGTTGGGTCGGTTACTTCACCTCCTAACCCTTCACTCAAGCGGACTGCTTCGCAGCCGCTTAGCTCAAACGTTAGTCCTCGCATAAACCTGGGCCATGCAATATTCCGCGCCTCGCCCTCCGTCTGGCCTCCGTGCTGGGTTTGGCACTTTTCCTGGCATGCCCGGGTTCGAGGTCAAATCAGCATACTCTCGTAGTCACTGTCTGGTAGCGCGCTGTTACCAAGCGTTGTCAGCGTATACCCCTTGTGTCGGCTCCTTTGCCGTTTCGCGCGCCGCGTGTCTGCGTGGCCCGTTTCAGGCGCCGGGTCTAACTCGTCGCTCAAGCGGACCCGCCTACGGCGGGCCGCTTATCTAGGCCGTTAGGCGTTTGCTTCGCATTCCTTGCAAAGCCTGTTTTCAGTTGCAAGCATTGTTCCGATTTTGACAATACAACGCGCAGTTCGCATAGTTGCCAAAGCGCTTGTTCATTTCGCTTCGCGTGGTTGCCTCTTTTAGCGTTTCGCTTGCCGTTACCATGTAGCTTTATTTTTCACGTTGGGTCGGTTACTTCACCTTCCTAACCCTTCGCTCAAGCGGACTGCTTCGCAGCCGCTTACCTCAAACGTTAGGTGTTTGCTTGGCAAGCCTTGCAACGTTGGGTTTTCGGTTACAAGCATTTCACCGGTTTTGGCAATGCAACGTGCAGTTGGCATAGTTACCAAAGCGCTTGTTCTTTTCGCTGCGCGTGGTTTCAGTTTTAGCGTTGCGCATGCCGCTACCATGTAGTTTTATTTTTCACGTTGGGTCGGTTGCTTCACCGTCCTAACCCATCGCTCAAGCGGACTGCTGCGCAGCCGCTTAGCTCAAACGTTAGGCGTTTGCTTCGCGTTCCTTGCTAAGTTGGTTTTTTAATTGCAAGCATTGCGCCAGTTTTGGCAATGCAACCTGCAGTTCGCATAGTGGCAAAAGCGCTTGTTCTTTTCGCTGCGCGTGGTTGCCGGTTTTAGCGTTGCGCTTGCCAGTACCATGTAGCTTTATTTTCACGTTGGGTCGGTTACTTCACCTTCCTAACCCTTCGCTCAAGCGGACTGCTTCGCAGCCGCTTAGCTCAAACGTTAGCCCTTCATGAAAATTTCCTCTATGGACACACCAAAGCCAATCGACGNCATGAAAATTTCCTCTATGGACACACCAAAGCCAATCGACGAGATTTCAGTAGATGATCTGCATAAGCATCCCGTATGGCGGTATGCACTTGAGAGCGAAGAAGACTACGATGAAACGCATGTTTTGCCGGTGACCTGCCTGGAAGTCCCATATGACAATGATGTTTACCATGTTGCGTGCACCCTTACTCTTGCAACAGGAAAAGACTTCGTTGGCTTCATGAGCATTTGCAATGGAAATTTGCATGACGATGCTCCGGTGGTGGTGAGCAACGAAGGGCAATGGTCTTTAGATGTAGCTCCTTCCGTGCGCCAGAGGGCGATAATCGAATCTATTCTAGGTACAGGTTATGAGGATGCCTTTCCAGTTTCTTGGACGCTAAAGGTAATGGTTGAAGGAGAAAAGCAAATGCTTTCAGGCACCTACCAGAAGGGCTAACAATTCATTCAAGCCGATGTCGCTTCGCGGCACGGCTTAATTCAGGCGTTGGGCATCAAAGAGAGAGGTCGTTTGTGGAAACAGCATTGATTGAATTATCAAAAGCCTACTTGTCGGGAGTGTTTGCACTCGTCGCAGCACTTGCTGGCGCGCTCCTCGCGCTAATCGGCGTTGCCATAACGAACTATTTCTCCACACGCAATAACAATAAGAACCTCTTTATTGGCACAGTCACTAAAGAACGAGCCACATGGCGTGGAGAAATGCGAACGCATGTAGCATGCTTTCTGCAAAGAGGCCCACCTGCATCTTCTTTCTTCAACGTCAGCTACCACTCCACAGCTACATGAGTCGCGCGTTCATATTTTGTTACGGCTCAATCCAAATCCGAACCACTCACTTGACGCCGGTCTTATCAAGGGTCTCGCCGATACTATGCAAGCACTGAGCACTAAAGATAGTGCGGCGCTTGAAACGGCGCTGACAGCTATTGAGAAAAATGCACAGGCTCTCCTCAAACAAGAGTGGGACAAATCAAAACGTGAGGCAATCAGCGGCAAAGTCGAGGTAGCGTGATGCCCAACAAGTCGCTGCAGCCGACGTATTTGCCGCCGCTGCGCGGCGTCAAATCCGCGGCTGAGCTTGGGCGTTAGGCGCCGGGAAATCTCCGCTATGAACTCAAAAAAATTACTAGTTGGTGTTGGCGCGATTGTCATGCGCAACGGATTGGTTTTACTCGGCCAAAGAATTGGCTCCCATGGTGCTGGCACATGGGCGCTTCCAGGCGGGCACCTTGAATTTGGCGAAAGCGCAGCGGACTGTGCAACTCGTGAAGTTCATGAAGAAACAGGGTTGGAGATCCAAAACTTCACACCGGCCCCTTACACAAGTGACATATTCGCCTCAGAGGGAAAGCACTACATCACCTTGTTTGTCGTTGGCCAAAGCAACTTTGGCGATCCCGTCATCTGCGAGTTGGAGAAATGTGCCGGATGGCAATGGTTTCGCTGGTCTGAATTACCAAGCCCTTTGTTTCAGCCTCTTGCCACACTTCATGCCACAGGATTCGTCCCCAATGGGGCGGCCTAACAATTCATAAGGAGCTCCCCGTCAAGTATTGGCGCATGAA
>NZ_STFG01000009.1 GCF_004833285.1 Lampropedia puyangensis
ATTGTGCAGTAGTCGATTGATGATTCCGGGTTGTTCAAGTGTGCTGAGGTGTCCGCATTCAGCTACGATTTCGAGCTCGCAGGAAGGGATTTCTGCTGCCATTTCTATGGCTAATTCTGGGGGGGTGAGTTGGTCATGCTCGCCGACCAGAACAAGTGTTGGACAGGAAATATTGAGGAGCGTGGGGCGAGAGTCAACTCGACCCATGATGGCGTATTGCTGTTGGATGTAATGAGCCACACCGGTGGTTTGTGCCATGGCAAGTACGCTTTGTAAAAGCTTTTGATTGTGTTGCTGTACCGGGTGAACTGAGCGTGGAAAGTTCATCTCGGTGACCAGTGGTAGTTTGCCTTGCTGCGCTAATGTAATCATTCTTTTTCTATTTTCTATGGCCTCATCGTTGTCTGGTCGCGCAGAAGAATTCAAAATGGCCAAGGCGATCACTCTTTTGGGCGCTAGGCGCATGATTTCAAATGCGATGTAGCCCCCCATCGATAAACCGATGAGAACGAAACGAGGAGGGGCAGTTGCAAGAATTTCCTCAGCTATTGCTTTGATCGTGCTATTGCCAAGTGTGTTAGCAATGGTAATTGGGCCAAATCTCCATAAAGTAGACAGTTGACCTGCGAAAAGTTCAGGTGAGCATGCCAAGCCTGGTACTAAGACGGTGGGTAAAGAGGGGGCTTCGCCAATTGTTCTTCCGAAATCGTTCGCTGCCAATGTTGTTGCTGACTCTGAATGTGGCATGGATAGTTTCCTTATGCTTCTTATCCGATACTAGGGAGTAATCTAGCAATCTCTTCTATTGAGTCAAAATACCCATCTGCATCAATCGTTTCGACAGGATTGCCATGGTTGAAGCCGTAACGCAAAATGGCGATGGGGCACTGCGCTGCTCTGGCTGCTGCAGCGTCATTGGCGGAGTCGCCAATCATCAACGTGTGTGCAGGCATAGTCTGAAGTCGAGTGCACGCTTGTATCAGAGGATAAGGATCAGGTTTACGTTTTGCGTAGGTATCGCCAGCAATGAGAAACTCTGCGTACCTTGCCAAGCCCGTATCGTGTAGTAATGGCATGGCAAGTCGCGTCGGTTTATTGGTGACTATGCCCATCGGATAGCCTTTTGCTCGTATTTGTTCAAGCCCTTCTCGTACACCTGGGTAGACTTTTACATGTGAAGTGCCCGCAGCTTCATATCCTGTGAAATATAAATGCATCGCTTGTTCAAACATATGCTCAATGGACTGGGCATCATGGGGCTGCTTTGCTTCTAGAAGGAGCATTTGTAGAACAACCCTGACGAGATGCTCTGAGCCCTTGCCAATCGTTTGCGCGACGAATTGGGGTGATGCGTGGGGGAGTTGCATTGCATCACTCATAAAGTTGAGGGCGGCAACAAACTCATCAAGCGTATTAATTAATGTGCCATCTAGGTCGAGTAAAACCGCTTGTATTGAATTGGGGGCTAATAGAAATGGGCTCGGTGTGTTCATGAATACGATACGGGTAGAGCAAATGTATGCTCAGGATTTTCTCAGGCACAAGGTTGAGAACTAAATGGTGTCAATAGCGGCTTAGATCAAATGCCGAAGGACTTGAGAATTGCATGCTGACTGATGTATTGGCATGGTGTGCGCTGATAATACGGCAATGGCTGTGACACTGAACAAAACTCCTTGGCACCACCACTTCATTGGGCTGTTTTTGCGCTTTGATGGGTGGTTGATTCTTGCCATTCTTTTCTTGGCTGCGCTGGGTTTGATTGCCATGTATTCGGCAGGTTTCGACCATGGCACACGCTATGACTTGCATATGCGCAACATGCTGCTGGCAGCATGCATTCTGTTTATGGTGGCTCAAGTGCCTCCGCAAAAGATGTTGCTGTTGGCGGTGCCTTTGTATGTGGGTGGTGTTGTGTTGCTGCTAGGCGTTGAATTTTTAGGAATTACGCGCAAAGGTGCGCAGCGTTGGGTCAATATAGGTGTAGTAATTCAGCCGAGTGAGATTATGAAAATTGCGGCGCCATTGATATTGGCGTGGTGGTTCCAATTGCGGCAGGCGCCTTTTCGAGCGACCGATTTTATAGTTGCTGCTGTTTTGTTGGCGGTGCCGGTAGCCTTGATTCTTCATCAACCAGACTTGGGTACATCACTGCTGGTTTTGGCCGCTGGACTTTCTGTAATTTTCTTTGCGGGATTGCCCTGGAAACTGATCGTTCCTCCTGTCATTTTGGGTGTAATTGGAATTGTGCTGATTGTCGTGTTTGAGCCGCGTTTGTGCCAGGATGGCGTCGACTGGGTGGTGCTGCATGACTACCAGAAAACGCGTGTGTGCACGTTGCTTGACCCTTACAACGACCCGTTAGGTCGTGGTTTTCATATTATTCAAGGCATGATTGCCATTGGCTCTGGGGGAGTGTGGGGCAAGGGATTTATGGCGGGAACGCAAACACATTTGGAATTCATTCCAGAACGGACAACCGACTTTATTTATGCTGCCTTTGCAGAGGAGTTTGGACTGGTTGGAACCGTTGCCTTATTGCTTGGTTTCTTATTTTTGATTTACCGTGCGCTAATCATTGCCATCCGTGCGCGAAGCTTGTTTGGGCGTCTGATGGCATCAGCCGTGGGCATGATTTTCTTTACTTATGCTTTCGTCAATATGGGGATGGTGATGGGGATTTTGCCTGTCGTGGGCGTACCTTTACCGTTTATTAGCTATGGCGGTACAGCCATGGTTACATTGGGTTTAGCGCTCGGTATCTTGATGTCAGTGGCAAGAGACAGCGCCATTGTCGAGCCGACAATCGAATTCACTGGTAATGCTGCCCGTTAATTCGCGCCGTCACCAAGGCTGCCGCATTACGTATTTCGCCTAGTGCTGTTTGTTCGGACTGGCGATGGCAGTGCACCGATGCGGCTGCACGCGCCAACGTTTCCAATTCGGCGCCAGAATATAGGCACCATGGACCTTTTTGGTGGCAACAAGCCAGTACATGTTGCCTAAAAATGGCAGGAACGGGGTGGCGATACGATCCACCCATGCCATGCTGCTGTACCAGTGCGTATTTTTAAAACTGGGCAGAAAGCAACCAAAGGATGCATCCTGAACCTCTAGATTGAGTAAGTGAAGCCAGTCACGCAGCCGCAGGTAACCAATGGGCGTGCCCAGTTGCTGTTGAGACAGGGCGGGGCGTGTGCGGCCAAGTAACCGCACTGGATTGAAGCCACTGATGATTAGCCTTCCTTCTGGGCGCAACACCCTGCAAGCTTCTCGCAATGCCGCGTGCGGTTGATGGCATAGCTCTAAACCATGCGGCATGACAAGTAAATCAAATTGCTCCGTTTCGAAGGGCAAGGCTTCGGCATGAGCACAAAGATGTGCTGATGCAGTCGTGCCTGCATAGTCTTGTAGCTGCCAACAATGTTGAATACGACTGTTGTGCAAGGCATGGATGGCTGAGGCGCCAATTTGCAGCGCATAGTAACCAAAGTAGTCGGCAACAGCGTGGTCATAATGCTGCTGTTGCCAGTGGCAAACGTATTGCCCAGCTGCTGCATGTAGCAGCCACTGGTTAAACGCATTGTTCTCATTTTCAATGGTCAATCCCATGCACCTGCGTCCTATTTCTGCATTTTCAGACAACTATATTTGGATGATGGATGATGGCCACCAAGCGGTGGTGGTCGATCCTGGGGATGCAGCACCTGTGCAAGCTGTTTTGCAAGAGCTTGGTTTAGTGCTGCAAAGCATTGTAGTGACGCATCATCATGCTGACCATACTGGAGGTGTCAGTGCCTTGAAATCGCACTTCGGGGCGACTGTCTATGGCCCTGCTGGAGAAGTCATTGCAGATGTGGATGTGCATTTGCGAGGCGGCGATACCTTCAGCTTGTTGGGGCACACAAGCCAAGTCATTGCGGTGCCAGGGCATACGGCTGGGCATATTGCCTACTATTTGCCTGAAGTCGCTTTGGATGACGGGGCTGCGCCCGTACTATTTTGTGGTGACACGCTGTTCAGTGCGGGTTGTGGGCGATTGTTTGAGGGAACCCCTGCGCAAATGCTGAATGCATTGGATGCCTTGGCTGCGCTGCCCCACGCGACGCGAGTCTATGCTGCGCATGAGTACACCTTGTCGAACATGCGTTTCGCAGCGGTGGTAGAGCCTGACAATCGGGATTTGCAGGCAGCGCTGCGACAAGCACAGCAACTGCGTGCACAAGGTGCACCGACATTGCCTAGTTCACTTGACCTTGAGTTGGCGATCAACCCCTTTTTGCGCAGTCGTTTGCCAAATGTGCGAAAAGCCATTCAGGCACACGCAGATCAGTCTTGTGACTTGGATGAGCAATGGTTTGCGGCTTTGCGTGAATGGAAAGACCATTTTTGAACTTGCAAACCTGTTGTTGGTCAATGCGGCTTTGGCGGGCGAGACTTGCGGCCCGCAGAGGCAATGCTGCCGATTGAAGCTGCCATGATGCAGCCAATGGCCAGCCATTGGCTTGGGGCAAGTAACTCATGCAGAAAAAGCATTCCTGCCAGTGCTGCGACGACTGGCTCAATGCTCAGCATGACGCCAAAGGTCTCGCGTGGCAACCGTTTGAGGGCGTACATTTCTAAGGAAATAGGAATGGCGCTGGACACGATCGCCACGGCCAGCCCGAACAGCAGCAGTTGTGGGTGCAGTAAGTCCAGACCAGTATGGGCAACCCCAACGGGTACGACAATCAGTGAGGCAGCCAGCAGGCCTAGCGAGACGGACTGGCCTGCATGCAAGTGCCCTGCACGCTTGCCAAAAATGATGTAGGTCGCCCATGCCGCAGCGGCACCAAAGGCCCATGCAACCCCGGTTGGATCTAAGGCAGAGGCATCTTGTTTGAATGGCAATAGCAGGGCTAGTCCTAGTACCACTAGGGCAATCCATACATAGTCGAGTTTGCGCTGTGAGTAGTACAAAGCCACTCCAAGTGGCCCAATAAATTCAATGGCCACTGCAATGCCAAACGGGATGGTTTGCAGAGCCATGTAAAACATCAGGTTCATGCAACCCAACGCCAAGCCATAGCGCAACACGGCATAGCGATCAATGCGTGAAATGGGCCAGCGCCAAGGCCGCCAGAAGACCAGCAATACCAAAGCTGACATGCCAACCCGCAAGGCACTAGTGCCTTGCGCACCAATGAGTGGAAAGAGTTGCTTGGCATAAGACGTGCCGATGGCCAGTGAGCAAACGGCAGTCACTACGGCCAAAACGGGGAGCAACAAAGGGGGAAGCGCTATAGAAGAAGTACTGTTGTGCATGGTGCGCAACTATATTGCGTGGCGTGAGAGTATTTGCTTCTCTTTTACTTATGTTTGTGCATGATTCGCTCTATGAACCGCCACCAAACGTCTATTGCACTCGATGCTTTCGATATCGCTATTCTCAGCATATTGCAGCGTGAGAGTCATCTCTCGCAGCGGGAAATCGCTGAACGTATTCACCTCTCTGCGCCTGCGGTTCAGCGGCGCATTAAACGTTTGGAAGATACCGGGGTGATTGCGGCGCATGTTGCAGTTCTCAATCCAAGCAAAGTCGGCAGCCCAATGCTGCTGATGATTGAGGTGCAGATCCATAATGAAAAGCGTGCACATCTGACCCCGTTGGAGATGCGCATCGCGCAGGAGCCCGCTGTGCAGCAATGCTATTTTGTGACAGGGCAGGCAGATTATTGGCTGTTGGTGGCTGCGCCCAACATGGATGATTTTGTCGCGTTGACTCGGCGGTTGTTTGATGATGACGACAACGTCAAGCGCTTCACCACGTCTGTCGTGCTGCGTCGTATCAAAGTGGGGCTGGAGTTGCCTTTGCCCTCAGTTCCTCTATAGAGCGCAAACACAGAGCAGTCATCAGGCCGTTCATATGGACGTTGCGCACGAGCATGCATTGAGACGACTTAAGCGTGCATGTGCAATAGGCAATCAAATCCGTGCAACAAAAAAAGGGTGCTTGCGCACCCTGTCAAATGAGTCACCTTGGAAACTAAATGGTTCTTAGAAGCGATGGCGAATACCGATAGTCACTCCAGTGCGGTTCTTGGCGCCATTGGCTGCACCGCTTGTGTCGGTCAGCGATACATGTTCTCCGCTGAGCTTGGTGTAGTCCACGCTAAAGTACGCATCCGTGCGCTTGGAGAAAGCGTAGTCCAGTACGGTTGATGCAAAGTGCGCCTTGCCGTCTGCCATTGCTGTGCGCCCCGATTGCTTCGCGTACCAGTAGTGCACGCCCCAGTTCAACTGTGGCGTGACTTGGTAACCAAAGCCTACAGTTGCCATTTTGCGTTTGTTTGCTGCGGTGAATGCGGCACCGCTGAAGCCACCATTCGATGTCCCTGACCAGAGTGAACTGAGCACCGAATAATCCACATTGCATTGGATATTTGCACCGCAATTGGCTTGGCCATCCAGGTTGTGTTTGTTTTCACCGTAGGCAGTGTTGAAGTACCACGGGCCCGTGCGGTAGGAGCCGCCGATGGCGTACGACTCAAGCTTTTTGTCTGCGCTGCCAAATTTGCGTTGGAGGTAACCAGCACCAACGGCCCAGCCGCCATCTGCCCAGCGCAGATAGCCGCCTGTTGACTTGCCCCCGGAAGAATAGGTTGCCCCGTTGACTGTTGTCGCACCTTCACCTTTGAGCGTAGTTTGCACGGCGAAGCGGAAATTGCCCAATTGCCCAATGTATTTGATCAGCTCGTTGCTGCGCGCTCCCATGGACATGCCCACCTCAGGTTTGAATGCTTCCATGTAGGGTGAGTATGGGTAAGACGCATACGTGGACGTGTAGAGATCGAACATCACGTTCCAGTGACGCCCCATAATGAGCTGGCCCCACTGCTTGCTGCGCAACCCGACCCAGGCATGTTGGAAGTTATTGCCTACCACGCTGCCATCAGTGGTGAGAATACGCTGCTCGAAGTTGGCCAGTGCGCTAAGGCCATTGCCTAAGTCCTCGCTCACGTTGATGCCCAAGCGACTTTGAGACATGCCGCCTGGAATCATTTTCGTCTGTGAAGAGCCTTTGTTGCCTGCCGGTCCCTCGTTGGTGGTGTGCCGAATGGCCGCATCAACAATGCCATAGAGCTGGACATTGGATTGGGCCATCAGCGGAAATGCCGCGCCAATGGCCAGCATGCCAAGCGTGAGTTTTGCTTTCATTGTGTCTCCTGTTCTGGCGTGTTATGAATGTGCCAGTTTGTTAATAAAGCGAAGCAAGTTCATTTTGGGATAGAGCGGGCCTTGATGGCTATACCTGCACAGTTATGGTTTTCCCCGCTTTTGTCACCTATGCAGCACGGCTCTGGTCATCCCGGTTGACAGCCTCTTTAATGCTCTGTAATGCTTAAAAAATGAGCATAAAAAAAGCGCCGCAATGAAAGCCATTGCGGCGCTTTGAAAGAGGGCGGAGCAAGTGTTATTGAGCAGGCGTCAAGGAGGAGGCTAGTGCGGCATCGACCATTTCTATCCAGTGTTTCACCGATGTTCTGCCTGCTCCATCCAAGTGAGTCTGGCAGCCGATATTGGCCGTGACGATTTGATCAGGACGACCTGATTCCAACGCATCAAGTTTGTTGTCTCGCAGTTTTTTAGAAAGGGTAGGTTGGGTGACGGAATAGGTGCCCGCTGAACCACAGCACAGATGAGCATCAGGCACGGCCGTCAGATTAAAGCCCAGGCGAGTGAGCACGCTTTGTGCTACGCCCCCCAACTTTTGAGCATGCTGCAAGGTACAAGGGCAGTGGAAGGCGGTCTTTTGGTCTGATTCGATCCGAATCTCTTCCAAGTCTTCGGCCGCCAGCACTTCAATCAAGTCCTTGGCTTTGTCACTTACTACTTTGGCCTTGTCTGCATAAGCAGGGTCATCGCGCAGTACGTAGCCATACTCTTTGATGAATGCGCCACATCCACTGGCCGTTTGGATGATGGCTTCGGCACCTGCTTGTAAGTGGGGCCACCATGCATCGATGTTACGGCGAGCGCGGTCTAGCCCATCTCTGGCGGCACTCATGTGGTAATCCACTGCGCCGCAGCATCCTGCTTCGTTAACGGTATCAATGCTGATTCCCAGGCGATCCAATACACGCGCGGCGGCAGCGTTGGTGTTGGGCGAAAGGGTGGGTTGCACGCAGCCTTCGAGCATCAGCATACGGCGCGCATGGCGCGCAGCAGGGCGCGTGCCAGCAGGGGCAATGGCACGGGGCATTTTGCTGCTCAAGCGTTGCGGCAACAACGGTTTGAGAATTTGCCCGGTTTTGAATAAGGTGTTGAACACAGCTGGGCGAGGCAGGACTTGGCGCAAGCCTTCACGCAGCAAACGTTCTTTGGCAGGGCGTGGTACGCGCGCTTCCACAGCAGGGCGCCCAATCTCCAGAAGTTTGTGGTATTCCACACCGGAAGGGCAAGTGGTTTCGCAATTGCGGCAAGTCAAGCAGCGATCCAGGTGTTCCTGCGTGGCCGCAGTGACTTCGTCTTTTTCCAGGAACTGCTTGATGAGGTAAATGCGCCCGCGTGGCCCATCGAGTTCATTGCCCAATTCTTGGTATGTGGGGCAGGTGGCATTGCAAAAGCCGCAGTGCACGCAACTGCGCAGAATGCGTTCTGCCTCGGCGGCATGTTCCAGTTGTTTGGCAGACTTGCTGAAGTTGGTTTGCATGGTCGAGTCTCGTGGCTAAGAGAAATGGCTGGAGCTTCAGAAATCCGCAAACATGCGGCCGGGGTTGAAGATGCCTTGTGGGTCTATCTTGGCTTTTAGGTTGAGGTGCAAGCGCAAAATGGCAGGGGTGAGCGGATGCAATGGGCTCTGCGTCGCAGCTGGGCTGAAGCAGCAGGCATGGCCCCCGGCTTGCTCGGCGACGGTGCGGATTGTTTGGGCTGATGCGTCACTGCGCAGCCAGCGCTGGGCTCCGCCCCAATCGATGAGTTGGTCGCCTTCAATAGCAAGCGGCTCTGCCCATGAGGGGACTGACAAGCGCCATAAGGCACGCCGATCATGTACCTGTTCAAAAAAAGGCAATTGTTGTTCGCGCAAGGCTCCCCAATAAGCGGCATCCATCAGCTCACCGCCAATGCGATCATGCGCGGCGCGCACAGACCCTTCGTTGCCTTCAAAGCGCAGGTAGAACGTCTGGCCATCGTGGGCTGCCGCACTGATGGGCAGAGGCTGTTGCCCCCATTCGCGCAGGCGTGCCAGTGCGCGCTCGACAGGAATGGCCTGTTGCACACTGATGCTGCAGCGCGGCTTGGGCAGCACTTTGAAGGAGGCTTCGGTGATGACGCCCAAACACCCTAAGCTGCCTGTAAGCAGGCGAGAAATATCGTAGCCAGCCACATTTTTCATCACTTCTCCACCAAAGCGAAGGTGCGTGCCCAGCCCACTGATCAAACGTGTGCCTAATACAAAGTCACGCACAGAGCCTGCCCAAGGTCGGCGTGGGCCAGACAAGCCCGTGGCCACCATACCGCCTACTGTGGCATGAGGGCCGAATGCAGGTGCTTCGCAGGCGAGCATTTGCCCGCCTTTGTCGAGTGTGGCATTGAGCTCTTGCAGTGTGGTGCCTGCGCGGGCGGTGATGATTAGCTCGGTCGGGTCGTATGAGACGATGCCGCGGTGGCCCGTGACATCCAACACTGGTAAGTGAGCGGCAATAGGTCGGCCGTAAAAGGCTTTGCTGCCGCTGCCTGCAATGCGCAAGGGCTGGCGTTTGGCGATGGCCTCTTGCACTTGGGCTAGCAGGGCCTCGCTTTGGTCTTGTCCTGCGGCGGAATCAAACAAAACAGGCGTGCTCATCAAAAACGCTCCAGCTCAGGGTGTGGCAATTGGCCGTGGTGAATGTGCATGGCACCAAACTCGGCACAGCGGTGCAAGGTGGGAATGTTCTTGCCTGGGTTGAGCAGGCCTTCTTCATCGAAAGCAGCCTTTACAGCATGGAAGAAGGTGATTTCATCGCTGTTGAATTGCGAACACATTTGGTTGATTTTTTCGCGCCCAACACCGTGTTCTCCTGTGATGCTTCCGCCCACTTCCACACACAGCTCAAGAATTTTTCCACCCAATGTTTCGGCGCGTTCCAACTCGCCAGGGGTATTTGCATCAAACAAAATCAGCGGGTGCATGTTGCCATCGCCTGCGTGAAAGACGTTGGCGACGCGCAAACCATAGTGCTCTGATAGGGCGGTGATGCCATGCAGCACTTTAGGTAAATGGCGGCGTGGAATGGTGCCATCCATGCAGTAGTAATCGGGTGAAATGCGGCCCACGGCTGGGAAGGCGTTTTTACGGCCAGCCCAGAATTTGGCGCGCTCGGCCTCATCCTTGGCTTGCTGCACGTTGGTGGCGCCGGCTTTAATGAGTACCTCGCGCACTAAGGCGCAGTCTTCATCAACGTCTGACTCCACGCCATCCAATTCGCATAGCAAGATCGCTTCAGCATCAAGTGGGTAGCCTGCGTGAATAAAGTCTTCGGCTGCGTGGATGGAGAGCTTGTCCATCATCTCCAAACCGCCGGGGATAATGCCTGCGGCAATGATGTCGCCAACGGCACGGCCCGCTTTTTCGACATCGTCAAAGCTGGCCATCAGCACTTTTGCGACCACGGGTTTGGGCAGCAAACGCACGGTCACTTCAGTGACCACGCCCAGCATACCTTCAGAGCCGGTGAACAAGGCTAATAAATCAAAGCCTGGTGCGTCCAATGCATCGCTGCCCAATGTGACGGGCTCGGCATCAATGGTGAGCATCTCCACTTTGAGCACGTTGTGCACTGTTAAACCGTATTTCAGACAATGCACGCCACCAGCATTCTCGGCCACATTGCCACCAATTGAGCAGGCAATTTGCGAAGAAGGGTCAGGCGCGTAGTACAGCTCGTGTGGCGCAGCTGCTTGTGAGATAGCCAGGTTGCGCACACCTGGCTGCACGCGGGCAAAACGGCCTTCTGGGTTGACTTCCAAAATGCGTTTGAACTTGGCCATCACCAGCAACACGCCTTTTTCAAGCGGCAACGCACCACCAGACAAACCCGTGCCGGCGCCCCGTGCCACTACGGGTACTTTGCGTTCTTTGCAGATACGCAGTACCGATGCGACCTGATGGATATGTTCAGGCAGGACGACCAGCAGCGGTTGTGTGCGGTACATCGACAGGCCATCGCATTCGTAGGGGCGCAAGCGCTCGGCTTCATGCAGGATGTTCAATTGCGGCTCTGCCTGTTGCAAGGCAGCGAGCAGTCCTGCTTTGTCAACATCGGGCAAGGCGCCGTCGATGCGTTCGTCGTAGAGGATGTTCATCGTGTTGGGGCGCCAAGGCGCACAAGTCGTTTGTTGCGCATTATCCAAATGCCTGCGTGCCTATTCAATCATTTGAATGACTGGTATGACCAGTTTGTGGTGCGCGTCCATTGGCCGTGAATGGCAATTGCATTGGAATGGATACTTTGGTTTGCTTGATTTTCTGAGAACGTATCTCATTCGTTTTATGCGGGTTCGCTAATACTGCAGTGGATTGAACTGATGCGTTGGTTTGCTGACGGATGCGACTATCTGGTAATACCAGTTAAAAATACAATGGCCAAAGAACATGAAATAGACCCCATGGTGAAAGGATAGGCAATGGAGAAGAGCCCCGGATTGAATGGTTTGCAAGGCTTGGCGTGGTTGTTGGTGTTTCAGGTTGTTGGCGAGGTACTGGCGCGCGTGGCCAGCTTGCCTGTGCCGGGGCCTGTGTTGGGAATGTTGCTGCTGTTACCAGCATTGCAGTGGCGCACTGTACGTGTGGCGGTCAGTGCTTGCGCTGGCTTGCTGCTGAGCCATTTGTCGCTGTTGTTTGTCCCTGTGGGGGTTGGCGTGATGACGCATTTAGGGCTGCTGCAGTCGTATGGGGTGCGGATTGTTTTGGTTTTGGTTGTATCGACTTGGATCGGGCTGTGGGTAACGGCCTGGCTGTTGCGTGCGCTGTTGCGAAAGGAGCCTGGCGATGAATGATTTTGTTGAGCTGTGGCTGTATTTGTCCACCACTCCGCTTTTTGGTCTTACGGCGACATTGGTGGTCTATCTGGCAATCTATGCGGTGTACATCCGTTTAGGCGCAGCCCCCTGGGCCAACCCTGTGCTATGGAGTGTGGTGGTGTTGGCCACGGTGTTGATTGCAAGCCATGTGCCCTATCAAACCTATTTTGCGGGTGCGCAATTTATCCACTTTTTGTTGGGGCCTGCGGTAGTGGCCTTGGCCTATCCCATGTGGCAGCGGCGCAATGAATTGCGCAAGCGCGGCATTGCGCTTGTGACCGCAGCCGTTGTGGGGGGCAGTGCGGCATCATTGAGTGCAGTTGGTTTGGCATGGCTGTTTGGCTTGCCTGGAGATGTCATTGTGTCGATGGCGCCCAAATCGGTGACTGCGCCTGTGGCCATGGGCATTGCCGATGCGATGGGCGGAGTGCCTGCGCTGGCTGCCGTGTTTGCGGTGCTGACCGGGATGGTCGGGGCAATCTCAGGGAAATATGTGTTTGATGGCTTGGGCATTTCCACACAGACCTCAGGCATGGTCGTGAGAGGGTTTGCATTGGGGACGGCTTCGCATGGTATTGGCGCTGCACGCGCTTTGCAGGTCAACCCGGATGCGGGCGCTTATGCCGGGTTGGCGTTGGGAATTCAGGTGTTGGTGGCTTCGACGCTGATGCCGCTGCTTTTTCGCTGGTTTGCAGGCTAAACGTGGTGGTGAAGGACTTCAAACATGGTTAAAAGAAGTACCCCTGGACGTAGGCAAGAGACGCTTTATGCCGATCCGCTGCATGCAATGCCTGATATGCGGGGTGAGTCTTCTGGTAGTGCGGTCGCGTCCGATGTGGGCATGCACATTGCCGACCAAGTGGCCGCACATATTGAGCGCTTGATCGTCAATAGCGTGCTGAAAGTCGGGCAGTTGTTGCCTTCTGAGCGGCGCTTGATGGACAAACTGGGGTGTTCGCGCACCGCCTTACGTGAGGGCTTGCGTATTTTGCGTGGTAAGGGTGTGATTCGTACGGAGCATGGCAAAGGTTCGTATGTGCAGCCTATTGATGCTTTGGGCGATGCTGGCCCATTGATGCACTTGTTTTCTTCACAACCACGCACATTGTTTGATTTGCTTGAAGTGCGCGTTTTATTAGAAGCAGAGGCAGCACGCTTGGCCGCGATGCGTGCCACATCCGCTGATCTCATCATGATTCGCAGGCAGTATGCTGCTTGGCAGCACGCGCAGGGAAACCCTGCATCTACCGCGACGGCCAATGAACATGCCCGACGCGACCACGCTTTCCACCGGGCCATCAACGAGGCTTCGCACAATCCCGTGCTGGTGCATATGCTGGAGTCTCTCAGCGAACTGATGCTCAGCACGGTTTATGCTTCCGTGCGCCATTTGTACGTTCGTCCTGAGACCAAAGCCAGCATTGATGCGCAGCATGCCGCTTTGTTTGAGGCGATTGAGGCACGTAATCCGCAAAGTGCACAATTTGCAGCGCGCGCGCATGTGGTCGGGGTGCGTGAGAGTTTGCGCGAACTAGAGTTGGAAGACGAGCGTATTGTGCGCGCTGACATGCGGCTCAATGGCTGGGATTGACATTGCGCATGCTGCGGCACAATCCATGCTTTCGACAAAACCTTTCTCGTATGTACCAAGACGCCACTTCACAGCGTGCACCACTTCCCTCGGGCTGGGCGCGTGTGGGCGTGCCGGCTTCGGCAAAGGGGTGCGTATTGGATTTTCTCCTGAAGCGTTTTGCACATGTGCCCCAAGCACTGTGGTTGGAGCGTTTTGCGCAACGCTCTGTCTGTGATGGAAATGGGCGGGTATTGGTCGCTGAGGGAGCCATCGAGGGCGTCCAGCATATCGTGTATCCACGCCATCCACAGCGCGAGCGCGCTATTCCTTTTGAGGCTCAGGTGCTCTACCGTGATGCCCACATTCTGGTGGCCGACAAGCCACATTTCCTGCCCGTTGCCCCGGGTGGGGAGTATGTCGTGCAGACGCTTTTGACGCGGTTGCAGCAGCAGTTGGACTTGCCGCAATTGGCACCTTTGCACCGACTCGACAAAGATACGGCGGGGCTAGTACTGTTTTCGGTCAATCCGAATTCACGAGACGCCTACCACGCGCTGTTTCGCACGCATGCGATACAAAAAACCTACGAGGCTGTGGCGCTGGCGGATGCGCGCCTGAGTCCGGGATTGCGCCATCAAAGCTGTTTAATGCCTGGCGGGGCGCGTTTTTTTACGATGCAGGAAGTGACCGGACAGGCCAATAGCCATACGCATATTGAGCTTGTGCAGCAGCAGGGCCGCTGGGGCTTGTACCGATTGCGTCCCATCACTGGAAAAAAACATCAGCTGCGTGTGCATATGGCAGCTTTAGGGGTGCCGATTCGCCACGATCCTTTTTATCCTGACATCGTGGATCCACCTGAAGGCGATTACAGCCGCCCTTTGCAACTGTTAGCGCGTTCACTGGATTGGTTAGATCCAGTGAGCGGGCACGCTTGCCATTTTGAAAGCAAGTTAGTCTTGCAATGGCCCCCCATTGAGGGATAAGGGGCATCTCATGGCTATTGGGGCTTTTGATCGGCTTTTGATCGCCTATTGATGGATTCCATTGGGGCTTTGTTCGGTTTCAGGCTGCACGTGCGCTCCGGCATCGAGCAGTTGTTGTGCTACTTCTGCGCCAAGTTGTTCGGCCTGGTCGATTTGCGCCACTGCTTTGCAGGCGCTGACCTGAATCAATGCTTGCTGCCCGCTTGGGTCGCCCCATGCTGCGCGCAGCAGTAGTTCTCCTGGTGCTTCTGCTGACCAAACTGCGTGTGCGGCTAGCGGGACCGAGCAACTGCCCCCTAAATTGCGGCTGACGGCACGCTCGGCCGCCGTTGCCAACCAGGTCGGCGGATGTGCGAGTGCTTGCAAAGTAGCAATCAAAGCCGATTCTTGTGTTTGCACTTCAATGCCCAGTGCGCCTTGCCCGGCGGCAGGGAGCATTTGCTCTGCCGTGAACTGCATGCGGATGCGCGCTTGCAGGCCCAGTCGCTCTAAGCCTGCTGCTGCCAGAACGATGGCGCTGAATTCGCCCTCATCAAGCTTGCGTAAACGGGTGTCGATATTGCCGCGCAGAGGCTTGATGGTGAGGTCGGGGCGCAGATGGTGCAGTAAGACTTGCCGGCGCAAGCTGGACGTGCCGACCACCGCGCCAGGGGGTAAATCCTCAAGACGCAGATAGTCGTTGGACACAAAGGCATCGTGTGGGTTGCCGCGCTCGGGCACGCAAGCCAGCACAAAGCCTTCGGGCAACTGCATAGGAACATCTTTGAGCGAGTGAACCGCCAAGTGGGCCTTGCTATCGGCTAAAGCACTTTCCAGCTCTTTAACGAATAAGCCCTTACCACCAACCTTGCTCAGACTTCGATCGAGAATTTGGTCGCCAACAGTACTTAATCCCAACAACGTCACTGTGTGTCCCAGCGCTTGGAGTCGCTGCTGAATATGATCAGCTTGCCATAAGGCCAAGCGGCTTTTACGGGTGGCAATCGTTAAGGTGGACGGAAGTGTAGTGGACATGGTGTTTGAACAGAAGGCGAGCAAAACGAGGGGTTTGGCCGCACTAGGTGAGTTTTAAATGGTGGAAAATGCAGGCCTTTGAGGCATGCGTGTTATCACTTGCTGGATCGGTGGAGGGATGCGTGCAAGCGGCCAGGTTGAATATGCCATGCGATAAAGGCCGGCAATCGTAGCATGTACGCTACCCACTCAGATCCTGTGTTTCTCCTAACCTATTGGGTGAATGATTGGGATGATGGTTGTGCATTTTCGTCAGCTTATGGCTTAAGGGTTTGCTATAACCTGTCTACAGCAATTAACATTTTGTTGAAAATAATAGTTTTGGGTGAATAAGTCGACTGTTTCTCACAGTTTTTAGCCCGAGTATGGAATTGCAATGCGAATTGATGAACTGGTAAACACCCTCAAGGAGCTCAATGGCTCCACCGCAGATATTGAAGCATCCGCGTTGATTTCTATCGACGGCCTTTTGGTGGCATCTGCCATGCCTGCTGGCATGGATGAAGACCGTGTGGGGGCAATGTCTGCCGCCATTTTGTCGATGGGCGAACGAGTGACGCGTGAATTGGCCAGAGGCGCTTTGGAGCGAGTGCTCATTCAGGGCGAACAAGGCAGCATCATCATGACGTCTGCAGGCGAGGAGGCTGTACTCACAGTCACTGCCAAGGCCAATGCCAAACTGGGATTGTTGTTTTTGGATATCAAACGTGCGGCCCAAACTTTGGCCAGCCAGTTGTAAGGAGTCCGGTTATGGCAATGCCAGATATGACTGCACCGCAAGGGGCCAGCCAATCGTGCCGCCTTCACTATTTCGATGGCAGCTCTAGGCAGGTCTACTGGACAGACGAAGAGGTCTCGTTTCCTGAAGGGCAATTGATCGTCTCTCGTACCGATTTGCAAGGCATCATTACCCACGCCAACGATGCGTTTGTGTTGATGAGTGGCTACACGCGCGAGGAGTTGCTCGGCGCGCCGCACTACATCTTGCGCCACCCTGAAATGCCGGCCAAAGCTTTTGCCAGTCTGTGGGGTGATGCGCAGGCCAAACGCAAATGGCATGGTTATGTCAAAAACCTGCGCAAGGATGGCAGTTTTTACTGGGTGTATGCCACGGTCGTGCCCAACATTCGGCATGGTGAGGTGGTGGGCTACACATCAGTGCGGCGCAAGCCATCGCGCAAGCGCATTGAGGAGGTTGTTGCGTTGTACACAACATGGTTGGCTGAGCAAGGGAGTGCCGCATGACATTGAATTTTTTGGTGGCACCAGATTTCCCGCCGCAAAACTTTGCGGGTTGGCACATGTTCAATACGGTGTTGCAAAAGCGTTCTGGCCTGCGCTTGCATTTACTGATGCCACAAAATGCGACGGAGCAGTCAGAACAATTGGCCAGTGGTGCTGTGGATGTGCTTTATGCCAACCCTTTTGATGCCGCCGAGCTGATTCGCGACCAAGGCTTTATCCCGTTTGCCAGGCCTGTCAATCGCTCCAATGAGATGGTGATCGCCACTTCGGCAAAGGCTGATCAGGTCAATACCGTCGAGGACCTCAAGTCGGGCGTACAGATCGCTTTAACAGCCAACCATGATGTCAAGCTGATTGGGCTGCGGTTGCTTGAGCCGGCAGATGTGACTGAGCAAGATGTGCAGTGGGAATTGGTGGACAGTTACCAAGCGGCGGCGCGCTTAGTGATTCAAGGCAAAGTCGATGCGGGTTTTTTCTTGGCAACGGCCTACCACTCTTTATCCAAGCTCACTAAGAGCCAGCTCAAGCCTTTGATTGAGAGCTCTCTCAAAAATATCTCTCACGTGCTGATCGCACATCCGCGCGTTGCTAATGACATCGCCGTGATTAAGACGGCCATGCTTGGAGTTGGGGCGCAGGCCGGTGATGCCGATGTGCTGCAGGCCATGGGGTTGGATGAAGGGCTCGAAGGCATGGAACAAGAAGATGCGGAGTTCATGATCGACTTGATGGACACATTGCGTGACTGAATGCCGTGTATGTTGCCGGCTGAAAAGAAGGGCAATATCCAAACACAAGGAAAGTGCGCATGAGTCGCCTTGAACACAATACAACACCGGCTGGCTCGGTGCTTGATCAAGCCTGGCAGGCGCGGCAGCGGTTACGGCAGTTGAGCCGCAGAGTCATGGCGCAGCCACGCCATACAACAACCCACCGCAAACGTTTAGAGGCGGCGATGGGCATTGCTGGTGATGAGCCATTGCAAGGTTGTTTGGTGGACTTGTTTCACGCTATTGAGCCGCGCCATGCCACACCGCTGTTTGAGCAGGCATGTGACATGGCCAGCGCACAGTTACAGCCCCATGTGGCACAAGCCTTTTTGCAACAATTTGCGCAAGGCGATGCGATTGAGTCCATCCATGTGCTGGCCACGCGCTGGAGTGTCTTGGTGCAACCCTCCGCTGCTGTGCCTGCGCGGATGCGCCGTGCCAGTGGAGATGAGTCGCGCCGGCTGGCGCAACGCGTATTGGCGGCGCTACAAGAAGGAGGCCAGACGGCTGAGCTGGTGGAACAGGAATTTTTGGCCCATTGTCTGGCTTGTCATGATCGATTGGCATTCATGCTTGCGCGAAGAGAATGGCTGCGCAACCATCCTGAGTTGAATCCACAATGGCAGGCTGTGGCCCTGAAGTTGGAGCAAGAAGCCATGTCCAGCACCTGATTGGGCATGGGGTTGCTTGATGTGCCTCTTTTCATTGATGTCTCGTCATCACTTAAACGTTCATGAATACGTCTACTACACGTTCTGGCCAGCGCCAGGGATCTTCAGGTCTTTTTGAGACTTGGTACACGCTGACCCCTCAGGGGGTTCTGTATGCCTTTGGCTCTCCTGAGCCTGATGCACAACAAAAGGCCTTGCAAGCATTGCTGCGCAATGAACAGGCTGTCAGTAAAAGTGAATGGGGCCGTTCCAACCTGGAAAATGCCAATTTGCAGCAGGCGCAAGAGCGGCAATGGGTTCAATTGATGTCCAGTGCGGTGTCTGGGCCTGATACTCGTTTATCTGACTTTATCCGCCATGTGATTGCTCCATTGTCAGGCCAACGCCAGGCCGTATTGGCTTCGGATTCGGGATTTTGCCTAGACCGCGTTGGTGTTGAGCAGGATGAAGCCGAAGCAGTCAGTGCTGCTGCCGCCGATTTTTCTGAATACGCCAAACGCCAGTCGCGTCGTGGTTGGCAAGGTGCCAACCGCTATGTCTCGTTTTACGACGACCCCCATCTGTTGCTGCCAAGCTGGTCCTTTGTGCCGATCTGGGTTGATGGGGCGGGCTATTGGCTGGCTATTGCTGGTGAGCCGCTGTTAAATAGTCTGGCACTGGTGGAGCTGGTGTGGGGAATTTGCCTGGCTGGTAACCGTTTTGCCGCTGATTTTTAATGCCCGTTGAATTGACCTTGTGTCTCCATCATGGGCAATGCGGGCAGGCACGTTGCTCAGGCTCTGTGTGAGCGGTTTTGTTGTCCGCCAATGAAGCCAGGATGGGGCAGTCTGGCCTGCCATCGCCGTGGCAGGCGTGTACGAGTGATTGCAGTGTTTGCGCCATTTGCTGCAGATCCATGATTTTCAGCTCCAGTGCGCGAATGTGCTCCTGTGCAATGCGTTTGACGTCAGCGCTTTGGCGACTGCGGTCTGCCCAGAGGCTGAGCAAGTTGCCTGTTTCCTGCATTGAAAAGCCCAAATCACGAGCTCTGCGGATGAATTGCAGTCGGTGAATGTCTGCATCCATATAGTGGCGATAGCCCGCTTGGCTGCGGATGGCTGCTGGCAGCAAACCGCTGTCCTCGTAATAGCGAATCATTTTGGCTGAAACACCGCTGGCTTTTGCTGCCTGGCCGATAGTCATCGTCATCCAAGAGCCCCTTTCAAGCATGCACCTGCATTTTTCGTTTGCGTTAATGCGCTGCTGGCGCGAAGCGGCGCAAACGCAAGGCATTGCCTAAGACAAAGACGCTCGATAGCGCCATCGCACCGGCTGCAAATACGGGCGAGAGCAGTAGGCCCCAAGCTGGGTACAGCACGCCTGCGGCAACTGGAATCAACGCGGTGTTGTAGGCAAATGCCCAGAACAGGTTTTGCCGGATATTGCCTATCGTCGCTTTGGACAGCGCAATCGCATTGGGAATGCCTTGCAAATTGCCTGACATGAGCACTACGTCAGCTGTCTCGACCGCAATGTCCGTACCAGTGCCAATGGCCAACCCTACATCTGCCTCGGCCAATGCAGGGGCATCGTTGATGCCATCGCCTACAAATGCAACAGGCCCATGCGTTTGTCGCAACAGTTTAAGCGCCTGCACTTTACCCTCTGGGAGCACTTCGGCTTTCACTTCGTCAATACCTAGCTGATTGGCAATAGCCTGTGCGGTTTGTGCATTGTCGCCGGTGAGCATGGCTACTTTCAGTCCTAGCGCATGCAGCGCGGCAATGGCTGCGGGCGTGCTGGGTTTGATGGGGTCTGCTACCGCCACGATGGCTGCTAGTTGGCCGTCAAGGGCAGCGTACAAAGGAGTTTTTCCTTCTTGTCCAAGGCGAGAGGCGGTTTCTGCAAAAGGGGCGACCGATACGCCGATTTTTGCCATGAAACGGTCTGCACCAACTTCAACGCGTAGCGGCCTTGAAGCACGATCGGGCTTTTCAGTGCTACGCACAATGGCCCGCACGCCATATCCAGTCACCGATTCAAATGCCTCCAGCGCTGGCATGGGAAATTGCGTTGCCTGTGCCGCTTGCACAATGGCACGGGCGATGGGGTGTTCTGAGTGCGATTCAACAGCTGCCATGGCAGACAACACGGTGTCGTGGTCGAAACCTGCGGTGATCTCTAAGTCTGTCAAAACCGGTTTGCCTTCAGTGAGAGTGCCGGTTTTGTCCACAGCCACAACGCGCGCATCCCTGAGTAACTGCAGTGCCTGTCCCTTTCGAAACAAAATGCCCAATTCAGCGCCGCGCCCAGTACCGACCATGATGGAGGTTGGCGTGGCCAGCCCCATGGCACATGGGCAGGCGATGATGAGCACGGCAACGGCATTGACCAAAGCCAACGTCAAGGCCGGCTCAGGGCCCCATGCCATCCACACGGCAAAGGTGAGCAAGGCAGCAGCCATGACTGCTGGTACGAACCACAGGGTAATTTTGTCTACCAAGGTCTGAATGGGCAGTTTGGCGCCTTGGGCTTCTTGCACCATGCGGATGATTTGTGCCAATACGGTAGAAGAACCCACGGCGGTGGCTCGATAGCTGAACGCCCCGGTTTGGTTAATGGTGCCACCAATCACCTTGTCGTTTGGCTGTTTTTGCACGGGGATGGGCTCGCCTGAAATCATCGACTCATCGATATAGCTGCTGCCTTGTTGAATCTCTCCATCTACAGGAATGCGCTCACCTGGACGCACGTGTACAACGTCGCCAACTGCAACCTCGCCGATGGCAATTTCCTCGATCGATGTTCCGCGTTCGACCCGTGCTGTTTTGGCTTGTAACCCGACTAAATGTTGGATTGCTGCAGAGGTGCGACCTTTGGCGCGAGCTTCCAGATACCGGCCCAGTAACACCAAAGCCACAATGACTGCTGCCGCTTCGTAGTACACGTTGACGGTATGCGCAGGCAGCACTTGTGGAGTGAATGTCGCGACCAGTGAATAACCGTAGGCTGCCAGGGTACCTACGGCAACTAACGAGTGCATGTCGGGCGCTCCGCGCAGCAAGGCAGGGATGCCATGGCGGTAAAAACGCAAGCCCGGGCCCAGCAGCACTAACGTAGTAAGAGCCCATTGAATCAACCAACTGGTGTGTGTACCTATGGTGCACGCAATCCAATGGTGCATGCCCGGAATGAGGTGCGCGCCCATTTCCAAAACGAAAACTGGCAGGGCCAGTGCTGCGGCTATCAGCAAGTCACGCCGAAGGGTCTGCTGCTCCTGTCGTGCTCGGGTCTGGGTTTGCTCCACTGCATGGGTCGTTTGGTCTTGTGTAACCACACTGGCTTTGTAGCCTGCTTGTTCAATGGCCGCCAGCAGCTCAGGTGCACGGGCTGCACCGACAATGTTGGCACGCTCTGTAGCCAGATTCACTTGAGCACTCTGCACGCCAGGCACCCGCTGTAACGCGCGCTCGACTCTGCCCACGCAAGAAGCGCAGGTCATACCTTCAACCAGTAACTCCATGCTATTGCTTGGCTGCGGGGGGATAGGGTCAAGCACCGTATAGCCTGCGTTCTCAATGGCTTGCACCAATGCTGCACGATCGATCGTTGTTTTAGCCTCTTGGGGGCGAATCAACGCCTCTTGGGTGACAAGATTGATCTGCGCTGAGCCAACACCTGCGACTTTTTGTAAAGCCTTTTCCGCTCGCGCGACGCATGAAGCGCAATGCAGACCATCCAGCGACAGCCGCATGCTTCCATCATCGGCTATTGAGGTCGGCGCTGCAGTAGGCAAGGCGTCTGTTGCGTTAGGAGAAGAGGTGATCGGTTGCACTTGCATAAAAGACTCCGGGCCTGCTTGAGAACAGGGTCAACAAGAACAGGTATTGACTGTGACAGAAGGCTGCATGATGAACCTTGCCATGATGGGAAGGTCAAGTCTTTTTCTTGAGTTTCAAGGAAATGGCGCAGGGCTCAGTGGTCTATGCCATGGCCTGTTGCAGGCAAAGGAATTGTCCTGATAAGGATAATGACGGCACCAAGCTGGTGCGTGTTGGGCGCGTAATTTCAGTAATGCATCTGTGAAAAGACGCAGGCCTGTGCCATTAATGATGAAGGTTGACTGACTGACTGACTGGCTGGCTGCAGGGGCAGCCATTTTTATTTTGAATGGATTGAGTGAGGAAAGTAATGTTTGTGGAATCTGTTTCAAATCCTCATGACGCAGGGGAACCACCAGCTAATCGCTGGCTGGTACTGGCCGTGGTGTCTGCGGCGTTGTTGTTGATTGTGATCGACATGACGGTACTCTATACCGCACTGCCCGTGCTCACGCATGAACTGCATGCAACTGCCAAGCAGAAGTTGTGGATCGTCAATATGTATCCGTTGGTGGTGGCAGGCATCTTGCCCGGTGCCGGTACGTTGGGTGATCGTTACGGCCATCGGCGTACTTTTTTGGCTGGCTTGGTGGTGTTCGGACTGGCCTCGCTATGGGCCGCGTACTCGCCCAGCGCCAATGCGTTGATTGCAGCCCGTGCAGCCTTGGCTGTTGGAGCCGCATTGATGATGCCAGCAACATTGGCCATTATTCGCCAGACGTTTACGCAGGGGCGTGAGCGTGGCATTGCGATCGGTATTTGGGCTGCAGTGGCCTCTGGGGGGGCTGCGTTGGGTCCTGTCCTGGGAGGTCTGCTGCTGACCCAATTCTGGTGGGGATCCGTGTTTTTGATCAATGTGCCGGTGGTCTTAGTCAGCATCGTGTTGGTGCTGGTGTTGATTGCTCCTCGGCCAGGCGACGCGACGCGACGATGGGATGCCTTGGGCTCTATCTGGATCCTGCTGGGCTTAATTGGTACGACCTATGCCGTGAAAGCAGCTGCCCAGGCCCGCGCTGATTGGGGTCAGGTTGTGCTGGCTGCCGTGGCTGGTTTTTTCTTCTTGGCGCTGTTTGTGCGACGGCAGCGACGCATCGAGCACCCCTTGCTCGATTTTGACTTGCTGCGCGACCAGTCTTTTAGCGTGGGCGTGATTGCGGCTGTGTCTTGCTCAATCGCTTTTATCGGTTTTCAACTGGTGTTCAGCCAATGGCTGCAATTGGTGCGGGAATTGACACCACTGCAAGCGGGTTTGCAGGTCATGCCGATTGCATTGGCCTCGTTCGTGTCAGGCCCGCTGGCGGGTTCTTGGATTGAGCGGGCTGGCACGCGTGCAGTCATTCTGACTGGTATGGGGATGGCAATTATTGGACTGGTGGGCGTTGTACTGACGTACCAGCCGATGGGCTGGGCACTGCTGGCTTTTCTGGTGTTGTTTGGCGCCGGTTTTGGTGTGGCCGTCACCGGCTCTTCCTCTGCCATCATGTTCAATGCACCCCAAGACAAGGCCGGTATGGCCGCCTCGGTCGAGGAGGTGTCTTATGAGTTGGGCGGCTCATTTGGAGTGGCCCTGATGGGAAGCTTGATGACTGCTGTGTATGCAAGTCACCTTGAGTTGCCCGCGACCTTGATGGCCTACCCGCAAGCCTTGGATAGCCTGGATGAGGCGCGTTTGATTGCGGAGCAACTTCCGACAGAGCAGGCAGTGCAACTGATTGCACTGGCCTCAGATGCTTTTGACCACGCTTTCGTGGTGGTCAGCTGCGCCGCTGCGGTGCTATTGGTTGCAGTGACTGTCGGTTTGCTTTTGTGGCGCAAACGCTAACGCGTTTTGGCGCTATGCAGTAGGGCATAGTGAGTGGCTTAATTGGCGCAGGAACACCGCACAAGCTTGTATTTGCGCCATTTCCACATATTCATTAGCTTTGTGTGCCACTTGGATATGCCCAGGACCGCAAATGATGCTGGGGATGCCCGCTTGCTGAAACAGGCCCGCTTCTGTGGCGTAGGCTACTTTGCGTGTGGTGGTGTCTTTTGTCAGTGCGCGTGCCAATGCCGTAATGGCGTCTTGCTCGCTGGCTTCAAGTGCCGGCGCACTGGCTAGGCTGGTGATTTCAATGCGGGCATCTTGGTATTCGCTTCGCATGCGTGGCAAAAGCACCTCTTGAACATAGTGTTCGACTTGCTCGGCGATGGTTTGTGCTCGCATGCCAGGTAAGTTGCGGAATTCGTAAGAGAACTGGCATGTATCGGGAATCGTGTTGAGAGCAATGCCGCCAGCAATCATGTTGGTGGTCATGGTGGTGTAGGGCACATCAAAGGCGCGGTCGTAGGGGCCTTGCTGTTTGAATTGCTCGGCAATCTCGCGAATACGGCAAATCAACTGGGCGGCATACTCAATGGCGTTGCAGCCTTGTGGAGTGAGTGAGGAATGGGCCGCGTGCCCGTGCACATGGCACTGGTAGGCATTGATGCCTTTGTGTGCCACAACCACTTGCATGCCTGTGGGCTCACCGACTACGCAGCCATCGATATGCTGCCCTTGCTCCTGCAGGGCTTTGAGCATGACAGGTGCGCCTAGACACCCGACCTCTTCATCATAAGAAAGCGCCAGGTGCAGTGGCTTTTGGCGCGGCATGGCCAAGAACTCTGGCACCAATGACAAGGCCGTGGCGATAAAGCCTTTCATGTCGGCTGTGCCACGGCCATACCAGGCGCCGTCTTTTTCTGTCAGTGTGAACGGATCGCTGTGCCAGTCTTGTCCATCCACAGGCACCACATCGGTGTGGCCTGACAGCACGATACCTCCCTGTGTGCCCCCGTTTTGGGCGGGTAGCGTTGCGAACAAGTTGGCTTTGGTGCGATCGCTGCTGTAGTACAAGGTGCTGGGCAGACCATGCTGGTTCAGCGCATCGCGCACCGTTTCAATCAGATGGAGGTTGGAGTTTCTGCTGGTGGTGTCAAACGCTACTAAGGTACGTAGCCAATCATGTGCGGTGGTGTTCATATAGACGTCAATCCAAAAGGCTGCGCAGAAAGGGCGCTGCGTCGCGATAGGTCCAAGTTGGTGCAAATTGGCATGCAGTTTGCTCAATCTTGAACATGTTCTTTCATTCCAAGCCAGGGCAAAGCCAACCATCGGCGGCTTTGCCACCTTCGCCGCCTATCTTATGGCAACAGCATCTGTCTTTGTTGCTGGAGTCGACGGGTTCGGGCGTGTTTGGTGTAGACAATTTTGGCAATTGCAATTACATCAATACAGCTGGCGCGCAGATGATTGGTTTGCCGCCGCATCAGATACTGGGTCGCAACATGCATGTGTTGACGCACCACAGCCACGCGAATGGCAGACCTTACTCTGACAACGAGTGCCCCATCTTCAATGCGTTCCGTCGCGCGCAGCCTTGTCGTATTGATACGGAGGTGTTTTGGCGTGCCGATGGCCGTGCCTTTCCGGTTGAGTACACCAGCCACCCCATCATGGATCGCGGTGTTTTGCGTGGCGCAGTCGTTACCTTTGTAGATATCACCGAACGCAGAGAGGCTGCGTTGGCCTTGCAACGTACCAACGAAGAGTTGGAGGCGCGTGTTACTCAGCGTACGCTGGACCTGAGTGAGGCGCTACGCCAGCAACGCGAGTTGGCAGCCCACCTTGAGAGAGTACGTGAAGAAGAGCGCACGCGTATTGCCCGTGAGATTCACGATGAGTTGGGAAGTCTCTTAGTGGCCTTGAAAATGGAGCTGCGGTGGATGGAGAAGCGCCTGTCCGAGCAAGCCGAACGCAGTGTCGATGATGCGCAATGCATGCGCCTGCGTATGCAGGAAAAATGCGCCACGATGGGGCTTCATATTGACGAGGCGGTGCACAACGTCGAGCGCATCATCACCGACTTGCGTCCCAGCATCTTGGACCACCAGGGGTTATGGGCCGCATTGGAATGGCAGGCGCGCACCTTGGTGGAATCCACGGAAATGGATTTGCAATGGAGTGCGTACATTAGCCCTGATGCGCAGCCGCCTGAAGATGACCAAGCGGTGGCTGTTTTTAGAATCTTTCAGGAAATGCTCAGTAACGTTGCGCGTCACGCACATGCTTCGCGCATTCACATTGCTTTGCAGGCCACGCAGGTGCAACTGCATTTACGGGTTTGTGATGATGGCCGTGGTGCCCATCCGCAAGTGTTTCAGGCGCCCAACGCGTATGGTGTACGGGGTATGCACGAGCGCGCCAGGCACATGGGGGGATCTCTGATGCTGGAGACTGAACTGGGCAAAGGAACTTGCTGCGCATTAGTAGTGCCACTGAAGCATTGCACTCACACAGCGGGGCCTGCTGGGCAGCCAAAAGGGAGGATTGCATGAGCAATATGCCGATTGCACCTGTAGCGCAGAGCATTCGTGTCTTGATTGCGGATGACCATCGCATTGTGCGTGAAGGGGTCAAGCAGGTTTTGGCTGATGCGCCAGAAATTCAGGTTGTTGCTGAGGCTGATGACGGTTTTGCCGCGTTGGCGATGGTCGAGCAGATGCATGCGCAGCTGAGCGTCGTCTTGCTGGATATTGCCATGCCCAAGCTAGACGGCGTGGAGACCTTGCTGCAATTGCGCCAGCGTTGGCCTGCTTTGCCTGTGTTGGTCTTGAGCACGTATGCGGAAAGCCAATATGCGGTGCATTGCATACGCCAAGGGGCGAAGGGATACTTGTCTAAAAGTGCCGATCCAGATGAGATGGTGGCCGCCGTTCGCCAAGTGGCTGCAGGCGGGCTATACGTAACACCAGAGGCTGCACAAGCACTGGCCATGGCGGTGGGCCGCACAGACGGAACAGAGGCGCTGTCGCACCGTGAACATCAGGTGTATCGCTTGCTGATTAGCGGCATGACGGTGACCGAAATTGGTGCCAAACTCAAACTGGCGCCCAATACCGTGAGCACCTACCGCATGCGCGTGCTGGAGAAAACAGCCACCAAAAATGACGTGGAACTGACCTTGTATGCCCAGCGCCATGGACATACTGGATAGGCGGCTTGCCGTGGTTGCACTGTACGGGTGCATAGGCGCTGTGCGGGTTTGAATGGGATGGGAATGCAGCGTTTTCGTTTGTATTCGAATTCGTTGTGCATGGCGATAGGCTGGCTGGGGTGTCTGCGTAATGGCTGTTCGTGGCACCGACTGCCGCTATTCATAGCCCTTGTAGTGCTATCCCTACAAGGAGGTTGAAGCTTGGTGTGCGATTTGCATGGTGCACGTGGAGTTGGCACGCAAAAGGGGATTTTTGGCCCGTCGCTTGCATGGTGTTTGGCGTTCATCCACACAGAGGTACGCCATGTTCAAGAAACCGTTTTCTAGCACCACGACGCCCAAATCCGATGCGGCCTACGATGCCGACCGCCCTTTGGCCTTGCACTGCCGTTGTGGGCAAAGCCACAGCAGTCAGGGCGAGTGGAATGCTTGCCAAAGTTTGGAAACGCGCACAGAAGAGGCCAGTCATGACATGGTGGAAGCCAGCCTGATCAAAGCGCTGTTTCCTAACGACCAGTTGCGTCGCAATTTTCTTAAAGCCGTTGGCGTGGGGGCTGCGCGGGCAGCTATTGCCTCGGTTGTGCCTTTGGGAGCTATGCAGGCCATGGCTCAGGAAAAGGGAAATCTGGAGAAGAAAAACCTCAAGATTGGCTTCATTCCGATTACCTGTGCTACCCCATTGATCATGGCGCACCCGATGGGGTTTTATGAATCTGAGGGGTTGCAGGTTGATGTGATTAAAACCGCCAATTGGGCCTTGATTCGCGACAAGATGATCAATGGCGAGCACGATGCGTCACAGTTTCTAAGCCCCCAACCAATTGCCATGAGCATGGGCGTAGGTTCCACGCAAGCTGATATGCGCGTGGCCACGATCCAGAACACCAATGGCCAGGCCATCACGCTGGCCAACAAGCACAAGAACAACCGCGATCCCAAAAACTGGAAAGGAATGAAGTTCGCGGTGCCATTTGATTTTTCCATGCACAACTTCTTGCTGCGCTATTACGTGGCAGAAGCGGGGTTGAACCCGGATACGGATATTCAGATTCGAGTGGTTCCACCCCCTGAAATGGTGGCCAATTTGCGGGCAGGCAACATCGATGGGTATCTGGGCCCAGACCCATTCAACCAGCGCGCCGTTTTTGAAGAGGTGGGTTTTATCCATTTGCTGACCAAAGACCTGTGGGACGGCCATCCTTGTTGCACCTTTGGCACTTCGGCCAAATTCATTCAAGAAAATCCCAATACCTTTGCGGCGCTGTACCGTGCAGTGCTCAAGGCGTCGCAGTTCGCGCGTGATCCTGCCAATCGGCCTGCTATTGCCAAAGCCATTGCGCCCGCACAGTATTTGAATCAGCCTGAGATAGTGATTGCGCAGGTGTTAACAGGCCGCTTTGCAGATGGTTTGGGGAATGTGCAGAACGTGCCCAATCGCGCGGATTTTGATCCCATGCCATGGCAATCTATGGCGGTGTGGATTCTCACGCAGATGAAGCGCTGGGGCTACATCAAAGAGGATGTGAATTACCAGCAACTGGCCGAGAAAATTTTTCTGACCACAGATGCCAAAAAGCAAATGGCCCAGCTGGGTATGCCAGTGCCTGATGAGAGCACACGCAAGTTCACCATTATGGGCAAGGAGTTCGATCCGAGCCAGCCGCAGGCGTACCTTGATAGTTTTGCGATTCGCAAAACCGCGTAAGGAAGGGGATGCACATGGCACCACGTCTGTCATTCAAAGCAGCGCTGCTCTCGTTGGTCATTTTGGCTGCGATCGTGGTGCTATGGGCAGCAGCGACCTCTGCACCAGCAGGGGGCGCGGCTGCGGCAAATCTCACGCCCGAACAAATCGAGTACATGCAACTGATGGGACAGGACCCTACGCAAGCCACAGGAGCAGGTAGCAATGCCAGCGGCTTTCCCACACCTGTGCAGTTCTGGCATGCCGCTGTGCAGCAATTGAGTCACCCGTTTTATGACAACGGCCCGAATGACAAAGGCATTGGCATTCAACTGGGATGGTCGCTTATGCGTGTGGCCGCCGGCTTTGCGCTGGCTTGCTTGGTTGCAATTCCACTGGGATTTGTGATTGGCATGTCACCTTTGCTGCGACGCGCTTTAGACCCTTTTATCCAGGTGCTCAAGCCAATTTCGCCATTGGCATGGATGCCGCTGGCGCTTTACACCATCAAGGACTCCAACATCAGTGGGGTGTTTGTGATCTTCATTTGCTCGGTCTGGCCTATGTTGGTCAATACCGCTTTTGGTGTGGCAGCAGTCAAGCGCGAATGGCTCAATGTGGCCATGACGCTTGAGGTCAACCCCATACGCAAAGCGTTTCAGGTGATTTTGCCTGCAGCTGCACCCACCATTTTGACGGGCATGCGCATCAGCATGGGCATTGCCTGGCTAGTGATTGTGGCTGCTGAAATGCTGGTGGGCGGCACTGGTATTGGCTACTTCCTTTGGAACGAATGGAACAACCTGTCGTTGACCAATGTGCTCTTTGCGATTGTGATGATTGGGGTGGTTGGCATGCTGCTCGATCAGGCCTTTGCGCTGTTGCAAAAGAAAGTCACCTATGTGGAGTGAGCTAAGCACGTGTTTACGATCTCGCCCCAGCCGCGCAAGACATAAAAAAGAAGCAGTGCAAGGCACCTGTTGTTTGCCGTCAATCCCACTTGTATGGCACCCCTGTTCAATTTAGCTCAATAGATATGAATGCAATGACTGTAGAAGGCGATTTCTCTGCGCCGCCCGCATCAGGTGTGGGTATAGAGGGCGGGGCAACTGCGCTTGGCCGCAGCGATCAAGGCTTTTTGAAAGTGGAAGGCTTGCGCAAGGCTTATCAAGAAGATAAGCCGGTGTTTGACCATGTGAACTTCAGCCTCGATCGTGGGGAGTTTGTGTGTGTGATTGGCCATTCGGGGTGTGGGAAAACCACCATCTTGAATGTATTGGCAGGCTTGGATACCGCCTCTGGCGGGCACGTGATCATGGCCGGACGGGAGGTCAGCGGGCCCAGTCTTGACCGCGGCGTGGTGTTCCAGAGCCATGCGCTGATGCCTTGGTTGACTGTGCGTAAAAACATCGCCTTTGCAGTGAAGTCACGCTACCCCGATTGGACTGCCGCGCAAATCAATGCCCATGTTGAGAAAAATGTGGCCTTGGTGGGCTTGTCCCACGCAATCGACAAGAAGCCTTCTGCGCTTTCTGGCGGGATGAAACAGCGCGTTGGGATTGCCAGAGCCTTTGCAATTCAACCCAAGATGCTGCTGCTGGATGAGCCCTTTGGCGCATTGGATGCGCTCACGCGCGGCACGATTCAGGATGAGTTGATGGCCATCGTGCGGCAAACGCAGCAAACGGTGTTCATGATCACCCATGATGTGGATGAAGCCATTTTGTTGGCAGACCGTATTTTGCTGATGAGCAATGGTGCTGACACGGCACAAGGTTACGTGCCCGGAGGTATTGCTGAAGTGGTGGTAAATCCATTGCCAAGGCAGCGCACGCGCGCCGCTTTGCACCATTTGGAGGGCTATTACCCACTGCGTAACCACATCGTCGATTTTTTGGTCTCTCGCGCCAAACCCCATTAATGGCCGCAGCACCCCAGTCTGCTCTGGTGGCATGGGGGCAGTCAGTTTTTTTGTTTTATTTCTATGCGGCGTAATGCCCATTTATTTTTACAGGAGCAACTCTATGAATCGCAACGACGTTACTGAAAAAATCATCACCGCCAAAGTCAGCAAAGGTTTGAAGTGGGATGAGATCGCTCGGGTGGTGGGTATGAGCAAAGAATGGGTGACCGCAGGATGTCTGGGGCAAATGACTTTCAATGCAGAACAAGCCGCAGCGGTGGCAGGTTTGTTTGAGTTGACGGAAGAAGAAACCAAGTGGTTGCAAGTGGTGCCTTACAAAGGATCTTTATCTGGCCCAGTTCCCACTGATCCGCTGATTTACCGCTGGTATGAAGTGGTGAGTGTGTATGGCTCCACAATCAAAGAGCTGATCCATGAAGAGTTTGGCGACGGCATTATGAGCGCGATTGATTTCAGCATGGATATCCAGCGCGAATCCAATCCCAATGGAGATCGCGTCAACGTGGTCCTGTCAGGCAAGTTCTTGCCATACAAATCCTACTGATGTGTTGGTGGGGCGCGGTTGTGGTGTTGTGCGTGGGGCGGCCCTTTGTTCGCTTTACCGCGCCCGGCGCAGCGTGAGGTTGTAGCGCATCGCTCCGCATTCGCTGTGGGGCGCGCCAGTGAGGTGCTTGATACCATGAAAGCGCAAGCGATCCGTCCCGCCCCAGACCACTATATCCCCATGGTGTAGCAGCACCTGTGATGGTCGGTCACTGCGCTGCATGCCGCCCCATAAAAACACCGCGCTCATTCCGAGCGAGATAGACACGATCGGCTGTGTGAAGTCGCTTTCGTTGCGGTCTTGGTGCAGCGACATCTTGCTTTCGGGCGTGTATTGGTTGATCAAGCACGAGTCAGGCATAAAACCGTTAAAACCAGCTTCACTGGCCGCGTCGATGGCCAGTGTCTGCCATGCAACAGGTATGGAAGGCCATGGCTTGTTTGTGTCAGGATGTGCAGTGGCATAGCGATAGCCCCTTTCATCAGATACCCAGCCCTGCGGCCCGCAACTGCTGGTGCGCACCGACATCCGGTGGCCGCCGGGTGTTTGCAGTTGGCATAGCGGTGCTTGCAGGAGTGCCGATTGAATGCCTTCGAACAATTGCTGAGCATAGGGCAAAGCCCTCTGGCGCAGTACCATCGCTTGCGGGCCAAGCCGCAGTTGCAAGGCCTGCGGTTCGTTGGCAAACAAATCGAATGAGGCTGTCATGGTTGTGCAATGTGTCCTTCAGGCATCGTTTGTCGTTGTCACTGGCGGCGGGAGGGGGGAGGCTTGACTGCGCTTTGCCTGTTGTTGAAGACGCAGGCGCCTGCGGCCTTGCCCGAGCTGGGGAAGGGCGCAGACCAATGCTTGTGTGTAAGGGTGCGTGGGTTCGTGAAAGAGCTTGCTTGGACTGCCTTTTTCTACGACTTTGCCTTGGTGCATGACCAGCATGTCTTCACACAAATGGTGAATGGCGGCCATGTCGTGGCTGATGAGCAAGAAGGAAATGCCATAGGTGGTTTTGAGCTCCAGCATCAAATCCAGCACCTGTGCTTGGATGGTGACATCCAATGCGCTGACAGGTTCGTCGGCTACGATCAAACGCGGGTGGGTCATCAGGGCACGCGCAATGGCAATGCGCTGGCGCTGGCCGCCAGAGAATTCGTGCGGATATTTGTCCAGATCACGGCTGTGCAGGCCAACCCGTTGCAGCATTTTTTCGGCTTTTTCGCGCAGGGTGGCACGATCGCGGTGGCCCAGCGCATGCAGTGGCTCAGTGACGATGCGTTCAATGCGCTGGCGCGGATCGAGTGAACTGTATGGATCCTGGAAGACCATTTGAAAGTCTGCACGTGCCAATTGGAGTTGGTGCGGCTCCATCGCGTTCAGGTCACGCCCGAGTAGGCGAACACGGCCACTGCTGGGGCGTTCTAAGGCCATGATGATGCGTGCAAGTGTGGATTTTCCTGAGCCCGATTCACCCACGATACCCAAGCTTTGACCAGGAAGAACACTAAAGCAAATGTCATCGAGCACCTGCGTTTGGGGGGGCGGACCGAACAGCCGTTGCCGGGGAAGCTTGTAGTGGTGTGATATGTGCTGCACCTCCAGTAAGGCACTGCGTGCGGTGAAGGCAGCACTCATGCTGGGCTCTCCTCTGGCGCAGGGCTGCCCTCATCGCTCAAGCTAAAGGCCATTAAGCGTTGGCGAGATTGCATCAACTGCTGGGTATACGCATGCTGGGGGGCTGCAAAAACACTGGCTGTGGGACCTTGTTCGACAATGCGTCCTTCGGTCATGACGGCAACGTGGTCGGTGTAGTCTGAAATGACCGCTAGGTCGTGTGAAATCAGCAGCAACCCCATGCCTTGTTCCCGCACAAGTTCATCGAGTAAATCGAGAATTTGTTGTTGCACGATTACATCCAGTGCGGTGGTTGGTTCATCGGCAATCAGCAGGGCGGGTTGGCAGGCTAGGGCCATGGCAATCACGATACGCTGGCGCTGCCCGCCTGAGAATTGGTGCGGGTAGGCGGATAGGCGCTCACGCGCACGCGCAATGCCGACACGGTCGAGCAGCGCTGTTGCTTGACTGAGTGCTTCTTGCCGACTGAGTCGTTTGTGCAAGCGCAGCGGTTCGGCCACCTGATCACCAATCGTGTGTACCGGATTGAGTGCTGTCATAGGCTCTTGAAACACCATAGAGATGCGATTGCCTCGCAGTGTTTGCAGTGTTTTGTCACGCACGCCTATCAATTCCTGCCCTTGCATGCGAACGCTACCGCTGGCTTGGACGTTAGGAGAGAGCAGGCCGAGCAGCGCGAGCGCGGTAAGGGATTTTCCGCTGCCGGATTCGCCCACCAGGCCCAAGGTTTGCCCTGTTTTAAGGATGAAATGCACATCCTGCACCAGTGGTGTTTGGTGCGGATGGTTCTTGAGTTCCACGCACAGATCGTTAACGACCAGTAAGGGCGCATGCGCGATGGTGCAGGTCATCGCGCACTCCCCGTCAGGCGAGGATCGAGGCGATCTCGTAGACCGTCCCCCAGTAGATTCAACCCCATCACTGCCAAGGCAATGGCCAGTCCAGGATAAACCGCCAGCATGGGGGCATCAAACAGTTTGGATTGCGCTTCACTGAGCATCCTGCCCCAAGATGGGGTGGGGTATTGGGTGCCAAGCCCCAAATAGGACAATGCCGCTTCAGCCAGGATGGCAATGGCAAATTGGATGGTGGCTTGCACGATCAGAATCGGTAGCAAGTTGGGAACAATGTGTTCACGCGTGATAGCCCAGGGGCCTTTACCGCATGCACGCGCTGCCATGACAAAGTCGCGCTGCCACAATGCGTTGGCAGAGGCGCGGGTGACCCGCGCAAAGACCGGGATGCTGGCAATCCCAATGGCCAGTATGCTGGTGGTCAAGCCTGTGCCGTAGGTGGCGCGCAGCATGATGGCTGTCAAGATGGCTGGAAATGCAAAAGTCAAATCTGACACGCGCATGATGATTTCTTCCATCCACCCTTTGCGCAAAGCAGCTAGCAATCCCAAGGCAACTCCGCATAGCAGCCCGATAGAGACGGCAATGATTCCTACCAATACAGAACTTTGGGCACCGACCATGAGTTGAGAAAAAGTGTCATGCCCGTACATGTCGGTGCCAAGCCAGTGCTGCATGCTCGGTGGTGCTTGGCGAAGGCGGAAGTTTTGCTCTCCCGGTGGATGGGGTGTCCAGATCAGCGAGAGCAGTGCACAGGCAAGCAAGAGGGCGGTGCAACCCCCTCCAATCACCAGCGTGGGGGAGCGAAAGATGCGGGTGCCTGCGCTTGGCAAAGGGGCCTGGCGTGGGGTTGAGAGCGTCATGGCGAAGCTTGGGCATTGCGCAGATGCGCTGTTTGTATGCGGGGGTCGATCCAGGCGTACAGCACATCCACCAGAAAATTCACGACGATGACCAGCGCCGCCAGCAGCAGTACGCAATTGCGCACAACGACCATGTCGCGGTTTTCAATGGCGCGGAAAATTAGTCGTCCAAGCCCCGGGAGTTGGAATACGCTTTCGACCACAATCGTGCCAGCGAGCAAGTTTGCAAATTGCAGGCCAGCAACAGTCACCACTGGGATCAAGGCATTGCGCAGCGCGTGTCCAAACAGTACCTGCGTGTGCGAGAGTCCTTTAGCGCGTGCGGTGCGGATGTAGTCTTCACGCAGCACTTCCAGCATGGCCGATCGGGTGATACGTGCCAGCATGGCTGCCTGGACCATGGCAAGGGACAAGGCTGGTAGGGTCAGGGCTTTGATGGCAGGCCACAAGCCCCCGCCTGCGGCGGCACCCCAACCCGGGAAACCGCCTGCGGAAAACCATTTCAGATGCACGGCGAAGACCATGACCAGCAAGATAGCAAACCAAAAATTGGGCACCGCCATTCCGATCTGGGTGAGCCCCATGGTGACGATGTCTCCGGTTTTGTTGTGCCTGGCTGCGGCGTAAATGCCAGCCAGCAATGCAATGCTAATGGTCAGAACAATCGCCAACACAGCCAGCGGAATGGTTAGTTGCAGGCTTTCCCAAATCAAGCCGCTGGCCGGAACGTCATAGGCATAGCTCTGCCCCATGTCGCCTTGGAGAAGGTGGAAAATCCACAGCCCGTAGCGCTCCCACAGCGGGTGGTCTAAACCCAATTGAAGAGTGAGTGCTTGAACTGCTTCGGGTGACGCATCAGGACCCAATATGACTTGGGCTGCATTGCCTGGCAGCACTTCCAGCGCAAGCATGACTAATACCGAGGCGCCTATAAGAGATAGCAGCAAGGTGATGAGCCGCTTGATGAGATAGGCTTGCATGGTGTGCGTTGGTATGCAGGCGGGACTGCGCGCGCGTCAGATTGCAGCTGACGCGCTTGGCTAGTGTGGCGTTGAGTTGCTTAGGCTGAAGGCGATGGCATGCCAATGGTGTGGCTAAACCCGCCGTCGACATACAAAATCTCCGATGTAATGCCGGAGGCCAAGTCCGAGAACAAGAATGCTGCTGCGTTGCCCACGTCTTCAATGGTGACATTGCGGCGCAGTGGGGATGTATCGGCAAAATTGGAGAGCAGCTTGCCGAAGTCCTTGATGCCGCTAGCAGCCAATGTCTTGATTGGGCCTGCGCTGATGCCGTTGACGCGAATGCCTTGTGGCCCAACGGCTTCTGCCAGATAGCGCACGCTTGCTTCCAAACTGGCTTTGGCTAGGCCCATTGTGTTGTAGTTCGGTACCGCACGAATGGCGCCAAGATACGACAGGGTGATGAGTGATGCGCGTTCATTCAGAAATGGCATCGCAGCTTTGGCCAAAGCTGGAAAGCTGTAAGCGCTGATGTCATGCGCGATGCGAAAGCCTTCGCGTGAGAGGCCTTCCAGAAAGTTGCCGGCAATGGCTTCGCGTGGGGCGAAGCCAATGCTGTGCACAAAGCCGTCGAATGTGGGCCAATGTGCAGACAGATCGGCAAAGAGCTTGTCAATTTGCGCATCATCGGCCACATCGCAATCAAAGACCAGTGTGGAGTTGAATTCAGCGGCAAACTCGCTAATGCGATCCTTGAAGCGTTCACCCACATAGCTGAACGCCAGTTCGGCGCCCTGTTCATGGCAGGCTTTGGCAATGCCGTAGGCAATAGAGCGGTTGGACAAAACACCCGTGATCAGCAACTTTTTGCCACTGAGAAAACCCATGAAACACTCCTTCTTGTGTTGTTTGTAATGTGCGTTGACCCTAAGCGTTCAATACGCTACCAATATGAGCGGGCCGCGCAACTCAGGCAGAATTGTCGCATGGACACGCATACCCCATTCTCTAGGCTTTTTGCAGCGCTTGCCACGCTGGTGTGTTTGCTTGGCTCTGCACCATCCTGGGCGGCGCATGCCTATGCGCAGTGGGGAGAGCCGAAATATCCATCCAGTTTTACGCACTTTGATTACGTCAACCCCCTCGCGCCCAAAGGCGGTGAGATTCGGCTTATCAGTGGCTTGGCTCGTTCGAGTTTTGACAAGTACAACCCATTTACCATGCGTGGTTCTGCGCCGTCGAACTTGCTGGAGTTGATGTTCGAGTCTTTGTTGACGCTGTCTATGGATGAGACCGCCACGGGATATGGGCTGCTGGCTGAGAGTGTCGATGTGGCTGCAGATCGGTTGTCTGCCACCTTTGTGATTCGGCAAGAGGCTCGCTTCCATAATGGCAAGCCAGTTCTGGCTGAAGATGTGAAATACAGTTATGAGACCTTGATTAGTTCTCAGGCTGCTCCACTGTATGCGTCTGTCTTTGCTCAGGTCAAGCGGGTGGTCGTTGTGGATGAGCGCGTTGTGCGTTTTGAATTCAAACGCCCCGACCGTGACTTGCCATTAACGGTTGGTGGAATGCCGGTTTTCAGTCGTGATTGGGGCGTTGTTGATGGTGTGCGCAAGCCATTCGATGAAGTGGTGATGGATACGCCGATTGGCAGTGGTCCTTATACCATCGGCCCGGTGGTTTTTGGTCGTGACATTACATATGTGCGTGATCCGAATTACTGGGGGGCGCATTTGAATGTCAACGTGGGCAGTTACAACTTCGATCGCGTCACCATTCGACTCTACCAAGATGCAACAGCGCGGCTTGAGGCATTAAAGGCGGGGGAGTTCGATGCGATGCAGTTTTTTAGCGCAGGGGATTGGGCGCGGCGCACCAAGGGGCGCAAATTTGATTCGGGTGAGTTGGTCAAGGCGGAGTTTGAACACCATAACCCTGCAGGGTTTCAGAGTTATTTTTTAAATTTAAGGCGTCCGCTTTTGCAGGATGCCCGTGTGCGCAAGGCATTGAATCTCGCGCTGGATTACGAGTGGCTCAATCAGCGTTTGTTTTTTGGTTCGTATCAGCGCGTACGTGGGATCTTTGGAAACACGCAGTGTCAGGCAGAAGGAGCTCCTTCGGCGCAGGAGTTGGCGTTGCTGCAGCCGTGGCGTAAGAGCCTGCCGGCTGCGGTGTTCGAGCCCGTTGAGCCTCCTCCTCGTACGGATACGTCACCAGACGGCTTCAGGGCTAATTTGCGACAGGCACAAGCACTACTGGCACAAGCAGGTTGGCGACTGGATGCTAAAGGAGTGTTGCGTAATGCAGACAATCAAGTGCTTGAACTGGAGTTGATGGATAGCAATGCCTCTTCTATTCGGGCAGTTGCCCCTTGGATTCGCAATTTGGAAAAGCTGGGAATTACTTTGCGCTTCCGTGCGGTGGACTATGCTTTGTACTTGCAGCGAACCCAGCAGTTTGATTTTGATATCACGTCATTGAATCTTGGTGGCCTGACGCATAACCCCGGGCAAGAGTATCTTGATTTGTTTGGCACTGGAGCTGCGATTACGGAGGGGTCATACAATTTTGCAGGGATTAATAATCCCGCCATTGATGCCGTAATCAACCACATGAGCAGTGCGCAAACACATGAAGAGTTTTTGGCTGGGTGTAGGGCGCTCGAGCGGATCGTTGTAGCCGAGGCGATATTGATACCACAGTGGTATGCCGCGACATTTCGGGCGGTCTACAACGCTCGACTATTGCAATTTCATTCCCCTATGCCTGCATATGTGGTGCGTTTTGATGTCTGGGCGATGTCAACCTGGTGGTATCAATAAAGCAAAAAGAGAAGCATTCTTGAGGAAGGATGCATTGGAATGTTGCCGAGATGGGACAAGGCATCCTAATTATTTGTTGACTTTGTTCTTTTGCTCGTAGACAATATGCAGCTTCGTCTAAATCGGGCGAAGTTTTCTGCCCAAACGTGGATGCGTGCTTGCTTTGGGTGAGCGCGCAAAAGCGACGGGTCCAAGACTGACTGTGTGGCAATGGTATTTTGGCGTTCACGTTGAAATGGCTGTTGTTCATGAGCGCAGGTTAAGTTGGGAATTAAATCAAATGATCCAGACAGAATCTCGTTTAGAGGTTGCCGACAATACAGGTGCTAAGTCTGTGTTGTGCATTAAGGTGTTGGGTGGTTCCAAGCGCCGTTATGCCAGCGTCGGTGACATTATTAAAGTGAGCATCAAAGAGGCGGCTCCTCGTGGTCGCGTTAAAAAAGGCGAAGTGTATAGCGCTGTGGTGGTTCGTACTGCCAAGGGCATTCGTCGTCAAGATGGCTCGCTGATCAAGTTTGATGGCAATGCAGCAGTTTTGCTCAATGCCAAGCTTGAGCCAATCGGAACCCGTATTTTTGGCCCGGTCACTCGTGAATTGCGCACTGAGCGCTTCATGAAAATTGTGTCCTTGGCTCCTGAAGTGATTTGAGGTGTGGCATGAGTAGCAAGATTCGCAAAGGCGATGAAGTCATCGTGTTGGCCGGTCGCGATAAAGGCAAGCGTGGTGTGGTTCTGTCTCGCAAGGATGAGAATTACTTGGTGATCGAGGGTGTGAACGTGGTGAAAAAGCACGTGCGTCCTAATCCAATGAAGGGTGAAGTTGGCGGTATCGTCAGCAAGACCATGCCAATCCATCAATCCAACGTGGCTATCTTCAATCAAGCGACTGGCAAAGCTGATCGCGTAGGTTTCAAGGTAGATCTCGCTGCTGACAAAGGTCAGCGTCGCGTGCGTGTATTCCGCTCTAGTGGCGAAGCGATCAAGGTGGCATAAATGGCTCGTCTTCAAGATTTCTATCGTGAGAAAGTTGTCGGCGATCTGACAACAAAATTTGGCTACAAGTCTGTAATGGAAGTGCCTCGCATTACCAAGATCACCCTGAATATGGGTGTTGGTGAGGCGGTTGCTGACAAGAAAATTATGGACAACGCTGTGGCTGATTTGACCAAAATTGCTGGTCAAAAGCCTGTTGTCACTAAGGCACGTAAGGCGATTGCGGGTTTTAAAATCCGTGAAGGTCAGCCAATCGGTTGCATGGTGACACTGCGTGGTGTTCGTATGTACGAATTCTTGGATCGTTTCGTGACAGTGGCTTTGCCTCGTGTTCGTGACTTTCGTGGTATTTCTGGCAAATCTTTTGACGGTCGTGGTAACTACAACGTCGGCGTCAAAGAACAGATCATCTTCCCTGAGATCGAGTACGACAAGGTGGATGCTCTGCGTGGTCTGAATATCAGTATCACCACAACAGCGAAATCGGACGATGAAGCCAAGGCGCTTCTGGCTGCTTTCCGCTTCCCGTTCAAGAATTGAGGTGCAATGTGGCTAAAAAAGCATTGATTGAAAGAGAACTCAAGCGCGAGAAGTTGGTGGCCAAGTTTGCCGCTAAACGTGCAGAGCTGAAGGCGATCGTTGATGACGCCAAGCGCAGTGAAGAAGAGCGCTATGCTGCTCGTTTGGAGCTGCAAAAGTTGCCTCGTAATGCCAATCCAACTCGTCAGCGCAATCGTTGCGAGTTGACTGGTCGTCCACGTGGCACGTTCCGTCAATTCGGTCTGGCTCGTGCAAAAGTGCGTGAGTTGGCCATGTCTGGTGACATCCCTGGTGTCATCAAGGCAAGCTGGTAAGCAAGTAGGAGATATTAATCATGAGTATGAGTGATCCTATTGCTGACTTGTTGACACGCATTCGCAATGCGCAAATGGTCAATAAGGCAAAAGTGTCTGTGCCTTCTTCGAAGTTGAAATTGGCGATTCTTCAAGTGTTGAAGGATGAAGGCTATATCGACGGTTTCGAGGTGGTGCGTGATGGTGCTAAAGCAGATATCAGTGTTGATCTGAAGTATTACGCTGGTCGTCCTGTGATTGAGCGCATCGAACGTGTTAGTAAACCTGGTCTGCGTGTGTACAAGCCAAGCAAATCTATTCCTCAAGTGATGAATGGTTTGGGTGTGGCTATTGTGACTACACCGCAAGGCGTAATGACTGATCGCAAAGCGCGCGCTGCCGGTATCGGTGGTGAAGTTTTGTGCTTCGTTGCGTAATTCGGGATTGGAGGAATACTGAAATGTCTCGAGTTGCAAAATTGCCAGTGGTGATTCCCGCTGGTGTAGAAGTGGCCATCAAAGATGGTCAGATCGCAGTCAAAGGTACTGGTGGCCAACTGGCTATTGCTGAAAACGCTTTGGTTACTGTGAGTCAAGAAGCTGGTGCAGTGAAATTCGCGCCAGCGAATGATTCGCGTGAAGCTGATGCTCTGGCAGGTACATTGCGCCAATTGGTTAACAACATGGTGATCGGCGTGACCAAGGGCTTTGAGCGTAAGCTCAATTTGGTCGGCGTGGGTTTCAAGGCTGCTGTTAGTGGCAACAAGTTGAATCTGGCTGTTGGCTACTCTCACCCTGTTGAATTTGTATTGCCTGAAGGCGTTTCGGCTGCAACACCAACACCTACAGAGATCGTGCTCAAGGGCGCGAATAAGCAGGTTCTGGGTCAGTTTGCTGCTGTTGTGCGCGAAGTGCGTCCTCCTGAGCCTTACAAAGGTAAAGGTATCCGTTATTCGGATGAGGTCGTCACGATCAAGGAAACCAAGAAGAAATAAGGGGCTGCAAGATGTTGAACAAAAAAGAACAGCGTTTGCGCCGTGCCCGTCAAACTCGTATCCGCATTGCCAAGCAAGGCGTGGCACGTTTGACTGTGCATCGTACCAATCAGCATATTTACGCGACTGTCATCTCCGAAGATGGCGCCAAAGTTGTCGCATCCGCTTCTTCGCTGGAAGGCGAACTGCGTGGTTCCATCAAAGGCGGTACAGCTGATGGTGCATCTGCAGTAGGCAAGCGTATTGCTGAGAAGGCTAAGGCTGCTGGCGTCGAAAAGGTGGCGTTTGATCGTGCAGGTTTTGCATATCATGGCCGTGTTAAAGCATTGGCAGAGGCTGCTCGTGAAGCAGGCCTGCAGTTCTGATTGAGGCTAACAATGGCTACTAAAAACCAAGCGAGAGCGCAAGAAGAAGCCCGTGACGATGGTTTCAAGGAGAAAATGATCTCCGTGAACCGTACCACAAAAGTGGTTAAGGGTGGTCGTATTCTGGGTTTTGCTGCCCTGTCTGTGGTTGGTGATGGCGATGGCCGCATCGGCATGGGCAAAGGCAAATCCAAGGAAGTGCCTGCAGCAGTGCAGAAATCCATGGAAGAAGCCCGTCGTAACCTGATCAAAGTGTCTTTGAAGAATGGCACATTGCACCATGGTGTACATGGTCAGCATGGCGCAGCTCGCGTGATGTTGGCTCCAGCTCCCAAGGGGACTGGTATTATCGCCGGCGGTCCAATGCGCGCTGTGTTTGAAGTGGTTGGTATTACAGACATCGTGGCCAAAAGCCATGGCTCTTCCAATCCTTACAACATGGTTCGTGCAACTCTGGATGCGCTCAATCGCTCTACTACTCCTTCAGAAATCGCTGCTAAGCGCGGTCTGTCGGTAGAAGATCTGTTGGCTTGAGAGGTGTAAAGATGTCTACAAACCAAACCGTCAAGGTCCAACTGGTTCGCAGCCCTATTGGTACGAAGGAATCGCATCGCGCGACTGTTCGTGGCCTGGGTCTTCGCAAACTCAATAGCGTCAGCGAACTCCAAGACACGCCAGAAGTGCGTGGCATGATTAACAAGATCAGCTATCTGGTCCGAGTTCTGTAAGAGGTAGATGATGCAACTCAATACCATCAAACCCGCAGAGGGTGCCAAGCACGCTAAACGCCGCGTTGGTCGCGGTATCGGCTCTGGCTTGGGTAAGACCGCAGGTCGTGGTCACAAGGGGCAGAAATCTCGCTCAGGCGGCTACCACAAAGTGGGCTTCGAAGGCGGTCAAATGCCTTTGCAGCGTCGCATGCCTAAGCGTGGTTTCAAATCCACAACGCTGAAATTCAATGCAGAAGTGACTTTGTCTGAGCTCGATCGTTTGGGTTTGGCTGAAGTGGATCTTCTGGTTTTGAAGGAAGCAGGCTTGGTGCGCTCTATTGCGAAAGTCGTGAAAGTTGTCAAATCCGGTGAATTGACCAAAGCGGTTAAGCTCACAGGTATTGGTGCAACTGCTGGTGCAAAGGCGGCTATTGAGGCTGCTGGCGGCTCCTTGGCTTAAAGTATTAATGGATGCAATTGCACCGCTAACCTTTGTGAATGAGGCTTGATTTTGGCAACAAACACTGCTCAATTGGCAAAGTCAGGCAAGTTTGGCGACTTGCGTCGCCGGCTTGTCTTTTTATTGCTTGCGCTAGTGGTTTATCGGATCGGCACGCATATTCCTGTCCCAGGGATCAATCCTGCTCAACTGGAACAAATGTTCTCGGGTGGGCAAGGTATTCTTGATCTCTTTAACATGTTCTCCGGTGGTGCTTTGTCGCGGTTCTCCGTGCTGGCCTTGGGGATCATGCCCTATATTTCTGCATCGATCATTATTCAATTAATGACCTATGTAGTGCCTACCTTGGTGGCACTGAAGAAAGAAGGGGAGGCGGGGCGCCGTAAGATTACCCAGTACACACGCTATCTGACCTTGGTTTTGGCCTTGTTCCAGTCCATGGGGATTGCGGTCATGTTGGAGAGTCAGCCAGGCTTGGTCTTTACGCCGGGTTTTGGTTTCAAAGTGACTACTATGGTTTCTTTGACTGCTGGCACACTGTTCATGATGTGGTTGGGTGAGCAAATCACTGAGCGTGGTATCGGTAATGGTATTTCCATACTGATCTTCGCTGGTATTGCTGCTGGTTTGCCTAATGCATTGTCAGGAACCTTGGAGTTGGTTCGTACCGGAGCAATGAGCATTGTCACCTTGTTGATTATTGCTTTACTGGTTGTGGCCTTGACTTACTTTGTGGTTTTTGTCGAGAGAGGTCAGCGGCGCATTTTGGTTAACTATGCGCGACGTCAGGTTGGGAATAAGGTGTATGCGGGGCAATCTTCGCACTTGCCTTTGAAGCTCAACATGGCGGGGGTGATTCCTCCAATCTTTGCTTCATCGATTATCCTGTTGCCGGCAACCTTGGTGAGTTGGCTCAGTACAGGCGACTCGATGCGTTGGTTGCGGGATATCGCAGCGAAGTTGACACCAGGTCAACCGATCTATGTGCTTCTTCTGGCTTCTGCCATTATTTTCTTCTGTTTCTTCTATACCGCTTTGGTTTTTAATAGCCGCGAGACAGCAGATAACCTGAAGAAAAGTGGAGCATTTGTGCCGGGTATTCGCCCTGGTGAGCAAACTGCAAAATATATTGATAAAATTCTGGCCCGATTGACATTGGCTGGCGCAATCTATATCACTGCAGTCTGTTTGTTTCCTGAGTTCTTAACTCTAAAGTACAACGTTCCGTTTTACTTTGGTGGCACTTCGTTGTTGATCCTGGTTGTTGTAACTATGGACTTCATGGCGCAAGTACAGAACTATGTGGTGTCGCAGCAGTATGAGTCGGTTTTGAAGAAAACCAATTTCAAGCCTGCGGGGCGCTAACAGTTTGTATTGAAAGTTTAGGGAGTTAGTGATGAAAGTATCGGCTTCTGTAAAGAAGATGTGTAGAAATTGCAAGGTCATTCGCCGCAATGGTGTCGTGCGTGTGATTTGTACAGACCTGCGCCACAAGCAGCGCCAAGGTTGAGGATTAAAGGACGTATATGGCACGTATTGCTGGTATTAACGTACCGCCGCACAAGCACGCAGAAATTGGCTTGACGGCAATTTATGGTATTGGTCGCACCCGTGCTCGCAAGATTTGCGAAGCATCTGGGATTGAGTACTCCAAAAAAGTCAAAGATTTGACTGATGCGGATCTCGAGAAAATCCGCGATCAAATCGCCTTGTTTACGATTGAGGGTGATTTGCGTCGTGAAACAACCATGAACATCAAGCGTTTGATGGATATTGGTTGCTACCGCGGTTTCCGTCATCGTCGTGGCTTGCCTATGCGTGGCCAGCGCACACGTACCAATGCTCGTACTCGCAAGGGTCCGCGCAAAGGCGTCAAATAAATCACTGTAAGTGGCATTGAAGGATAACAATGGCTAAAGGTTCTTCCGCCTCGCAGCGTGTGCGCAAAAAAGTTCGCAAGAATATTGCTGACGGTATTGCTCACATCCATGCGTCGTTCAACAACACCATCATCACCATTACTGATCGTCAAGGCAATTCGTTGTCTTGGGCTTCTTCTGGTGGTCAGGGTTTCAAGGGTTCACGTAAATCCACTCCATTTGCTGCTCAGGTAGCGTCTGAAGTGGCTGGTCGTGCAGCTATTGAACATGGTATTAAAAATCTGGACGTTGAAATCAAAGGTCCAGGCCCAGGTCGCGAATCTTCTGTTCGTGCGTTGGGTGCGTTGGGTATTCGCATTACATCTATTGCAGATGTGACGCCTGTTCCTCACAACGGCTGCCGCCCTCAAAAGCGTCGTCGTATCTAATCGTTGCAAGACCACCGCCGCCGGTGTTGTATGACATCGGCGGCTCCTGCATTTTCAATGTGCAGTAGTTGAATCAAAGGAAATCAAGTGGCACGTTATATTGGGCCTAAGGCCAAACTGTCCCGCCGCGAAGGCACCGATCTGTTCTTGAAGAGCGCACGTCGCTCTATCGCTGATAAAGCCAAGTTCGACACTAAGCCAGGTCAGCATGGTCGTACCTCAGGTAGCCGTACATCTGATTACGGTCTGCAGTTGCGTGAAAAGCAAAAAGTACGTCGTATGTATGGCGTGCTGGAAAAACAATTCCGTCGTTACTTTGCCGAGGCCGACCGTCGCCGTGGTAATACAGGCGCTAACTTGTTGTCTTTGCTCGAATCGCGTTTGGATAACGTGGTTTATCGCATGGGTTTCGGCTCTACACGTGCCGAGGCGCGTCAAATGGTTTCTCACAAAGCTATTTTGGTGAATGGCCAGCAAGTCAATATCCCATCTTACCAAGTCAAGGCGGGTGACGTTATTGCTGTGCGCGAGAAATCACGTGGTCAAGCGCGTGTGCAAGAAGCATTGCAACTGGCTCAACAAGTTGGCTTCCCAGGTTGGGTTGAAGTGGCTGTTGACAAAGCTGAAGGTACCTTCAAGAAGTCTCCTGATCGCGACGAATACGGCGCAGACATCAATGAATCTCTGATCGTTGAATTGTATTCACGTTGATCGGGTTTTCATTCTCCTCATTGAACCGCGACTTGCTCGCGGTTTATTCGCTTCACCAGCCTTACCGGTGTAACGAGCCGGGGGTATTGATAGGAAGTACATATGCAGACCAATTTGCTAAAGCCCAAGACAATCAGCGTTGAACAAATCACCACTAATCGCGCGAAAGTGGAACTCGAGCCTTTTGAGCGTGGTTACGGTCACACCTTGGGTAATGCGTTGCGCCGAGTGTTGCTCTCCTCTATGGTTGGTTATGCGCCGACAGAGGTGACCATCGCTGGGGTGTTGCACGAATTCTCGAGCATTGATGGTGTTCAAGAAGATGTTGTCAGCATTTTGCTCAACCTCAAAGGTGTAGTCTTCAAACTGCACAACCGTGATGAAGTGACTTTGAGCCTGCGTAAAGAAGGCGAAGGTGTAATTACTGCCGCTGATATCCAAACTCCGCATGATGTGGAAATTGTGAATCCTGAGCATGTGATCGCCCACATGTCTCAAGGTGCGAAATTGGATATGCAAATCAAGGTGGAGAAAGGGCGCGGCTACGTTCCTGGTACTATCCGCCGTTTTGCTGATGAGTCGACCAAATCGATTGGCCGTATTGTTTTAGATGCGTCTTTCTCGCCTGTCTTGCGCGTGAACTATACCGTTGAGAATGCCCGTGTTGAGCAGCGTACCGATTTGGACAAGCTCGTCATGGAAATCGAGACCAATGGTGCTATCACGGCAGAAGATGCTGTTCGTACCTCAGCCAAGATTTTGGTTGAACAATTGGCGGTGTTTGCGCAGTTGGATGACAACGATTTGTCTGAGTTTGACAAAGCGCCATCTAGTGGTCGCAATGCTGCTGCCTTTGATCCGATTTTGTTGCGTCCGGTTGATGAATTGGAGTTGACTGTGCGTTCGGCCAATTGCTTGAAGGCAGAGAATATCTATTACATCGGTGACTTGATTCAACGCACTGACAACGAGTTGCTCAAAACGCCTAACTTGGGCCGCAAGTCGCTCAACGAAATCAAAGAAGTTTTGGCTTCTCGTGGTTTGACTTTGGGTATGAAGTTAGAAAACTGGCCACCAGCTGGTTTGGAATAATCACATTTTGGTGTAGGCAACGCTTGTACCAAAAAACAATTCTTGTTGCACCTGCGGGTACCTGATACGGCCCGTGGTTATTTTTAAAAAGGAAACACTATGCGACACCGTAATGGCTTACGTAAATTAAACCGCACCAGCTCACACCGTTTGGCGATGCTGCGCAACATGAGCAACTCTTTGATTCAGCATGAACTGATCAAAACTACTTTGCCTAAAGCAAAAGAGCTGCGCCGTGTGGTGGAGCCGCTGATCACTTTGGCAAAAGTTGATAGCGTTGCTAACCGCCGTTTGGCTTTCGATCGTTTGCGTGATCGTGATTCCGTGACCAAACTCTTTACCGTGCTGGGCCCACGTTTCAATACACGTCCTGGTGGCTACACACGTATCTTGAAAATGGGTTTCCGTGTTGGTGATAACGCGCCAATGGCCCTGGTGGAATTGGTTGATCGTCCAGAAACTGAAAATACAGCAGAAACTTCCGCTGAAGTCTGAATTTAGTGTTATACTAACGGCTTACCGCGCGATGGAGCAGTCTGGTAGCTCGTTGGGCTCATAACCCAAAGGTCGGAGGTTCAAATCCTCCTCGCGCAACCAAATATAAAAAAGCCCGCTTTAGCGGGCTTTTTTAATGTCTTCCAATTCAAATTAATTGGATTCAGGCTTATTGGGCCAAAGGTGAGTTTCTGATCTTCTTGGCAGGTGTGATGTGGCTTATTTCTCGTCTTGTTTAATCCACAGACGCACTACGAGACCCAATAAAATGCCGATGACAATGACCAGCCAGAACAGCGCTGGGTTTGCCGCTTCCAAGCCAGACTGTAAATTCATTCCCCATGCGGCCCCAAGTGCCATGACCGGGAAGGTCAGTGCAGCAATCGTATTGAGCTTTCGCTGTGCGCGGATAACTGCTTCTGTAGCCCGTGTTTGCTGCTCTGCAGCTTGTGCGAGTTTGTAGTCGAGATCCAGTCTTGCATCGGCAAGCAACAACTCGAAGTTACGTGCAATTTCTACTGCTTTGTCTCGTTGGTCGATCAACCATTGGTCTTCTTTTACTGCATTGCGCCCTGCTTCCATGGTCTTTTGCAGGTTAACGGCTGCGCGTGTTATAGGTATGCAGTCACCAATAATCGAAAAAAGCGCGGCTGCATTCTCTGCAATATCGAGCGCATTGCTTAGGCGACTGAGCTCCTTCTCGTAGCGCAATAGCAGTTCTTCTAGCACACGTTGGCCACCTTTTTGGCCTTTGTAGAGCCATTGGCCTTGTGGTTCATTGTCAGGCAGGCGCAAAAATATTTCATGGTCTCGGGCTTTGCTTGCCTGTGGTGGTGCGTGCAGTACCAGCAGCAACTGACCGTCTTCAAAGATGGCGCGTTGTGCACCAAAACTGGCCGCTCCAAGGCGGCGTGTAATTGCTTCTGAGACCGGCCATTTGTAACGTTCTCGGCGTGTCATATGACTCCTAAATCCAGCCATGGGTAGCTTGCTCTCAATACTCTTTTGCCATGATCACATGCAGGAAGCGGGCTGTGAAGTCAATGGCATGCTTGAGCAGAAAATACTTCAAGATTTGTGGCGCAGATCATAAGGATTGCTGGCCTCCATTACTAAGTGTTGCTTTTACGTGGGTTTGAACAATGTTCAAAAGCATGCGCATGGCTGAAGTGGGCGTTCTGGCAGCTAGTTGCACAAGACCTATATTGACTTGCAGCGGATTTATTGCTTGTTGCTCAAATTCAACCACTTTTAATTCGACAATGTCACCGTTTTCTATTTCACGAGAAAACAGTGCTGGTGGTGCGATGAGCAGATAGTCAGAGGCCAGCGTGATTTCCTTCAAGACCGCCACGCTTTCACATTCAAATGCGATATTGAGTGGTTTTGTTGTTGCGGCATTGAAGGCTTTTTCTAGTGCCGTGCGAATGGGGCTAGGAAGGTGCACCGATGCGAGTCGCTCATGGAGCAGTTGATGCAGTGTGATCTGTTTTTGCTGGGCAAGTGGATGGTTGCTGCGGCACAAGATGGCGCCATGGTAACTGCCTAATGGTTCCACTACACAGGGGCCTTCTTGGGGAACCTCTTTGATGTCAGACACAAAGAAATGAATTTGTTCTTCTATCAATTTGTGCACTAACGCTTGCGTGTGGTCAACTTCTAAGCGAATGCGCACTTTCAGCAACTGTTGCTGTGCTAGCGCCAATACAGGGGCCATGACCAGAACACTGGAGTAGGGGCCTGCACCTAACACTATGTCGCCTCCTTCGCCTGAGCGAAGGAGTTCGGCTTCGTGGCTGAGATCATTGGCAGTGGACAGCAGACGTGCTGCAATGGCAACGATTCGGGTTCCATCTGCCGTAATCTGAACATGACGTGAACCACGGTCAAATAGTTTGAGACCGAGCGTTTCTTCCAGTGCACTGATGCTGCGGCTGAATGCAGACTGCGATAAAAACGCACGCTTTGCAGCTCTGGCAAAGTGCTGCTCTTCGGCTAGTAGCACTAAATGCTGCAGTTCTTTTAAGGTGGGGTGCATGGATGCTTATGAATTAATTGCATGGTTAACCATGAATTAATTCATAAAACGCATCGGAGAACTGTCGCGTAAGTGGCTGCTGCACTCAGCTTCATGAGGTTACGTAGATGTTGGTACTAGGTTGCTATTAAGACTGCACCCCCACTGCACATGCGCAGTTTGTACTGTTTTGCCGCGTACTTGCCGGTAGTTTTTTTGCGTATTTGAAATTACTCGTTGAAGAATTGATGCAAATGGTTCGCGGCCATGCTGATCATTTCGTGACGGGTTGCTGCCGTTGCACTACCCAAGTGGGGGGTCAATAACAGATTGGGTGCCTGTAGCAAACGCGGGTTGATATGGGGTTCATTTTCAAAGACATCCAATGCCGCTCCAGCAATGCGGCCTTGCTCTAAAGCATCGGCCAGAGCGTCTTCATCTAACACGCCTCCTCGTGCCGTGTTGACCAGCATCGCGTGCTTTGGCATCAATGCAAGTTCGCGCGCGCCGATCATATGATGGGTAGAAGGGTTGTAGGGCACCTGTAGAACCACAAAATCAGATATTTGAAGTAGTTCGCTTAGTGGCGTGTATGTGGCTTGAAGTGCCTGCTCTTGCGCTGTAGGTAAGCGATGGCGTTGGTGATAGTGCACGCGCATATCAAAACCAATCGCTCGGCGGGCAATTTGTTGGCCAACGCCTCCAAAGCCCACAATACCGATGCGACGATGATGCACATCCATACCCATCATGGGGGCGATTGGTTGCGTCCATTGACCTGCGCGTACCAGGCGATCGGCTCCAACGACATTGCGTGAGGCGCCCAGCAGCAGTGCAAATGCATGGTCTGCTGTTGGGTGATTGATCACACCAGGGGTATTGGCGACATGCACTTTGGCTTCTTGGCATGCCTTCAGGTCGATGTGGTTCAAGCCCACGCCTACAGATGAAATCATTCGCAGAGCCGCAGTATGGGTCAACTGATCTGCAGAAACTGGATTGAATACACTGATCAACACACCATCAGCCTGGTTGAGGCGCGTTTGCCACTGAGATGCAGGCAATGCTGTTGCATCCTGGTGTTCAACAACATGAGCCCAAGTGCGCAGGCCACTGAGAATGTCTTCGGGAATTTTGAATGCAATGGCAATGGTTGGTTGCATGCGCCGCCCCTGTTTCTTTAAAGTGTTTTGAGAAAATCAGAAATGGCTTGGTTGACCGGTTCTGGATGCGTCAGGTTAGGGGCATGTCCGCCTCCTTCGATAGGAGCCCAGACTGCATTTCTGAGCGATTGGGCCATGGTGCGCGCACGGGTGATGTCGATGGCCAAATCCTGCGTGCCATGGATGACTAGCGCGGGTACTTGGATTGCATGAATGGCGTCACTGATGTCATCGCGTGCAGCCAAGGTTTGAAAACACTGCAGAAGATCGCCCACTTGCATGCGTTTCCAGCGGTCCATCCATTCCCCAGAAGAGGGCCAGCCATCGCCCAAAATGAGATGCGCAATGGTTTGAGCTGCTGGGTCTGAGAGGCCACTTGTAGCCCACTGTTCAATCAGCTTTTTGTGCCCCACCATTTTGTGGGCTTCTTCTGGGAGTGCTTGCGTATCAATCAACACCAATGCACGCACACGGGAGGGGTGACGCAGTGCGGCGCGCAGCGAAAGGTACCCTCCTTGGGACATACCTGCAAAGACGGCTTGTTCGATGCCAAGATGATCAAGCAATGCGACTGCATCATTGGCTGAGTCATAGTAAGTGAACGGCTCGGATTGGCCGTTGGCAGTTCTGCCATGGCCTCTCTCATCCCAAGTGATACAGCGCCATTGTTCATGTAAAGCATTTATTTGTGGTGCGAACATATCGCCGTCCATGAGCAGACCATGCGAAAAAATAATCGCAGGTTGGTCTCCACCGGTATCCTCGAAATACAGCCGTTGGCCGTTGATGCTGGCATAGGGCATAGGTTGTCTCCTTGTTTTTTCTTTTCACAAATGCGTAAGCGATTCAGTCTTGAGAACTGTTCATTGGCATGAACGCACACCCCACAGTGCGGCCGGGTCATTTAAACCTCAAACAGCAACGTGCAACAGGGACCGCTGCTGCATTGGTGACATGGCATCACGCCAGCGGTTTTCCTATCATGGCCAATGCAGGGAGGGAAGCTTACTGGTGCTTTTCTCCCGCTCAATCGTGTTATGCCGCTTTGGCTGCTATAGGCTGCGTTTGTGCATTGGCGTGCCACTGTTGCCAGAATTGCTCGCGATTGCTGCGTGCAATGCGTGCTTGTGCTTCCTTGACATGGCCATAACCTCGGGCTGCGTCTGGCCACTGTGCAATGCGAATAGCCAGTGGCAAGCGGTCTGCATCAAGCTCAGAAAGTAGGCGCTGAATATCTGCTTCGTATTCGGCACGCAACGCACGTTCGAGCTTGCGCTCAGCACTCCAGCGGAAAGGGTCGAGCCATGAGCCACGCAGGTTACGGCTTTTAGATAGCCACTTGAATACGTGCAGGATCCAGTCTCCCACTTCGCCTTTTTCGATGGCGCCGGTGGCTTTATTTCGGCGCGCGAACGGCCATACACCCAGTTGAATTTTCAGTCGATAGTCACCTTCAAATTGTGCGTTCAATGCTGCGCTGAAGTCTGGGTGGCTGTATAGGCGAGCAACTTCCCACTCATCCTTAACCGCCAATAAGCGGTGGTAGCTGTGCGCTACTGCCGCACTCAGAGCATTGCCCATGTTTAGGCGAGCTTCAGCAGATTGCACTTGCGCCAGCATGTTTTCGTAGCGTTGCAGCAAGGCTGGCGAGCCATACGCTTTCAGGTGTTCGCGGCGGTGTGCTAAGGTCTGCTCCAAGGTTTGCTGTTGCCTAGGAACAAATTGAATCACGTTGCGAGGGGTTTTAGATAGCGCAATCGCTTCCACTTGGGCCAGATCATGCGCAGCGCGGCGTCCCCATGTGAAGGATTCCTTGTTCATCGCGATTGCTACGCCATTGAGTTCGATGGCCCGTTCAATGGCCTGCAGGCTCAGCGGAATATGCCCGAGTTGCCATGCTGCGCCGAGCATGAACATATTGGCTGCAATCGGGTCTCCCATCAGCGTTGTTGCCAGACGTTGTCCTTCAAGCAGCAACGCACGTTCTCCAAACTGCCCATCGAACAGTTGGCTCAATTGCTGTGTATTGACGGCCCAATCTGGGTTGCGCGCAAATTCAGCAGTCGGAATCACATCGGTGCAAACAACGGCGGCACCTGCTTGTGGATGGAGCTTGGTGATGGAGTCATCTGAGGCCGCCACAATCAAGTCGCAACCGATGAGCGAATGCGCTTCTGCTTTGGCAATGCGCGTGGCATGCAGCATCTCGGGGGCTGGTGCCCAGCGCACATGTGAATGCACTGCGCCATATTTTTGAGCTAACCCTGTGACATCCAGGTTCGAGCTGAAATAACCGTCGATGTGCGCTGCCATCGCCAGTGTTTGTCCGATGGTGACAACGCCAGTGCCGCCAATACCGGCAATCAGCACACTATGCAGTTGCTGTAAGGCTGTAATGGTGGGTAGTGGTAAGTCTCCTTGCCATTCGCGTCCAACAGCGAGGGACGGAGCCGCTTTTTGTGAGGCATTTTTCTTGAGCTGTCCCCCTTCAACTGAGACAAAGCTGGGGCAAAAGCCTTCCATGCAGGTGAAGTCTTTGTTGCATGTGCCTTGGTTGATGCGGCGCTTACGACCCAGCGGTGTTTCCAGCGGCTCAATGGACATGCAGTTGGAGGCCTTGCCGCAGTCGCCGCAGCCTTCGCACACAGCTGGATTGATGAAACTGCGCTTGGCCGGGTCATGCCACTTGCCGCGTTTGCGCAAGCGGCGGCGTTCCGTGGCGCAAGGCTGGTCGTACAAAATGACAGAGACATCAGGGTATTCGCGAAATGTGCGCTGAACCGCATCAAGCTCAGAGCGATGGTGCACTTGGACACCTGCAGGCAAGTTCACCTCTTTGTATTTCTCTGGTTCATCGGTCACAACGGCCATTTTCTGAATGCCTTCTGCGGCGAGACCAGCCAGAATTTGCTGCGGACTTAAACCTGTTTCAACCGATTGTCCCCCAGTCATGGAAACAAATCCGTTGTACAGGATTTTGTAGGTGATGGGGACCTTGGCAGCAATGGCTTGGCGCACAGCCAAAAAGCCAGAATGCGAAAAAGTGCCATCGCCCAAATTGGCAAAAACGTGTTTTTCTGAAGTGAAAGGCTGTTGCCCTAGCCACATGACACCCTCTGCTCCCATGTGCGACACGGTAGTCGTGGTCAAAGGATCGGCCAACATCGCCATAGTGTGGCAGCCAATGCCTGCTAAAGCGCGGCTGCCTTGTGGAACTTTGGTGGATCTGTTGTGGGGGCAGCCTGAGCAAAAACTGGGGCTGCGTTGTGGTTTGTTCATGCGTGCGCCTCCGCTGGGCTGGTTTGCGACTGAGGTGGCGTTGATGGTGTTGATGTAGTGTTTGTGACATAAGCGGCAAGCACTTGTTCCAACACGGTGGCCACCATTGGCGGTGATGTTTCGCCCATATCAGGAAATGCTACAGGACCTCTTTGCGAATCGAAAACGCTGCCAGAGAAGTGCTTGCCAATCACAACAGGGGCGCTGGCTTGTCCGTACAAAATCGTGCGTATCTGGTCTTCCAAAATCGGCCGCTTTTCCTCGACCACGACGATGGTTTTAACGCCTGCAGTTGCCGCGCGGATGATGTCTGAATCCAGCGGCCAAATCATGCCAATCTTCACAAGGCGAATGCCTGCGCTTTCTAAGACCGAGGCACTCCAGCCCAGTTGGGCTAAGGCTTGTTGAACGTCCTGCCAAGCTTTCCCTGCAGCCACAATCGTGGCATGTGCAGTTTGAGGATGGACCGTAATCCGGTTAAGGCCGTTGGCGCGTGCGTAGTCCAGCGTAGCCCGTATTTTGAAGTTGTAGAGCCGAGCTTCTTGCTGTAGAGGCATGTCTACTGCGCGGATATGCACCCCTTTGCCATGGGCATCAGCAGGCATCGGCGCATGTTCTGGTATTTGAATGTTGGGGTGATCCAGACTCACGCGTACAGTGCCGCCACCTTCAACGACATCGGTCACCACTTTGAGTGCCACCCAGCAACCGCTATAGCGACTCATGGCAATGCCGTGCAGCCCATAGTCCAGTAGCTCTTGTGTATTGGAGGGATACAGAATCGGGATCCCTACGGCCATGAAAATCGGATCGGAGAAGTTCGCAACCGTAGAACTTTTTGCGCCGTGGTCATCCCCAGCTAGGCAGATTACGCCCCCTTTTGGTGATGTACCTGCCAAGTTGGCATGCCTCAATACATCGCCAGAACGATCAACGCCCGGCCCTTTGCCGTACCAAATTCCGAATACACCGTCAACTTGCGCACCAGCAAAATTACCCACTTGCTGGCTACCCCAAATCGCAGTAGCCGCTAGATCTTCATTCAAACCAGGGCGGAAAACCACATTCGCTTCTTGCAAGGTTTTCTCCGCTGCCCACAGTTCCATGTCATAGCGGCCCATGGGGGAGCCGCGATAGCCTGAAATATAGCCAGCGGTATGCCAGCCTTTAGCTTCGTCAAGAGAGCGCTGCTGCAAAGGCAGACGCACCAGCGCCTGCATGCCTGTCATATACACCCACTGGTCTTGCGCGGTGTATTTGTCTTCCAGCGTAGTCTCTGGACGCGGTGTTACCTGCGTCATGTTTGTCTCCTATCGCTTTATCGTGGTAAGAGACATTCTGCAAAAGTTTGATTGGTGCGTCCAATGAATTAATTGTTGTTGATCATTGCGTATGTTGCAATGATTTTGTTTTGTTGACGTCAAGCAAACACAATAAAGGTATAGGAATGGTGATTGAACACATTATTGGCTCATCTGAGCATTTGATGTGAATCGTATGTAGGCATCATAAAAAAACAGGCGATGCAAGTGAAAATAGCATCGCCTGTTTCTAAGATGGCTAAAAAATAGACTTTTCTTACTTCATATATAGCCACCATTGGCCGTCTTGGTAAACCCACTGTTCATCCGTCACGGTGGTTGTGGACATGCCTTTGAATTGGGGGATGTATGGCTGTGCTTCAACAAACACCTTGGCTTGGCAAGTTTCTTTATCTGCGCAGGTTACAGAGCGGACTTCCGTTTTTTTCCAAGGACTGCCTTTTTGACGAGGGTTAATTGAAAAACGACGTTTGAAACCATCTGCAGACAATACTGTTTTGACGCTGGGCGCCAAGTATGTGTAGGCTTTATCAAAATCTAGATTCATCAAAGCTTGCCAGTGCTCGGTAGAGCGAGTCTTGACGATGTCTTCTGGTGGTCTGTCATCTGTTTGCTGAGTGGTGCAGCCTGCCAATAAGGCTGCTGCGATTGCTGTAGCCACGGTTAAATGTTTTGTTGAAAATAACTTCATGGGATTCTCCCAAAATGGATCAATATAAAGAGTGCATGATGCAGCTATCGATTGCTGTGGGCGGGTCAATTATTTAGATTGAATCAAATCAACCAAGTCTTCTTCGCCGGGCAGCACAGGGCCTCCACGCTTGATTTCTTCAACCCGGGTGCGCATCAAGTCTTGCATACGGTCCCGTAGTTCGTTGCCAGCATCACGCAGTTCATCGTTAGAGCGAATGACGGTTGGCGTGATGATGACTAAAAGTTCTGTGCGCTCATTTTTATTGGTGGTTGAGCCAAAAGCATGGCGCGCAACCGGAATGTCAACAAGGCCAGGAATACCTTCGTTGTTATTGTTTGTGTTTTCTTTAATCAGCCCGCCCAAGACAATAGGTTCGCCAGACTTAACAGCCACTTTACTTGAGACTTGTCGCTGCGTGAAGCTTGGGTTGCCTCCAGCATAGTTGCTTGAGCCAATATCAGAGAGGTTCTGATCGACAGTTAGTGTTACCAGATCACCGGCATTCACAGATGGAGTGATTTGTAGCGCAAGACCTGTATCTCGATACTGGTAATTGGTAGAGGTGTTTCCGTTGGTTGTGTTGTTGTACTGGTTTGTTTGTACTGCAACGGGAATCTGATCCCCAACATTAATGGCTGCAGTGTGGTTGTCCAGAACTAGCAATGAAGGACTAGATAACATCTTTGCAAGAGATCGAGACGCTAGCATTTGGAGCATGGCAGCAACGCGTTCCCCTTTTGATAAGGCATAGGTGAAAGCACCTCCCCCTAAGCTTTGCTGGACTGCAGCTGCTGGGGCGAGACCAGCCAAACTGGGTGAGCCTCCTTCTCCTCGGTATCCTTCAACCCCCCCATTGAACGCCCATCGTAATCCATATTGCAAGTCGTTTGTTAATTTGACTTCCACAATGCTGGCTTCAAGTAGCACTTGAACCGGTTGCTTGTCCAAACGCTTCAGCGTGGCTTCTATGCGTTCAAACTCAGGTCGTGTTCCCCAGACCAAAATCGCATTGTTCAAAGGATCTGCAATCACCCTTGCGGTGCCTAAGTCCATCGCTACAGGTGATGTATTAATGGTATTTTGCTGATTATTGTTGGTTCCAGTATTCCCAAACGATGAGCTACCACCAAAACCTGCACTTGAACCGAAGCGGTTGCTGGCACTGCTGAAATTGTTGTTGAAACCGCTGGACTGCATGCTGTTATTGCCAAGCCCGGGAGCAACGCCTGTATTGGCTGTGGTGCCGCCTGCGCTACTGCCGCCAAAAATGCCCCCCAATACTTGGGCCAAATGTGCCGCCGAGCCGTTTTGAACGGGATAGACAAAGAGCTGTGGCTCAGTGCTGTCGTTGGGTTGGTCTAGGCGTTCAATCCACGTTTTGACTTGCTCCAAGTACTGCGAACGTGGGGTGATGACCATGAGACTGTTGAGCCGCTCAAGGGGAACAACGCGTAACGATCCCAAAACCGGCAGGACTTGAGGGGATGCAGGTGTGCTTTGTTGTGCGCCAGCCGCACCACCAGCTTGTTGGCGCACCTGGCTGGTTTGCTGCTGGACCCTTTGTTGGGCAGCGCGCTGTTGTGGAGTCAGGTTCCCTTGTTGGCCTGGTGCAGCACCACCAGCAGGCGAGCTTTCAGTAGCAGAGGTGCCGCCAGCAACCAATTGCAAGGCAGCTTGAACGTCTGACACGGTGGCGTATTTCAGCGGGAATATGCCGACAGACATGCCTTTGAGCATGTCTACATCAAACGTTTTCGCGAGGTCGAGCCAGCCCTCTGCTTGAGGGCGCGTTCCTGCTAAGACCAGCATATTGCGGATAGGATCAACCCGCAGCAATGAGTTCTCGGTCATGACTGGCTTGAGAATTTCTGCCATCTCCGCAGCGCCAATGAATTCCAGTGGCATCAGAACGATGCCGTAACCTGGAGGCAAAGGACCGTAACTTGCCCCAGCCATTCTCGGAGCTGGGACAATGCCACGCAATGATTCGGGCTTGCCGATGTGGTAAAAGCCGCGGCTGTCCTGAGCAATCAGGAGCCCGTTGGCGAGTAAGGCTGTTTCCAATAACGACATGGCCGTATCTTTGGAAACCGCTTTGCGGGTGGAGAGTGTTAATGTGCCGGTAATTGGCTGGTGCAGTACATAATCGGCTTTGAGGATTTCGCCCATCATCACGTGCACGACCTCTGTGATGGGGGCTTCTTCAAAGTTAAATTCCCCGGCCTCTCCAGCCAATGCAACCGACCTCTTAGGGGGATTAAGCGTCACACCGGTACCTTCGTAAATACGAATTTTTGGTTCGGGTGGCGTGTCGTCTTCAGTGCCTTGTTTTTTGCTCTCGCCTAAAGCCGGGTTGGCTAGCGGCGCATCGCCTGCGACGTTCATGACCGTGCCTTGCCAGGACTGAACATCTTCAGAGTTGCCATGCTGGACTGCCAGAGCCTGATCCTGAGAGTCAGCCTGCAATCCTACCTGCGTACAGGCTGCTTGGCTGAAAGCCACGGCCAAACACATCCAGAGGGTATTTTTTTGAAGTTGCGGCTCGAATGTGTCATGCAATGGGAGAAAAAAGAAAGACGTTGAGACATATCAAAGAATAGACGGAATCAGACCTGAATACTAGCGGCTGAGTGTGGTGGGAAAATCACTTGCAAACAAAGCTTTGGCTTTTAGAGCAGTCCCACTGGCGCACTTCTTCTTGCTGGAGCAGGCCTTGAAGGCGGCGTATTTTGATTTACTTTTGGCGTGTTGGAGCCTTGTGACCTAGAAGAAGTTTCACTAGATTGCTTGGCTTCATCAGGAATGATTTTTCGTTTCAATTCGACAGATTTTTCACCGTGCGTGGCATGGCTGAAACTAGCAGACAAAGGTTCCACTTTGTTTAAGGTCCAACCTTCGTACGATTCACCCACTTTTAAGCGATGGCTTTTGCCTTCAACTGAGAAGATGGCCATACCAGAGCTCGCTTGGTCATAAATACCTTGCAAGACTATGCCATCAAGCGCATCTTTGACAGGGGCTTGAGGCTCTGGTGCCTTCTCCTCTTTCGGGGCAGGTTTTGGCCATTGGCGATCACTCTCAAAGAGAGGCTGGCTAACGATAGAAGGGTACTGGTCTGCTTTAAGCTGACCAGGCAGTTCGGCGCCTTCCAAAGCGGAGGAGTAATCAGGGATCAGTGGGGCAGGTGGCTGCCAAGTGCTTTGTATAAGGGAGAACCACCAAACGGCTAAAACGGCCAGTAATATAGCGTTGATTGACCATACCGATGCAAGAGGATTTTTGACGCTCATGGACGTTCCCTCCAGGCAAAAAACTTGGCTTGTATTGTCAGCAAAATGGGACTGTTGTCGTTCATTTTGCGGCTCTTTTGGATATTGATAGACCGCAACTGAATGACAGGGCGCTGCTCCGACAAAATGGCCAAGGCATTGCGCAGAGATTGGACGTCGCCTTCTATTCTCAGTTCGACGGGAACGGCCATCAACGCTGCGTCCTCTTCCTCCTGCAATACTTGACTGCTTTGAATAGACAGTTGCTGACCCGCGAAAGCGCTACGCAGTTTTTGTTGAATGTCTGTACCTATTTGGCTAGCTTCTTTAGTTGCAGGGTAAGCGTATGTATTGAGCAGTTGTGCACTGCTTTTGTTGAGGCTCTGCATGTTGTCTGCAGAGCGTTCAATGCCCAGCAGCCGCTCATAGCGGGGAATTGTGTCTTCCAGCATTTGTTTGGCAAACAGGTGGCGTTTGACCACAGTACTGGCGAACAGCACCACGATTAATACTAGGACCAGTCCTGTGATCAACTGCAGCAATTGCTCTTTGGTGAGTCGCCGCTTGCGTGCGGGTTCTGTACTCGTTGTATTCATTGACTAGACTCCTCATCCATCGTGGAAAGGTCGTCCGTTTGATGTTCATCTATTTCATGTGTGTCGTTATGGCTTTCTGATGCTGGAGTCATAGCGTCATCGGTATGAATTTCTTGCTTAGGCGGAGCCACTTGTCGAATTGGAGAGGGGGCATCAGGAGTTGGAGCAACGCCACTGGTTTGACTCGGAGCACCACGTGGCCTGCGCGTGGCTGTAGCCATTGCTGGTGCTGCGGGAGATGCGGTGTCTCCTGTAGAAGTGACAGGAGTAGGGACAGTTGATGTTTGTTCTGTCGCCGTGTTTGGCGGTGCTTGCTCTGCACTGTTGGGGGGCACTTCAGACGCTGCCCCCGAGGTTGAATCAGGTTTCTGCTCTAATGGCTCAGTCGCAGTAGGTGGTGCTATGGCCTTAGGCTCATACTTAACATTAAAAGCTTGGGCGGTCACTTGCATTTCAACGGTAAAGCGCTCTTTATTGGCGCGAGCGACTTGTTGCACAGGGCGGGTGCTGCGCACTTCGCTGAATTGCTTGAGCTCGCTCAACTGTTGGATGATGGCAGCAGCATTGTCCGCTTCAGCGGTCAGCTCGACCGTTTGGTCCTCAATTTTCAATGTGGTGACAGACACATCGTCAGGCAGTTGTGCTGAGAGCAATTCTAAAACCTCCAATGGGTTGATTCGCTTCTCATGGTATTGCTTGATTTGTGCAACACCCTCAAGCGCTTTCGTTAGGGAGGCTCGCTCCTGCGTTAGGGTTTTGGTTTGTGCCACAAGGCTTTGGTATGCTTGGTCGGCTTGGATTGCTTGGTGGCGTATCTGAAGTGTTGGTGTAATAGCCAAGGCGCATAACAGGCCTATAAAGGTGAGTAAGGCGAATGCTGTTTTTGTTCTGCGTGCATTGCGTGCCCGCTCAGCAATGCTTTCACCGTAGCCTTGCAAAACGATGGGTTCTGCCGAGCCTGGCGCAAAGGCCCAGATTTCACTGCTGGCGTTCGGCCATTGATAGCGTTCTTGGATGTTTAGCAAATATTTTGCGATCTGCGTGCGTGAAGCAAAGGCCGCCTGGATGTGAGTGCCCGTGTCTGATGGCGTTTGTACAAAGCCCCAAGCGATATCATCAGCAGGAAATGGGCTGCTGCTGAGCAGGTCCAGTGCAACAGCATCCTGGATTTGCGCTGCAGGCAAGTCTGGAAGTGATAGCGTTCGGCGCAAAAGAAGTGTCTCGGGCAGCTCGACAGCCCATAGAGAGGTGGGTTGAGCGGTCTGATCGTTAGCGGCCTCGATTCGATTCGATTGCCAGTGCGCTGTATTGCCGTCTTCGCGCAATAGTCCAATTCTGGGGTTGAGTTCGAACCAGCGCAGAGGCGGCAGTCGGTAAAGTTGGCGCATGGCGTGCAACCAATCTTGCCCTATAGTGCTGAGATCGAGACCGAATAACACCCAGGGGGAGGGTGATGCTTGGTTGGGGGAAGGCGTTGAGGCACTCATGGATAAATTACAGCGAAGGATGGGCCACGTGTTGCTGGCTGTTTAAGATATGCCAGTACAAACCCGAGCGAGAGGGACTGGAGCCAACGCGCATATCTCGGATGACCTCAAATTGTGTTTGCCCTTGTTCGACGGTTGCAGTAAAGCGCAAAAATGGACTTTGCGCACGCGCTTGATTTGAGCCTGGACTTTGAGGTTCTAGCCCCAACATGGCTAGCACCTCAGGCGGGCTAGAATTCACATCTAAATTGCTGGACCGCACGCTGGTCGTCAATAAACTGGCGACTCTAGCATAGAGGTCATAGGTGAAGCCTGGAACCTGCAACAAATCTTCTGGCACTTCAACGCCTCTTTGTACGCCAGAGTCTCCCACTTCGCTGCGCCATTGCACAACCCTTAGCGCCATCTCTTGAGCAGCGCCTTGGGATAAGCCGCCCGTATTTTCAAACATTTTTGCTAGCAATTCCAATGGCGCAAAGTTTGGATTGATCAATCCCGTGAGGCTCTGAATCCGAACGGAAATAGCGTACCCTTCGAATTGTGTTTGGATGTTGGAAATGGCAGAAGTTGGGTTTTCTCGTTGAATGACAGGCCATTGTTGCGCTGCCAAAGCAATGGCGGCTTCTCCCATTGCCTGCGCTTGCACTTTTTGCCTGTCTAGGCTGGATATTTTAACTTCCGAGCGCACTGACCTCACCAGTCCGATGGTGATCAGGCTCATGATGGCGACGACCCAGAGTACTGCAATTAGTGCGATGCCGTGTTGGTTTCTTGGGCTTTTAGTATTTCTTTGCATCATCTTCTACCACCTCCTACTACGGCTAACCCAGAGCCCTGGGCAGACAGCCCTGCAGCTCGCATCGCCAATATTTTGGTGGGCAAAGCCATTTGTGCTGTCACGATGTTCAGCATGATGTGTGAAGGCATTTGCTCAGTGAAAGTCCAGACATCAGTCCAGTCGATCGAGTCTTGCTCCTCGCCGCGGTATTGGATGGAAAATTGTGTGACATCCTGCTGTAGCGTCCTGGCATCCATCCCAGATGGGGAGGGGAATTGAGGCGCGCCGTTCCATGGGGTAAAACGCAAGACTAGATCACTTCCTTCTAGCTGAAGCATAAAAAAATAGCGCCCTCCTGCGCCATAACGCGGCGGCATAATTCCCACCCATTGAACGGTTTGGCCGGTACCCTCAAACCAAAAACGTGATTCATTGGTGTTTTGTAAACCCGTTCTTCGGCGTGCAGATACGCGCCCCAGCGTCTGATCCAAAAAGTTCATCGAAGCGCGCAGTTGACTAGATTGGTCCAAACGTGCATCTATACGCGTTTCTGTTTGCCCTAGACTGAAAAATGACGAGGCCAAACCCAGCATCACCAAAGACAGCAAAGCCACCGCGACAAGCATCTCCAATAATGTGAAGCCGCTGTGCTGTGTACCAATCGTGAGTGACTTGGATGTGGGCATGGGTGGCCGGAATGTTGACTCCGCCATCACTCCTCCTCCCCACTGGCATTTTGGGCAGAACCTTGCACGAACCGTTGCGGCCTCAGTGTGGACAGTGCAATGGATCGTGTATTGCCGTTTTCTTGCCACTGCACGGTGATGTCGAGTTGGTGGAGTGGAACAAGCGCCATGTCTTGTCTGTTTGCAGGTGTTGCGTAAGGATGGGTGTTGGCTTGCCAGTCAAAGCCGCCAGACTGGCCTTGCGCGTGCCAGCCTGACTCAGGAATTGCGTCATGCGCGGCTAAAAGTGATTGGGCCAACATGGCTGCACGTTGGTATTGGCTGGTCACGCTGACCGCCTGGGTATTGGTGCCCAAAACTTGGTAAAGCAGGGCTAAACCCATGGCCATGATGACCATGGCCACCAAAACTTCAATCAAGGTAAAACCAGTTTGCCGAACTACGCGGTTGGGTTGGTGCAGGCGTAAGCGAGTGGCAGATATCCAGGTACTCATGGAAGCAATGCCTCCTGCGTGATATCGCTGGTCAGCCAATCCACCCGTAAACGGGTGCCATCACCATTGGGACGTAGCAGTTCAATGCTCCCTCCGGTCGAGCCGCCTTCCGGCAAGAACCAAATAGCTGCGGTTCTTCCATCTCCGCCTAAATCAGCCACTGATGTTCGAACCTCCAAATCTGCGGGCAGCTGGTAAGTTTGGCTGCCAATATTGAACTGCTTGCTATCTAGGTTCAGAACCAGCTGTGTGGTAGCTCCCGTGCTCTGGGCTTCTTCTCGCAAGGTACGCAGTGAGGTCCACAGACTGCGTACGGCATCACGGTATTGCGCACCTTCGTTGATCCTGCTGTATGCCAGCGGCATCAACGCAGCCAATAGCCCAGCGATGGCAATCACCACCAGAATTTCCAGCAGCGTAAAGCCGCGTTGAACTGGTGGGCGATGCGGAGTGAGCAAAGGGAGCACAGGTGACTTCAGAGACATAACAAATAAAACGGCAAGTGACCAGCCTTCCATGCTCGCTTGCAGCTAATGCTGCACAACGGGTAGAGACAATGCGGCGATGACGCAGAGCCGTCAAAAAGAGTGTGTGGCGTCCCTAGACATGTGCCCTATTTGGCGTTGGTCATATCAGCGTTTTCGCCATCGCCACCGGGTACGCCATCAGCCCCGTAAGAGAGAATCTGGATGCCCCCATTAGGACCGGGGTTGCTATACACGTAAGGCTTGCCCCATGGGTCGTTAGGAACACCGCCTTTGAGGTAGGGGCCATTCCAGATAGTCACACCGCCAGGGCGGTTGACCAAAGCCTGCAGGCCTTCACTGGAAGTAGGGTAGCGGCCTACATCCAGGTTAAATACATCCATGGCTTTATCGATTTCAGCGATTTGAATTTTTGCAGTTTTAGCTTTCGAACCACCCAGTACGCCCATCACCTGAGGGCCAACCAAGCTGGCCAGCAGTGCCAGAATGGCCACAATCACGAGGATTTCAATCAAGGTAAAGCCACGCTGGATTTTTCCAATGGCTTTGGCAACCGGGCGACGGGAAGAAGCGGATAAGGCGAACATAGAACACACTTTCGAAAAATAAAAACGATCTGGTATCTGCTAAGCGCTATTCACGCACATGGCGCAGTCATCAGGCGGCCAGTTGGTTGATAGAGAGAATACCCATCATCAACGACACCAGAATGAATGCCACCATCACCCCCAGAAACACGATCATCAAGGGGCTGAGCAATGTCAACGCCCGTTTGATTCCAGTTTCAACCTGGCGGTTGAGAATGTCAGCCAATTCCAGAGACATAGGGCCAATTTTTCCGGTTTCCTCTCCCACGCGAATCAGGTTGATGGCCAGTGGCTCAAAAATTCCAAGTCTGGATACGGCGTCCACAACACGAGTGCCTTCTTTGACTGCCGGGCCTACCCGCAGTAACGGTGCACGCATGACTTGGTTGCTCACGGTGTCGGTTGCAATATTCAGCGCAGTGAGCATTGGAACGCCATTTCCCAACAATGTTCCCCACGAACGCGCAAAAAGTGTCATTTGGTAACGTGCCACTAAGTTGCCCAAAATGGGGAGTCGCAAAATCTTGGCCTGCCACCATAACTTACCGCTGGGGGAGTGCAGCCAACGCCAAGTGAAAAATCCAATGGCAGCAGCACCAATTCCCCACAACCAACCCCAGGCGAGAAAGGCATCACTGGTGGCCAGCAAAATTTTCGTTGGCATCGGCAGAGCGTCACCCATTTCCACAAACATGGGACGGAAGCTGGGTACAACGAAGGTCATCATGAAGACCAACGTAGCGAGGGCCATTACCATCAGGATCAGTGGGTAAATCGAAGCCGATACCACGCTTTCGCGCAGGGCGCGCAGGCGCTCCATGTGCTCGACCAGTCGTGTCAAAACGCCAGACATTTGACCGCTGACCTCGCCTGAGCGAATCATGTTGATGTAGAAATCGTCAAAGTGTTTCGGGTGCTGTGCCAGCGCTTTGCTGAAGGCGTTTCCCCCTTTGACCGATTCAAGCAACTCCTGCGCTAATTGCCGCATGGCAGGCTTGTGGCTCATGTCAATCAGCACTTTGAGAGAGTTGTCCAAGGCCAGGCCTGAGCGCAACATGATGGTCAATTCCGACGTCATGGCGCGAATGTCTTCTTGGTTGACTGGCCCTTTGTCTTTGCGGCTGGGTTTTCCGGTCCCTAGCAAGGCTTTGCCGGCCGATTCTGATGATGCATTTTGTGCTTGCTGCACATCGCTGGCGCTGGCGGCCGTGACTGCCAATGGGTGCAGGCCGCGATCGCGCAGCGTCTTCATGGCAGCAGGGATGGAGGCTGCCGCGACCACACCTGTGCTGACTTTTCCGCTGCCGTCTGCAGCACGCCAAGAATAATCAGGCATCGCTTTGGTCCTGTGTGACGCGGGTCACTTCTTCCAGACTGGTCACGCCATTGGCCACTTTGCGTAAACCGTCCTCGTAAAGGCTGAGCATGCCGCGCTGTGCGGCTAACGTGCTCAGTTGTGCGGCATCTTTGCCATCAAGGATGGCCCTGCGAATGACTTCATCAAGCACCATCAATTCATGAATGCCGGTGCGGCCTTTGTAGCCTGTGCCACGACAGAGTTCGCAGCCCACTGGGCGGTACAGTGTTTGGCCGGGTTGCAAAAAGCGCGCCAAACCAGACTCTTCTTTGACTTTGGGTGAGAGGTCGTGTGGTTCTTTGCACTGTTTACACAGGGTTCGGACCAAACGCTGTGCCAGAACACCGTTGACCGAAGACGTGATAAGGTAACGCTCAACGCCCATGTCTTCCATACGTACGATAGCGCCGGGGGCCGTGTTGGTGTGCAGGGTGGATAACACCAAGTGACCAGTCAATGCAGATTGCACGGCAATTTGCGCGGTTTCGCCATCACGCATTTCACCAATCATGATGATGTCCGGATCTTGCCGCAAAATCGCCCGCAGGGCGTTGGCAAAGGTCAGGTTGATTTGCGGGTGGACCTGAATCTGGTTGATGCCAGGCAATTGGTATTCCACCGGGTCTTCCACGGTGATGATTTTCTGGCTGTCGGCGTCCAGTTTGGCAAGACCCGCGTACAACGTGGTGGTTTTACCCGAGCCGGTTGGCCCCGTGACCAAGAAGATTCCGTGTGGCTTGGCCAGCAGTTCGTTAAAACGCACCAACGTGTCAGGCGAGAAGCCCATGTCATCAAGATTGAGACGCACGCTGGCTCGGTCCAGCACGCGCATCACAATGCTTTCGCCATAGACCGTGGGGACGGTGGAAACCCGCAAATCTAGCTCACGTCCTTTCACGCGGGTTTTGATGCGTCCATCTTGCGGCAGGCGGCGCTCGGCAATATCTAGATGGGCCAGCAGCTTGACGCGCGAGCCCACCGCAGGCGAGAGCCGTTGGGGGATGATCTCTGCGACATTGATCACTCCGTCAACGCGGTAGCGCACATGCAAGCCATCTTCAAAAGGCTCCAAGTGAATGTCTGAGGCACGCATGTCTATGACGCGGCCAATGATGGTGTTGACCAGTTTGATGACCGGCGCTTCGCTGGCCATGTCTTTGAGCTGCTCAACAAAATCTGCTGCATCCAAGCCGCCAAGCAGGTCGTCTGAGCTGGCCTCCTCTTCGGCTTGCTGGGCGGCAGCTGCATCGGCTAAATCCAGCGCGCGTTCAATGTCGCTTTCCAGTCCTAGGTAGGGCACCACTTCCAAACCAGTTGCCAAGTGCAGGGCTTTGCTGACGAAGCTGTCCTGCGGCACCGCCATGGCGACACCCAGGCTGCCCTCGCGCAGCCATAGCGGGAAAATATTATGTGTGCGCAAGAAACCTGGTGCCAAGCCTTCGATTTCTAGCGGTTGCTCAGGATAATCTGCAGCAACGGCAAGCGGCACTTGAAGTTGCTGTGCCAATACAGGCATCAGGTCCACTTCAGACACAACGCCCAGGCGGGTTAACACCCGGCCAAGCATTCCGCCCATTTCTTGTTGTGCGGCTAAGGCCCGCTCTAAATCGCGTGGGCCAAGTTTGCCTGCTTGCACCAGCATGTCGCCCAAGCGAATGGTCGGCGCAGCCATGGCTGTGGTGAGGCTGGGGTCAGCGCGGTGCGCTAGAGGGGCAGAGGAGTCAAGCGAAGACACAGGCAGGTGGCGGTAAGCGTTAATCAATGGATGCGCAACCTTTGAGAAGGAGGCGCTTGGTCTCGTCAGTCCGAACTATGCGAAAGGACACAACTCCCGCTGTCAGTACGCATGCAGGTGCTGTGTGTACTGGCAAACGGTAGCGTCTGTTTAGCAGCAGCACAGCCAAACTTACACATGTTCGTTCCAACCTTTAAGCCAGAGCTGGACTATTGTAAGCGTGTGTGAGGCCGCCGCCTACTGACTCGTCTTCTGTGCCCAAAGTTCCATTAGCAGCTCCAGTCTGGCTTTGGCAGCAGGCAGTGGAATTAGGCGAAACGGAGTGGGCGCGTTGGCAGAAGCGACAGGATGACCTAGCGCGCAACGGCTGGTCACGGCAATGGGAAGTCCGGCTGCTGCGGCTTTATGCAGCGCCGCCTCCAGGGCATGGTGCAACGTGGCGTTGCCTGTGCCTGCGACCAACACTCCGTTGCACCCGCTCGCCAGCAGTGCATCAATAAGATAGGCATCGCAGCCTGCATGACTGGTCAACCAAACCACTGAAGGAGCGGGGCTGCTTGTGGTTAGCAAGCACTCGTAATGGCCGCGACTAAAGAGGGGGGCTTGGGAGGGAACCTGGATTGAAGCGCCGGGACTGGTCCAGACCACGCGGCCTTCTTCTACCCAAGCCACGGGCCCTGCGTTGCCTGAACTAAAGGATGGAATCCGATAAGGCTGGATTTTTTGTACGGTGCTGGCGCAGTGCACTTCGCCTGCTGCTACGCAGACGATCATGGGAATGGTGGCAGATTGCTGGTCAACGCTTTGGTGAATACCTGCCAAGGCGACACAACATGCATCCCACAAATTTTGCGGGCCATCTGCACCCAGTGCGGTGGCTGGGCGCATGGCGCTGACCAGCACTACAGGCTTTTCACAGTGGGGTAGGGTGCGATGCAGGAACCAGGCGGTTTCCTCCAGCGTGTCGGTACCGTGGGTGATGACTATACCTGCCACATCTGGGTCAACCAAGGCCGCATGGGTCGCACGAGCAATGACTAGCCAGTCAGCGGGGTCGAGATCCTTGCTGTCTTTGGAGAGGATTTGTTGTGCCTGGATGCGAGCGGGCAACTGCCGCAAAGCAGGAACGCCATCAAGCAGTGCATCGATGGGCAGGGCGGCAGCTTGGTAGCTGACGTTATCGTGGGCTGCGTGCGCCGTGCCTGCAATGGTGCCGCCAGTGGCCAAGATGCGTATTGTGGGGTCACCCACATTGGCGGGATTGGCCGTCGATGAGGGATGCGGCATAGGCGCAGTTTCCATATATTAGAACGGGTGTGGAGATCGTGAACACATTCTTAAAGAGGTGGCGGCTCGATGGGCTCCAGCCGCTGTAATACATGCGCGTGCACTGCGCCGGCCTTGAGGTAGTGCTGTAACAGCCAGCCATGCTCGGCCAAGATATTGGTGTTCCATTGCTGCGCGCTTTCAAGGTACACCAACCCATCAGGGCGCAAACTGTGGCGTGCTGCTTGCAAGGCCGGCTGCTCTAACTGCGCAGCGTAAGGCGGATCAATGAAAATCACGTCCCACCCGCTGGCATTGAGCGGTGTTTGCCTGAGCGCTTGCAGTCCATCGCCACGTTGAATCTGAATATTCGAAGCGGCTAAGCGCAGGGCATTGGCTTGCAATTGCGTTGTGACCAAGCGGTCTTGTTCCACCAGTACCACCTGCGCGGCGTTGCGTGAGGCCGCTTCAAACCCCAGCGCACCACTGCCTGCAAATGCATCTAGGCAATACAGGCCACTGAAGTCCTGACCCAACCAGTTGAAGAGCGTTTCACGCACGCGGTCTGGTGTGGGGCGCAGGCCTGGCTTGTTGGCGACTGGCAGCACCGTGCGGCGCCAGTTGCCTGCGATGATCCGCACGCGCCCTTGACTGGCGTTTTTGGCGGCGGCTGGCGTTGTGGTGCTGCTTCCCTTTCTGGGAGGCGCTTTTGTGCTCGTGCGTTGAAGGGGGGAAGTCAAGAGGGCGCTCCCACAATGACGGTGGCCATCGCATCTGGTTTGAGCACTTTTTGCACGGCACGACGAATATCTTGCACGGTAATCGTTTGCACTTTGCTTGTCCACGTGTCCAAGTAATCCAGCGGTAAGTTGTTCCATGCAATATTGGCCACATTGGCCAGTAGCTTGGCATTGCTGTCAATACGCAGGGCGAAACCGCCAATCAGATTGGCTTTGGCATCTTGTAGCTCTTTGTCGGTGGGGCCGTTCGCTACAAAATCTGCCAACACTTGTTTGGCAAGCGTCGTGGCTTCTTGGGCTTGATCTGCCCGGGTTTGCAAGCCAATTGTGAAGGCCCCTGCATGTGTTCCAGGGCTGAAGCCGCTGTAGACGCCATACACCAGTCCGCGCTTCTCGCGCACTTCTTCCATCAGTCGTGAGCCAAAGCCGCTGCCTCCCAGAATATGGTTGGCCACCAGCAGTGTCAGGAAATCTGGATCATCGCGTTTGATGCCCGGTTGCCCAATCAGCACTTGGGCTTGCTCGGAAGCGAAAGGGATGCGCTTTTCAACGGCGTGTTGCAATGGTTGTATTTCAGCAATGCTTGGCAAGGGGGCGCAGTGCGCTGTTTGTGGCAAACCTGCCAACAGGTTTTGTACGAGCTGGTCCGCTTGGGCTTTGTCGACTTGGCCAACTACAGTGGCTTTTGCTCGGCAAGCTTGGATATGGCTTGCATAAAACTGCTGCATCGCCCGGATGTCGATGCGCTGCAGACTGGCCGGTGTCGTTTGGTAGCCATATGGGTGGCTGCCGTACACAGCTTGGGCAAAGGTTTGGCTGGAAATCGTGCCAGGGCGCGTTTGTGCTTCACGCAGGGCTGCGCTCCATTGGGCGCGTTCACGCTCCCATACCTTTTGCGGCCACGTACTTTGCCCGATTTGGCGAGCGGCCAGTGCCACAGCTTGGGGCAGCAAGGCGGGGTCGGTCAGGCTGCGCAGATGAAAGGTAAAGCGGTCGCTGCTTGCACTGGCGTTGAAGGAGGCGCCTAGGTCTGCCCAAGCCTCACCAAGCTGGTCTTCGTCCAATGCTTTGTGGCCGTTGGTACTTGCGATTCCTTTGCTGAGCATGTTGGCCGTGGCAGCAGCCAAGCCTACTTGCTCTGCGGGGTCGCGGCGCTCACCGCCATCAAAGTCGATTTGCACATCCACCATCGGCAAACTATTACTTTGCACCAGCCAGACCTGTGTGCCGTTGGGTTGCTGCCATTGCTCAATGGGCAATAGGCCTTGGTTTTGTGCGTGAGTCAATAACGGGGTTGCGGCTAATGCTGTCGCGCACACAAAGGTCAGCCAATGGCGTATGGAACCGTGGTTTTTGCGTGCTATTTCGGCTAGGGTGCATGGGGTTGAATGGGTCACTTTATCTCTCCTGCGGGCGCTGCGTCGTTAGCCGATTGGTGAGGCTTTGCTTGGTCGGTTGAGCTACTGTCGGTTGCTTGGGGAATCAACTCGGCCACGGTCAATGCATCATCGCTAAAGTATTTTTTTGCGACTGCCTGAACTTGTTCTGGTGTGACCTGGCGCAGCAGTTCAATGGTGCGCTCGGTGGCATTCAACGGTAGGCCTTCCACCCAATTGCTGCCCAAATCATTGGCCTGCGCCATCATGGAATCCTGACCATAAACCGTCGCTGCAGACCATTGCGTGACTACGCGTTTGAGTTCTTGTGCAGTGATGCCTTTGTCCGCCACAGCTTGTACAGCGGCACGCAGACCGAGCTCCAATTCAGCATTGGTTTTGCCGGTGGCAGGCACGCCACTGAGGAAAAACAAGCCATTGCCACTACGCCCGCCAGTGCTGGCGCCTGCATCTGCACTGTCGGCCACGCGGTTAGCACCGCGTGTCAAAGCGCGGTCTAAACGGGCACCTTCGTAACCACTGAGAACCTCAGACAAGGCCATCAAGGCCAAGGCTTCACGGTCACTGGTGGTGGGCGATTGCAGATTGGTGAGGGCCGGTGTTTTGTAGGCCATGATGAGCACAGGCTGTTCGGCACGATCGCGCAGAACGATGCGGCGCGGCCCTTGTTGCTTCGGCTCTTGTGTGGCTTTGCGCACTGGTAAATCAACGGCAGGTGCTGCGCCATAGTATTTCTGCGCCAAAGTCAGAACCTCTTTGGGCTCCACATTACCGACTACCACCACAGCTGCGTTGCCTGGGACATACCATTTGCGGTAGAAGGCCCGTGCATCGTCAGCGGTTACGTGATCGAGGTCGCTCATCCATCCAATAACAGGGCGGCGCTCTTGCGACGCAATGTAGGTTGTGGCCATCAGTTGTTCATAGAGTTTTGCGCGTGGCTGGTCATCGGTGCGCATGCGGCGTTCTTCTTTGACGACTTCCAACTCACGCTTGAACTCTTCGTCGGGCCATTGGTTGTGCTGAAAACGGTCTGCTTCCAGTGCCATCACGGCTTCAAGCTGGTTGGATGGCACTTGTTGGTAGTAGCCTGTGTAATCTTTATTGGTGAAGGCATTGTCCTGCCCGCCCAATTCCGCCACTTTGCGCGAGAACTCTCCGGCAGCTAGGTGCTTGCTGCCTTTGAACATCATGTGTTCCAAGATGTGTGCAACGCCCGTGGTGCCATCGACTTCATCAATAGAGCCGGTGCGAACCCACAGCATGTTGATAGCCGTGGGCGCGCGGCGATCAGGTTTGACAATGACTTCAAGCCCATTGGCCAAACGATAATGGGCCAGCGTGGCAGATTCTTGCAGTACTTGTACAGAAGAGGCGCTGGCCCCTGCAGGGTTTGCCTCGGTGGTTGATGTGCTGTTGGTGGTGGTTGCACGTTGATCTGGCGCAACCGGAGCGGCGCAACCTGCTAAGAATGCACTGGCGGCAAGCACACATCCGCCCCATAGAGTGAAACGTTTCATACAATTGACCCTGTTTTATTTCTCACGCAATCTGGCGTCTTCCTAAGTGTCGGTGGTGGCGGGCCTACAGCCTGCACACACCGCCAACCCTGATTCTCTCGCTCAAGAGGGCGAAAGAGGCACCGTGCCGAATCGGCAAGCCAAGCATTATGTTCAGTTTTTTCAAGAAAAAATCATCTCCAACGCCTGCGTCCGACAGCTCAGAGTCAAAAGCCCCACAAGAAGTTGCACAGTCGGTTGCACCAGAAACAGCGGCGGTTCAATCTGCACCATCTTCTGCAGAAGAATCCAGTATGGGCGCAAGTGCGGTTCCCCAAGTCCCATCTGATGCAGAGCCTGAGGTGGTTGCGACGCCTGCGGCTCCGAGTGGTGTGATGGGGTGGTTGCGCAAATCCTTTGGGACAACGGCCAAAGAAACCGAACTTTCTCATGCGCAGCCAGCACCAATCCCCCCGGCTGCTGAGGACGTGAATCCATTTGTGCAACAAGCGCAAGCGGCGCAAGTTCAGGTCGCTCCTGAGGCTGAGAGTGCCAGCGCACCTTTGCCCGTTGCAGAAGAACCTGTTGTTCCACCCGTTGAGCCTGCTGAGTCACCAATAGTGGCGCCAGCGAATAATTTTGCTGTAGAGGCGCAGCAAGTCGAGGAGGAACACGAGTTAGCGCCTACGCCGACTTCAATCGCGTTGCCTACGCAAGCGCAGCCTATTGAAGCGCCGGAGCAGGAGGTCGTGGACGTGCATTCCACAGTAGAGAGCACCAGCGTATCGGTTGAGTCGGATACGCTTGAAGCACCAGCACCAGCACCAGCACCAGCACCAGCACCAGNAGCACCAGCACCAGTACCAGTACCAGTACCAGTACCAGTACCAGTACTTGAGCCAGAGCCAGAGCCAGAGCCAGAGCCAGCTGCGGTTATTAGGGCTGAAGAGGTTCCCGTTGTTGTTCCTGAGCGCAAAAGCTGGATGGAGCGGCTCAAAGCTGGTTTGCGCAAAACGGGTAGCAGCATCTCAACAGTATTTACCGGCACCAAGATTGACGAAGATCTTTACGAGGAGTTGGAAGCAGCGTTGCTCATGGCAGATACCGGTGTCAAAGCCACGATGTTCTTGCTGGATGATTTGCGCCAACGCGTCAAAGCGGCCAAAGCGACCGATCCCCAGCAAGTCAAAGCCTTGTTGATTGATGCGATTGCAGAGTTATTGCAGCCTCTCGAAAAAGGCTTGGTCATTGGCGAACACGAACCCACGGTCATCATGGTTGCTGGCGTCAATGGCGCAGGCAAAACCACCTCCATTGGCAAGCTGACCCGCCATTTGGCTGAGGCTGATGCTTCCGTATTACTGGCGGCAGCCGATACTTTCCGCGCGGCTGCGCGTGAGCAATTAGGCGTTTGGGCTACGCGCAACACGGTCGAAATCGTGGGGCAGGAAGGGGGTGACCCGGCTGCCGTAAGTTTTGATGCAGTCACTGCAGGCAAAGCCCGTGGTAAAGACGTCGTGTTGGTGGACACCGCTGGCCGCTTGCCTACGCAACTGCACCTGATGGAAGAGTTGAAAAAAATCAAGCGTGTGATCACCAAGGCCGAAGGTTCAGCCCCGCATGAAGTGCTCTTGGTGATTGATGGCAATACAGGGCAGAACGCTTTGAACCAAGTCAAAGCGTTTGACGATGCATTGCAACTGACCGGTTTGGTTGTGACTAAGCTTGACGGTACAGCAAAGGGTGGCGTGTTGGCTGCAATTGCCCAAGAAAGGCCGATTCCTGTCTATTTTATTGGCGTGGGTGAAAAGCTGGAAGACCTGCAAACCTTTAATGCGCGTGAGTTTGCGCAGGCGCTACTCGGATGATGCATGCCCATGTGTTTTTTGATTTGAATGCGCGGGAGCAAGCCCTCGCGCTGCAGCAGCAGTTACAACTGCAGTGGCCTGCTGGTATTGAAGTTGGCCCGCTATTGCTTCGCGCTGCAGGCCCTTTGCCTCAGCCCATGTTTCAAATCGCGTATGACGAGGAACACGCGGAACGTGTGCGTGAAGTGCTGCAAACGACACGAGGCGACTTTTCTGTGCTGATTCATCCTGTTTTAGAGGATGAAATTTTGGCGCATACGGAAAAAGCGACATGGTTAGGAATGCCTTTATTGTTGCGGTTGGAGTATCTCTGACGCGTTTTGGGCCCCTCTCTAGCCATTTTTTATTCAATATTTCAACCCCATTTTGTGATGACCGTACGTTCTCTCACCATTACCCGTCCTGACGACTGGCACCTGCACCTGCGCGATGGCGATGCACTTAAAACCACTGTGGCCCATGCCGCAGCCCAGTTTGCGCGTGCCATCATCATGCCCAATTTACGCCCCCCAGTCGCGGATGCAACGATGGCACTGGCATATCGCCAGCGTATTCTTGATACGCTGCAAGCCGTAGCGCCACAAGCTGCATTTGAGCCGTTGATGACCTTGTATTTGACCGATCGCATGACGCCAGAGACTATTCGAGCGGCCAAGGCGCAAGGCGTGGTGGCATGCAAACTCTACCCAGCTGGGGCCACTACAAATAGCGATGCGGGTGTGACCGCAATGAAAAACATTTACCCCGTGCTCGAAGCCATGCAAGAAGCGGGGATGGTGTTGCTGATGCATGGGGAAGTCACCGACCAAAACATCGATTTGTTTGACCGCGAAGCGGTGTTCATCGATCAGCAATTGATTCCATTGCGCCGTGATTTTCCGCAGCTGAAAATCGTGATGGAACACATCACCACGAAAGAGGCTGCGCACTATGTAGGCGAAGCGGATGCGTACTTGGGCGCGACCATTACCGCGCACCATTTGCTATACAACCGCAACGCGCTGTTTCTGGGCGGTGTACGTCCGCACTATTACTGTTTGCCGGTGCTCAAGCGCGAGGTGCATCGCCAAGCCCTAGTGCAAGCGGCGACATCGGGCAGCGCACACTTCTTTTTGGGCACCGACAGTGCCCCACATGCAGCCCCGTTGAAAGAAGCCGCTGTTGGGTGTGCAGGCTGTTATACCGCTGCGGCTGCCATTGAGTTGTACGCAGAAGCGTTCGATAACGCTAATGCCTTAGACAAACTGGAAGCCTTCGCTGCATTCAATGGTGCTGATTTTTATGGCCTACCACGCAACACCAGCACCGTCACGCTGACCAAAGAGACTTGGAACATGCCAGCCTCTTACCCCTATGTGGAAACTGAACTCAAGCCTCTGCGTGCGGGCGAGCCGATGGCTTGGAGATTCGTGGTTTAGCCAACACCTGTGATTTCGTCGGCCTTTACCAGTGCATCAGGGTTTTCGCTTGGTTTGCAATGATTGACTTGATGTTTCTTTTTGAAACATTTAAAAACACTCTCTTTCATAAGGGATGTTTTGATTCAATCGCTAGGAGTCGCTTGTATGCTGAAGAAAATTGCCATCGTTGCTGTTTTGGCTGGGGGCAGTGCCGTGCTTGCTGCGCCACAGTTTACTAACGGATCGTTTGATACAACGCGGTCTGGTGAGCTGAATGTATCGTCAAAGTGGGTTGCTGAAGCACCAGATCACTGGATTGCTGGTGGTGAATTCACTGTTCCTCAAGTTTTGGCTGGGACACCAGATATTAATTCTGTAGATGCTACTCAAGGTTATCCCAGCGTACTTTTACCTTCAAACATGAGTATGGTGACGCTGGCGCAAGCAACTAACTCCCCAGATGGAGGGACATGGGTTGGATTGGGGAATATTGTTGGCAACGGTGATTTTGGTGAGCAAGTCAGTCAACTTGTGGCGGATTTTGATATTGGTAAGACCTACCGCATATCTTGGTACCACGCTAATTTTGGCTTGCATACAATAATAGATGGCGCTGTTGTGCAATTAGTAGATAGCCCTGCGGCTATTGCTGTTTCACTCGATGGTGTGAAGATTGGAAATGGGACTTATCGGCCGGTTCAAGAAGGGTGGGTTGAAGAAAGTGTAGAGTTCACAGCGACTGCAACTACCCATACTATTGGATTTGGCTCAGCCGCAATCGATCCAGCTACAGCGGCCACTGCAGACTCTCGGAGCTACTCCAGTATTGACGGAGTGAGAATTACAGAGGTGCGTCCTGTTGTCGCTGCTAACCCTCAGCCCGTGCCAACGCTGTCAACGTTGGGAATATTAGGTGTTTCTGCGATGTTGGGTGGGTTTGCCATTCGCCGCCGACGCATTCATCGTTGAACTTTTTCGTTGATTGTAAAAATCCCTGCTGTACAGGGATTTTTTTTGTGTGGTGAAGCGATAAAGGGTTGTCAGACTTGGGCGTTGGCAACGCCATGCCAATCAAGCCATTCAATGCGCGCGCCGTGCTTGTGCCTTTTTCATGATCTCTGCCAGTAGTTGGGCCTTGCTTGGTGCCACAGTCTCAGCGGTGACTTGAGCCGACTGCTCTGATGCGTTTTGAGCTGCCATTGTTTCTGGTGTAGATGGATTTGCGTTTGGCAAGCTGTCGTTTGCTGTGAATGTGGCTGCCGCTGTGCTGAAAGCTGACGAATGCAGGGTGCTGCGTTGGTGCAAGGGGGCTTGCTGCGCACCCACGGTCAGGCCTAAACGATCTGCCCGTTGCACATAGCGGTGCAGTGCTTGCTGGGCTTGTGCCGGGCTCCATGCTTGCCAGCCAGTGTGCGCGCCAGTCATGGGTTCGAGCACGATGCAATCGACTGGACAGACGGGAATGCATAGTTCGCAACCGGTGCATTCGGCCTCTAATACGGTGTGCATGGTTTTGTTGGCGCCCACAATGGCGTCTACTGGGCAGGCTTTGAGGCATAAGGTGCAGCCAATGCACCACTGCTCGTCGATGATGGCCATGGCGCGGGGGCCTTCAGCGCCGTTGTTTGGATTCAGCGGTGTTGCTGCTTGCCCGGTAAGGGCTGCTAGGCGGCGGACGCCTTCGGCCCCGCCCGGAGGACATTGGTTGATTGGCGCTTGCTCGAGAGCCATGGCATTGGCGTAGGCATGGCAGTCGGGGTAGCCGCAGCGAGTGCATTGGGTTTGAGGCAGTGCTGCATCGAGCAATTGGGCCAACTCTTGTGGAGTGTGCATCGGGCAAAGACTTGGGGCGTGGAGTTGGTATCGTGGTTCAGAGTGCGGGCTATATAGGGGAGAAATACCAACAGCTTCTTGAGTTGACTTTGCTGCGGGAGTTTCTGCGCACGCGCTAGCCTATATGGCTTGAGGGGCGTAGTGTGCCTGAAGTTGCAGCCAGACGGTATGCCATGCAATGGAAACCTCGGGCAAAGGTAAACATATTTCAACTATGGGATTGTGACGCTGGTCTGCATAAGCGGGCCGTCGCAGGTACACTCGCGTCCACATTTGAAGCTACGGCCAGCCCGTTTACGCATGAATTCCAGCCCCACCACGCCAATGATTGATAGCTATGGTCGCAAGATCAGCTATTTACGCGTGTCGGTGACGGACCGTTGCGATTTGCGCTGCAACTACTGCATGCCCAAAGGGTTCAAGGGGTTTGAAGAGCCAGCGCACTGGCTGACACATGCTGAAATGGCCCGTGTGGTTGGCTTGTTTGTGAGGCTTGGGGTCAGCAAGGTTCGTTTGACTGGCGGTGAGCCGTTGATGCGCCGTGGTGTGGCGGAGTTGGCTGCCCGCATTACTGCCATGCCACAGGTGCGTGATTTGTCGCTGTCGACCAATGCGACGACCTTGGCAAAGCATGCGCAAGATCTTAAAGAGGCGGGGGTCAAGCGACTGAATGTCAGCCTTGATTCGCTTGATGCGGCACGGTTTGCCGAAATCACAGGGCGTGATTGTTTGGCTGATGTGCTTGCGGGTTTACAAGCTGCACGGCAGGTGGGTTTCACCCCTATTAAGCTCAATTGCGTGGTGAATGCACAGACGCCTGCTCAAGACATTGAGCAGTTGTTGCAATATGCGCTGGACAATGGTTTTATTTTGCGGTTGATCGAGAACATGCCCATTGGCAGTACCGGTCAGCAATTTCAACATGCCAATTTAACGCAGATGGGCTCGGCCATCGCGGCGCGCAAATTTTTGGTGCCCGCGTTGGATACGAGCGATACCGGGCCTGCGCGCTACTGGACGTCAGGTCAAGGCGGTGCGCCGGTGTTGGGCGTGATTACGCCGATGTCGCAGCATTTTTGTGAAACCTGCAATCGCGTTCGTTTGACGGTAGATGGCACTTTGCATTTGTGTCTGGGGCAGGAAAACAGTGTGCCGTTGGGGCGTATGTTGCGTGATGGTGCTGATGACGAGCAGTTGATCGCAGCAATCAACGGCGGTATTGCTGCCAAGCCTGAGCGGCATGAATTCAATACCAAGCGTGCTCAGGTGGTGCGCTTCATGTCGCAAACTGGAGGCTGATACTCCTATGACCAAGCGGGTATTTGGCATTGCGGGGCGCTCAGGCAGCGGGAAAACTACGTTGCTTGAGGCGTTGCTTGCGCTGCTGTTGGCGCGCGGCTTGACGGTGAACGTCATCAAGCACAGCCACCATGACATCACGCTAGAGCCGGCGGGCAAAGACAGTGCGCGTTTTCGTGCTGCTGGTGCGCAAGAGGTCATGGTCAGCTCCCCCTATCGTTTTGCCATCATGCACGAATTACGAGAGCAAGAGCAGCCTAGTCTGGCAGAGCAGTTAAGCCGGTTAGCTCCTGCTGATTTGACTTTGGTCGAAGGTTTCAAACACGATGCTATTGACCGCATCGAAGTGTATCGCCCTGCAACGGGCCAAGCCCCTTTGTATACGCAAGAAGGCTTTCAATGCGTGGCGGTGGCCAGCGATGTACCTAAGCCCAGCGATGCACCCGCATCGTTACACTGGCTGCCGTTGAACGAACCTGAAGTGATTGCGGCATTTATTGTGCAGTACCCCAGTGCTTGACGTTGGCACAACGCTTGCGGTTCGTATCCGTGTTGTCTTTTACTGCGGGCGCTTTTTGAATCTTGCCCTTCGGGGTGGAGTCAAAAAGGCGCGTTGCTGTGTTTAAAATCTTTGCCGCGTTGATAGTCCGAAAGCGGTTTTTGCCGCGTATCGCATCCTTTTGGACTACAGCGTGGCCTGCGTGGTGATCCTAAACACGTTCTAACTGGTGGTAAACCATGTCTGCTTGGTTTGATGAGTCAGATCTTTTGTTGCCCTCAGCGCTGGCTACGGTACCTGTGCAGCGCCATATCGAGGGTGAGGTTTCCCCCTGGGTTGATGACCAAGTGGTTGCCGAGGTGCCTGTAGCCTTGGTTTTCAATGGCATCTCGCATGCAGTCATGATGTGTACTCCACAGGATTTGGATGCTTTGGCGCTGGGGTTTGCATTGAGTGAAGGGGTCATCGACAGTCCTTCGCAGTGCTACGACATCGACGTGGTTGCCGTGGATGCATGCACGCCCGGTAGTGATGCGCAGCATGTGGATCTGCCAACCCTGCTGCAGGAACCAGAGATGCCTGCAGTCGAGGTTCGGCTGGAGATTGCAAGCAGTGCCTTTGTACGGCTCAAGGAACAACGCCGCAGTTTGGCTGGTCGCACAGGCTGTGGCGTTTGTGGCATTGACAACTTGCAGGCATTGGATTTGGTGCCGCCAGTGCAGCAACGGCCGCAGTGGCTCGAAGCTATCACGTCGCAAACCCTGTTCAAGGCTTTGGCCGCAATGCCCGCGCAGCAGCTACTCAATAAGGCCACAGGGGCCGTGCATGCAGCAGGTTACGCCACACCTGATGGCGATTTGGTGGCCGTCTATGAAGATGTAGGGCGCCACAATGCCCTAGATAAGCTGCTGGGAGCAAGGGCGCAGGCCTTGGCTGAGGCCGCGCAAAAACCTTTGGGTTTGCATGGCTTGCCATGGCAGCCAGAGGGCTTTGTAGTGATGTCCAGTCGTGCCAGTTATGAACTGGTGCGCAAATGCTCGCGCCTTGGCATTCCTTTGTTAGCTACTATTTCAGCGCCTACATCGCTGGCGATACAAGTGGCCCACACAGCTGGCTTGCAGCTGTGGGGGTTGGCACGTGCACCACGCGCCGTGCGGTATACCCGCTAACTTGCTCGGTTGTTGGCCTGGTCGCCGCTGGTTTGGTTTTTTTAGCTGCGCTGCAAGCGCAGGGGACTCAAGCTGCCACTGCCGGGTTGAGCGAGTAGGTGCCGGTCAAGCTGGCTTGGCCTAGCACTTGCGCTTTGGCCAGCGCTGCGATCACATTGGCCCCGTTGAGTTCACCGGTCACCTCCAGCGTAGGGGTAGCCAGTGCATACACGGTGAAGATGTAGTGGTGCACGATGGAGTCGTTCCATGGTGGGCATGGGCCGTCGTAACCAAAGTACTGGCCTTTCATTTGCGCATCACCGGCAAACCAACCGGTGTAATCGTTGATGCCATGGCGCCAACCGTTAGGGGCTTGTGGGCCTGACTTTCCGCCTGCCGTAATGCCGTCGGAATGTGCGCCTGCCGCAATTTCTGTGGAGCTAGCGGGAATATCGAGCAGCAACCAATGGTAGAAGTCCACGCGTGGCAGATCGGCGGCAACCGTACGACCTTCCTGGTTGACATCATCGCCTTTGTTGGGTACATCGGGGTCATGGCACACCACCACAAACGATTGGGTGCCTGCGGGGATATCCGTCCATGCCAAATGGGGGTTGTGGTTGCTTGAGAGCGCCACATGGTTGGCGGCATCGGGCACAGCAAATGCATATGTACCGGCAATGGGTTGTCCGTCGTGAATGCTTTGGCTAGTGAGTTTCATGGTCTATACCTGACGAAGTAAAAGAGAGGGGCTGGCGTGTGCAGAGAGGTAATTACTTGACCACCACTTTGGCCTCGCCAGCGGCCATGTGTCCGACGATAGCGGCATCGTGAAAACCTTGCTCATCAAAGAGTTTCAAAACCTGCTGGGCGATCTCGGGGGCGCATGCCACCAGTAAGCCGCCTGAGGTTTGTGGGTCGGTCAGAATGCCTTGGGTGGCTCCACTGCCTTCTTGCGCAATGCGTGGTGCCAGCTCAATGTGGCTGCCATAAGACTGCCAGTTGCGCCCAGATGCGCCGGTGATGACGCCTTGCTCGGCAAAGTCACGCACGTCAGGCAACAGTTTCAGGGCTGTGCTGTCGATCTCGGCGGTCAAGCCTGCCCCACGGGCCAATTCGAGGGTGTGCCCCAACAGGCCAAAGCCTGTTACGTCGGTGAGCGCATGCACCCCATCGAGTTGTGCCAGTGCACTACCGGGTCGGTTGAGTTGAGTCGTCGCGGCCACCATAGCTGCGTAGCCTGCAGTATCTAGCAAGTTCTTTTTGAGTGCTGCCGACAAAATACCTACGCCTAATGGTTTGCCCAAAATCAGCACATCGCCAGACTGAGCACTGGCATTGCGCTTGAGCTGGGCGGGGTTGACGATGCCGATGCCAACCAAGCCATAAATTGGTTCTACTGAGTCAATGGAGTGGCCTCCCGCTAAGGGAATGCCTGCATCGCGGCAGACTGATTCGCCCCCTTCAAGAATCTTGGCAATGACTTCGTGTGGCAACACGTTGATGGGCATACCCACAATGGCTAGCGCAAACAAAGGGGTTGCGCCCATGGCATAAATGTCCGAAAGGGCATTGGTCGCTGCGATACGACCAAAGTCAAACGGATCGTCCACGATAGGCATGAAAAAGTCGGTGGTGGCGACAATGGCTTGATGCTCGTTGATTTGGTAGACGGCTGCGTCATCTGCGGTTTCAGTGCCAACAAGCAAGTGTTCATACATTTGCTTGGGCAGGCTGCTGTTGGCCAGCAACGCACTGAGCACACCAGGGGCTATTTTGCAGCCGCAGCCACCACCGTGCGAGAGCGAGGTCAGGCGTGGTGATGCGGGGGAGGATTTGGAGGGAGTATTCATGGTTGGCATTCAGGGGGTTGGCGTTGCACACAAAAGCGTGCCTATTTTGTCAAACAGCACATCGCTGGTGGGGGCCATCACGCAGGCTGCGCGGGCATCGCGAAACAAGCGCTCAATGCCCAGCTCTTTGCGAAATGCCGCGCCGCCGCAAATGCGCATGGCCGTGTCGCTCACCTCTAATGCTGCCTCAGCTGCTGCTGCTTTGACCAACAGCAGACGCATGCCTTTGTCCAAGCGGGCAGCTTGCACGGCGGCAACGGTGTCGTCACGCAGTAGCCGGGCCTGATCGGCACGCAGATGGGCTTTGGCCAAGTAAGCCCGAATAGTGGGCAAATCTGCCAACGAGGTCCCGCTTTCTGCAAAACGTGAAGTGCTGATGTGCGTGATGGCGCGGCGCAAAATACCTTGCATTAACCCAATGGAGGTTGTGGCGATCAAGGTGGCAAAGTAGGGCATCAGATACTGCGCCTTGAGCGGCTCGGCCTGACCATCTGCTCCGAGTCTGCTTGACAGCGCTGTGGGCACGGCTTGGGCACTGATGGGGGCGGAGTGGTTGCCGCGCAGGCCGAGACCATCAAAAGCGCGTGGCACGCTAAACCCCGGGTCTTTGGCATTGAGCAGCCACAACGTATTACCTTCCCCTTGCATGGCGCGTGTAGTCCAGACGTAAGAGTCGGCTTGGCCGGCGGAGGTGATCATGCTTTTTTCGCCAGATATCAACACCGTATCGGCCGCTTGCATTTGGGCTTGGCTGGTCATGGCCCAAATGTGGCTGCGTGTGGCTGTTTCTGACACGGCCAGTGTGGTGATGTGCCGACCTGCAGCAATGGCTTGGCGCACATCTTTGCCTCCTAATTGTTCAATGTACACCGTGCCGCAGTAATGCATGGTCAACACCATGGCGGTGCAGGGGCAGTCCTGCGCGATGCGCTCAACGACTTGCACAGCTTCAGGCAAACCAAGGCCTAAACCGCCTACATCGGTACTGCTGATCAAGCCAAGCAAGCCGGCTTGGCCTAACGCTTGCAGTGCCTGGCGCGGATAGGCCGCGTGGGCGTCGGTGGTAGTGGCGTTGGGCGCGATTACCTCGCGCATAATGGGTTCGAGTTGTTCTAAAAAATGCATGGTGGTACCGCCAAGGCTTACATGAAATTGCGGGTGTGCAGGGAAGACAGGCGCTCGGCTTCTTCACGTTCAAACCCTAGGCGCAATAAACGTGTGAAACGGCCATCCCCCATGTCGCGCATGAGTTGCTGTACCCGCTCAAATCCGGTTTGAACTGCGGCGGGTTCGAGCGATCCGGCGCCAATCAGAATCAAGGCGTCAAAGACCTCTTCATTCAGCCCAGAGCTGCCTGCCAGCTGGTCATGGCGTGCTTGAACGGCGTTGGCCAGACGACTGCGCAACGAGGGCTCGCTTTGCAGACGGTAGAGTAGGTGCGACATGCCGAGCGCCACGTGGCGGGCTTCATCGCGCGCAGCAAGTCGGCACATTTGGCGTGTCAACGCATCGGGCGCGTAGGCTTGCAGGTATTGCAGCAGGTTCACAAAGGTGCCTTCGCCCAAGACCGATAGCAGAAAACCCGCGATCGAAAAATCTGGTTCATCCAGAAGGCTTTTGAGTGAGGCTTGCCCACCTGCGGTGGACAAGGCCGGCTCGGCGCCACCTAGCCGTACGCGGCGCGTGAAGACTTCAATGTGGCGCGCCTCGTCTGCCACCTGAATGGCCAATGCCGCTTGCAGTTCGCGGTAATGTGGGTGCAACTGGCCTAGAAAGCGAGCGGGCACCAGCAAAGCGGCATTCTCGTTTTCAATCATGTAGGTCATGACCTGAACGATCGCCGCCTCAATTTCTGGCGGGTGATTGAGCACTTCATTCCAATCCAATGCAGTGTCTGGATTCCACTGCGCATGCACGGCCTGTGTATACAGGTCTGCGGCATTTTCTGCCCAGAAGTCTTGTTTGTGGTCAAGTTTGAAATGGAACTGCGGGCCACCGGCTTCCACCCGTGCACCGCGCGCTGCCAAGCCCCAGCCAGGCAAGGCGTGTTCCAGCACCGCATCAACGGCTTGGGCATCGGCATGGCCTGTATAGGCTGCGTTGTGCCAACGCCCAGCTTCAGCATTGCCGCGTTGCATGAGTGCCGCTTGCTGGCCTGATTCCCACTGCAAGGGGTGGCCTTGCGCACGTGCCCACGCTGCAAGTTGGGATTGCCAGCCGGGAGCGCGGCTGGTCACCCGCAGGCTTTGACCTTGGGGTAGGGCTGCCAGCGCATGTTTGACCAGAAGGTGTGCGCCAGCATCAAACCCTAGCGCCTCAATATCGATAGTCTTTGGCGACAATGCGGCCTTGTTCATCGTAAAAACCTTGTTCAGTTGCAGCGCGTTGCAATAGGGCAAAGCCTTCGGTGCGGGCAGGTTGCCATTGCTTGAGCCCTTCAAGCTCGAGTAATGCGCGCACGGGCGCATCGTTCCAGTCCATCGCCAGCAGCAAGTCGCCAAAGCGTTGGCTGACCGCCGCATCCAGACCGGGGGCGGCACTCATGATGCAGTGGTCGTACAGGCCAGTCGAATCGAGAATGCGGGTCGCCCCAGCGGGCAAAGTTCCTTCTGCGGCAAAGGCCTTGTAGTTTTTGGCAATCATCCAGCTGGCGGCAATATTGCCTTCAAGCATGGCTTGGGCAGCTAATCGTTCACCACCAATGTGGTCACCATGTTTGCCTCCTAGAATATCAAAACGGTGCACCACAAAGTCTTTTTCCGGCTGCAGGCCGCCTACATGCTGCATGTGGTCCAGCGGAATCAATGTTGCTTGTGGCGAATCAATCGTACCAAAACCTACGGTTTGTCCACGCAAGTCTGCCGTGTTTTGGTAGGGGCTGTCCGCCTTGACGACCAGCACTGACTGCAGGTCGATATCGGTGTCGCGCATGACCACTTGCCCCGCTTGCAGGCCACGGGCGCTGGCGAGTCGCTCTGTACGCACCCACGCCAATGGCGAGTTCCATGCAAAGTGGATGTCCCCATTGATCATGGCTTCGACCTGGGTTTCGTAGTTGGAATACAAGATGAAGTCCATTGCGAAGTCACGCTCTGCAAGATAGGCTTTGAAGCCTTCCCAGATGGTGATGACTTTTGGGGCGTAAGCGACGGCGCCAAGAATAAAAGGGGAGGTCGGTGTACTCATGGGTTGTTTGCGAATGTTGGAGGTCAAACACGTACGGCTGCCTGCCACGGCTGGCGCAGCAGCAGAGCAGAAGTCATTTTCTCAGTTGGCTTGTTCTGCCGCTGCAGCATCGCACAGGGCGGTGCCAATGTGGTCAAACAGCACGTCTGATGTTGGTGCCATGATGGAGGCTGCACGCGCATCGCGGAACAAGCGCTCAATGCCAGCTTCCTTACGGAATGCAGCGCCACCACAAATGCGCATGGCCGTGTCGGTCACTTCCAGCGCTGCTTCTGCGGCGCTGGCTTTGTTTTCCAGCACGCGAAGCATAGTGTCGGGGCGGCCTGCCGCCAGCGCGGCCAATGTATCGTCACGCAAAGTGCGGGCTTGGTCTGCACGAATTTTGGCGCGGGCCAAGTAGGCGCGAATGGTTGGCAGGTCAGACAGGCTGCTGCCACTTTCTGCAAAACGGTTTCTGGTGATGTGTGCTGTAGCCCGTGCCAGTGCGCCATCCATCATGCCGATGGAGCATGAGGCAATGAGCATGGTGAAGATGGGCAAAACCACTTGGTTGGACAGTTCAGCGCCCTTGCCGTCTTCGCCCAACAAATCGGCCAGAGTAACGCGTACATCGTTGGCTTTGACTGGGGAGGAGGCATTGCCACGCAACCCCAGGCCATCAAATGGCCCTGCAACCTGAAGGCCAGGCAACTGGCTGTCGACCAGCCAGATTGAGAGGCCCTCTTCGCCTTGCATGGGGCGCGATGTCCAGACGTAGGAGTTGGCTTGCCCTGCTGATGTCACCATGCTTTTGGCAGCGTTGAGCAATACGGCATCGCCTTCAACCGTGGCGGTACCTACCGGTGCCCAGAAGTGGCTGCGTGAGCCGATTTCTGACCATGCAAGTGTGCTGGTATGTTGACCTGCTGCAATCGCTTTGCGAGTCGCTTCGGGGCCACAACGTTCAATCACTGCGGTGCCGCAGTAATGCATGGTCAATACCATGGCAGTGGATGGGCAGTCTTGTGCAATACGCTGCACGATTTGGGCCGCTTGCGCCATGCCAGCGCCCATACCGCCGACCTCTTTGGCGCTGATGAGTCCCAGTAAACCGGCTTGGCCTAATGCATCAAGTGCTGCGCGGGGATATTGGGCTTGGCGATCTGTCGTTAAAGCAGCAGGTGCAATCAGATCACGGACGATTGGTTCAAGGGTGTCGAGATAGGACATGGTGGCAGCGATAAGGTGCGTTGTTGTGACCCTATTGCGTACGTACCTGCAACCCATCAGGGGGCGGAGCAGGTTGCCTAGTCGTGCCCACCGCCGCCGCCGTGCAGACCTGCAACAGGGATCATTTGCGAATATGCACTCGCCAGTATGCAACTGCACGGCGAGACAGGTGCCATTATGCGCGTTATGGGGCCGGCATGCGCTGCAACGCTATTGGCGACTCAGGCTTTGCCTTGCCAAGGCACCAAGCGGTGTTCTAACCATCGCATCAGCAGGTCAAAGCTCCACGCCACCAAACCAATGACCAAGATTCCCATGACCACCATATCGGTGCGCAGAAAATTTGAAGCATTGAGCACCAATTGCCCAATTCCGACAGTGGCAGCGACCATTTCTGCTGCAACCAGCGTCGTCCAGCCAAAGCCAATGGCAATGCGCAAACCAACCAGAATGTCAGGCAGTGCTGCGGGAATGATGACATGCCATATCAACTGCCAGCGTGAGGCCCCGAGCGACAGGGCTGCATTGATTTGCTCCACACTGGCGCTGCGCACGCCGGCTTTGGCTGCCAAAGCAATGGGGGCAAAGCAAGCCAGGTAAATCAAGAGGATTTTGGACGTTTCATCAATACCAAACCAGATCACGATCAACGGGAGGTAGGCCAATGGAGGCAATGGGCGGTAGAACTCCAGTGGTGGATCGAAAACGCCACGAGCCACACGGCTGACGCCCATGGCAATGCCAATAGGCACGGCGGTCACCAAGGCCGCAAAAAAGGCGCCAAACACGCGAATAGCGCTCCATTGCAGGTGTTCCAGCAAGGGCTGCCCACCTTGAATCTGGCCTGACCACGCGGCAATAAAAGCGTCCTTCACAGCTGCAGGTGCCGGCAAGAACAGCGTGGGAACCCAAGCGCGTTGTGTGGCCAGCCACCACAGCGCAACCAAAGCCACAATTGTGAGGAGGCTGATGGATCGGCTGGATTTCTCGCTCAGTGTGCGAAACGGAGCTACCGCTACCAGTGGGGCGGCATCATCTTGTGGTGCATGTGTTGCGTGGAGCATTTTTTGCATGAACAGCCTTTTATGGCGCGTGAACGGATGGCGCAACCCAGCCCAGTACGCGCTCACGCCATTCAATGAATGGTGCGCTGGATTTGATGGCGCGGGCATTGTCGCTTTGCAAGTAGGCTTGGCTAAATGGCAAGGTTTGGTCTTGCACAATGCGCCCCGGGCGTGGCGACATGACAATCAAGCGTGATGCGAGAAACAATGCTTCTTCCACATCGTGTGTGATGAAAAAAATGGTTTTGCGTGTCTCTTGCCAAATACGCAGCAGCAATTCTTGAATTGATTCCCGTGTAAATGCATCGAGCGCGCCCAAGGGCTCGTCCAGCAACAGAACGTCCGGATCGCTGGCCAGCGCCCTTGCAATACCAACGCGTTGCTGCATGCCGCCAGACAGCTGCCAAATGGATGCGTGTGCAAAATCTTTTAGACCCACTTGCTCTAGTTTTTCGTGCCCAATAGCATGGCGCTGTTTTTTGCCCAAGCCGCGCAATCGCAAGCCTAATGCCACGTTGTCCAGCACCGAGAGCCAAGGCATCAGTGCATGCTTTTGGAACACGACGCCACGGTTGGCACTGGCACTGTCAATGGCCGCGCCATTCAGGCTGAGCGTGCCTGCCGAGGCTTGGGTAAAGCCTGCAATCACATTGAGCAATGTGGTTTTCCCGCAGCCTGAGGCCCCGACAGCGACTACAAACTCCCCTTTCGCAATGTGCAGGTTGATTTGGCTTAGCGCCAACGTGTCGCTGTGCTGGCCTGCACCTTGGTAGCGCACAGACAGATTGCGGATGTGCAGGCCACTTTCGCAGGCTGGCTGCAGTAGGTCAGCGGAGATCCGCGTGTCCGCTTCTGCAGATTGGGGCTCAACATTTGACGCGATGCTGTCAGGCCACTCGGGCTGTTGGCACAATTGCAAATTACTTTTGGCCATTGGCTGCACGCGTAACCCAGGTCGCGTTCACACCAACGCTGTAGTCAGGCAATACAGATTGGATCGTGCCTTGCTCTTTCAGGAATGCGGCGGTGGCCGCCAGTGATTGGGACACTACGGACTCTTGGCCGCCACCCAGCCATTGCTTGCTGGCCTGTTGCACAGGGGGAACGAACTCGTACAGCGCAAGGCTGGCTGGTACGTTGGTTGGTTCAGCGCCACTCCATTTGGCTACAGCCTGTACCTGTGGCGAATCGCTGGTCCATTGGCTTGTGTGGTTTACGTACTCTTGATCAACTTGTGCAAGCGTTTTGACGAATTCAGTGAGAAAGGCATCGTGGTCTTTGCTGAATTTTTTGCTTACTGCCAATGCATCGAAAGTGGCTTTGCCTGTTTGACGGGCAATCTCGCCTGACGTAATGAGCACTTTTCCTGATTGCTTGGCTTGTGCAAGGGCGGGATCCCATACAAACGTGGCATCAATGTCGCCGCGACCCCATGCAGCCAGAATTTCCGGTGGGCGCAGATTCAGCAATTGAACTTCGTTGGGAGAAATGCCTGCGCCTTCTAGAGCAACCAGAGTATGAAAGTGCGTGGTCGAAGCAAAAGGCAGCGCAATTTTTTTGCCCTTCAGGTCAGCCACTGTGTTGACGTTAGAGCCATTGCGGGCTACCAAAGCCTCGGCGTTGTTGATGTTGTCCAGAATCCAGAATACTTCAATCGGAACGCCTTGAGAGAGTGCCGCAGCAAAAGGTGAAGAGCCCGCCTCACCAATGTCGATCGCGCCGGAAGCCAGTGCACGCACCACTTCTGCTCCGCTGCCAATTTTGCGGTAGGTGACTTTGTAGCCAGTGCGCTCTTCCACCAATTTGGTTTCTTGCGCATAACGCCAAGGCACCACCATGTCTTGGTACCCAATCACAACTTCTTTGGATTGGGCTATGGCATGGCCTGAGAAGGTGCCCGCGAGCGCGAGAAGGGTAGCCATTTGTGCGGTACGGCTCAACCAGTGGCGGCGTGTATGCGTCATCGAAATTCCTTTGCTTGTTGCAGTGGAAAACGATGGTAAAGCCAGTCGGCTTGGCGCAATAGGGCGTTTCAAGACATTGTTTTCATGAGCTAATTCGGCTCATGCATGAAGCACGCTAGGCTTGGCATGCGAGCAGGCTCTGGCATGAGAGTGGCTTGTTTTGCTAGTAGGCAAGCAACGATTGTTGACGCCATGGTGCGCGCAGCTGTTCGTGTTAAACGCATCCGCAGAGGCCCGCTATCACGCCATTGACCCACGCCAGCTGGTGGTCGTAAATTGGTAGAGGCTACGGCTTGATCTGCCCTTGCATATAGAGGGCGAGGGCACTTGCAGTGCCATGCCTTGGAGAGAGAAAAGTTGTTATCAACGATTTGTAATTTTTGATCTCAAAAGCATGAATGATTGGTGCGAGACCTAGTGGACTCATCACGGCGCATTTGACTGCATTGCTTCAAATGCACGGTTGCATTGCTTGGCAGTGGGATAGATGAACATTTCTACCCCATCGCTGGCAGGGCATGCCAGCGCATCGAGGTCAATCCCAAACGCGCTTTTTTGGAGCTCACATCGAGCGAAGCTGGCAATTTCTTTCGCGGTCAATGCATGACAAGGTTTGTCTGGCTCAAGCCAGTTGAAGCCGTAATGGCCTACTTGTGGTTTCTGCTCGGGCGCTTGCGTTGGACTTGCGGCACCCGCTGCCAACGGGGCAAACAGAGCAAGCAGAAAACAGAGTTTTTTTTGCATAAAAATTCTTCTCAAAGGCGCGTGAAGGGTAGTCTTCCAATTCGTCCTGAAACGCTGGTGCATATGGCTTGTTAATAAAGCTTCATGCGCGTTGACTCAACCCAGCAGGTGCGGATTCAGTTGCCAAACCGAGTAATTCAGCGCGATAGCAAAGCTGACCCAGAGCAGGTACGGAATCAACAGGGCCGCTGCAAGCGGTCTGATGCGCCAGAACGCAGCCACAGTGGCTGCGATCAACAACCACAGTAGAGCGATATCGGCCATTGCCCAGGCCCCCAAGTGCCAACGAAAGAAGAGCCAGCTCCAAACCGTATTGAGAACAAGCTGAGCGATGAACAAAGAGAGTGCTGTTTGCGCATGGCGCAAGCCACCAACACGCCAAACTAACCATGCAGCAAGACCCATTAATGCATACAGTATGCTCCACACGGGACCAAATGCGCGAGCTGGCGGCGCCCACGATGGCTGCGTGAGTTGGGCATAAAAATGGGCTGCATCAACCGATGCAATGGCACCCAATGTGGCCGCAAGCAGACTCAACCCCAGCCATGCGAACAAACCGAGTCTCTGGTGTTTGGTTGAGGGCGTCATGGAAAATTTCCTATATTTGCAATGCGGCTGGGCGTATGCGTTTGAAACAAACTGGCGGTGGTCAATAGCGCAAATGGTCATGGCTGCTTGGCCAGCGGAATTCAAGTCGCACTATTGATCACTATTGATTAATCCAATAGCCAATCAGCCCAGTGTAGGCACTTGGACCTTTTTGATGCGAATTTGCAGCGGGCGGAACTTCGAATACAGCCACAAGCCCAGTGCCATGCATAGGCCAAGTAAGACGGAAAAAATAACGGCAAGAAACAAACCGATGAGCGGCGCAGCCAATAACCCAGAAAGCCCGGTCATGGGTTGCTGGTTCCAACTGACCGTGGAGGCGCCAAAGAATGCACAAACACCCAGTAGTAACGTCATTGGCACTAGCGACAAAAGCAGCCCAATGCTGGTGAGTTTGAGGATTGTTCTTGTCGATATGCGTTGAATCGTTATTTCTTCGAACATGGTGCTGGTGGAGTGGGTTAGAGGTGAATGGAGATCGCGTTGAATGCGGTGTTACTCGGGCGTAACGTTGGGTGCTGGTTTATGGCGTCGTCTACGCTGAGGTGCTGTGGCTGGTAGCTTGCTGACTGTATTTTGCCTTAGCTTCTACCAAAATGAGGCTCGCTAATCGGAATAGGTAATTTGGGTTAACTTGCACCGCTTGCTGTTTGAGCGCTGGTCTTTGATGTCTTCAAGTCAATCAGGCTTGCAAGATATCTTGCACGCAGCCCTGGTCTTCTAGAAATTGCTTCTTGGTTCACCATGCGCAAGGGATTCGTTGCATTCAATTTTTCAAGTGTATTCAACCAAGCGTTTTCACACCGTCTTGGCCGATTTGAGTCAACCGCCTCTGGTTTGTTACTGTTCTCCGAAATTGGGCAGTTTGCCGCATCTCAGGTCGGCATGGGTTGGCGAGCCAGTTCGATGAAGGCGCGCACGTAGTCGATGGCCGTATCGCTTTGCCGCGCTCCAAGAAAAATCTGCTTGGCAATGCCCCGTTGGCCAAGCCGAACTGGCACTACGTCGATCTTGGTGGCATATTCTTCAACCAGCCAACGTGGCAGGGCGGCTACGCCGCGGCCACTGGCGACCATTTGCAACATGATGTCGGTGGTTTCAATGGTTTTGTGGCGTTTGGGCGTGACGCCGGCTGGCAAAAGGAACTGGTTATAAATGTCCAGCCGCTCGATATCTACAGGGTAGCTGATGAGCACTTCTTTGGTCAGTTGTTGAGGTTTTGCGTAGACGGCTGAGGCCAATGCATGCCCTTTGGCAACCACCAGCACCTGTTCGTAATCGAACACAGGCTCGAAAACCAAACCGGGTTTGTACAGCGGGTCAGGCGTGACCAGCAGGTCAATCTCAAAACCAAAGAGCGCGCCAATTCCCCCGAATTGGAATTTCTGCTTGACGTCAACGTCCACATCAGGCCAAGCTGCCAAATAGGGGGCCACTACTTTGAGCAGCCACTGGTAGCAAGGGTGGCATTCCATCCCAATGCGCAATGCTCCACGCTCGCCTTGTGCGAATTGGCCTAAGCGCTCTTCTGCCAGGTTCAGTTGTGGCAACACACGGTTGGCGACTGCCAGTAGGTATTGGCCTGCTTGTGTCAGACGCAGGTTGCGCCCTTCGCGCAGCCAAATATCGGTCCCTAATTGCTGTTCTAGCTTTCGCATGCTGTGGCTTAACGCCGACTGGGTGAGGTTCAGCGCACCAGCTGCAGCCGTTAATGAGCCTTGCTTTTCAACCTCTAAAACGATGCGTAAATGAATGCGCTCAATCATTTGAATGAATATTTTTCATTGATTTATGAGAAATGACCATTTTACTTCATGTGATGCGGCCACTAGTATGCGTGCCTATTGTGGATTGACACGGGTTGGTAGACACCCGCTTCCCAGCTTCATTGTTGACAGATGCGGATGCGGTTGCTGTTTTAGTTTTTTTGCCGATCCCATGGGTAATGGCTTTTTGCGGCTGAACGCCCATGCATTCATTTGATGAGGAAAAAATGGTACGAGCATTACGCATCGTTGCTGTCTCTGGTGGTTTGCAACGTCCATCCAAGGCTGCAGCATTGGCTAGACATTTAATGGACTTGATCACCAGCGAAATGGCGTGTGAACCGCATCTGATTGAACTGGGCGCACTGACTCCTGCCATGGCGGGCTGCGTGTGGCGTTCGCAATTGCCCGTTGCTGTGGAGCGGGCGCTGGCACTGGTGGAACAAGCTGATGTTCTGATCGTCACCACGCCGGTGTACCGGGGGGCTTACACAGGGTTGTTTAAACACTTTTTCGATTTGGTTCATCAGGATGCCTTGATTGACAAGCCGGTGCTGCTGGCTGCAACCGGCGGCAGCGAACGCCATGCTTTGGTGATCGACCACCAGTTACGGCCTTTGTTCAGCTTTTTTCAGGCTCGTACGTTGCCACTGGGCATATATGCGACCGATCAGGACTTTGTCGACTATCGCCTGCAAAGCCAGGCATTGCTTGAGCGCGCCAGGCTGGCCGTTGCACGGGCATGGCCTTTGATCCGTTTGTCAGCTCCAGTGGCAGAAAGCGTTGTTGCCCCAATTCAAGCGTTTCGCGCGCCAGAGTCGATCACTGCCTGAAAGGCAGTATCCATTTTTGTTTTCAGAACTCCATCACATCGAATCACCATGAGCCAAGCATTCACATTCAGTATCTCTACCACGCCGTTTGATGAGCACTACCAACCATCGGCGAGCACACGCATCACTACGAATTTTGCCAATCTGGCGCGAGGCGAAAGCCGACAGGATAATTTGCGCAACACCTTGAGGATGGTGAATAACCGCTTCAACAGTCTGGCCCACTGGGACAACCCCAAGGCTGATCGCTATAAGGTGGAGCTGGATATCATTTCGGTAGACATGCATATGGGCGGTGCTAGCGATGCATTTCCTTTGATTGAGATGCTTAAAACCACGGTTGTAGACCTGCAAACTGGCGAGCGCATGGATGGCATTGCGGGCAATAGCTTCTCTTCTTACGTGCGCGATTACGACTTCAGTGTGCTGCTGCTGGAACACAATGAGCAGCGCGCCACGTTCAGCACGCCTGAGGGGTTTGGTGTTTTGCACGGCAAGCTGTTCAAGCACCTGATTCAATCCCCAACATACCAAGCGCTTTTTAGTAAACCACCAGTGATTTGCATCAGCGCCTCCAGCAGCAAGACGTACCAGCGCACGGAAAATGTCCACCCCATTTTGGGCGTGGAGTACCAGCAAAATGCACTGTCCTCTACGGATTTGTATTTTGAAAAGATGGGGCTGAAAGTGCGCTTTTTCATGCCGCCGCACAGCGTGGCACCTTTGGCTTTTTATTTTCCAGGTGATTTGCTGGCCGATTATTCCAATCTGGAGTTGATTAGCACCATCAGTACGATGGAAACCTTCCAGAAAATCTACCGTCCTGAGATTTACAACGCCAATTCGGCAGCGGGGCAATGCTACCAGCCCAGTTTGCAACACCAAGACTATTCGGTAACGCAGATTGTGTATGACCGAGTTGAGCGCAGCCAACTGGCCGTAAAGCAGGGCAAGTTCACCGAGGAGCACTTCATCAAGCCCTATCAGAGCCAGCTCAATACCTGGGCGGCCAACAACGCGCTCTGAACACACCAGATTTTTCAATAAACGGAATCACGAACCATGCACACACTATTGCCAACCTCTACTGCGGGCAGCTTGCCCAAGCCCTCTTGGCTGGCGCAGCCAGAAAAACTGTGGTCGCCTTGGAAGCTTGATGGAGAAGAGTTGCGCGAAGCCAAACAAGACGCTTTGCGTCTGTCGTTGCAAGAGCAGCAACACGCAGGCATTGACATCGTCAGTGATGGTGAACAGACTCGTCAGCACTTTGTGACCACCTTCATCGAGCACCTTGACGGCGTGGATTTTGAGAAACGCGAAACGGTGCGGATTCGCAACCGCTATGACGCCAGCGTGCCTACCGTTACCGGTGCGGTCAGTCGTATCAAGCCTGTGTTTGTGGAAGATGCCAAATTCCTGCGCGAGCAAACACGCCAGCCCATCAAATGGGCGCTGCCTGGCCCCATGACAATGATTGATACCCTCTATGACGCGCACTACAAAAGCCGCGAAAAGCTGGCGTGGGAATTCGCAAAAATCCTCAACCAAGAAGCCAAAGAGTTAGAGGCCGCAGGTGTAGACATCATTCAGTTTGACGAGCCCGCTTTCAATGTGTTTTTTGATGAAGTCAATGACTGGGGGATTGCTACTTTAGAGCGCGCTATTGAAGGGTTGCGATGCGAAACCGCAGTGCATATTTGCTATGGCTACGGCATCAAAGCCAATACCGACTGGAAAAAGACATTGGGCTCTGAGTGGCGTCAATATGAAGAGTCTTTCCCCAAGCTGCAGCAATCGAATATCGATATCGTCTCTTTAGAATGCCAAAACTCACATGTGCCGATGGATTTGATTGAGCTGATTCGTGGAAAAAAGGTGATGGTGGGGGCCATTGACGTGGCGAGCAACACCATTGAAACCCCAGAAGATGTGGCCAAGACACTGCGCAACGCGCTGCGTTTTGTGGATGCCGACAAGCTCTACCCCAGCACGAACTGCGGCATGGCGCCACTGGCACGCAGTGTGGCACGTGGCAAGCTGCATGCGCTTAGCGCAGGCGCAGCCATTGTGAGGGGAGAGCTGTCTGCTTGATGGGGGGCACTTCAGAGGCAAATTGCATAGACGCTGAAGTTCAATGGAGTTCAGCGAAAAAAATGGAACTCTCCCAAATACGTTCTCAACGAGGCAATCAAAGCGATGGCTGTTGGTGCCAAAGGCGAGAGGGGATTATCGGGCCATTGAAAAGCGCAACTGCAGGCAACCGCACATAGGCTTGGCGCAATCAATATGCCGATGTGTGCCAACGCATTCAGGGCTACATTGAGGGGGCATTGGGAATGCACGTTTCCATATGCCTGATTCATGGCCGGCATAGCCTGTACAGTCCACCTTCAGTTTTATTTTGAATTGTCTATGCACCCATCTCAACGTGTTGCTCTAGTCACAGGATCCACTTCAGGGATAGGGGCCGCGGTAGCGCGCCGATTGTCTCGGGATGGCTATGCGGTCATTTTGCATTCGCGCAGTTCTGTGGAAGCTGGCCGCGCGATGGCCAGTGAGTTGGGCGTTGCCGCATATATTCAAGCCGACCTTGCAGACGATGCCGACCGCATCCGGTTGGTACAGGAGGCGGTTGCGCAATGGGGTCGTTTGGATGTGATCGTGAACAATGCCGGTATTAGCCGTGTAGTTCCTCATACTGATTTAGCAGCAGCGACGCCTGACATTTGGCGTTTGCTGCACGAGGTGAATGTGGTTGCGCCGTTTCGTATTGTTGCTGAGGCAGAGGCGGCATTGCGTGCCTCTGCTGCGAGTGGGACGCCTGCTTGTGTTGTCAATGTGAGTTCGCATGCCGGCGTGCGGCCAAAAGGGGCTTCCATTCCTTATGCTGCAACAAAAGCTGCGCTGAACCATGTCACGCGTTTACTCGCGGTTTCTCTGGCTCCGGCTATTCGCGTGAATGCAGTTGCGCCAGGTCTTGTTGATACACCGATGACGGCTGACTGGGCGCAGGCACAGCAACTATGGCGTGCGCGTGCGCCTATGCAGCGGGCCGCTCACCCGGAGGAGATTGCACAAGCGGTTGCGATGCTGGTCGAGTCCACCTATTTGACGGGTGAGATCCTGCTCTCCGATGGCGGATTGAATCTGACATGAACATGTTCACTGCGCATGAGACCGTTCGATTCCGGTGAATTGCAGGTGGATGATGGGGTAGGGGCGCCCATCGCTGTCTAGGGCTGAGCGCCCAGTCTGTTTGAAGCCCATCTTTTCATAAAAGCCTAGTGCTTGCAGATTTTGCTCGTTGACATCTGTTGTTAACGCGGGGTGCTGGGCAATGCCGTGACGCACCAGCATTGCTCCAATTCCCACCCCTCGATATGCAGGGTCAACAAACAAGGCCTCCATATGGCCTTTTTCTACAAGCATGAACGCGAGCGGATAGTCGTTGCCGTTAACAGCCAACCATAGCGGCGCTTGTGGAAGAAAGGTCGCAACCATTTTCTCAATGGCTAGGCGATCTTCCTGAGCCAGAAAATGGTGAGTGGCATCGACAGCAAGACGCCATATTTCAATGGCACGGTTGCCCTCATCAGGGCGAGACATTCGAATGGAGATCATCAGCAGAAATAGAGTCGATTGGGCTTTTGAGTCAGCAGGGCGCGCTGAATGTACACCACTGGATAGCGACTTGCACTGCCTCTTTGTTGAATCTTGCGCGACTGTGTGGAGATCCTGATCACGTTCTGAGAGTGGGCTTGCCTTGCGCTTGCAGCACTCGTATTCATGTGCAGCAAGAGACGCGGGCCAATGCAAGATGTGAGTAGCCCGTGTCCCTTGCTGATGTTTTTGCCTAACGATAATTACATGGCCGACGCTTCAAACCTGGCGGCTGCATTGAAGAGGGCCATGATGGAGGCGGTGAGGATATTGGTGTCTTTGCCTGCGCCAAATTTGGTGCCTGCAGTACCGGGCCAAGCCACTTCCACGATGGCGATCGCCGTGGTCTCTGCGCCTACTCCGATGCTGCGCTCTTCAAAGCTGTCAATGCGCAGGGGCAGGCCCAGAGCATTGACAGTGGCGGCAATAGGGCCGTTGCCAGTACCGGTGCGGGTGATGTGCTGGCCTGCCGCGTCACACCACTGCAACTCAATGCCTTGGCCTTGCGGGACTTCTAACAAGCGATGACCGATGTAGCGCAGGCGCGAAGATTGCTGGCTCGCTTGCAGATAAGTGGATTCAAAAAGCCCCCATATCTGTTGACTGCTCAATTCAGTTTCGCTGGTGTCGGCTTGTGCCTGGACGATCGCGCTGAATTCAATTTGCATGCGCCTTGGCATGACGATGCTATGGTCGCGCTGCAACAGAAAGGCAATGCCGCCTTTGCCCGATTGGCTGTTCACTCGCACGATGCTGTCATAGGTGCGGCCGAGGTCTTGTGGATCGATCGGCAGGTACGGTACACGCCAGAGCTTACCTTCTTGCTGAGCCGCAAAACCTTTGGCGATGGCATCTTGGTGCGAGCCAGAAAATGCAGTAAAGACCAAGTCGCCCACGTACGGGTGGCGCGGGTGGATGGGCAGTGCGGTGCACTCTTCGGCAATGCGGGCAACACCTGTAATGTCAGAGAAGTCCAGCCCTGGGGCGATGCCTTGGGTGTAGAGGTTCAACGCGAGGGTGACGACATCGAGGTTGCCGCTGCGCTCACCGTTGCCAAACAAACAGCCTTCGACGCGTTGGGCACCAGCCAGCAAGGCCTGCTCAGCACAGGCCACGCCAGTGCCGCGGTCGTTGTGTGGGTGCACTGAGAGCACGACATGCTCACGCCGAGCCAGATGTGTATGCATCCATTCGATTTGGTCGGCAAAGACGTTGGGCGTGGTGACTTCTACGGTCGTGGGCAGATTGACAATCATCGGGCGGTTGGGGCCAGCATCCCAAGCGGCAATCGCGGCATTGCAGACGGCCAGTGATACGTCTAACTCGGCCATACAGAATGTCTCGGGCGAATACTGTAAAACCCACTGGGTTTGGGGGTGCTGATCGCACAGACGCTTGAGCAGTTGCACATGGTGCTCGACCATGGCGATGATTTCGGGCAACTGCATGCCAAAAACGATCTCGCGAAATGCCGGTGCGATGGCGTTGTACAGGTGCACGATCGCGCGTTTGGCACCAACAGCGCTGCGCACGGTGGTTTCAATCAAGTCCTCGCGCAATTGGGTAATGACCATGGGGGTGACATCATCAGGAATCAGATGCGCATCAATCAAGTGGCGCACGATGTCGTAATCGGTTTGCGAAGCAGAGGGAAAGCCCACTTCAATTTCTTTGAAGCCGATGCGCACCAATTCTTGGAACAAGCGCAGTTTGCGCTCGCGATTCATGGGTTCAAACAGGGCCTGGTTGCCATCACGCAGGTCAGTGGAAAGCCATACCGGAGCTTGAGTCAAGGTGCGTGAAGGCCATTGGCGGTGGGGCAAATCCACCACAGGATGGGCACGGTATTTTTGAGAAGGTTGAGCCAACATAAAAACCTCAAATAGGAGAAATCATCAAGTGCCTGATTTCCCTGCTCCAAGGAGCTGGCTACGGTCGGGGTCTGGGGAAACCAGGATGGGAACAATCGCATGCGCATGCGAACGGACCCCGACCAGTGGTCAGAGCATGTAGGCATAGCAGTAGGGTTCTCAACATGGGGGTGCGGTGATGGAGTCAATGAGTGGCTTGAAACAACCAGTCTTTGCACTTTAAACTGCGATAAAAATGGCTTCTATAGAAAAAAATCCATTTTCTTTATCATTTTGGACATTTGCTTCATGGGCTTTTCTTCTTCAACACGGGGTGGGCATGCACTGGATTTGCACAGTGCAGAAACGTCTCCATTGCCAGTGACAGGGGTGGTTGAGCACTATCTTGCTGGCCATGTAGTGCCAGCGCACCAGCACCGACGTGGGCATTTGATTTACGCATCGTCTGGTGTGCTGTTGGTGCAAGCAGCTTCGGGCAGGTGGCTGGTGCCTCCTACTACAGCGGTTTGGTTACGCCCTGGGGTTGTTCACCAGCTCACAGCAGCTACGGCTATGACGGCCTATGGCATGTTGATTGATGAGGCATGGGCGCAGCAATTGCCTGAGACCGATTGTGTGGTGCATGTCACGCCATTGCTGCGCGAGTTGATTGATGCGTTGGCGCGGGTGTCCCACGATGCGCCATTGGCTTTGAGGAGTCAGCTGTTGGGGCAACTCTTTATGGAGGAACTCAAAACCGTAGCGTCGCTGCCTTTTTATCTGCCATGGCCTGAGGAAGGGCCGATGCGCCAACTGTGTGAAGGTTTGATGCAAGAGCGTGAGTATGCACAGACGGCATCACAGTGGGCCAGCCGATTGGCCATGACCCCGAAAACCCTGCATCGGCATTTTTTGAAAAGTACAGGCATGACATTTGGCCAGTGGCGCCAGACCATGCGATTGATGAAGTCGATGCCATGGCTGTTGCAAGGGCTGCCCATCACCCAAGTGGCATTGGAGAGTGGATATGAAAGCCACAGTGCCTATTGCGTGGCATTCAAGAAACATTTTGATTGCTCGCCTTCGCAATTTCTCACCAAGCTGGAGCCTGTGAAGGCACCCATGAAGGCAAACTGATTGCAGTTGCCTCACTTCTTGTGAAATTGATTCGACGTCTTTTCATTGGCTCTTCGTTCATCACTGCACAGCCAATCTACAGGTGGAAGTGGCCTGCCGCTTCTGGCTGGTAGAGCACTTGTTCAATGCGAATATGTTGGGTGCGATTGGCCGTGCGCCAGTCGATGGCATCTCCCGCCTTGTAGCCGAGAATGGCCGTGCCAATATCAGAGCAGACAGAGAGTTTGCCGGCATTGTCGTCTGCATCTTCTGGGTAGACCAAATCCACCTCCAGCTTTTCGTCGTTGAGTCGCAGCAAGGCGCGCGAATTCATCGTCACCACATGGCTGGCAACGTGTTGGGCATCGACCACGATGGCGCGTTCAATTTCATGCTCAAGCTCAAAAATGCTGGTTTCAGGCTCTAGTGCGACAAGTTGTCGCAGTCTGGCCTGGTCGATTTCGGTGACGTAAATGGCGTTGCCGTCGCTTGCTGCACGATCACGCAAGCGCTGCATGTAACGCGTTGAAGTCAGCGTAAATGATCGGAGGGTTGGCGTTTGACTTTCAAGCACGAAGCCATTGCGCAAGAAGGCGTTGACCGAGCGGGTATTGTCCGCATGGATTTTGGCAATCAACCGGTCTGCCCGCATTTCGAAGAAGGCCAATTTCATCCCCTCTTGAATAGCGCAGGAACCCAGTTTTCGCCCCCAATTGTCTCGGTCACCAATGACCAGCACCATTTCACAATCACTGCCAGACGGGACTAAGCGCACAAATCCTACAGGAACGTCGTGCCGGTTGTAGGCCATGAAGAAGCGGCCGCCTTGATTGAATAAATGGGTCAGGATTGGCAGTTGCACACGGTCAATGGCCTGCTCAATGAAGCGGGATACTTGCCGGGAATCACTCAGGTAGCGGATGACGCATTCGTCCTCCAGCCAGTCGATCAAATGCAGCGCATGGGACCGTGTGATCTCCGGACACAGCGCAATGAAAGGCTTACTCATCTTCACCACTTTTGGTTGCAAGAATGAAAGCCCTCCATGGCCGCGGCCATGACGGTTCTTTCAACAAAGCGCCGATTATAGGCCGCACCTCCATGCGCGGTTAAGGCGCTGACGGCGTGCTACTTTTTTTGGGGTGCTGCATTGATGTGGCAGCATCGTTGATGCATGTCTATAAATTTGTTGCAAAAATCATCCTAAGCTTGAAAACAAGCAGGCGGAGACAGTGGGTAAAGAAGGCTGTTGTTCAAGGCTCTGGTTTTTTAAAGATGACATCAAGTGCAAAGTGCAGAAAAAATTACAGAGTCCATGTCAGCACAAGCGCAACTAATGCATCGTCAGGATGAGAAGAGATAAAGAACCTGTTTTGCTCTGCAAGTACTCATTGAGATGGATTTAATGGGATATTTCTTTTTGTAGCAGCAGGCCTGCATCGTACAAGGCGTTGCGTGACAAGTTGGTATGTGCGGCGGCTACCCGAACGGCACTTTTGAGTGACACCCCTTCCTCTAGCAATAGCTGCAAGAGGCGTAAGGCCTCCGGTGGCAGTTCGGTGGTGTCCTTGGTCGATGGCTGGGGGTGAATGACCACAACAAATTCGCCTTTTTGGCGAATGGGATCTTCTGTCAACCACGCTTCAGCGGCATGAGCCGCGAGGGTATGGATTTGCTCGAACTGTTTGGTGATTTCACGCGCAAAGGTGATTGGGCGCTCCTGCAATATCTGGAGCGTGTGGGCTAAGTCGAGAATGCGGTGTGGGGACTCTAAGAGCACGACAGCGCGAGGCTCGGCCGCGAGTTGCTGCGCGGCCTCTTGACGCACCTTGCCTTTGGCTGGCAGAAAGCCTGCAAACACATAGCCGCCTTCTTGGGTGATGCCGGCTGCACTCATGGCCGCGGTGACGCTGCTGGCACCGGGCAGCGGGCTGGCGCGGAACCCTGCACGCGTGGCTTCTTCCACAACGATGGCGCCGGGGTCGCTAATGCCGGGGGTGCCTGCATCGCTGACGTACACCACCCGCTGGCCTTGGCTTAAACGCTCAATAATCTGCGCACTGGCGCTGCGCTCGTTGTGCTGGTGCACGGCCAGCAGTGCATTACCGGGCTTGTCGATGCCGTAGGCTTGCAGCATTTGGCGTGTGTGGCGTGTATCCTCACAGGCAATGGCATCTGCCAGTTGCAGTACATACAACGCGCGCAGGCTGATGTCGGCCAAGTTGCCAATGGGGGTAGCAACCACGTACAAAGTCGCTTGCGGATAATGTTGCGCGGCGGCGGCGGCATCAGCCGCTTGCAAAGCCAAGGCGAAGGAGGGAGTCACGTGCGGTTTCTCAAAGCAATGTGGAGTCAGGTCGGCAAGGGGCAAGCCCCGCAGGCGAAGGAGAGCATTGTCGCACCGCAAGCGGTGGGCGTGAACCATGGTGCGCGTGCTACAGGCGCCACGGCGCCAACGCGCAAAGCGCTGGGGGACCAAGGTGAAGACTGGGCATGTGCCTACTTGCAAGCGCAAGGCTTGCAGTTGGTTGCGCGCAATTACCGCACGCCGGGGCGCGGCGGTGGCGAGATTGATCTGATCATGCGTGAGCGCGATGGCACCTTGGTGTTTGTGGAGGTGCGCAGGCGCCAGCGTGCTGATTTTGGCGGTGCGGCTGCCAGTGTGACGGCCAGCAAACAGCGGCGCATTGTGTTGGCGGCGCAGCATTATTTGCAGCAGCTTGGTGGCCGCGAACCACCGTGCCGCTTTGATGTGGTGGTGTTGCAAGGTTCGGCACTGCACAGTGCGCCGCAGTGTGAATGGATGCGTGGTGCGTTTGATGCGGCTTAATGGCGCATGGATGAACGCGGTGGTTGTGTGCGGTGGTTGTATGTGTTGGCTGTGTGCGTTGTGAATGCGGGAGACATAAAAACAGCGGCACAAGGCCGCTGTTTTTGCTGCTGGGGTCAAGGTTGTTTATTGGTCGCCCTCTGAAGCATTTTTCGCAAATGAAATAGCGATCAATGAGATCACAGCTGTGCCGACAAGGTACAGCGCCACGGGCACCCAAGAACCGTTGTAGGACTTGAGCAACCATGTGGCCACCAATGGTGCAGTACCGCCTGCCAGCGCTGCACCAATTTGGTAGCCCAAGGTGATGCCGGTGTAGCGCACGCGGGTGGAGAAAATCTCTGAGAACAAGGTGCCCAATACAGCGGTAATCGGTGCCCAAACAAAGCCCAAGCCCACGACAGTGGCAATCACCAGTGTGGTGGTGGTGCCTTGTTCTAACAGCATGAAGTACGGGAAGGTGAACAGCGCCATGATGATGGTGCCGATAACGAACAGACGGCGGCGGCCAATGCTGTCAGACAGGCGCCCCATGATGGGGATCATCAAGGTGGTGACCAAGGTCGCAATCGTCACTGCGTTGAGCACGGTAATACGCTCAAACTTCAGGCTGGTGGTGGCGTAGCTGACGATGAAGGTGGAGAAAATGTAGAACGGTGCCGTTTCCACAAACTTCATGCCCACAGCGACCAAGACGGCACGCCAGTGGTGGCGCAGTGTTTCCACCAGTGGAATTTTGGCCACGTTGCCGCTGGCTTTGGCTTGCTTGAATTCGGGTGTTTCATCAATACCTTTGCGAATCCACAGACCTAAAAACACCAAGATGGCACTCAGCAAAAATGGCACGCGCCAGCCCCATGAGAGGAATTGGTCATCAGGCAACGTGCTCATAACGGTCATGGCCAAGGTGGCCATCACCATGCCAATCGTCACGCCCATTTGTGGCACGCTGCCAAACAAACCTTTGCGATTTTTGGGGGCGTATTCGTAAGCCAGCAGTAATGCGCCGCCCCATTCGCCACCAATGCCCAAACCTTGAATTAAGCGCAGCACAATCAGCAAAATGGGAGCCCAAATACCAATGGTGTCGTAGCCCGGCAGCAAGCCAATAGCTACGGTGGCACCGCCCATTAAGGAGAGCGTGATGACCAAGGTTTTTTTGCGGCCAATGCGGTCACCAATGTGCGCAAAGATAAAGCCGCCCAATGGCCGGATGAAGAAGGTTAACGAGAACGTGAGGTAAGACAGCATCAAACCTACGACTGGGTCAGTCGTGGGGAAGAACACTTTATTGAATACCAGCGCTGCAGTGGTGGCGTACAAAAAGTAGTCAAACCATTCGATGGAGCTGCCCATCAGGCTGGCGGCCAATACCCGTTTGTTGGTGGCGGCCGATGGTGGCGAGGCTGTGCTTGTGCTTGCAGTCATGCTTTAGTGTGTTGAAAGGGTTGAGAGATGCGAGGTTTGTTTAAGTGGCAGTTTGGCTGTGTAATTGCTGGCGCACCAGTCGGCATGCGGCCAAGTCCCAAGCGGCAGTGCCAACGCTTTTGAACACAATCGGCTTGGTGCGATCTGGCTGCTGATCCAGCGCACTAGCGAGGCTGCGCACTTGCGCCCAATCGACCCCGGCTTGCATCAAATCGCCCGCTTCGTGCGGAGCGCCTACGGGGTCGTCCACATAGAGCGTGCTGCCAGCCAGTGTGTTGGCACCAATTTCGGCCATTTCAGGGCGGAAGGCACCGACACCAATGACCAAACGCGCCGGTGATGCGGGCAGATCGTAGATGGCTTGCAAACTGGTGGTGACGGTGATGACCACGTCGATCTTGTCAGGCATGACGTCATCAATAGGGTGCAGTTGCAAGGGCAAAGTCTCGTGTTGTGCACAAAATGTTTGCGCGTTTTCCAACGTGCGCCCTTTGATATATACCGTGCTGTTGGGGTAGCAATCGGCTAATGCCTGCAGGTGGTAGTGCGCTTGTGTGCCAGTGCCGTAAAGCAGAATGTTGCGAACGGCAGCGGGCCCCAATGTGCGCAACCCCAACATGGAAATAGCTGCTGTGCGCCGCCCAGTGACTTCGGGGCCATCAAGTACAAATAAAGGGGTTCCGGTGATGGCATCGAAAGCTGTAACTAAACCATGAATGGCGGGAAGCGCTCTGGCTGAATTGGCAGGTTGCACCGTGATTAATTTATGCGCCACGATGTCTTTTGCCACTGCTGGCATGCTGAGCAGAACGGCGCTGTCAAAGGGCACCACCATGCGTTCAGGGCTGTGGATGGCGCCAGCCTCATAGTGACGCAAGGTATCGGCCAGTGCGTCAATCAAGGCAGGGAAGGGCAGCAGTGCTGCAGTGTGCTCTGCCGAATAAACCTGTAGGGAGGAAGGGGCTGCTACTGTCATGGTGATACTCGGTTAAGTGGATTTTTTTAAAACCAAAATAGCGAATCAATTGCAAGGAGTTTGCAAATTTCGTGCCAATTTTGGGTGAATAATTTGCATTTATAACCAATTTTGGTTCTTTAAAATTACCAAATTGGTGCAATGCGAAAGAATTAAGGGTAAGTACTGAGTGATGGGCGTGCATAGAGGTGCGGTGCGAATCAGCCTGCTTCGCTGCGGTTTGTGTGGTCGTTTCCTTATCCCTGTTGCTCTGCGTAAGCCACAATGGTTGCGACAATGCGTTTTCTTTTGCAGCAATTGACCACACGATGACCATGGAGTTACCTACAGGCGCATACGGCGCATTTCGCCCTAAGCAGGTTTATGAGCAGGTGGCAGATGCCATTCGACGGGCGATTGATGACGGTACCTTTTCCGTTGGTAGTCGCTTGCCTGCCGAGCGTGAATTGGCCAAACGCTTTAATGTCAGTCGGCCGGCGGTGCGCGAGGCCATTGGCGCATTACAGAACGAAGGTTTGATTGCCACGCGGCAAGGTTCTGGCTCGTACGTGACTGCAGCGCAATTGCAGATTGCACCTGAAGATGTTGCGCACTTTGGGCAAGGCCATGCCGATATGAGTCCTGTGGCCATACTGGAAGTACGCATGATGATTGAGCCTGCGATCATCAAGCTCGCATGCAGGCACCCTGGGCGAGATATGCAAGCAGAACGCTATCTGGAACAAATGGCAGGGATTCGTGACATCAATGACCCACGGCAACAATTACTGTGGAGCGATACCGACCGGCTGTTTCACCGGCAACTGGCCTACATGAGCCAAGATTTACTGGTGATGAAAATGGCCGATGAGATTGCCCGTAGCATGGACCAACCTTTATGGAAACGCTTGCGCGATGATGGTATTTATGAGCCCCAGCGTATTCAACTGTATGTGGCCGAACATACATTGATTTATGACGCAGTGGTGCAAGGCGACGCGGAGGCTGCGAGTTTCTACGTTCGTAAACACCTTGAGCGCGTGCGTGCAGACATTGCACCGGTGGATTGATAAGGTGACGGTGAAGTGCAGACGGCGAGGTATTGCATGATTTTGGGATGAGGCGAGATGAGTCCTTTTGAGTCGGTTGATTTAAACCAATTGCGCGTGTTGGCTGCCTTGTTGTCGAGCCGCAGTGTGACGCGAACGGCTAGGCAGTTGGGAATGAGTCAACCTGCCGTCAGCAGGAGCTTGGCGGTGTTGCGCCACTTGTTTTCTGATCCATTGTTGGTCAAGACTGGCAGTGGCATGACCTTGACGCAACGGGCTGAAGCTTTGCGCGAGCCGGTAGACGCGTGGTTGTTTGCCACGCGCCAGGTGGTACGGCAAACCGGGGCAGCCGATGGAGGGTGCCCGTCGGGGCCTATTCGCATCGCCTCAACTGATTTCGGTGTGTTGTCGGTGATTGAACCTGCAATGCCATTCATCATGCAGCATGCGCCAGATTTGGTTCTGGATATTTGTTCCTTGGTGCCCGAAAGCCTGAATCTTCTCAGCGGCGGTGCTGTAGATGTGGTGGTCAGTGGATTTGACCCTGAGCCTGGAAGAACGCATGAGCGGCATCTGTTTACGGAGACATATTGCTGCGTTTTTCAGCGTGATCATCCGTTGGCCAGCGTTGGCAGCGACGTTCCACTGAGTACCGAGGAGTTGCTGAATTGGCCTCATGTGTTGGTGACGGTCAATGGCATGGATGTGGATCCGTTCGGAATGGCACTTGGATCGGCAGTAGACCAGCGACGTGTGGCCGCACGCTTGCCATTTTTTGCCTCTGCCCCATTGCTTCTACAAAAAACAAACGCGCTTTTTGTAACGCCGTTAAAAACGTACCAGTATTTCCTGCAAGCTGGGTTTGCCTTGACCTCTCGTCCTGCGCAGGTGGATTTTGGGACGTTTGACTATTGGTTGTATTGGCACGAGCGCAGCCGTAGAGACCCAGCTATTCAGTGGCTCTTGGATGCTTTTAGCAAGCCTTTTAATTCAAGTAGTGCCCGTTGATTCGGTTTCAAAACAGACATTATTCATTTGGCGAATAGCCAATATACATAAGAAAAGCAGAAACCATTCTCATTACAAAACAGTACATTTGCCTCCGTTTTCATGCGTGCTGGTTTGGGGATCTGTGGGCATGAAAAGCACGTAGTGTCGGTAGCCAACTTCAGGACTGTCTGTTGAATAGCCAAGACCACCGTCTTTAGACATCGTTGGATGTGGTGTCTCAAGTCGATTGTTTAAGGCTTTTCGATTGGGGTAATGAGTGAAGAAAACCATCATTTTTTCTGCAGCGTTGTGTGCTTGTGCAAGCTACGCACAAAACGTTGCAATTGGCTCTGGGGGCGTTCAGACAGACCAAGATCAACAACTGGACTCTGTCATTGTGACTGGCGATGCGGCTGCTGATGCGAGTACTGAGCATGTTGACTCATACAAGGCTGAGGCGACTTCAGCAGGAACCAAGCTGGCAACCTCCTTGCGCGAAATTCCACAGTCGGTCACTGTGATTACGCAAGAGCGTATTCATGATCAGAATTTGCGCACGGCGCAAGAGTATTTTCAGTGGATCCCAGGCATGGGCAATGTGCTGAACCAAGAAGGTTTTGTGAATTTACGCGGCTTCTCTGCACAAACCACCGTCAATGGCGTGCCGACTGGTGGCTTGGTGGGCCGCACCCATGCAGACATTTCGGCCTTTGACCGCATTGAGGTGATCAAGGGGCCTTCCGGGTTGATGACAGGCAATGGTTCTCCTGGCGGCAGTATCAACTACCAATTCAAAAAGCCAACATCGCAATTCAGAGGCGAAGCCACATTGGCGCTTGGGGCGGATCAAGCGCGTAATGCGGGCATTGATATTGGCGGCCCGGTGATTGAGTCTGGTGCATTGCGAGCACGCGCTGTGTTGTTCAATGATAAGCGTGATGAGTATGTGGACGTGGAGCGGCGCGACCGTACCTCTGTTTACGGCGTGCTGGAATATGACATCACGCCAAGTACGGTGGCGTCATTGGGCTATTGGCAGCAGAAGAACAATGCCCGTCAGAGCTTTCGCCAAGGCTTGGCTGCCTATACCGATGGGGGCTTGCTGTGGGAGGCCGATCCTCGCACATCGATGACGCAAGATTGGGCCGATTTCAACTTCAAGGCAACTTGGTTATTGGCTGATGTAGAGCACTACTTCAATGATGACTGGAGCATGAAGCTGTCCTACCGTGATGGTGAATCAGGGCATCCTGCGTATTACTCTGCTCCCGGCGCGTCACGCTCAAACAGCGCTTGTGGATCCAATACGTCTTTCTCAGGCATTGATCGTAATAATCCAGCTTCTTCGGTGCGTTGCTTCACCACGGAATTCTGGACAGACGACAACAAGCATCGCGACGTGGATGTGTTCGTTGGCGGTAAGCTTGATTTGTGGGGGCAGCGCCATGATGTCGTTGTCGGCGCGAACTGGGAGCGCAATCAGATGAGTCGCACGCTGGGGGGATCCTTCCCTCAGTACGATTTTCTGAATGACTACTTGAATCCCAATCCGCATGTGATTGACACACCGCCTATGGCAGGGGTGCCCTCAACCAGTTTCAATAATGTTTCACGCAAACGCGGTATTTATACGCGTGCCACTGTGCGTATCAATGATTGGCTCAAGATGCCAGTAGGTGGCCGTTGGAGCTGGGTAACCAATTCGAATGGATCGCAACCTGCCAAAGGGGAGTTCACTCCTTATTTTGGTCTGGTTGCTGACATTAACCAAAACTGGACGGTGTATGGCAGCTATACAGAAACGTTCAATCCCAGCACGGCTCGTTCGTGGGTAGCAGAAGGTCACCCGGGAGATTTGTTGCCACATCAATTTGGTAAGCAACTGGAGGTAGGGGTTAAAAGCTTTTGGCTGGATAACCGTTTGACGGCCACGGCAGCGGTATACGACTTGCGCTTGAAAAATACCGCACGCGCTGACTTGGATCACACAGGTTTTTCCATCCCCACGGGCGAGCAGCGCACCCGCGGTGCAGAATTTGATATTCAAGGGCGCGTACAACCGAATTGGGCGTTGGGCGCCGCGTATGCCTATGTGGATGCGAAGTACACCAAGGCAGACAACGGACAAGGCCAACGTGTGGCTAATGCTCCTACACATTCAGCCAACCTCTACACCAACTACCGTTTTGGAGAACAAAGCCAGTTGCGTGGCTTGAGTGTGGGCGGTGGCTTGCGCTATTCAGGCAAGGTTTTGGGCAGTTTGCCACGTGGCAATACACCGCGCTTAGAAGCGCCAGGCTATACCACTGCGCATTTGCGCGCGGGATACAAAGTCAATCGCTACACGGAACTGAGCGTCAACATCGATAACCTGTTCAACAAGACCTATTGGCAAGAGTTGGGTACTCCTGCGGGCGGCAACTTTTACGGTATTGGCCGTACCTATATGGCAACCCTGCGCATGACGTTTTGACGTCACGAAACCTCTGTAGTGCTCTGTAGTAGGGGATGGGGGATTGCATCATGATGCAATCCCCCCACACTGCTTAGGTGAGGTCCTCACTCTTTTATCAAGAAAAGTTTTAAACCATCTTTTGACGCGCATGGTTTGTGTCTTCAATGGACCCAAAAACTGGCGCTTTACTGTGTGTGTTTAGAACATGTTTACGCACTTAGGCCAGTTTGATGTCGATGGGTGTTTGGGCCAATTGCTCAAGTGCTTCTGTATTTTTTGCGTGCGCATTGGTCACCAGCGTGTGGATGTTTTGGCTGCTGGCAGAAACGTAGCGGCTTTGCACACCAACTTTGCTGTGGTCGGCCAGCACCACGAGTTTGTCGGCATGGCGGGCCATGGCCTGCGCAATATGGAACTCATGCGCATCGAATGAAGAGCAGCCTACCGCAGCTGTGATGCCTACCGGGGAGATGAGCGCAACATCGGCATGGTATTGATGCAGTGCATTGAGTGTGGCTTCACCATAGGTGCATTGCACTTCTGTGTTGACTTGCCCTCCGAGCAAAACCACATGGTTGGCGACCCTGTTGTGGTGCTGTGTGGCACTGAGCGTGGTTGCGATGGGGATGGAGTTGGTGATGATGGTCAATCCTGACAAGAGCGAGAGTTCTTGCGCCAAGATGGCAGTAGTGGTGCCTGCATCGATGAAAAGAAGTTGCCCAGGTGAGAGTAGCTTCACTGCCGTTTTGGCTATCGCTGTTTTCTCTCGCACGCGGGTATTTTGCCGGTGCACAAAGGGCGGCTCGTCTTGCGCCACTTTGGCAGCGCCGCCATGAACCCTACGCAGCAGGCCCAAGGCTTCAAGTGCAAGCAGATCTTGCCTGACGGTTTCACGCGAGACCTGCATGTCTTGAATGAAGTGTTCTGTGGTGACTCGGGAGAAAGAGTCCAGAAGCGATTGAATGCGAACAAAGCGGTCTTCTTGCAGCATGGAGGAGGGGCAGAAAGTGAGAGGACAACGTAGGGGGTGGCGTTCGGAGGTCAGTTTGGCTTTTTGCAAATAGCGACAGTGTCTATGGCGCTGTATGCGGTGCGGTTGTACGCTGGTTTTGCAACCAACGCATGAGCACGGTGCAAAGACCAACAATGCCCATGATGCAACTTGAGTAGGCAGCCGCTTGGGTCGTAAAGCCTGCTTCGTCCAGGCGCATCACGGTGACCGCTGCCAACATGTTTGCAGGGGTGACGAGGAAAATAATGGCAGACAAGGTCACCATCGACATCATGAACAAGAATACCGCGACAGAGGCGAGCGTGACACGAAGCCACGGTATATAGACATCGCGCAGTGCATGCACGACACCGCCGCCAAGCGAGGCCACGGAGTCTTCGAGCGCATACGGAATTTGGCGTGCAGCAGCATTCATCATTAAAAAGGCTTGTGCATGGTAGTGGTAGAAGTTGCAGGCAATCAAGATAACCAAACTGCCATACAGTGCAACCAACGGGGTGTTGGGGGCGTTGAAGACAAACACATAACCTAGCCCCAACACCAAGCCCGGTACGGCAACTGGCATGGTACTGACCACGGATGCCACTTTTGCTAAACGTCCATGTGCGTGGCGCAAAGCAATCACTAGCACCAATACCAGCATGCTGCCGCATAGTGCGGTGAGTAAGGACACGTTCAGCGATGTCCAAAGCGGTGCCCATGCGTTGGACATATTGACGTTGTAATTGGCCAGCGTGGGCTCCATCCGATAAGGCCAGAGTTTCATGAAACTGGCAACGACCACGACGACAATGACTGCGAGCATGAAAAGGGCGCAGGCCCATGTGATGGCGCCTAAGATAGTGTCACGTGGCAAGTTAGGAACAAGGGGTGGCAGTTGGGCTGACTCTGCACCGCAGCCTTGGCGGTTGCGTGCAAAGCGCTCAATCAGTACAGAGAGCACAGCGGGAAACAGTAATGCAATGCCGACTACGGCTCCCATGCCAAAGCGCATTTGCCCGCTGACTTGGTTGTAAATCTCTGAGGCCAGTACGTTGTAGTTGCCGCCAATCACGGCTGCATTGCCAAAGTCGGTGATGGTCATTGTGAATACAACGAAAATGGCGCTGAGCACGCCATAGCGCACTTGAGGCCATGTCACGTCGCGAAACTGCTGCCAGCCATTGGCGCCTAGCGTTTGCGCTGCTTCGTATAGGCGAGCATCGCCATGGCGCAGGGCGGAGCGCATGATCAAAATGGCAAACGGCAAACCATACAAGGTATTGGCAATGAGCAAGCCCCAAAAGCCATAGAGGTCAGGACGGATGCCTAGCCATGAGCCCACCAAACCGTTGCGGCCAAGCAGAAACAGCAAACCCAACGATAGCACCAAGGACGGGGCCATGAGAGGGAGGTTCAAAGCTGCTGCTGCCCATCGCTTGCCGGGCATTGCACTGCGCTCGAGCGCATATGCGGCGATGAAACCCAAGAGGGCACAACTGGCAGTGACGCACAGGCCAAGCAGCAAACTGTTGGCGGTGGCCTGCCATAAACTGCCAGTGCGTATCAGTGCTGCATAGTTGCCCCAGCCAAAGGTTTGGGTGGTGTCTTGCAGCAGGCTGCGCCAGCCAATGGCCAACATGGGGGCAATGAAAAACAGGGCTAAGCCGACAAGAGGAATCCACAAGCACAGTTGCAAAAAAGAGGCGTCCATGCCTTGCGAGAATGCACCGTCGCGGCGGGTGCGCTTGTTTATGCTGTTCATGCGGCTACCCATGTGGCGTGCTCTGACGCTAGTTCAACATGCACGTTTTGACCTGTATGCAAGGCCATTTGTGCAGAAGCCTGTGCCCATAGCAATTGGTGGTGGCATTGCAGTTGTACTTTTTGCCATGGCCCGCTGAAAAGCACCTGCTGCACTTGCGCAGCGGCAGCGTTTTTGATGGGGCGTTGGTGTGGGTGGATGTGCAGATGTTCCGGACGCACGCACAGAACTTTTTGCCGTTCTTGTCCCGTGTCGGATGGCTGCGCCAAGTGCGGCCATAACTGTATGACTGTGTGGGATTGCAGCATATTGCTGCTGCCCATGAATTCGGCGACAAAACGGTTTTGGGGATGCTGGTAGAGTTGCTGAGCTGTTCCTACCTGTGCAATGCGGCCTTGCTGCATGCAGACGATGCGGTCGGCCATTTCCATGGCCTCATCCTGGTCATGTGTGACCATCAAGGTGGGGATATTTAAACGTTGTTGAATGTCGCGTATTTCCATGCGCAGCTGCGCACGCACTTGTGCATCCAGGGCGGACAAAGGTTCATCCAGCAGCAGCACCCGTGGCTCAATGGCCAGCGCGCGCGCCAGTGCCACACGTTGCTGTTGTCCACCTGAGAGTTGCTGCGGATAACGGTCCTGCAAATCGGTTAGGCGAACCATGTTGAGCAGTTGTGTGACGCGTGCATGGATGTCGTGCTTATTGGCTTTGAGCAGGCGCAGTCCATAAGCCACATTGTCTGCCACCGTCATGTGTGGGAACAGCGAGTAAGATTGAAAAACGATGCCAAAGCGTCGCTCGCGAGCAGATTGCGTTTGCAGTGATTGGCCGTTCAAGCGCAAGGCTCCTGCATCTGGTGATAACAAGCCTGCGACGATACGCAGCAAGGTGGTTTTTCCGCAGCCACTGGGTCCGAGCAGACAAACAAACTCACCGGGAGCAATCTGAAGATTGATGTCTGACAGGGTGGGTTGACCTGAAAAGCTTTTGTGAATGCTTTGGATCTCGAGCGTCATGGAGGTTTTGCAAGAAGCGTGCTTGCTGCATGTTGGTAAAGAGTGTCGCGCTTACCCGCAGGGCCTTGTGGGTGGGGTGTGCCAAGTGCAGGGGCAAGCACGTGTGTTGCTGCTTTGAGCCGCCGCCCGGTAGAGGCGCTAGCGGCGGTTCTTTTTAAGTGCAGGCTCAAGCCATTAACGGCCAATGTCCTTGTTCCAGCGCTCGAGGATGGCCGTGCGTTCTTGCGCAGACTTCACGAAGTCCACAGGAAATACGACAGAGGAAATATCGGCAGGAAGACCCGCTGCTTTCGCTGCTTGCGATTGCGGCGCGCCAGCAATGGTGACGATTTCTTTGTATTTCACGTATTGGTTTGCGGCATGGGCAGACAAGGTCCAATCCAGAAATTTCTGTGCATCGGTTTTGTTTTTGGAGCTGGCCATCAAGCCAGAAGCTTCTAGCTCATACCCTGCGCCATCTGTTGGAATGACCATTTTCATGGGTGCGCCGGACTCTACCGCTTTGATGGCGGCAAACGCCAGTGATGTGCCGATGGCGTACTCGCCCGCCTGGGCAGCCTTGCAGGGGCGCGAGCCAGATTTGATGTACTGTGCGACGTTCTGGTCCAAGTCTTTCAGTAGTTTCCAGCCTTGGTCGTCGCCTAGCTTTTGCAGCAAGGCAGCAATTTGCAAATAGCCCGTGCCGGAGGATACGGGGTTGGGCATGACCACTTCACCTTTGTATTCTGGTTTGAGCAAGTCCGCCCAGCTTTGCGGAACAGGCAGTTTCTTAGCCTCCAGTACGGCGGTGTTTACACAAAATGCGGCCATGTAGCCGGTGGCCGCAGTCCATTTGTGATCGGTGGCGCGGTAATTGGCTTGAAGCTTGTCACTACCGGCTGGTTCGTAGGGCTGCAGCAAGGCCAGAATGCGCGGGTCCATCATGTTCGTGACAGCCCAACCCCAGATCACGTCGTGGCGCGGATTGGCAGCTTCGGCCAGAATGCGTGCGCCCAAGTCACCAGTGGACAAGCGCAGGACATCGACTTTGACATCAGGCATGTCTTTTTGTGCTTGTGCCAGATAGTCTTTGATTTCATCTTCTTCCAGCGAGGTGTAAACCGTGATGGTGCCTGCGTACGCCATGGCGCAGGCCAACGTCAGAGGGGCCAGTGTGGCGCTTTTAAGCAAGGTGCGTGCGGTGTTTGAGAGCATGGTTTTTCCAGTCAGAAAAGGGGATGGGATGTTTTGTCAAGATGACAAGCGGGTCACAAAACAGTCGCAATAAAAAGCAATAATGCATTTTTTTGCAATCTGTATCCTCTAATAAAAAGATGACCGTTTTATGAAAATCGAACCCCAGTTTCTGGCTGAGAAGAAAAAAACCGCACTATTGGTCGCAGAGGCAGCACGCGCGGTCACGCTGTCGTATTACGGCAGCCATTTGCCTGTGTGCACCAAGCAAGACAACAGCCCGGTTACTGAGGCGGATCGCCAGACCGAGCAGCGCATGCGCGCCGTGATTGCCCAGCATTGGCCTTCGCATGGTATTTATGGTGAGGAGTATGGCGCGGCCAACTCCGAGGCCGAATCGGTATGGGTGATTGATCCCATTGATGGCACGAAAAGCTTCATCACGGGCAATCCGTTGTGGGGCACGCTGGTGGCTTACTGTCTGGCGCAAGAACCTGTTGTTGGTGTCATTGATTTGCCTGCACTTGGGCAATGCTGGGTGGCCAGTCAGAATGGAGGTACTTACTGCAATGGAGAGCGTCGTTCTGTGATGCCTTGCTTGCAACTCGAGTCTGCGCGGTTTCAAACCACTTCACCAGATGCGTTTACGGCGCAGGAATGGGATGTTGTTGATCGCATCAGTCAGCAGTGTGCAATGCGACGCTTTGGTGGCGATTGTTTTATTTTTACGCAACTGGCCGCAGGCCATGTGGATGTCGTGATGGAAAGCGGCCTGCAGCCCTATGACTACATGGCCTTGGTGAATATTGTGCAAGAGGCTGGCGGCGTGATCTCTGATTGGCAAGGGCAGCCCTTGCACTTGCATTCTTCGGGGCAGGTGCTCGCCTCTGCGTCGGCGGCATTGCACGCGCAGGTGTTGGCCATGCTGGCGCAGTGACCAGCGATGCGTGTGCAGGCCTGTGCATAGGCACACATTGTGCTGGCGCGAATTAAGCCACTGGTATGCAGTTTGAATGCATGCTTGCCATTCAATGTTGAATACGCTGAACCTACGACGGCTGTGTATGTTGTGTAAAGCCATGTTGTTTAGCGGCCCACACCACCAGCAGTGCGACGGCCAATAGTGCCGTGACTGCAGGGGGAAATCCTGCCGCGCCCACGCGTTCCAATAAGACGCCACCCACAAGACCTCCTCCGGCTATCGCCAGATTCCATGCCGTCACCAGCATGGATTGGGCTACATCTGCTGCAGTAGGGGCCGTTTTGGCGAGAGCCGTTTGGAACAGCGTCGCAGCACCACCAAACGACAAGCCCCAGACTGATACCGCAATCAACGCGATGGTCGGGTGGTTTCCCCAAAGGCCCAGTGCCAACACCGATGTGCCAAACAGTGCGGTGCTGGCTAGTACGAGCGCCCTCAGATGCTGGTCGATCAGCACGCCGATCACCACAATGCCGAGTAACGCTGAAATGCCGAAGGCCAATAGCACCAGGTCAATCTGTGGTGCCATGCCAAGGGCGGCAAGCAGCGGTGCAATATAGGTGTAGAGGATGTTGTGCGCCAAGACATAGGCGAACAGCGCGAACAACACCGGCTGCACCCCGGGTATGGCGAATACCTGCCTGAGCGGCAGGCGCTGGCTCGAGGCTTGCCCCGGGAAGTCGGGCACTTGAAGGCGGACCCAGAGCAGCAAGACCACAGCCAATGCACTCATGCTGCCAAAGCACACGCGCCACCCCAGCCAATGCCCCAAGAATGTTCCCGCAGGGATACCCAGCGAGAGCGCTAATGGCGTGCCCACCATGGCGATTGCAATGGCACGGCCTCTCTGGTGGTCTGCCACCATTCTGGCAGCGTACCCCGCCAGCAATGCCCACAGTAGTCCAGCTGATACACCAGCCAGAAAGCGTGCCACCATGGTCAGGGCGTAGTTGCCTGAAAGCGTTGTGATGGTGTTGGCGAGCACGAAGCCTGCAATGGTGGTCAGCAGCAGCGGGCGACGGCGCATGCCTTGTGTGGAGGTTGCGAGTGGAATCGCAGCGACCAGAGAGCCGATGGCATACATCGTGATCGTTTGTCCAATCCAGGATTCAGGTACTGCTAAATCGAAAGCCATCTGCGGCAGCAGCCCTGCCGGCAGGGCCTCGGTGAGGATTGTGATGAAGGCTGCGGCGGCCAACGCAAGCAAAGAGGCGAGGGGTAGCTTCTCTTGCTTCTCATGTATGGATGTATGCATCATGAGAGCTCCTGGACACCATAAATGGCATCGCGCAGTTCAGTCACGAAGGGGCCGGACATGCCTTCGTACAACGTATTGGTGAACGCGACCACGCTCAATGCTTGTGTGCGATCTACGAACCATGAGTGGCCATAAGCGCCTCCCCATCGCCAAGTTCCTGGTGATTCGGGTGATGCGGCCAGTATGGGGTCACGAAGCACAGAGAAACCCAAGCCGAACCCAAAGCCTGGTGCGCAGGGCAACTGCGCTCCTTGGGTTTGGTCGCGTGCCATTTCTTCCAGTAATGCGCTTGGCAGCCATGGCGTTGCGCCGCGTCGCAGCGTTTCAAGAAAGTGCATGAAATCCAAGGCAGTACCGGCCATGCTTGCGCCTGCAGAATGAAAGGCATGGCGATTCAAGATGCGCGCAGGGCTGTAGGTGATGCCAACCGCACCTTCAAACGGGGACACCATTTCTCCTTCAGATAAACGGTGCGGCTGCGGCTTATCACTGACGTAGGGAACAGCCATACGCTGAGGATCGACGGCAATAAAGTCGGTATCGGCCATCTCCAATGGGCCTGTTACCAACGTGCGTACCGCTTCACCCAAGGAGGTGCCGCAAACATGGGCAACCAATGCACCCACGACATCGGTTGCCAAAGAGTAGGCCCATGCGCTACCGGGGGTGTACAACAAGGGAACGCGAGCGATGCGTTGCAGGTTTTCTTCCAGAGAATGCTCGGAAGCATCCATGCCATCAGAGACCCCTGCCTGTGCGTAGGCGCCATGGGCATCGGCTTCAAAAAAGCGATACCCCAAACCTGCGGTATGGCTGAGTAAATGCCGAAGTGTGATGCATGCAGGTGTTCCATCTGGCAGTTTGGTTTCGAATTCGGGCAGATGGTAGCGAACATCATCGTCTAGCCCTACTCGACCTTGGGCGACCAGAATCAGCGCGGCAAGCGAGGTGATGGGTTTGCTCACTGATGCAAGCCGGAAAATGGTATCAAGGGCCATGGGGCGGGCATTTTCGCGATCTGCCCATCCTGCTGCTTGTTGGTGAATCCATTCTCCGTTGCGCATGACCAGCACGACGGCACCAACCAGTCTTTGCGCATTCAGCGCGCGTTGGATCACTGCGTGAATGCGGTGATTGACATGTGGGGAGAAAGCGTTTGGGGGCAAGTGGGGAAAACTGGTCGACACGACAAAGTCCTTGGTTGAAAAGGTGAAGGAAAAGCGAAGCCGTGACGATAGGAAAATCTGGATTAAAGAAAAAGTAGTCTGCAATTCCTTGTTGTGCGGAATAATGTTTCCGCAATAGGAGAGGGTATGGAAAGCTTGAATGGCTTCGCTGTGTTTGTGCAAGTGGCCGAAACCCGCAGCTTTGTGGCGGCGGGGCGGTTGCTGGGGGTGTCGGCTTCTGCTGTCGGGAAAAGTGTGGCGCGATTAGAGGAGCGGTTGGGGGTGCGTTTGTTTCACCGCAGCACGCGTAGCATGACGCTCACGGCTGAAGGCGCCATGCTTTTAGAACGCAGTCGACGCATCTTGGCTGAGATTGAGGCTGCAGAGCAGGAGCTGTCACAAGCCAGTGGCGCACCGCGAGGACGTTTGCGCATCAGCTTGCCGCAGGTCAGTGCTTTGGTGTTGCCTGTGCTGGGTGAATTCATGCAGGCTTATCCTGACATTGAACTTGATTTGGATTTCACCGACCAAATGGTGGATGTGATTGAAGAGGGGTTTGATGCTGTGGTGCGGACGGGAGAGCCTTCAGACTCGAGACTGACGGCGCGCCGGTTGGGGCGTTTTCGCTCGCTGTTGGTAGCCTCTCCAGACTACCTTGCACGGTATGGCACCCCGCAGGTGCCCGCTGATTTATTGCAACACCGCTGCCTGCACTACCGCTTTGGACATAGCGGAAAGCTTGAGGTATGGGCACTGCGGCAGGAGCCTGGAGCACCTGCGCTGCATTTGCCAACGGCTATGGTGTGCAACAACATTGAAACGCGCGTGTGCTTTGCTCTGCAAGGACTGGGCATTGCTTACTTGCCGGATTTTTCTATCCGCGAGTTTTTGGCTGATGGGCGCTTGCACTCCGTTTTGGAAAACGATGTGCAGCGCACGGGTGTGTTCCATGTGCTCTGGCCTGCAAGCAGGCATCCGTCGCCCAAAGTGCGGGTGTTGGTGGACTTTTTGTGTGAACGGGTATTTCCTGAGCCATCCAATTAGGCTGCTCACCACACACAAAGCGCGTTCGTTGCAATCGAATTAAAAAAGGCGGTGCAGTGCGATAGCGCGGGTGACTCAGTGCTGCACATGCAACTACAGAGCCGCAACAGCGCCAAGATGGCGCTTTGAGGTTCCTGTCGTTAGGCTTGCCTGCAGACCCTAAACACGTGCCAACTTGCTATCGTTGGGCATGTGTGCGGGCCTGCTGTCGTTTTTTTGTGCAGTGGCGCAGGCGTCAAGCGTTTGCGCTTTGACGGCGATGGTGCCGCGCACCCAGTAACAAGAGCAGCGCGGCTAGGCCCGCCATACTCCACACCGGGTTGGCAGGTACTGGTGTGGCTTGTGCTGGCGCAATGGCTGCTACAGGTGTCAAGACCACAAGGGGGTCGTGGATTGAGCCGTTGATCTGGCCGTCCTCATCCAATTCACCACCATCGGTCACGGTATAGTCAATGCGGTTGCCCGTTATGTTCAAGCCCGCTATGTCGTGCATTTCGCCTGTAGTGGTATTGAATTTTTTTACCATTGCGCCTTCTGGCAATGCTGCGTCAAAGGTCAATGCCACATTGGCGTTGAATCCGAGTTGGTTGCAGTCCTCCAGTTCGAAAGAGATAGCGCCATAAGGCGCTTGCCAACCTGCAGGAATATCCAGGTGGATTGCCGCTGCGGTTGTTGTACGTGCCTGTGCAGCTTGGCAACTTGCTGTGCTGCTAATCTCCAGCGAAGAGTTGGCAAGGCCACTTCCACTCAAGAGTTGTGACAGGACAGGAGCTGCGGGCGTTGGCAATGTCTCGCCCAATTGGAAGCTACCTGTATCGCTCCAGTCTGACCAGTTCAAATGCGCATCGCGCACCCGCACGCGCCAGAACCATTGTTGCTGGTTGGCGAATGCCAGCACAGGAATGGGCTGATTCCCGAATGGATTGAATGCGGATACCTTTTCGCCATTGGCGTTGGTCAATTGCGCAAAGCATTGACGGCCGCCCTGGCGGCCTTGGCCTGCTGTGTCTCCATTGCTATCCCAGCGGCGTGCGCAATCCCAGCGTTCGGCCAAGTCATTGGCGCCCGGCACGATCTGTTTGTACAACTGGCCGATTGGTGTGCTGGCACTTTGGTTGGGGTAAAGGCGCGCAGGCTTGTTCAGCATCTCACCTAACGCCAATTGGCTGATATCGGAACCTGCCTGGGTATTGGTTCTCGTCTTGCCAATGTAGGTCCAGCTTTCGCGGCGTGTCTTGTCTCCCCACACATCAAACACAGTGGCGCTTGCATTGCTGAAAGAGGGGTGCTGGGATACTTGCCACTGCGCTTCATAAACGTCAGCTTGGTTGGGCAGGCTGTATGCCAGTGTCACGGTGTCGGGCTCAACTTGGCCTAAGAAGCGCTGGGGCAATACAGGCTTGGCATTGAATGTATTGTTTGTGATTTCAATGGCATCGTCTGGCACCGATGAGATGGTGTTGTTCCTCAGGTTGTGGCGTTCCCATTGCAGCGCTTTGGTTTTGCCAAAATCTACCCGCAGGCGGCCATAGCCAAACGCATTGTCTGTATTGACAAAGACATCCAGATCGGTGTCCTCCGGCATTTGGGCGGGCTCCAAATCACCGCTTGCAGAAGCAACAGTGAGCCACAGGTGGCGCGCGTTCATAGAGTTGCCGCGTTCGTAGGTGTGAACATGGCCATTCAGGTTGGCAGTAATGGCACCAGTTTGCTCACCATAGCTTTCCAACTGGGCAATGAAATCACAAGCTGCTACCACTTCACCACCGCGCCATTTGGTGGATAGGCAAGGGTGGTGGTTGAGCAAAAAGACGTGTGATTTTTGCTTTGCTTTGGTGTCGGCCATCAGGTTGGTGAACCAATTGAGGTGTTCACGCATGTAGTCTTCACGAAACAGGGTGCGACCAAAGTCATAGGTTGCAGTGTTCCAGCCACTCGTGTTGTGCATGGCTGAAGCAGGGTTGAAGTCACTGCTGATGATGCGCAATCCCAAATAATCGGTATGGAACCAGTGCTGTGGGTATTTTTCTGATTCGCTTGGCGCCGCTTGATAAAAATACTTGCGGTAAGTTTTCATCCAAGCGTTCGTATCGCTTTGCACTCGGTCCTCTCCGTAGTACTCATGGTTGCCGGGCGCTGGAATAATTGGCACATAGGCTGATATGGCTTGCATCGGGGCGAAAAAATGGTTAGCCCATTGTGCGCGCGCGCTGCCTGTAGATACCAGATCGCCAGGCACCAGCATTGCTGCGATGTTTTGTGCACAACCGAGGCTGCTACCCCCACAGTCAAGGGCTAATACACCTTGCTCAATGATGTTTTTAAAGCGCTCTTGCAGGCCATCTTGTGTATCCGATACGGTGATGAAATGTGCTTTGTCTACACCGTCTCCTTCTTTGGGCCATGTTTTGAATGCATAAGGCCCTGCAAGCTTGGGTGCAAGGCTGTTGCCTGTGATCACCGCATATTCGTACAGGGTGTTGGAATCAAGTCCCTCAATGGCAGCAAAGAATATTTTTTCATCAGCCAAATTGCCTTCTGCATTTTTTGCGGCAACGATGGTGTATGCCTCGGAACTGCCGTGTTTACGTACCCATACCGTAGGCTCGGCTTCTGTGGTTTCAAACATCACCACCATGCGATCAGGCCCAGGGCCTTGCAGCGTGGGACTAACCGTCATGGTCGGCTTTTTGTTGCTTTGCGGCAGTGCGCTGCTGTCAAATGGAGGGGCTACTTCCACCTCCTTTTTTTCGATACGCAGGTTGTCTATGGCCCAGTACCAGTTGTTGGCGGTGTTATCAAAAAGCCATTGCACGTTCACAGTCGTTGCGCCATTTGGCACGGTCACAGTTTGACTGAGCGTGCGGTTGGGCTGGTGGTTTTGCCCGTCTAGTGTGTCAATATCGTATTGCACCAGCGTGTGTGTACTACCGTTGCTGAAAACAGCCACTGCTGAGGCATTCTGCGGTTTTTGGCCCTGAAGATAGTGCGAGTCAAACGCAATGGAATAGCTTTGGCCTGCTTCCACTGGAAACGCTGCTGAACTGAGTTTGGTTGTGAACCTTCTGCCATTGAGGGGGCGAAGCCCGTCTGATTCGGCCACCGCAATGCCGTTTGAGGCTAGGTTGAATCCTGCGCGTTGATTTGAGCTGTTGGGGGTCAGTAAGCGATTCCAGGTCGCTTTTTGAACAAACTTCCATCCAAGCCACTCTGGTTTGCCTTGGCTTAGCGCTACAGGACTGCTGAGATCGTCGGTGTAGTACGTGCTGATGGTCCAGCCCTCAGGTGGCGTGTCAGTGACTTGATCGGTGGGCGAGGCGGTATCAAAAGATTCGCTGACCACCGCGTTTTGAGCGAATAGCGCTGCTGAAAAAGGCAGCGTGACAACCAGACACGCCGCCTTGATTGCATACCGGGACATAGAACACTCCATGGTTGATGAATGAAGTGCATAAATTAGCCAGTGTGCATGAAACTACGATGACATAAAAGTGCAAATATACAAAATAAAGCAAATTCGGGGGTGTCATGGCTGTTGCCTCTGCCGCACTTCGACAGCAAGGGTGTCCGCGACTGTCAGCAATTACATGTTTACAAAAAGCTTGCCGGAGCTTTTGATTTCGTCCATCACCGCGTAGGTGCGTGTTTCACGAACACCCGGCAGACTCCATAGCACACGGCTGGCGAAGTCGCGGTAAGCGTCCATGTCTGCCACGCGGGTTTTGATGAGGTAATCAAAACCGCCAGCGACCATGTGGCATTCCAGAACCTGTGGGTGGGCTTGAATGGCCGCATTGAATTCGTCGAAAACATGAGGGGTGGTGCGATCAAGCAAGACCTCAACAAACACCAACATGCCAATACCAAGCAGGCGTGGATTCAAGCGGGCTTCGTAACCTAGTATGTATTGCTCACGCGTGAGCCGTTGTACGCGTGCCAAGGCAGCTGTGGGCGATAGCGCGACCTGTTCGGCCAGTTTGAGGTTGGAGATGCGACCATCGTCTTGCAAGGCGCGAAGAATGCGACGGTCTGTACGGTCAAGAGGGTGAGGCTGTGTCTCTGTGCTCATGGTGTGGCATGGGGTTGTGGTTGCTTTGAATTTAAATGAATATTTTTGAGTTTATTAGTGATAAATTTTTATAAAAGAGAATTAAACGAAATAAAAAACTACACAAAACCCGGATTATTGCGCACATTCACCAACTTCTGTTTTGACTTTTTATGTGCTCAACCTCTGTTGTTACGGCTGCTGCGCCATTCGCGTGTTTTATTCAGCCTGCTGGTTTAGGCGTTCCTGCGCTTCGTGCTGCAATAACGGCTGCCTGGCGCCAAGCGGAGCCAGAAGCTGTGGCGCATGTGGTGCAAGGCGCTCGTTTACCCGCTGGTGTTGCTACTGCTAGCAGTCAACTGGCAGAGCGCTTGGCTTATGGCTTGCGCAACCGCAAAGCCAGCGGTGGTCGGGCCGGTTTGGTGCAAAGTTTGCTGCAAGAGTATGCGCTGTCCTCCCAAGAGGGCGTTGCGTTGATGTGCTTGGCTGAGGCGCTGTTGCGTATTCCGGATGCTGCCACACGCGATGCCTTGATCCGCGACAAAGTTGCACATGGCCAATGGGCCGAGCACTTGGGCCATAGCCGCTCGATGTTTGTGAATGCAGCAACTTGGGGCTTGCTCTTGACAGGTAAGTTGGTGGGAACCCACAGCGAGGCGGGGTTGTCCTCGGCATTGGCCCGGCTAATCAATGCTGGCGGTGAGCCGTTGATTCGCAAAAGTATGGACATGGCGATGCGCATGATGGGCGAGCAATTTGTCACGGGCGAGACGATTGAGGAGGCGCTTAGCAATGGACAGCGGCTGGAGGCCAAAGGCTTTCGCTATTCATACGATATGTTGGGTGAGGCGGCTTTGACAGCTCGCGACGCGGAGCGGTATTTGCGTGACTATGAGCAAGCCATCCATGCGATTGGCAAAGCATCGAATGGGCGCGGTGTGTATGAAGGCCCGGGGATTTCCATCAAGCTCTCGGCGCTGCACCCACGCTACAGTCGTGCTCAGTACGACCGGGTGATGGGGGAGTTGTATCCAACGCTCGTGCGCTTGTGTGCGTTGGCTAAGCGTTACGACATTGGCATCAATATCGATGCCGAAGAGGCAGATCGGCTAGAAATTTCGCTAGATTTGCTGGAGCTGTTGGCGCATGAGCCGCAGTTGCAAGGTTGGCAGGGCCTTGGTTTTGTGATTCAGGCTTACCAAAAACGCTGCCCATATGTGATCGACTATTTGGTTGATTTGGCCAAGCGCAGCCAACGGCGTTTGATGGTGCGTTTGGTCAAAGGCGCGTATTGGGATTCCGAAATCAAGCGTGCGCAGGTTGATGGCCAAAGCGGCTATCCAGTCTATACACGCAAGCCCTATACCGATGCATCGTATCTGCACTGCGCACGCAAATTGCTGGCCGAGCCTGATGCGATTTATCCGCAGTTTGCCACGCACAACGCCCATTCATTGGCCGCGATCTATACGTTGGCTAATCCTGCTAACTATTACCCCGGACAATACGAGTTCCAATGTTTGCACGGCATGGGCGAATCATTGTATGAACAGGTTGTTGGTGCGGAGGTAGAGGGGCAATTGGGACGACCTTGCCGTATTTATGCACCAGTAGGTACGCACGAAACCTTACTGGCTTATCTGGTGCGACGCTTACTGGAAAACGGAGCCAATACCTCTTTTGTGAACCGCATCGCAGATCAGCACATTCCGATTGCTGATTTGGTTCAGGACCCCGTTGTGACGATCGATGGGTTTGCGCAGACTGAGGGAGCGCTGGGTTTGCCGCATCCAGCCATTCCTTTACCGCGTCACTTGTATGGTGCATTGCGGGTGAATTCGCGCGGCCTTGACTTGGCCGACGAGCATAGCCTGCAGCAATTGCAGCAGGATTTGGTGGCTGGAGCGCAAATGCCTGTGATAGCTGAGCCACTTTTGGCGGAAGCGACTGCTATAGGCCGTTCGTCGGTGCCCGCTGGCAGCGTAGACATGCAGCCTGTGTTAAATCCAGCGAATCACCGTGATGTGGTGGGATTTGTGCGTGATGCAACCGTTGAGGATGTTCGGTATGCGCTTGATGGCGCGCAGGCTGCGGCGCAGAGCTGGGCAGCAACACCTGCACAGGCACGGGCGCAGATGCTGTTGCGAGCGGCAGATCAATTGGAAGAAGATATGCCGCGTTTGATGGGCATTTTGATGCGTGAGGCAGGCAAGACAGCGTCCAATGCGATTGCTGAAGTCCGCGAGGCGGTGGATTTTTTGCGTTATTACGGCCATCAAGTCGGGCAGACCTTTGAGAACGCAATACACAAACCTCTGGGGCCGGTGGTGTGCATTAGTCCTTGGAACTTTCCGTTGGCGATTTTTTTGGGGCAAGTGTCCGCTTCTTTGGCTGCAGGCAATGTGGTCTTGGCTAAACCGGCGGAGCAAACTCCATTGATTGCTGCAGAGGCGGTGCGTGCGCTGTGGCGAGCTGGGGTGCCCAAGGCCGTGGTGCAATTACTGCCTGGCGCTGGTGGCACAGTGGGGGCCCAATTGGTTGCCGATGCCCGTGTGCAAGGGGTGTTGTTTACTGGTTCGACGGAAGTGGCGCATTTGCTTCAGCGCAATGTGGCCGATCGTGTGGGCCTCAATGGCCGCTCTATTGCCTTGATTGCCGAAACGGGGGGGCAAAACGCGATGATTGTTGACTCCTCGGCTCTGGTGGAGCAGGTGGTGGGCGATGTGCTCAGTTCGGCATTTGATAGCGCAGGCCAGCGTTGCTCTGCTTTGCGCGTGCTTTGCGTGCAAGAAGATGTGGCCGATCGTGTGCTGGAAATGTTGTTGGGCGCAATGGCTGAGTTGCGTGTAGGCAACCCGGCGGTGCTGGCAAATGATGTGGGGCCAGTGATTGATGTGCAGGCCAAGCAGGTGATTGAGCAGCACATTGAGTCCATGCGCGCCATTGGTAAACGCGTGCACCGTGCAAACCGCGTGCTTCAGGACGAAGAAGGCTGTTTGCGTGATGGTACGTTTGTGTTGCCTACTGTCATAGAGATCAACCATATTAGTGAGTTGAAACGAGAGGTGTTTGGTCCTGTTGTCCACTTCTTGCGCTACCGACGAGAAGATCTGGGGGAATTGATTACACAAATCAATGAGACCGGTTATGGCTTGACCTTGGGGGTACATACCCGCATCGATGAAACGGTTGCGCAAGTTGTCCAGACCGCAGAAGCAGGAAACGTATATGTGAATCGCAACATGGTCGGGGCGGTGGTTGGTGTGCAACCTTTTGGTGGGGAAGGCCTTTCCGGCACGGGGCCAAAAGCTGGCGGCCCTTTGTACCTGCACCGCCTTTTAGCTCAAGCGCCGTATCGGGTACTAGGGATGATCATGGCAAGTCGGGAGGGGGCCAATGACAGCACAATAAATGGTGCGGCAAATACTGCTTTGCAGGCGATGCACAAAGAAGTGTGGGAGGCCTACCGGGCTTGGGGCACTGCATTGGACGTGCAGCAAGTCCATGCGTGGGAAGCTCTATCAGAACGTCTTCCTACGCGTTGGCAGGAGGAGTTGACGGGGCCAACTGGAGAGGGCAATTGCTATAGATTGGTGCCGCGAGAGCGCGTTTTGTGTTTGGCTGAGCACGAGTCAGATTTGCTGATTCAATTGGCGGCTATTGTCCTGGTTGGAAGTCAAGCAGCGTGGCCAGCGCAATGGCGTGCATTATGGGAGCGGTTGCCTGCTCTGGTGCGAGGCCGCGTCAAGCTGGTTCAGTCGTGGCATGCTAATGAAGTGTCTTTTGACTTGGCATTACTGCATGGAACAAGAGAAGCACTGCTTTCAGTACAGCAGCAATTGGCGCAACGTGAAGGCGCTATTGTGGCTGTGGAGTGCCTGGAGCCCGGATGCACTACGATTGCACTTGAACGTTTGGTTATTGAGCGGGCTGTGAGTACTAATACAGCAGCGGCTGGGGGAAATGCATCCTTAATGGCGATGGCATGAGCAGGGTGCGTCGCACGAGTGCGACAGCCAAGCGTCTTCATGTCCGTAAGGGTGTTGCACTAGCTTGCCTGCTTTGCAAAGTCATGGGATAATGGAGAGCTTTCCCACCTTTTGGATGGGGGAGATGCTTTTATTGTCTCCAAGTATTTGGTGGTAATGAAAGTAGGGCTTGGTGTGAGCTTGGCCCATGTTTTTGAAATCACGTTTAGGAACTCGATTCAATGCCAACAATCAATCAGTTAGTCCGTCAAGGGCGCTCTGTTGAGACTGTTAAGTCTAAGAGCCCTGCGATGGAAGAGTGTCCACAACGCCGTGGCGTTTGCACTCGTGTGTACACAACAACTCCGAAAAAACCAAACTCCGCTTTGCGTAAGGTTGCCAAAGTGCGCCTGACCAACGGTTTTGAAGTGATTTCGTATATCGGTGGTGAAGGTCACAACCTGCAGGAACACAGCGTGGTGCTGGTTCGCGGTGGTCGTGTGAAGGATTTGCCTGGTGTGCGTTACCACATCGTGCGCGGTTCGCTGGACTTGCAAGGCGTGAAAGATCGCAAGCAATCCCGTTCCAAGTATGGTGCTAAGCGTCCTAAGAAAGCCTAATCGCTTTCGTTTTTTCCGGAGGTCAGAAAGACTGTCCCGGTTTTGTCACAGTTTTGTTTTACGGTGTCTGTCTGTTTTGACGAGCGGATGGGCGTAGTGACCCAAAGAGTCATCCTGATTCGGGTCGAGTAAGTGCAGTGCCCGTATGGCCCTGTATGGCGCGAGCCAACTGAAGCAAATTATTTGAGGTGAAAAATGCCACGTCGTCGCGAAGTTCCCAAACGTGAGATTCTGCCGGATCCAAAATTCGGTAATGTAGAGCTGTCCAAATTCATGAACGTGATCATGGAAGGCGGCAAAAAAGCGGTGGCCGAGCGCATCATTTATGGTGCCTTGGACATCATTGGTGAGAAGCAAAAAGACAAAGATGCGCTGGAAGTGTTTACAACTGCCATCAACAACGTCAAGCCTATCGTGGAAGTGAAGTCCCGCCGCGTTGGTGGTGCTAACTACCAGGTGCCAGTTGAAGTGCGTCCAGTCCGTCGTTTGGCTTTGTCCATGCGCTGGATTAAGGAAGCCGCTCGTAAACGCAGCGAAAAATCGATGGCTCAGCGCTTGGCTAATGAGCTGATTGAAGCAACTGAAGGCCGTGGTGGTGCTATGCGCAAGCGCGATGAAGTCCACCGTATGGCCGAAGCCAACAAGGCATTCAGCCACTTCCGTTTCTAAACCAATTTGTAATTGCGGCCGCGAGCCCGACCTGTATCAAATTCACAGGCGGGCTTTTGGTTGTTCATGGAGTATTGAAAAATGGCTCGCAAGACCCCTATTGAGCGTTATCGCAATATCGGTATCTCTGCTCACATTGATGCTGGTAAAACGACAACGACTGAGCGTATTTTGTTTTACACCGGTTTGTCGCACAAACTCGGTGAGGTGCATGACGGTGCTGCAACAACCGACTGGATGGAGCAAGAGCAAGAGCGTGGTATTACCATTACCTCTGCTGCTGTGAGTACGTTCTGGAAGGGTATGGATGGCTCGTTCCCAGAGCACCGTATTAACGTGATTGATACCCCCGGCCACGTGGACTTCACGATTGAAGTCGAACGTTCCATGCGTGTGCTGGATGGTGCGGTGATGGTGTATGACTCTGTGGGCGGTGTGCAGCCTCAGTCTGAAACTGTTTGGCGTCAGGCTAACAAGTACAAAGTGCCACGTATCGCGTTCGTGAACAAGATGGACCGTATCGGTGCCAACTTCTTCCGCGTGCGCCAAATGATGGTGGACCGTCTGAAGGCCAATCCCGTGCCGATCGTGATCCCGATTGGTGCTGAAGACCAATTCAAAGGCGTGGTCGATTTGCTGAAGATGAAGGGCATCCTCTGGGATGACGCTTCTCAGGGTATGAAGTTCGACTACGTTGACATTCCTGCTGACTTGGTGGAAACCGCCAAGGAATGGCGTGAAAAAATGGTCGAATCCGCAGCCGAAGCTTCGGAAGACCTGATGAACAAGTACCTGGAAGAAGGTGACTTGTCTGAGAAAGACATTGTTGCAGGCTTGCGTGCACGTACTTTGGCTGGTGAAATTCACCCCATGCTGTGCGGCTCTGCGTTCAAGAACAAGGGTGTGCAACGCATGCTCGATGCTGTGATTGAACTGCTGCCTTCGCCGCTGGATATTCCACCTGTTGCTGGTGTGGATGACGACGAGCAACCGACTTCCCGCAAGGCTTCCGATGACGAGAAATTCTCTGCATTGGCGTTCAAGATGATGACCGACCAGTTCGTGGGTCAGTTGACTTTCGTGCGTGTGTATTCCGGTGTTCTGCAAAAGGGCGACACGGTGTACAACTCCGTGAAAGGCAAGAAAGAGCGTATTGGTCGTATCGTGCAGATGCACGCCAATGACCGTATCGAAATCGAAGAGCTGCGCGCTGGCGATATCGCTGCTTGCGTGGGCCTGAAAGATGTGACTACCGGTGAAACGCTGTGTGATCCTGCTGCCATCGTGACTTTGGAGCGCATGGAGTTCCCTGAGCCAGTGATTGCGCAGGCTGTGGAACCAAAAACCAAGGCTGACCAAGAGAAGATGGGTATTGCCCTGAACCGCTTGGCTTCTGAGGATCCATCCTTCCGTGTGCGCACTGATGAAGAGTCTGGCCAGACAATTATTGCTGGTATGGGCGAATTGCACTTGGACATCATCGTTGACCGCATGAAGCGCGAATTCGGTGTGGAAGCCAACGTAGGTAAGCCTCAGGTGGCTTACCGTGAGACCATTCGCAAGACAGTTACCGATGTGGACGGCAAGTTCGTGCGCCAGTCTGGTGGTAAAGGTCAGTACGGTCACGTGGTCTTCACGATTGAGCCACAAGAGCCTGGTAAAGGCTTTGAGTTCGTTGACGAAATCAAGGGCGGTGTGGTTCCACGTGAGTACATCCCTGCGGTTGAAAAGGGCGTGATCGAAGCCCTGACTTCCGGTGTGTTGGCTGGCTACCCAGTGGTGGACGTGAAAGTGCGTTTGACATTCGGTTCCTACCACGATGTGGACTCGTCCGAGCAAGCGTTCAAGATGGCCGCTATCTTCGGTTTCAAGGAAGGTGCCCGTAAAGCCCAGCCTGTGATTCTCGAGCCTATGATGGCCGTTGAAGTGGAAACACCTGACGATTACGCTGGTAACGTGATGGGTGACTTGTCATCCCGCCGCGGTATGGTGCAGGGTATGGAAGCCATGATTGGTGGCGGTCAAGCCATTAAGGCTGAAGTTCCGCTGTCTGAGATGTTTGGTTATGCAACACAGTTGCGTTCCATGTCTCAAGGCCGTGCCAGCTACACCATGGAATTCAAGCACTACGCTGAAGCGCCTAAGAACGTGGCAGATGCTATCGTTGCAGCACGCGCCAAGTAATGCTTTCCTTGCTCGCTTGCGCGCAATAGCGTGAGCGGGCGGTCTGCGATGCAGCGCTTTCCACTTCGCCTTGTGGGTGGATTTAGAGGCAGTTGCATGCAGACCTAAAAATCTCAACACGGGCATGTTCTTTAATCTCAAAGGAAATTGAAATGGCAAAAGGTAAGTTCGAACGTACGAAACC